>CAVZKE010000015.1:0-192153 GCA_963775745.1 uncultured Actinomycetota bacterium
GGTGGGTTCAAGCCTGCTGCTCGGCGGCCAAAGCGCCCAGCGGCGCTTGAGGACCCGTTGATCATCGAGGCGCCCGCAGCGAGCACGGGCCGTGACTGACGAGCACGCCAGTACGCCACCGGGCAAATCAGAGCCGTCCACGTGCGCGCCTCAGGCAAGCGGCGCGGCAAACCTGCCTGCTGAACTGTATTTCCCGGGCCGCTTGCCTTCCGGATAATGAGTGAGCGACGATCGATTCATCACCCTGCTCCAAGGGCAAAGGGATGCTGGATGATCCTTGGGGGGAATCGTGACGATCTTCGCTTTCGCCTGCCGGTAACCCTTACGCACCCCGATTCTCAGCTCACCATGCGAGGAAAGTCATGACCAGGGCCTTGCAAGAACCGTCCGGCCTGCCGGGCAGCGCCGAGAAGGACCGGCGGTCAGAGCCGCCCGGCTTCCTGTCCGCATACCCCGGCTACCGAACCACGGCGCTTCTTGACCAGCTGCGGGTGACCGAGTACTCCTACCTTGACGCGGGCGGGCACGTCTACCTCGACTACACCGGTGCAGGCTTGCCGGCGCAGGCGCAGCTCAGCGCACATGCCGAGCGGATGGGCGGCGGGTGCTTCGGGAACCCGCATTCGGCAAACCCGGCCTCCGCGGCGTCGACGGAACTGATCGAGCAAGCACGGCTCGCGGCCCTGGCGCACTTTAGCGCGCCGCTTGATGAGTACGCGGCCATTTTCACCCCTAATGCCACGGGCGCGTGTCGGCTTGTCGGGGAGGCTTACCCGTTCGGCTCGAGGACCCGGCTGGTCCTGACGTACGACAACCACAATTCGGTTAATGGCATCAGGGAGTTCGCCAGGGCACGCGGCGCAGTCATGCAGTATGTGCCGTTCAGCTCGCCTGAGCTGCGGGTGGACGATGACGCGATTCTGGAGGCACTGGCACGGCGCAGGCCGGGGCGGCTGGGCGCAGCATGGCGGGTGACGCGCTGTGGGGTGGCGCCGTGGGCCGGCCGGGGATTGCGTGCCCGGAGGCAGCGGTCGCTGGCCCAGGACGGGGCCGTAGACGCGGATCGGCTGGTCGCACCGCCGTCCGCAGCGGCCGTCCCTCGCCGCCGCGGGCTGTTTGCCTACCCGGCGCAGAGCAACTTCAGCGGGGTGCAGCATCCCCTGGACTGGATAGAGACGGCGCATGAGCATGGCTATGACGTCTTGCTGGATGCGGCAGCTTATGTGCCATCGAACCGGCTCGACCTGTCCGTGGTCAAGCCCGATTTCGTGGCGGTCAGCTGGTACAAGGTATTCGGCTACCCGACCGGCGTCGGCTGCCTGATAGCGCGGCGGGAGGCGCTGGGGCGCCTGTGGCGTCCCTGGTTCGCCGGCGGGTCGGTTAGCGTGGCCAGCGCGCTAGGCGACTGGCACACGCTGGCTGGGGACGAGGCCCGGTTCGAGGACGGCACGCTCAGCTTCCAGCAGATACCCGATGTGGAGTTCGGGCTGTCCTGGGTCACCGACGTCGGAGTTGACCTGATCCATCAGCGGGTGATGTGCCTGACTGGCTGGCTCATCGACCGGCTCGCCGCGCTGCGCCATGGCAACGGTGAGCCGATGGCGCGGATCCACGGGCCTGCCAGTACGCGCGATCGCGGTGGCACTGTGGCCTTCAACCTGCTGGATCCCGGCGGGCGCGTGGTCGACGAGCGCGCTGTGGCGCGGGATACCGCCACTGCCGGGATTTCCATCCGTACCGGGTGCTTCTGCAACCCGGGCGCCGGCGAGGGCGCGTTCCATCTCACCAAGGCAGACTGGCGCCGAGCGGTGCGGGGACGCGCCCGTACGCTGGACCAGTACGTCGACCTTCTCGGCCTGCCGAGCGGCGGGGCGCTTCGCGCATCGGTGGGCCTGGCCTCGAACCTCGGCGACGTGGAGCGGTTCCTCGCATTCGTGGAGATGACCTATCGGGATCGCGCGGCCGACCCGGACGGCCTAGCACCTCGCGTGGGCTGTTAGCCACCGCGTGCATGTGACCGTGCAATGCGGACGCACCGGCTTCGGGAGATGTCACCTGCGGGTTGGTTCCCGCAAGGTCGCGCCCTGCCCGATGCGCAAGCCCGGCGCTCGGGCTCCGTCGGCCATGACGTCGGCCAGGGAATTCCCGGCCGCTTGCGATGGGGCGCGGGCGCAGCCGTACCGCTCGCCGCCGAGCGCCTCAGAGGCACCTGGCACGTCGATGCAAGCGGGCAGGCCTTTTGCTGGCACCTCGGAGGAGGTCATTGTGGACGATGGACCCGGCTCAGCGCAGCGCCTCATGGGCGTCTTCGCGCATCCGGACGATGAGGTGTTCTGCGCTGGCGGCACGATGGCCCGGGCCGCCGAGGCGGGCGCTGAGGTCATGATTGTCTCGGCCACCCGCGGGGAACGGGGGCAGATCCGCGATGCCACGGCCGCGACCCGGCGCACGCTCGGCGCTGTCCGGGAGGGCGAGCTTGGCGCGGCTGCCGCCGAGCTCGGCGTGCAGCGCGTGCAGGTGCTGGCTTACCCGGACGGGACCCTGCAGGAGCACCGGTCCTCGCTGGGCGCGGCGATCACCGGCATCATGCGGCAGTTCGATCCGGACACGGTTATCACCTTCGGCGCGGACGGCGGGTACGGCCACCCGGACCACGTCGCGATTTCCGAGCTGACGACCCAGGCATTCCGGGCACACACCCGCGACCGCAACCGGGGCCAGCGGCTGTACTACGCCGTCTTCCCGCCCCGGCGCACCTCCATGTCCGAGGAGCTGGCGCACTGGATCGCCGACTCGGGGCAGCGTGCCACCGATCGCGCCGCGCTGCAGGCGATCGCGCTGTTCGCTGGCGAGTCGGCCACCATGCGGCTGACCCGGGATGACGTGCGAGTGCAGTGGTTTCCCCCGGGGATCTACGTGATCGAGCAGGGTGAACCGGCGGATGCGCTGTACCTGATCCTCAACGGGACCGCCGATGCTCTACTGGAGCATCCCGACGGCCAGATGGTACACCTGCGGCGGATGCAGCCGGGTGACTTCTTCGGCGAGCTCGGCCTAGTGGCGGGCGAGCGCACGGCGCATGTGGTGGCCAGTGAAAGTCTCACCTGCCTCGTTCTGTCCCGCAGGCCGCCTGGGCCGTACGCCGGGCGCGGGGTCGGCGCCACTAGCGCAGCCGAACTCCCAGCCGCCGCCGAGCCGCCAGGGACCTGCGGGGTGAACGTCACTAGCTACCTTCACCGCAAACTCGAGGCGCTGGCGAGGCACCGCACCCAGTACCCGATCGTTCCGTCGATGCTTCCCCAGCACCTGCTGCAAACGATGCTCGGCACAGAGTTCTTCTGCCGCGCTGCCATTGGGGGCAGGAACACCGCCCCCAGCCGCTGGGCGAAGGCGCCGCGTCCCAGGTAACCGGCGGGCTGCCCGTCGTCGCAGTACCTCCGGGCGGCATCGTGACCCCGGCACTCACCCCATCTCGCATGGTCGCTTCTGATGCTGCGCTACCTTCAGATCCTCACGACGCGGATCGCGCCCGCACCGAAGGGGTGCGGCACCTGCTCGCTGCCTATGAACTGGGCGAAGACAAGCTCTCTGGCACGTCAAGCCGCGCAAGATCCGGAACCGGTTTCTGGAGTTATGCCGCTACCTGCGCTCCCTCTACCCACCGCAGGTGCGGATCGCGATCATCTGCGACAACTTCAGCCCGCACCGGACCGCCCGCAAAGACGGCCAGCTCGGAGCCTGGGCCAATGCGAACAACGTGGAGATCGCCTATACGCCGTCGAACTCGTCAGGTTAAACAGGATCGAGGCCCAGTTCACTGCCCTGCGCTACTTCGCGATCGACGGCACCGACCATGGGCTCGGCTGTAGTTTCCGTGATACCCAAGAGGTCAGTAGGTTGCGTGCGCCCTGCCTGGATGTGTCGTCGTTTACATGTGATGTCCGATGAGCCGATATGCCGTGGACAGCGAACGCGGGGCCACAGTCGTCTCGTGGAGCACGGGCGCGGGCGACGTGGCGGTCACCGTCGCAGGCTTATCCTCTTCCGTGGAAGACGGGCAGGCGCTGGACCTGGCGTATGCGGCGACGCGGCTGTCGCGGGAGTTGTGGCGCTGCTATACCCATCCGGCCAGCGCGAGCGCCAGCCTAGAGCCCAATACGGAGGGCTGGTACCGCCAGGCTTCGCGCGAGGCGTTCGGAGAAGTGCTGGCGGCGATTCAGGCGCCGAATCTGCCGTCTGGCGGCCTGCTGCTTCAGTCGTATGACCCGGTTGTGGAGTGGGCGCATCGGGCAGGCCGCGTGTTGCACACTATCGACGATCCGGATCTGACCGAGACGATCGTGGCGGACTTCAGAGCCGAGCTGGATGCTGTCCATCGGGCTGAGCGCGGTGACCTGTCCGGGCGTTCGCGCCAGGCGGTCGTGCTGTCACGCCAAGACGCATCGCCGGTCCAGGTAGCCGCAGCTGACCAGATCTTGCAGACCAATCCCCTTGGCGGCGAAAGCCTGTTCACCGAGGTTGATCCGACCGCTGCGGCGGTCGCTGCAGCTCACTGATTGCGCGCCGCAGCGGAGGTCGCGAGCGACCAGTCAGGCATTGATGCCACCGAGATCGTGCGGACCGCTGATGAGTTTGAAGCCCTTCCGCACGAGAGCCCGACCCTCGTGCTAAAGGCCCTTGACGCGGGAGCCACGCCGAGCGCGGTCGTGACCGGCCTTATCCGCGATGCGATGACGGTCGCCCAAGGCCAGATCCCAGACCTGGCTGCCTTAGTGTATGTCGATAAATAACCTTGACATTTTGTAACTGGCGGGTCATGATGTGGTATGGCCGTTGCCGTGGAGGTCGAGGAGGCGCTGGCGGCGAAGTTCCCGGTGCTGCTGCCGCACCTGGATGAGCGGCAGCGCCGGCTGTACCTGGGCTCAGAGGCGCGGTCGCTAGGGCATGGCGGGATCGAGGCGGTGGCCCGGGCGGCGGGGGTGCAGCCGGCAGATCGTGGCGGCCGGGGCGGCGGAGCTGGAGGCCGGCGGGGAGCCGCTGGGCCGGGCCCGGCGGCCGGGCGGGGGCCGCAAGCAGCTGGCCGACGCCGACCCGGGGCTGCGCCCGGCGCTGCTGGCGCTGGCGGGCCCCGGCTCGCGGGGGGACCCGGAGTCGCCGCTGCGGTGGACGACCCTGTCGCTGCGGAACCTGGCCGCCGAGCTGACCCGGCAGGGGCACCGGGCCGGGCCCGACACGGTGGCGAAGCTGCTGAAGGAAGAAGGCTTCAGCCTGCAGGGCAACGCCAAGACCGCCGAGGGCGCCCGGCACCCCGACCGGGACGCCCAGTTCCGGTACATCAGCGCGCGGGCCCGGGAGCACCTGGACGCCGCGCAGCCGGTGATCAGCGTGGACGCCAAGAAGAAACAGAACGTCGGCAACTTCAGGAACGGCGGCCGGCAATGGCGCCCCGGGGGCAGTCCCGAGCAGGTCAACGTCTACGACTTCATCGACAAGGACAAGGGCAAGGTCACCCCCTACGGGGTGTACGACGTGGGCGCGAACTCCGGGTGGGTGTCCGTCGGCACCGACCATGACACCGCCGCGTTCGCGGTGCAGACGATCCGCACCTGGTGGCAGAAGGCCGGCCAGCCCGCCTACCCGCACGCCACCCGGCTGCTGATCTGCGCCGACGGCGGCGGCTCCAACGGCTACCGGACCCGGCTGTGGAAGACCGAGCTGGCCGCCCTCGCGGCCGGGACCGGCCTGGAGATCACCGTGTGCCACTTCCCTCCCGGCACCTCCAAGTGGAACAAAATCGAGCACCGGCTGTTCTCCCACATCTCGATGAACTGGCGCGGCCGGCCGCTGACCAGCCACGAAGTCATCGTGCAGACCATCGCGGCCACCACCACCCGCACCGGGCTGACCGTCGCCGCCGAACTCGACCCAGGCCAGTACCCCAAGGGCATCAAGATCCCCGACCGCCAGATGAAAGACCTGGAACAGCGAGCGCTTAGGCGCCACCAGTTCCACGGCGAGTGGAACTACGACCTGATCCCCGCCCGCGGCCCATAACCCGGCGTGTTATTCATCGATGGGCACTTAGTATCGCGAGCCAGGAAGACAGAACGCCAGGCGGATGACATCTCCGCCGGCCCGGAGTTGCGCGGTGAATTGATCGCCAGCATCCGCGCTACGCCACTGGACCCGGCCCGGCCAGCCCTTTGATCTCCTGGAAGACCTGCTGTCTGGGATACGCGGCTGCTGGCTGGTCTTTTCTGAGTACACCAACCTGTGGATCAGGGCGACGATGACGGCGAGGATTCTGATCCCGGCCCTGGCAATCAAGCCGACCAGGACGGCCTTGAGGAGGAGTTCATCGAGCTCGTCCGCATAGCGGCCACAGAAACGCGGGACCAGCCGGCATAGCCTCATCCAGTTCACTGGACCGCCCGGTTCAGGCGACAAACCCGTGGTGTCCATCAGGCGGGAGACCGCCGGGTTGGACGCATCGCCCCGAACGCGGTCGGCTGCAGCGCGCTCATCCGCCGCCGCGGCGGAACCTGACTGGCGGCCAGGCAGATCTATTTCCTGGTGCTTCTCGGGTCCGGGATCCAGACCGGGAATCCCTGCGCGAGCGGGCGGCCCACGCGGGTGCTATCGCTGACGACACGCTGCTGTACCGGGCGGAGTTCCATCTCGTCGGCCACCAGCACAGCCCGGCGGCCCCTGACCAGATGAGGTCAGCTCTTCAGCCCCAATGACGATACCTGTAACGCTCCGGGTCCGCGGCCCTGAGGTGGCGAGCGATGTCCGCCTCTGTGCGGGCGGCGGAAGCAGGCCGCGTGTGAGCGAACGAGGCCGGAACCAGATGTTCGGGACTGTAGGTGGCGGCCAGCGGCTGAACTCGCAATCGGTACACGCAACTTACACGTTAGGTGTATAGTAGGTGTATGAGTCGGGTGCGCACGAACATCGAGATCGAAGACATCTATCTCCGGGCGGTCATGGAGCGCTACGGCCTGCGGACGAAGACCGAAGCGGTAGAGCTCGCCCTGCGCCATCTTGCCGGGCAGCCGATGACGCGCGAGGAGGCCCTGTCGATGCGGGGCGCGCATGCCATCGGGGACCTCCCCGATGATGTCGCGCCCCGGGGAGCAGCGTGATCCTCGCCGACACCTCCGCCTGGGTCGAATACGACCGGGCCACCGGAAGCGCAGTTGATCGCCGCCTGACCGAGCTCATTGACACCGGCGGCCCGGTCGCCGTCACCGAGCCGGTGATCATGGAAGTCCTGGCTGGCGCGCGCAGCGACGCAAGGGAGGCGGATCTGCGCCGCCTGCTGCTGCGTTTCCACCTCTGCCCGTTCGACGCCGTCGCTGACTTCGATGGGGCGGTACGCATCTACCGTCGTTGCCGTCAGTCCGGGGTCACGCCCCGGGGGATGGTTGACTGCATGATCGCTGCGGTTGCGCGACGGCACCAAGTCACTTTGCTGGCTTGTGACAGCGATCTGGACCATGTGGCTAGCGCCATCGGCATCGACCTCGACGAGGCCTCACGCCGGTAACTACCACCCGCCACGAGCTCAGCCACGCGAAGAGCCGCTCTGTATGCGATGGATCCCTTTCGTGCTAATCGGCGGTGATACGCAGATCAGGTCGTTCTGTCATGCGCTGCCTATTAGGGCAGCCGTACTTCGTGATCTGACGACGCGGGATGACCTGGCCCGATCGGGCGGATTGGGCGGATTGGGGCGTGCTGAGACAGCCGCCTCGTGATCATTAGGTTGTGACGACTACTGATCTTGAGGCGGCTGCTGCCTCCACTGTAGAAGAGGCCGCGCTGGCCTGCGGGATGCTGGATGAGCTGATGGCCGCCCTGGCGGGCTTCTTTACCCGGGTCGAGCCGCGGCGGGAGGCCCGCAAGTACATCACCGGGCTGATCAGCGACCTGCCGCGCAAGAACTGCTGGATGCTGGCCGAGCACGCCGGGATGCCACGCCGGACAAGATGCAGCGGCTGCTGGAGCGCGCGGCCTGGGACGCGTTCGCGCTGACCGTCGCGGAGATCAAGCGCGTCTTCAACCTGCTCACCCGCGGCTGGCAGTCCATCCGCCACCACCTGCGCTGGTCCTGGTGGCGGCGCCGGCATCAGGCCCGAGCCCGCTGGTTCCACCAGCGAGCCCGCCTCCGCAGGCGAACAGCCGATCCATGATCAGATCACGAAGTACGGCTGCCCTACTAAGCACCACTGTCACAAGACCAGATCGCGGGCCGAGACGCCCGGGATCGCGGCACGGGGGTACGACAGGAGGCGGTTATCATCATGCTCGCATTCCACCAGCGCGGTTGGTGGCCGCGTACCGCAGTCGCGCTCGGGGCGAGTGTCGTGCTCGCGGCGAGCGTCGTGCTCGCGGCCCTGGCCGCGCCAGCAGCCGGACAGGCGTCGGCGGCGCCCGCGCTGAGGCCGATGGCCTACGGAAGGTACACGTTCGAGCTGCCGCGGTCCTGGCCCGTGATCAACCTTGCGGCGCGTCCGGCCACCTGCGTGCGCTTTGACCGGCAGGTGGCCTACATCGGCACGCCCGGTGCCCATCAGCTATGCCCGGCCCGGCTGATCGGGCGGACGCAGGCCCTGCTGATCCGCCGCGGACCCGCCCGATCCGTCCGGTCGGCCACGGAGAATCCCGTGGCCAGGCAGATCACGGTGACGGCGCCCGGGAACAGCGTCACGGCAAGTTACGGCACCGACCCCGGCCAGATCTACCAGATCCTGCGCGGTGCCGCGCTGCCCGAACCCCGGATCAAGATGCCGACGGCCCAGGTAGCGGCCGGCCCGCTCGGCCGGGCCCGCGCAGCCCGGCTGCCGCGCCGGGTCACCAACTACCATGGCTCCGGGTTCGACGCGTGCACCGCCCCGAGCGCCGCCTATATGAGCGCCTGGCGGCGCTACTCACCGTACCGGGCGATCGGCGTCTACATCGGCGGCGCGGACCGCGCCTGTGCCCAGCCCAACCTCACCGCCGGCTGGCTGCGCGGCGAGTCCGCGGCCGGATGGCATTTCTTCCCGCTGTATGTGGGCGTACAAGCGGAATTCGGCGAGCTCAAGACCCCGGCCGTGCAGGGTGCCGCCGCGGCCACCGACGCCGTCACGCAGGCCAGGCTGCTTGGTTTCAGGCGGCGCACCCCGCTCTATTACGACATGGAGGCCTATGCGCCCGGCCAGACGGCAGCGGTGCTGACGTTCCTGTCAGCCTGGACCGTCACCATCCATCACCTGGGCTTTGACTCCGGCGTCTACTCGAGCTCGCTGTCTGGTATCGAAGACCTGGCCAGGCAGTATTTCACCGGTGCTTACGCGATGCCGGACGTCATTTATGACGCGCTGTGGAACGGCCAGCCCAACACCGTGGACCCGGTCTTCAGGCCCGGCGAATGGACTGATCACCGGCGTCTGCACCAGTACAACGGCAATATCGAGCAGACGTTCGGCGGTGACCAGATTGACATTGATCAGGACTATCTCAACGTGCACCTCGGCGGCGTGCCGGTCGGCGTGAGCACGGCTCAGGCATCGCCGTCGGTCCGGGGTCGCGGCGGGGTCGTGAACGTCTTCTACCGCGGCCGAGGTCACCGGCTCTGGCAGGTGAAGTACCGGCCCCGCGGAGGCTGGGGGCGGCCGGTCGACCTCGGTGGTCCAGTCGGGTCGGCGCCGACCGCGGTGACCGCGGGCGGCGGCCGGATCGATGTCTTCTACCGGGGCACCGACGGCGGCCTCTGGCAGGCCGCCTACCAGCCGCGGCTGGCCGGGACGGCAGGCTCTGGGTGACCGGGCACCGCGCCCGATCCGGCTGGCAGGCGGCGCGGCTGCCGAAAGGCCGGCTGGGATCAGCACCGTTCGTCACCACCGGCGAGGGCGCCAGGAAGACCGACGTCTTCTGGCGCGGCGGTGGTGGCGCGCTGTGGGCCGCCGCGCTGCGCAGCGGCGGGCAGTGGGCAGGCCCGTTCCGGCTCGGCCGCTAGGGCGGTGCGGCCAGCTGGAGATCGTGCTGGACGTCTTGCGCCACTGGACGGTCGGGATCATCGCCTCCGGCCGGACCCAGTGCGCGTACCGTTTGGTGATCTCGAACAGCGACTCGATCAGCGTGTCCGACAGCAGATGCGGCTCCAGGCCCAGCTCGACCAGGCCGGAATTGACCACGTGGTAATGGTGATTCTCCAGCCCGACGCGCGGGTTCTCGATGTGCTCGATCGCGACGACCTCCGGGCTGGCCGCGGCGATGGTGTCAGCGATCCCCTGCAGCGACATGAACTCGGTTATCTGGTTGAAGACCCGGAACTCGCCACGGTCGGCGGGGTTCTCGCAGGCCAGCTGGATGCAGCGCACCGTGTCCCTGATCTCGATCAGGCCGCGGGTCTGGGTGCCGTTCCCGTATACGGTCAGTGGCTTGCCCAGGACCGACTGGATGACAAAGCCGACTTCGCTGCCTGGCCACGGCCACCGCCGACTGGATGCTATAAATGCATTCGGGCGCGCCGCACGCGCAGGCCCCAGGGCCGGTCCTGCAGACGGAGGACCGCATCATCGGCCTCTCCATGCGCTCCCGTACTGTAGACCTTGTCTAACCAGCTCGAATGCTGCCGTTACCCTAGGACGCTCATGACTATGGCACCGCCCAAGATCGCCAAGGCTGCGTGGCACTTGCTCCCTGGCGGGCTGCGGCGAAGGCTCCGCACCAAGACCGGTAGCCGTTTCATGCGGTTCGTGCCCGTCTCGATGGCGGCAGTGGCCGCCAGTCAGCTGACGCTGGCGGTCCTGGTCGGCATCACCCGGCTGAGCGCGGGCACCTCGGCGGTGATCGCCTCGATGGCCGGCGCGGCCGTCAGCTATGTGCTGAGCCGCTGGGCGTGGGAGCGCAGGGGCAGGCCGCATGTGCTCAAGGAGACGCTGCCATTCTGGGCGGTCTCCGTCGGCGCCTGGATTGTCCTCGGTGTGGTCAGTCACTACGCGAGCATGTGGGCCATTTCGATGGGATTCAGCCACTGGCAGCGAGTGGTCGTCGTGAATACCGCGTACCTGATGGCTAACTGCGTGACCTTCGTGACCAGATTCGCGATCTTCCACTACGTCCTGTTCGCCGACCGCGGGCCCAAGGGCTCGCCGGGCTCGGTCCGCGCCGGGTCGGAGTTCAATGCCGCGGACGGCGCGCCGGTGGCCGTGGCCGCGGCCCGGGGCGGCGCAGCGCCCGGCACCGGTGCCGACCAGCGGGACCTGCGCCTGCGGCGCTGAGTTTCGCGCCACCAGGTGCCGGTGATCACCCCGGCGAAATGGAGCGCATAAAGCGCGTTGTGCCCCTTCTTGCTCTCGCCGATCTTGCGCTTGCGGATCGTGGCGGGCACTTCGGCAACCCGGAAGCCGTGCGAGATAACCGCGATCAGCAGCTCTGCTGACTGGTACTGCGGCTGCTCGAGGCGTACCGCGCCGGTCACCTCCGCGCGCATCGCCCGCAGCCCGAACGACGGGTCGGTGATGCGCTTGCCCGCCAGCAGGCTGATGATCAGGGCGAACACTCGCACCCCGAGCCGGCGTACCGGGTCGGTCGTCTCCTCGCTGCCCAGCGCGCGCGACCCGGACACGAAGTCGGCCCGCCCCGCGAGCAGCGGCGCGAGCAGCAGCCCGATCTCCGCCGGGTTGTACTGCCCGTCGGCGTCCGTGGTCACGATGTAGCGGGCGCCACCGTTGCGGGCAATCCGGTAGCCGAGCCGCAGCGCGGCACCCTGGCCGCGGTTGACCGGCACGTCGCAGACCAGTGCGCCGGCCTCGGCGGCCTCCTTGGCCGTGCCGTCCGCCGCGCCGTCGCAGACGACGATCTTCGCGGTGGCCAGCCCGGCGACGGTATCCGGCAGGGCCTGCAGGACCGGGCCGATCGAGCCCTCCTCGTTGAAGGCGGCGATCACGATCGCCAGTGGCGGCAGCGCGGTGGCCAGGGCCCCGTACTGTTCGGTGAACGTCCGGATGGCGGCGCTGTCGATGATCTCGCTGGTCGAGCGCGCGGGCGTCACTGGGCGGCCCCCGAGAATTCCGGCCAGACGGTGGCCAGGCCGGACTTGAGATCGTGCCCGGGCTGGTAGCCGATCGTCCGGGCGGCCGATATGTCCACGATCACTGCGGGCATCTCGCCTGGCTTGGGCGGCACGTGCTCGGCAGGAAGCGCCGCGCCGGTCACGGCGCGCGCGGCAGCCAGGATGTCGTTGACCGACACCGACTCACCGGCGCCCAAGATGAGCGGCCCGGTGTGGCCCGCCCGCCAGGCGGCGAAGGTGCCTGCGACGATGTCATCTACGTGCACCAGGTCACGCAGCTGCGTGCCGTCACCGTAGACCTGGATGCCGCGCCCTGCGACGGCGGCGCGCATCAGCCGCGGGATCAGGCTGTCCTTCTCCTGCATGCCAGGACCATAGACGTTGGAGAACCGCAGCGCACTGCACCTGATGCCGTAGCTCGCGGCGTAGGCGCTCAGCAACATCTCGCCGGCCGCCTTCGTCGCCCCGTATGGCGTAAGCGGGCGCAGCAGCGTCTGCTCCGTGATCGTGGCGGTTCCCACGTCGCCGGTGATGGCGTTGGTCGAGGCGAGCACGAATGTGCCGACACCGTGAATGCGCGCCTGTTCCAGCAGGCCGGCGGTCGCGTCCACATTGAGCCGGTACGTCCCGGCCGGGTCCTCCACAGACAGCAGCACCCGGGTTACCGCGGCCAGATGAAAAACGGCGTCGGTGCCCGGCTGGATCACCCGGGCCACGACCGCCGGGTCGCACAGGTCGCCGAGGATGGTGCGGACCTGGCCGCCGGGAAAGGGCCGCCGGTCCGCGACCGTGACATCGGCACCTGCCTCGAGTAGCGCGCCGACCAGCCGTCGCCCGATGAAGCCGGATCCGCCGGTCACCAGGACCCGGGCACGACTGTTGTCCGCCATGGAATGCTCCATTCACATAAGTTGTCAGCTGCAAACCCGGCGTAGCGATCTCGCCGGGCTGACGTGCGGTCAGCTGGAACGCTGCCGCAAGGGTCGCTGAACATTCCCGTACCCGGTCCAGCCTGCTCGCGGCGGCACCTGGCCCGGATCTGCTCCGTTAGTGTATCGGCGGACCTGCGGATCCTGGCCCAGGGAGGTGGCGTAGTGAGCAGTGGCGGAGATTCGGCGGCCGACGCGGATCGGCTGGAGGAGGATTCATACCAGATCTTGCGGTCCAGGATTGACCTGTCCAGGCTGCCCAGATTCAGCCGGGACGTCACCGAGAGTGTCATCCAGGCGAGCGCGGATTTTGACTACGCGACCGACTTGATCTGCGACGAGGAGGCACTGGCCGCGGCCGTCGCGGCGCTGGCCGGGGGAGCGCCGGTCATCGTCGATACCGCCATGGTGGCGGCCGGGATCACCGGCTGCCCGGTGCTCTGCAAGATCGACGAGCCGCTGACCCAGCGGCTATCCAGGACCGCGGGCATCAGCAGGGCGGCGGCCGCGGTGCGCCTGTGCTTCGGGCAGGCCGGGCCGGGCGCGATCTGGGTGGTCGGCTGTGCGCCCAGCGCGCTGGCGGAGATTTTGAGCAGGGGCGTGGAGCCGGGCTTCGTCATCGGCCTGCCCGTCGGTTTTGTCGGCGCCGCCGAGGCCAAGGACGCGCTACGGGCCAGCGGCCTGCCCTCGTTGAGCAACGTGTCGGAGAAGGGCGGTGCGGCCGTGGCCGCCGCGGCGCTCAACGCGCTGCAGCGCTGTGCCACGGCGCCCGCCGGCACCGCGGCCGGCCGGTAGCCGCTGCCTGGCCCCCGCAGGTCATGACGGATATCCTGGTTCGTCCCTGGCGTCTGGTCAGGACTCCCGTTTCGGTCATCCCGGGCAGTAACGGACGGTAACCTACTTTTCGCGCGCACAAAATTACGGCAAGACTGGGTACGGGCACTCGAGATGCCGCGCGGTCGCCCACGGCGGCCGCCGGTGTTTCGCGGCGATGGGTGAGGCAGTGACCAAATCTGAGCGGCAGGCTCACGCTTCCGGGGACGCGGCGGCGGCCTGCGGGTCAGGAGGCCGCACGGCATGACAGAAGCACAGGGCGTGACGGCTGCATCGGTGCCGGGTGACGGCACTGCGGCAGGTGCCCCGCAGGCCCAGGCGCCAGGTCCGGAGGCCGCCGCGCCGGAGGTGGAGCCGCATATCCGGGTCGACGCGCGCAAACTTGAGTCGGCCCTGCTCGCGCTGCGCCATCAGATCGTGGAACTGTCACTGGAGTTCGAGTCGCCCGGCGTCGCGGAGGCCCGGGCCGAACGGCGCAAGCTGCTCAGCCAGATCGATGATTACCTGTTGCCGCGGCTGCGGCAGTCCGAGGCCCCGATCCTGGTGGCGCTGGTCGGGTCCACCGGCGCCGGCAAGTCCACGCTCATGAACAGCCTGGTCGGCATGCAGGTCAGTGCCACGGGCATCCGCCGGCCGACCACGAACAGCCCGGTGCTGGCCTGCCACCCCAGCGATGCCCGCTGGTTCGCCGAGAACGTCTTCCTGCCGACCCTGCCGCGGGTCCGCCAGCAGGGCCTGGCCATGCCGGGCCGGGACGGCCTGCTCGTGCTGGCGGCCAGCGAGGGCATGCCACGGGGAGTCGCCCTGCTGGACACCCCCGACATCGACTCGGTCGTGCAGGCGCACCGCGAGTTCGCCCACCAGTTCCTCGACGCATCCGATCTGTGGCTGTTCATGACCAGCTCAAGCCGTTACGCCGACGCCGCCGTCTGGGATCTGCTGCAGCAGGCCAGGGACCGGGGCGCGGCGCTGGCCATCGTGCTGTCCCGGGTGCCGGAGGAATCCGCCCGGCCGCTCACCGCGCACTTCGACGCGATGCTCGCGGCCAACGGCCTCAGCGAAGCCCGGCGCTTCATGATCGCCGAGACCAGCCTGACCGACGGCACGCTGCCGCTCACCGTGTACAGCCCGGTGCGGCAGTGGCTGGAGGACACCGCGATCCGGGAAGAACGGCGGATCGCGGTGCTGACCCAGACCATGTCGGGGGTACTTGACACCTTCCGGGCCCGGATCCCCGCGCTGGCCGGACAGGCCGACGAGCAAGTGTCCGTTCGCGCGCAGCTGCAGGCCAGCGCCGGGTCGGCCTACACGGCGGGCCTGGCCGAGATCGACGAAGCCACCAGGAACGGCTCGCTGCTGCGCGGCGAGATCCTGGCCCGCTGGCAGGACTTCACCGGGACCGGGGACCTGCTGCGCATGCTGCAGGTCCGCAGGCCCGGCCAGCCGCGGCCGGCCCCGCAGGCGGCGCATCCCGGCCCGGGCCAAGGCCCTGAAGGCCGCCCTGCGCGGAGCGCTTGAGACGCTCGTGGCTGCGATCGCCGACCGGGCCGCCGAGGACGCCGTCACGCAGTGGCGGGAGCACCCGGCGGGTGCGGCGCTGCTGGCCCAGCTGACCGCGGCGGGCACCGGCGGCCCGGCGGCGGACCCGGTCTATGCCGAGCCGGCCGAGCTAGATTTCGCGCAGCCCGCCGCCAACGGCAGCCGACCGGAACCAGCCGCTCCGATGACCGCTGCCGCGCTGGCCAGATCGTCACCTGACCTGGTGACCCGGACGGTTCAGGCCATCAGCGCCTGGCAGGACGACGTCATGCACCTGATCCAGGCGGAGAACGTGACCAAGCGGTCGGTCGCCCGGGTCGCCACCTTCGACGATGAGTCGCTGGCCCTGGTGCTGACCATCGGCCTGCTGGGCTACGGCGCGGGTGACGTGGCCGTGACCGAGGGCACCAGTGCCGTCCCGCAGCGCGTGCTGACCTCGCTGTTCGGCGCGGGGCCGCTGCGTGACCTCGGGGCCAGGGCCCGGCTGGACCTGCATCAGCGGATCATGCTGCTGTTCGGCGAGGAGATACAGCGCTTTACCGATGTCATCGACGCAGTCGGCCGGCCGGACGGGACGGCGGCCGCCGACTTGTACCAGGCCGCCTACACCCTGGAGGCAGCACGATGACCGCCACCACCCAGCCGGGGCGCAGCCTGCCCGCCACGGCCCTGCCGCGGCGCATTGCCGCCGGGCTCGGGCCCGGCTCCACCGGGGCAGCGCCCGGCCAAGCTGCCGGACTGGCCGGCAGCGAGTTCGCCGAGCCCGGCGGGTCCGGGACGGGGTCTGGCCTGTCGGGGCGCCTCACCGCGCTGGCCAGGCTGATCCAGATCGGCTCGGCGCGTACCGGCACGGTTGGGTTCAGCAAGAAGGTCCTGAGCGACGCCGAGGAACTGCTGGCCAGGGCGGGCGAACGGCTGCGGTTGTCGGCTAGGCACACGGTGGTGGCGCTGGCCGGCGGGACCGGCAGCGGAAAGTCCTCGCTCTTCAACCGGCTGGCGGGCGCCGATCTGTCGACCGTGGGCGTCACCCGGCCGATCACCAGGGACGCGCACGCGTGCGTGTGGGGAGTGGCAGGCGCCGGGCCGCTGCTTGAGTGGCTGGGCATACCGCGCCGCTACCGGTATGCGCGGGGCAGTGCGCTGGACCGAGGCGAGGAGACGCTGACCGGTCTGGTCCTGCTCGACCTGCCTGATCACGATTCCGTGGTTTCGGGCGCCTCCGGGCAGGTTGACCGGCTAGTGGGGCTGGCTGACCTGATGGTCTGGGTGCTTGATCCGCAGAAGTACGCGGACGCGGCCGTGCACCGCAGATACCTGGTCCCGCTGGCCGGGCACGCTGAGGTGGTCGCCGTGGTGCTGAACCAGTGCGACCTGCTGAGCCAGCAGCAGACCGAGGACTGCATCTCCGACCTGCGCAGGCTCCTCGATTCGGAGGGCCTGCACGAAGCTCCGATCCTGGTCACCTCGGCGGTCACCGGAGCGGGTCTGTCCGAGCTGCGCAAGCTGCTGACCGAGACGGTGTCGCAGCGCACCGCGGCCACCGCCCGCATCCGCGCCGACCTGGACGGCCTGGTGGCGAAGTTCGCGCCCTACGTGGACGCGGCTACCGGTCCCGCGGCGCAGCAGGATGGGCCGGATTTCGATGACGAGATGGTCCCGGCCGCCGCCGTGAACGAGCTGGCTGACGCGTTCTGTCGGGCCGCCGGGGTGTCGGCGGTGGGCGATTCGCTCGAGAGTGCCCGCGAGCTACGGGCGATCGACTACGTCGGCTGGCCGATCGCCTGGCTGATAGACCGGCTGACCGGCCGGGATCCGGTGCGGAAGATAAGACTCGGCAAGCTCTGGGAAGAACTGCGGACGATAACGGCAGGACCCTCGGGCGCGCAGCAGGCGGAGATCGACAACGCCCTGACCAGGCTGGCTGACCAGATCGGGCCGCAGCTGCCCGCGCCCTGGTCCAGGACCGTACGGGCCGCGGCGCGGTCGCGGGCCGAGCAGATCCCGGCCGCGCTCGGTACCGCCATCGGCGAGTCGCTGCCGACCGAGGACAAGATCGCGCCCTGGTGGCGGGTGATCGGCGCGGTGCAGGGCCTGCTGCTGGGCGCGGTGATCGTGGGGCTGGGCTGGATCGCGGCGATCGTGGCGTTCGGGGTGTTCAAGGCGGCCAGCGTGCCCCGGCTGTTCGGGGACTTGGCCCTGATCCCGTGGATCTGCGTGATGCTCGCCGCGTTCCTGTTCCTCGGCTGGCTGACCGCGTCCGGCTGCATGAACCTGGTCCGCACCGCGGCGCGGCGTGAGCACGAGCAAGTCGAGGGGGACGCGCGGGCCAGGATCGCGGTCTTGGCTCAGGAGATGGCCATCGTGCCGGCTGAACAGGAGCTGTCTGAATACCGTCGCTTCCACGAGGAACTCCGCGTCGCGGCGGGTGAATCCTGACCGATTTCCTGGTCGCCGCCGATGCTGTAATGTTGTAATCCGGGACACTGGAGGACGACATGACAGCTGACCTGCCGCTGGACGCGTACTCCCGGATTGTCACCGAAGTCGCCGCTGAGCTCACCCCGAAGGTGGCCAGCTTGCGGGTGCCACGCGGTGGCGGCCGCGGCGGGGAGAGCCTCGGCTCGGCGGTCGTCTACACCGGTGACGGATTCCTGCTGACCAACGCGCACGTGGTCGGCCGGGCTCAGAGCGGGACGGCGTTGTTCTCCGACGGCACTTCCGCCTCGTTTACCGTGGTCGGCGCCGACCCGCTCTCGGACCTGGCCGTGGTCAGGGCGAACGGGACCACCCCGGCGCCCGCCGAACTTGGCGAGGCGGATCGGCTCGCCGTCGGCCAGCTGGTGGTGGCGGTGGGCAGCCCGCTCGGCCTGGCCGGCTCGGTCACCGCCGGGGTGGTCAGCGCGCTGGGCCGGTCGCTGCCGACCCGCACCGCGGGGGCCGCCCGGCTGGTCGAAGACGTGATCCAGACCGATGCCGCGCTCAATCCCGGTAACTCGGGCGGTGCCCTGGCCGATTCGCGGTCGCGGGTGGTCGGCATCAACACCGCGGTAGCTGGCATCGGGCTGGGCCTGGCGGTGCCGGTGAACGCCACCAGCAGGCGGATCATCTCGGCGCTCATGCAGCACGGCCGGGTCCGCCGCGCATACCTGGGGCTGGTCAGCGTGCCCGCGCCGCTGCCGGTCCCGTGGCGCGAGCGGTTCGGCCGGCCGAGCGGCCTGCGGGTTGCCGAGGTGGTGCCGGACGGCCCGGCGGCCCGGGCCGGACTGCGGGCCGGTGACCTGCTGCTCAGCGCGGCGGGCCACCCGGTCGAGAAGGCGCAGGACCTGCAGCGGCTGATGTTCAGCGAGGCGATCGGCCGGCCGCTGGCGATAACAGTGATGCGTAACGGGGCGCTGGTTGACGTGATCGCCGAGCCGTCCGAGCTCGTGGCGGCCTGACTTCTGACCGGCGCCCGCCGAAGCGGCCCGGCTGGCCATCGCCCGGGCGGGTCCGGGCCGCCTGGCCGGTCAGTTCTGTTTCCTGGCGGGCTGGCGGGCTGGCGGCGGGCATCTTCGCACACGGGCTTGAATTCCTGTCCCGGCCGTCCACAGGGCTGGTCCGTCCGGCGCGCTGTCCACACCGGCCTGGCCCCCGGTCCGCTCCGGGCGGTCCGCGGGGATCGTAGAGCGCAGCCGGGCGGCGCTGCGCCGCCGGAGCGGCAGCCCTGGCGCGAGCGGCGCGCCGGCGCCGCAGAGCCCCCCAGGAGGGTCGCGATGATGAACGAGGCGCACATCAGCCTGACCGGCTATGTGGCCAGCGAGCCCAGGATCAAGACGATCCGGGAAGGGCTGCAGAATCTGTCGATGCGGGTGGCGTGGACGCCACGCTGGCTGGACCGCGCGACCGGGGAGTGGGCGGACGGGAACACCTCCTACGTGACGGTCACCTGCTGGCGGAAGCTGGCCGACAACGCAGCCGTCTGCCTGCGCAAGGGCGACCCAGTGGTAGTCAAGGGCCGCCTGTCGGTCCGCTCCTACGACGATAAGCAGGGCATACCGCGGACCCAGGTCGATGTGGACGCGAGCTCGATCGGGCATGACCTGTGCCGGGGGGTGGCCCTGTTTCAGCGCACCAGGCCGGCCACCGGCAAGACGGCGGCCGAATACGCCGCTGAACTCGCCGCCGAGGGCAGCGGCTTCGGGACGGCTGAGGGCAGCGACGAGGACACGGCGCTGGCCGCCACCGCGGAGCCCGAGCCCGGCGGGGACGGCCGCCCGGACCGCGACATGTTCGACGCCGACGCGATCGCGTCGCTGGCCAGCGAGACAGCCGGTGCGGCCGCACCGTTCTGACCAGCGGAGCGTGCTCAACGGTGATCTGGCGCCAGGACCGGGACAGCCGGGTCGTGGACCACGACGCCACCAGGCGGGCCGCCGCCCGGCCGGGCGGCGGCCCGGTCAGGCCGGATCGGGCCGGGCAGCAAGATCCGGTCGAGCAGCCACGCTGCCACGGCCATCAGCACAAACAGGTCCAGGTAGTGGCAGGCCATGGCCCCGAGGTAGCTCGGGCCGCCCCAGGCGTTGACGGTGAAGTTCGGGTCCAGGCCCCCGATGACCTGCTCGCCGTCGCGAGCGAAGCAGTAGAGGAACAAGGCGGCGGGCGGCAGTACCAGCAGGGCGCGTCCAGGCCTGCGGAGCGCGCTGAGGGTACTGGCCGCCCGCCGGGCGGCCAGCTTGCCTAGGGGCGCGAGCAACCACAGCCGGCCGGAGCGCGGGCCGAACCTCCGCTGGTGCCGCCACCGGCCGTAGCCCAGCGCCGCGCAGGCCACCACGGCCACGACGAGCTGCTGCCACCAGGCTGAGGAGCCCGGGACGAATTTCTCCGGGACCGGGGACCGGCTGAGATACGAGAACAGGCCAGCCACCACGCCGAGGGCGAAGAGAACGGCGGCCAGGATGACCAGGGGCGCGGAAAGTTGCCGAACTGTGCGGCGAATCTTGTTTGTCATGACTCCAATCTCGTCGGCCGGCACGCGCGGCGTCGTCAGGCCGCCGTCTCGATCTGGAGTCATCCCACGGCAGGTGCTTGACGCCGGGTCAGTCCCGGGGATGATGCCCGATTCGGCCGCGAGAGTGACCTCACCGCCCGGGCGGCGGGGTTACGGTCGGAGGGTGGCGATCATGCATCAGGCCGGGGCGGCGGCCGAGCCGGCCCGGACGCCGCGCGACAGGCCCGCGCCGTCCCGGTTGGCCAGGCTCACGGTCCGGCTGGCCGCCCGGCTGAGCAGCCGCGCTGTCCCCGATGCCATCGACTACATGGTCGCGGCGGGCTGCTTCGCCGGCTTCACGCTGCCTGCGCTGCTGGGCCTGACATCGCGGATCGGCTCGCCGCTGGCGGTCGCCAGCTTCGGCGTCCTGGCCGCTGCGCCGCTGATCGTCCGGCGCCGCTGGCCGGTCGCGGTGCTCGCCGCGGTTACCGTCGTCCTGGTCGCCGCGACCTTCGCGGGCGTGCGGTTCACGCCGTTCGTCAGCAATGCCGGCCCCAACTTCGCGATCGCCGTGTTTACCGTGGCTGACCGGTGTCCGCGGCGGTCAGCCCTGGCCGCGGCCGGCATCGCGGCCGTGGCCACCTGGGTGGTGCTGCCCCTCGGTATTCGCCTTCATCCCGGCCAGGATCAGGATGCCGTGCAGCTCATTGCGGCCGTCCCGGCCTGGGTGGCCGGCGACATCGTGCAGGTGCGCCGCCGCTACCGGCAGCGCCTTGAGCTCGAGACCCGTCGCCGGGCCGCGGAGCAGGACAGGCGCGTCCGCGCTGAGGAACGGCTGCGGTTGTCGCGGGACGTTCATGATGTGGTGTCCCACAGCCTGAGCATGATCGCGGTGCGGTCGGGCGTGGCCCGGCTGCTGCTTGACGAACAGCCCGAGGAAGCGCGGGTCGCGCTCGCCACTATCGAGACAGCCAGCCGTTCGGCCCTCGACGACCTGCGGCAGCTGCTGCGGCGGATCAGGGACCCGGGCGCCGAGGAGGACACCGCGCTGCCCACCCTCGGCGATCTTCCCGCGCTCGTCGGCCGGTTGCGCGACAGCGGGCTGGACGTCAGCTTGCAGCGCGCCGGGGAGCCGCGCGCCTACAGCACGGCGGTCGAGTTGTCGGCCTACCGCATCGCCCAGGAGGCGCTGACCAACGTCGTGAAGCATGCCGCCGGGGCCCGGGCCTCGGTGACGGTCAGCCACGGCCAGGCCGAGCTGACCATCGCGGTGACCAACGAAGGCCCGGCGGCAGCCGCGCCGAACCAGCAGCCGGACCAGCAGCCGCAGCCGCGGCCCCGGCAGCCGCCTCGCCCGGCCTGGGGATCGTCGGCATGCGGGAACGGGCCGCCATGCTCGATGGCCAGTTCACCGCCGGACCCCGCCCCGAAGGCGGCTTCGCCGTCGTGGCGCGGCTGCCGGTCAGGAGACCGCCGGTGCACCGGTACGGACCGCCGGCCCACGGTGGAGCCCAGGCCCGCCCAGATCCGGGTCCTGATCGCCGACGATGAGGCCCTGGTCCGGGCCGGCTTCCGGATCCTGGTCGACTCGGCGGCCGGCCTGCAGGTCGTGGGCGAGGCCCGCGACGGCGTCCAGGCCGTCCGTCAGGCCGCCGCACTGCGGCCCGACGTGGTGCTCATGGACATCCGGATGCCGGTCATGCACGGCCTGGAAGCCACCAAGGTCATCTTGGACAGCGGCCAGGTTCCGCTGCCCCGGATCCTCATCGTGACCACGTTCGACGACGACGAGAACGTCTTCGAGGCACTGCGCAGCGGGGCCAGCGGGTTCATCCTCAAGGACACCCCGCCGGAGCAGCTGCTGGCGGCGATCAGGATCATCGCGGCCGGCGATGCGCTGCTGACCCCGAGCGTTACGCGGCGCCTGATCAGCGAGTTCGCCCGGCAGCCGCGGAGCGTGCCGCCGGCTGGCCAGGCCCTGGAGCAGCTCACCGCCCGCGAACGAGAGGTGCTCGCGCAGGTCGCGGCCGGCGAGTCGAACGCCGAGATCGCCGCCCGCCTGCACTTGTCCGTCGCGACGGTAAAGACACACGTCAGCCGGCTGCTGGCCAAGCTGAACGGGCGGGACCGGGCCCAGCTAGTCGTGATGGCCTACGAGAGCGGCCTGGCCGCTCCCGGCCAGCGCCGGGCCGGCCCGGACGACCCGCCTCCTATAGCCTGATGCCGCCGCCGACCCGCCGTTAGGAAGTGCCGATGCCGATTGCCGAGATCACCCGGGCCGAGAGCGCCGACCGTGCCCGGCTGCTGGAGGTGCAGTCTTACGAGGTAGCGCTCGATCTCACCCGCGGCACCGAGGTCTTCGGCTCCGCTAGCGTGATCCGGTTCGGCTGCCGGCGGCCCGGCGCGGCCACGTTCGTGGACCTGATCGCGGACCGGGTACACGCGATCACCCTGAACGGCAGGGCGATCGATCCAGCCGATGCCGCCGCCGACGGCCGGATCGTGCTCACGGGCCTGGCCGACCTCAATGAGCTGACCATCGCCGCCGACTGCCGTTACTCAACCGATGGCACCGGCCTGCACCGGGCGGTGGACTCCGCGGACGGCAAGGTCTACACCTACACGAAGTTCGAGCCCGCCTACGCCCGCCGGGTCTTCGCCAACTTCGAGCAGCCGGACCTGAAGGCGGCGTTCACCTTCCACGTGACGGCGCCCGGGCACTGGACGGTGCTGTCGAACCAGCCCCGGGCCGGGATCGAGCGCCGGCGACGGCTGCGCGGCGTGGCATTTCCGGCCGACGCCGCCGATCTCCACCTACCTGACCGCCGTGGCCGCCGGTGAATATCACGTGGTCACCGACGCGCACACCACGCCCCGCGGCCAGCAGATCCCGCTGGGGCTGGCCTGCCGGGCCTCGCTCGCCGAGCATCTCGACGTCGCCGACATCGCCCTGATCACCCGCCAGGGCCTGGATTTCTTCACCGGCCTGTTCGACGGCGATTACCCGTTCGACAAGTACGACCAGGTCTTCGTGCCCGGCTACAGCGCCGGAGCCACCGAGAACGTCGGCTGCGTGATCATCTCGGACCAGGTGCTGTTCCGCTCGCGGGTGACCGCCAGCCAGTACGAGCTGCGCGCGATGATGCTCCTGCACGAGATGGCGCACATGTGGTTCGGTGACCTGGTCACGATGAAGTGGTGGGGAGACCTGTGGCTGAATGAGTCCTTCGCCGAGTTCTGCGGGTGGCTGGCCAGCGCCGAGGCCACCCGCTTCACCGACGCCTGGACGACCTTCGCCATCGGGCGCAAGGGCTGGGGATACATGCAAGACCAGCTGTCCTCCACTCATCCGATCTCCGCGGACGTGCCGACCTTGAGCCAGGCGGTGGCGAACTTCGACGGGATCAGCTACGCCAAGGGCGCCGCCGTGCTGCGGCAGCTGGTCTTCGTGGTCGGCCGGGAGCAGTTCTTCGCCGCTATCCGCGGCTATTTCGCCACGCACGCGTGGGGCAACGCCGAACTCGCGGACCTGCTCGCGGCGGTGGAGGCGAGCTCAGGGACCAGCCTGGCGGACTGGTCGAAAGCCTGGCTGGAAACCGCTGGCCCCAACACGCTCCGGTGTGACTTCGAGGTCGACGCGAATGGGGCGTTCACATCGTTTGCCGTCCTGCAGGAGGCACCGGCGCAGTACCCGGCCCTGCGGCCGCATCACCTGGCCGTGGGCCTGTATGCCCGCGACGGCGGCGGGCTGGCCCTGGTGCGCCGGGTAATAACCGACATCGCCGGGCCCCGGACCGAGGTGCCGGAGCTGGCGGGCGTCACGCAGCCCGACCTGATCGTGCTGAACGACGGTGACCTCGATTACGCGATCGTCCGCTTCGACCAGCGGTCGGTCACCACGCTGACCGAGGCGATCGGGTCGGTCGCCGACCCCCTGGCCCGGGCGGTGTGCTGGAACGCGGCGATCGACATGGTGCGCCAGGCCGAGCTGCCGTGGCCGGCGTTCGTGCGGATGGTGGCGGGCGGCATCGGCCAAGAGTCAGTCTCGGTGCTGCAGGCCCTGTCGTCGGTCACCGAGCAGATGATGACGCTGACCGGTGACCCGCGCTGGGTGCCTTGGGGCAAGCAGGAGCTCGCCGCGGCGGCGGCCCGCCTGCTGCGCGCGGCGGAACCCGGCCGCGACCACCAGCTCGCCTGGGCCCAGCTGCTCAGCTGGACAGCCACCGCGCCGGATCAGCTTGACCTGCTCGCCGCGCTGCTCGACGGGAGCGCCGGGGTGCCGGGCCTGGCCGTTGAGGCCGAGCTGCGCTGGGCCATCCTGCGGCGGCTCGCGACGATGGGCCGGGCCGGCGACGACCAGATCGATGCCGAACTGCGGCGTGACCCCACCGACGCGGGCCGGCGGCACTGGGCGGCCTGCCGGGCCTCGATCGGCGACGCGGCGCACAAGGCCGCGGCCTGGCAGCTGCTCACGCAGACCAACGACCTAGGGACTCAGGGCACCGCCGAGGTCGCCCGCGGCCTCATCCAGCCCGAGCACGCGGCCCTGCTCGGGCCCTACGTGCAGCGGTACTTCGACGTCCTCCCGGACATCTGGTCGTCCCGCGGCGAGCACGCCCGGGCCAGGCTCAGCGAGCAGCTGTTCCCCTACCCGGCATCCTCGCCGGAGCTGGTGACGCAGATCGACGCCTTCCTGGCCGCCGCCGAGCGCGAACCGGGCCTGGTGCGCGTCCTGACCGAGCGGCGTGACATCGTTACCGCCGCCCTGCGGTCCCGGGCCCTGCCGCCGCTGTCCTGACATCACGACGGCCGGACGCCGGGACGCCGGTATCCTGACCGCCCGGTCGCGGCGCCAGCGTCCTGACGTCGCCACAGCCGGACGCCAGGTGTCCGAGGCACTGTGCAGAGCGCAGCCTGGCTGCCCCTACCCTGGGAGACATGCCCGAGTTCATCTACCAGATGCGCGCCGTGCGTAAAGCGCACGGCGACAAGGTCATCCTCGACGACGTTACCCTGGCCTTCCTGCCCGGTGCGAAGATCGGCGTCGTCGGGCCCAACGGCACCGGCAAGTCGACGCTGCTGCGGATCATGGCCGGTACCGAGCAGCCTTCCAACGGGGAGGCGCGGCTGATGCCCGGGTTCACGGTCGGCATGCTCGATCAGGAGCCCGGGCTCGACGAGAGCAAGACCGTCCTGGGCAACGTCGAGGACGGGGTCGCGGAAACCAAGGCGCTGCTGGAGCGGTACCACCAGATCGCCGAGCAGATGGCCACCGACTACTCGGACGCGCTGCTTGAGGAGATGGGCAAGCTGCAGGAGCAGCTTGACCACCGGGAGGCCTGGGACCTCGACAGCCAGCTGGAGCAGGCCATGGACGCGCTGCGGTGCCCGCCGGCCGACGCGGACGTCAGCGTCCTGTCCGGCGGCGAGCGGCGCCGGGTCGCGCTGTGCAAGCTGCTGTTGCAGCAGCCGGACCTGCTGCTGCTCGACGAGCCGACCAACCACCTCGACGCCGAGAGCGTGCTGTGGCTGGAGCAGCACCTGGAGAAGTACCCCGGCACCGTGGTGGCGGTCACCCACGACCGGTACTTCCTGGACAACGTGGCCGGCTGGATTCTCGAGCTGGACCGCGGCCACGCCTATCCGTACGAGGGCAATTACTCGACCTACCTGGAGACCAAGGCGACCAGGCTCAAGGTGGAGGGGGCCAAGGACGCCAAGAAGCGCAAGCGGCTCGAAGACGAGCTGGAGTGGGTGCGGTCCAGCCCGCGGGCCCGCCAGGCCAAGAGCCGCGCGCGGCTGCAGCGGTACGAGGAGATGGCCGCCGAGGCCGACCAGAACCGCAAGCTGGACTTCGAGGAGATCCAGATCCCGCCGGGTCCGCGGCTCGGCAATCTGGTGGTTGAGGCCACCGACCTGGCCAAGGGCTTCGGCGACCGGATGCTGATCGAGGACCTCAGCTTCAGCCTGCCGCCGAACGGCATCGTCGGCGTCATCGGCCCGAACGGCGTCGGCAAGACGACACTGTTCAAGATGATCGTGGGGGAGGAGCAGCCCGACCGCGGCTCCATCCGGATCGGCGAGACGGTGCAGATCGCCTACGTGGATCAGGCCCGCGGCCGGATCGACCCGGATAAGAACGTCTGGGAGGTCATCTCGGACGGGGAATCCTACATCCGGGCCGGCCGCACCGAGATCCCGAGCCGCGCCTATGTGGCCGCCTTCGGGTTCAAGGGCCCGGACCAGCAGAAGCCGGCCGGGATCATGTCCGGCGGCGAGCGGAACCGGGTGAACCTGGCGCTCACCCTCAAGCAGGGCGGCAACCTGCTGCTCCTGGACGAGCCGACCAACGACCTCGACGTTGAGACGCTCTCGTCACTGGAAAACGCCCTGCTCGAATTCCCCGGCTGTGCCGTGATCACCAGCCACGACCGCTGGTTCCTGGACCGGATCGCGACGCACATCCTGGCCTGGGAGGGCGGCGCCAACTGGTTCTGGTTCGAGGGGAACTTCGAGGCCTACGAGAAGAACAAGATCGACCGCCTGGGTGCCGAAGCGGCTCGTCCGCACCGGGTCACCTACCGCAAGCTCACCCGCGGCTGAACCAATGGGCCGGGCGGCAACCCGGACCATGATCATCGGCTCTTGATGGTTATGAGCGCCGATGCAGGCCGGCGGCCGGACCGTGACGCGATGGTTGCCGTCCTCTATGAGCGACATCGCTCGGAACTCGTGCGGCTGGCCATCGGCCTGACCGGGGACACCGGCCTCGCCGAGGAGATCGTGCAGGAGGCCTTCGCCCAGCTCCTGGCCCGCTGGTGGACGATCAGGGACCAGCAGTCCGCTCCGTCATACCTGCGCCGCGTGGTCGTCAACAGCGCGCGGGCCGGATGGCGGCGGCGCCGGCGACGAGACCTGCTGGCCATCTCCTGACCGGACCGGACCGGGTGAGCGAGCTGGATATCACCGAGCATCAGGTCCCTGCTCGCGGCCCTGGGCGAGCTGCCTTTAGGCAAGCGTGCCTGCATACTGCTGCGCTTCTATGCCGACCTGTCGGAAGCAGAGACCGCCCAGGCGCTCGGCATATCGGTCGGAACGGTCAAGAGCCAGACCGCCAAGGGCCTTCGCCAGCTGCAGCAGCTGCTCGGGACCAGCTACACGGAGGTGCGGTGACCATGGGTGCCGAGGAAGTCCCGAACGCGCTGTCCGGCCGCCTGCATGCCCTGCTCGATAGCCTGCCGGTGGCCGACCGTGCTTGGCCTGCCGCCCGGCCGGATCTGCGCCGGCGTCTGCGGCACCGCAGGCTCAGGCAACTGGCTCTGGCGGGCACCGCGGTCGTGGTGGCAATCGCCTTCGCGACGGTCATCGGGGCTCGCGCCAGCCGCCCGCAGCCACCCGTGGCGGCTGGACAGGTCAGGCTTTACCCGCTGGCCGCGGTCCGGGTCTTCGGCACTCGGGATGCGCTCCCGTCGCTCCTCGCCTACGGGGATGGCCGCCTGTTCGCAGCCGTGCAGTCGGGCTCGCAGCCTGCGGGCCTGCTGCGCCTCGATCCGGCGCGGCTGCGGGTCACGGGCCGGATCGGCCTATCGGGGGCCCCCGCGGGGCTGGCCTTCGGCCATGGCACGCTGTGGATCCTGGGCGTTGGTCAACATCAGCTGCTGGGGATTGATCCGGTCACGATGCGGACCGTCAGCCACCTGCCGCTGCCTGGCCCCGGCACCGCGCTGGCTTACGGTGACGGGGCACTGTGGGGCACGGTGTGCTGCACCAGAACTCCGGACGGGCATCGGCTCCGCCTGGTGCGGATCGACCCGGCTACCGGCCGGGCCACCTCCTCGGGCGGTCTGCCCGGGTCCGGCGGCCCGGCGAGCCTGGCCGTCGGGCAGGTCATCCTGGTCTCCAGCGACGGCTCGCCGGTCCTCGCCGTCGATCCGCGCACTCTCGTCCTGCGCCGGACCTTCCACGTCAACTGCGACGGCTGCTCAGGCGATACCGGGATTGCGGCCGGACCCAACGCGCTGTATGCGGTGTCAATCAACCAGGTCGTCCGCCTGAACCTCGGCACCGGCGGCATCGCCGCGGCCGGCCCGCAGCTGCCGTTCGCCTTCACCGGGGCGCTGGAGGCAGCCTCAGGGCGCTTGTGGCTCGGCACCGACCAGGGGACGTTCGAGCTGAACCCGGCCACCCTGGCGCCGGTCGCACGCCTGGTCACCGGGGGCGGGCTGGATCTCCTCGGCACCGGCGACACCAGTCAGGTCCTGATGGCCGGAGGGTCGGCCTACGCAAGTTACCCAGGCGGGATCGCCCGCTACCCGGACCCGGAGCCCGCCAGCCCGGGCTGAGCCGCCAGCCCGGGCTGAGCCGTCAGGCCGGACTGAGCCGTCAGGCCGGGCGGAGCCGTCAGGCCGGACTGAGCCATCAGGCCGGGCGGAGGCCGAGATCGGGACGCTGATCCGCGGACGGCTGGTTGACCAGGCTGTGGGCCGCCATCACCAGGTAGTCCCACAGTTGCGCGTCGGCCGCCTGGTCCAGTTGGAGCTCGTCCAGCGCGGTGCGCATGTGCCGGAGCCAGGCATCCCGCTCGGCCTCCCCGATGACGAAATGCGCATGCCGCATCCGCAGCCGCGGATGTCCGCGGCGCTCGCTGTAGGTGGCCGGGCCGCCCCAGTACTGGATCAGGAACATCCGCAGGTGCTCTTCGGCGGGTCCGAGATCCTTGCTCGGGTACACGGCCCGCAGTTGCGGGTCCGCCGCGACCTGCTGGTAGAAGCTATGCACCAGGCGGCGGAAGGTCTCCTCGCCGCCCACCGCCTCATACAGGGTGGGTTCGGATGACTCGTTCATGGCTGGGCTCCAGGTTACGTGCCGTCCAGCGCGCCTGACTCGGCGGGCTGCGCGCCCGGCGGGGCGGCCAGCGCCCCCTTGAGCCGTTCGCGCAGTTCCCGCTCGACCTCCCACTGCCGCAGCGGAACGGTCCTGGCCGCGACCCGGAGCGTTACGGCATCCTTGGCGATGTCCTGGACACCCCACACCTCGGGCTCCTCCAGGATGGCCTCCTGCCAGGCGGGCTCCCGCCACATGGCCGCGGCCGCGCGCCGCATCAGCCTACGGGCCCGCGGGATGTCCTCGTCATAGGGGAGCGGGAAGTCCACCACCGCCCGGGCCCAGCCCTGCGAACCGTTGCCGGCCTGGCTGATCGTCCCGTTGCGGATGCTCCAGATTACGCCGGTGACGTCCCTGACCCTGGTGATCCGCAGGCTCACGGCCTCGACCACCCCGCTGACGGTGCCGATGTTCACCATGTCGCCGACCCCGTACTGATCCTCGAGGAGCATGAAGATCCCGGCCAGGAAGTCCTGCATCAGGTTCTGCGCGCCGAACCCGATGGCGATCCCGAGCACCCCGGCGCTGGCCAGCACCGGGGCCAGGTTGATCCCCAGATCGCCGAGGATGGTGATCCCGGCGATCCCGAAGATGGTCAGGGTCGCGGCGTTCTGCAGCACCGACCCGAGCGCGCTGGCCCGCTGCTGGCGCCGCTCACGGAACAGCACCCGGCCCCGGTCGGCGCCGGCGGTGTCCGCGCTGGCGCGGGCCACGATCCGGCGGATCACCCGCTGCACCGCGAACCTGATCACGACCGCGAGCAGCACCACGAACAGGATCCGGCCGACCAGGCGGGCCGCCCGGCGAAGAACACGTCGGTCAGCGTGGCCGCCTGGACATTGTGGGTGATGTCCCAGACGATCCGGCAGGCGATGCCCGGGTCGCTCCCGCAGGCTGAGTCCAGGCTGGCTTCGGCCGGGGGAGGGGCGGCCTGGGCCAGCACGAGCGTTGCGATGCTCACGGCGGGATCCTCTCAGTCGGCGAAGGCCGACGGCGTGCCTGGCCGGGCATCCGGGGCCGGCCAGCGCGCGGGCGCGGGTCACCGGCTGTGCCCGGCCTGCGACCCGGTATGCGGCCCGTTGTGCGGCCCGGTAGGCAGCCCGGTATGCAGGGCAGCGAAGGCGAGCGTCTGCGACGACAAGGACACAGAACGGCTTACCGCCCGTGCTCCGTGTCCCACATTAGATTCCCGGCGCAGCAGGATCGGGCGATCGTTGAAGGCCGCCGACGTCGCGTACTGGAGCGCGGCGCACATTTTGCGCGCGTGCATCGGATCGACCCGGGTGTCATTGTCGAACACGGTGAAAAGGACCGCTGGATACCTGGTTCCCGTGCGCACCCGATGGTAGGGCGAGTAGCGCAGCAGCCAGCCCAGTTCGGTGGGGTCGGCGGCTGACCCGTACTCGTCGTTCCAGGTCTCGCCGAGACCGAATCGTTCGTAGCGCACCATGTCGAGCAACGGCGCCGAGCAGATGGCCGCCGCGTAAAGCTCAGGGCGCTGCGTGATCGCCGCGCCGACGAGCAGGCCGCCGTTGGAGCCGCCGGAGATGGCGAGTTGCTCCCTGGTGGTCCAGCCGCCGTCGATGAGCGCCTGCGCGCCGGCATGAAAGTCGTCGAAGACGTGCTGCTTGTGCTCCCGCATCCCGGCCCGGTGCCACTGTTCGCCCTCCTCGCTGCCGCCGCGCAGCCCGGCGATCGCGTACACGCCGCCGGCCTGCGCCCAGGCCAGCACCGACGGCGCATAGCCGGGCGTCAGGCTGATCTGGAAGCCGCCGTAGCCGTAGAGGATCGCCGGCCGCGGGCCGGCCTGACCGTCACCGGAGATGATCAGCATCCGGACCTCGGTGCCGTCGGCGGACCGGTACCCGACCTGACGGGCCGTGATCTCGCCCACCTCGACCGACCCCGGGGGCCGCGCCCAGACGTCCACCGTCCCGGTGCCCGCGTCGTAGCGCAGGACCGTGCCCGGGGTCGCGTGATCGGTGTAGCCGAACCACGCCTCGTGGCCGCCGTCGGGGTGCTCGCTCAGCCCGCCGATGGTGCCCAGGCCCGGCAGCGCGACCTCGGCCAGCCGCTGGCCGCTGGCCAGATCGTGCAGGCTCAGCTCGCTGATCGCGTGCCTGGTCCAGGAGGCCAGCAGGACCGGACGGTCCAGGTCCTGGCCGTCCAGGACGGCGAAACCGGCCAGCACCGCCGCGCTGTCCTCGGGCAGGAGATCACGCCACGTCGCCGGGCCCGGGTCGGCCGGGTCGGTCACCACCAGCCTGCCCCGCGGCGCGCCGGCGTCGGTGAACAGGTACAGTCGCCCGTCGCGGCCCGCCCAGGCGCCGGTCTGCGCGTCGGTCCCCTCCTGGATCGGGCGCAGCGCGGGCGCGGCCTCGGGGGAGGCGCCCAGGTCCGCGATCCACAGGTCGTTGCGCGGCGCGGTGCCCGCCGCGGCGCCGATGATCAGCCAGCGGCCGTCCCTGCTCACCGAGACGCTGTAGTAGTTGGTCTTATCGCGACCCTCGCCGAAGATCAGCATGTCCTGCTGCACCGGGCGGCCCACCCGGTGCAGGTAGACCCGCCGGTGGTACTGCTCCTCGCCGGCCGGCACCGCCGCCGGGGCCAGCCTGCGCACGTAGTAGAACGCCTGGCCGCCCGGCAGCCAGGCGACCTGGGAGTACCGGCAGCGGTCGATGGGGCCGTCCACGTCCTGCCCGGTCCTCACGTCCATGACCCGCAGCACGGCCTCTTCGGAGCCGCCCTCGGACAGCAGGTAGGCGAGCAGGCGGCCGTCGTGATCGGGCTGCCAGTCGTCCAGGGTGGTGGTGCCGGAACTGTCGATCGCCATCGGGTCGATCAGGGCCCGCTCGGGTTCGCCGGGTGCCGTCGTATACAGGACCGGGTGCTCCTGGTCCGGTAGCCGCCGGGTGAAGAACCGGCGCTCGCCGCGCCACCAGGGGCTGCCCACCGAGCCAGCGCCGGTCAGCTCGGCGATCCGCCTGGCCAGCCGGTCCGCGGCGGGCAGGGCGGCGGCTTGCCCGTCCCACAGGGCATCCTGCGCCGTCAGCCAGGCGCGCGTCTGGTCACTGGCGGGGTCCTCGAGCCAGCGATACGGGTCGGCGACGAGATGACCGGCCAGGTTCTCCACGATGTCCTGGCGCCGGGCGGCCGGGTAGGGGGGTGCCGTCATGGCAGTCACCTTATTGGCCGCTGGGCCGTCACCGGCCCCGGTGCGCCGGGCCATCGCGGGACATCCGTTTCACAGCTCCTTATCCCGCCCCGGCCTGGGCAGACGCGCAGGCTCCTGGTTCCGCGCCGGCGTGGCCCGCCCGGATGTCGGCGGGCGCGGTTACGCTATTGCTGTTGGCGGCCAGGCGTCCAGGCAATCACACTGGTCACGGGTGCCCGGGCCGCGGGAGCCGTGCACCCGTGGGGAGGTGCGAGTGCGTCGGGTATTGCTGCTCAACGTGACGTATGAGCCGCTCACGACGATCTGCCTGCATCGTGCCGTTTGCCTGGTCCTCGGGGACAAGGCGGAGGTTCTCCACCACGATGTGGGCGGGGCGGTGCTGCGCTCCGCCTCCGTCATGCTCGCCGCGCCCTCGGTGATCAGGCTGCGCCGCTACATCAGGGTGCCGCACCGCAGCCGGGTCCCGCTTACCCGGGCGGCCCTGATGCGCAGGGACAATTACCTGTGCGCGTACTGCGGCACCAAAGCCGAGACCATCGACCACGTCGTGCCCCGCAGCCGGGGCGGCAGCCACGTATGGGAGAACTGCGTCGCGTCCTGCTCCAGGTGCAACCACCGCAAGGCCGACCGGCTGATCGAGGAACTCGGCTGGAGCCTGCGCTGCGATCCGGCGGTACCGCGCGGCACCCACTGGCGGCTGATCGGCGCCGCGCATGACGGTGATCCGCAGTGGGCGGCCTACCTGCCGGAGCCGAGCGCCGCCTGAGCGGAGGCGGCCGCGCGGGCTAGGCAGGCTCCGCCGCCAGTGCCTCCGGCTGAGCCGGTCCGGCGCCGAACGTCCGGATCACCCGCTGGGATAGGGCGTACAGCATGGTCAGCGCGAGAACGCCGTCGGCCACCGGGAAGAACAGGATCGGGCCGAAGCGGTGCACCGCGGCGCCGGTCACCGCCACCGAGATCGGGTAGGTCCCCATCGCCGCAGGCATGACCAGGCTCATCACCCGGCCCAGCAGGTAGCCGGGCGCCCATTGCTGCAGCAGCGTGATCATGACGATGTTGCCGAATCCGTTACAGGCGCCGAGCACGGCGGTGGCGGCTGCGGCCCCGGGGAGCCCGCCCAGGAAGGGCAGCAGGCTGACAAGGAAGCGGGCAGGAACAGCCCTTCCCCGGCCCCGAGCAGCGCGGCCACCGGGGCGAGCAACGGCAGCGAGACGAGCCGCTGCGCGGCCAGCACGACCAGCGCGGTGACCAGCACGCAGCGCGCGGCGTCGGCGGCCAGCATGATGGCGCGCGGCCCGATCTTGTCGGCGAGGATCCCGCCGACCGGGATGAGGACCGTCCGCGGCACGCCGTAACAGGCCAGTACCGTGCCGAGCAGGACGGGGCCGCCATGGCCGGCCAGCACCAGCCACGGCAGCGCCACCGCGTAGCAGTAGTCACCGACGGTGGAGGTGAACTGCCCGCCGGCCAGCAGCCGGAAGTTCCGCTGGGCCAGCGGGCCGGCTACCAGGCCGACCGGGCCCGGGCCACCGCGCTCACTGCGCCGGGTCCGGATCGAAGCCGGGGACCAGATCCAGCAGGACGTGCACCCGTTGCGCGCCCGGGGGCCGGGCGGCCCGGTCCAGCCGACGATGACCGGCCAGCAGCTCGGAGATCTGGCCGCGCAGCGTTTCGAGCTCGGCGGCGCTCACGTGCAGCACGTCCTGGTTGTAACCTGCGGTACTGCGCCAATCGGCGGGATAGCTGGACTCCCGGTCGAGGTAGCGGGCCCGCAGTTCGTCGAAGTTCGCCAGCAGGCTCTCCTTCAGCAGCCGCCCGGCCGCCCGGACGGCGGCGGGCTGGCCGGGCTCGTCTTTGATCGACATCGCGATGACCCGCGCCCGCCAGGGCCGGTACCTGGCATCCGGCGCGCTGGCCGGATCCTCCTCGACCAGCCCGTACCTGGCCAGGGCGCGCAGATGGTAGCTGCAGGCCGACGGCGAGAGGCCCGCGATGTCCGCGCACTCGGTGGCCGTGGCCGGCCCGTCGAACGCGAGGCTCTGCAGGATCGCGATCCGGGCCGGATGCGCGAGCGCCCGCATCATCCGGGGGTCGTCCAGCCGCAGCGGATTCTCGGGGCTGCCTGGCTCAGTGCTGACCGGCATACGTGAAAGAGTAATTGCGAAAGAGATGCTTCACAATCCCCATGAGTGCCCGGCGGAGCCGCGGAATGTTACGTTCGCGGTGCAGGTGCGGACGGAAGGCAGGGACCAGATGCAGCGAGACATCTTCACCAGCGAACATGATGCGTTCCGGGACCTGGTCCGCTCGTTCATCAGCCGGGAGATCACGCCCTACCACCAGCAGTGGGAGCGAGATGGCGTGGTCAGCCGGGACGTCTGGCGGGCGGCCGGGCGCGCCGGGTTGCTCGGGATCGACATCGACGAGAAGTACGGCGGCGGCGGCAACACCGACTACCGGTTCTATCTGGTCTTCGACGAGGAACTGGCCAAAGCGGGCTCGACCGGCCCCGCGTTCTCGGTACACAACGACATCAACGGCCAGTACCTGCGCCGGCTGGCCAGCCCGGAGCAGTGCGAGCGGTGGCTGCCCGGTTACTGTTCCGGCGAGCTCATCACCGCGATCGCCATGAGCGAGCCCGGCGCCGGCAGCGACCTGCAGGGGATCCGCACCTCGGCGGTCCGTGACGGTGACCACTACGTGCTGAACGGCCAGAAGACGTTCATCTCCAACGGCCAGCTGGCTGACCTGGTGATCGTCGTGGCCCGGACGGACGCAGGCGCCGGGCATCAGGGCATCAGCCTGCTGGTCGTGGAGCGCGGGATGGCGGGCTTCGAGCGCGGGCGCAATCTGGACAAGATCGGCATGCACGCGCAGGACACCTCGGAGCTGTTCTTCGCCGACGTCCGGGTACCGGCCGAGAACATGCTCGGCGACGAGGGCGGCGGCTTCATCGCGCTGATGCAGAACCTGCCCAGGGAGCGGGTCGCGATCGGCGCGACCGCGCTGGCCGCGGCGGAGCAGGTGTTCGAGCAGACGCTGGAGTACTGCAAGCAGCGGCAGGCCTTCGGGCGGCCGATCGGTAATTTCCAGTACAACCGCTTCGTGCTGGCCGAGCTGGCCACCGAGCTCGCCGTGGCCAGGGCCTTCACCGACCGGGCGGTCATGGAGCACAACGCGGGCCGGCTGTCCAACGAGGACGCGTCCATGGTGAAGTGGTGGGACACCGAACTGTGTAACCGGCTGGTCGATCGCTGTGTTCAGCTGCACGGCGGGTACGGCTACATGAGCGAATACCCGGTGGCCCGCGCGTGGGCCGATGGCCGGGTGCAGACCATCTTCGGCGGTACTACCGAGATCATGAAGGAGATCATCGGTCGCGGTCTGGGCGTGTAGCCCGACTTTCTCCATGATCGCGTAAGATTCGCGCGCTCCAGGGCACCTTTTTGCGCGGGCGCCGGATCCTTCGCGATCATGGGCGGTCGTGACGGCGGGAGATGACCGCCAGGTCGCCGGTGCTGGTGGTCAGCACCTGCACGCCCGGGCCGAAATGACGGCCGAGCACCTCCTCGCGCAGCACGCGGGACGGCGGTCCGGCCGCGGCCACCCGGCCGTGGTCCAGCAGCAGCAGCCGGTCGGCGAACTGACCGGCCAGGGTCAGGTCGTGCACCGCGGACAGCACGGTGAGCGAGCGTTCCCTGCGCAGCTCGTCGATCAGCTCCAGGGCATCCACCCGGCGGCCGAGGTCGAGGGCGCTGGTCGGCTCGTCGAGCAGCAGGATCGGGGCCTCCTGAGCAAGGGCCCGGGCCAGCACCAGCCGTTGCAGCTCACCACCGGACAGGGTATGCAGGGCCCGGCCCGCCAGCTGCGCCAGCGCCATCCTGTCCAGCAGCCCGGCGCAGACCGCGCGGTCGGACTCGGTCTCGACCCGCAGGTAGCCGATGTGCGGAGTACGGCCGAGCAGGACGTAATCGCCGACGGTCATGTCCGGCGGCAGTTGCGGCTGCTGCGGCACGTAGGCGATCATCCGGGCCAGCCGCCGCCTGGGCATCCTGGCCACTGACCGGCCGCGGATGGTGATGTGGCCGCCGTAGCTGGCCAGCCGGGCCACGGCGCGCAGCAGGGTGGTCTTCCCGGCGCCGTTAGGGCCGATCAGGCCGAGCCATTCGCCGTCGCTGACCTCGTCGGTCACTCCGTCCAGCGCGGATACCTGCCCGTACCGCACGCGTACCGCCTCGAGGCTGATCATGACAGGTCCCGGCGGGTCCGGCGCGAGCGCAGGACGAACAGGAAGAACGGCGCTCCGGCGGCAGCCGTGATCACCCCGATGGGCACTTCGGCCGGGGCCTGCACCGTCCGGGCGGCCACGTCGGCCAGCACCAGGAAGGCCGCGCCCCCGATCATCGACACTGGCAGCACGATCCGGTAGCTCGCCCCGGCCGTCAGCCGCACCGTGTGCGGGACGATGATGCCGACGAATCCGATCAGCCCGCTGACCGCCACCGCTGCCGCGGTGCCGAGGGTGGCCGCCAGCACCACCGTCAGCCGCAGCCGGGCGACATCGACGCCCAGGCTGCCCGCCTCCGTCTCGCCGACCCGTAGCACGTCGAGCAGGCGGCGGTGCGAGATCAGCAGCGCGGCGGAGATGACCGCGTACGGCAGGATCAGCGTGACGTCGGACCAGGAGGCCAGGGACAGCTCGCCCAGGATCCAGGAGTAGACCACCTGCAGGGTTTGCGCGTGCTGCTGCTGGAGATAGGTCTGCACCGCGGTGAGCAGGGCGGCGACCGCCACCCCGGCCAGGACGATAGACGCCGTGGCGGCCCTCGATCCGGTGCGCTCGCCGCCCCGGCCCGGGCCGGCCCCGAGCAGGTAGGTCAGCGCCACCGCGCAGACGGCGCCCGCGAAGGCGCCCGGGGGCAGCAGCCCCGGGCGGCCGCCGGTCACGATGACGATGGTCGCGCCGAGACCGCCGCCCGCCGCCACGCCGAGCAGGTAGGGATCGGCCAGCGGGTTGCGGAAGACGCCCTGGTAGGCAGCGCCGCCACCGGCCAGCATCGCTCCGACCAGCGCGCCGAGGATGACCCGCGGCAGCCTGATCTGCCAGATGATCGCCGAATCCAGGCTGGGGACCGAGGTGGCCGGATGCCAGGGCAGCCGGGCCACCAGCGCGTCAGCGATCAGCGGTAGCGAGATCCCGGCCGGGCCGACGGACAGGCCGATGATCATCGCCAGGATCAGCAGGGCCGTCGCCACCGCGATCGCCCGGCCCGGGCGGATCCGGGTGAGCGCGGCGCGGGACGTCGGTGCGACCGGCCCGGCCTGCGCGGCTGCCTGGGGTCGCATGACGGCCTCAGGCGGCGTGACGGCCTCCGGCGGGGTGACGGCCTCGGGCTGCGCGGCCGGCTCAGGCTGCGCGGCCGGACTGGCCCGGTCAGCGGCTGCGGCGGGCAGCGCGACCGGCCGCCAGCGTGAAAGAACTCGCATACTCATCCTCCGCTGAGCCGGGAGGACGAAGTGCGCCCGCCACGACGCCAACGGGGCGTCGGAACGAACCGCCCTTCCTCCGAGGACAGATCGCCGGCGCGGGCCAGGCGTCCGGGCTCGTCCCCCTGACGGGGGGCATTACCGTTGCGGGACAGCGCCGGGATCACACCGGCTTCGCTGGGCTCTGCGCCATCCTGGGCGACCAGGACAGGGGTACCTTACCGCAGGCCGCTGGTGACCAGCGCCAGGCCGCTGCCGCACGGTCATGTGACGAGTCCACGCAGATTCGGCGCTACGCTGTCATAAGGTGTGCATCCGCAGCCAGCCGGGAAGCTCTCTGGTTGGCAGCGCCCAGGCGACGACGCACAGGGATGGAGCGGCGAGATGGCGAATCCAGATCACGGGCTGGTCATTCCCGAGGGCGGCTTCTGGCCCGCGCCTGAGGTGCCGCAGCCGAATATCTACCCGATGGAATGGCGGGTGGAGACGCAAAAACTGGCCGCCATCTACCAGAAGTCCAAGCTGATGGCGTGGAACCCGGCTGACCTGCCGTGGGAGGGGCTGCGCGCCGAGGACTTCAGCATCGAGCAGCGGCTGGGGATCATGTACTGGTTCTCGGTGCTGGCCAACTTCGACGCGTCCGGCCCCGCGGTTTTCGCCCGGGCCACGATCCGCGCGTTCGAGCAGCACGAGGAGGACCCGGTCCGCAAGTGCTTCTTCTCCATCACCAGGGACGAGATGAATCACGAGGAGTGCTGCCAGCGCTCGATCGCTGTGCTGTGGCCGGGCGGCCCGCTCAACTGGACCCCGTCGACTGACCTGGAGCGCGCCGCGCACAACAACATCGGCTGGCTCTATCACAATGGCGGCCGGTACTGGGGCGGGTACAACAAGGCGGTCGACAGGTACTCGCTCCCGGTGCTGTTCACCAGCTTCATGATGGGGGAGATGGCGGCGTCCACGCTGTTCCGCGGCATGTCCTCGGGCACTACCCACCCGGTGTTCGCGGAGATGTTCCAGCGCATCGGCCGGGACGAATCCCGGCATCTCCAGATCTGCATGACCATCCTGGAGAACCAGTGGCCGGGCCTGACCGACGACGTCCGGGCCACGATCACCCGGCAGCTGCGGGCGGGCTTCATCTTCCTCTCGATGATCTTGTGGGAGCCACCGGACGGCTTCTGGGACCTGCCGCCGTATTTCCTGCCGAACCACCGGATCCTGATGGATCACGCCAGGAAGGCGGGGCTCGGGGTGCTGTCCTACGCGGAGCAGGCCGAGAACTGGAAGGTCGCGATCGCGAAGATCCGGGCGATCGTGGTGCGCTGGGGCATCGAGTTCCCGGCCATTCCCGAACTCGACATCGAGGGCGTGGACGTCTCGGCCGACATCAACCCCGACGACATCATTCCGGTCTTCTAGCCCACGAGGCGCAAGGCAGGCGATGTGACCTACGGTCTCATAAGGTGGGGCGCGCCGAACGGTGACAGCGGGCCGGCCTGGCCCGCGCCCGCGCCGGCTTGCGGTCAGGGCCACAGCCTGAGGTCAGCCTGCTGCAGCCGCCCGGCTTGATCTGTGACGACGCCCAGCGCGAGGCTGGCGGTTTCTCCGGCCAGCTCCACGGTGGCCGCGCTGTCCCCGTTGCCGCTCAGGAAGGCGCCGGGGCGGCAGCGGCCAGCCCAGGCTCCCGCGGTCCGTAGCTGACGCAGGAGCAGCCCGGTATCGACCGCCTCGGCGGCGGGCAGCTCCACTGGCCATGTACTGCCGGCCGCGTTCAGCAGAGCGATGACGGAACCGAGCAGCCGGTCAAGCGGAGCACCCGGGGCAGGCGGCACGGCGAGCGTCAGCAGCTGGACCCGCGGCGAGCGCTCCGGGGTCAGCCTGATCTCCGCGGTTACCACGCCACGTTCGCCGCGCAGCCACCACCGGCAGTGCGCGGGGGAGTCGAACTCCGCCGGCCGCTGGGGATCGTCGCCGAAGTCTCCGATGCGCTGGCGGATCAGCGCTATCTTGCGCCGCCGCTCAGCCGTCGGCTCATCCAGCGGGACGTTCTGCGCGAACAGCCGGGCCGCTGCCGCCTCGTCCCAGGACTGCAGCAGCCGGGTAACCGCAGCGCGGGCCGCCAGAGTCTGGGACCACGGGCGGCCCGGGGCGGGGGCCAGATCAGCGACGCGGGCCTGGCCGCTGACCGCGGCCCGGGCGGGCGCGGGTACCTGGCGGCCGGTCAGCGCCGCGGCGCCCTGGTGTTCGAGCACGGTGTCCAGCAGGCTGGCGGCCAGCGGGCGCACCGCGGCGTAGGTGCTGTTGGCCAGGACGATCACACCGGTTCCGGTGGCCGGGTGCCAGCGCATATGGCTGCCGAACCCCGGATAGCCGCCTGCGTGCTGGACGATCCGCCCACGCGGGCTGTCCTCGACGAAGAGCCCGAAACCGTAGCTCACCGAACCGGTCGCGGCGCCGCCAGGTAGCGGGCCCCGGTCACGCCGCTCCAGCGCGACCTGCGGCAGTTGCATCTCGCGGCGGGTCGCCCGGCGCAGCGGATGCGCGCCGCCCGCGTCTTGGGCACCCGGCGGGAACGCGGCCGCGAAACCGTGCACCCAGCGGGCCAGGTCACGGACGCAGCTGAAGATCCCGCCCATCGGGGCGAACGCCCCGCAGGCGGCCGGTTCCTGCTCGGACCAGCCGCGGGGGCCGCGCCGGTATCCGCGGGCCAGCCCGGCCGGGCTGAACTCGGCGGCCTCAAACCCCGTCCTGGACAAGCCGAGCGGGCGCAGCAGCCGGTCGGACACGAAGTCCGGGTACGCGCGGCCTGACACCGCAGTGATCACCAGGCCGGCAATCGCGTAACCCAGGTTCGAGTATTCGAAGCGGGTACCCGGGGCCCAGGCGAAACTGACCCCGCCCGCCAGCAACTCCGCGAAGTCGGCCAGCGGCGTCCCCTGCTGGCGGTCTCCCCACGGGTCGTCGGTGGGGAAGCCCGCCGTCATGGTCAGCAGCTGCCGGATGGATACCGGCGGCGAGTCAGCGGTGGCCGGGCGCAGGCCGGCCAGCTCGGGGACGTATTCCTGGGCGGGGTCATCGAGGGCCAGGGCACCGTCATCGCGCAGCGCGAGTACCGCCGCGGCGGTGAAGCTCTTGGTCATCGAGGCGATCCTGAAGACCGTGTCCGCGTCGGGCGCAGGACCGCCGAGCCAGCGCTGGCCGAGCCCTCCGGCGTGCACCAGCCCGCCGCCGGCCACAATCCCGTAGGCCAGGCCCGGCTGGCCGTCACGGCGCTGGAACCTATCGGCGATCGCGTCCGCAGCGGCCAGGGCAGGCCCGAACCCGGCGGTGCTGGCCGGGCGGGCGGTGCTGGCCGGGCGGGCGGTGCTGGCCGGGCGGGCGGTGCTGGCCGGGCGGGCGGTGCTGGCCGGGCGGGCGGTGCTGGCCGGGCGGGCGGGATCGGGACCAGGCGCCATTGGTCGGTCGGGCAAGGCGGGCCTCCCGGATACGGCGGACAACGGCATGCTGAACGGGGCGCTCAGCTCACCCGGGTTGTCGCGGCTGGGTCGATCTGCGGGCGGTACCCCGCGCGCAGCGCGGCCACGGTGGACGGCGGCGTGATCACCTGGGCCGCTCCGGCCGCGGGCCTGGCGCGCGCCGCGGAGTACCCGCGGATCGTCCAGCCGACGATCGCGTCGTCGAGCACCAGGGCCGGCTCATCATCTACTAGGACGAAGGTACCGGTGGGCAGGTCCGGCCAGCTGGATCGGTGCAGCTGGCGGCGATGAGTGCCGCGGACGATCCGCTCGCCGTGCAATTGACGGTCGATCTGCACGGCCGGTGACAGGGCGACGCCGAGTCCGGCCGCCCAAGCCTGCCGGTAGGCCTGATACGCCGGTCGGCGGCACAGCGCGCAGGGCCGGTGACCGGCCGCGAACGACACCGCCTCATCATGGAAGAAAAGCACGGTGAAACGGCCGGGCGCCCACTGCGGGAGCCTCCAGTCCTTGTAGGCCAGTGCACAGGTGATCCACAACTGGCTGCGATGGAATCGGACGATCTCGGTGCCCTGGTGCAAGTTGCCGCGGTTGCCCGTCCAGGCGCCCCGCAGCTCGGTGGCGACCACATCGCCCAGGGGCGTCACCCGGTTTCGCATTGGTGATGGCACGCCTCAGCATAGGCACAGGCGCGCCCGGCCGACTGCCCTGTGGACCGGGGTGTGGACGCCGCGGTGGATAACAGCCCCGTTCGGGGGATAACCGGCCCGCCCGTTGTGCATGGCTAAAGAATCATGGAATCGGGGCCCGGAGGCCCTTGTGCGGGTGGCCCGTTAGGCAGTAGAACTACATGACCACCACGGACCGCTACCAGCCGGGGGAGACCCCGGGACGCGGGAAGGGCCGGGCAACCGGCACTTCGCGCGGGCAGCCGGGAATCGGTGGCAGGCCGCGCAGCGCGAGGCAGCCGAGCGATCGGCACGCTCCCGCGCCGCAGGCTGGGCGAGGCCCCTCCATCTCATACATGGAGGGGCCTCGTCGTATTTTCGCTCGGGCTATATTTTGCCCCGTGCGGGCCCGGCCAACCCGCAGCGACACGCCGGCTGAACAGGCCGCCTGATATGGCGGCTGATGGGCGTGATGTGATGTTTCCTGACCCGTCAAGCGGCCGGGAGTATAACGAATTGCGCGCAACGAGTAACGGCACGTGCAATGGTGGCCGATAATAAGACAGACGCAGGCGACGTGGGTACCCCCGAGCTCACGTCGCCGCGTCTTCACAAGGGCCCCGGGCGTGCTCAGGAAGCCGCCCGGGCCGCCTGACCCGGGCCCCTGGCGCGGGCCAGCTCGCGGCAGATTGCGTGTCAGGTCGCGTCGGCGGTACCCGTCGGCGGCCGCGCCCGGTAGCGTTCGGTACATGACAGCTTTCGCAACGCAGGAGGGCCCGAGCGCCGCAGGCGTCCCGGCCGCCCCGTTCGGCCGGATGCTCACCGCGATGGTGACCCCGATGACCAGTGACGGGGCGATCGACTACGCAGGAGCCGCTCAGCTGGCCCGGTACCTGGTCGGCGAGATGCGCAACGACGGCCTGGTCATCAGCGGCACCACCGGAGAGTCGCCCACCACCACCGATGCCGAGAAGGACCGGCTGCTGCGCACCGTTATTGAGGCCGTCGGCGGCCAGGCCACGATCGTGGCCGGAGTGGGCACCAATGACACCGCCCACACCTGCGAGCTGGCCCGGCAGGCCGAGGCGGCCGGCGCCGACGCGCTGCTGGTGGTCACGCCGTATTACAGCAAGCCCCCGCAAAGCGGACTGATCGCGCACTTCCGCGCGGTCGCCGACGCGACCGCGCTGCCGGTAATGCCGTACGACATCCCGGGCCGTACCGGGGCGCCCATCGCGACCGAGTCGCTGCTGCGGCTGGCGGAGCATCCGCGGATCGTGGCCGTCAAGGACGCCAAGGATGACCCGGCGGCCGCGTCGCTGGTGATGGCCAGCACCCGGCTGGCCTACTACTGCGGCACTGACATGCTGAACCTGCCGTGGCTGGCCATCGGCGCCGTGGGGATGGTCAGCGTGGCCGGACACGTGGTGGGTGACCGGCTGCACGAGATGATTGACGCCTACGCGTCCGGGGACGTGTCCGGCGCGCTGCAGATCCACCGGGATCTGCTGCCGGTGTATACCGGCCTGTTCCGGAGCCAGGGCGTGATCATGACGAAGGCGGCGCTCGGGCTGCTCGGGCTGCCCGGCGGGCCGGTCCGGGCCCCGCTGGCCGACGCCACCCCGGCTCAGGTCGAGCAGCTGCGCACCGACCTGGTGGCAGGCGGTGTGAAGCTCAGGTGAGCCACCCGCACCCAGACCTCGGGCCGCCGCCGCCCCTGGCCGCTGGATGGCCTGCGCATCATCGCGCTCGGCGGCCTCGGCGAGATCGGCCGCAACATGACCGTCTTCGAGCACGCGGGCCGCCTGCTCGTGGTGGACTGCGGCGTCCTGTTCCCCGAGCCCGACCAGCCGGGCGTCGACCTGATCCTGCCGGACTTCTCCGCGATCGAGGGGCGGCTGGCCGACATCGAGGCGCTCGTGCTCACCCACGCGCACGAGGACCACATCGGCGCGGTGCCCTACCTGCTGCGGGAGCGCGGCGACATCCCGCTGGTCGGATCCAGGCTGACGCTCGGCCTGGTGCGCGGCAAGCTGACCGAGCACCGGATCACGCCCGAGGTCCGCGAGGTCGCCGAGGGCACCAGGCTGTCCTTCGGGCCGTTCGACCTGGAGTTCTTCGCGGTGAATCACTCGATTCCCGATGCGCTCGCGGTCGGCATCAGGACCAGCGCGGGCCTGGTCCTGCACACCGGCGACTTCAAGATGGACCAGCTGCCGCTGGACGGCCGGCTGACCGACCTCGGCGGCTTCGCGCGGCTCGGCGCCGACGGCGTCGACCTGCTGATGGCGGACTCCACCAACGCCGAGGTGCCGGGCATCGTGACCAGCGAGCGGGCGATCGGCCCGGTGCTCGCCGAGGTCTTCGCCGCCGCCGAGCAGCGGATCATCGTGGCCTGCTTCGCCAGCCACGTGCACCGGGTGCAGCAGGTGCTCGAGGCCGCCGCCGCGCACGGCCGCAAGGTGGCGCTGGTCGGCCGGTCGATGGTGCGGAACATGGGAGTAGCCCGCGAACTGGGCTACCTGCACGTGCCGTCGGTCCCCGGCGGCCTGATCGTGGAGCCGCGCGAAGCCGAGGAGATGCCGCCGGAGCAGATCGTGCTGATCTCCACCGGCTCGCAGGGCGAGCCGATGTCGGCGCTGTCCAGGATGGCCGGCCGGGACCACCCGATCAGGATCGCCGAGGGCGACACGGTCATCCTGGCCTCCTCGCTGGTGCCCAGGCAACGAGACCGCGGTATCCCGGATCATCAACGACCTGACCAGGCTCGGCGCCCGGGTCGTGCACAAGGGCAACGCGCTCGTGCACGTGTCCGGGCACGCGCCCGCCGGCGAGCTGCTGTACGTGCTGAACCTGGTGCGGCCGGGCAACTTCATCCCGGTGCACGGCGAGTGGCGGCACCTGAAGGCGCACGCCGAGCTGGCCGCGCTGACCGGCGTTCCGCGCGTGAACATCGTGATCGCCGAGGACGGGGTGGTGGTCGACCTCATCGACGGCCGGGCGCGGGTGGTCGGCACCATCCCGTGCGGTTACGTCTACGTCGACGGCCTGTCGGTCGGCGAGGTGACCGAGACGTCGCTGAAGGACCGGCTGATCCTCGGCGAGGAAGGGTTCGTGTCGGTCGTCATCGTCGTCGACTCCACGACCGGCAAGATGGTCGCGGGACCGGAGATCCACGCGCGGGGCTCGGGCATCGACGATTCGGCCTTCGAGGAGGTGCGCCCGCGGATCGAGGAAGCGCTGGCCCGGGCAGCCGCCGAGGGGATCAACGAGGTGCACCAGCTCAGGCAGCTGGTGCGCCGGACCGTGGGCCGCTGGGTGAACGAGAACTACCGCCGCCGCCCGATGATCATCCCGGTCCTGGTCGAGGTCTGACCGCCGACCGGGTCATCCGGTGCCTGATCAGCCTGCCGCCCCGGCTGGCGCCCGTTCATCGTTACGGATCTTGCTCTTTACCGCCCGGAGAGCTCACGCAGCCGGTAACGCTGCAGCTTGCCGGTATTGGTGCGGGGCAGCTCGGGCAGGAACCTGATGACCCGGGGGTACTTGTACGGCGCGATCTTCTGTTTCACGAAGTCCTGCAGTTCGGTGACCTTCGCGGCATCGGCCGGGGCGCCGTCCCGCAGCACCACGTAGGCGGCGACGAGCTGGCCGCGGGCCTCGTCGGACACCCCGACCACGCCGCACTCGGTCACATCCGGGTGGCTGAGCAGCACTTCCTCGATCTCCGGCCCGGCGATGTTGTACCCCGACGAGACGATGATGTCGTCGGAGCGAGCCTGATACCAGAAATAGCCGTCGCCGTCGCGGACGTAGGTGTCGCCGGTCAGGTTCCAGCCGTCCTGCACGTAACGGCGCTGCCGGTCATCGGCCAGGTACTTGCAGCCGGTCGGGCCCTTGACGGCGAGCCGGCCCGGCTGGCCGTCGGGCACCTGCTTGCCGTCCTCGTCCAGGATGGCCGCCTGGTAGCCGGGTACCGGCAGGCCGGTCGATCCCGGCCGGATCGCCTCGTCGGCGGCGGAAATGAAAATGTGCAGGATCTCGGTGCTGCCGATGCCATCGATGATCTTCACGCCGGTGGCGTCGTAGAAGGCCTGCCAGACCGGCGGCGGACAGGTGCTCGCCCGCCGAGACCGGACGGCGCAGGCCGCGCAGCTGCCCGGCCTTGCCCGCGGCGAGCATGGCCCGGTAGGCGGTCGGCGCGGTCGAGCAGACGGTGACCCCGCGCGCGGCGATCTGGTCAGCCAGCTCAGCCGGGGTCGCCTTCTCCAGCAGCAGCGTCGCCGCTCCCGCGTGCAACGGGAAGATCAGCAGCCCGCCCAGGCCATACGTGAAGGCCAGCGGTGGCGTGCCGGTGAAGACGTCGTCCGGGCCCGGCTGGAGCACGTGAGCGGAGAAGGTGTCGGCGGTGGCCAGCACCTCGCGGTGGAAATGCATCGCGGCCTTGGGGCGGCCGGTGGTGCCCGAGGTGAACGCGACCATCGCCACGTCGTCAGCGGCGGTGGGCACGGCGCTGAACGAGCCCGGCTGCCGGGCGGCCCGCTGGACCAGGTCATCGCGGCCGTCGCCGCCGTAGCTGACGATCCGCAGGCCCGGCACGCCCGCGGCGGCCAGCTCGGCGGTGAAGCGGTGATCGCAGAGCGCCAGGTCCACCCGGGCGATTTCGCAGATCGCGGCCAGTTCCCCGGCCCGCAGCAGGGCCATAGTGGTGACCACCACCCCGCCCGCCTTGATGACGCCCAGCCAGCAGGCGGCCAGCCAGGGGTGGTTCGGGCCGCGCAGCAGCACCCGGTTCCCTGGCACGATGCCGAGTTCCTCGGTGAGCACCCTGGCCACCTGGTTGGCGTTGCGCAGCAGATCGCCATAGCTCCAGGACTCGCCCGGCGACAGCAGGCACGGCCGGTCCGGGCCGCGGGCCTCGACGGTCGCGTCGAGCAGGGCCTCGGCGCAATTGAGGCGGTCCGGGTAGCGCAGGCCGGGCAGGGTGAACTGAAGATCGGGCATCTGGCTAGCGGGCGGCAGGCTGTCCCGGCAGAACGTGTCAACGTGCGCGGATGGCGAGAGCTGCACGGCCGGACCTCCACTTGCGCCACCGGGGACTTCATCAGTATTCCGTCTGGCTGACGATAGTCAACGAATCAGGGCAACCGGGGCCGCCGGCCGGGCCGCCGGTCCCGCGGGACGCTATGTTCCTGGCGTGACAACCTCAGCCGCCGGGGGATCCGAGCCTGGCTCGCGGCCCGCTCAGCCCCGGGCCCTGATCGTGACGATCTACGGCCTGTATGCCCGGGAGGCCGGCGGCTGGCTCAGCGTGGCATCGCTGATCAGGCTGATGGCGGCGGCCGGGGCCGACGAGCCTGCGGTCCGGTCGTCGATCTCCCGGCTGAAGCAGCGCGGCATCCTCGAGCCGGTCCGGGCAGGCGGCGCCGCGGGATATGCGCTGTCCGGCGCGGGCACCGAGATCCTGGCCGAGGGCGACCGGCGGATCTTCGAGCGGCCCCGGGCGCTGCTGGCCGACGGCTGGCTGCTAGCGGTGTTCAGCGTGCCGGAGCAGGAGCGGCGGCGGCGGCACGCGCTGCGGTCGCGGCTGGCCTGGCTCGGGTTCGGCACGGTATCGGCCGGGGTGTGGATCGCGCCTGGCCACCTGGCCGGCCAGACCGGCGACGTGCTGCGCCGCCACGGCCTGTCCGGGTACGTGAACCTGTTCCGGGCCGACTACCTGGCCTTCGGTGAGGTCAGGGAACTCATCGGGCAATGGTGGGACCTGGAGCGGCTGGCCCGCGAGTACCAGGCGTTCCTGGCCGAGGCGGCCCCGGTGCTGGCCCGCTGGGAGCCGGATGGGACCGGTCCGCGGGCAGGCGACCAGGCTCAGCGGGACCAGCGGGCTTTCGCCGATTACGTGCAGCTGCTCACCGCCTGGCGGCGGCTGCCGTTTCTGGATCCAGGCCTGCCTGCGGAACTGCTGCCCGGGGACTGGCCGGGGCGGGCGGCGGCGGAGGCCTTCGCGGCGCTGCGGGCCCGGCTCGCCGGGCCCGCCCGGGCGCATGTGCGCGCGGTTACCGCCGTGGCCGGCCTGCCGCATGAGCTGGCCGCAATGAGCTGGCCGCAGGAAACCAGGCCGCGGCCAGACAACTTTACTGGCCGCTGCGTCGTGCAATAACTATGTGAGACCCGATGCGAGGTTGGTGATGAGCGAGGCTGAACCGCCCGACGTCATCGGCTTTGACGACAGCTCCTTCGAGGATTTCGTGGCCGGCTCGTCAGCCCGGCTGTTCACCATCGCGAAGCTGCTGACCGGCGGGCACCGGGCCGAGGCGGAGGATCTGCTGCAGGGCGCCTACGAGCGTGCCTACCGACACTGGGGACGGATCTCGCGGCGGGCCGACCCGGAGCGGTACGTGCGCCAGATCCTGGTCAACGCCTCGGTCGACAGGTGGCGGCGGCTCCGGCGGCGTCCGGAGGCGCCCCTTGCGGTTACCGGGGCCGATCCGGCCGCGGGTGCGGACACCGCGACGGCGGTGGCCGACCGGGACCTGCTGCTGCGCGGCCTGGCGGCGCTGCCGCCCCGGCAGCGGGCCGTGCTGGTGCTGCGGTACTACGAAGACCTCACCGAGGCCCAGACGGCCACCATGCTGCGGTGCAGCGTGGGCACAGTGAAGAGCCAGGCGGCACGCGCGCTGGAGCGGCTGCGTGAGATTACCGGGGAAACGGGCGACCGGGACAGCGGCACCAGGGAAGGCACGGGTGCATCATGAGCGACTTTGAGCGCAGGCTGCGAGATGCCATGGCGGCCGCGGACGAGCCGGCGCCGGCCGGGCTCATCGGCGCCATCCGCCGCAGGCACCGGCGGCATGTCTGGCGGCTCGGCACGGCTTGCGCCGCGGGGGTGGCGGCGGTCGCCGTCGCGGCGCCGCTGATCACGAACGGGATGGCGGGCCCGGCCTGCCCCGGCCCGGCCGGGCCCGGGCCTGCCGGGAGCGGCCCGGCGGCTCCGGCGACCAGCCCGGCCGTGGTCGTGCCCACGGCGACGCCCACAGCGGTCCCCACCGCGGCCCCGGGCACCGTGCTACGGGACTGCCAGAACAACAACAACGGCACCCTGAGCTCGGACTGGAAGACGCAGAGCATCCACGCAGGCCCGGTGTGGTTCATCTTCGCCCGGGGCGGCAAGGCTTTCCCGCGCGGCCAGCGCCTGGCCCGCGGCCTGGTGACGGCCGGCGCCTTCGTCGTCGCGGTCAGCAATGGCCGCACGGCGATCGTGACGGATGCCCCTGCGGTGGCCGGGCGGTTCCGGTTCCTGGCCGGCTTCACGGGCTCGAATGCCTACCGCGAGCGGGTCGGCGAGCCCGGCCTGACGCTGGTCGGCTGCCCGCCCTACCCGACCGGAACCAATATCCCGGAGAGCTACGCGCCCGGCCTGACCATGTTCTGGCAGGGCTTTGTCAACAGCCTCGGGGGCTGCATCCCCCTGGAGGTACGCACGCCATCGGCGCGCCGGCCCATCCGCGTCGCCCTGGGCGCCGCCACCAACGGGACGTGCGGCTCCTGACCGCGGCCGACGGATGGCGGCTGCCTTCGGGCAGACCGAGGGCGCGCGGTCAGGGGATGACCGCCTGGCCCTGTATCTCGACCAGGGCGGCGGGATCCCAGAGCCGCGCGACGCCGATCGCGGCCATGGCCGGATAGTCGCGGCCGGCCAGCCGCCGCCATACCTCGCCAAGTTCCCGGCTGTGCGCGCGGTAGTCGCCGAGGTCCACGGCGTAGATGGTCAGGCTGGCCAGGTGCTCAGGCGAGCCGCCCGCGGCCCGCAGCGCGGTCAGCAGGTTGGCCAGCGCCTGCCCGAACTGGCTGACCACGGTGTCACCGACGATACGGCCGTCCTGGTCGAGCGCGGTCTGGCCGGCCAGGAACACTACCCGGCCGCCGCCCGCCACTACCGCGTGCGCGAACCCGGACGGCTTGGCCAGGTCCGGCGGATTCACGCGTTCCAGTTCCATTCCGGCACCTCCGCGGCGGCCAGCCCGGCCGGGCTGGGCTCGCCCTAGCGCTCGTTACCCAGCCGCGGTGACTGGGCGGTCAGGGCCAGCATTCACGATGCCGGGTCGCGGGCGGCCGCCGGGTCGCGGGCGGCGGCGGCGGGTCGCGGGCGGCGGGGTCGCGGGCGGGCGCGGGGCGCCAGCGTGCGTGCTTGGTGACAGGCTCGCCTTCCCTGATGAGCTGCAGGCGCGGCCTGGGCCCGTCGGTGCGGCCGGTCTGCGGCGCGGCGCTGCCGGCCCGCCACGGATCGGGCCACGCGGCCGCGGGCCCCCGGTAGCCCTGTTCGGCGGCCGCATGCAGGGTCCAGTTGGGGTCATACAGGTGCGCGCGGCCCAGCGCGCACAGATCGGCCCGGCCGGCCAGGATGATCGAATTCACGTCGTCGGACGACGAGATCACGCCGACCGCGATCGTGGCGATCCCGGCCTGGTTACGGATCGCGTCCGCGAATGGCGTCTGGTACGAGCGTCCGAAGGCCGGCCTCTCCTCCGGCGTGACCTGGCCGGCCGAGGTGTCGATCGCGTCCGCGCCCGCCGCCGCGAAGGCCCTGGCGATCTGCACGGCGTCCGCCGCGGTGATGCCGCCCTCACACCAGTCGGTCGCCGAGATCCGCACAGTCATCGGCTTATCCTGCGGCCAGACCGCGCGCATCGCGGCGAACACCTCCAGCGGGTACCGCAGCGGCCGGCCAGCGAGCCGCCATAGCCGTCCTGCCGGTGGTTGGTGATCGGCGAGATGAACGAAGACAGCAGGTAGCCATGCGCGCAGTGCAGCTCGATCAGGTCGAAGCCGCACCGCTGCGCGGCGATGGCCGCCGCGACGAACTCCGCCTTGATCGCCGCCATTTCGGCCATCGTGAGCTCGTGCGGGACCTGGTTGACGCCGGGCCGGTACGGGATCGCCGACGGGGCGCACACCACCCAGTTCCCTGAATCCAGCGGCTCGTCGATGCCCTCCCACATCAGCTTGGTGGAGCCCTTACGGCCCGAGTGGCCGAGCTGCAGCCCGATCTTGGCGGTCGAGTTGCGGTGCACGAACTCGGTGATCCGCCGCCAGGCCGTCTCGTGCTCGGCTGCGTACATCCCAGCGCACCCCGGGGTGATCCGGCCGGCCGCCGATACGCAGACCATCTCGGTCATCACCAGCCCGGCGCCGCCCAGCGCCTTGCCGCCCAGGTGCACGAGATGAAAGTCGGACGGCGTGCCCGCCTCGGCGGAGTACATGTCCATCGCGGAGACGGCCACGCGGTTCTTCAGTTCCAGGCCGCGCAGCCGCAGCGGCTGGAACATGGGCGGCACGACGTCGCCCGGGGCCATGCCCCGGCGCTTCTCGTGCCCGGCGAACCAGGTGTCGATCCGGTGCGCGAATTCCGGGTCGCGCACCCGCAGGTTGCCGTGCGTGACGCGGCGGCTCCTGGTCATGATGTTGAACGCGAACTGCTCGGGCTCCTGATGCACGTACTGGCCGAGATTCTCGAACCATTCCAGGCTCGCCTGGGCCGCGCGCTGCGTCGAAGCGACCACCGGTCGGCGCTCGGCCTCGTAGGCGGTCAGGGCCGCCCGGACGGCTGGTTGTTCATGCAGGCAGGCGGCGAGCGCGAGCGCGTCTTCCATGGCGAGCTTGGTCCCTGACCCGATCGAGAAATGCGCCGTGTGCGCGGCATCGCCGAGCAGCACCACGTTGCCGCGCTGCCAGCTGGCGCAGCGCAGCGTGGCGAAGCTGATCCACTTGGAATTGTTGGCGTAAACGGTGTGGCCATCGAGGACACCGGCAAAGATCTCCCGGATCCTCCAGATCGACTCGGTGTCCGACCGCCCCGGCTCCGGGCTCGCGGCCGCCGCGAGCCGGTCGAATCCGGCCGCCCGCCAGACCGAGTCGTGCATCTCGACGATGAACGTGCTGCCGGTGGCGTCGTACGGGTACCCGTGGACCTGCATCACGCCGTGCGGCGTCTGGGCAACGTAGAACTTGAAAGCATCGAATACCAGGTCGGTGCCGAGCCACATGTACCGGCACCGCCGCACTTCGACGTCCGGGCCGAACGTGCTGGCGAATGCCGCCCGGGCCGCCGAGTTGGCCCCGTCGGCGGCGACCACCACATCGTGACTGGCCGCGAGCTCGCCGGCGGGCGGCGCCTCGGTCCGGAAACACACCGTCACGCCCAGCTCCCGGCATCGTTCTTGCAGGATCTGCAGCAGCCTGCGCCGGTTCATCGCCGCGAAGCCGTGGCCGCCGCTGGTGATGACCTCACCCTTGAAGTGCACGTCGATGTCGTCCCAGCGGGCGAACTCGCGCTCCATCGCGCCGTAGATGGCGGGATCGGCATGCTCGATGCCGCCCAGCGTCTCGTCCGAGAACACCACCCCGAAACCGAACGTGTCGTCAGCCGCGTTCCGCTCCCAGACGGTGATCTCGTGCTCGGGGCCGAGCTGCTTGGCCAGGGCCGCGAAGTACAGGCCCCCCGGGCCGCCACCCGTCACCGCGATCCGCACGCCGCCTCCCGGTGCCCAGCATCCATCGGCCCTGTCCCCGTGACGCGCTGCCGCGCGACGGTCTGCCGCATCACGTCCAATCCTGACGGTATGCCGTATCAACGACGACCGTCAATGTAACAGCATGACTAGGCACACGCTCGGCCGATAGACCTGCGGCTTTGACGCGGACAGGGCGCCTCTGAAGTCTTCAAGGCCGCATCCAGCGCCGACGAGACGCCGCTGAAGGCGGGCCCGGCAGGAAACTGGTATCAGTGGAAGATTAAGAGCTGCTGTGGCCTTTGACCGCTGCTGAGCGACGGCCCGGGCTGCGACCCGCCAGCGGCCCGGCCGGCTTTGACCGGGCGGCTGTGACCCTGGGGAGACCCGGCCGGATGCGACACGCCAGCGGCCGAGTGCTTCGCAGACGCAGGGAAGCTAGCTACCGTGGGGATCATGGCGACTCGTGCGCCCAAGAGTGCTGCCCGTTCGCGGGAAGGTGCCGCGCGCCCGAAGGACGGGACGGCTGGCCGGCCCGGCCGCCCGGCACCGCCAAGCGGCCCGCCAGCCGCGGCTCACGGTCGCGCCGCCCGGGCGGGGCGCGATACGGCCGGGCCAGGAGCAGGCCAGGGAACGGGCGCCGGTACGGTCGCAGGCCGCCCTCGGCCAATCCGATCGTGATCCTGGTGAGCTGGCTGGCCCGGGTCGTCACCGAGGCGTGGATGGGCCTGGCGCACGCGGTCGGCTTCGCGGCGCGCGCGGTCGGGCGCAACGCCAGGGACCTGGACCCGGCGCACCGCCGGGACGGGCTGGGCCTGACGGCCCTCGGAGCGGCGATCGTCGCGGCCGCCGGGACCTGGTTCAGCGCCGGCAGCACGATCGGGCGGCCGTTGGGCGCCTCCCTCCGCGGCCTGTTCGGCTCCGGCGCTTGGACGGTTCCCATCCTGCTGGCCCTGCTGGCCTGGCGGTTCCTGCGGCACCCGGACCGGAACGCGGACACCGCCCGGATGGTGATCGGCTGGACCGCGCTGATCATCGGCGCGCTCGGCCTGGTGCATATCGCGAACGGGACGCCCCGTCTGTCGGCCGGCTCGATCACGATGCAGGCGGCGGGCGGCCTCATCGGCTACGTCGCCTCGGCTCCGCTGGTCGCGGCGGTCACGCCGTGGCTCGCGGCCCCGTTGCTCGCGCTGGTGACCGGCTTTGGGCTGCTGGTGGTGACCGGGACGCCGCTGCACCGGGTACCAGAGCGGCTCGCCGAGGTCCTCGGGATCGTGCGGGGCAGCCGCCAGCCAGGCGGGTCGGCAGGCCCAGATGACCCCGAGACCGTGACCGGCTCGGGGCGCGCGAGCCGTCAGCTGACCAGGAGCGCACGGAAACGGCAGGAGGCGATCGAGGCCGGGGAGCACCAGAAGCCCTATGACACCCCGTTGCTGGGCGGCCTGCTGGCGAGCGAGTCCGCCGGGCAGCGGCGGCCGGGGGGGCCGGGCGCTGCTGGTGCCGCAGCGGCCAGCGTGGGAAGCGCCGCGGTGGCGGGGACTTCGGTGCCGGCCGCCGATGGCACGGAGGCCGTACCGCACGGGCTCAGTTTCGGGTCGGCGGCCCCGGGCCACCAGGGCGCGGGTGCGTCGGGCGCCGGTCAGGGCGGCGCGGCGACCGCCGCCGACGGGACCGAGGCCTCCTGGCTCAGTTCCTGGTTCGGATCTGACCACCCCGCGGCGGCCGGCTCCGGCGCCGCGGCCGGCCTGCCGGTCGCTGAGAGCGGCCAGGCGCCGCGCAAGCCTGAGCAGCTCACGCTCAGCTCCTCCAGCGACGCCAGCTACACCCTGCCGCCCACGGCGCTGTTGCGGCCCGGCTCGGCGCCGAAGACCCGCACCCGGGCCAACGACGCGATGGTCGAGGCGCTCTCGGTGGTACTCGATCAGTTCGAGGTCGACGCGCAGGTGACCGGCTTCACCCGGGGCCCCACGGTGACCAGGTACGAGATCGAGCTCGGCCCGGCCGTCAAGGTCGAGCGGGTCACGCAGCTGTCCAAGAACATCGCGTATGCCGTGAAGAGCGCCGATGTGCGGATTCTGTCGCCCATTCCCGGTAAGTCGGCGATCGGCGTCGAGATTCCTAACGCGGACCGGGAGATCGTCAGCCTCGGGGACGTCCTGCGGTCGCCGGTGGCGGCCACCGACCATCACCCGATGGTGGTCGGGCTGGGCAAGGACGTCGAGGGCCGGACCGTGGTGGCCAATATCGCCAAGATGCCGCACATGCTCATTGCCGGGGCGACCGGCGCGGGCAAGTCGGTCTGCATCAACGCGCTGATCACCTCGATCCTGGTCCGGGCCACGCCCGACGAGGTCCGGCTGATCCTGATCGACCCCAAGCGGGTGGAGCTGTCGGTCTACGCGGGAATCCCGCATCTGATCACGCAGATCATCACCCATCCCAAGAAGGCGGCGGACGCGCTGGAATGGGTGGTGGGGGAGATGGACCGCCGGTACGACGACCTGGCGGCGTCGGGATTCCGGCACGTGGATGACTTCAACAAGGCCGTGCGGGCCGGCAAGATAACCGCACCGCCCGGCAGCGAGCGCGTCTACGTGCCCTACCCGTACCTGCTGGTCATCGTCGACGAGCTGGCCGACTTGATGATGGTCGCGCCCCGGGACGTGGAAGACGCGGTGGTCCGGATCACGCAGCTGGCCCGGGCGGCCGGCATTCACCTGGTGCTCGCGACGCAGCGGCCGAGCGTCGACGTGGTCACCGGGCTGATCAAGGCCAACGTGCCATCCCGGCTGGCCTTCGCGACCTCGAGCCTGACCGATAGCCGCGTCATCCTTGACCAGCCCGGCGCCGAGAAGCTGGTCGGGCAGGGTGACGCGCTGTTCCTCCCCATGGGCGCGAGCAAGCCGCTGCGCCTGCAGAACGCCTTCGTGACCGAAAAGGAGATCCGCGAGGTCGTCGCGCACTGCAAGAAGCAGGCCGAACCGGCCTACCGCGAGGACGTCACGGCGGCCGAGGGACGCCAGCGGGAGATCGACGCGGACATCGGAGACGATCTTGAGCTGCTGATCCAGGCGGCTGAATTGGTGATCAGCACCCAGTTCGGTTCCACGTCGATGCTGCAGCGCAAGCTGCGGGTCGGGTTCGCCAAGGCGGGCAGGCTGATGGACCTGCTGGAGAGCCGGGGCGTCGTGGGGCCGAGCGAAGGCTCCAAGGCCAGGGATGTTCTGGTGCAGCCCGATGACCTGCCCGGACTGCTCGCCTCGCTGCGCGGCCAGGACGGGTGACGGCGCGGCGACCGCGCAACCGGCGTGATACTTGAGTCGCGGCGCTAAAGGGTGCCGCGGTTCTCGCCAGTCGAAAGGCGGGAGTCTACACTTAGTCACCGATCCCTTACAGCGGGATCGTGGCAGAGGACAAGATTTCCGGAAACTGTAACCGCACCCCCAGCGGCGCGCAGTGTGACAGAGCAGTGGAGGCGCGGCGTGAGCATCGGTGACACCCTGGCGGAGGCACGTCGCCAGTCTGGTCTCACCACATCGCAGGTCAGCCAGCGGACCTGCATCAGGGAGACAATTATCAGGGGGATCGAGCGCGGCGATTACTCCGCGTGCGGCGGGGATTTCTACGCCCGGGGCCACATCCGCAGCATCGCGCGTGCGGTAGGAGCCGACCCCGAGCCACTGATCCGCGAATACGACGCGACCCAGGGGGCGCCGCAGGCGATCACCGCCGCTGACGTCTTCGAGCCGTCAACGCCTATCAAGCTGAAGGAACGGCGCAGGCCCAATTGGAGCCTGGCCATGGTGGCGCTTCTGGCGCTCATTGTCGGATTCGCCATTTACCACGTGGTTTCGTCACCAAAGGTGACCCCGACGGCCGCACGGTCGATGGCGTCGGCCAGGTCGCGGCCGTCGGTGCAGCCGAAGCCGACCGCGTCGCCGGTGTCGCGCGCCAACCCGCATCGGGTGGTGATCGACCTGGCGGCGGCCGAGAACTGCTGGGTCCAGCTGACCACCGCCCGTGGGCAGACGATCTTCAGCGGCATCGTCCCGGCCGGGACCGCCAGGCACTGGACGGAACGCCAGGCGGTGAGCATGGTCATCGGCAATCCGGGCGGTATCTCGCTGACCGTCAACGGGAAGAACGCGGTCCCGCGCGGGTCGACTAACCAGGTAGTCACTCTGAGCTTCGGGCCAGGCCACAAGAGCGTCAGCTGAATCAGGCGGCGCCCGCCCGGCGGGCCGTGCACCGGCCGTCTTACCGTAGTCTGCCGGTGTGCCGAGCGAACAGGACCAGGGGGGCGCCGGGCGTACGGTCAGCCTCGTGACGCTGGGCTGTGCCCGTAACGAGGTGGACTCAGAGGAACTCGCGGCGCGGCTGGAGGCGGCGGGCTGGACTCTGGCCGACGATGGCGATGCAGCCGTCGTGCTGGTCAATACCTGCGGGTTCATCCAGGCCGCCAAGCAGGAGTCCATCGACGAACTGCTCGGTGCCGCGTCGGGGGGCGCGAAAGTGGTCGCGGCGGGCTGTCTGGCCGAGCGTTACGGCTCCGGCCTGGCCGAGGCGCTGCCCGAAGCCCAGGTCCTGAGCTTTGACGATTACGGCGAGATCGCGGCGCGGCTCGATGCGGTGCTGGCCGGAGAGCACTGGCCGGCGCACGCGCCCCGGGATCGCAGGCGGCTGCTGCCGGTCGCCCCTGCGGGCCGGGCCGGGGCCGGCTCGGACCTGCCTGGCCACGGCACCGTGGCCGCCGCCCGGAGGCCAGCAGGCGGACCGGCCGGGGCGCCACAGGAAGCCAGGGCCGGTGCCGGGGTCCAGATACCCGACCTGCCGCCCGGCGTAGCCCCGGCTTCGGGGCCACGCGTGCTGCGCCGCAGGCTTGACGGCGGCGTCGTGGCTCCGCTCAAGATCGCATCTGGCTGCGACCGCCGGTGCACGTTCTGCGCGATCCCGGCCTTCCGCGGCGCGTTCGTCTCCCGTCCGGTCCCGGACTTGCTGGCGGAAGCCGGCTGGCTGGCCGAGCGCGGCGTGCGCGAGCTGCTGCTGGTCAGCGAGAACTCCACCTCCTACGGCAAGGATCTCGGCAACCTAAGGCTCCTGGAGGAGGCGCTCGGCCAGCTCGCTGCGATCGACGGCATTGAGCGGGTCAGGGTCAGCTACCTGCAGCCCGCTGAGCTGCGGCCAGGGCTGATCGAGGTGATGACCGCCACCCCGGGCGTGGCTCCTTATTTCGACCTCTCCTTCCAGCACGCCAGCGGCAGCGTGCTGCGGGCCATGCGCAGGTTCGGTGATCGCGAGCGGTTCGGCATGCTGCTGGAGCAGATCAGGCAGGCCTGCCCCCAGGCCGGCGTGCGCTCCAACTTCATCGTCGGTTTCCCTGGCGAGACGGACTCCGACCTGGCCGAACTTGAGCTGTTCCTGGCCGAGGCCCGGCTCGATGCGATCGGGATCTTCGGCTACTCCGATGAGGACGGCACCGAGGCGGCCACCCTGCCCGGCCAGCTGCCGGCCGCGGAGGTCGATCGGCGGGTGGCGGAACTCGCGGACCTCGCCGACGAGCTGATGGCCCAGCGCGCCGCGGACCGGGTCGGCGAGATCGTTGAGGTGCTGATCGAGGAGTCCCAGGGCCGCGGCCGGTACCTGGGGCGCGCACCGCACCAGGCTCCGGAGGTCGACGGGACCACGCTCGTGCGATCCGGCGAACCCATGACCGTGGGCAGCCTGGCCCGTGTTGTGGTCACCGGATCGGACGGGGTCGATCTGGTAGCGGATGCGGCCCGCCCGGACCCGACGGCGCCCAAGAGAGGCGCGTGAGCACCTTGAGCCGGACCGACGCCGGTGCTCCGGCGGAGGACGGGATCGGTGACAGAGTTCCTGTGCCGCCCCCCGGACTGATCAACATCGCGAATGCGCTGACCGTCGGCCGCCTGATCCTGGTTCCGGTGTTCGTAACGTTCCTGCTGGCCGGAGGGCCCGGATGGCGGTTCGCCGCGTTCGTGGCGTTCGCCGTCGCCTCGGCGACCGACCTGCTTGACGGTGAGCTGGCCCGGCGCCGTGGGCTGATCACCGATTTCGGCAAGATCGCCGATCCGATCGCCGACAAGGCCCTGACCGGATCGGCGCTCGTATCGCTGTCGTTCCTGGGCGAGCTGCCCTGGTGGGTGACGGGCGTGATCCTGTTCCGCGAGCTTGCGGTCACCGGGCTGCGTTTCTGGGTGATCCGGCACGGTGTCATCCCGGCCAGCCGGGGCGGAAAGGCCAAGACCCTGCTGCAGGTGGTCGCGATCAGCCTGTACATTCTGCCCGGTCCTCTGGGCCTGACGCGGGCCATCGTGATGACCGCTGCCGTGGTGGTGACGGTGGTGACCGGGGCCGACTATGCGGCCCGGGCCATGCGGCTGCACCGGTCGGTACCCGGCGGAGCCGGAGCGACACCGTGAGCCCCCCGGTCCGCGATGGTGGCGGGCAGGCTGGTGACGCGGACCGCCTGCGTGGCGCGACCGAGCTGGCCGGCCAGGTCATCGGCCTGCTAGTGGCCAGCGGCCAGACGCTCGCCGTGGCCGAGTCGCTGACCGGCGGGATGCTGGCCGCCGTCCTGACCGCCATACCAGGGGCTTCGGCCGTGTTCCGGGGCGGGATCGTCGCATACGCAACGGACCTCAAGGCGGCCCTGCTGGATGTGCCGGCCACTCTGCTGGCCCAGCATGGGGCCGTTCATCCGGAGGTCGCAGCGGCGATGGCCGCCGGGGCCCGGGCCCGGCTGGGTGCGACGCTCGGCGCGGCCACCACCGGTGTCGCCGGGCCCGATCCAGCGGATGGTCAGCCGGTAGGAACCGTGTATATAGCCGTCAGTGCGGGCAGGGACACTGCCGTGCGGGCGCTTGCGCTCACCGGTGACCGGCACCGGATCAGGGTGGCCACCGTGGGGCGGTCGCTCGAGCTGCTGATGGCTACGCTGCGGGAAGAGAAGCGCTGATTACAGCGTTACCCCTTCGAACACGCAGTTACGCCCTCTCCCGCACAGTCAGTAAGGGCAGGTACGGTGGAGGAGTCAACGGGTCGACCCCTGGGAAGGGAGTGCGTCGATGGTGCTGCTTCGTCACTTTCTCGGTGACGCGCTGCGGCGATTGCGTCTCCGGCAGGGTCGCACCCTCCGCGAGGTGTCTGCTGCGGCGCGGGTCTCCCTCGGATACCTGTCCGAAGTCGAGCGCGGCCAGAAGGAAGCCTCCTCTGAGCTGCTCGCCTCCATCTGCGGTGCCCTCGGTGCGCCGCTATCTCAGGTCCTGCGGGAAGTCTCGGATAACTTCTCGCTGGCCGAGCTGCAGAATGAACCGGTGCTGACCGGCGCCAGGGAACCCTTGCATGAGACTTCCGGGGCCGAGCCGCGACCTGCCGCCGTCAAGGTGGGCAGTGGCACCGGGCGCCAGGTGACCATCCCCGCCGGTGCCCGCCTGGCCGCCACTACGCCATCCCGTAACCTGGCGGCGCCAGCAGGCCAGCGGCTCGTCGCCGCCAAGGAGCAGGTACTCGATTCGGCCGTGCTGCATGCCGACCAGCCGATGATCGAGCAGGTCAGCAGGCACGCCCGCGAGATCACCGACATGGTGCCCGTCTGAGGACGTTTCGGGCTGAGGCGGCCCGCTCAAGGTAATCCCGGGCTCAAGGCAACCCGGGCTCAAGGCAAAACCCGGCTGCCGCGTGGAACTGTTCAGCGCTGCTCGTCGCGCCGTCAGCCGGCGTTTTCCGGCGCTCCCAGGTCAGCGAGGCAGGCGTGCTGGCCTGGGAAAACCGCGCTTTCCGGACCTTCTGGCATTTGATCCCGTTCAGGCGATCGGCGCACCGGGTGGACGCGGCCCAGGAGACCCGCGGTGGGCCGGGCTGCGACCGAGTGGATTCGGGGTTCGGTGACCGAGCGGATTCGGGTTCGGTACTGAATAACCTGACCGATTCCCGATTCCACTCGGCGGCGACTCCTGCCCCGCCCGGCCGAGCAGTGTCCAAAGTGACGAGAGAGGCGCAAGCGGCCCCTGGTACAGGACCGGGGCCGGGCGAGGCCGCCAGGCGGCCAATCCGAACCGCAGTGACGGCACATCGCCGCGGAAACAGCAGCAGCGGCGGCCCATTGCCGTCATTCGTGAACAGCACCGCTGGCACATCGCCCTGATGAGTGCGCGGGCGGGAGGCGCGGGCGGGAGGTCCGGGCGGGAGGCCCCAGGCGCGAGGGTCCGGGCGGGAGGCCCGGGCGGGGACGTCAGACCCAGGCCTCCGGGTTGTCGGCGAGCGCGCGGACCCGGTCGGGCAGCTGCCTGGACACGATGTGGTCGAGGGTGACTTCTTCGAGGATGGCTCGCTCGTTGGCCCGCAGGGCGATCCAGACGTCCTGAAGCGGCTCGGCGGCCCCGGTGTAGCCCAGGTTCTCCGGGCGCTCCCCGCGCACGCCTACCAGTGGCCCATCGATGGCCCTGATGATGTCGGCCAGGGAGATCTGGCTGGCCGGACGGGCCAGCCAGAACCCCCCTTCGGGTCCGCGCTGGCTGCGGACCAGGCCGCCGCGCCGCAGCTGGGTGAGGATCGCCTCGAGGAACTTGCCCGGAATGTTCTGAGCCCTGGCTAGCTGATCAGCCGTGACGTGGCCGGTGCTGGCCGCCGCAAGCTCGATCGCGGCTCGCAGGGCATAGTCGGCGCGGGCGGACAAACGCATGTCAAGCATTATGCAGGTAAACGGGGCCGGGCTGCTCAGCGGCGCGCGAAGCCGAGCACCTCGGCGACGGCCTGGCCGCTCGTGCGAGCCGCCCCGTAGGTAGCTATGTACCCACCCGCGGGCGGCCGCCAGACTGGCAGGCCCATCTCCACCACGATCGCGTCCGGGCGGGCGGTCAGCAGCGCGCGGACCAGCGCGCGGGCGGCCGGGTACCGGTGCGCATCGCGGACCACGATGACCAGCGACCGGCCGGCCGCCGCCGCCAGCGCCCGCTGCACCTTCCCCGCGTGCGCCGCGACCGCGCCGTCCGCGGCCGCGCCGGTGCTGATCCGGCGGACGCTCGGCCCCGGAACCCAGGTGCCCAGGCCCCAGGGAACCGAGCCGACCGCCATGTTGGCGGGCGGCACCACCTCGACCACGAGCGGATCGTGAACCGGCCCGGTGATTCCGTCCGCCTGAATCGCGCGGCGCGCCGCGCCCAGGCCTACGCCGTCGCTGGAGTCACCCGCGGCGGAGCGGGCCTCGCGGTGGGCCGCGGTCCAGGCGCGCAGGGCCGCCACCGATGCGGCCGCCTCCTCCAGCCTGGCCCCGGGCAGCCGCCCGTCGCCAGCCGCCGAAACCAGCGCATCCCGGACCAGGTAGGTCGGCTGGTCCTGATCCCGCCCGAAACACAGCAGATCAGTACCGGCCGCCACGGCCAGCACCGCTGCCTCGGCGATGCCGAACGGGCCGCGCACGGCGCGCATCTCCAGCGCATCAGAGATGATCACGCCGGAGAACCCGAGATCGCGGCGCAGCAGCCCGGTCAAGGCGGGCGCCGACAGCGAGGCGGGCAGGTCACCGGTCAGCCCGGGCACCCGCAGGCGACCGGGCATGACGGCGCAGACGCCCGCTGCTATCGCCGCCTCGAACGGCGGCAGGTCCCGCCGGGCGACCAGCTCCATCGGGCTTTCGACCGTCGCGATCACCCGGTGGGTATCGGAGCGCGTGCTGCCGTGCCCGGGGAAATGGTTCGCGCAGGCCGCCACGCCCGCCGCCTGCAGCCCGCGGACCGCGGCCGCGGCGTGCCTGGCCACCAGGACGGTGTCGGAGCCGAACGAGCGGGTACCGATCACCGGGTTGTCGGCGGCGGTGTTCACGTCCACCGAGGGCGCCAGATCGACGTTGATCCCCAGGGCGGCCAGATCGCCGCCGAGCGCGCGGTAGACCGCCTCGGTGAGCGACACGTCGTCGACCGTCGATGGTGGCTGCCTCGTCGACCTGCCGCGGCACAGTGGCCACGAAGTTGCGCAGCATCCAGATCGACACCGCCAGCGCCTGGGCCGCGTACACGATGATCAGGCTGAGCAGGCTCTCCAGCAGGTTCAGCCGGTTGAAGTCGAGGAACAGCGCGATGATCAGGGCCTGCCCGGGGATCATCTGCACGATCAGCAGCATGATCAGGAACGAGGTGCGGAACCTGGAGGAGAACCTGGCCACGGCGACCGAGGCCATCAGCGACAGCACCGAGGCGAGCAGCACCGTGGACAGCGTCACGATCAGGCTATTGCGGAAGAACAGCCAGATCGACCCGATGCCGGACGCGCTGCCGCTGATCACCTGGGTGAAGTTGGCCAGCGTCGGATGGGCGGGCAGCAGGGAGGGGGTGAGCGAGTAGATCTCCTGCGACGGCTTGAACGCCGTGGACACCATCCACACGATCGGGAACAGGGTGACCAGGGCGACCAGCACGCCGAACCCGTTAAGGCTTACGGTCTTGGCCCGTTTCACCGTGTGCGGGCTCATCCTGGCCAGGCTCATGTCAGCGCTCCTTGGCGGACGGACGCCCGGACATAGCCGACCGTGACGACCAGCAGGATCAGGGTGAAGATCAGCGGCAGCGCACCGCCCAGCCCGTAGCTGGGCGGGAACGTGAACGCCTTGTCGTAGAGGTACAGCGAGAGGTTGAACTCATCCCGGTTGGCCAGCCCGCCGGTCAGCATAGGTCTGGGTGAAGACGTTGAAGTCCCAGATGACCGAGAGCAGCAGCAGGACCAGGAAGATCGGCTTGAGCAGCGGGTAGGTGATCCGCCAGAACGACCGCCATGTGCTGGCCCCGTCGACCCGGGCCGCCTCGAGCAGCTCGGCCGGGACCGTCTTCAGCCCGGCCAGCACGGACACCGCGATGAACGGGAACGACTGCCAGACCACCAGCACGGCCAGGACTGTGTAGGCCTGCAGCGCACCGGTGGTCGTCCAGTTGAAGCCGGCCCAGTTGGTGCTGCCCACCAGCCAGTGCGGCAGCTTGCTGAGCGTCAACGGCCGTGGACACGAAGGCCGCCAGGCTCGGCACGCTGGTCGAGCCCGCCTTCACCGGGCTGGATCCGTTCCTGGCCACCGATGCGCCGCCGAGCTCGGGAATCATGATCCTGGAGTACGTCGCGCACTCCGCGGTGGCCGACATCCGCAGGCTCGCCGCGCCCGCCGCCCTGGGCAGCGCGGTGCTGTCGCGCGGAGTCGAGGAGCACGCGCAGGCCGGGGCCGCGCTGGGCGCGGCGTTCGAGCTGGCGGCGGCGGCCCTGTCGCCCGACCCGGCGGACCGGCCGCTCGACGGCGACCTCGCCACGGCCCAGCTCCTGCTGCCCGGCCTCGCCGCTCTCTGCCCGGTCGGCTGACGGCGACCACGCCGGGCTGGTGCTGCGTCATGATGGGCCGATGACCCGCAGCCCGGCCCCGGGAGCGCTGACGCCCGCGCAGCGCAGTGCCCTCGCGGCCATCGAGGCCGAGCTGAGCCGGGTCATCCGCTACGACGACGAGTCTGTGGTGAACGACAAGTGGATCAGGCAGCGTTACGACTGCGGCTGTTATCCGAGCTTTCAGCCCGGCCAGGATGGCGACCGTCAGGACCGCCTGGCACGAGGCCGGCCACGCGGTCGCCGCGCTCGCGGTTGGGGCGCGGTTCAGCTCGGCCAGCATTCACCACGGCCGCGACAGCGAGGGCCGGGTCCACCGCATCAGGGGCGCCAGCGACCGGGCTTTCGTGGTGGACGCGGCCGGGCAGATCGCGGAGCGGCTGATGGACTGGACCATGGTCAAGGGCGACGAGGAGCTGCGCGCGTGGCTGTCGGCCTGGCGGGGCGACGGCGGCGACGCGCGGCATTTCCGTAACACGCTGGGCGCCCGCTTCAGCCACGATGAGCTGGCCGCGTGGCGTTACAGCGAGCAGGCGCTCACGCCACTGCGGCTGAAGATCCGCCAGGTGGCCCGGGCGTTGCTGGTTCACCCCCGGCAGCTGCCCTACGCCGTGGTGGCGGCGATCGCCGAGCGCTGCTGAGCCGCTCAGGGCCGGGTGCCGAAGGACGGCCTGCCCGGCTGGACGGGCAGCAGCGCGTAGGCGTCGCGGACCCAGTCGCACAGCAGCGGCCTGGTCTCGCGGGGGTCGATGATCTCCTCGATGCCGAACCGCTCCGCGGTCCGCAGCGGGCTGCGCACGGCGTCGAGCCGGGCCCTGATGGCGGCCAGCGTCGCCGCCGGGTCGTCGGCCCGCTCAAGATCGGCCCGGTAGGCGGCCTCGGTCCCGCCCTCGACCGGCAGCGAGCCCCAGTCGGCCGACGGCCAGGCCCAGCGGCGGATCAGCCGGTGCCGGTTGGTGATTCCGGCGCCGCCCACGCCGAACACCCGGCGCACGATGATCTCGGCACCGGGCACCGCTGGCCTGGTAGACGGCGCTGATCGCCCGCACGCCGTGCCTGATCGTGGCGCGCTGCTCGGCGCGGGTGCCGATGAGCAGCCCGGGCTGGTCGGTGAACGTCACGATCGGCAGGTGGAAGGTGGAGCACAGGTCAGCCAGCCGGGTGACCGCCTCGGCGCCCTCGACGGTCAGGCAGCCGCCGGCCACGTAAGGGTCGCCCGCCACGACGCCGACCGGATGGCCGTCGAGCCTGGCCAGCGCGGTGACCGACCGAGCCGCCGTAGCGCTGCACCTCCATGACCGAGCCGGCGTCGAAGACCGCCGACAGGATCGTCCCTGATCCGGTACGGCTGGCGGCGGTCGCGCGGTACCGCTGACAGCAGCGCGTCGTCCCGCCGCCCGGCCGGGTCCTCGCCGCTGATAACCGGCGGCCGCTGCGTACGCGCTCTGCGGCAGGTACGACAGGAAACGCCTGATCAGCGCGAACGCCTCGGCCTCGGACGCCGCGATCAGGTCCACCGCGGCGTTGCTGGCGTGCACGCCGCGACCCGCCGAGCTGTTCCTTGTCCGCCGCCTCGCCGGTCCCGCTGCTGACCACCGGCGGGCCGGCGACGAACAGCTGGGCGCGTGCCCTCGACCAGGATCGACAGGTGCGCCATGCAGAGCCGGGCGGCGCCCAGGCCGGCCACCGGCCCGAGGCCGGCCGCCACCACCGGCACGACCGACAGGTTGTCGACGACGTAGTCCCAGCCCGGGTTGGCCGGAACATAGGTGTGCCCCATCTGCTCGAGCATCTTCACGCTGCCGCCGCCGCCGGTGCCCTCGACCAGCCGGACGAGCGGCAGCCGCTAGCTCGTTGGCCAGCTGCTCGGCGTAGATCTGCTTGCCGATGATCGCGGCATCAGCGGCGCCGCCGCGGATGGTGAAGTCGTCGCCGCCCACGCACGACCTTGCGGCCCGGCGATGCGGCCGGTCCCGGTGACGAAGTTGGCCGGCGTGAAGCTGGCCAGCTCACCGTCGTCGGTGTAGGCGGCCGTGCCGGCCAGCGCCGCCGATCTCGTGAAACGAGCCCTCGTCGAGCAGCGCCGCCAGGCGCTCCCGGACCGTCAGCGGCCCGGCGTCATGCTGGCGGCGGATCTTCTCCGGGCCGCCCATCTGCTCGGCCAGCGCCTGCCGGCGGCCAACTCGTCCAGTTCCGGTTGCCACGTCATGCCGACAAAGCTAACCGACCGCCCGGCCTGGCCCGCTGGCGGCCTGGCCGGCACGGCCGGCGCCCCGGCCAGCCCGGCTGGCGGCCCGGCCAGCGCCGCGGCCGGGATAGACGGCGCAGCCATCGGGCGCGGCCCCCGGGCGGCTCGCGGCCGAGCTGGCCAATCCGCGGGCGACCGGGTCACGGCGCGCCGGAACGGTGGCTCGCTCAGGAACGGTGGCTCGCTCAGGAACGGTGGCTCGCTCAGGAGCGATGGCTCGCTCAGCAACGATGGCTGCTGCGCAACCCATTCAAGCGCCGCGGCGAATCGCGGCTGCCTTTCCCTGAGCAGCCTGCGCACGTATTCCCGGTTCTGCTGCGCCCGGTCAGTCATGGTCAACGGTCTTCTCCTCAGCAACCCCGCCGGCGCCTTGGCACCTGCCAGCGACGCCCTCAGACTGCACCCGCGGCGGTCGCGATACATCCGCCACTCGACTGATGTTGACGACACTTCGGGCCCCGGTGCCGCAGGCCATTGCCGGCCCGCGACATCAGCCAGCTGGCCGATGTCGACGGGGCGGGCACCCCCGCACGCTAGAACCGTGCTGGTCATCGGCCAGCCGAGGAGGAAGTCAGGCACTCAGCGCGGGGCGGGGCCAGCAGGCGTGATGTGGTCGCTAACGGTCAGGCTGACGTCGGCGGCCAGCAGTTCCCGGCGCTCTAGCCACTCCCCGCGGCCAGCGTCTGACCACCGCCGTCGCTCCTGTTCGGTCGGGGGAGCCACATGTCGCTGGCGGCGACGTGCCGCGGCCTGGTGACTCAGCTCAGGCCTGGCCGCCGGTGTCCTGCGGCCATTACCGCTTCGGCACCTCCTCCCGCAGCCCCGCCCGGCCGCCCCGCCCCGCCCCGCCCCGCCGCCAGCCCGGCCCGGCCGCCAGCCCGGCCCGGCCGCCAGCCCCGCCCGGCCGCCTGTTGGTAGGTTGCTGCCGTGGAGTTTCAGGATGTTGTCCGACATCGGCGGATGGTGCGCAGCTATGACCTGAGCCGCCCGATTCCGCCAGACGTGATCGATCGCATCGTGCAGAACGGCCTGCGGGCGCCGTCGGCAGGCTTCTCCCAGGGCTGGGGCTTCCTGATTCTCGATAGCCCCGCCGACGTGGCCCGATTCCGCGATGCGGTGCGCCCGGACGTCGATCCCGATGGCTGGTTCGCCGCGAAGGTGGATGCTCCGCTGCTGATCGTTCCGCACTCCAGCAAGGCCGCCTACCTTGATCGTTATGCGATGCCCGACAAAGGATTCACGGATCGGTCGGACGCCTGGTGGCCGGCACCGTACTGGGACATCGACACCGGGTTCGCGGCGCTGCTGATGCTCCTGACCGCGGTCGATGCAGGCCTGGGGGCATGTTTCTTCGGGATCCCGATTGACCGGATCGACGCCTTCCGCGAGGCGTTCGGTGCCGGCCCTCTTCACGCCGATCGGAGCCATCTCGATCGGTTACAGTGACGAGCCGCCCCGCGACCTGCGCGGCCGGCGTCGCCCGACAGCCGATGTCGTCCACCGGGGCCGATGGAGTCAGCCGCCGGGTAATGGACAGATTGGGCCATGAACGTTCGCGCCCCGTGGCCGGTGTTGCCGTCCGAGGGCCCGCGGCTGGCTCGTCGTGCCGAGCTAAGCGCTGATCACCGCGAACAAGTTGACGCCGGTCGCCTCTCGCTCGATGGTCATGCCGGTGCCGAGATCGCCGAATAGACGGCGCAGGTTCGTAGGAGTCGTCGAGGCCCGCGGCGATCACCGTCCTGATCGAGGTGTTGATGCACCGGAGCCGCAACTCGACGCCGGCCGCCCGGCGAGGGCCAGGATCTGCTCGCGCGCATGCTGGAGGGCCCCGGCGTCCTGGTCGAGCAGCACGATCTCAGCTCGGCCCGCGGTCAGTAGCGGGGTTCTTGCGGAGGATCAGCTGGAGCTCCATGGCCGGCCCGGCGGCCCGAGCGGGTCACTGCTTACCAGACCGAACGCAAGATCCAGTCGTCACAACGCATCGCCGCTGAACACGTCATTGGATTGATCAAGTGGTGGCGGCCCCTGCAACGCTTCATCGACGCTGCGACGTCCTCCCGATATCATCCGCGCCGTTACTGGCCTTGCTGCCGACCGAGCCGCTGCGTGGCTTAACGGAAATCCCCGGCGTGATCCCTCGCCCACGACCGGAAGGTCCGCGCCGGCCGTCCGAGCAGTCGTTGGACGGTGTCGGTTACCCGCTCAGGGGACTCCACGAACGACGCCCACGCCTTCAACCTCGCCTCCACGAACTGCGCATTTCCCCACGCCGCCGTCAGCTGCTGGCGCGCTATTTCTGGCGGCAGATCCTCCCACCGCACCTCACGCCCGATCGTTTCGCCGATGATCCTCACTTGCTCGGCGTGGGTGATCGACTCAGGTCCCGTAAGTACGTATCTGGCACCGTCGTGCCCCGCGGAGGTCAGCACGTGCACGGCCACGTCAGCAATATCACGCTCGTGGATCAGCGACCTGGCGGCCCGCCCGTACGGCCACCGCACGACCCCCTGCCTGACCTGGTCGGCCCACGCCAGCGTGTTCGTGGCGAAGTCAATGGGCCGCAGGAACGTCCAGCTCAACCCGGACTTCCTGATCAGCCGCTCAATCTCCTGATGGTATGAGGTCGCCTGCTCGCCGTCCGCGAGGTCGACCACGTCGGTCGACAAGTACACCACCCGCTTTGCGCGCGTGGCGAGCACCTCCACCACACGCGGTTCCAGGGGAATCCCGGGCCACATCAGATAGACGCTGTCCACGCCGCCGAAAGCGCCCGCCAGCGACTGCGGGGATGACAAGTCACCACGCACGACCTCCACCCCCTCGGGCAAGGAGGCCTTACCCGGGTCACGCACCAGCGCCCGTACCCCGGCGCCCGCCCCGGCCAGCGAGGAGACCACGTGCTTGCCAACATTGCCGGTCGCGCCGGTAACCAAGATCACGCCGATTATCACGATCCGGCCGCGGCGCGCCGTAGCAGTGGCAGGAAGGCCTGGGTCACGGCGAGCTGCCCGACGGTGTTGATTTCTAGCTGGCGGCGCAGTTCCACGCGCGACATCAGCTCCAGCGGCTGGGCCGAGCCGGACCCGGCGGTGTTCACCAGGCCATCCAGGCCATCCAGGCCATCCAGGCCATCCAGGCCATCCTCCGCTGACCTGGGCTTGAATGGCCTCGGCGACCTGGTCGGCGCTGGTGACATCCAGGAAGACCGGGGGGATCTGGTGTCGCCCAGCGAAGCTCTGCGCGTCCGTGTCCTTGCCAACGGTGGCGAAGACATGGTGGCCGTCCTCGGCCAGCCGACGTGCGGTGGCGCGGCCGATGCCCGACGGCGCTCCGGCAACGACGATGCTGGTCATGAGGGCACTCTCTCGCTGGTTCTCGCTCTGGCTCTCGGATTTAGGGCCCGGGTTTGCCGCGGCCGGTTGAGTCGGCTGCGGCTACGGTGGCGGGCAGATGGCTGCCAGCCAGCCGGTGGCCATCGAGCGTGAGAGCCCAGCGCAACGGCCCGGTCCCTGGGGCTATGGTCCGGTTGGTCAGGTAGAAGCACTCCCACATGTGAACCTGCTCGTTGTGGCAGTCCCGGACGGCGCGCGCTACGCGACGCAACATCGAGGCCAGCATGGATGGGAAGGCGGGTCGGCGTCCGGGCTGGTACTGGATAGCTGTCATGCTGATCACCAGAATTCTGCTGCTTGTCCTATGAGGCTCTCAGCATGCAATCCCCCCGTGCCGAAAGACATCCGCCAGGCAGCCGAACTGCTGCTCAGGCCAGGCCGCGAAGCTGCGCGGGATCGGGCGTTCGGTAAGGGGGCAGGCACCGCCGGGTGCGGCTGCGGGCCACGGTCCGGAGCCCGGCCGTGGGTCCGCGGACAGGCGGACCGCGTCTTGGCCGAAGATCCAGCCGCGACCGAGGCTGATCTGGGGAAGCTGGCGGGATACCCGGCCCGCTGACGCCACGGCGGTGGCCGGCGGCATTTTCGCTTGTCGCGCGTCCGGAGGTGACATCAGCCAGCTGGCCGATGTCTGTGCGCTGGCCGCACCGCACCCTGGTAGCAGCCCGGCCGCTGCCGGGCGATCCGGAGGTGAGATCCGTGCACGGGAGAATCGGTGACTACGCGCTGCTGGGCGATACGCAGACGGCGGCGCTGGTCAGCCGGGATGGCTCAATCGACTGGATGTGCCTGCCACGCTTCGACTCACCAGCCTGCTTCGCGGCCGTCCTGGGCGGCGGCGAGTACGGCCACTGGCGGCTGGCGCCGACGGGAGCGGTGGCGGTGCGGCGGCGCTACCGCGCGGACACGCTGGTCCTGGAAACGGACTACGAGGGCCCGGACGGAGCGGTCACGGTCGTCGACGCGATGCCACCCGCGGATGACCGGACCGTGCGGGTGGTCCGCCTGGTCATCGGCCGGGGCGGCCGGGTGCCGATGCGGATGGACCTGGTCCCGCGGTTCGGCTACGGCCTGCATTCGCCGGTGCTGGAACGCAGCGGCCCGGAACTGCTCGCCGTCTGCGGCCTGCACGCACTCCGCTTCGCCGCGCCCGTCCCGCTGACCCTCCAGGACGGCGCTGCGACCGCTGAGTTCACCGTGACCGGCCAGGAGCGGATGCCGTTCATGCTCACCTGGCACCCCGCGCATCAGCCGCCGCCTCCGCCTGCCGCGCCGGAGCACCTGATCTCCGCATGCGAACGCTGGTGGCACAGCTGGGCGGAACGGTGCACCTACCAGGGCGAGTGGCGGCCGGCGGTCATCCGGTCGCTGATTACCCTCAAGGCGCTCACCTACGGGGCCACGGGCGGCATCGTCGCGGCTCCGACCACATCACTGCCGGAAGCGATCGGCGGTTCGCGTAACTGGGACTACCGCTACTGCTGGGTGCGTGATGCAGCCTTCACGCTCACCGCCCTGCACGATGCCGGTTACACCGAAGAGGCCCTGGCCTGGCGCAACTGGATGCTCCGGGCCGCCCGCGGTGATCCGGAAGGGCTGCAGATCGTCTACGGCCTGGCCGGGGAGCGGCGGCTGCCCGAATGGGAGGCAAGCTGGCTTCCCGGCCATTTCGGTTCGGCCCCGGTCCGGATAGGCAACGCCGCAGCGCGCCAATTCCAGCTCGACGTCTACGGTGAGGTGGCCGACTCTCAGTACGCGCTCATTCTCGAGAACGGTTTTGAGCCCGGCCAGCGGCTGATGGTGCGCCGGATGCTCGCCGTCCTCGAATCGGCGTGGTCGCTGCCGGACGAGGGCATCTGGGAGGTCCGCGGCCCGCGGCGTCATTTCACCTACTCCAAGGTGATGGCGTGGGCTGCCTTCGACCGCGGCGTCAAGCTGGCCGAGCTGACCGGGCTCGAAGGCCCGACGGGCCGGTGGCGCGCGCTACGGGATCAGATCCGCGCCGATGTGCTGGCCAACGGCTTTGATCCGGTGCGCAACACGTTCGTGCAGTCATACGGCTCGGTCGAACTCGATGCCAATCTGCTGCGGCTCCCCGCCGTGGGCTTCCTGCCCGCCGGTGACCCCCGGATGACCGGAACCGTCGAGGCCATCCGCCGGGGGCTTTCGGTCGGCGACGGCCTGCTGCTGCGCTACTCAGCCCGGGCGCAGGGCGCGGTCGACGGGCTCGATGAGACCGAGAATGCCTTCCTCGCCTGCTCCTTCTGGCTCGCTGACAACCTTGCTGCCGCGGGGCGCCTGGACGAGGCCAGGGACCTGTTCGAACGGCTGCTGACGCTGGGCAACGACGTGGGGCTGCTGGCTGAGCAGTATGACCCGGACCGTGGCGAGCTCACCGGCAATTTCCCGCAGGCCCTGTCTCACCTGGCCCTGGTCAACACGGCGCTGCTGCTCTCCAGGGAGCGGGCAGCGTCGGCACGGGCGGTGACGCGCCGGTGAACCGCGGCGGGCGGCGGGACTTACCGGCGGCGTCCACTGGCGGCGTGCACCGGCGGTGTTCACCGGCGGCTGAGTGGCGGCCTAGCGGCGGGCGGCCAGGGCCTGCTGCCAGGCCGGGCTCTCATCGAAGTAGTTGTCGTAACGGTCCTGGACCTCCAGGATGCTCTCCAGCGGTACCTCTCCGTTGGCGACCCGCTGCAGATGCCGGAAGTACTCGAACCGTTCGACCCCCGGGGCGATGACGATCAGCAGGTCGGCATCGGTGCCCGGGGCGGCCGCGAAGGCGTGCACGGTGCCCGCTGGTATGACGACGAGATCCCCGTGCCGCGCGGTGAGAACGCGGTCCCCGGCGAGCAGCTCGGCCGCGCCGGACAGGATATAGAACAGCTCACTCGATCCGGTGTGATGGTGCGGCGTGGCCCCGGCCGCTCCCCCGGAGAGGGCTATCCGCTGCGCGCTCAGCGCCCCGCCGGTCGCGCTGCTGTCGGCGTAGAGCCTGCCGGTCACCGGGCCGAGGCCCAGCACCTCGGCGTCGTCCTGGCGCACGACCACGATCTCATGATCAGGAACGATCCCGGACATGAATTACCTCCCTGAGTGTCTGCGGCTCATCAGCCGCCCTGCTCGGGCCGCCCGATGCGGACGTCCACGCCGGGCGAGTAATGCGCCAGGGGCTCGCCTTCAGGTGGCGGGAGGCCCGCGGCGGTGATCAGATGGTCATCGACGACCTGGACCTGCGCCCGGTACAACGGCCACGGCCGGTGCCAGGCCCGCGCGAACCTATACCTGCGGCCGGAAACGCTGAACAGCACCCACCGCGCGGTCAGGTAATGGTCCCGGTCGTCCAGCTCGGCGTTGCCGAACGGCGCGCCGATGCGGACCCGCACCCGGCTGGCCGCCTGCGGACCGGGCCACCGGCGCCGGCAGCCGTAGCTGACCTGCTGGCCCCGGGTGATCAATCGCATCGAGGACCAGAAGTAGGGCAGCCGGTAGGTGCTGCGGGCGACGATGACAGCACCGAGGCGCGCGGCGTCGAGGGACAGGAACCAGATGCCCACGCGTCCGTAGTCGTCGCGGACGTAGGTGCGCACGTTCGTCTCGCAGAAGTCCGACACCCAGGGGGCCTGAAGGCCACCGGCCGTCCGGACCCGCATGAAGAACGGCACCAGGCCGACCCACGCTGCCCCGCCGAACGTGTCGGCGTGCAATCCCGGGGGCAGCAGCCGCTGCACATCAGCCGGGTCGAATGGCCAGTGCAGGAAGGTCAGCTGCTCCCAGCGCTGCCCCATCACCGGCCGTTCTACCGTGAACGGGCACGAGCCAGGAGCGGCTGCGTCGGCTGGCCCGGCCGCGAGATCGTCGGCTTCCACAAGCCCATCATGGGCCAGCGCCCCAGGCCGATGTCGACGGGGATGCCGTCCCCGATCGCCGGGCCCACCGGCCCCGGGGGCCAGGAACCTACGGCTCGAGAACCTGCCCGCCAGCGCCGAGCGCGGTCAGCGAGGTCACGTCGGCCGTCCAGGGCAGCAGAGCGGCGAAGAAGTTCAGCCGGTGCGCAGCGTCGGCGCCCACCGGCGCGAGTTCCCTGACTTCGCCGGTGATCAGCTCCAGGCGCAGCCGCCGGACGTTCGGGCCGGTCCGGGCCAGAATACGGCGCAGGCCCCGGTCATCTCCTCCGGTATAGGTATTGAGGTTACGTCCGGGATACAGCGGCGGGCCGCCCATGCCGCCCTCGTCGCGGCGACCGTCGGGATGCACGGTCTCCAGGAACGTGTAATAGTCCTGGGCGGTTCCGCCGGCCCTGACCGCCCAGTGCTCGCCGGTCGGCAGCTCGCCCTGCGCGACCACGGCCAGGTCCGGAAATGGCATAGCTGATCCCGTCTTCGCGAGTGCTCGCTCGATGCTCTCCGTTACATCATCGGGGTGCCCGGCGCAGCCGGCAAGGTCCGCGTCCGCGAGGCCGTCGGCGCGCCGCGTAACATCGCCGCATGACCACCGTCGACCTGGCCTACGACGACGCCGGCGCGGGCCCGGCCGTCGTGCTCGTCCACGGCCATCCGTTCAACCGGAGCATGTGGGCTCCGCAGCTGGACGTGCTGGCCGGGCGCTTTCGCGTCATCGTCCCCGACCTGAGGGGCTATGGAGAAAGCCCGGTCACCGCCGGGACGGTGACCATGCGGCAGCTTGCCGACGATGTTGGTCACCTCCTGACGCGGGCCGGCGTCGAGACTGCCGCGCTGGTGGGCCTCAGCATGGGCGGCCTGGTCGTGATGGAACTCGCCACCGCCGAACCGCAGCGCTGGTGGGCGCTGGGCTTCGTCGCCACTACCGCGCAGCCGGTCACGGCCGCTGAGCGCGCCGACCGGCTCGCCAAGGCCCAGATGGCCGAGGAGCAGGGGATGGCGCCGCTGGCGCAGGAAATGGCCGCGCGCCTGTTCGGCCCCGGGCCCGATGCGGTGCTGGTCGACCGGATCATGACCATGATGCTGGCCACGAACCCGCTCGGTGCCGCCGCGGCGCTTCGCGGCCGGGCCCAGCGCCCTGACTACCGACCGTTGCTGCGCGAACTCGGCACCAGCTCGTTCGTCTGTGTCGGGGACCGCGACACCTATTCCACCGCGGCGGTCACCGAGGAGCTGGCCGGCAGCCTGCGCGAACCACGGCTCATCGTCCTCGACGGCGTCGGCCACCTGCCCAACCTTGAGCGGCCCGGCGAGTTCAACGAGCAGCTGCTCGGCTTCCTGGCCAGCGCCCGGGATCAGTGACGGTCCCAGGGCCCACCAGCAGCCGGACCGCAGAGCCGCAGGGTCTTGGGTCCCGGTCGCGATGGCCGTACTGCCCTGGCCCGGCCCGGCTGGTCCGGGAAGAGTCAGAGTACAGGACAAGCTGAACAAGGAGGTGGCGAGCATGACCACCCAGAATGCGGCCGGGCCCGACCGGGCGGCCCCGCTGAAGGTGCTGGTCTCGGCGGCCTCGATGCACGGAGCGACCACCCAGATCGCCGAGGCGATCGCGTCGGTGCTGGCCGAACAGGGTCTCGCTGTCACGGTGCTCGCACCGTCCGAAGTCGGCGCGATCGACAGTTACGACGCGGTCATCATCGGGAGCGCGGTGTATGTGGGGCACTGGCTCGACCCCGCCAAAGACCTCGTGAACCGGTCCCGTGATGCCCTGACAGCCCGTCCGGTGTGGCTGTTCTCCAGCGGCCCGGTCGGGGATCCCTCGGGCAAGGCGTTCCAGGCCATGGAGCAGGACCCCGTCGATGTCGCCGAGATGCGCGCGGCCAGCCAGGCACGAGACCACCGGATTTTCGCCGGTCGGCTCGACCGGAAAGCGCTGTCCCGCCGCCAGCGGGCCGCCCTCCTGGTGTTCCGCGGCCTGGACGGTGACTTCCGCGACTGGGCCGCGATCAGGCAATGGGCGCAGGACATCGCGCGACAGCTTGCGCCGGTGCCGCGGTGACCGGTCGCGCATTCCAGAGCCGCCGCTGATGCTGGTCATAACTATTTCGCATATTTACGCACGTTCGGCAGATAATGGTTCCCGTGCTGAAACCGCATCCGGGCGGGCGTTTAGATTCGCCGATTACGGTCACCGGCTGACCGCAATCTCGTCATCAAGAGGTCCCGCGCCGCGCTCATCACAGCCTTTCCTCTTTTATGGCCATCAGCTAAAATCGCGTGAAGATCACGACAGTTAGCTTCAGACGGCTCCGGGCTAGCACCCGGCGGGAACGCAAGGCCATCTCATGTACCTGCGGCGGTTGCTGGCGATAGCGCTAGCGGTGCCCGCCATCTCAGCGGCGCTGGTGAGCGGGGCGGCGGCGGTGCAGGCCAGCGTCGGGGTAGGCGTACAAGCCGGCCCGGTGCTGCTCACCGGCGCGGCGCATCCGGGCGGGAGCTACGCGCTGCCCCCGGTGTACGTCGTCAACACCGGGACCCAGCCCGAGGTGATCAGCATCAGGATCGACCGCCTGTCCAGGGGCAGCGGCCGGCGGTCCCGCCGTCCTGGATTCATGCCGGGCCCGGCGTGCGCCTGACCGCCCATCATGCCGCCCGGATTTCCCTGCAGCTGGTCGTCCCGGCGGGCGCCAGGACCGGTGCGTACCTGAGTGACGTCGTCGCCACCGGGTCCGGGACAATATCGGCGGGAAACGCCAATCTCGGCGTCGCGGCCGCCACCAAGCTTGAATTCCAGGTCGCGCCCGGAGCGGCGGGTGCGGGGCTATGGCCCGCGGTGCCCGGCTGGCTGGAATGGGCCGTGGGCAGCCTGCTCCTGCTGGCGATCGCGGCCGTGGGCCTGCGCAAGTCGGGGATCAGGATCCGCATCGAGCGGACGGCAGCCGAACCGGGTTTCCCCGACCGGCAGGATGGAACACCATGAGGCGTAACGCGCTGCTGGCTTTTGTTGCGGCCAGCGCGCTGGTCGTCGGACTGGCCGCGTGCGGTTCTGTCAGCGCCGCGCCCGCGGGCGCCGGCCAGGGCGCGAGCATCGCCGTTTCGCTCAAGGTCGTACCGACGATACGCTCAGTCACGATAACCCCGGCCAAGGCCAAATTCGGCGGTTGCACCGGCGGGAACCCCAATCTTAATACCGCCTCCACCCCCGGGCAGCTTGGCTACCCGAACGGGCACTGCTGGCTGGGAAAGCCTAAAGTGTCCTTCCCCATCACCATCACCAATACCGGCATCGCCTCGTACATGTACGTGCACGGAGCGAACGCGGTCCCCGCCGACAGCGGGACCGAGTGGAGCCTGTGCAATCCGGGTTCCAAGCCGACCGTCGCCTGCACGAGCAACAACGGGATGTCCCCGGGCCAGAATCAGTACGTGGTGCAGAATTTCGCGCCGAACCGGGAGCTGAACCCCGCTGGCCTGACCAATGCTCTCGCCTGTGACCCAGAGTTCGGCCTGACCGGCGGCTGCTGGTCGACCTACGGGCAATCGCAGCGTGAAGGCCTGCTGCTGACCGGCCCGGCGGAGATCGACGATACCTCCACATCGTGGACGGTCACGATCACCTGGACGCCAGTCCCCAAGTAAGCGCCAGCGGCGCGGTTGCGTGTAACGCGAGCCGTTATCCGGTTACTCTGGCCCGGCCAGTTCGCGGGGCGTGAGCTGCTTATTCCGGGGGGAATGGTTCGGTTGCGATATGTCAATGCGCGGCATGCCGCCACGATCACGCTGGTGCTCTCGGCGTGTGCTCTACTGGCTGCGCCACTGTCTGAGGCCCCGGCGCTAGCGGCGCCGGTGCATAGGCCGGCTCCCGCCGGGATCAGTCTGGCGCCGCAGCGGGTGGCGGCAGCGCCCCGGATCCCGGCCGGGGCTCGTCCACTCAGGTCTGCCGCGCCGTCGCGCCGGCTCAGCTTCGATGTCGTGCTCCGGCCCCGGGATCCGCGCGGCCTGCGGTCCCTGGCCACCGCCGTGTCGGTCCCAACCTCGCCCGAGTACCGTCGCTTCCTGCGCACGGCACAGTTCGCCGCCCGGTTCGACCAGCCCAGCGCCACCGTGAACCGCGTGGCCACCGCGCTGCGGAGGGCTGGCCTGGCCCCCGGGCGGATCAGCGCCAATCATCTGGTGATCCCGGTGGCCACGACCGTGGGACGGGCTCGCACGATCCTGCATACCCGCTTCGTGCTGTACCGGCTGGCCTCGGGGCGGGTGGCACTTGCGAACACATCGGCGCCGCGACTGCCGGAGACCGTCGCCCGCCTCACCCAGGCCGTGCTCGGACTGAACGACCTGGCTCCGGTGACGCCGGCCGCGAAGGGGCGGCCGCAGCATCGGCGGACGTCCGCGGCCGCCCCGGCCGTCGACGGGCCGGCGGCCGCCCCGGATGTCGCCCGGCCCGCTGTCGCTCCGCGAGCGGTCGCTCGGCCAGCGGTCACCGCTCCGCAGCCTTGCCCGGCGGCTGTACGCGTGGCCAGGCGAAACGACGGCTGGACCTATAACCAGCTGGCCAGCGCCTACTCCTTCACGCCCCGCTCGGTGGCTGGCCGGGAAGGGGCCGGAATGACCGTCGCGCTCTTCGAGGAGGAGGCGTGGCGGCGCAGCGATCTGAGCAAATTCCAGGCATGCTACGGCACGGGTGCGCAGATCAGTACCGTGAAGGTGGACGGCGGAGCGGGGCACCGGCCTGGCGTGGAGGCCACCCTGGACATCGAGACCGTCATCGCCCTGGCCCCACGGCCGAGCCTGCTGGTCTACGAGGCGCCGTACAGTCTCACGTCCAAGTCCACCATTGATGAGTACACGCGGATCATCGACGACGACCAGGCCCAGGTGCTGTCCACCAGCTACGGACTCTGCGAACCGGCCACCAAGCACTTCAACCCGGGGCTGATCGCCAGCGAGAACACCGTCTTCGAGCAGGCGCCGGTCGAGCGCGTCTGGAATGAGGCGCGGCAGGGGCGGGGGCCGGCGGGGGCGGTATCTCCAGCGTCTGGCCGATGCCGTCCTGGCAGAAGGGTCCCGGGGTCATCAGCCGGTACAGCAGCGGGCAGCGGTGTCATCTGAGGCGCGGCTACTGCCGGGAGGTTCCTGACCTGTCCGCGTCAGCCGATCCTCAGCATGGCTACGTGATCTATTTCCTGGGCGGCTGGAGCGTGGACGGCGGAACCAGCGCCGCCGCGCCGTTGTGCGCCGCGTTGCTGACCGACATCAGCTCGCGGCAAGGGCCGCCCGCCCGCCAGGGTTTCCTCAATCCGGTGCTCTACTCGCTGCCCACGGGGACGTTCAACGACATCCGCCGGGGCAACAACGACTACACCCGGACGCATCACGGCCGGTATCCGGCGACTCGCTGGTACGACCTGGCCAGTGGGCTAGGTTCGCCGATCGGCCCGAATCTCGCCGCGGCGCTGTGGAGGCACGGTCGCCGTTAGCCGCGAAGCCGCAGGCCACGCGGGGTGGGCCGGAAGCCGGCTGCTTCCAGCGCGTGAGCCAGCGGCGAGTCGTAGACAGCAGTGCCGTCGGCGCGCTCCACGGTGAGCCTGCCCAGCGCCCCGTCCCGGACGGCGGCGGCCAGCGCGGCGGCGGCCGGGTCCAGCAGGTCCGGGTCGCTGGTCCAGGACAGCAGCGTCTTGCCGCCGCGCTCGACGTAGAGCACGAGCTGGCCGTCGGCGAGTACCACCAGCGCGCCCGCCTTCCGGCCCGGGCGGTGCCCGCCCGCGGTGTCTTCGGGACGGGGCGGCCAGGGCAGTGCCGCGCCGTAGGCGTTCGCCGGGTCCGCGGCGGCCAGGACCACGACAGCTGAGTCGGCCCGGGAGCGGGCGCCCGGCCCGCCAGGGCCTGGCCCGCCTTCGGGGCCGGCAGCGCGGACTCGCCAGGGCCCGCATCCGATCGACGGCACCCGGCAGCGCGAACTGCGCAGCGCCCAGCCCCTCGACGAAGTACCCGCGCCGGCACTGCCCCGCTTCCTCCATAGCCCGCAGCACCGGGTACAGCGCGCCGAACCCGCCCGGCACCCGCTCGGCCGTGACCGCGCCCCTGAGCACGATGCCATGTCGGTCGAGCAGGGCGTTGGCCATCGCGTGCAGCCGCCGGGTGCGATCCGGCTCCGGGTCCGGGAGCAGCGACCAGCGGCCGCTGACGGTTGGCGGGCCGCTCCTGGACGGCAGCGCCGCGCGGCTCAGGCCGGGGCGCCGGCCGCCGCTCCGGCCGGGCCGGCCGGCCCTGGTCCGGCCCGGCAGGCCAGCCCCGCGGGCGTTCCAGGCGGCTAGCCCGGACCGACCCGGGCCGTCGGTCTCCGGGGCCACCGGCCGGCCGGTGCCGAGCACGGTGCGCAGCGGGGCGAGCGTGTCATTGGTGAGTCGGCCTGCCCAGACCAGATCCCAGATGGCCGCGGCCAGCGCCTGATCGGTCGCCAGCGGGGCCCCGGGCAGCAGGTCGTGCACCCGGTCGGCCAGCGTGCGGAAGAACAGCGCGCCGCCGCCGACAAGCGCCCCGAGCACGGCTTCGTGCAGCGGGTCGTCGTGATCTCGCCGGGCTCGGGAAGCAGCAGCGGCGCAGTGTCGGCGGGCGCCAGCACCAGCCAGCCGTCGCGCCGGGCAGCGCGCCCGCTCCGGCCCAGACGATCTCGCCGGCCGCGGTCAGCTCATCGAGCAGCGCGGGGGAGTAGCCGGGCACCCGGCCGGGCAGCACCAGGGTCTCCAGCGCCGAGGCCGGGACGGCGGCTCCCGCCAGCTGCTCGGCTACGTCGTAAACAGCGTCCGGTCCCGGCCGGTGCCGCGGCGGGCTGGTCGCCGGCCCGGGCCGCCTGCGGTCGCCTGGGCCGCGTTCTGCCAGGACGGCAGGAACCTGGCGCAGCACCGGCGGCGGCACCGGCTCAGCTTCCTTGCGCAGCTTGGCCAGGCAGCGGCGGCGCAGCAGCCGCAGCACGCCGGTATCGCACCACTCGGTGCCGCGGCCGCCGGGCAGGAACTCGCCCTCGGCCACCCGGCCGCCGGCCGCGAGCCGGTGCAGGGCCCCGGTCACCACCGCGACGCCCAGCCCGTAGCGCTCGGCCGCCGCCAGGGCGGTGAACGGGCCGTGCGTGCGGGCGTACCTGGCCACTAGGTCGCCGAGCGGATCGGGGACCGGCTCGGTGAACGCGCCGGGTATGCCCGGCGGGAGGGCGACGCCGAGCGCGTCGCGCAGCCGGCCGGCGTCCTCGATCGCGGCCCACCGTGGCTGGCCGGCGATCCGCACTTCGGTCACCCGGCGCTGGGCGGCCAGTTCGGCGAGCCAGCCCGGCGCGTGCCGCGGGTCCGCGCACCGCGGCGGCGACCTCGTCCGTCGACAGCGGGCCGAGCGCCGCGAGCAGGTCGGCGACCCGCTTCCGCGTCCCGGCAGGCCCGGGACGGTGACGAGCCGCTGGAGATCCCGTTCGGTATCTGCCACGATCTGCGGGTCGAGCAGCTCCCGCGCATCCGCCTGCCCCAGCAGCTCGGCGAGCAGTGACGAGTCGAGCGCCAGCGCCTGGGCGCGGCGCTCGGCCAGCGGCGCGTCGCCCTCGTACATGAAAGCGCCGACGTAGCGGAAGAGCAGCGAGCGAGCGAACGGCGACGGCGGGCCGGTCTCGACCTCTACCAGCCGGACGCGGCGGGCGGCGATGATCGCGCATCAGGCTGGTCAGGCCGGGCACGTCGAAGACGTCCTGCAGGCACTCGCGGACGGTCTCCAGCACGATCGGGAACGTGGCGTACTGGCTGGCGACCTCGAGCAGCTGCGCCGAGCGCTGGCGCTGCTGCCACAGCGGGGTGCGCCGTCCCGGCTGCCGCCTGGGCAGCAGCAGCGCGCGGGCTGCGCACTCGCGGAACCGCGACGCGAACAGCGCCGAGCCGCCTAGCTCGGCGGTGACCAGCTGCTCGATCTCGTCGGGATCGAGCATGCGCGATCCCGGTCGGCGGCGGGTCGTCGGCGTCCGGGACCCGGATCACGATGCCGTCGTCGGTGTGCAGGGCCTGCACGTCCATGCCGCCATAGCGCTCGCGCAGCCGGGCGGCGATGGCGAGCGCCCAGGGCGCGTGCACTCGCGCGCCGAACGGGCTGTGCAGGACCAGCCGCCAGTCGCCGAGCTCGTCGCGGAACCGCTCCAGGACCAGGGTGCGGTCGTCGGGCAGGTAGCCGGTGGCATCCCGCTGCTCGGTCAGGTAGGCGACCAGGTTGGCCGCGGCCAGCTCATCGAGGCCGTCACTGCGCGGAGCCGCTGCGGTGGCCTCCTCGAGCGCCGGCCGCGCCGAGCTCACGGCAGTAGGCGCCGATGCGCGGCACCTAGCTCCACCGGCCGGCCGGGCGCGTCGCCGTGCCAGAACGGCAGCTTGCCCGGCTGGCCGGGGGCCGGGGAGACGAGGACCTGGTCGGCGGTGATGTCCTCGATCCGCCACGAGGTCGCGCCGAGCACGAAGACGTCGCCGACCCGCGACTCGTAGACCATCTCCTCGTCCAGCTCGCCGACCCGGCGGGAGTGCCGGCCGGTCCGGTCGCGCTCGCCGCCGGCCAGGAAGACGCCGAACAGCCCGCGGTCCGGGATCGTGCCGCCGTTGGTGACGGCCAGCCGCTGGCCGCCGGGCCGGCCGCGCAGCATCGCCGGTGGTGCGGTCCCAGATCAGCCGCGGCCGCAGGCCGGCGAACTCGTCGCTCGGGTACCGGCCGGCCAGCATGTCGAGGACGGCTTCCAGGACCGGGCGGGTGAGGCCGGCGAACGGCGCCGCGCGCCGGACGGTCTGTTCCAGCTCGGCGACGTCCCAGTCGTCCATCGCGGTCATCGCGACGATCTGCTGCGCGAGCACGTCGAGCGGGTTGCGCGGGATGCGCAGTTCCTCGATCTGGCCGGCGCGCATGCGCTGCGCGACGACCGTGGCCTGCACCAGGTCGCCCTGGTACTTGGGGAAGATCACGCCGCGGGAGACGTCGCCCACGTTGTGGCCGGCGCGGCCGGTCCGCTGCAGGCCGCTGGCCACCGACGGCGGTGATTCGACCTGGATGACCAGGTCGACCGCGCCCATGTCGATGCCGAGTTCGAGGCTGGAGGTGGCGACCACGGCGGGCAGCCTGCCGGCCTTGAGCGCCTCCTCGATCTGGCTGCGCTCTTGCCTGGAGACCGAGCCGTGGTGGGCCCTGGCGACCTCGGCCGGCGCGCCCGCCGCTCGCGCCCGCCTGGCCATCACTGCGGCCGGGGACGTACGCAGCGGCCAGCTGCGCCTCGTTCGCCACGCCTGTCCTCGGCCCGCTCGGCGGCCCGCTCGGCGGCCAGCTCGTTGAGCCGGGCGCACAGCCGCTCGGCGAGCCGGCGTGAGTTGGCGAACACGATGGTCGATCTGTGCGCCTCGATCAGGTCGAGCACTCTCGACTCGACGTGCGGCCAGATCGACTTGGTCCGGGCCGTCCCGTCGGGCTGGGGCAGGTCACCTGACCACTCCGGACCGCCATCAACGCCCAAACTGCCCGCGCCGCCCGGATCGCCCGCGCCGCCCGGACCGCCCGCACGGCCCGGACCGCCTGCATGGCGCGGACCGGCCGCACGGCGCGGACCGGCCGCACGGCCGGGACTGGCCGCACGGCCCGGACCGGCCGCGCTGCGGGGGGTGCCTGCCCCGCCAGGGCCGCCCGTCCCGCCTGCTCCGCCAGGGCCGCCAGAAGCGCCCGGGCCTCCAGAAACGCCGGGCCGACCGGTCCGGCCGACTCCAGGTCGGCCATGTCTTCTACGGGCACGACGATCTGCAGCTCGATCCGCTTGTCGCTGGGCGGCGGGACGATGGTGACTGGCCGGGCCCCGGCCAGGAACGAGGCCACCTCCTCGGGCGGCCGCACCGTCGCTGACAGCCCGATCCGCTGCGCAGGCTGAATGACCCCCAGCGCACCTGCGGCGCCGGAGCCTGCCCCGGCTGTGGCCCCGGTGGCGGCCCCGGCTGTGCTCCCCGGGCCGGTCCCGGCTGTGCTCCCGGGGCCGGTCCCGGCTGTGCTCCCGGGGCCGGTCCCGGCTGTGCCCGTGGCGTTGCTCCCGCGCAAAGCATCAAGCCGTTCCAGCGACAGCGCGAGATGGGCGCCGCGCTTGCTGCCGGCCAGTGCATGCACTTCATCCAGGATGACCGTCTCGACCCCCCGGAGGGTCTCCCTGGCCCTGGACGTCAGCAGCAGGAACAGCGATTCCGGTGTGGTGATCAGGATGTCCGGCGGCTTCGCTGACAACTTGCGCCGCTCGTCGGCTGCGGTGTCGCCGGTCCGCACCCCTACCCGGATGTCCGGCTCGGCCAGGCCGAGCCGGTTCGCCGCGTGCCTGATGCCGGTGAGCGGCGAGCGCAGGTTCCGCTCGATATCCACCGCCAGCGCCTTGAGCGGCGAGACGTAGAGCACCCGGCAGCGCCGCTGCGGGTCATCGGGGACGCCCGAAGCCGCCAGCTTGTCGATCGCCCACAGGAAGGCAGCCAGCGTCTTGCCCGAACCGGTAGGCGCAATGACCAGTGTGTTCTCGCCCCGGCCGATCGCAGACCAGGCCAGGGACTGCGCCGCGGTCGGCTCAGAGAAGGCCGCGCGAAACCACGCGCTCGTAGCTTCGCTGAAGCCATCGAGCACCGCATCGGCGGCCGGAGCGCGCATGACACCATCCTGCCTCGCCGCTACGACAGTTCGGGTCGTCATGCCCGCCCCTGCAGATGTCGGCCCCGCCCCTCCGGTCGGCCCCACCCCTCCGGTCGGCCCTGCTTCCCCAGTAGTCCGGTCGGCCCCGCCCCTCCGGTCGGCCCTGCTTCCCCAGTAGTCCGGTCGGCCCCGCCCCGCCGGTCGGCCCGGCTCTCCGGCCGGTCGGCCCCGGTTCCCCGGCCGGTCGGCCCCGGTTCCCCGGCCGGTCGGCCCCGGTTCCCCGGCCGGTCGGCCCCGGTTCCCCGGCCGGTCGGCCCCGGTTCCCCGGCCGGTCGGCCCCGGTTCCCCGGCCGGTCGGCCCCGGTTCCCGGCCGGTCGGCCCCGGTTCCCCGGCCGGTCGGCCCCGGTTCCCCGGCCGGTCGGCCCCGGTTCCCCGGCCGTCCGGTCGGCCCTCCTCCGGTCGCCCAGCTCAATCCACCGCCGGGGCGGCCGGGCCGGGCCGCAGGGCTCGCTGCGCCCTCCAAGAGTGGCTCGCCTGGTCACCTTTACCGGATTTCAGTCGATTAGTGTCCGGAATAGTCTGTTATGTACCGAGCGAATCCGGTATAAGTGCGCGTCAGTCAGTTCCGGGTGCTCCTCGGCTCCGGATAAGGGTGCCCGAAAAGGGTCTAGGACCGCTCGTGCAGTCGCCGGGTATGGGCTCGCAGGGGATTAAGCCGTAGCTTCACGTTCTGGCTGTCATTGTTGTGGTATGCGAGCCGAGGAGGGGTTTGAGGAGTCGCTGGCGGCGAAGTTCCAGGTGCTGTTCCCGCATCTGGACGAGCGGCAGCGGCGTCTGCTGATGGGAGCCGAGGCCCGGGTGCTGGGCCATGGCGGGATCCGGCTGGTGGCCCGGGCCGCGGGCGTGCGGGAGGCGACGGTGGCGCTGGGCGTGACCGAGCTGGACTCCGGTGCGGAGCCGCTGGGCCGGGCGCGCCTGCCGGGCGGGGGCCGCAAGCGGGTGGCCGAGGTGGACCCGGGGCTGCGGCCCGCATTACTGGCCCTGGTCGAGCCGGGTACCCGGGGTGATCCGATGTCGCCGCTGCGGTGGACGACGAAGTCGACCCGCAAGCTGGCCGGCGAGCTGACCCGGCAGGGGCACCGGGTATCGGCGGACACGGTGGGCGATGTGCTGCGGGAGGAGGGCTTCAGCCTGCAGGGCAACGCCAAGACCATCGAGGGCCGCCGGCACCCGGACCGGGATGCCCAGTTCCGGTACATCGGCGGCCAGGTGGCCGGGCACCTGGCCGCCGATGTACCGGTGATCAGCGTCGATGCGAAGAAGAAGGAGAAGGTCGGCAACTTCGCCGGTAACGGAGCGGAGTGGGAGCCCGAAGGCCGTCCGGTCCAGGTGCGCGATCACGACTTCCCTGATAAGGAACTCGGCAAGGCGGTCCCGTACGGGATCTACGACGTGGCCGCGAACACCGGCTGGGTGAACGTGGGCACCGACGGCGACACCGCGGCGTTCGCGGTGGAGTCGATCCGCCGCTGGTGGCAGGCAGTGGGCTCGCCCGCCTACCCGGACGCCACCCGGCTGCTGATCACCGCCGACGCCGGGGGATCCAACGGTTACCGCACCCGGGCCTGGAAGGCCGGGCTCGCGGCGCTGGCCGCCGAGACCGGGCTGGACATCACGGTGTGCCACTTCCCGCCGGGCACCTCCAAGTGGAACAGGATCGAGCACCGGCTGTTCAGCCACATCTCGATGAACTGGCGGGGCCGGCCGCTGACCAGCCACGAAGTCATCGTCGAGACCATCGCCGCGACCACCACCCGCACCGGCCTGACCGTCCGCGCGCAGCTCGACACCGGCTCCTACCCGGCCGGCATCAAAATCAGCGACCAGCAGATGGCCGCCCTGCCGATCACCCGCCATGACTTCCACGGCGACTGGAACTATTGCCTGCACCCGCGACCCGGCGACACCGCCGGGCAGGCCGGCGATGCATCACACGCAGGCCATACCCGGTGGGACCGCACCGCCCTGGCCGACCCCGCGCTCACCGGGCTGTCCCGCCAGGCCCTGGACGACCTGGCCGCCGGACTGGCCGCGGCACGGAGCGCGCAGCGGGAACAGGGCCTGTACGAACGGCGGGGCGGGCAACGGCGCCGGGCACCAGGAGCCGCAGCCGCCCCCAGCTGACCCTCGCCGACCGGGTCCTGGCGACCCTCCTCCACCTGCACCTGTCAATCTCCTGCCCGCTGCTGGCCCAGCTGCTCGGCGTCAACCGCACCACGATCAGCCGGGCGATCCGCGACACCCTGCCACTGCTGGACCAGCACCCATCTGCCATCCCGGAACCAGCAACCGCCCGGATCCACACCCTGGCAGACCTCCGCGCATACGCGGCCAAGGCCACAGCCCCGGCACCAGAAATCAAATCAGCGTGTTAATCATCTGCGAGCCCTATCCGGTATGGGTGCTGTGGGGCCCAATAGCCGTATCCGCGGGGTTTATCGCCAGCTAGTGGCCGATGATCCCGCCAAGTACGGTCTAACGACCCTGCCAGCCGGGACGGCGAACGAGCACGATGCGAAATGGGGCAGGTTCGCTGCGCTGCCACCTGGAGGTCATCATGACTAACCTGAGTTCAGTACTAGACCAAGCGGCATCTGATCATCCGGAGCGCACGGCCATCCGATTGGACGACCTCGCGCTCAGCTACGGAGAACTCCGCGCCGCCGCCGGCCGGATGGCAGCCCTGCTGCCGTCCCTCGGCATAACGCCCGGCGACCGAGTAGCCATCATGCTGCCGAACGTGCCTGCGTTCCCCATCGCCTTCTACGGGGCGCTCGGCGCCGGGGCTGTTGTAGTGCCGATGAATCCACTGCTGAAGAGCCGCGAGATCGCCTTCTACCTGAACGACTCCGGCGCGAAGGTGCTGTTCGTCTGGAGCGCCGTCGCGGAAGAGGCCATCAAGGGTGCCGATCAGACCGGAGCCCGGGTCATCGAGGTTGACGAGCCCGACCTCGCCACACTGCTGGCCGGCGTTGAGCCGGTACCCCGGAGCCTGGAGCGGGCCGACGAAGACGACGCGTTGATCCTCTATACCTCGGGGACGACCGGCTGGCCCAAGGGCGCCCAGCTCACGCATGCGAACATGACCCGCAACGCCCGTGAAACCGGAACCACCCTGTTCAGCATCGGTCCTGACGACGTCGTCATGGGCTGCCTGCCGTTGTTCCACATCTTCGGCCTGACCTGTGGCCTGAACGCGACGATCGTATGCGGCGGGACGCTGACGCTGCTGACCAGGTTCGATCCAGGCAAGGCGCTGGAGGTCATCGGACGCGACAAGGTGACGATCTTTGAAGGCGTGCCGACGATGTATGCGGCGATGTTGCACCATCCCGCCAGCGGGGATGCCGACTGCACCTCCCTGCGGCTGTGCTGCTCGGGGGGCTCGGCCATGCCGGTGGGGATTCTGCGCGGGTTCGAGAAGGCCTTCGGCTGCGTGATCCTGGAGGGCTACGGGCTGTCGGAGACGTCGCCCGTCGCATCCTTCAATCACCTGAACCGGGTACGTAAGCCCGGATCGATCGGTACCCCGATCGCTAACGTCGAGATGCGCCTGGTCGACGCGGAAGGTGCCGAGGTGCCGCCGGCGAGATCGGCGAGATCGCCATCCGCGGCTACAACGTGATGAAGGGTTACTGGGCCAACCCGGACGCCACCGCTGAGGCGTTCCAGGATGGCTGGTTCCTGACCGGTGACCTGGCCAAGGTGGACGACGAGGGCTACTTCTACATCGTGGACCGGAAGAAGGACCTGATCATCCGGGGCGGCCTGAACGTCTATCCGCGCGAGGTCGAAGAGGTCCTGTACGAGCATCCGGCCGTCGCCGAGGCCGCCGTGATCGGGATCCCGCACGATGACCTGGGCGAGGAGATCGGCGCCGCCGTCACCCTCAAGCCCGGCATGACGGCAACCGTCGATGAGCTCAGGGCATTCGTGAAGGAGCGGGTGGCCCCGTACAAGTACCCGCGTTACGTCTGGCTGCAGCCCGAGCTGCCGAAGGGAGCCAGCGGCAAGATCATCCGGCGTGAGGTCGAGCTTCCCGAGGACCTGGCCACCGCGGCCGTGACGGCCTCCAGCCGCTAGGTGCCGGCTGCCGCGCAAGCGGCGGTGAAGCGGTCCAGGACCAGGCGGGCCACCGCCGGGTGATCGCTCAGCGGTGCACTCACCCAGGTAGCGGCCGCCTGGCGGAGCCGGTCATGGAACCGGCCGGGGGAGAGCAGGTACGTCGCCACGGCGACGGGACGTCCGGTGCGGGCGTGCAGCGCCGCTACCGCCTGCGCCACGGATGGCTGTCCCGCGGCGGCGAAGGCGGCACGACCGGCGCGGCTATCCGGTCGGCCAGCAGCGCGGCCTGGCGCGCCGCAGCCGCCGCGGCGGCGGGGTCCGCCGAGCCGGCCGCGGCTAGCACGGTCGGCGTGCCCGCCGGCCGGCCGGTCTGCGCCAGCCGTTCGGTGAGCGCCTCGGCCAGCCGCGGGTCGGGCCCGAGCGGCGCGGCCACCGGGGCGCCCGCGGCGCGGGCCGCGCCGCCGATGTCCGCGGTCAGGTGGTATCCGGTGGACAGCAGCAATGGGACCACCACGGCCCGGCGGCCGGCGGCGGTGAGCGCCTCGGCCAGCGACGGCCCGGCGTGCTGGACGAACGCGACCCGCACGTCGAGGGAGGGGCAGAGCCGGCGGACGCGTTTGGCGAGCGCCGCGACCGAGTCCTGCGCGGCGGCGTGCCGGCTGCCATGTGCCACCGCGAGCAGCACCGGGCCGTCGGCCCGAGCCGGGGTGACCGTCACGGGGAGCCGCTGCGCGCCGGCCAGCGGCCGGCAGTCAGGGGAGCTGCCCGCGGGCCTCGGCGTGGCCGGCCTGCCGAGCAGGGCGCGGAGCCGGACGACATCCCCCACCACCACGACCGCGGGCGGCCTGATGTCCTGCCGCGCCGGCCTCGGCAGCTACCTGCCCGAGGGTGGTGGTCAGTACCCGCTGCCGGGGCGTCGTGCCGTCGCAGATCACCGCCACCGGTGTGTCGGCGTCCCGGCCGCGCTTCACCAGCTCGCGGCTGATCTGCTCCAGTCGGGCGACGGCCATGAGCAGCACCAGCGTTCCCGGGCCCTGCGCCAGCGCCGCCCAGTCGACCGTGGCGCCGGGATGCGACGGATCCAGGTGCGCCGATATCACCGCGAAGTCCTGGGTGATGCCGCGATGGGTGACCGGGATTCCGGCATTGGCCGGTACGGCGACCGCACTGGTCACGCCCGGCACCACCTTGACCGGCACGCCGGCCCGGGCGCAGGCCAGCGCCTCCTCGCCGCCGCGGCCGAAGACGAACGGGTCGCCCCCCTTGAGCCGGACGACGCGCTGGCCGGCGAGCGCCCGGCTGATCAGAACCTGGTTGATCTGGTCTTGGGTCAGGGTGTGAGCGCCGGGCGCCTTTCCGGCGTCGATGACCTCGACGCCGGGGCTGAGTTCGGCCAGCACGTCGCGGGGCGCGAGGTGGTCGGCGACCACCACGTCGGCCTGAGCCAGCAGCTCACGACCCCGGACGGTCAGCAGTCCCGGGTCGCCCGGCCCGCCGCCGACCAGAGCGACGCTGCCCCGGTCAGAGCTGGGCTGGTGGCTGGGGCTGGGCTGGGTGTGGGGGTCGGGCTGGTGGCTGGGGCTGGGCTGGGTGTGGGGGTCGGGCTGGTGGCTGGAGCTGGGCTGGGCGCGTCCGGGTGCGGGGTGGCGCTGCGGGCTGGTCGGCAGGCGGCCTTCGGCGAGGGCCTGCGCGATCGCGGTCCGCAGCCGTTGGGCCCGGCGGGGATCGCCGCCCGCCGTCACCGCGACGGTGACGTCACCATGCCTGGTCGACCGCGGGCACCCAGGCCGGCGAGGCGGCCGCGTAGTCGGCCCGGACGCACCAGATCCTGCGCCGCTGCGCCTCGGCGGCCACCGCGGCATTGACGTCCGGGTCGTCGGTCGCGGCGTGGGCGAGCCAGGCCTGCGCGAGGTCGCCATCCTGATACCGGCGTTGCAGCACGGCGACGTCCAGGCCAGCCAGCCGGCGGTGACGTCCGGCGCGATCACCCGCACCAGGGCGCCCGCGTCCAGCATGGCCGTGGCCCGGCGCAGCGCCACCTGACCGCCGCCGACGACCACCACGCGACGGCCGGACAAGTCGAGCGTCAGCGGATAGGGCGTCATGCCGCGGGACCGTCCGCCCGGGGCGGCCCGGTGCTCGCGCCGAAGTGAGGAGCGCGGCCGGTGCTGGACTGGCCCGCGCCGGCTTGTGGAGCATGGGCAGCGCCGGACTGGCCCGCAGCGGAGTAGTCGGCGCCCGGTGGAGCCTGGCCGGAGGTGGAGCAAGAGCCGCGCCGGAAGCGGAGCCGGGGCTGGGGGCGGAGCCGGGGCCAGACCGGGACGCGGCAGGTGTCCGGAGCGAGGCACTCGCGTCGCTGTGCGGCGGATGGGCGCCAGTCCCCGTTACTCCGGCGAAGCGGAGCACGAAACCGCGCGCGCATGATCCGCAACGCCAGCCGCCCGCATCCGGGCCCGACGGCCGCAGATCCTCCTCTCCGCAGTACGGGCAGTACATCGGCGCCTGCCGCTCGCCGGTCACACCAGCAGCCCGTCGTCCGCGCGGCGCACCCAGGCGGCGAACTGCTCGCCGTCGGCCCGGTCGGCCAGATAGCTGCGCAGCAGCCGCTCGACGTAGTCGGCTAGCCCGTCCGCGGTCACCTTCAGCCCGCGCAGCTTGCGCCCGAACGCCGGGTCCGTCCCCAGCGACCCGCCCAGGTGCACCTGGAAGCCCTCACCGCCGTCCACGATCGAGCCCTTCAGCCCGATATCGGCGACCTGGAAACGGGCGCATGAGTTCGGGCAGCCGTTCACGTTGATGCTGATCGGGGTGTCGAACCCGGGCAGCCGGCGGTCGAGTTCGGTGTAGAGGTCGCGGGCCCGCTGCTTAGTCTCCACGATCGCGAGCTTGCAGAACTCGATCCCGGTGCAGGCCATCGCGGACCTGCGGAACGCCGAGGGCCGGGCAGGCAGGTCCTCCGCGTCCAGGGCACTGACTAGCTCGCTGACCCGATCGCCCGGCACGTCGAGAATCAGCAGTTTCTGCTCGGCCGTGGTCCGGATCCGGCCGGATCCGTAAGTCTCGGCGAGCTCGGCGAGCTGCCACAGCTGGCTGCCCGACGTCCGCCCGACGTGCGGCGCCACGCCCACGTAATAACGGCCGTCCCGCTGCTCGTGCACGCCGACATGGTCGCGCGAACCCGGCGCCGGAGCGGGCGGCGCAGGGCCGTCGGGCAGCGCGTAACCGAGGTATTCCTTCTGCAGCACCTCCCGGAACAGCTCGGTGCCCCAGTCGGCCACCAGGAACTTCAGCCTGGCCCGGCTGCGCAGCCTGCGGTAGCCGTAGTCGCGGAACAGGCCGGTCACGCCCGCCCATACCTCAGGGACCTGGCCGTCCTCGACGAAAACGCCGAGCCGCTGGGCCAGCATCGGGTTCGTGGACAGCCCGCCGCCGACCCACAGGTCGTAGCCGGGCGTCCCGTCCGGGCCGGTGACGCCCACGAACGAGATGTCGTTGACCTCATGCGGGATGCACTGGGCGGCGCAGCCGCTGATCGCTGTCTTGAACTTGCGCGGCAGGTTGCTGAACTCCGGGTTGGCGGCGGCCACCGCCTCGGTGGCGCGCAGCGCGGCGGTCGCGTCGATGACCTCGGCCCTGTCGAGGCCGGCCACCGGGCAGCCGAGGATGTTACGCGGCACGTCACCGCAGGCCTGCAGGCTGGACAGGCCGACCTCGTCAAGCCGCTGCCAGATCGCGGGCACGTCCTCGATCCTGATCCAGTGGTACTGGACGTTCTGCCGGTCGGTGATATCGGCCAGGTCGCGGCCGTACTCCTTGGCGATGCCCGCGACGGCCCGCAACTGATCGGCGGACAGCTGCCCGCCCGGGATCCGCACGCGCATCATGAAGTAGCTGTCCTCGATCTCGGCGTCGTCCAGGGAGCCGGTGCGGCCGCCGCTGATCCCGGGACGGCGCTGGGTGTACAGGCCCCACCAGCGGAACCGCCCGCGCAGGTCGGTCGGGTCGATCGAGTCGAAGCCGCCCTGCGCGTAGCGGTTCAGGATCCGGTCGCGGACGTGCAGGCCGTCATCGTCCTTCTTGAAGCGCTCCGCGGCGTTCAGCGGCTCCAGGTGGCCGAGAGCCCACTGGCCCTGGCCTCGTTGAGGTCGGGATGGCATGAGGTGATCCTTCTGCTGCGGATGCGGACCGCGCTGCGGCACGCGGATCTCTCCGGGGCGCGGTGGCGCGGGCGGGCGGAATTAGCAGCAGGGGCGACAGACGGCGCTGGAGACGAGCAGCAGATCGACGTGACGACGGCACACCAGGATCAGCTGGTGGCGGCCGGTGCGGGTCAAGGCTGTCTCCTGATGGGCGCGGCGCTCATGACGTCTGGCTTCGACCGTACCTCTGGCTTCGACCGTACGTCTGGCTCCGACAGTAGAGCGGGCCCTGGCCGTTCGCAACCGTGAAATCGATCCGGTCACGGGCGCGCCGGCCGAGCCGCCGACTGGGGTCGCCGACGGGGGCCGCCGACGGGCCACCGACGGGCCGTCGGCCGGTCATCCGGGCCGGCCCGGTGGGCGCCGGTAGCCTGGGCGTCGTGCGGCTGACCACGTTCTGGGAGCGGATGCGCGCGCAGTTCGGCGACGCGTACGCCGAAAGCGTGGCCAAAGATCATGTACTGACGAGCCTGGGCGGCCGCACCGTCGATCAGGCGCTGGCCGATGGTGAGGACGTGAAGGTCGTCTGGCGGGCGGTCTGCGAGACCTTCAACATCCCCGAACGGCGCCACTGACCATGCCCGTTTGACGGGGTGCTGGCGGGATTTCGGCCGAGCCGGCGTGTCGGCTTCATGATCGAACAGTTGTTCGTCTAGAGTAGTGCTGCTGCGGACGACTTGTTTCACGGCCGGGCGGCGTCGTGCCACCGGGCGCGGATTGCACGGGCGCGGACTGTCGGTGGCGGCGCGTAGCGTCACCTCCGACAGTTCTTCATCTGGCCGGAAAGCGCGGACAACTGCTTCTGATCCCACGGGAGTTCACATGGCACCGAACGACAGGGCGGGCGGCACTAAGGGCGGCGACAGGGAGAAGTCCCTGGACACCGCACTCGCCCAGATCGAGCGGCAGTTCGGCCGGGGTGCGGTCATGCGGCTCGGCGACGACACCCGCGCCCCGGTTGAGGTGATCCCCACCGGATCAATCTCACTCGACGCGGCGCTCGGCATCGGCGGCCTGCCCCGCGGCCGGATCGTTGAGATCTACGGCCCGGAGAGCAGCGGTAAGACCAGCCTGGCCCTGCATGCGGTGGCCAACGCGCAGAAGGGCGGCGGGATCGCCGCGTTCATCGACGCCGAGCACGCCCTCGACCCCGACTACGCGAAGAAGCTCGGCGTCGACACCGATGCGCTGCTGGTCTCCCAGCCGGACACCGGCGAGCAGGCGCTGGAGATCGCCGACATGCTGGTGCGGTCCGGTGCCATCGACGTCGTCGTGATCGACTCGGTGGCCGCGCTGGTGCCCCGGGCCGAGATCGAGGGCGAGATGGGGGACAGCCACGTCGGCCTCCAGGCCAGGCTCATGTCCCAGGCGCTGCGCAAGCTCGCCGGCGCGCTGAACCAGACCAAGACCACCGCAATTTTCGTCAATCAATTGCGGGAAAAAATCGGAGTGATGTTCGGCTGTATTTCCTGGAATACAAATGTAATTCTTGCTGACGGCAGCCGTGAGCCGATAGGCAAAATCGTTGATCAGAAAATGCAGGTCGAAGTCCTGTCCTATGACCCGGAACTAGGAAAGGTGGTGCCGAAGAAGATTGTCAACTGGTTCAATAACGGTGCCACCGACGAGTTCCTGCATTTCGTGGTCGAGCGGTCCGGCGGCGGTTCAGGGCATGGCCGGGCCATCATGGATCTCACCCGTAATCACCTGGTGCGTACCCCCGGAGGCTGGCGCGAGGCCGGCGAGATCGCGGTCGGTGACCGCGTCATGCTCGCTCAGCCGCACCTGCTCAGCCCCGCGCAGTGGCAGCTGATCCTCGGAAGCGTCATGGGTGATGGCAACCTGTCCAAGCCGGTCCGCCGGGAAGACGCGAGCGCGCGCTTCCGGATGGAACATGGCGCGAAGCAGGCGGCCTACCTGGACTGGAAGGTCTCCCTGCTCGCGAACATCGCGCATTCCAGGACGGTGAATGCCAAAGGCGCGGTCTTCGCGGACTTCTCGCCGCTTGGCGAGCTAAGCGAGCTACGTGAGGTGGTCTATCAAGGCGACGGGAAGAAGCACCTGACCTGGGAGTACCTCAAGGCTCTCACGCCGTTCGCCCTCGCGGTCTGGTACATGGACGATGGTGGCTTCACGGTCCGGTCCAAGGGGGTCCAGACAAGGACGCAAGGGGGCTCGGGCCGGATCGAGATTCGTGTCGAGGCGTTCAGCCCGGGCTCGCGCGCGCGACTGCTTGAGTATCTGCGGGACACTCATCGGCTGGACGTCAGGCTGCGCGCCGCCGGGGCGCGGAAGATAGCGACCCTGAGGTTCCCTGCGGCCGCGTCGGCGAAGTTCCAGGCGATGGTGGCTCCCTACATTCATCCCTCGATGGACTACAAGCTGCTGCCGCGCTTCCGGGGACAGTTCGCGGTTACTCCGGAGTTCGTCGAGCCCGTCATCCGCCCGGTCCCGGCGCGGGTTCTCGATATCCAGGTCAAGTCTGACCACCAGAAGAAGAGCCGCTACGACATCGAGGTCGAAGGATCGCATAACTACCTTGCCGATGGGATCGTGGTTCACAACAGTCCCGAGACCACCACCGGCGGGAAGGCGCTGAAGTTCTACGCGTCAATTCGGCTGGATATCCGGCGCATTGAAACGCTCAAAGACGGCACCGACGCCGTGGGTAACCGGACCCGGGTGAAGGTGGTCAAGAACAAGTGCAGCCCGCCATTCAAGGTCGCTGAATTCGACATCCTGTATGGCGTCGGGATCAGCCGGGAAGGCAGCCTCATCGACCTGGGCGTGGAGCAGGCGATCGTCCGTAAGTCCGGTGCCTGGTACACCTACGAAGGCGATCAGCTCGGCCAGGGCAAGGAGAACGCGCGGAACTTCCTGCGCGGTAACCCGGACATCGCGAACGAGATCGAGAAGAAGATCAAGGAGAAGCTGGGCGTCGGGCCGCGGCTGGATGCCGACGCGGCCGGGCCGGGTGCGGGCGCCAGTGCCGGATCAGCAGCCGGGCTGACCGTGGTCCCCGGCGGTGGCGGCTAGGCGGGCGCGGCCCGGGGATCCGCCGGGCTGGAGCGCGGGCGAAGAAGCCGATCCGGCCGACCGGGATGCGGATCCGGAGGCCGTGGCGCGGCAGATCTGCCTGCGGCTGCTGACGGCTGCGCCGAGGACCAGGGCCCAGCTGGCGGATGCGCTGCGCCGCCGCGGGGTTCCCGGTCATGCGGCCGACGCGGTGCTCAGCCGGTTCGCCGAGGTGAAGCTGATCGACGATGCCCTGTTCGCCAGCGCCTGGGTGGAGTCACGGCATCACGGCCGGGGCCTGGCCGGGCGGGCGCTGGCCGTCGAGCTGCGGCACCGGGGCGTGGCTGCCGAGAACATCCAGGCCGCGGTAGGCCAGCTCGGTCCCGAGCAGGAGGTGGCTACAGCGCGGGCGCTGGTGGCCCGGCGGCTGGCGGGCACCCGCGGTCAGCCGCCGCCCGCCCGGGTCAGGCGGCTGGCCGGGCTGCTCGCCCGGAAGGGTTATCCGCCCGCGCTGGCCTACCGGGTCGTGCGCGAGGCCCTGGAGCAGGAAGGCGTGGACGCGGCCGAGGTTGGGCTGGACCTGAGCGACGCGCCGGAGCCGGGCCAGGATGCCGAACCGGGTGAGGACGAGGAACTGACGGCCTGGTGACGGGCGCGTGAACAGCGGCCCGGGCCCGCCGGGAACGAGGATCACGGACGACCTTGCTTGCCCAAATCGTTATCTCCGCTTAACCTCACGGCAGCGAGGTTTTACTCCGCGCAGGGCGGATCAACTGAGGTGAACGAGATTAGTTACAGGCGCCGGATGGCATCGGAGCGGGTCAGCCGATCCTGCCGACCGGGAGGCCGTGAACGTTTGTCAGGGCGGCCGCGCGAAGGTCGGCGTCCCGGCTCACCCGGCGACGGCCGGGCCGGGTGCCGTACGGGCCGAAGTCGGCGGTCGGCCAGCCTCGGCTACCTAGGTGGCCGGACTGGCCTGGCCTTTCGTGGCCGGAAGGCCGGATCGGTGGCGAGTCGGCCGGTCCGCAGGCCGGTCAGAGTCCGGGAGGGCCGTCCAGGTCGGTAGGCGCGGCGCGGCCCGCGGGCGCAGCCCGGGGGCCCGGTGAGCTGGATGAGATGGGAGGAAGTACCAGCCGCCCGCGGCGGGCATCGCTGGCCGGCCGGGCTGGCTAGGCTCGTCGCCCTGAACGGCGGGTTCGCAGGCACGCAGTAACGCCTCGCAGCAGGGCACGCGCGTGGCACCGGTGAGCGGTGCCGCGGAGTCCTTGAGCGGGAAGGGGCGAGCTGTGGGTAACGGGATTGTGCTCGTACTGGCGATCGGGCTCGTTGCCGCCCTGTTTGCGCTCGTGTTCGTGCTCCGGAGGTCTCCGGCCAAGACGCCGCTGTCCACCAGTCCGGTAGCGAGCCCCGGTCTGCAGCCGCAGGCGGTCACCGCCGAAGAGCTGGCGGAGGCCGGCCAGGATGCGGAGCGGCTCCGGGCCCGCGCTGAAGCCGATGCGCAGGCCATCGTGCGCAAGGCCGAGCTGTCTGCGCAGCAGGCGGCCGAGGACCGGCGTGAGGTCGAGGAAGAGATCCGGGCGGTCAAGGACGAGATCAAGCAGCTGCGCGCGGATCTGGAGCGCCGGGAAGGCAGGCTGGCCGAGCGTGAGCAGCGGACTCACGAAGAGGCGCGCGTCCTGGACCAGCGTTCGGCGGACCTCGACCGGGCCCGGGAGGAACTCGACGCGCAGCGCGCCGAGCTCGCCAAGCTTGATGAGGAGCGGCGGGCCGTTCTGGAGCGAGCGGCGGGCCTGACCGCCGAGGCGGCCAAGTCTGAGCTGGTCGCCGGGATCCAGAACCTGGCCAAGCGGGAGGCGGCGCTTATCGTCCGGGCCATCGAGGACGAGGCCCAGAAGGAAGGCCAGAAGCGGGCCAGGAAGATCGTCACGCTCGCCATCCAGCGGGTCGCGAGCGAACAGACCAGCGAGTCGGTCGTATCCGTTCTGCACCTGCCCGGCGACGAGATGAAGGGCCGGATCATCGGCCGCGAAGGCCGTAACATCCGGGCGTTCGAGACCGTCACCGGGGTCAACCTGATCATCGATGACACGCCCGAGGCGGTCCTGCTGTCCTGTTTCGACCCGGTGCGCCGCGAGGTGGGCAGGCTGACCCTGGAGCGGCTGGTCCTGGACGGCAGGATCCATCCGCAGCGGATCGAGGAAGCCTACGAGCGGAGCAAGGCCGACATCGAGCAGCTGTGCGTGCGAGCGGGCGAGGACGCGCTGGTCGATCTGGCCATCACCGACCTGCACCCGGAACTGACCAACCTGCTCGGCAGGCTCAGGTACCGCACCTCCTACGGCCAGAACGTCCTCAAGCACCTCGTGGAGTCCGCGCACATCGCCGGGATGATGGCCAGCGAGCTCGGCATGGACCCGGTCCTGATGAAGCGCTGCACCGTCCTGCACGACATCGGCAAGGCACTGACCCACGAGGTGCAAGGCAGCCATGCGCTGATCGGGGCGGAGATCGCCCGCAGGTACGGCGAGTCGGAGGACGTGGTGCATGCCATCGAGGCGCATCACAACGAGGTCGAGGTCAAGACGGTGGAGGCGGTCCTGACCCAGGCGGCGGATGCGATCAGCGGCGGCCGCCCGGGCGCCCGCCGGGAGTCACTGGAGGCCTACATCAAGCGCCTTGAGCGGCTCGAGCAGATCGCGCTGGCCCAGCCGGGCGTCGAGAAGGTGTTCGCGATGCAGGCCGGCCGGGAGATCCGGGTGATGGTCAGGCCGGAGAACGTCGATGACATCCAGGCCCAGGTGATCGCCCGCGACGTGGCCAAGCAGGTCGAGGAGGAACTGACCTACCCGGGCCAGATCCGGGTCACCGTGGTCCGCGAGTCGCGGGCCATCGAGTTCGCCCGCTAGCGCGGCCCCGTCGAGGCCGCCTGCTGGCCGGGCTCTGCCGCGGCCCGCCGTGGCGTGGGCCCAGCGGCGGCCCGCCGGCCGGAGCCCTCCGACACCTTCAGCTCCGGGACGTCGGGCGGCGCGAAGCCGAGGATCTGGCCGTAGAACGACAGCTCCGCCTCCAGTGCCGTGGCGATCGTCTCGGCCCTCCGGAACCCGTGCGACTCGCCCTCGAACGGCAGATAGGCATGCCGGATGCCATGGGCGGCGAGGTCGGCGGCGATGCTTTCAGCCTGTTGCGGTATCACGATCGGGTCATCGAGGCCCTGCAGCAGCAGGATCGGGCTGGTCTGATCGGTGACGTGCCCCACCGGGGCGCGCTCGGCGTAGATCGCGTCGAAGCCCGGCAGCGGCCCGATCAGCCCGTCCAGGTAACGGGACTCGAAGTCGTGCGTCCGCTCGGCGAAGCCTTGCAGGTCGGCCACGCCGTAGTAGGACGTGGCGGCCTTGAAGACCGGGCCCGCGGTGGTCCCCGTGGTCACAGCGGCCAGGGTCGTCCAGCCTCCCGCAGAACTGCCGCGGATGGCCAGCCGGTCCGGGTCGGCCAGGCCCTCGCTGATCAGGCACCGGGCGGCCGCCACCGCGTCCTCGACGTCGACCACCCCCCACTGCCGGCGCAGCCGTTCCCGGTAGAGCCGCCCGTAGCCGGTCGAGCCGCCGTAGTTCACGTCGATGATCCCGATGCCCCGGCTGGTGAAGAAGGCCTTCTCCATGTCGAGCAGCGCGACCGCGCACGACGTCGGGCCGCTGTGCACCCATACGACGAACGGCGGCAGCTCGCCCGGCGGCCCGGCGGCATCCGGGTTGGCGGGCGGATACACCAGCGCGTGGACCACCCGGCCGTACCGGCCCTCCAGATCGATCAGGCGCGGTACCGGCAGGAACCGGGCGTCCGGCGGCTCCTCGGACTCACGTTGCAGGATCTCGGCCCGGGAGGTCGCCGTGTCCACCCGGAACACCGACAGCGGCTCCGCCGGTCCGCCGGCGGCGCCGACGATCATGGTCCCGTCCGCCGACAGCGTCGGCATGAACACGCTGAGCGGAGTATCCACGTCGGTGAGGTCGAAGGTCTCCGGGTCCAGCAGCCCGAGCCGCAGGCTGCCGCGCCCGTGCAGGACCGCCAGCCGCCCGTCGCTGAGCACGCCGAACGGCCTGCCGCCCAGCTGCCACAGCGGCCCGGCGAACTCTTCCTCGGCCGGGTAGAGCGCCTGCGGCGGCTCGCCGGCCAGCCCGACCTGATAGATGTTCCACCATCCGGTCCAGTCGGTGGCCACATACAGGCTGGAGTTGTCACGCCAGGCCGGGGCCAGCACCGACTCGCCCAGGCCACCTTTGACCAGCCGGCCCTGGCCCGGAACCCCGTTCTCGACCGACGCGACCCGCAGCTCGGTGCCGTCCCACGGCATATGCGGGTGGTTCCAGCAGATCCAGGCCAGGCGGCGGCCGTCGGGCGACGGAGTCGGGAACGCCATGAAGTCAGTCCCGGTCACGAGCTGGCGGATCGCATCGGGATCGGCGGCGGCCGACCCGTCCAGCGGGACCGCGACAATCGCCCGGCTCACCTTGCCGTCCTCATGCCGCTCGTGGACGCACCAGACTTCCTGGCCGTCCGGGGAGAGCACGAGATCTGCGTATCGCAGCGCGGACGCTCCGCCAGCACCCGAGCCTTCCTGGCCCGGGCCCCCCGGGCCCGCCGTGTCCGCGCCCGCCGTGTCCGCGCCCGCCGTGTCCGGGCCCGCCGGGTCCGGCGTGAGCGGACGCGGCGCCTGCTTGCCGTCGGCCACCTCCGGCCCGGCCACGTACAGGCGCTGATCGGCGTAGTTGGCGAAGACGATCGCATAGCCGCGCGGCACCCGGCCGCTACCGGAGACGGGCTGGGCGGCGGCCCGGGGGACCGGGACAAAGGAGCGCCCGCCGTACTCGTGCACCCGGGTGCGGGCATTCCACGGGGCAGGCAGCAGCATGGTCCGGCGCCCGCCGGGACCGCGGTGCACGACCGTGACCCGGCCACCTTCCTCTGGCCGCCCCTCCTGCCACCAGACGTCACCTCCGATCACCACGGGAAACGAGACATGTGCCCGGCCACGGGCCACTTCCGCGGCTGAGATGGGCGAGGGCCAGGCCCCGTACGCGACCTCGGCGGGCTGGACGCCGGCGAGGAGCGCTGGCTCGTTTCCTGCGGATCCCGCACCGGTCCCTGCTGTGCCATTTACTGCTGTGCCATCCGCTCCGCCCGCCGCTTCCTCAGCCGTGCCCGCCGCCCTGTCAGTCATAGGGATATCGTGCCCTATCGGGCCGGTGGGGCTCCTGGTGATTCCGGACATGAGCCGCGTTAGGAACGTCGGACTCAGCAGCTGGCCGGCCACCAGGGAAATGGCCGTCCGGGAGGCCCGTGGCGGCCACAGGCTGCCAGACCGGGTCCCGGTGCCGTCTACGCTGGTGACCATGGTTGGCTCCGACACCCGGCGAAGCTTTCAGATCCGTACCTACGGGTGCCAGATGAACATGCACGACTCCGAGCGACTGGCCGGGCTGCTCGAGGAGGCAGGCTACGCGCGGGCGGCCGAAGACGCCGAGCCTGATGTCGTGGTCTTCAATACCTGCGCGGTACGGGAGAACGCGGACAACCGGCTCTACGGCAACCTCGGCCACCTGCTGCCGGTCAAGAACGCGCATCCGGGCATGCAGATCGCGGTGGGCGGCTGCCTCGCGCAGAAGGACCGGGCCGCCATCACCGCGCGCGCTCCCTGGGTGGACGTCGTGTTCGGCACGCACAACATCGGCTCGCTGCCGGTCCTGCTGGAGCGGGCCCGGGTCCTGGACCAGGCGCAGGTCGAGATCGTCGAGTCGCTGGAGCGCTTCCCTTCCGTGCTCCCGGCCCGCCGGGACAGCGCCTACTCGGGCTGGGTCGCGATCTCGGTTGGCTGTAACAACACGTGCACGTTTTGCATCGTGCCGAGCTTGCGCGGTCGCGAGGAGGACCGCCTGCCCGGCGATGTGCTGGCCGAGATCCGGGCGCTGGTGGCCGACGGGGTGATGGAGGTAACCCTCCTCGGGCAGAACGTGAATTCCTACGGGTCGGCGTTCGGCGACCGGCTGGCGTTCGGCAAGCTGCTGCGGGCCTGCGGCGAGATCGACGGGCTCGAGCGAGTCCGGTTCACCTCCCCGCACCCGAGGGACTTCACCGACGACGTCATTGACGCGATGGCGCAGACCCCTAATGTCATGCCGCAGCTGCACATGCCGTTGCAGTCCGGGTCGGACGCGGTGCTGCGGGCTATGCGGCGGGCCTACCGCCGGGAGAAATATCTGGCGATTCTGGAGAAAGTCCGGGCCGCCATGCCGGACGCTGCGATTACGACAGACATCATCGTGGGATTTCCTGGGGAGACAGAACGGGATTTCGACGACACGCTCGATATGGTCAGGCAGGCTCGCTTCGCCGGTGCATTTACCTTCCAGTATTCAATCCGGCCGGGTACTCCGGCGGCCGCCATGGACGGCCAGGTGCCGGCCGAGGTGGTCAGGCGGCGGTATGAGCGGCTCACTGCGCTGGTAGCGGAGATCACCCTGGCCGAGAACCTGAAGCTGCTCGGCGGCGAGGTCGAGATCCTGGTCGCGGAGGGTGAGGGCCGCAAGGACCAGGCCACCCACCGCATGTCCGGCCGTGCCCGCGACAACCGGCTGGTGCATTTCGCGCCGGCCGGGACGTCCCCGCGCCCCGGGGACCTGGTCACCACGGTCGTGACCCGCAGCGCGCCGAACTACCTGATCGCCGATGAGCCGCCCAGCGCGGTCCGGCCGACCCGTGGCGGCGACGCCTGGGAGTCAAGGCAGGCCGCCGCGGCGGCTGTCACTCTGGATGGCGGCCGTCCGGATGGCGGCCGTCCGGATGGCGGTGGCTCTGGCCCGGCGGGCAGGCCGGCGAGGTGCTGCTCGGCATGCCGGCTGTTCGCCAGTCGGCCTAGGCAGGTGCTGGTCGCGGCGGCGGTCTGCCCGCACCCGCCGTTGCTGATCCCGGCGGCCGTCGGCGCGGCCGGGCTGGACAGCCAGCGGCGCGCCCGGGGATGCCGGGGCATCACCGGCTGTCCACGGCACCGGCGGCGAGGCGGTTGCTCCGGACGGGACTGGCGGCGAGCCGTTCGACGACGACGCTGTACTGCGATGCCTGCGGGCCGCCTGTCACACGGCCGTGGCTGAACTGGTCCGGGCGGAGCCAGACCTCGTCGTGGTGGTCGGCGGCGCGCGCGCCACGGGCGAGTACAGCGGTTCGGCGGCGGGCAGCGTGGCCGAGTTCGGCGTGCCGGTCACGATCGGATCCGGGCCCCCAGTCCTGCCGCTGTCGCTCACGATCGGCGCCTGGCTGCTGCGCGGCTGCGGATTGAGAGCGGGCCCGGGCGAGACGCCCGTGACTTGCGAGCTGCAATCGGCGCCGCAGGCGGTGGCGTCCCCGGCCCCGGCGCCGCGGGCAGTAGCGCACCCAGCCCAGCTGCCGGAGGCGGTTGCGTGTCCGGCCCAGCTGCCGGAGGCGGTGCCGTCGTCGGCCCAGCGGCTGCGGTCAGCGACGGCGCCGGCGCTGCGGCTGCTGGCGGTGGCGCGGGACACGCCCGCGCCGGACTGCCTGCGGCTGGGCGCGCAGCTCGCGGCGGCGGCGCCCCGGGTGGCCATGCTCGCGATGGGAGACGGGTCGGCCAGGAAGGCGACCGGCGTGCCAGGCGCGCCCGATCCGGCGGCTGACCAGTACGACGCCGAGGTCGCCGCGGCCCTGGCCGCCGCCGATCAGGACCGGCTGGCCAGGCTCGACGCTGAGCTCGACGAGGTCCTGTCGGTCGCCGGGCGAGCGGCGTGGCAGGTGCTGGCGGGCGCCGCGGCGGGCGGCCAGCTGCGCGGGACGCTGCGGTGCGCGGTTGCCCCGTTCGGTGTCAGCTACCTGGTCGCGTCGTGGGACACCCCGTCTAGACCGCTGGAAGACTGAGGTCATGCCGGCGCCAGTTATCGCGGTCGTGGGACCGACAGCCGCGGGGAAGTCCGCGCTCTCGCTCGCCCTGGCCCGCGCGGTGGACGGCGAGATCATCAACGCCGACTCGATGCAGCTGTACCGGGGCATGGACATCGGCACGGCCAAGCTGCCGCCAGCGGAGCGGGCCGGCGTGCCGCACCATCTGCTTGATATCTGGGACGTCACCAAGGCGGCGAGCGTATCGGAGTACCAGGAACTCGCGCGGGCGGCCATAGGCGAGATCCGGTCGCGCGGACGGGTTCCCATCCTGGTCGGCGGGTCCGGCCTCTATATCCGGGCTGCCCTCGACAACCTCACGTTCCCCGGCACCGATCCGCGGCTACGGGACCGGCTGGAGAGCGAGCTAGCAGAGATCGGCCCGGCGGCGCTGCACGCCAGGCTGGCGAGCGTGGACCCGGCCGCCGCAGCGGCCATCCTGCCTGGCAACGGCCGCCGGATAGTCCGCGCCCTCGAGGTGGTGGAGCTCTCCGGACAGCCGTTCAGCGCAACTTTGCCCGGCTATGAATCGGTATACGAGACCATCCAGATCGGGCTGAGCGTGCCCCGGCCGGAACTGGACCAGCGGATCTTCGAGCGGGTCAGCCGGATCTGGCAGGCCGGCTTCGTCGGGGAGGTCCGCACGCTGGCCCGGGCCGGGCTGCGGGACGGCCGGACGGCCAGCCGGGCGCTCGGCTACGCGCAGGTGCTGCGTTACCTGGCGGGGGAGTGGTCGCAGGAGCAGGCCGCCGCGGAGACGGTGCGGGCCACGCGGCGGTTCGCGCGGCGCCAGGAGTCGTGGTTCCGGCGCGATCCGCGGATCACCTGGCTCCCGGCGGACGGCCCGGACCTGGTCGGCCAGGCGCTGGCTACGATCGGATCATGCGATTCGCCAAGGGCCACGGCACCGGGAATGACTTCCTGATCCTGCCCGATCCGGACGATGCCCTGGCGCTGTCCGCTGAACTCGTCGCGCGGCTGTGCGACCGGCGCTTCGGAATCGGCGCGGACGGGATCCTGCGGGCGGTCCGCACCGGCGCGGGCGGCTGGTTCATGGACTACCGCAACGCCGACGGCAGCATCGCGGAGATGTGCGGCAACGGCATCCGGGTGTTCGCCCGGTACCTGCTCGGCCATGAGCTGGCCAACGGGCCTTCGCTGGAAGTGCAGACGCGGGCCGGGGCCCGGCAGGTCTGGGCGGAGGTCGACGACGCCATCACGGTCGACATGGGTGCTCCCGAGGTGCTCGGCCCTAGCGCGGCTCTGTTGGGCGGCGTCGAGTGCGGCGGTCTTGAGGTCCGTATCGGCAACCCGCATCTGGCCTGTCTGGTCGATGCTCCGCTGGCTGGGTTCGACTTGTCGGCGCCACCGGTTGTCGATCAGGCGCGGTTTCCGGCCGGCGTCAATGTCGAGGTAGTACGTGTCGTCGGGCCCAGGGAACTCGAGATGCGGGTGTACGAGCGGGGCTCGGGCGCCACGCTGTCCTGCGGAACCGGCGCGGTGGCTGCGGCCGTGGCTGCCGCGGTGCGGGCGGCAGCCGGGCCGGACGGGCCCGACGGGCCGGACTGGCCCGACGGGCCGGACGGGCCGGCTGTGGTCGCGGAGTCAGCCGGGCCAGACACGCCGGAGGTGGTTGCGCGGTCAGCCGGGGCGGATGGGCCGGGCGTGGTCACGGGGCCAGCGGGCCTAGCCAGCCTGGCCGGCGCGTGGACGGTTGACGTGCCAGGCGGCAGGCTCGTCGTCACCCTCGGTGCGACGAGCCTGCTGACTGGCCCGGCCGTGATCGTGGCCGAGGGGGAACTCAACGAGGCGTGGCTGACCGGCCGCGCGGTCGCCGCGTCCTCAGCCATCGGCTGACTCGCCGGCCAGCCGGAGGCCGACCTCCACCAGCGTCCACCCGGCCCGGTGCCGGACCGATCCGCGCGGGCTCCGGCGCGGCGCGTACCGCGGGTGCCGCTGTGACCTGCGCAGCTCGTCGGCGCGCTGATCGGCCAGCAGTTCCATCAGGAACGGGTTCATAACAAGCTCCTGTTCTCGTTGGTTGGTTTGTTTGTTTGTTTGTTTGTTTGTTGTGTTTGTTTGTTGGTTGGTTGTTCGCTGGTCGCGGGCCCAGTTGCCGGCGTTGACCGCTGGTCACCTCGCTGGTCGCGTGCTGGTCGGGCCAGCCGTGGCCGGACGCCGTCAGGAGGCCCGGCCGACCCGCACGTCGCCGCTGATGGTGCGGCAGCGCAGCGTGACTGCCGGGTCGTGATCGTCGGCCGTGGCCGTCAGGTCACTGGTCGCGCTCCCGGACAGGGTCGACAGGTCCAGGTAGACACCGATGCCGGCGCCCACATCGACGGTCACGTCCCCTGACGCCGAGGTGATGTCGGTGCGGCCTGCGGTCACCGAGCCGACCTTCACATCGCCGCTGGCGGTGCGCACGCAGACGTCACCGGAGGACGTCTTGACCTGCACGTCTCCCGAGGCGGTCTCGGCCTGCAGTTCGCCGACGTGCCCCAGTCGCACGTCACCAGATGCCGTATGGACCTGAACCGGCCCGGTGACCTGCTCGGCGGCCACGTCACCGCTGGCCGTCCGGATCACCAGCGAGCGCAGTTCGCCGGCGCACTGCACGTCCGCCGAAGCGGTAACCAGCTCGCCTGCCGAACCCGACGGGACCTCCACGGTCACATCGAGTGAGGCACCCCGGTGAACGCCGCGCCGGTCGGGGGCGATCACGGACAGCACGCCGTGGTCGAACTCGACGCGGGTGGCCGCGAGGAATTCCGCACCCCGGCGGCCTGCCGCGCAGGGCGCCACGGTCACGGTGGCGGTCTGGGTAGCCGCCGCGGTCACGGTGACGTCCCCGGCCGGGATATCGATGTGCAGGTCAATCGGATCGGTGGCAGGGAAGTCCCAGGATGTCATCGCGGAATTCCTTTCTCGGGTATGGCCCTCGGGTCTGGTGTGCGGCCCGAGGGTGCGGGTCTGGGGGTGTCACGGCCCGCCGGTCGGCCCGTAAAGGCCAGCCGGCCGACGGCGGTGTCAGCTCCTGGCGAAGCCGGTGATCCGCTGCCCGGGCCCGCGGCGCGGGCTCGGCTGACTGCCGCGGGACTGGTTCCCAAGTGCGCGGCTCGCCACCCGGGTCAGCCAGGTGTTGACCGATACTCCGTCACTGGACGCGGCGGTCTCGATCGCGCCCTTGAGCGATTCGGACAGCCGAAGCGTCACCCGTGCCGTGCCGGTCTCCTCAGCGCTCTCCGCCGGTTCCGGGCTGGCGGCCGGGCCTGACTCCCGCGGCAGCGCCGTGCTGACCATGAACGCGGGCTCGCCGTCGGACAGGCGGACCTCCACGACCGTCTCGTCCAGCCGGGCGGTGATCTCCGCGGCAGCGGCGCAGAGCACGTCCAGCAGGGTCAGCCGGACTGGCGAATCCAGGCTCTCGGCCAGCAGCCCAGCGGTCCGCCGGACATCCTCGCCAGCGAACCGGGTCAGTGCGGTGAGCTCGCCTCGCAGCATGTCGATGTACTGTGACAACTCCATGACATCAGTATGACGTCACTATGACGTCTCGTCAAGTTGTCATGCTGTGTCGCACTGACGTCTGGAGATGGCAACAATACCACTCTATGACGTCATGACCTTGGGCAGGAGTGCACGAGCGGCCGGGTGCCCGGCCCGGGCGGGAGTGCGCGGGGGTCAGGTATCCGGCCCGGCCAGCAACGTGCTGACTGGGCGGGCCCGGATCGACGCGTCGAGGACCTCGGCGATGTGCGCCATCGGGACTTGCGCGCCCTGCTCGGCGAGCGCCGAGCGGATCTGCATCGCGCATCCGGGGTTGGCCGATACCAGCAACCCGGCCTTGCTGGCCAGCACCGTCCGGGCCTTGCGCTCGCCCAGGTCGCGGGCGGCCTCGGGCTGGACCAGGTTGTAGATCCCGGCTGAACCGCAGCAGGTGCCGCCGTCGGCGATCTCGGCGAGGTGCAGACCGGGAATGGCCAGCAACAGCTCACGCGGCTGCACCGTGATCCGCTGGGCATGCGCGAGATGGCAGGCGTCGTGATACGCGGCGGTGATCGCCAGCGGATGGCGGACAGCGGCGGGGCCAAGCTCGGTGAGGAACTCACTGAAATCGCGGACCTTCGCAGCCAGCGCCGCGGCCCGGCCCGCCCAGGCCGGATCTCCGGACAGCAGGTCGGCATAGTCCTTCATGGCCGATCCGCACCCGGCCGCGTTCACGATGATCGCGTCTACCCCGGCGTGCTCGAAGGTCTCGATCGCCTGCCGGGCGAACCGGGCGGCCTCGGTCAGCCGGCCGCCATGCAACGACAGCGCGCCGCAGCAGCCCTGGCCGCGGGGAATGATCACATCGCAGCCCTCGGCGGCGAGGACCCGCACCGTGGCCTCGTTGACCTGCGGGAAGAAGACCTGCTGCACACATCCGAGCAGCATTCCGACGACGGCCCGGCGAGTGCCCCGGGCTGCGATCCGCTCGGCATACCGGCCTCCGCCCGAGCGTCGGCCCGCTCGCCGACCAGGGATGCGCGCACTTATCCCGGATTTGTTGACCGCATTACCGGCATATCGGGCGAGAATTCGGTCTGAATCCGGTATAAGTGCCTGAGGAGCGCCGGATGAGTCGGGCAAAGGGGGCGAAGCCGGCGGGGGATTGTGGGGATGGCGCGATCGCGGGAGCTGGGAGTGGCCCGCGAGCGGGGGATTGTGGGGATGGCCCGCGGGCGGGGGCTGGAGGCGGCCTGGCGCTACCCGGAGTGCGGCGGCCAGTTCGGGGGACAGCCGATCGGCGAGCCCGCTGCGCTGGACCAGCCGGTCAAGGCCCGTTCGCTGAACCGTGCGCAGCGGCGCGGCCAGGACCCGCAGCCGGCGCGGGTACGGGAAGATCTGGAAGATCGCGGTACGTACCGCGCGGTCCCGCCACGACCGCGGCGGCAGCGGTGGCGGCCCGGATGGCGGCTCTTCGGTCCAGCTCCGGGCCGCCTCGATCAGCCGGTCGTAGCGCACTCCGGACGGGCAGGCAGGCACGCAGGCCATGCACCCGAGGCAGCGGTCGATGTGAGCGGCCGCCGCCTGTCCGGCTTGGGCGCCGTCCAGGACCTGGGTGATCAGGTGGATCCGCCCGCGCGGCGAGTCCATCTCCTCTCCCCATAGCTGGTACGTGGGGCACGCGGGCAGGCAGAACCCGCAGTGCACGCAATCGCTGGCCAGTTCGCGGAGCTCACCCGTGGGATCGGCCCCGCTCACGCGGGCCGGCGGAGTGCCGTCGCTTGGCGGGCCGGTGGCGCCGGGCGGGCCGGTGGCGCCGGGCGGACCGGTGGCGCCGGGCGGGCGGGCCTGGTCGCGCGGTGCAGCCATCAGATCCCTCCGGCGAACCGGCCCGGCGCCATCCGGTGTTCGGGGTCGAACTGGTCCTTCACCGACCGCATCAGGCCGGCCGACGGGACCGGGCCCCACAGGTCGACCGCGGCTCGGACCTCGGCGGGGGCGTGCACGACCACGGCGCTGGCCCTGGCCGGCGGGCCGCCGCCCGTTGCGCCAGCTGGGAACGCTGACCACGAGGCCCGGAGTGCGCCGACAAACCGGGCCACGGCGACCGGCGAATCTTCCTCCGGCACGGCCACGTGGAGCACGCCCGCTGCCGCGGACCCACCGACCGCCGGGTCCAGGCCCGCCGCCGCCGAGGCCGCGTCGATGGCGGCCAGCACCGTGGCCAGCTCACCGGCCCAGAACGCGATCCTGACCATTGTCCCGCCGGTGCTGGCCGCCGCACCACGGCCCCACCACGGCGGCGGTTGTGCGGCGATCTCAGCGCCGTCGCCGAGCAGGCAGCGCATCCGCCCGGCCCGCTCGGCCACGCCGTCCCGGTCACCCTCCAGCAGGATCCCGGTCCGCAGCGGCGCGCCGCGGTGCGGCCGGTCGAGTTCAGCGGCGGCGGGCGCGAGCGGCGAATCGACCGCCGCAGCGAGCAGCGACTGGGCGGCGGCCGGTTCGGCGCAGTCCAGGGTGACGAACGCCGCGGCTGCCGGCCGCGGATGCAGCCGGAACGCCGCCTCCGTGATCAGGCCCAGCGTCCCGTACGACCCGGTGTACAGCTTGCCGAGGTCATAGCCGGCCACGTTCTTCACGACTTTGCCGCCCGAGCGGGTGACGGCCCCGTCGGCCCGAACTACGGTGATCCCGATCAGCAGGTCCCTGGGCGGCCCGTAGCGCAGCCGCAGCGGGCCGGCGGCGCCAGTGGCGAGCAGGCCGCCGATGGTTCCGCCGCCGCCGGGTTCCGGCGGGTCGAGAGCGAGCCGCTGGCCGGCCGCGGCTAGCGTGGCGGCCAGCTGAGCGGTGCCCACGCCCGCCTGGACCCGGACGACCAGATCGCCCGCCGCGTGCTCGATCACCGTATCCAGCAGCCGGGTCTCGATGATCAGATCGCAGCGCCGCGGCGCCGCGCCCCAGCCCAGCTTGGAGCCGCGGCCGCGCGGCAGCACGGCGAGGCCGGCCGCGGCGGCCGCCCGCATGACGGCGCTGGCCTCATCGACGCTGGCCGGCGCCGCGACGAACGAGGGCTGCACGCCCGCCACCGCATCGTCCGGGCCAGCCTGCCTGACCTGCGCGCAGGCCGCGCCGAGCGAGTCGGTGACCGAGCCGGCGGTCATCGCGGGCCAGCCAGGGGCCGTGGGCCCGGCATGTCAGAACTGGTCCATTTCGCCCGCAGCCACCAGCGGATGCGGCGCCCGGCGCACGCCGGGCACCTCGCCGCACAGCCGCGGGGTCGGGAACACCTTGCCCGGATTGCACAGGCCGACCGGGTCGAAGGCGCACCGCAGCAGCTGCATCGTGTCCAGGTCGTCGGGGCTGAACATCTTCGGCATGTACCTGGATTTGTCGGTGCCGACGCCGTGCTCGCCGGTGATCGAGCCGCCGTGCTCGATGCAGGTGTCGAGAATGGCCCCGGACAGTTCCTCGGCCGCCGCGCAGGCCTGCGGAGTCGAGTCGTCGAACAGCACGAGCGGGTGCAGGTTCCCATCACCGGCATGGAAGACATTGGCGACCCTGAGGCCGGCCTGCCGGGACAGCTCGGTGATCCGGTCAAGGACCTGCGGCAGCGCGGTGCGCGGCACCACGCCGTCCTGCACGATGTAGGCCGGGCTGATCCGGCCGACCGCGGCGAACGCCGAGCGGCGCCCAGCCCAGATCGCGGTGCGCTCGGCCGCGCCGTCGGCCGCCCGGATCTCGTAGGCGCCCTCCCGCTCGCAGATGGCCCGGACCGCCGCGGTCTCCCGGCCCACATCAGCCTCCGGGCCGTCCAGCTCGACGATGAGCACCGCGGCCGCGCTCTCGGGGTACCGGCAGGCCACCGCGGCCTCGGCCGCCTCGATGGCCAGAGCGTCCATCATCTCGATGGCGGCGGGCAGGATCCCGGAGCTGATGATGGCCGAGACGGCGCTGCCGCCCGCTCCCATTGTCGTAAACGCGGCCAGCAGCGTGGTCACCGCTTCGGGGATCCTGGTCAGCTTCACGATGATCTTGGTGACGATACCGAGCGTGCCCTCCGATCCGGTAAACGCGCCGACGAGGTCGTAACCGGGCGCCATGCCGGTGCCGTCACCCAGCCAGGTCAGCTCGCCCTGCGGGGTGACGATCTCCAGGCCGGTGACGTGATGCACGGTGAAGCCGTGCTTGAGGCAGTGGGCTCCGCCGGAGTTCTCCGCGACGTTGCCGCCGACCGAGCAGATCACCTGGCTGGACGGGTCAGGGGCATAGAACAGGCCAAACGGCTGGGCGGCCTTGCTCACGGCCAGATTGGTAACTCCCGGCTCCACGATCGCCCGGCGGCTGGCCGCGTCGATCATGATGATGTTCCGCATCCGGGAGGTGACGATCAGCACGCCATCGCTGCGCGGCAGCGCCCCGCCGGACAGGCCGGTACCTGAGCCCCTGGCCACGAACGGGACCGCGGCCCGGGCGCACTCCCGGACGATGGCAGCGACCTGGTCGGCGGTCCGCGGCAGCACCACCAGGCCGGGACTGCAGCGGTGCGAGGTCAGGCCGTCGCACTCGTAGGTGCGCAGCTCGAGCGGATCCGTGACCACGCCGTCCGGCCCGCATATCTGCCTCATCCGCGGGATCAGCATCTCGGTCATCGCTGGTGGCCTCCCACCGTCAGCGTTCCCAGCACCGCCGGGGTCTCCCGCGAAGGCGCTGACTTTCCGGCAGATATCGAGGGAAAGTCGTCACGTGACCGGCCCGGGGCGGCGTCAGGGCATCCGCTCGTAGGCCGGGATGGTGAGGAACTCGGCATAGTCGTCGGCCAGGGCGACCTCCTTGAACAGCGCGACGGCCTGGTCATACCTGGCCGCGTCGAAGGCCGGGCCGGACTGCTCCTGGATGACCGCGAGCTCTTCGCCGATGATCCGCTCGACCAGCTCGGTCGTCACCAGCGGGCCGTCGGCCAGGGTCACGTCGTTATGCAGCCACTGCCAGACCTGCGACCGGGAGATCTCCGCGGTGGCCGCGTCCTCCATCAGGTTGAAGATCGCCACCGCGCCCGTCCCGGCCAGCCAGTTAGCCAGGTACTGCAGCCCGACGCTGATGTTGTTGCGCAGGCCTGCCTGGGTGATCTCACCGGGAGTCTTGTCGATGGCCAGCAGTTCGGCCGCAGTGACGTGGACGTCGTCGCGCAGCTTGGCCAGCTGGTTCGGGGCGCTGCCGAGCACCCCGTCGAATACCTCGCGGCAGACCGGGACCAGGTCCGGATGGGCCACCCAGGACCCGTCGAAGCCGTCCCGGGACTCGCGAGCCTTGTCGTCGCGCACCTTGGCCAGCGCCTTGGCGTTGACCTCGGGGTCTCGCCTGCTCGGGATGAAGGCGGCCATCCCGCCGATCGCGTGCGCGCCGCGCCGGTGGCAGGTGCTGACCAGCAGCTCGGTGTAGGCGCGCATGAACGGCGCGGTCATGGTCACCGCATTGCGCTCCGGGAGCAGGAACTCCCGGCCCCGGGTGCGGAACTTCTTGATGATGCTGAACTGGTAGTCCCAGCGGCCCGCGTTCAGCCCGGCGCTATGATCCCTGAGCTCATAGAGGATCTCATCCATCTCGAACGCGGCCGGGATCGTCTCGATCAGCACGGTGGCCCGGATCGTGCCGCGCGGGATCCCCAGGGCGTCCTGGGCCAGGTTGAAGGCGTCGTTCCAGAGTCGCGCCTCCAGGTGGCTCTCCAGCTTGGCCAGGTAGAAGTAAGGGCCTTTCCCCGCCGCCAGCTGGCGGCGGGCACAGTGGGCGAGGTACATCCCGAAGTCAAACAGGCTGCCTGAGACCCGCTGGCCGTCCACCAGCAGGTGCTTCTCGTCCAGATGCCAGCCCCGGGGGCGGACCACGATCGTGGCCAGCTCGTCGGCGGGCCCCAGCTGGTAGGCCTTGCCTTCGTCGCTGGTGAAGTCGATCTTGCCGTCCAGTGCGTCGCGCAAGTTGAGCTGGCCGGTGACCATGTTGCCCCACAGCGGAGTGTTCGCATCCTCGAAATCGGCGAGCCACACCTTGGCGCCCGAGTTGAGCGCGTTGATGGTCATCTTCTGGTCGGTGGGCCCGGTAATCTCCACCCGCCGGTCAACCAGGCCGGGCGCGGGGGCGCTGACCCGTCCAGGAGTCGTCTTCCCTGATCGCCCGGGTGCCGGGGAGGAAGTCCAGCATCGCGCCGGCCGAAAGCTCCTGCTGGCGCTGGGCCCGCGCAGCGAGCAGCTCGGCGCCGCCGCGGGCCGAGCTCGCGCTGCAGCGCGGCGACCAGGCCGAGTGCCTCCGGGGTGAGGATCTCGTCGTACCGGTCACCGGACTGGCCGGTGACCTCCACGCCCTCGGTTTCCTTCACGCTTCCTGCTCCTTCTGGGCGGGTCTTGGTCGGGCCAGCCTCGCGCGGCTGGTCAGGACGACGCTAACGGCCTGTCCGCCGCCGGTCAAAGCTCGCCGGGCACGCCGCGGCGGGCACAACGCGGCCGCCGCGGTGTTAACCAGGTGAAGTGTGGCAGCGCCGCGTGGCACTATCGATTCCGCAACCGCCAGGCGGCCTGCCGCCTCAGATAACGCAGGCAAATCGCCTGGACGCCGACCTTAGGTAGGTAATGACAGCTCTGTATCACGAACCCCCCGCCGATCGCGACCACCAGCGCGAGGACCGCGAGCCCGACGACGGCCAGCTCGACCTGGCGGACCGGCACGCACTGCGCCGGGTGGCGGGGCTTTCCACCGAGCTCCAGGACGTTACCGAGGTCGAATACCGGGCGCTGCGGCTGGAGCGCGTGGTCCTGATGGGCGTCTGGACCGACGGGACGCTGGCCAGCGCCGAGAACTCGCTGCGCGGAGCTGTCGCGGCTGGCCGAGACGGCTGGCTCGGAGGTGCTCGACGGTCTCATCCAGCGCCGTGGCCGGCCCGACGCGGCGACGTACGTCGGCGCGGGCAAGGCGGCTGAGCTCGCTGAGCTGGTCGCCGCGCACGGCGCCGACACGGTCATCTGTGACGGCGAGCTGACCGCCAGCCAGCTGCGCAGGCTGGAGGGCATCGTCAGGGTCAAGGTCGTCGACCGCACCGCGCTGATCCTGGACATCTTCGCCCAGCATGCCCGGAGCAAGGAGGGCAAGGCCCAGGTGGAGCTGGCCCAGCTCCGGTACCTGCTGCCCAGGCTGCGCGGCTGGGGCGAGTCACTGTCCAGGCAGGCGGGCGGCCGGGTCGCGGGCGGCGGCGGTATCGGTACCCGCGGCCCCGGCGAGACGAAGATCGAGACCGACCGGCGCCGGATCAGGGCGCGGATCTCGAAGCTGCGCCGGGAGATCGCCGGGATGTCGGTCGGGCGGGAGGTGCAGCGCGGCCAGCGCCGTCGCCGCGACGTCCCTTCGGTGGCCATCGCCGGATACACCAACGCGGGCAAGTCCAGCCTGCTGAACCGGCTGACCGGTGCTGAGCTGCTGGTCGACGACTCACTGTTCGCCACGCTCGACCCGGCGGTCCGGCGGGCCCGCACCCCGTCCGGCTGGCCGTTCACGCTGACCGACACCGTCGGGTTCGTGCGCCACCTGCCGCATCAGCTGGTCGACGCCTTCCGGTCGACCCTGGAGGAGGTGGCCGAGGCCGACCTCATCCTGCACGTGGTGGACGGCTCGGACGCCGACCCCCGGGCGCAGCTCGGCCGCCGTGCGCGAGGTGCTCGGCGAGATCGGCGCCGGGGACGTTCCCGAGCTGGTGGTGATCAATAAGGCCGACGCGGCGGACCCGCTCGACGTGGAGGGCCTGCGGCTGGCCGAGCGCGGGGCGGTGGTGGTCTCCGCCCGCACCGGAGCGGGCCTGGGTGACCTGCTCGCCGCGGTTGAGCGGCTGCTGCCCCGGCAGTACTGCCAGGTCAGCGTGATGGTCCCGTATGGCCGCGGCGATCTGCTGTCGCGCGCGCATGCCGAGGGCGAGGTGCTGGAGGTCAGTCACGGGCAGGACGGCACCGAGCTGACCGCGCGGGTCCCGCCCGGCCTGGCCGCCGAGCTGGAGCGGCTGCGGGAGCCGCAGCCGCTGGGCTGACCGCGGCGGCGCCGGCCCGCTCCGTCCGCCCGGCGCCCACCCAGGCCGCAGCCCGCCCACCCATGCCGCAGCCCGCCCATCGACGTCGCAGCCCGCCGATCAACGTCGCAACCTCGCCGGATATGCCCCATGTGTCCCGGAGCTTTCCATGATCATGGAAATCCGCACCCCCAAGGCGCACGGCGGGCGCGGGCTGCCGCGCGCCGTTCCGGGGAAACGGGACGTTAGGGCTATTCGCAAATTGTGAGATATCTACCCGGAAAAGATCACCGGTCCAGGCGCCCGATCGTAATAGCGGGCTGGCTGAATGTTCAGGCAGCCGCAGGCGCGCCGATCGGGGAGGAACCCGCAGGCCAATGATGGTCTAAACCGCATCAGAAGGGCCCTGTACATGGACCCTCTGGTGCAATAGCGTGACTGAACCGATATGTTGGTGGGCGCTCCGCAGAGTTCCCATCTTGTGGTGCAGCACGCTATCCGCTTCACTAGGTCTTTGCCGGTGTATCACCATCAGGCACGACTCGTGGCAGGTGACCGCTCATGGCCGACCGGACCGTTGCCCGTGGCGCTTGCGGGCCGCGCTGGTGCGCCGCGATGACAGTCCGCCTGCTGACCAACATCGGCCGCCTGTGGACCGGGTCGGAGATCTGGAGTAATGCCGCCATCGTCGCGCACGATGACCGCATTGCCTGGGTCGGTCCCGCGGCCGAGCTGCCCGCCAGCATCCCCGGCGTCCTTGAGGACATTGTCGATGTCGACCACGTGGAAAACCTCAACGGTGCCCTGGTCACGCCCGGCCTGATCGACGCGCACACCCACCCGGTCTACGCGGGCAACCGCTGGGCGGAGCTCGCGATGCGGTCCAGCGGCTCATCGGCCACGGAGATCGCGGCCGCGGGCGGCGGGCTGGCCTCCACCGTCACCGTCACCAGGGGAACCGACCCGTGGACCCTGTGCAACGGGGTGCGGGAGCGGCTGCGCGGCTGGCTGCTGACCGGCGCCACCACCATCGAGGCGAAGACCGGATACCACCTGACCAGGGACGGGGAACTCGCGGACGTCCGGATGCTGCGGTCGCTGCAGGACGAGCCAGGCATGCCGCGCGTGCACGTGACGTTCCTGGCCGCGCACGCCGTGCCGCCGGAGTACTTCGGCCGCCGCCACGACTACGTGGACGCGGTGAGCACCTGGTGCTCGGATGCGAGCATGGCCGGCGCCGACAGCGTCGATGTCTACTGCGATGACGGCCGCTTCACCGAGCGGGAGGCCCGCTGGGTGCTCGCGGCCGGCCGCGCCGCCGGCCTGCTGCCCAGGCTGCACGCCTGCGGTGAGGCGAGCAACGCCGCGGTGCGGCTGGCCGCCGAGCTCGGCTGCGCGTCGGCCGACCTGCTGCACGATGCCGATGACGACGACGTGGCCGCGCTCGCCCAGGCCGGCGTCGCGGCAGTGGTCTGCCCGGCGACCGCGCTGGAGACGGGCCGGACCGCGCCGGTACGGTCGCTGCTCGACAAGGGCGTAGCGGTCGCGCTCGGCTCCGATCATTCGCCCGGCGGTAACGGGATCACCTCGATGCCGCTGATCATCGCCATGGCGGTGACGCATTTCGGGATGAGCGTGACCGAAGCGCTCCGCGCGGCCACGCTGGGCGGCGCGCACGCGCTGCGTGCTCCGGACCGGGGCGCGATGGTCCGCGGCCGGTACGCCGACATCGTGGCCTGGGACGCCGATCACGAGGGTGCCTTCGCCTGGGCCTACGGACTCAAGCCGCTCCGGGTCTGGCGCGGCGGCGAGCCCGTACCGGGCTAGGCGGCCAGACGGTACCCGGTCAGGGTCGGCATCCTGCGGTGCCCGCGGGCGTCGCCGTGGTCACCGACTCCACCGCGTGCCTGTCCGGCGAGCTGATCGCGAGGTACCACATTCGCACCGTGCCGCTGTCGGTGGTGGTCGGTGACCGGCGGCTGGACGATGATCCGGCGGAGCTGCCGGCCGGCCTCGAGAACCGGACTGCGCACCGGGGCCGCCCGCACCGCCAGCCCGGCTCCGGAGCGGTTCGCGGCCGCCTATGCCGCGGCAGCGGCGGCCGGCGCCGAGGCGATCGTCTCCATCCACCTGTCCGGGCGGATGTCAGGAACGGTCGGATCGGCCCGGCTGGCGGCGTGGCGCCGCGTCCGTGCCGGTCCGGGTCATCGATTCAGGCTCGCTCGGGATGGGGCTCGGATTCGCGGTCCTGTCCGCTGCTGAGGTGGCCCGGGCGGGCGGATCGGCCGAGCAGGTCGCCGCGGCGGCGGCCCGCCGCTCGGCGCGGCTGAGGTCGTTCTTCACCGTGGACACGCCGGGCCATCTGCAGGCCGGGGGCAGGCTGGGCGGCGCGGGCGCCGGCGCGGGCTCCGGCTGGCACCGTGCCGCCCCGGGCTGACCGCCAGGCCGGTGCTGCACATCTCGGACGGGCAGCTGGTCCAGCTGGAGAAGGTTCGTACCCGGTCGGCCGCGGTGCGCAGGCTCATCGAGCTGGCCGTCGAGTCCGCGGCTGGCCAGCCGGTTGACCTGGCGGTCCAGTACCTGGGCGACGCCGGCCGGGCGGCGGAGCTGGCCGGCCGGCTGGCGGAACTGATCCCGGGCGCGCGCGAGATCTACCAGGTGCGGGCCGATGCGGTGATCGGCGTTCACGCGGGCCAGGGAATGCTGGGCGTGGTCGTGGCGCCCGACCCAGCGCGGACGGCAGCCAACCGGCCGCTGACGGCCCGGACATCGGGTATCAGCCCGCGGGCAGCCGGGCATAGGCCAGCCTGGCGGCGCCGGCATCTGCGGTTTCATGGCAAGCTGCGGGCATGCAGTCAGCTGACGCGGCCCGGCCGGGCCGGCCCGGCCCGCCGCCGGTGCCACCGGTGACACTGATCGTCGGGGAAGAAGAGCTGCTGGTCGAGCGGGCCGTCCAGGGCGTCGTCGCCGCGGCCGGGCGGCGGCAGGCGGCGGCGGACGGCGGATGGAACCGGCCGTGGCCGGCCCGGGTGGACCGGCCGCGCGGCGACCGGATCGGGTGCGGCCGCGCGGGAGCGGCCCGGGTCGGCCAGCCGCGGCGCCCCGGCCGCGGCGGAGCCTGGCCAGGATGCGGACGACGCCCGGCAGGCGGCGGCCGCGATCATCGCGGGCGAGATCCACGAGACGAGCGCCGCGGACCTGCGGCCAGGCGACCTGTCCAGCCTCACCGCGCCGTCCCTGTTCGGCGGCGGCAGCGTGGTGGTCGTCCGGTCGATCCAGGACGCGGGCAGCCAGGTCGCAGCGGAGCTGGTCAGGCAGACCGCCGCCGCGCCGTCTGAGGTGGTCCTGGTGCTGACCCATAACGGCGGCAACAAGGGCAAGCCGCTGCTGGCGAACCTGGTCAAGGAGGGCGCCAGGAGGATCAACTGCCCGACGGTCAAGCGCTTCGGTGAGCGGCTGGACTTCCTGCGCGCGGAGTTCGGCCGGGCCGGGCGGTCAGCCGATGAGGCGGGCCTGCGGGCGCTGCTGGACGCGGTCGGGAACGATCTGCGGGAGCTGGCGGCGGCCTGCAGCCAGCTGGCCGCGGATACCACCGGCGTGATCAGCCAGCCGGTCGTGGCCAGGTACTACCGGGGCCGGGCCGAGGCGACCGGCTTCACGGTGGCTGACCGCGCCGTGGAGGGGAAGCTCGCTGACGCGCTGGAACAGCTGCGCTGGGCGCTGGCTACCGGCGTATCGCCGGTGCTGATCAGCAGCGCGCTCGCGCAGGGGGTCCGGGCGCTCGGGCGGGTCGGCAGCGCGCCACGGGGCAAGAGCGCCGAGGCGCTGGCCGCCGAACTCGGCATGCCGCCCTGGAAGATCGACCGGGTCCGCCAGCAGCTCAGAGGCTGGGCACCCGGACGGGGTGGCCCGCGCGCACCGCGCGGTGGTGGCGGCCGACGCGCAGGTTAAGGGGGAAGGCGCCAGCCCGGGCTATGCGCTGGAGCAGGCGATCCAGACCATCGTGGCCTGCCGCTCGCGAGGCTGACCTGGCGGCCGGCCGGGAGGCCGCGCGCGACGGCCCGGGCCGCGAGGCGCCCAGGCCGGCCGGACGGCTAGCCCTGCTTCGTGAGCTGGTCGGCGCGCTTGGCGATGGCCGACTTGCGGTTGGCGGCCTGGTTCTTGTGGATGACGCCCTTGCTGGCGGCCTTGTCCAGCTTGACGAACGCCGCGCGCATCGCGCTGGTCGCCTCGTCGACCTGGCCGGCGTCGGCGGCCTCGCGGAACTGGCGGACCGAGGTCTTCAGGGCCGACTTCACCGACTTGTTACGCTGGCGCGCCTTCTCGTTCTGCTTGTTGCGCTTGATCTGGGACTTGATGTTTGCCACGCGAGAGCCTCGCTAGAGTTCTAGTCAGGGTTAGCTTGCTGCCGCACACGGGCTGGACTGGCTGATGCGCCCGGCGCCCGCGTGCGGGCACGCGAACATGCAGCCTATCCGAGTCAGCGGTATCTGCTCAAACGCAGAGCCTGGCGCTGGCCAGTAGAGCCGGGTGCGGACCGGCGCGCGGCCGGGCTGCGGCTCCGGCGCCGGGCCTGGACCGGGCCGGACGGCAGCCCGGCTGGCCTGGGCACTGGCCCGGGCATGCGACCATAGACGGCGATCGCGAAGCCGACTTTACGTCCTGGAAACCTGGCGGAAGCCTGTGCCACCAATGCCCGAGCCGACCCGGACCGATCAGGCGGTGATCCGGAACTTCTGCATCATCGCGCACATCGATCACGGTAAGTCCACGCTCGCGGACCGGATGCTGCAGTACACCGGCGTGGTCACCGACCGGCAGATGCGCGCGCAGTACCTGGACCGGATGGACATCGAGCGCGAGCGCGGCATCACGATCAAGAGCCAGGCCGTCCGGCTGCCCTGGACGGCGGCGGACGGTAACCAGTACGTGCTGAACCTGATCGACACGCCCGGCCACGTCGACTTCTCCTACGAGGTGTCCAGGTCGCTGGCGGCCTGCGAGGGCGCGGTCCTGCTGGTCGACGCCGCGCAGGGGATCGAGGCGCAGACCCTCGCCAACCTGTACCTGGCCATCGAGGCCGACCTGCACCTGATCCCGGTGCTGAACAAGATCGACCTGCCGGCGGCGCAGCCGGAGAAGTACGCCGCCGAGATCGCCAACATCATCGGCTGCCCGGTCTCGGACGTGCTCCAGGTCTCGGCCAAGACCGGCGAGGGAGTCGCCGACCTGCTGAACGCGATCGTCGAGCAGGTCCCGGCCCCGCACGGTGATCGCGACGCGCCGCCCCGGGCGCTGATCTTCGACTCGGTCTACGACACCTACCGGGGCGTCGTCACCTACGTCCGGGTCATGGACGGGCTGCTCACCCGGCGCGAGAAGAGCCTGATGATGTCGACCAAGACCGCGCACGACACCCTCGAGGTGGGGGTGATCTCGCCGGAGCCGGTGCCCACCGAGGGCCTGGCGGCCGGCGAGGTCGGGTACCTGATCACCGGGGTGAAGGACGTCCGGCAGGCCCGGGTCGGCGACACCGTGACCAGCGCGGCCCGCCCGGCCGCCGAGCCGCTGGCCGGGTACGCGCACCCGCGCCCGATGGTCTTCTCCGGCCTGTACCCGATGGACGGCGACGACTACCCCGAGCTCCGCGACGCGCTGGACAAGCTGCGGCTGAACGACGCCGCCCTGGTCTACGAGCCGGAGACCTCGGCCGCGCTCGGCTTCGGCTTCCGGTGCGGCTTCCTCGGGCTGCTGCACATGGAGATCGTCCGCGAGCGGCTGGAGCGGGAGTTCGGGCTGCAGCTGATCTCCACCGCGCCCAACGTCGTCTACCGCGTGGTGATGGAGACCGGCGCCGAGCTCATCGTTACGAATCCCAGTGAATTCCCCGACGGCAAGGTGGCCCGCATCTTCGAGCCGGTGGTCCGGGCCACGGTGCTGGCGCCGAGTGACTACATCGGCACGATCATGGAGCTGTGCCAGAGCCGGCGCGGCGTGCTGCTCGGCATGGAGTACCTGTCCACCGACCGGGTGGAGATCCGCTACACCATGCCGCTCGCGGAGATCATCTTCGACTTCTTCGACCAGCTCAAGTCCCGCACCCGCGGCTACGCGTCGCTGGACTACGAGCCCGCCGGCGAGCAGGAAGCCGACCTGGTGAAGGTCGACATCCTGCTGCAGGGCCAGCCGGTGGACGCGTTCAGCCATATCGTGCATGCCGACAAGTCGCGCGACTACGGCGTGGGCATGACCGCGAAGCTGAAGGAGCTGATCCCGCGGCAGCAGTTCGAGGTGCCGATCCAGGCGGCGATCGGCTCGCGGATCATCGCCAGGGAGAACATCCGCGCGATGCGCAAGGACGTCCTGGCCAAGTGCTACGGCGGCGATATCACCCGCAAGCGCAAGCTGCTGGAGAAGCAGAAGGAGGGCAAGCGCCGGATGAAGACCATCGGGCGCGTCGAGGTGCCCCAGGAAGCGTTTGTCGCGGCGCTGTCCACCGAGCAGGCGCCGGACCGCAAAAAGTAACGGCTGCCGCGCTGGCCCGGGAAGACCTGGCTTATTAACGGGAGCCGCGTGCCGGTCGGCGGCCCGGAAAGCCGTTCGACCGGGCCGCCGAGGTCGGATACCGTGCGGCTTATGGCCAACGCACGGGTGCTCTCGGTCAGCACCGGACGGGAGAAAGCCGACCCGGCGATCCGGTCGCAGCTGGGCCGGACCGCCATCGACAAGCGCCCGGTGGCGGGCCGCGTCCGCGTGCTCAGGCTCGGGCTGGACGGTGACGAGCAGGCGGACCAGGCAGAGCCACGGCGGGTACGAGCAGGCCGTGTATGCCTACGCCCGGGAGGACCTGGACTGGTGGGTGGAACAGCTCGGCCGCGAGCTGCGCGACGGGCTGTTCGGCGAGAACATCACCACGGCGGGGCTGGACATCTCCGGCGGCGGCCATCGGCGAGACCTGGCGGCTGGGCACCGCGGTCGTCCAGGTCACCAGCCCGCGGATCCCGTGCGCCACCTTCGCGAGCTGGCTGGGCGAGGACCACTGGGTCAAGCGGTTCGCCCGGGGCGGCCGTCCCGGCGCCTACCTGCGGGTGCTCACCGAGGGCGAGGTCGGGCCCGGCGATGACATCGAGGTCCTGGACCGGCCCGCGGTCAGGTCACGGTGGCGGAGGCGATGCGCGCCTACTACGGCGACACCGATCTGATGCGGAAGCTGCTGGAGGTGGACGGCCTGAGCCGGGCTGGGAACGAGGTCGGCGCGCATGTCCTGGGCCGCGCCGCGGTCTGACGCGCGGATCGGGCCGGGCTGACGGTGGCGGGGCTGCCCCCGGACGGCGAGCCCGTCCCGGCCGACGGCGCGCTGCCCGCGCGCGCCACCGACCGGCGCCGGGGGCGCGCCCGTTCGGCATCTACGTGCACGTGCCGTTCTGCCTGACCAGGTGCGGCTACTGCGACTTCAACACCTACACCGCCACCGAGCTGGGCCCGGGCGCCTCCAGGGACAGCTACGCGGGACTGGCCATCGCCGAGATCAGGCTGGCCCGGCGGGTGCTGGGCCCGGCCGCCGCGCCGGTCAGCACGGTCTTCTTCGGCGGCGGCACTCCCACGCTGCTGCCGCCCGGCCAGCTCGGCGCGATCCTGTCGGCCATCGACGGGGAATTCGGCCTGGCGCCGGACGCGGAGGTGACCGCGGAGGCCAACCCGGAGACGGTCGACGAGGCAGTCGCTGGCCCGGCTGCGGGCGAGCGGCTTCACCCGGCTCTCGCTGGGCATGCAGAGTGCCGTCCCGCAGGTGCTGGCCACGCTGGACCGGGTTCATCAGCCCGGCCGTCCGCAGCGGTGCGTCGGGTGGGCGCGCAGCGCCGGATTCGAGCAGGTCAGCCTGGACCTGATCTACGGCACCCCGGGCGAGACCGACCAGGACTGGGAGCAGTCGGTGGCCAGCGCGCTGGCGGCCGGCGCCGGATCACATCTCCGCCTACGCGCTGATCGTCGAGGACGGCACCCGGATGGCCAGGCGGATCGGGCGCGGTGAGCTGGCGGCTCCCGACGACGACGTGCTGGCCGACCGGTATCTGGCCGCCGACGACATGCTCGCCGCCGCCGGGCTGAGCTGGTATGAGATCTCCAACTGGGCGGCCGCCGAAGGTGCGCGCTGCCAGCACAACCTGCTCTACTGGACCGGCGCCGACTGGTGGGGCATCGGCCCGGGCGCGCACAGCCACGTCGGCGGGGTCCGGTGGTGGAACGTTAAGCATCCGGCGGCCTATGCGGCGCGGCTGGCCGCGGGGGCCAGCCCGGGACAGGCCCGCGAGATCCTGACCGCCGGTGAGCGCCGGACCGAGCGGATCATGCTGCTGGCCCGGCTGGCGGCCGGTTGCCCGGCTGATGAGCTCGAGCGGGGCCGGGCGCGCCGCCGCGGCCGACCGCGGTGACCGACGGGCTCGCCGATCCGGCCGCGCATGCCGCCGGGCGGCTCGTGCTGACCCGGCAAGGGCAGGCTGCTGGCTGACGCGGTGATCCGCGCGATCACCGATTGAGCGGCGCGGGCCACGGCTGGGCTGCCGCCGGGCAGTCTTGAGCAGCTACCGGGCGATAGTGGCACAGATCCAGGCCGGAATCCGGAAGTAGTCGCCGCGGCTGGCCGCGACCCCGGCCCGGACCACGTAGCGCAGCGTGGCTATCCATAGCGCCGCGACCAGCGGCACGCCGATCAGCAGGGCCACGCTGATGGTGTCCAGGGCCAGGATCGTGCCGATGATCAGCACGCAGAGGGTGTACAGGAGCGCGGTTATCGACAGGTTGAGCGCCTGGGCCGCGTGGCCGCGGACCAAGCGCGACCTGCGCCCCCTGAGCACGTATATGGCCAGCGGCACGAGGAATCCGAGGAACGGCACGCCGAGGTAGCAGAGCATCGCCAGCCGCTCGTCGCCGGCCGGTTCAGGGTCCCGGGCCCGCGGGCGGCCGTTCGCCGGCGCTCGCGGCGCCTCCTGGCGGCGCGCCCGGGTGCGCTGGGCGCCCCGGCGTCGTCTGGCCAGATGTCCTCCGGGGCGGCTTGCGGCCAGATGTGTCGGCGGGCGGTCTCGTTCGGGGCGGCTCGCGGCCAGCCGGTGCCGGCCGCCGTGTCGTGCGGCCGTTGCTGTCTCCGGCGTCATGGCCCGGCCGTCGCTGCCGGGTCTGGCCATCCGTCGTGGGGCGCAGTCCATCTCTCGCCATCCTGGGTGCAGGCCAAATCTGGTCCCGGCGGGTTCGCGCCTCACCCACGGGCACGTCAGCGAGGCGGTGCGTCCAGGGGCAGTGCGTCCAGGGGGTGCGTCCAGGGGGCGTGTCCAGGGGCGTGTCCAGGGATGGCGCAGCAGCGGGGGGCGGTGCCTCGGCGGCTGTGCCTCGACCGGCGCATCACCGACGCCGCCGACGTTTGTCCCGACGCAGACCAGCTGGCGCTGGCTGCCGCGGGTGGCTCCTCATCGGCCCTGGACTTTCGTGCCCAACCCGGTCAACGCTAGCCGGTACGGCCGACGGTAACTAACCGCTTCGTGACGGCTGTGCGCAGGCCAGTGCCCTTCCGGCCGTAGACTTGGCACTCGGGAGACAAGAGTGCCAGGGAGGTGAGCGTGCTCGACGACAGAAAGCTTGCGGTGCTGCGCGCCATCGTCGAGGACTACGTCTCAACCAACGAGCCGGTCGGCTCGAAGTCGCTCGTCGACCGGCACAATCTGGACGTCTCGCCGGCGACAATCCGTAATGACATGGCCGTGCTCGAGGAGCAGGGTTTCATCGTCCAGCCACACACCAGCGCGGGGCGGGTGCCCACCGACAAGGGCTACCGGCTCTTCGTCGACCGGCTGTCGGAGGTAAAGCCGTTCTCGTCTGCCGAGCGCCGGGCGATCGAGACCTTCCTGGCCCGCGCTTACGATCTGGACGACGTCGTGATGCGGACTGTCCGGCTGCTCGCTCAGCTGACCCGCCAGGTCGCGGTGGTCCAGTACCCCTCGCTCACCAGGTCGGCGGTCCGTCACATCGAGCTGGTGCCGGTCACTGACCGGAGGCTGCTGCTGGTCCTGATCACCGACACCGGCCGGGTGCAGCAGCGGATGGTGGACTTGCCGGGCCGGATCGATGACGAGTCGATCCTGCAGTTGCGCGCGGTGCTGAACGCATGCCTCGACGGGCGCAAGCTGACCGAGGTAGCTCGGTCGTCGCGGACCTGCCCGAACCGGGTCGCCCTAGCTGAGCGCGCGAACGCGGCAGCGATATTGTCCATGATCCTGGAGAGCCTGGCGGAGCGGCACGAGGAGCGGGTGGTCGTGGGCGGCGCCGCCAATCTCACCGAGGCCGACTTCGCCCAGGGGCTGCATGAGGTCCTGGAGGCGCTCGAAGAGCAGGTGGTGCTGATGCGGCTGCTGGGTGAATCCGGTGACCAGGCCTCCCTGACCGTGCGGATAGGCGCGGAGAACGAGGTGCGGGGCCTGCAGAGCACCTCACTGGTGGCAGCCGGGTATGGTGCCGGGGATCAGGCGCTGGCCAAGCTCGGCGTGCTCGGCCCGACACGAATGGACTACCCGACAGCGATGGGAGCGGTGCGCGCGGTGGCACGGTATGTGGGCCAGATCTTGGCGGAGTCGTAGGGGTGCCGGTGGCGAACGACTACTACGGCGTCCTGGGGGTCCGGCACGACGCCGATGCGGAAGAGATCAAGAAGGCGTACCGGCGCCTCGCCCGCGAGCTGCATCCGGACGTCAATCCTGATCCGCAGACCCAGGAGCGGTTCAAGGAGATCACCCAGGCCTACGAGGTGCTGTCGGACCCGGGCAAGCGGCAGATGTACGACCTCGGCGCTGACCCGTTCGCCCCGGCCGGCGGCGCGGGCCCGGGCGGCTTCGCGGCGGGGTTCCCGTTCAGCGACATCATGGACGCCTTCTTCGGTGCCGGAGCGGCCACCCGGGGGCCGCGCAGCCGGGCCAGGCGGGGCCGTAACGCGACGATCCGGGTCGAGCTGGACCTGTCGGAATGCGCGTTCGGCTCGACCAGAGAGCTCGCGGTGGACACGGCGGTCGTCTGCCCGACCTGCTCGGGCGAGGGAACCGCACCAGGTACTCACCCGGAGACCTGTGATGTGTGCGGCGGGCGCGGTGAGGTCAGTCAGGTGACGCGGTCCTTCCTCGGCCAGGTGATGGCCTCACGCCCGTGCCCGGCGTGCGGCGGCTTCGGCACGGTGATCCGCAGGCCGTGCCCGGAGTGCGACGCTGACGGCCGGGTCAGGACCAGGCGCACCATCAAGGTGCGGATCCCGGCCGGTGTCGAGGATGGCACGCATATCCAGCTCGCCGGGGAAGGCGAGACCGGGCCGGGCGGCGGCCCCGCCGGCGACCTGTTCCTGGAAATCGTGCAGCGGCCGCACCCGATATTCGAGCGCCAGGGCGACGACCTGCACTGCACCGTGACGATCCCGATGGTGGCGGCCGCGCTCGGGACGACGCTGAAGGTCGAGACCCTGGACGGCCCGGCCGATGTGGACATCCGGCCCGGGACCCAGTCGGGCCAGGCGATCCCGCTCTACAGTCAGGGCGCGGCCCACCTGAACGGGGGCGGTCGCGGGGACCTGCTGATCCACGTGACCGTGGAGACCCCGACCGGCTCGAGCCGGAGCAGGAGAACCTGCTGAGGGAGCTGGCCAAGATGCGCGGCGAGGAGTCGCCGCCCGGCAAGTTCGCGCCCGGCCAGCAGGGGTTCTTCTCCAGGCTGCGGGACGCATTCAACGGCCGCTGACTCGCACGGGAAGGACCGGAGGGACCAGCACTGAGACCGCCAGTGTTCATCGCGGACACTGCTGCGCTCCAGCATGACTCGATCGTGCTGAGCGGCCCGGAGGGCAGGCATGCCGCGACCGTGCGGCGGCTCTCCGCAGGCGAGCGGGCTGACGTCAGCGATGGCGCAGGCGCCGTCGCCGAGTGCGTGGTCACGGCCGTGGGCCAGGCAGTCGTGGAGTTCAGGGTGCTGGCCAGGCATTCCGAGCCGGTGCCCGAGCCGAGGATCGTGGTCGTTCAGGCCATACCCAAGGGCGATCGGGCCGAGCTGGCGGTCGAGCTGATGACCGAGGTCGGGGCAGACGTCGTGCTGCCCTGGCAGGCCGAGCGCTGTGTTGTCCAGTGGCGCGGCGATCGCGGGGCCAGGGCGCTGGACCGCTGGCGGCGCACGGCGCGCGAGGCGGCCAAGCAGTCCCGCCGACGCCGGTTCCCTGACGTGCCCGAGCCGCTGGCGCTGCCGGGCGTGATGGCCCGGATCGCGGCGGCGAGCCTGGCCGTCATCCTTGATCCTGAGGCGCCCACCGCGCTGGCCCGGCTGGGCCGCCTCCCGGGGCGAGATCGTCGTGATCGTCGGGCCGGAGGGGGGCGTGAGCGACGCAGAGGCAGCCGGGCTGGCCGAGGCGGGCGCGGTGAGCGCCCACCTCGGTCCGACCATCATGCGGACCTCAACGGCCGGGGCGGCCGCGACAGCCGTGCTGCTCGCCGCGTCCGGTCGCTGGGGTTAGCCCGCTGCCGGCCAGCCACTTCCGGCTGGCCAGCTTCCGCCCGCCGGCCCGCCAGCTTCCGCCCGCCGGCCGGCCAGCTTCCGCCGGCCCGCCAGCTTCCGCCCGCCAGCTTCCGCTGGCCTAACGGCCGGATCGGCAGGGCGCCGGAGATATCGGCGTGCTCCTCTTGGCCGGGTCCGGGCTGGCGGCCGGATTCGCGGGCCCGCTGGGAGGCACGATGCCGGCCGGGCTCATAGCCGGGCTGGCACCGATGGTCGCGGGTGCGCCCGTCGAGGTGGGCGTGGGCGTCGGCGTGCCGGTGTCCGTCGGCGTGGGCGTGGGCGTCGGCGTCGGCGTCACGCTGGGCGTGGGCGTCGGCGACCCGGTCGGGGACGGCTTCGTCTTGGGCTGCGAGCCCGAGGCGCGGCGCGGCGATGTCGGTGAGCAGGTGGCCGACGCCGAGGGCGTCGGATTGAGAATGCCGCCGCCGGGACCGGTGGACTTGTACGGGCCGGGGAGCTGGGTAGCTGCGCCCGAGTTGACTTTGCCGCCATGCGGGTGGGAGCCACTGCTGCTGAGCGGCAGGTTCTCGGCGCCGGAGTTCGAGATGGCCCCCGGGAGCTGGCTAAGGGCGTAACCGCCCGCCACCGCGATGACGATGGCCGAGGCCACTGCGGCCAGGCGCAGCCATCCGTACCGAAGCACCAGCTGCCCCTGGGCGAGGCGGCCGAGAGCTGGGCGGGATCGCAGGTGACGATAGGCAGCCCGGGCTTGCCCGGCGGCGGCCCGGGCCTGCGCGGTCGCCCGGGCCTGGGCCGCGGCGGCCCGGGCCTGCGCGGCGGCCCGGGCGTGCGCGGAACTGCCCGCGTCGGGGCGGAGCCAGACGCGCAGGTTGCCCAGGAACGACCACAGCCAGGCCAGGGCAGGCAGCGTGACGTCGGTATAGCCGGCCATCAGCCACGCGGCCAGCGGCCGGGGCGTGGTGAGCCGGGCGCGGATCCGCTCCAGGCCGTCACCGGCTGGCTCGATGCCGTCGGCCGCGGTGCGCAGGGCCCGGCGCAGGATGTCGTCGTAGTCGAACTCACGCTGTCTCATGCCTCACGCTCCAGCACGCAGCGCAATGATGACATGGCTCGGGCGGTGTGGCTCTTGACGGCGCCCCTGCTGATTCCCATCGCCTCGGCGATCTGCGCTTCGGACAGGTCGCCGTAGTACCGCAGCACCAGCGCCTCGCGCTGCCGGGCAGGCAGCGTCCGCAGCGCGGCGACGACCGCAGAGCGTTCCAGCTGGACAATTGCGCCGTGTTCGGCGCTCGGCATATCGGGCGGAGGTTTAGGGGCATTCCGGTCAACAACAACACGGTGTCTAAGCACGGAACGTGACCTGTTCACCACAGACTGGCGCAGGTAGGAGAGCGCTTTGTCGCTGTCCCTCAGCCGACGCCAGCCGCTATGCATGGCGACGAACGAATCCTGCACCACTTCCTCCGCTGTTGCGACATCGCGGACCAACAGTGCCGCGAGGCGCACCAGGGAGCGGTAATGCGTGCTGTAGAGCGCGGTCACTGCCCGGTCGGCATCCCAGTCGGCCGGTACCGAGCCCAGTGCCGTGTCCGCCACTAGGGTTTCGGTCACGTGCATTGGACGCGCGGCCATGCCGCTAGGTTCACTCGTAGTCATGCCGAGTCTTCGCGCCTGGATTATGTGCGTCGGCTCGCCTCAACGGTCTCACTGCCCCCACGCCCATCGAACGCCCATCCACGCTGATCAGCAATGCCGCGATAACCGCGGGCAACGCACCGAGGTGACAGAGGCAGCCAATTGATGGCGGGCCGTGCACCAGAGGGGTGGTGCGCCGAGGGTTCGCAGTAGTGCAACCATATATGTCGTCGGCCGCCTGGGCGGTCATAAGTTAAGATCGGCTGTTTGCCGGATTGCCTAATCCGCGGCGCATGCCACGTCATCGGGAGCCGGGCACTGGCCTGGGCGCCCGGCTGAGGCCGGCGAGTAGCATGATGTGCATGAGGGCACATGCCCGGCCGGGGAAGGACCATTGACAGACAATCCCAGCCATACCCGTGGCGGCGCATTGGCGCCGGATGGCCATACCAGGGTCAAGATGGTGATCCCGGACGACCACTCGATGGTGAGCCTGCTGGGCTCCAGGGACGAACTGCTGGCCGTGGTGGAGGACGCCTTCAAGGCCGATATCCACGTCCGTGGCAACGAGATCACCGCGACCGGTACGCCCGAAGAGACGGCCCTGGTCGCGCGCCTCTTCGAGGAGCTGACGCAGCTGGTCGCGGGCGGCGCGGAACTGACCCCGGACGCGGTCGAGCGGAGCGTGGCGATGCTGCGGCGCAAGAGCGGCGTCCGCCCGGCCGACGTGCTGACTCTCGACATCCTCTCGGCCCGGGGCCGGACCATCCGGCCCAAGACCCTGAATCAGAAGCGCTACGTCGACGCCATCGACAAGCACACGATCGTCTTCAGCATCGGCCCGGCCGGCACCGGCAAGACCTATCTGGCCATGGCCAAGGCGGTCAAGGCGCTGCAGGCCAAGGAGGTCAACCGGATCATCCTGACCCGGCCGGCGGTCGAGGCGGGCGAGCGGCTCGGCTTCTTGCCCGGCACCCTGTTCGAGAAGATCGACCCCTATCTCCGGCCGCTCTACGATGCGCTGCACGACATGCTCGACCCGGACACGATCCCCAAGCTGACCGCGGCCGGGACGATCGAGATCGCGCCGCTCGCCTATATGCGCGGGCGCACCCTGAACGATTCATTCATCATCCTCGACGAGGCACAGAACACCTCGCCCGAGCAGATGAAGATGTTTCTGACCAGGCTCGGCTTCGGATCCCGGATCGTCGTGACGGGGGACGTGACGCAGGTCGACCTGCCGGCCGGCCAGCTCAGCGGGCTGCGGCTGGTTCAAGAAATCCTCGAGGGCGTGGAGGATGTCTACTTCTCCAGGCTGACGAGCCATGACGTGGTGCGCCACAAGCTGGTGGCCGACATCGTGGATGCGTACGAGCGGTACGAGGGACGCAAGGCGACCCAAGCGCAGGATCAGCGGCTGGCGGGGGGCCGGTCCAGGCGTGCGGACAACCGGTCCCGCTGACGGGCAGCGGATGAGGCGGGCGTGAGCATCGAGATCGCCAATGAATCGGGCACGGAGGTGGATGAGCCCGGGCTGGCCGCCCTGGCCAGGCACGTGCTCGACGAGCTGCACGTGCACCCGCTGGCCGAGTTGTCCATCCTCCTCGTCGACACCACCGCCATGGCTGACCTGCATCAGCGCTGGCTAGGCGAACCTGGCCCGACGGATGTGCTCGCGTTCCCGATGGACGAGCTGCGGCTCCCGCCGCCCGGGGGCAGCAACACCGAGCACGGAGGCGCCGGCGACGCGGCCGCCATCCCCGGCCTGCTCGGCGACGTGGTCCTGTGCCCGCAGGTGGCCGCCGAGCAGGCGGTCAAGGCAGGCCACCAGCTGACCGACGAGATCGACCTGCTGTGCACGCACGGCATACTGCATCTGCTCGGCTATGACCACGCCGAGCCGGGCGAACACGCGACGATGTTCGGCCTGCAGGACCGGCTGCTGGCCTCCTGGCGCGCTGACCAGGACGTCCACGGCGGCCCGGCCGCACCGGAAGGGCCAGGGTGAGGCCAGGATGGGCTGGCTTCTGGTGGTTGCCGTAGCGCTCACCCTGCTAGCGGGCTGGTGTGCTGGCGCGGCGGACGCACTGGTGCGGGTGTCCAGGGCCGGGGCCAAGGAACTGGCCCGGGCGGCCAGCTCCGTCCGGACGCCGCTGCAGGCCGTGCTGGCCGAGGTGCCGCGCTACCTGTTCGTCCTGCTGCTGGCCCGGGTGGGCGCCGAAGTCTCGGCGACCGTGCTGGTGACCGTGGTGCTGCTGCACTGGATCGGGCCGGGCTGGCGTGCCTTCACGGTGACCGCCATCGGCATGACCATCTTGATCTATCTGGTGGCCGAAATCGTGCCGCGCGCCATCGGACGGCGCAACCCGGTACGGATGGCCAGCGCCGCGTCAGCCGTTCTGCATCCCGTTGTCCGGCTGCTCGGCCCGCTTCCCGGGCTGCTGCTGGCCACCGGAGGGCTGTTCAGCCGGGCCAGCGGGCCGCGGGACGGCCCGTCGGGATCCGAGGAAGACCTGCGCGGGCTTGTCGATCTACTGGAGCAGCGGCGGGTGATCCAGCCGGATGAGCGGGCGATGATCCATTCGGTGTTCGAGCTCGGCGATACCTATGTCAGGGAAGTGATGGTGCCGCGCACGGACATGGTCTTCGTCGAGCGCGACAAGACGCTGCGGCAGGCCCTGTCGCTCGCACTGCGCAGCGGGTTCTCCCGGATCCCGGTGGTCGGCGAGAACCTGGACGACGTGGTAGGGATCGCTTACCTGAAGGACATCGTCACGCGCAGTCACGAGCACCGCGAGGGGGAGTCGGTCGAGAAGGTTTCCTTGATCATGCGGCCCGCCACCTTCGTGCCCGAGAGCAAGCCGATCGACGAACTGCTCAGGGAGATGCAGGCGCGCCAGATTCACCTGGCCATCGTGATCGATGAATACGGCGGCACGGCCGGACTGGTGACGATCGAGGACATCCTGGAGGAGATCGTCGGCGAGATCGCTGACGAGTACGACAAGGAAGAGCCCCCGGTGGAGTGGCTGGGCGAGGACCGGGCCCGGGTGACCGCGCGGCTGCCGGTCGAGGAACTCGCTGAGCTGTTCGGCGTGAACATCGAGGCCGAGGATGTTGAGACGGTAGGCGGCCTGCTGGCCCAGCAGCTGGGCCGGGTGCCGATCGCCGGGTCGGTGACGACCGTGGCCGGGCTGAAGCTCACCGCCGAGAGCCTGGCTGGCCGGCGCAACCGGATCGGGACCGTTACCGTGGAGCGCGTCGCGTCGGCCGGCAACGGGCAGGCGCGGACCGCACTAGACTCGGCCGGGTGAGCGAGGCTCAGCCTGACGCGGAAGATCTCAAGATCATCGCATTGGCCCGGTCCGCCCGGGCCCGGGTGGCGGCCGCCGAGGGCGCGGCGGTGCGGGACGAGACCGGGCGTACCTACGCGGCCGCCGCCGTATCCCTGCCGTCGCTGCGGCTTTCCGCACTGCACCTGGCCGTCGCGATGGCGGTTTCCAGCGGAGCCGGCCACCTGGAGGCGGCGGCGCTGGTCAGCGACGGTGACGGGCCAGACCCGGGCGACCTGGCTGCGGTTCGTGACCTCGGCCCGGATGCGGTCGTGTTTCATATAGCGCCCGATGGCACCTGGCGCGCCACCCTGCGGCCCTGAGCGTTCCCGCGCGGGTCCCTGAGCGCTCCCGCGCGGCGGGTCTTGAGCGTTCCCGCGCGCCGGTCCGATCGCCCCGGCCCGGCGCCCGCCGCAGCTTGTACCGGATTAGTGTGGAACATAACCCTCTAAAAGCGACAGAAACTGGCTCGAATCCGGTATATGTGCGGCATGCTCGATTTTAGGCGGCTGAGCTGGCTGGTTACGGGCGTCTCTATCTCGAGCGGGTAGGCCGCGGCGCGCTGGTAGGGGACAATCGCGACGTGGGACTGCCGCAGACACCATCGCCGGAGCGCTCGCCGGCTCCGGGCCGGCCCGGTTCCGGTCTGGTTTCGCCTGCTTCGCCGGACGGCCCAACGTCGGCAAGTCCACCCTGATGAACGCGCTCGTCGGTACCAAGGTGGCGATTACCAGCAGCAGGCCGCAGACCACCCGGCGGGCGATCCGCGGTATCGTTCACCGGCCGGACGCAGAGCTGATCATCGTCGATACGCCCGGGCTGCACCGGCCGCGGACGCTGCTGGGCGAGCGGCTGGACAGCCTGGTGCGCGCGACGCTGGCCGAGGTTGACGTGATCGGGTTCTGCCTGCCCGCGACCGAGCGGATCGGGCCGGGTGACAAGTACCTGGCCGCCGAGCTCACCGGGATGGCCAAGACGCCGGTGGTGGCCATCGTCACCAAGACCGATCAGGCGTCGCGTCAGCAGATCGCCGCGCAGCTGGCCGCCGTCGGCCAGCTGGGCGATTGGGCCGATGTGGTGCCGGTATCCGCGGTATCCCGGTTCCAGCTCGACGTGCTCGAGGACGTGCTCGTTTCGCACCTGCCCGAGGGCCGCCCGCTGTACCCGGACGGCGAGGACACCGACGAGCCCGAGCAGCGGCTGGTGGCGGAGCTGATCCGCGAGGCGATCCTGGAGGGCGTGCGCGATGAACTCCCGCACTCCATCGCCGTGGTGGTGGAGGAGATGGCCCCCCGGGAGGGCCGCGATGACCTGGTCGATGTGCACGCGATCATGTACGTGGAACGGCAGAGCCAGAAGGCCATAGTGATCGGCACCAAGGGCGCCAGGCTCAAGGAGGTCGGATCCCGCGCGCGCCGCCAGATCGAGGCGCTCCTGGGTACCCGGGTCTACCTGGACCTGCGGATCAAGATTGCCAAGGACTGGCAGCGGGACCCCAAGCAGCTGCGGCGCCTGGGTTTCTACGACTGACCGGCCGGTGCGCGGTCACTTCCCGCGGCAGATAACCGGTCAGCTCACCGAGCACGATGACTGGTTAAGTCGTTCTCAGCCCTGTTGGGCTCTGCGAGCGGTTACGATCCATCCGTCGGAATTACCAGGGATTCAGCAAAATCATGCCCAAGATTCCTATTGACCGGGCCAGCTGGTGTGATGATCTGCTGGCGCTGCGTTGCTACTGAACGGCACGACGGCCGGCTGAGACGGCTGGAGGGGGGACGGGTTGCGCTCCATCCTCGGACAGCGGTTCTTCTTCGCGACGACCGGGCAGGGCAGCTGCCACTGTGAGCGATGCGGCGGGGACCGTGCCTACCGGCAGCTCTCCGGCCGGCGGTGGCTGACCGTTCTCCTGGTGCCCGTCATGTCGCTGGGGAAAGCGCCCGATCACCTGCAGTGCACCGTGTGCGGCACGCGTTACCGCCTGGACCTGCTCGGCCTGCCGACGGTGGCCCAGATGCAGGCGGCACTCCCGGCTGGGGCGCAGGCGGCGGCGGTGGCCATGCTGCGGGCCGGTGATCCCCGCAGCGTGTCCGCCCGGCACCGGGCGGTCGAAGTGATCAGGGAGGCCGGCCTGACCGGTTACGACGAGGCCGCGCTGGAGGCCGAGCTCGCGCGGGCGGCCCGGCCGGCCCAGGAGCTGTCCGGCTTGCTGAACGGGCTGGCCACGCAGCTGGTCGACCAGGCGAGGTGGTGGTTCCTGGCCGACGTGGTACGGATCGGGCTGGCCGGCGGGCCGCTGACCCAGCGGCAGCGGAGCGCGGCGCTCCAGATCGGCGCGCACCTGGGCATCGGGCCCGCGCGGGCCCGGGACGTCATCACGATGGCCGAGCAGGGCGCGCCGTCGGAGTGACCGGCGGCCGGCCGGGTATGCGCGACAATAGCTGAATGAGCAGCTACCGCGACGACGGCATCGTGCTGCGGACCCAGAAGCTCGGCGAGGCCGATCGCATCGTGACCTTGCTGGCCCGACGGACCGGCCGGGTCCGCGCGGTGGCCAAGGGGGTGCGCCGCACGAAGTCAAGGTTCGGCGGGCGCCTGGAGCCATTCACTCATGTTGATCTGCAGCTCTACACCGGGCGGTCGCTGGACGTGATCACGCAGGCGGAGACGCTGCGGCCGTACGGTCGGTCGTTCGCCGGCGACTACCCGAGGTACACGACGGGGACCGCGATGCTGGAGACGGCGGAGAAATTCACGCCGATCGAGAAAGAGCCCGCGATCCGCCAGTTCCTGCTGCTGGTGGGCGGCCTCCGGGCGCTGGGCGAGGGCCAGCATGACCCGCGCCTGGTGCTCGATGCCTATCTGCTCCGCTCGCTCGCGGTGGCCGGGTACGCGCCCGCACTGGACGAATGCGCGATCTGCGGCACCCGGGCGCCGGACCCGTCCGGCGGGGACGCCGACGACCAGCCGGCGGCGGCAGAGCCGCAGGCCAGCGCGGTTGTGGCGGGCGGCGCGGCCGGATCCGGCGCGGCGGGATCAGGCGCGGCGGGGGCCCGGACGGCTCCCGCCGTCATGCGGTGGTTCGCGATCGGCGCGGGCGGCCTGGTCTGCCGGTCGTGCCGGGCGCCCGGGGCCGCCACCCCGGCCGCGGCGACCGTCGCCCTGATGAGCGCGCTGCTGCGCGGCGACTGGGACCGCGCCGACGCCAGCGAGCGCCGGCACCAGCTCGAGTGCAGCGGGCTGGTCGCGGCTTACCTGCAATGGCACCTGGAGCACTCGATCCGCTCACTGCGCCACGTGGAGCATGTGTGACGAGCTGGCTGAGGCTCGCATGAACAGCCAGGTACGGCCGCCCTATCCGCACCCCGGGGGCGCTAAGCCGCCCGCCATCCCGGCCGAGTTCGTGCCGCGCCATGTGGCCCTGGTCATGGACGGCAACGGCCGCTGGGCCAAGCAGCGCGGGCTGCCCAGGACCGAGGGCCACAAGCGCGGTGAGCACTCGCTGTTTGACGTGATCATGGGCGCGATCGAGCTGGGCATCCCGTATCTGTCGGCGTACGCGTTCTCCACCGAGAACTGGCGGCGCTCGCCGGACGAGGTTAGGTTCCTGATGGGTTTCAACCGGGACGTGATCAGGCGGCGGCGCGACCAGCTGAATGAGATGGGCGTCCGGGTCCGATGGGCGGGCCGGCGGCCCCGGCTGTGGCGGAGCGTTATCAATGAACTTGACGACGCGGAGCAGATGACGGTGGGCAACTCGGTCCTGACCCTGCAGTTCTGCGTGAACTACGGCGGCCGGGCCGAGATCGCCGACGCCGCGGCCGCGATCGCCGCGGACGTGGCCGCGGGCAAGCTGCGGTCTGACAAGATCGACGAGAAGGTCTTCGCCCGCTATCTCGACGAGCCGGGGATTCCCGACGTTGACCTGTTTGTCAGGTCGTCAGGCGAACAGCGGATGTCGAACTTCCTAATCTGGCAGTCGGCCTACGCCGAGTTCGTGTTCCTGGACACGCTGTTCCCCGACTTCGACCGGCGGCACCTGTGGCACGCTTGCGAGATCTACGCGAGCCGGGACCGTCGGTACGGCGGGGCGGAGCCCAACCCGCTGGCCTGACCCGGCGCCGTTGACCCCGCTGGCCTGACCCGGTGCCGTGACCCCGCTGGCCTGACCCGGTGCCGTGACCCCGCTCGCCTGACCCGGCCCTGCCTTGCTTTTCCCGGCCCGGCTGCGCCGCCTTGGCTGGCTCTAGCGGCTGGCCTGCACGCCCGCGGCCACCAGAACGCACGCGATCACCAGCGCCCGGCCGGCCCGTCCGCGGGTGCTCAGGCCTGGCCAGGAGACGAACGCCAGCCAGCCGAGCAGCGCCGCCATGAGGCACAACGCCACCGCGCCGACCACGCCGCGCACGGCGAGCCCGGTGATCAGCAGGGCCAGGGTGACGAGCGGCACGAGCCAGACCGGCAGCTGATGCAGCAGCGCGAGCGGCCGGGCGCTGGCCTGCTCCACGGACCGGCGGGCCGGCGAGGCATCTGGCGTGTAGAAGGTCTGGCCGCGCGGCATCGGCCGCCGCCGGGACTGCCGGGACCTGTTGCTGCTCACGCTGATTGTCCTCCCGGGCTGGCCCAGGCGGGCCGCTGCGATCGAATCTCTCCTGGCCAAGATACGGCCTCTGTGATCCCGGGTGCCGGCCACCATGGCCGGACCGCGCGAAGCGGGCGACCGCTAAGCTGGCTGTACACCGCGCCCCGCAGGCCGGGACTGCGCGCGCCCCGTAACCCGCCGACCGCCAGCCGGATGGAGATCTTGATGGCACGACGCACCGATCGCATGGACACCCTGGTCAGCCTCTGCAAGCGGCGTGGCATCGTGTTCCCGTCCAGCGAGATATACGGCGGCCTGCGCGCGTCGTGGGATTACGGCCCGCTGGGCGTGGAGATCAAGAACAGCATCAAGCGCCAGTGGTGGCGCTCGATGGTGCAAGAGCGCGAGGACATCGTGGGCCTCGACTCCTGCGTGATCCTGGCCCCCGAGGTCTGGCAGGCCAGCGGCCACCTCACCGAGTTCGTCGAACCGCTGACCGAGTGCCTGTCCTGCCACCGGCGGTTCCGCGCCGATCACCTGATCGAGGCCTACGAGGAGTCCCGCGGTCACCCGCCGGAGGGCGGGCTGAGCCAGATTGCCTGCCCGCACTGCGGGACGAAGGGCGCCTTCGCCGAGCCGCGGATGTTCAACGGCATGCTCCGCACCTATCTCGGGGCCACCGAGGACGAGTCCGGCCTGGCCTACCTGCGTCCCGAGACGGCGCAGGGCATCTTCATCAACTTCCGCAACGTGCTGCAGACCTCCCGCAAAAAGGTCCCGTTCGGGATCGGGCAGGTCGGCAAGTCGTTCCGGAACGAGATCACGCCGGGCAACTTCATCTTCAGGACCCGCGAGTTCGAGCAGATGGAGATGGAGTTCTTCGTCAAGCCAGGCACTGATGAGCAGTGGCACGAGCGCTGGATCGAAACCCGCAGGGACTGGTACCTCAACCTAGGGATCGCGCGGGACAATCTGCGGTTGTACGAGCACCCGGATGAGAAGCGCTCGCACTATTCCAAGCGCACGGTCGACATCGAGTACCACTACGACTTCCCGGGCAGCGAGTGGGGCGAGCTCGAGGGGATCGCCAACCGGACCGACTTCGACTTGTCCACCCACGCCCGCGCCTCCGGCCAGGACATGTCCTACCTGGACGCGGAGTCGGGCGAGCGGTACATCCCGTACGTGATCGAGCCGGCCGGGGGCGTGGACCGGGCGATGCTTGCGTTCCTGCTCGATGCCTACACCGAGGACGAGGCGCCCGACGCCAAGGGCAACATGGAGAAGCGCACCGTGCTGCGCCTCGATCACCGGATCGCCCCGGTCAAGGTCGCCGTGCTGCCCCTGTCGCGGAACGCGGATCTGTCCCCCAAGGCCAGGGACATCGCGGCCCGGCTGCGCCAGAACTGGAACACCGAGTTCGACGACGCCAGCGCGATCGGCCGCCGTTACCGCCGCCAGGACGAGATCGGCACGCCCTACTGCGTGACGATCGACTTCGAAACGCTCGAGGACCAGGCGGTGACGGTGCGCGAGCGCGACTCGATGAAACAGGAGCGAGTCAGCATCGACGCCCTGGTCCCTTATCTTGGCGACCGGCTGGCCGGGACCTGAGCGCCACGGGAGCCAGACGGCCGGCTCAGTCCGCCGGGCTATCCCCGAGTAGCGCAGCCAGAACGGCATTAACGAGGTCGTCGGCCGGTGCCGCCGCGGCCCCGGCCTGCGGGGCGCGGCGGAAGACCTCGGCGGCGGCCTGGTGGAACCCATCAGGCAGGCCGACCGCGGCCAGGCTGGCGGCGATCTCCTCCATCTCGGCCACCCAGCGCCAGCCCTTGGCGCTGGCCGCCCGGGCGGACCCGGCCGACCGGTCAGCGAGCGCGGGCTGGGACAGGGCCCATTCGGCGAGCAGCGTCTGCTCGACGCCCTCGGCCCTGGCCAGCGCCCGCGCGGTGAGCAGCAGCGCGCCGCTGCCCTTGGTCCAGGCGGCGTAGGCCATCTTCACCGCCGAGGCCGCGGTGGTGCTCCCGCTGACCACCCGCGCCGCCAGCGCAGTGCCCTCGAACAGCTCGCCCACCTCGGGCGCCCGCGGCCCGGACAGGTACAGGCGGGTGCTGCCCGCCGCTACCGGCGGCGGCCCGATGATCCCGCCGTCGACGTAGCTGCCGCCGCCGTCGGAGATCATGCGCGCTATCTCGAGCGCGGTGGCCGGCGCGATGGCGTTGGCGTCCGCGAAGATCCCGGTAAAGCCCTGCACGGCCCAGGACATGTCCAAGGCCGCGTGCGGCGGGAGGATGGACAAGATGACCTCGGCGCGGTCGGCCATCTCAGCCGCGGTCCCGACGTCCTCCAGGCCCGCGCCGCGGGCGCGGCCGGCGGACTCCGGGCCGCGCCCCTCGGAGGCCCACAGCACCTGATGACCCGCGCCGGTCAGGCAGCGCCCGACGGCGGCGCCCATCTCGCCCGGGTGCAGCAAGCCGATCACGGTCTGGTACATGATCACCCTCCTCGCATAGTGTCGCGCACTTCGCGAGGCCGGGAGGGCGATGACAGGCCGCTCGTGATGGCCTGCTGCGCCGAGCCCGGGTGATGCGAAGCGTTACTGCGGCTACCAGGTGATATTGAGAGTGTTCTGCGGGACTCCAGGGACAGTTGTGAACTGATGGCCGGCCAGGACGCCCGTCTGCGTCGCCCGGACAATCAGCGTGCTGCCTGAGCCGTTGGTCCACAGGATGTCCTGCACGGCCAGTCCTGCCGAACTGGCGGGGTGCGCATCCAGGACGCGGACGACCTGCCCGGTCCGCACCGAGAACTCGGTGACCTGCCCGGTTGCCGAGGGCGTGGCTGTCACGCAGACGATCTTGGTACCGTCCGGCGTGATGAGGGTATTGAAGCTGGTCAGCGAATCGGCTGGCGCATCATTGGCGCCAGCGATCACCACTCCGCGGGCGCCGGTGACGCCGCCGCGGATCCATTCGATGGCCAGCTTGCTCGACTGGAGGCTGCCACTCGGCGTGGCCGTGTCGAGCAGCCGGACGGCGATGGTGCCCGGGCGAGGGTAGAGCTGGAAAGCGAGCGTCCGCCCGTCCGCGGCCCAGGACAGCGGCTGGCCAGTGGGCTTGCCGTTGCCGATCACCCCGGTGCCCGGCCACGCCCATTCCTTCGCTGATCCGGTAGCGAGGTCAAAGAGCTGGATCTTCGGAGCGCCCGGGGGGCCTTGGCTATCGACCGCCACGGCCAGCTTGGTGCCGTCGGGGGACAACGCGATGCCGTCCACCCAGACGTTGCCCGGGTATGCCGGAATAGGCAGCGCGCTGATTTGCACGCCACGGGTGGCCGGGTCGAAGCGGAGCAGAAAGAATCTGGTCGGTGCCGATGCATTCAGATTCTCATCAGCCAGGCTGGTCCCCTGAGCCCAGCGCTGCGCGGTGAGCACGAAGGTGCGGTCATCGCCGGCGGCGGTCACCCAGCCGAACGTGTTGTACGGGCTGGGCGCGGTGACCGTCGCGACCACCTTCCCGCTCGCCGTCGCCCGGATGACGGCCTGCGGGCTGGGCGCGGCCGACATCTCGCCCTGGTACGGCGTGACGTAGTAGGGCGGCACGCTGGCGAGCGCGGCTGCGCTCTTGACTGTCTGGGTCGGCGGGCCGGCCCGGTGCGCGGCCGCCCGGCGGCCGGCGCCCTGCGGCCCCGGATGGCGGCCCGGCGCGCCAGCGCCGATCGCCAGCGAGATGGCCACGATCGCGATGACAGACGCCGCGGCGGCCAGCGGTGCGAGAGCTGCGGGCCAGGTCCCGCGGTACTGCCGGCCCGGGCCGCCGGGACGATGCCGCTGATCAAGAACGCGCAGACGGCCCGGCTGGCCGAGTAGCCGGAGCGGGGGTGCGCTGTCGGGCGGTACCGTGTCGGCGGCCGCCCGGACCGCCGCGCGGAGCCGGTCTTCGATCGTGTTCAACTGTCCTCCCCGAGGAGTCGGCCGAGCGCGGCCAGGGCGCGTGACGTGGTGGACTTGACGGTGCCCGGAGTGATGCCCATCGATTCGGCTATCTGAGACTCGGACAGTTCCAGGTAGAACCTGAGCACCAGCGCCTCGCGCTGACGATAGGGCAGCCGTCGCAGCGCGGCGAGCACGTCGCGATGCTCCTCGCCGATGAGGGCGGCCTGCTCGGCCGATGCCGCATCGGCCGCGGGCGGCTCGGAATGGGCCCGGCGCTCGTTCCTGATCCTGCGGCGGAGTTCTGAGCGGCATCCGTTCAGGACGGACGAGCGCGCGTAGCCCAGTGCTCGTTCGGTGTCGGTGAGCCGCGCCCACCGGCGGTACAGGCCGCAGAACGCCTCCTGCACCACGTCCTCAGCCGCCTGGCGGTCACCAAGGATGACCGCGGCCAGCCGGATCAGGCCGACCGCATGGACCTGGTACAAGGCGGTAACCGCGGCCTCGGCGTCCGTTAGCGCCTGTGCTGGCCCGGTCCAGGCCAGGGGGCCAGCGGTCAGCAGGTCGCCGGTGCCTGCCGGATCGCGGTTGGATGCCACGTCCCAAAGACGTCACCGCGCACCGCTTAGTTGCCTCGGCGACGGGATTAGACGTAGGTGGGCGTGGCAGCGGCCACTAACCGCGGTCCCGCTGCCTGGTGTTTGCGGCCTGCCCGGTCACCGTCGAGCACGGCAGATAGGACCGGAGCACGGGCACCCAGACCGACGCCTGGTCGCGGGTCAGGCAATCGTGGCGGGCGACGCTGACCGTTTGCGACCAGGCCGGGGTAATTGCTGCGGACATTCACGTACCGGAAATCAGCCAGCCAGTAGGCGGCGAGCAGGACCAGCACGACGTTGCGGCCCGGCGTCCCCAGGCCGGCGTCGCACCGGCGGTACCTGGAGGATCAGGCCGGCCAGCAGGCTGGCGGTCGCCGCGTGCTCGCGCAGCCGTGGCAGCGCGATGACCCGGGCCGCCGCCAGCGGCAGGTAGAGCGCGGCGATGATCTGCGATGACATCGCGGCCAGGCCGATCAGCGCGGCCAGGGCCAGCCCCCGGCGGGACCTGGGCCGCCACAACAGGGCCCAGAACAGCGCGTACATCAGGTACCAGGGGCTGTCCGCCGCGCTGTTGGCCACCTCGAGGAGGGCCGTCGGCAGCAGCACGACGCTGGCGGCGAGCACGCCGCGCAGTGCGACCGCGCGCACGTGACCGGCGCTGGCCTGGAAGACGAACGCAGCGGTGCCCGCGGCGACCAGTGCGCCGCCCACAGCGAAGACCGCGGCGGCGGCGCCGAATGGAAGCGCCGCCGCGACCTCCGCGATGAGTTGGGGGACCGTCTGCAGGTATCCGGCGTCCGGCTGCAGCAGGCCGGACCAGCCGGCGGAACTGGTCGGCTGCGCGCGGGCGCTTCAGGGAACAGCCGGGCCAGGCTGGTGCCCACCGGGCCGAACAGCGGGGAGCGCGGCTCGCGGGGCCGATGCGGCCGGCCGGACGCTAGGGGCCCGGGGGGCGGTGGCCGGGCCGGAGCTGCGTGGCGCGGCCGCGGCGACCTGGATACCTCGCTCGATATCTCCCTTCACATGTGTTCCTCCTGATCGGGGATTCGCGATCCGTCCGCCTGGCCAGCGCGCTGCGCTGGGCACGAGGCCGGCGGCTGGCCGTCGTAGGCGCCATGGTGCCGACCCGACATCAAACACGCTGGAGGTAACCCGGATGTTGCCTGAGTTCCCGGAAACGCGGCGGGCCCGCTGGCCACTTCGCCGCCCGCGCCGCATCCTCGGTAGAGTCCGGAGAGAGGGCCGTGAGGCCGCAAGACCAATACGCCCGAAAGGGCGCCGATGATAGAGCCGCCCAGCGTCCGCGCCGTCGTGCCGGTCGCGCGGCATCGCGAGGAGTGCGTGCAGTGCCGAAGCTCGTCTACGACTTCACTGAGGGCAACAAGGACCTGAAGGACCTGCTGGGCGGTAAGGGCGCCAACCTGGCCGAGATGACCAACCTGGGCCTGCCGGTACCGCCCGGCTTCATTATCACCACTGACGCGTGCCGCTACTACCTGAAAGAGGGAAAGGTCCCCGACGGCCTGGCCGACGAGGTCACCACGCACCTGCGGCAGCTCGAAGCCAAGATGGGCAAGCAGCTCGGCGACCACCAGGACCCGCTGCTGGTCAGCGTGCGGTCCGGGGCCAAGTTCTCGATGCCGGGCATGATGGAGACCGTACTGAACATCGGCCTGTCCGATGAGTCGGTGCAGGGCCTGGCCAAGCAGGCTACCAACGAGCGGTTCGCCTGCGACGCGTACCGGCGGCTGATCCAGATGTTCGGCAAGACCGTGCTGGACATCGAGGGCGACGCGTTCGAGCACGCGATCGAGGCGGCGAAGCAGGCCAAGGGCACCCGCAGCGACCTGGATCTCGATGCCGACGACCTGCGGGCGCTCGTGGACACCTTCAAGGGCATCGTGCGCGACCAGGCCGGGTGCGAGTTCCCGCAGGACCCGCGTCAGCAGCTGGACATGGCGGTCAACGCCGTCTTCAACTCGTGGAACGCTGACCGGGCCGTCCTGTACCGGCGCCAGGAGCGCATTCCCGCTGATCTCGGCACCGCGGTCAACATCGTGGCCATGGTGTTCGGCAACCTGGGACCGGACTCGGGCACGGGCGTGGCCTTCACCCGGGACCCGGGCAGCGGCCAGCTGGGCGTCTACGGCGACTACCTGCAGAACGCCCAGGGCGAGGACGTCGTGGCCGGTATCCGCAACACGGTGCCACTGCAGGACCTCGAGCAGCTGGACGCCAAGTCCTACGGCGAGCTGATGCAGATCATGTCGACCCTGGAGAACCACTACCGCGACCTGTGCGACATCGAGTTCACGATCGAGCGCGGCAAGCTGTGGATGCTGCAGACCCGGGTGGGCAAGCGGACCGCCGGGGCCGCGTTCCGCATCGCGATGCAGCTGGTCGAGCAGGGCCTAATCAACATGGACGAGGCCTTGATGCGGGTGACCGGCGACCAGCTCGGGCAGCTGATGTTCCCGCGGTTCGACGCGAGCGGCGACGTCAAGCAGATCGCCAAGGGGATCAGTGCCTCACCGGGCGCCGCGGTCGGCCAGGCGGTGTTCGACTCCGGCCGCGCGGTCGAGCAGGCCGCGGCGGGCCAGGACGTCATCCTGGTCCGGCGCGAGACCAACCCGGACGACCTGCACGGCATGATCGCCGCCCGCGGCATCCTGACCAGCCGGGGCGGCAAGACCAGCCACGCGGCCGTGGTGGCGCGGGGGATGGGCAAGACCTGCGTCTGCGGCGCCGACGAGCTCGAGGTGGACCTGGCCGGCCGCAAGTTCACCGCGCCGGACGGGGTGGTCGTCAACGAGGGCGACGTGATCTCGATCGATGGTACTTCGGGCGCGGTCTTCCTCGGCGAGGTCGCGGTGATGCCGTCGCCGGTCGTGGAGTACTTCGAGGGCAACCTGGACCCGGAGTCGGACGAGCTGGTCAGCGCGGTGAACGCGATCATGAAGCACGCCGACGAGCGGCGGCGGCTCGGGGTGCGGGCCAACTCCGACACCGGCGACGACTCGGCCCGGGCGGTCCGGTTCGGCGCTGAGGGCATCGGCCTGACCAGGACCGAGCACATGTTCCTCGGCGATCGCAGGCAGCTGGTCGAGAACATGATCCTGGCCGACGACGATGAGACCAGGAAGGCCGCGCTGGACGCGCTCGAGCCGCTGCAGCGCGGCGACTTCGTCGAGATCCTGGCGGCCATGGACGGCAAGCCAGTCACCATCAGGCTGCTGGACCCGCCGCTGCACGAGTTCCTGCCCGACCTGACCGAGCTGACCGTCAAGATCGCGCTGGCCGGGGATGAGGCCACCGATAAGGACCGCAAGCTCCTGGAAGCGGTCCGGCGGCTGCACGAGGAGAACCCGATGCTCGGCCTGCGCGGGGTGCGGCTCGGGCTGGTCGTGCCCGGCCTGTACGCCATGCAGGTGCGGGCGATCGCGCATGCCGCGGCCGACCGGGTCGCCGCGGGCGGTGACCCGCATCCCGAGATCATGATCCCGCTGGTCGGCGCCGTGCAGGAGCTCGAGGTGGCCCGCGAGGAGACCGAGCGGGTGCTGGCCGAGGTGGCCGCCGAAACCGGCACCAGGGTCCGCACGCTGATCGGCACGATGATCGAGGTTCCCCGGGCCGCGCTCACGGCTGGCCAGATCGCGCAGGCCGCGCAGTTCTTCTCGTTCGGAACCAATGACCTGACCCAGATGGGCTGGGGCTTCTCGCGTGATGACGTGGAGGGCTCGTTCTTCAGCCGCTACATCGACCTCGGCGTATTCGGCGTCTCGCCGTTCGAGACCCTGGACGCCGACGGCATCGGGCGGCTGGTGAAGATCGCCGTGGCCGAGGGCCGGGCCACCCGCCCCGACCTCAAGATCGGCGTCTGCGGCGAGCACGGCGGCGACCCGCAGTCGGTGCACTTCTTCCACCAGGCGGGCCTGGACTACGTGTCGTGCTCCCCGTTCCGCGTGCCCGTGGCCCGGCTGGAGGCGGGCCGTGCGGCGGTCGAGGAAGCCGCGGGAAGCAGCGACACCCGGTGAGCCCAGGCGATCCGCGCCGGTGACCGCCGGCTACGACAGCCACGCCACCGAGCGCTGGGCGCCGGAGCAGCGTACGCGCACTCAGCGCCCGTGGCGCGGCGAGTTCGAGCGGGACCGCGCCCGGGTGCTGCACAGCGCCGCGCTGCGCCGGCTGGCGGCCAAGACGCAGGTGGTCGAGGTCGGTTCCAGCGACTTCCCGCGGACCAGGCTCACCCACTCGCTGGAGTGCGCGCAGATCGGCCGCGAGCTCGGCGCGGTGCTCGGCTGCGACCCTGACCTGGTCGACGCGGCCTGCCTGGCGCACGATCTCGGGCATCCCCCGTTCGGGCATAACGGCGAACAGGCGCTGGCCGCCATCGCGGCGGGCTGCGGTGGCTTCGAGGGCAACGCGCAGAGCTTCAGGCTGCTGACCCGGCTGGAGGCCAAGGTGCCCGGCACCGGCCTGAACCTGACCCGGGCGACCCTCGACGCCACCCTGAAGTACCCGTGGCTGGGCCAGCCGGGCCAGCTCAAGTACGGCGGGTATGACGACGACGCCAAGGCGTTCGACTGGGTGCGGGACGGGGCTCCGGACGGCCGGCGCTGCCTGGAGGCCCAGGTCATGGACTGGGCCGACGACGTTGCCTACTCGGTGCACGATCTGGAGGACGGGCTGCAGTCGGCCTCGATCACGCTCGCCGCGCTGCGGGATGGCGGCGGCCGCCGGGCGGTCACCGAGCTGACCCTGGCCAGCTACTGCGAGCCCGGGTCGGTCAGCGCGGACGAGCTGGGCCAGGTGTTCGGCGGCCTGCTCGGCCTGCCGTTCTGGCCGGCCCGGTTCGATGGCGGCCCGGGTTCGCTGGCCGCGCTGAAGCACCTGACCAGCGAGCTGATCAGCCGGTTCTGTGATGCGGCGCAGGACGCCACGCTGGCCGCGGCGCCGGCGGCCCGGCTGACCAGGTACGCCGCCGATCTGGTCGTGCCGCGGCGGCAGCGCCTGGAGTGCGCGCTGCTCAAGGGGGTGACCGCGCACTACGTGATGAGCCGCGCCGGAGTGGCGGCCGCGCAGGCCCTGCAGCGGGAGCTGATGACCGAACTAGCCGACGCGGTATCGGCCGGCGCGCCCGCGACGCTGGAGCCGGTGTTCCGCCCGGCGCACGAGGCGGCGGGATCGGATCGGGACCGGTTGCGTGTCGTGGTCGACCAGATCGCTTCGCTCACGGATACTTCGGCCATTGCCTGGCACCGCCGCCTGTGCCAGTGAAAGCCTGGCCATATCAGCCGTGCCCGGCCAGCTGACGGTACTACGGGGCGGTCAGCCACCACCGGAAGGAGCAGCCGATGCCTGCCAAGCCTGCCTATGTGATCGTCGGAGCCAGCCTGGCCGGGGCCAAGGCCGCCGAAACCCTGCGCGACGAGGGCTTCGCCGGCTCCATCGTCCTGATCGGCGCCGAGGATCTGCGCCCCTACGAGCGGCCGCCGCTGTCCAAGGGCTACCTGCTCGGCAAGGACGACGCAGATTCCGTATTCGTGCACGAACCGGGCTGGTACGCCGAGCACGACGTCGACCTGCGGCTGGGCGTCACCGTCACGGCCATCGACACCGCCGCCCGGCAGGTCGAGCTGGCCGACGGCACACCGGTGGCCTTCGACAAGCTGCTGATCACCACCGGGTCGTCGCCGCGCCTGCTGCCGGTGCCCGGCGCCGATCTGGACGGGGCGCTGTACCTGCGGACCAGGCCCGACTCCGACCGGCTGCGGGCCTCGCTGGCCGCGGGCGGCCGGGTGGTCATCGCCGGATCAGGGTGGATCGGGCTGGAGACCGCCGCCGCAGCCCGGGAATACGGCTGTGACGTCACGATCGTGGAGCCCGAGCCCGGTGCCCTGATCCGCTCGATCGGCCCCGAGCTCGGCGAGGTCTTCGCTGACCTGCACCGCAGTCACGGGGTGGAGTTCCGGTTCGGCGAGGGCCTCGCGGAGCTGCGCGGATCCGGCGGGCGGGTCACCTCGGTGGTCACCTCAGCGGACGTGGAGCTGCCCGCTGACCTGGTGATCATCGGGATCGGCGCGGTGCCCAACGACGCGATCGCGGCCGCCGCGGGCTTGCGCGTGGACAACGGGATCGAAGTCGACGAGGCGCTGCTCAGCTCCGATCCGGACATCTTTGCGGCCGGAGACGTCGCGAACGCGTTCAATTCACTGCTCGGCCGCCGGATCCGGGTCGAGCACTGGGCCAATGCGCTGGCGAGCGGCCCGATCGCGGCGCGGTCCATGCTCGGCCAGCAGGTTTCCTATGACCTGGTCCCGTACTTCTACAGCGACCAGTACGACCTCGGCATGGAGGCCGCCGGGGTGCCCGAGCCCGGTTCTTACGACCAGGTCGTCTACCGCGGCGACCCTGAGACCCTGGAGTTCATCGCGTTCTGGCTGTCGGACGCCGCCGTGGTGGCCGGGATGAACGTGAATGTCTGGGATGTAAACGATGACATCCAGGCGCTGATCAGGGCGGGCACCAGCGTGGACGTCAGCCGCCTCGAAGACCCCGATGTCCCGCTGACCGATCTGTGACCCGCCCGCCGGTCTGACCGCCCGCCCGCCGGCCTGACCCGCCCGCCCGGGGCCTGATCCGACGGCCCGCGGGCCTGGCCCGCCCGCCCGCCGAGCGCCGGAGCCGCTCCGATTACACTACGCAGTGAATTGAAAACTTATTGTTATCAGTAGTTCGCGCGGGGTCATGCTGCCGGGGGGCGGTCGATGGGGAATTTCATGGCCGGGCTGGCCCGCTTCGCGATCAGGTTCCGGTATGTCATCATCGCCTGCTGGCTGATCGCCGGGGCCCTGTGCCTCGCGCTGCTCCCCGCGCTGTCGACCGCCGTGAACACCGATAACAGTTCATTCCTGCCCGCCAGCGCGCCGAGTGAGCACGCCCTGAAGCTGGCGGCCCCGTTCCAGCCCGTCAACGACACCACCGGGACCACGATCAGCCACGCCGGGCTGCCGTCCGGACTGTCCGGATATCTCACCGGACAGCTGCCCGCGCCGGCCTCCTATGACGTCAGCACCGTGTCCCAGAGCAATCTGGTGGAGATAGTGCCGGTGGTGATCGTCTTGCTCGCGCTGCTGCTCGGGGTGCTGCTGCGCAGCCTGGTCGCCCCGCTGTATCTGGTGGGGACGGTCCTGCTGAGCTACTTGACCAGGATCCGGGAGGAGGCGCACCACCTGCCGCTGCGCCAGGCGGTGGCGAACGCGGCCCACCACACCGGCACCACCGTGACGTCGGCCGGGCTGATCCTGGCCGCCACCTTCGGGGCGGCGGGCATCACGGGCGCCACGAGCCAGATCAAGCAGCTCGGCACCGCGATCGCGCTCGGCGTGCTGCTGGACACCTTCCTGGTCCGGACGCTGCTGGTCCCGGCCATCGTGGTGCTGTGCCGTCGCTACAACTGGTGGCCGTCCACGCTCGCGCGCACTGAGCCGGTCTCGGCCGCCGACCGCCCCGGCGCGGCTTCGGTCCAGAGCTGACCAGCGCCCGCCGGCTAGCCAGTCCGCGACCGCATGGCGGGGATGCGCACGCCGGCCCTAGCCGGCCCGCGGCTGCGGTGCCGGGATGCGATCGGCCAGGATCGCCTCGAGGACCTGTCCGGTATCGGCCAGGTCGGGCAGCACGGCGTGCGCACCGGCCGCGGCCAGCTCCGGCACGGTGAAGCTGCCGGTCGCGACGCCGACCGCCCGGGCCCCGGTGGCCAGCGCGGCCTCGACATCCAGGGGCGTGTCCCCGACCAGGATGGCGGCCCGGCCGGCGAAGTCGCGGCCGTAGCTCCGGCCCGCGTTATGGCGGGCAACTTGCACGAGTTCCGCCCTGATCTCGTGGACGTCGCCGTAGGCGCCCGCGTCGAGATCCAGATGGTCGAGCAAGCCCAGCGGGCCGAGCTTGATCTCCGCGAGCGGCCTGATGTTGCCGGTGAGCAGGGACTGGACCACCAGCAGCCCGTCCGGCCCGGCTCGCTCGCGCGGCCCGGTTCGTCCGCCTGGCCCGGCTCGCTCGCGCGGCCCGGCCAGCGTGGCCAGCGCGTCGATCGCGGCGGCCGCGCCCGGCAGCACCCGGCCATGCTCCAGGACCACGCTGGCCAGCTCGGCCGCGCGCGCCGCCTGCACCGCCTGGAATGCGGCGATATGCTGCTGCGGCTCGGGCACCTCGGCCAGGGTCAGCACCTCGCGCGCAATCGCCCGGTCGGTCCGGCCCGCCATCGGGCCGGGCTGCGGCATTTCGCGGCCGAACAGCTCCCAGAACGCCGTCTCATAAAGCATCCGGCCGACCCCATCGGAGTCGACCAGCGTGTAGTCGACGTCCCAGAGCACCAGAAGGCTGGCCACGCCGGGAGGTTACCAGCGTCTCGCGGCTGCCCAGGCGCAGGCGACGGCGGCGGGGACTAGACTCGCCGCGACGACAACGGGTACGGAGGGCGGACGTGGCAGGCCGGATCCGCGACGAGGACATCGCTCTGGTTCGCGAGCGTTCACCCGTGGAGGAGGTCGTGGGGGAGTACCTCCAGCTCCGCAGCGCTGGCGGCGGCTCGCTCAAGGGACTCTGCCCGTTCCACGACGAGAAGACCCCGTCGTTCAACGTGACCCCCGCCCGCGGCCTGTTCTACTGTTTCTCCTGTTCCGAGGGCGGCGACGTCATCAGGTTCGTCCAGATGATCGATCATCTCAGCTTCGCCGAGGCGGTCGAGCGGCTGGCGGCCAGGGCCGGCATCGAGCTGCGGTACGAACAGGGCGGCCAAGTTCCCGGCCAGGAGCAGACTCAGCGACGCCGGCTGATCGAGGCCCATCGCGCCGCGACTGAGTTTTATGCCGAACGGCTCCTCGGCGCCGATGCCGTCGCCGGACGGGCCTTCTTGTCGTCGCGTGGTTTCGAGCAGGCCGATGCGCAGCGGTTCGGGATCGGGTTCGCGCCGGCTGAATGGGACGCGCTGACCAGGGACTTGCACGGGCGCGGCTTCACTGACACCGAACTGCTGTCCGGCGGCCTGGCCAGCCACGGTCGGCGGGGCCTGATCGACAAGTTCCGCGGCCGGCTGATCTGGCCGATCAGGGACCTGTCCGGCGACGTGATCGCGTTTGGCGCGCGCAAGCTGCGCGATGACGACGACGGCCCGAAGTACCTGAACACCCCGGAGACGCCGCTGTTCAAGAAGAGCTCGGTGCTGTACGGGGCTGACCTGGCCAAGCGCGATATCGCGCAGCGCCGGCAGGCGGTCATCGTGGAGGGGTACACCGACGTCATGGCCTGTCACCTGGCCGGGGTAACCACGGCCGTGGCCACCAGCGGCACGTCGTTCGGCGATGGCCACATCAAGATCATCCGGCGGCTACTGGTGGATGCTGACTGGCAACGGGGCGAGGTCATCTTCACCTTCGATGGCGACAACGCCGGACAGCGTGCTGCGGTGCGGGCCTTTGACATGGAGGAGAGGTTCGTTACCCAGACCTTCGTGGCCGTGCAGCAGGACGGCCTGGATCCCTGTGATCTGAGATCGAAGCATGGCGATGCGGCAGTGCGGGATCTCATAGCCCGTCGCGTGCCGCTGTACGAATTCGCGATCCGTCGTGCGATCGCCGATTTCGATCTGGATTCCGCTGAGGGTCGGCTGGCCGGCCTGGATGCGGCCGCAGACGTCATCGCGCACATCAAGGACGACGGTCTGCGCAAGGTCTATGCAGGAAATCTTGATCGCTGGCTCGGGCTGATGGACCAGGAGTTGGTGCTGGCCAGGATCAGTGAACATATGCGGCGGCTGATGCACCCCGGGCCGCGGCGCGCGTCGCGGCCAGGCGACGGCCAGATCCCAAGTCCGCGGACCGGGAGTGAACGGCAGGCCGGGGCCGGGGGATACGCCACCCAGGCCGAGAGTCCTTACGATGTGCATGATCCAGTCATCCAAGTAGAACGTGAGGCGCTTAAGCTGGCCGTTCAGCGGCCAGCGCTTTGCGGGCCCGTCTTCGACGAACTCGGGGCCGTGGCGTTCAGCGCCGCCGTGCACGCCGCGCTCTTCGAACTCATTGCCGGTTGCGGTGGCACCGCGCGGGCTGCGGGCGGCGGCCGGGAATGGGCGGAACGACTGCGCAACGCCGCAGCTGATGACCGAGCTAGGGCATTCGTGACGCAACTCGCGGTGGAGCCGCCGCGCACCCCCAAAGCCGACGGAGAGCCAGACGCCAGGTATGCCGACGCCGTCCTCGCGAGGATCGAGGAGCTGTCGGTGAGCAGGGAAATCGCCCTGGTCAAGTCGCGCCTACAGCGGCGGAACCCCGTCACGGAGACGGCCGAGTACAACCGGCTGTTCGGCGATCTTGTTGCCCTTGAGCAGCGCAAGAAGGTGCTTTCGGAGCGGGCCGCCGGCGCGCTGTAACGGCCTACAGCATGTAATCAGCCAGTTACGTAACTATCGTGAAGGTGACAATATTAGGACCCCTGAACCCGAGGTTCCTGACGCACACTGGTCTGCATGAGCCTTGCGGTTCTCCCTCACGTAGACGATGTAACCGATCTCGTAGCGCGGGCCCGAGAACGCGGCACCGTCGCCATGACTGAACTCGCCGCGGCGTTCGATCGCTGCGATCTGCCGCCTGATGCCGTTGAGGGGGTGCTGCGGCTGCTCGCGGATGAGGGCGTGGAGGTCCTCGAGCCGCCCCCCGACGAGCCGGACGACCTACCGCGCGCGGCTGCGCCCGAGGTCGCCAGGCGGGCCGCGACCAGTGACCTGGTCCGGATCTACCTGCGCGAGATCGGCCGGGTTCCGCTGCTGACCGCGCAGGACGAAGTGGACCTGGCCAAGGCGATCGAGGCCGGGCTGTTCGCCGCGGAGAAGCTGCAGCGCGGCGGGGGGTACACCGCGCTGAGCTCAGGGAGGGACGCCGGGCTCGGCTCCGGCCCGGGGTCCGCGCCGCGAGGCGCCGAGATCGCGGAACTCACCTTGCTGGCCGCCGACGGCTGCCGGGCCAAACAGCGGCTGATCGAGGCGAACCTGCGGCTGGTGGTCTCCATCGCCAAGCGTTACATCGGCCGCGGCCTGGTCTTCCTGGACCTGATCCAGGAGGGCAACCTGGGCCTGATCCGGGCCGTGGAGAAATTCGACTACACCAAGGGTTACAAGTTCTCCACCTACGCCACCTGGTGGATCAGGCAGGCCATCACCCGGGCCATCGCCGACCAGGCCCGGACGATCAGGATCCCTGTGCATATGGTCGAGACCATCAACAAGATGGCCAGGATCCAGCGCCAGTTGCATCAGGACCTCGGCCGCGAGGCGACTCCGGACGAGATCGCCAGCGAGATGGGCTTGCACCCTGACCGGGTAGCCGAGATCCAGCGGATTGCCCAGGAGCCGGTCTCTCTGCAGTCGCCGATCGGCGAGGAGGACTCCGACCTGGGCGACTTCATCGAGGACGCGGATGCGGTCGTGCCGATGGAAGCGGCGGCCTTCATCATGCTGCAGGATCAGCTAGAGCAGGTCCTGGACAACCTGACGGTCCGGGAACAGCGCATCATCCAGTTGCGATTCGGCCTGACCGACGGCCATCCGCGCACCCTCGAGGAGGTCGGCCGCGAGTTCGGCGTGACCAGGGAGCGCATCCGCCAGATCGAGTCCAAGACGCTGGCCAAGTTGCGCCACCCCAGCCGCGCTCAGATGCTGCGGGAGTATCTCGCCTGACCGTCTGCCGCTGAAATGCCGTCTGCCTGCGGATTTACAGGCGGACGCCGCTTATCTTGCGCTCGTACACAAAGGTGCTGTCAAGATAACTAGCATGCCCGCCGAATACTTGCACCGGCTGCTGGCCCGGCTCGCCGCCGACGCGGCGGCCGTGCTCGACCCCGCATGGTGCGACGATCACTGCCCCCCGAAGGCGGAATCCCACCCTGCTGAGTTCGTCGCGTTCGTCTTGAGTTCCCGTGGATCAGCCTGACCTCCGCGCGCTGCTGCCGTCGTGGGAGCTGGCGCTGCGCGCCGAGCACAAGGCCGCGAACACCGTCCGCACCTACGGCGAGTCCGTCCGCCGGTTCCTGGACTGGTATGCAAAATCGGACCGGTCCGGAAATGCATACGCCTCGGAAAAATCGGAGTCCTCCGGAAATTACTCAGTGCTGGACAAGGCGACGGTGGCGGCGTTCCTCGCGTCGATCCCGGGCCCGGCGACCGCGCACATCCGGTACCGGTCGCTGCGCCGGTTCGCCGCATGGCTCGCCGAGGAAGGCGAGCTACCCGCCGATCCGCTGGCCGGGATGCGCCCGCCGAAGCTGGACGAGAAGATCGTTCCCAAGCTCACCGACACCGAGCTGAAGACGCTGCTGCGCGCCTGCGAGGGGAAACGGCTGTGCGACCGCCGCGACGAGGCGATCGTCCGTCTCGCGGTGGAGGCGATCTGCCGGGCGGAAGAGCTGCTGTCGATGACGGTCGATGACGTGGACCTGCGGCGCGGGGTCGCGGTCATCACCCGCGGCAAGGGCGGCAAGGGCCGGATCGTGCCGTTCGGGTCGCAGACCGCCCGCGCGATCGACCGGTACCTCCGCATCCGCCGCACGAAGCAAGGCTCTGACCGAGAGCCTTGCTTGTGGATCGGCGAGACCGGCCGTCCGCTGTCGTACGCGGGGCTGTACACGAACCTGCGGCGCCGCGCCGACCGGGCCGGGATCGACCACTTCCACCCGCACCGGCTCAGGCATACCGGGGCGTCGCGGTGGCTGGACGCGGGCGGGTCCGAGGGCGGACTGATGGCCGTCGCCGGGTGGCGGAACCGGACATGCTCACCCGGTATGTCCAGGACACGGCAGCCGAGCGGGCCGCTGATGAATCACGACGGCTGAACCTCGGGGACCTGTGACCGCGCCCAGCGAGGGCACGATGGTGCGGCTGCGCTGCGGTCGCTGCAGCCGGATGCTGGAGAAACTCCAATGGTTCAACGGGCGGTGGATCTTCCCGGCCGAGGGACCGGCCGCCTCGGGTTCCCCCGTCGGATGGAGGCGAGCCCAGCAGAGCCACCAGGCCCCACGGACTCCATCGGCATCTACGAGCGGATCACCGTCACCTATTTCTGCAAGTGCGGAGCCAGGCCGTCCGTCCCCGTCGGCGTCACCGTGGCCGCTACCCGCGCCCATGATCTTCACCGTGACCTGTACACCGACCTTCCCGGCTACGGCCTGCCGGATCCGCTAGGCTGAACGCACATAAGAGCATCATCGGCGTCAGACGGCATCGCAAACCGTCGGCTGACAGGATCGGTAGCGCGCTCTCCTGCATAAACGCGCTCCACGCTCCGCCTTCACGGGCCAGGGGCGGGAGAAGCGATGGCAGCATCCGACCCGGCCCGCAGAAGCGAGAACAGCACCCTCGCTGCACACATCCGGTGGTCAAAGACCGCCGACCGCTCAGCCGCGACTCAGCCAGCCCGTGACGGACTCCGGCGACGGTTCGACCCCGGCGATGACGTCCCCGAGCCGCAGCGATCGAAGATGATCGAGAACGGCATCGCGGCTCATATGTTGTCAGGATTCGCCAGCTACGAACCCTGACTATCCACAGGGTGCGCCAGCTACGAACCCTGAGAACGGCCAAAGGTGCTCGGCCGGGCCGCTAAAGGTGCTCGATCCGCCCGCTAAAGGTGCTCGGCGAAACGCTCCTGCCAGCACAAACGCAAACACTGGTCTAGAAGAGTCTGGTCTATATAAATCTGGTCTTCCGGCGGCGCAGCCGCAGTCTCTAGCTGAGGTGGAAGTCCGGGCCAAGGTCAGGTCAAAACCGCGACATCAGCGAAGAGAAGACACGCCGAACCCGATGACCCGCCAGGGCACCGAAGCCGAGCGCAAGCGCCAGGCCGACGCGCTCACCGCGTGGATGCTCGACCACCCCGAAGCCAGCGGCGAGGCCGCGCCATGAGCCGCAAGGTGCCTTGCGGTACTTCCGGCGGCAAGGTAACTTGGCTGCGTGTGCCGATCCATATCGCGCCTAGTGCCCGCAAGCACGGCATCACCGATGAGAACATTCTGCACGCCTTCAGCAACCCGATGCGGGTCGAGTATCACGACGACGGGTTCACGATGATCAGGGGCGCGGACTGCGCCGGGAACCCGCTTGAGGTCGGCTTCATCGAAGTCGGCGACGGAGTCGTCATCATCCACGCCGACCGGGACCGGCGCCAGGGAAGGGGCAGGTGATCACGATGCCGCGAACGGTAGCGGAGATCCTGGCACGCGCTGACGAGCTGGCGCGCCGATTCGAGGACGGGAACCTCGGCCCCGGCCGCGAGGTCGACGGAGCATCGCTGCGCGCCGTGCGGGTGGCCTTCGAGCAGAAGGCACGCGCTGAGCAGGACCTGACCGACATCGTGACGGTGGCACGCGCCGAAGGCCACTCCTGGGCCGCGATAGGCGCGATGCTCGGCACGTCCGGGGAGGCAGCGCGCCAGAAGTACGGCGGTACGCATCGCCAGCGCAGCTCCCGGAAGGCCAGCTAGGCAATTCGTCACGATAGTGTTTCGTGACATGCGCAGCTCAGATCCCACCGGCTGCCAGTGCCTTCGCTGCGGCAAAGACCTGCAAGGCAACGACACCGGCCGCCCGCAACAGTACTGCGGCGATGCGTGCCGCCGCGCCGCGTGCCGGATCCGCCGCAAGCTTGAATGGACGGCGTGGGAGCCGTGGTGGAAACAGCAGCCCTGGTACGCCGAATGGGCAGCCAAGCAGCGGCGTCACGCTGAGGAATGGGAACGGGACCGTCCCGAGCGCGAGCGCAAGAACGCGGAAGACCGCGCCGAGCGTGACCGCAAGGCCGAGGAAAAGCGCAAGCTGATCGAATCAATGCCGCCCGGCGTGCGCCAGTCATACGAGACCGCCAGCGCAGAGGCCCGGCGCAAGAGCCACGAAGATCACCTGCTCGTCATGCTCAAGCTAGCCATCGACAACCTGATCACCGAGCACAGCGAGGTCCTGGCCGCGACCCGCCAGCAAGTCAAGCTCATCAGCGGGTCACGCAAGCTCGACAAGCTGCTGCGCGCAGCGATCGACGCCGACAACGAGCATGAGGCCCTGGCGCTGTTCGCCAAAGCCCGGCAGGTCCACGCCGCAGGCGAGGACTATGACGAGCCTGTCTTCTCGGTGGGCAACCTCCTGCAGAACATGTTCGGGGCTGACGACTCGCAGATCTTGCAGGACTTCCAGCAGGCCACGATGAAGCCGTGACCACCGACCGCAACTCCTACGAACGCAAGCAACTGCGGTCGCTGCTGCTCGCACGCTGGCGCCCGGGTGACCCGTGCGGCCGGTGCGGACGGCCGATGTGGGGACCACCGTCACGCCTCGACCTCGGCCACGTCGTCGCGTTCGCGCTCGGCGGCAGGTTCGCAGGCGGCGTCAGGCTGGAGCACCGCTCCTGCTCCAGGTCGGCAGGGGCGGCACTCGGCGACAAGATCCGCGGGCAGCGGCGGCGCGCTGTGCGGCGTCCCGTCCGCCGATGGTGACCGGTGACCACCCGCCGGATCGCGATGTGATCTTGGACCGGGCTGCCGACTCCGTAGGTGATCTTCGCTTGCAAGCGAAGATCACCTACGGCCGGTCAAAGATAACTGGCCGTACAGCAGACGACTGTGACCACGTAATACCTGGTCACGTACACAAGAGAGCTAATCCCTACTGCGGGAGTACCTGGCCTGACGGCCGCCGCCTTTCCGCAGTGAGGTGCCATCGCCGCTCTTCAGTAACCAGGCAGTGTGCCACCGCTGCTGCTGTTTGCCCCCCGATGTGCCGTCGCCGCCGTTCGGGTCGGCGGCTGGCCGGCGCGCTCGGGCCCTGATCCTGTACCAGGAGACGGTCCGGGGCTTGGCGGTGCCGGTCGGGCGGTCCGGCGGTTCAGGCTGGGTGGCGATCCCGGGTGGGCCGAGCTAGCTGCTAGCTGGTGCCTAGGTCGCGCTTGCGGTCTGAGTCGCTGGTCTGCGCGAAGGAGTCATCGCCGGGAACCTCGACACTCCCGTTGGAGTCGCGCCTGGCCCGGCCGGCCGGCGGGTTTCGGCCACTCGCTTGGCCGACTTCGCCAGCCCTGGTACCCGGTCACGGACCTGATCGGTGACCTTCTGCCTGGCGTTGTTCGCGAGCCCGGCGGCCTGGGCCTGCAGTGCGCCCGCGGCCTGCTGCACGGCAGGATTGTCGGCGGCGGTGCGGGCGAGCCTCTTGATCTGCTCATAGCGCTCGCGCCCGGCCCGTGCGCCGATCACGAAGCCAGCGGCCACGCCGCTGAGGAATGCGATCCGATACCGATGCATCTCAACCTCTCCCGAGCGTGTCATCCTGCGCGGGGCGCCCCCCCGCCCCGCAGGTCACCCCGCGCTGGGCTGACTTCCCGGTCATGCCCAGCCGAAACGCTAGTTATGCGCCGGCCCGGCTGCAGCAGGGTGCGCACCGTGCAGCGCCTGGGGTGCGCTACCCTAGTGGCCGCGACGCCGATACGGCAGTGATCACCTGCTCTGCCGCATCTGGCCCGCCGATCCCGCGTAGCTCAATTGGCAGAGCGTCCGGCTGTTAACCGGCAGGTTATAGGTTCGAGTCCTATCGCGGGAGCCACGGGTTACCGACAGAACTGCCGGTGTGATATCGACAGAACTGTTTCGGTGACCGTTTCTGAGTATGCCCGCGGGGTCTGACGCTGGCTCTGCCCGCTGTGTGGGTCCTGTTTACGGGTGCCGGCAGGCGGGGTGCAGCGTTCTGGCGGGTTTGGGGCGTGGCTGCCTGGCCGGGTGAAGGTGATCGGTGGCGGGCGCTTGCTAGCCGTCGGGGAGGTAGTCGCGGAGGCTTGAGCGGCGTCGGCGTGCCCGGCGGGCGGTGGTTTTCTTTTCGTCAGGGGTCAGCGCCCGCCAAGCGCGGATTTTGCGGATGTTCGCGGCGGTCAGCAGCAGCGCGGTGAAGATCGACTGGGCGGCGATGCCGCGGACGCGGCGCCGGGCTGGCTGGGCGAGGGCTTCGTGGGCAGTGTCTTTGACGTAGCCGTTGAGGCCTTCGATGGTGTTGCGCAAGGTGGCGTACCGAGCGTGCCAGGCAGGGCTGGCGTAGGGCAGGTCCTGGCGGTAGCGGGCGCCGGTGCCGGGTGCGATGGTGATGGCGGTCTGGTGGCAGAGCCTGGGCGGTTCTTGTGGTGGCTGCAGGATCTTGGGCCGGCCGTCGCGTGGTGACAGCGAGGCTGCGCGCAGCGGGCAGATCAGCCCGGGGTGGTTGCCGGTGGCGGGGCAGGCTAGCCGCTGGTATCCGTCAGCGTCGGGCCCGTCTTTGTGCTTGAGCTGGTAACAGGCGCGGGCGGCGATCTGCTGGTCGTAGAGGTCGCGGGTGATGGCGTGGTCGCGCAGCCGGGTAGTGGCGGTGATCAGCGGTTCGGGCAGGGCGGGGCAGTACCAGGTGCCCTCGACGAGTAATGCTCCGCTGGTGTTTGCCTGGATGCCGGGCTGGTCGGTGCGGTAGTCCATGACCGGCTGGTAGCCCAGCGCGCGGGCGGGGAGGTGGAACCGCGCGGGCAGGGCCTGGGTGTAGGCGCGGTCGTAGCCGAGCCACCCGGTCTTGTGGCCGCGGGCGGCGACGGAGGCCAGGACCCGGGCGCCAGTGCCGCCAGGGTCTTCGCCGGGCCGGGTGACGGCCAGGCCGGCGGCGAGGTTCGGGGTGTCGGGCGGGGCGCCGGGCGGCCGGGCGGTGGTGGCGATGGTGGCTTCCAGCGCCCAGGCGATTTTCCGCAGCGGCTTGCCCTTGTCGTCTTCGTGGTCGCGGTGGTCGCCCTCGCGGACGTACCAGCCGCCGTCGGGGTCGCTGGCCGATAGGCCGGTGCGCTTGGAAGGGCCGCGGGAGAATAGGGGCACCGGGGTGGCGTCCAGGCCGGCGGCGCCGTCGTAGGCGGCGGATTCTTCCTGGTCCAGGACAGACAGGCTGGCTTCGAGCAGGGAGTTGAGGAATGCTTCGAGCCGGCCGCGGGCTCTGGCGGTCTGGGCGGGAGTCATCGGCTTGGTGCGCTTTGCGAGGTCGTCCGCGGTGAGACGGCGGTTCTTCGGCAGGGCCGAGGGGTCCATGACCGAGCAGATGGCGCCGAAACAGTACCGGACCCGCCGGTAAGCGGCCAGGAAGCCGCGGCGGCCGCTGGCGGTGCCCGTGACCTCCAGCAGCGCCCGGGAGGTGCCGCTGAGCCGGCGGAACAGCAGCCGGCTGGCCTCGGTCAAGAACAGCGGCCGGTCCTCCAGCGCCAGGCACAAAAGCGCGGTGAGCACCGCGCGCACCGGGAGCGGGCGGGGGCGGCCGGTGCGGTGAGCCAGCGCGGCCTCAATCCCCGGGGCCTTGCCGCTGCGGTCGATGAGCTCGGCGGCGAAGGCCACCACATCGTCGCTGATACCGCCGCCACCCGGCGGCAGCCTCAGCCCGCCGGTCACGGCGCGCGCTCCGCGCGGCAGCGGGCCCGCAGCGCCGCTTTCGAGGCGTTCACGCCGCGCACGTGGCGGGCATACCGGGCCAGGGATTCAGGCTCGGTGATCCCGCTGACCTCCAGCAGCACCGGCACCGGGGTGGCGGCGGCCAGGTGGTCGCAGATGAAGCTGGCCCGGCACCGGCCCGCCGACATCCGCGGCGCGGCCGGGTCAGCGGCCAGCCGCGCGGCGAAGACATTGACGAAGTTCTTATAGCCGCGGTTCGCCGGACCGGGGCAGAACACGAACTGCCCGCCCGCCGCGCGGGCCAGCGCCAGCGCCCGGCCCGCGTAACGCGGGTGCACAGGCACTGTGCGGGCCGCCGGGCCGCCGGTGACGTGCACGATGACCTGGCCGCCGGCCCGGGCGACGTCGGCGCCGCGCAGCGCGGCCAGCTCGCCGGGCCGCAGCCCCGCGCCGATCCCGAACACCACCATCGCCAGCGCCGAGGCGCGCCGGGCCGGGTCACGCTGCGCGGCGGCCACCGCGGCCAGCTCAGCCCGCTCCGTGAGCTGGTACGGCGCCAGCGCCCCCGAGCCCGCGAACGGCGTCCCCCGCCGCCCTGCCACCCCATGCACCGGCGCGGCCAGCAGATACAGCACCGACCGGTACGTCCCGCAGGTAGAAGAAGCCCGCCCCGCGCAGCCACGGACGCAAAACGCCTCCACCACGTCAAAGTCCAGCAGCCACTCCGGCGACGCCGCGATCCCCTGACCCGCAGCGAACCGCGCCAGCCCCGCCAGCACCGACCGGGCCCGCGGCAGCTCCCGCGCCGCCATCGGCACGCCAGCCAGCAGCGCGTCCTGCCACGGCCTGGCCGCCGCCGTCATCACTGCCCGCCTCCGCCCAGCCCCCGATGACAGCCTAGATACTGACAGGCCCGGAACCCGGCAGGCGCGCGGGACAATCACCACATGGCCGAAAACCTGCCCCAGCTGCGCCGCCGCCACCACGCCCTGGCCGCCCGCATCGGCCAGATCGGCTTCGCCGTCTCCGGCAGCCTGGTCCGCCGCTACACCACCTGCGGCAAGCCCGGCTGCCACTGCCAGGCCGACCCGCCCCGCCCGCACGGCCCCTACTACCAGCTCACCCGCAAAGTCGCCGGCAAGACAGTAACCGAGCGTCTCACCGCTGGCCAGGCCGCCCGCTACGCCGAATGGATCGCCAACCAGCGCGAACTGCGCCGGCTAATCGACGAGATGGAACAAGTCTCCCGGCAGGCCGCACAGCTAATCCTCAGCAAACCCCCCAAACCACCCAAAGCATCGGGAGATCAGCCCGCTTAACCCGGGAACCCACACCCCGTCAGCGACCCATAACCACTGGCCAGCGAGTTCTGTCGTTGGCCCGCCACCAGATCCCGTCGGCCAGTCTGGTCAGAGATACTCCCGCTTTCGCATCCAGACCAGGGTGAGCCAGCCCCAGATGGGCGGCAGGTACGACGTGAACAGGCGCTGGATGAAAACCGCGGCCGTGGCGTCGGCCTCCGAGACGCCCGCCGCCGTGAGGCCGAGGATCATGCCTGCCTCTACTACGCCCATGCCGCCGGGCGACGGCGAGATACCGCCGATGATCCCGGCCAGCGTGATGACCACGATCAGGGTGGGCAGCCGGAGATGGTCGCCGAAGGCCCGCAGCGAGACGGACAGGCACATGGCCACCACTAGCTCTTGGGCGAACGAGCCGCCCACCAGCAGCACCAGCTTCCGGGGAGAGCGGGCCACGTCCTTGAGGTTGCCCCAGATGGCGCTCACCCTGGGCCGCAGGTGCTCGGCAGCCAGCCTGCGGAATCTGGGCACGGCCAGCGCCAGGCCGGCCACCAGGCCGACCAGCACCACCACGGCCAGGATGATCCACACAAGTTTCGAGTCTCCGCCCGACTGGGGGGTGACCTCGAGATCGATGGACCCCCAGGCGAACGGCAATGACACGATGGTCAGCACCGCGATGGCGATCCAGCTGGAGGAGGCCATGATGGCCCCCGAGCTCAGCGCCACCGAGGCGTCGTAGCCCTGCTGCTGGAAGAAGCGCACCCGGGTGGCGAAGACGGCCGCTGTCCCGCCGGCCAGCGCGCTGAATGAGTTGGCGACCTCCACGGCCACCACCCGCCCGAACGGGAGCACCCCGGCCACGCTCCCGACGGCCTCGACGGCCGATGCCACGTACGCGAGCTGGGCCAGGATGAATGCTGCGATAACCCACAGCCAGTCGGCCCCGAGCACGGTATCGAAGGACTTGGAGACGTCAATCAGGACGCCGACGAGCGCCCAGCCGCCGATCAGCGTGCCGACTACCATGATCAACGTTGGCCAGCTCACCCGGCGGGGCTCCACCAGCTTGGGCACGTCGATCGACTTGGCCTGCGCGGCCTGTTTCCTGACCTCTTCCAGCAGGCCGCGGCGCCCCCGCAGGCTCCGGCTCAGTACGGGGTCGAGCCCGGCCCGCCGTAGACGCTGGAGTGCGCCGCCTAGCTCGCCCGGATCCAGGCACCTGGCCGCGGACTCGGCGGAACGCTGCGCGCCTGCGCTGACCGCCGAGGCCGCGAGGGCGCCGGCCAGGTCACGATCGAGCTGATCGGCCGTCGCGTTCGAGGTGGCGTTGCGGAAGTCCGATAGCACGGTGGTCTGCCCGGCCGGGTCGACCATCAGGACGTCACCACTGATCGCGCCGTGCGCGATGCGGGCACGCCGGAGAGTCAGTAGCTGACGGTAGAGGTCATCAAGAGCGGCGTCAGTTATGTCGCTGGCGTCGGTCTCGGACAGCCTCGTCCCGGCCGGCAAACGGTAGACGAGCAGCGCGTCCTTCGAGGGTCCCGCCGTCCCGGCCGCGACGATCTCGGGCACCGCCGCGCCCAGCTGGGCAGCCCGCATGGTGAGGTACGCCTCGTGTTCGACATGCTGAAGCCGGGTCAGCGTGAGGCTCGGTCCGGAGTCCCGGTAGAACAGGAACCGTCCTACCTTGGTCAGGAGCTTGGCGTCAGCGGCGTCCCGTCCGTAGACGGATATGCTGAGGCGCTCCGCGGGCGGATCCGCTCGGCTCGTATCGGTGGCTTCGTACTTCGCTACTCCCCAGACCTGCCGGGCCACCGGTTGCACGTGGCCCGTGCGGATGCCGAGCTCATCGAGTAGCGCCTGCACATCCTCGGTTGACGGGAGGCCGAGCGGCGAGCCGAAGATGAGCCGGACCACCGCGGTCACCCCCCAGCCGATGGCCAGACTCCCGAGTACATTGACCGGCAGGCCGTGACCTCCGACTGCTGAGGCCATGGCTACCAAGGCAATGAAGATCTCGATGAGGCGCTGCAAGCCGCGCGCCAGGTAGGGCAACGCTGCCGTGGCGACGGCCATGAACAGGGCGATCTGCAGGACCGGGAAACTTACCACGTAGCCGTTGATCAGGATTCCGCTTGGTCTCCCGCCGTGGCTGCCGAGCAGGAGGATGAGGATTCCGCTCACTGCCGCGGTGCCGACCGCACTCAAGGCAATGTCGCGGGCGATCACCCAGCGGCGTGCGATCAGGGCCAGCCCCACCAGGACGATCGTGACGCCGAAGGCCCCGGCATCGTAGACCAACGTCACCAGCCAGGTGATGCTCCGCGGCGGGGGATGGATGACGGCGATGATGGCCCGGTCTACGCGGGAGTTGTAATGGATGAGGACTACACAGCACACCAGGGCGAGAATGGCGCCGACCAAGCGCGCTCCGTCGCTTCCGCGCCGACGCCGTTGGCCGTCGCCGACGGGAGCGAGCAGGACCGAGCGCCAGCCGCCCGCCAGATGCGGCTCTGCAGCGGAGCCCGTGCGACTCGCGAGGTCTTCAGCCATGCAGGACCAACTGCCCTCCGAGTGCCGCGAGCCTGCTGCGTGAGGCCATTATGGTCCCGCGCGCGTGGCCCCGCCGGGATTGTCGCCGTGGCACCGCTTCCACTTGCGGCCGCTGCCGCACGGGCAGGGGTCGTTGCGGCCGCGGCGGGCGTCTTGCCTGGCGTAGATCGCCATCAGCTCGGCGGGGGCCTGGTTCGCCCGGAGCAGGCCGGCCATGGCTTGCATGGGCTGGCGGACATGGTGGAAGAAGTCTTTGTAGCTGGGGCACAGGTAGTGCTGGCCGGGCTCGCCGTAGGGGGAGGTGGCGAACCGGTCTTTGGGGCAGCCGCCGTGGCAGGCGAACCGCACGTCGCAATCCCGGCAGTACTGCGTGAGGGTGTCGTGCTTGTCCTGCCCGAATTTGCGCTGGGCGGGCGAGGTGATCAGTTCCAGCATGTGGGTGTCGTTGATGTTGCCCAGCAGGTAGCCGGGCTCGACGTAGTGGTCGCAGGAGTACAGGTCGCCGGTGTGCTCCAGGGCCAGCTGTAGCCCGCAGGTCTCGGCGTGCACGCACATCCCGCCGCCCTCGCCGCAGAAGTTCGCCAGCGCGGTGTCGAACATCTGGACATAGACGGTGCCGATGTCACGGCGGACCCAGTCCTCGAACACGTCGATCAGGAACCTGCCGTACTGCGCCGGCCCGACCGATCGGTGCGTGACCAGGTCCCCCTCCTGGGTGTACAGGGGCCGTCCCTTGACCCCGCTGCCCCAGCCGGCGTCAGCGATGGGCAGGGACTGCTCGGTGGCCCGTTCGATGATGGGGATGTACTGGATGAACGTCGCGCCCAGCTCGTCCCGCAAGAAGGTGTACACCTGACGGCCGTGGTCCCCGTTGACGGCGTGGATGGTGGTCAGCACGTTCCAGTCGACCTGGTGCCGCTTCAGCACCTCCAGGCCCCGCATGACCCGGTCGAACGTCGGCTTGCCGCCCTTGTCGACCCGGTAGGCATCGTGCATCTCCCGCGGCCCGTCGATCGAGATCCCGACCAGGAACTCGTTGGCCTTCAGGAACGCCCCCCACTCGTCGTCCAGCAGGGTGCCGTTGGTCTGGATCGTGTTCAGGATCCGCTGCCCCGGCCGCGCGTACTGGCGCTCCAGGTCGATGGCACGGCGGAAGAAATCCAGGCCCATCATCGTCGGCTCGCCGCCCTGCCAGGCCACCACGACCTCCGGCGCCCGCGCGTGGGCCTCGAGCAGCTGCCGGATATAGGTCTTCTGCAGATCGGCGGCCATCCGGAACCGGGAGCCCGGGTACAGCATCTCCTTGGACAGGAAGAAGCAGTACTCACAGTCAAGGTTGCAGATCGCCCCGGTCGGCTTGGCCATCAGGTGGAACGCCAGCGGAGCGCCCGGCACCGTCAGCACAGGCCCGGCCGCCTCGGCCAGATGCTTGGGCGGGCTGACATAAGCCGGCGGCAGGTTCGGTGCCGCGGCGCCCACGCCGGGCTTAACTGTGCTCACAGGTCAAAGACCACCTTGAAGTCGTTCTGCATGCTCACGACCGTCCAGCCACGTTCCCTCGCCTTAGCCAGAGCCTTCTCCGAACCCGCGTCGTAAGCAAACTCCCGCCCGGCGTCGTCGTGGCGGATCAGCAGGCCGAACCGGGCCGTCCGGAGCATCGCGGCGTCCCCGTCGGCGTTCCCGCCCGCGAGCAGCGGCTTGCGCCCGGTACGGGTCCAGATGTGCACCGGCTTGCCAGGGCCATCGTCGACCGGCTGCTCCACGCCCCGGGTCCGGTACACCTCGCCGTGCCGGTACTCCAGGGTGGCGCCCGAGCCGATCACCCGCTGCCGGGGGATGCCGTACATCTGCCCGGCCACCGCCCGGACGAAGTCCCGGCCGCCCGCCGAGCAGATATAGACCTCAAACTGGCTGGCCGTGAGCAGCTCGATCAGCTCCCGCATCGGCCGGTAGCCGAGCCTGGTGTAGCGGACGCCAAGTACCGGATGGCGCGCGGTATCGAAGAACGCCCGCACGGCCTTCTCGAACGCCTCCACGGTGATCCCCGCATAGGCCTCCGTCACGCCCCTGGCCAGCTCGGGAACATGCGCCAGGATCCCCGCCAGCCAGGCCTGGTCGCCCCCGGCCACAGCCTTCCACGGTTGCTTCCTGGCCAGGCCCGGATGCGCCAGTACCATCTCCTCCCAGCGCCGCAGCAGGAAATCGGCCTGCGGGCACATCGGCTTCTCACACCACAACGTGCCGTCATTGTCGAACGCCGCGATCCGGTCCGCCGGGGGCACAAACGAAGCTCCCGGCTCGGTCACCGACCGCACGAACTCCAGGATCTGCGCCTTCGCTGTCCCATCAGTCCAGCTCGGCAGCTGCTCCGCCATGCCCTGGGCCTCCTGTCACCGGCTCGCCGTGACCGGTGCCGGTCCGGTGATCACCCGGCCGGGCCACTTGCGCCTCAGAAGTACCTCGCGTCACCGAGTTAAGCCGCCTGCGGTGACCATGACATGCCAGGCATCAGCGCCGCATCACCCGCTGAGGCGAGTTTACGGGCCCGCAGCAAGGCTGCGCACCGCGGCGCTGGGCGGCCGGACACGGCTTTCGGCTTGTCGTCTCACCCGTGGCGGGTGATGCCGGTGATCGTCGGGCGGCGAATGCTGTGCCTGCACGGCGAGCCCGGCGCCGTAGCCACGTGGCCCCATGGCCGTCCCCCGAGGCGCGAAGGAGAAGAAATGCTACTGGCCGCTTCGTCGAGTTCGTACCCGCTGCTGAACATCTTCTGGTCGATACTCGAAGTCTTTCTGTGGGTGATCTGGATCTGGCTGCTGATCATGGTGTTCATCGACATCTTCCGCAGTCATGATCTGTCCGGCTGGGCCAAGGCCCTGTGGGTGCTGTTCGTGGTGATCCTGCCGTTCCTGGGCGTGCTGGTTTACCTGATTGCCCGGGGCGGCAAGATGCACGAGCGCGCGGAACGACAGGCCGCCCAGCAAGACGAGGCCCTTCGGACTTATGTGCAGCAAGCGGCCGGGACCAGTACCGCGGATCAGCTGGCCAAGCTGGCTGACCTGCGCGACCGGGGAGTCATCTCGGCTGAGGAGTTCGACCGCGAGAAGGCGAAGGTCCTGGCCTGAGGCCGGCGGCCGGGCCAGGCGTCCGCTGAGGGGAGGAGGCTCACAGATGGCTGAACCCGCTCGACTCCTCCTTTGACATGGGCACCGTGACCGGGTGCCTGGAGAAATGCGCCACGGTGTCCCTGAAGTCGTCCAGCAGCAGCGAGGCCATATCCCGGCTTACGCCCAGCCGGACCAGGATGCGCTGTACCGCAATGTCGGCGGCGGTCCCGGTGAGGGTGTAGGCGGGTACCTGCCACCCGCGCGTGCGCAGCCGGTCGGCCAGGTCGAACAGGGTGTAGCCGGGGTCCTCGCCTTCGCGGATCCGCCAGGTGACCGTCGGGATCCCGGTGGCCGGGTTGCTGTCACAGAGCAGCTCGAACGGGCCGAGCCTGACGATCTCGGCGGCGAGATACTGGCCGATCGCGTAGGAAGCGTCATGGATGCGCTGGTAACCCTCATGACCAAGGCGGAGGAAGTTGTAGTACTGCGCGATGATCTGGCCTGCCGGCCTGGAGAAGTTGATCTGGAAGACCGGCATGTCGCCGCCCAGGTAGTTGACGTGGAACACCAGCTCTTCGGGTAGTTCTTGGCGGTCTCGCCACAGGACCCAGCCGACGCCCAGCGGAGCGAGCCCGAACTTGTGCCCCGAAGTGCTGATCGACTTGACCCGGGGGAGGCGGAAGTCGAACACCACGTCAGGCGCGCAGAACGGGGCCAGGAAGGCGCCGCTGGCCCCGTCGACGTGAATGTCGATGTCCAGGCCGGTCTCCGCCTGGAGCCGGTCGAGCGCAGTGGCCAGGGCCTGCACTGGCTCATAGGCACCGGTGTAGGTGACGCCGAACGTCGGGACGACCATGATCGTATTCTCATCGACCCGTTCCAGCATGTCGGCTGGATCCATGGCGTAATGACCGGGAGACATCGGGACCTCGCGCATTTCGATGTCCCAGTAGCGCGCGAACTTATGCCACACCACCTGTACCGGGCCGCACACCATGTTCGGCCGGTCGGCCGGCTTGCCCTCGGCCTGGCGCTTGGACCGCCACCGCCATTTGGCCGCCATGCCGGCCAGCATGCAGGCCTCTGATGATCCGATGGCGGAAGCACCCACGGCATTGGCGGCCTCGGGGGCATGCCAGAGGTCGGCCAGCATGTGGACGCAGCGCCGCTCGACCTCCGCGGTCTGCGGATACTCGTCCTTGTCGATCATGTTCTTGTTCAGCGACAACGCCATCAGGGCGACGAGTTCGGGCTCGGCCCACGTCTGGCAGAACGTGGCCAGATTCTGGCGGGCATTGCCGTCGAGCATCAGCTCATCAGATACCACCTGGAACGCCTCGGCAGGCAGCGTCTCGCTCTGCGGGAACCGGTACTTCGGTACCGGTCTGGTCAGGTCGCGCCCGGCGAACACCGAGTCCTCCAGCTGCTGACGGATGGTGTCGCGGTCATGCAGGGGCATGATGGCTCTCCTTGGTCGGGGACCGTGGCCGCCGGGATCGCCGCAGGCTGGCACGCATGTCGGCAAGAGGCACAGTTCCCCGCCATGCTCACCAGCGGCGGCAAAGGACGACATCACCCATCATGGATGACTTCGGAAGAGTTCCGGCCAGGACCGAGGTGGTCAAGAATGTGTGCCGCGCGCGCCGGAAGTGGTCAGCGCGGCGGTGACTTCCTCGGTCCGTTCGGGCAACAGCAGCAGCGCGCCGGCGAGGAAACAGAGCGCGCCGATGAAGGTGCCCAGGTTCGACCGCTCGGCGTTGTGCAGCTGGCCGGTGGCCGGGCTGATGTAGCCGGCCACCGCCGAGACGCCGAAGGCGATGGATCCGATCAGGTTCGCCAGCGTGATCCACCACGACCATGACCTGGGCCGCCAGGCCAGCCAGCCGTGGCAGACCTCGAGCCAGGCCAGCAGGCTGGCGACCAGGAAGCAGACCGAGCCGACCGCATCGGGCCGCCATACGTGCTGGTTCGCGGCCTGGGCGGTCAGGTCCACCCGCGTCGCGTTGCCGGTGCTGATGTTGAAGTAAACGGTCCCGGCCAGTTGCACGGCGGTCGCCCACCAGTCGATCCTGCGGTACTGGAAGACAAAGAACCGCCGCCGGGCGGAACCGGGCACCTGCGGCCCGGCATCCACGGCCTCCCGGTAAGCCAGAAACCCGGCCGCGGTGAAGAACAGCGAGCCGATAAAGAAGGTCAGCGCGTCCCAGCGAGCCCCGACGGCGCTTGTGTACCCGGGTACGGCACCGAGGGCGAAGAGTACCGATCCCACGGCGAAGAGCACGGCGATCCACCATCCGCGGCTCGCGGGCGCCCACCAGGTCGAACCGGCCGGCGCGGCGCGCAGGTGCTTGCGGTGGCGGCGGGATTCCCAGCGAGCTACCACGCCACCGGGGCGCACGTGCTCGGCGAAAGTCACGAAGGGACCGACGCGGCCGGCACGGTCCCGGTCCGGCCCGGGCATAGGCGGTCCCATCTGAATGACTCTTCTTCCCCAGACGGCTGGCCAAACGCGGCCAGGGGGGGCGATTGCGTCATTCCAAGCACCCCGGATAGTCTCGGGAACATGGTAGCTTATGACCCACTTGCGACGTATTACGATGCCGTAACTGGAGACTGTGCTACCGAGGCAGCTCTTATTGACAGGATTATCGAGCGCGCTTGCGGTCGGGCCGCGACACTCCTTGAGGTGGCCTGCGGGACCGGCGGGATTATCGCGGCGCTCGCGGGCCGGTATCAGGTGAGCGGCCTGGATATTTCGCCGGCCATGCTGGCCGCTGCGCGTAAGAAATTGCCTGATGGTACGCCGCTATACCTGGCCGACATGAGCGACTTCACTATCAGTGCGACCTTCGACGCTGTCGTCTGCGTCTACCACGGCCTCAACCACCTGCTTGACTTCCCGGCTTGGGAGGCCTTCTTCGACTGCGCTTACCGGCACCTGAACGGCGGCGGCGTGCTCATTTTCGACATGATTACCTTGCGCGAGCTCGAGGTGCTGGCCAGCGGCCAGCGTACCACCCAGCAATTCGGCGATAATTATCTGCTGATTACAGTCCGGTCCGTTGGCCGGGTCATTTTCGACTGGGAAATTGAAGTATTTGAACGCCAATCGAGCGGCAAGTACGCACTGATCTCACAGGTCATCCGCACGACGTCATTTGCGCACGACAAGGTACGGAAAGCGCTCGAAGAGAGGTTTTCCAAGATAAGTACCATCGTCAGTGACGGTAGCATCGCCGGTGCCGATAACGAGAATCGGACCTGGTTTGTATGCACGAAGCCTGAGGGCCACGAGGCGGTATGACCCTAGCTCTCTTGGCTTCGTGATCGGCGGCCGCCTGGGCTCGCCGGCCCAGGCTTTGCCCGTGACGATATCGAACCCGGCGTACATGTCAGTCGTGCCGTTCCGCTTGTAATCATGCGTGCGCTTCTCGCTCTTCCCGAAAGCAACCGGCAGCAGCGGCTGCGTCCGGTCTAAGGCCTGGATCCCGGACTTGACGTCCACAGACACGACTGCCTCGCCCTCCGGCGGATTCAGATAGAGACCAGTCACGTCACGCACTTTCTCCTCAAAGTCCGGATCTTTGCTGATCTTGAATGTTCCCTGCCGCCACGGCTGCAGCCCGTGCTCCCGCCACAGCCGCGAAACCCACGGCTGAGAAACCGAGATCCCCTCGGTCTTCTTGATGTAAGCGGCCATCTTCACCGACGTCCAGTGCGAGATCCCCAGCTCCTCCGGCGGCGTCTGCCTGGTCAGCGCCAGCACACGGCCCCGGATAGACCCGGGAATCGTCCTCCGCCCGCCAGGGGACGTCTCACTGGTAAGCCCGCCGAGCCCATATAGAGCGTACCGGTCAATCCACTTGTCGATCGTTGGCCGCGACGCACCCGACATCTCCGCGATGTCAGCTTTCCGGTAACCCTCGTGGTGCCATAGCACGATCTGTGCCCTGGCTGAAACTGATCCGTCATAGTTACCTGGCTTGATTGCCGTCCGCAGTTCGCTGAGTTGCTCCTCCGAAAGCCTCATGCTTACCATTATCACACGTAACGAGTGATGATACAGACGTTTGACTCATGTAAAGCTAACCAATTCTAGGTACAGTAGTACCGGCCCAGCGTAGTAGGGGTGGCTGCCCGTGACCGCTGGCTGGACATCCGCTGCCCGGGGCGACCTGGCCGCCAGGCACCCGGCGCGTTCGGGCTGACATGAACCTGTGCAGGCGGATAGGGCGGCTGGGCTGGCTGGCTCACCCGTGGCGGGTGATGCCGGTGGTCCGCCCGCGGCGAATGCTGGACGGGGACGGTGAGCACGGCGCCGTAGCCCTGTGCCCGTATGGCCGTTCCCTTGGCGCTAAGGAGAAGGAATGATTCTGGCCGCTTCGTCGTCGTCGTATCCGTTGCTGAACCTCTTCTGGACGATGCTCTGGTTCTTCATGTGGGTGGTGTGGATCTGGCTGCTGATCTGGGTGTTTATTGACATCTTCCGCAGTCATGATCTGTCCGGTTGGGCGAAGGCCTTGTGGGTGCTGTTCGTGGTGATCATCCCGTTCCTGGGCGTGCTGGTCTACCTGATCGCCCGGGGCGGCAAGATGCACGAGCGCGCGGAGCAGCAGGCCTATCGCCAGGACCAGGCGGCGCGCACCTATATCCAGGAGGCCGCCGGGACCAGTACCGCGGACCAACTGGCCAAGCTGGCCGACCTGCGCGACCGGGGAGTCATCTCCGCCGAGGAGTTCGAGCGCGAGAAGGCCAAGGTCCTGGCCTGAGCCGGGCCGCGTCCAGACCCGGTGACCATCCAGCACCGCATCGTCGAGGGAGGGTGACCGTGGCTGCGTCGGTAACCGGGCCTGACGAGGAGCACGCCGCCGCCGTCCGGCGCCAGTACCTGATCAGGTTTGAAGAAGACACGCTCAAGCAGCGGCCGCTGTGGATCCGGCTGATCATCGAATTTCTCGGTACCTTCATGCTGGTGACGGTGGCCGCCGGATCGGGCGTCATCAACCAGTACGCGGGCGGCGGTCCGATCAGCCGGACCGCCGCGGTGATCGCGCCGGGCGCCCTGGTGATGGCGCTGATCTACGCCTGGGGCCCGTTGTCGGGATTGCACATCAATCCCGCGGTGACCTTCGCGTTCACCGCCCGCCGGGTATTCCCGCGGTCCTGGGTGCTGCCGTACTGGGTGGCCCAGTTCGCCGGGGCCATCGGCGCTGCGCTGTTCCTGCAGGCCATGTTCGGCAACGTCAGCGCGGGCGGGAACTATCCGATCGCCAAACCTGGCGGAGACTGGCGAGCATTCGTCATGGAGATCGTGCTGACCACGATTCTGGTCAGCGTGATCCTGCACACGGCGACGGGCGGCCGGAGCATCGGCCACAATGCCGCGATCGCGGTCGGCTCCACGGTGGCGCTGCTTGGCCTGTTCGCCAGCCCTATCAGCGGCTCGTCGATGAATCCGGCCCGCACGCTCGGGCCTGACATCGTGGGCGCCAACTTCACCGGCTGGTGGGTCTACGTTTTCGGCGACCTGATCGGCGCGGCCATCGCCGTGGTGATCATAATCATGGTGCGGGGCGTGCCGGACAAGGCGGAGACCGAGGCCGCCGAAGGCGGCGCGCTGCCCATCATCTGAACGGTCCGCCTACGGGCGCCTGGGCCAGCGACACACGTCCGGGCCGGGCTTCGATGCGCCGCCGATCCCGTTGGGCTTAGTTTGCTAACTATTCATGGGCCAGACAGATGCAGGAAACATTGGGCATAGCGAATAGTCGTTATTCGCGCGCCTGGGGGATGAGTGATAGGGCGGAAACATCATCCTTCTCGGGTGTTGAACCAGTCTGGTCCGATTGCTAGAAAGGCACCGACGCCGACTGTGAAGCTCCGCTTCGGTCCGCTGCGATCGGGCCAGATCACGAGGTCGGTGCCGGGTATCCGGTGCAGGAATGCACCGAGGCGGAGGAGGCTACGGTGGGCGCCGAACGCGAGCGAGTGGCAGGATTCGGCAGGCTGGAGGACGGGCTTCGCCAGGCCGGTGACTGGTACCGGTGGGGTCCCTACGTCAGCGAGCGGCAGTGGGGGACGGTCCGCGAGGACTACAGCGCGGATGGTGAGGCATGGGATTACCTGCCGCATGATCAGGCCAGGTCGCGTGCCTACCGGTGGGGCGAGGACGGGCTGGCCGGGTTCTGTGACATCGAGCAGCGGCTCTGCCTTGGCTTGGCGCTGTGGAATGGCCGGGACCCGATCCTGAAGGAGCGGGCGTTCGGGCTGACCGGGGCGCAGGGCAATCACGGGGAGGACGTCAAGGAGTACTGGTGGTACCTCGACGCGATCCCGAGCCATGCCTGGAACCGGTGGCGCTACCACTATCCGCAGGCCGAGTTCCCTTATCAGGATCTCATCGACCAGAACGGGTCCCGTAACCGCGAGGAGCCCGAGTACGAGCTGCTGGATACCGGGGTATTCGATGGCGACCGGTACTGGATCGTCGAGGTGCACTACGCCAAGGCCGCGCCGGACGACCTGCTGATGGCCGTTCAGGTGACCAACGCGGGCCCGGAGCCGGCCACCCTGCACGTGCTGCCGACCGCGTGGTTCCGCAACACCTGGTCCTGGGACACCGGCGCGCCCAAGCCGGCCATGCGGGCGGTGGGTGATTCGGCGGTGGGCATCGACCATCCGTTCCTGGGTCCGATGGAGCTGCTGGCCGGCCCTGGATCGGGAGGGACGCTGCCGACGGCGGTGTTCTGCGAGAACGAGACCAACGAGCAACGGCTGTTCGGCGCCGCGCCGATCACGCCGTACCCCAAGGACGGCATCAACGACCACGTGGTGAGCGGGGCGGCCACCGTCAATCCCGAGCGCACGGGCACTAAGTGCTCATTCTGGTACCAGTTGACGGTCCAGCCCGGCGAGACGGCCGAGCTGCGGCTGCGGCTGCGAACGCCGCCTGCGAAGGCGGCCAGCGGGACGGCGAGCGACCCGCTCGGCGCCCGTTCGACCAGGTGATCGCGCAACGGCGGGCCGAGGCCGACGAGTTCTACGCCGAGCTGACCCCGGACGGCGCCAGCGCCGACGAGGCGCTGGTGATGCGCCAGGCGTTCGCCGGGATGCTGTGGAGCAAGCAGCTGTTCTACTACGACGTGGCCCGGTGGCTGGACGGCGACCCGACCCAGCCGACGCCGCCGGCGCAGCGGCTGACCGGGCCGGAACTCCCGGTGGCGCAATTTTGACGCCTTCGACATCATGTCGATGCCGGACAAGTGGGAATACCCGTGGTTCGCCGCGTGGGACCTGGCGTTTCACTGCGTCGCGCTGGCGCACGTGGACCCGGCGTTCGCCAAGTACCAGCTGATCCTGCTGTGCCGGGAGTGGTTCCAGCACCCGAACGGCGCGCTGCCCGCTTACGAGTGGGACTTCGGTGACGTGAACCCGCCGGTGCAGGCGTGGGCCGCCGTGGAGGTGTTCGCGATCGACGGCGCCCGCGATATCGATTTCATCAGCCGGGTCTTCGACAAGCTGCTGGTCAACTTCACCTGGTGGGTGAACCGGGAGGACGCCGAGGGCAACAACCTGTTCGAGGGCGGCTTCCTGGGGCTGGATAACATCGGCCCGATCGACCGATCGCACCTGCCGGTCGGCGGCGTCCTGGAGCAGTCCGACGCCACCGGGTGGATGGGTTTCTACGCGATCGCGATGGCCTCCATGGCAGTGATCCTGAACCGGTCCGGCCAGCGGCCGGGCACGGATCTCGTGCTGAAGTTCATGGAGCATTTCGCCGCGATCAGCGAGGCGCTGGACGGCCTCGGGCTGTGGGACGAGACCGACGGGCTCTACTACGACAGGCTCGTGACGCCGAGCGGGGCGGTCGTGCCGGTGAAGGTCCGGTCGATGGTCGGCATCATCCCGGTCCTGGCGGCCGCGGTCATCGGCGAGAATGATCTCCAGCAGTCGCTGGTGGTCGGCAAGCAGTTCGCCGACTTCCTGGGGCGGCGGGGCCTGGCGGACCGGGAGAAGCTCCATGAGGTCGGCATGGTGCGCGGGGAGCGCGGGGAGCAGCGGATGCTGCTGAGCCTGGCGGGCGTGGGCCGGCTCGAGAAGCTGTTCACCAAGCTGTTCGACGAGAGCGAGTTCCTGTCCCCGCACGGCCTGCGGGCCCTGTCGGCCTACCACCGCGAGCATCCCTACGTGCTCGACGTCGAGGGCATCCGGGCGAGCATCGACTACGAGCCGGCCGAGTCCACCACGGCCATGTTCGGCGGGAACTCCAACTGGCGCGGCCCGGTCTGGTTCCCGCTGAACTACCTGGTGATCAGCGTGCTGGAGCGCTACCACCGGTTCTTCGGCGACGAGTTCACGATCGAGTATCCGACCGGGTCGGGCAGGCGGCTGACCCTGGACAAGGTCGCCGCCGACCTGCAGGACCGGCTCATCTCGATTTTCACCCGCGGCCCCGGAGGGACGGCGGCCCTGCTTCGGCGGGACCGAGCGACTGCAAACCGATCCGGCCTGGCACGACAACCTGATCTTCAGTGAGTACTTCCACGGTGACAACGGCGCTGCGATCGGCGCTTTCCACCAGACCGGCTGGACGGGGGTGATCGCCGACGTGATCCGCCGTCGGCATGGCGCCGTCGATCCCGTTGGAGACGTCATCCGCCGCATTGGCATGGAGACCGAGCGATGACCGCCGTATCGGGGCAGGCCGTCACCGCGCTGCCCGGAAGTCAGTTCCCGCTGGGCGCGACGGTCCGCGACGGCGGGACGAACTTCGCGGTGGCTTCCGGCGTCGCCGATGGGATGGTGCTCTGCCTGTTCGACGAAGGCGGCGCGGAGACGCAGGTCCCGCTCCGGGACTACGACGCAGGCGTCTGGCATGCTTTTGTGCCGGGCATCGGGGCGGGGCAGGCCTACGGGTACCGGGCTACCGGCCCCTACGACCCGGCTCACGGCGTGCGCTGCAACCCCGCGAAGCTCCTGCTCGACCCCTACGCGCGAGCCTTCAGCGGGATCGTTACGTTCGGGCCCGAGGTGCTGGGATACTCAGCCGACGATCCCGACGCGCCGAGCACCCTCGACTCGTCGGCCCACGTGCCGCGCAGCCTCATCGTGGACGAGACGTTCAGCTGGAGCGACGGCGCACCGCCCAGGCGCCGTTACGCGGACACGGTCATCTACGAGGTGCACGTCAAGGGCTTCACGATGCGTCACCCGGGGGTGCCACCCGAGCTGCGCGGCACCTATGCCGGGCTCGGGCACGAGGCGGCCATCGGCCATCTGCTCGATCTCGGCGTGACCGCCGTCGAGCTGCTGCCAGTGCACGAAAGCGTGCCGGAGGCGTTCCTGGTGGCGCGAGGGCTCACGAATTACTGGGGTTACAACACGATCGGGTATTTCGCGCCTCATCAGGGGTACTCGGCCGCGGTACGGGCGGGGCGGCCCGGCGGCCAGGTCGCCGAGTTCAAGGCCATGGTCGACGCCTTGCACCGGGCCGGGCTCGAGGTTCTGCTCGATGTCGTCTTCAACCACACCGCGGAAGCGGATCAGCTGGGTCCCACGCTCTGCTATCGGGGTCTCGACAACCCCGCGTACTACCGGCTGGAACCTGGCGACGCGCACCATTACGTCGACACGACTGGCTGTGGCAACTCGCTCAACGTCGGTGACCCGCTGGCACTGCAGCTGATCATGGATTCGCTGCGCTACTGGCTGACGGACATGCGGGTCGATGGCTTCCGGTTCGATCTCGCTCCTGCCCTGGCCCGGCAGGAGGGCGAGTTCGAGAAGAGGTCGGCGTTCCTCGACATGGTCTCCCAGGATCCCGTCGTGTCCCGGGCCAAGCTGATCGCCGAGCCGTGGGACGTCGGGCAGATGGACAGCTACGACCTGGGCGGGTTCCCGCCGGTGTGGCGCGAGTGGAACGGCAAGTACCGCGACAGCATGCGTGACTTCTGGCGCAGCCACCCGGTCGGCCTCGGCGAGTTCGCCGCCCGGTTCTGCGGCTCGTCGGATCTGTACAGCGGCGCCCGGCGGCGGCCGACGGCCTCGGTGAACCTGATCACGGTCCATGACGGTTTCACCCTGCGCGATCTGGTCTCCTACAACGACAAGCACAACGAGGCCAACGGGGAGTCCAACCGCGACGGGACCAGCGACAACCGCTCGTGGAACTGCGGCGCGGAGGGCCCGGCCGACGATCCCGCCGTGCTGGCGCTGCGGGCGCGCCAGTCCCGCGCGATGCTCACCACCCTGCTGCTGTCGTTCGGGATCCCGATGCTGCTCGGCGGCGACGAGATGGGCCGCACCCAGCAGGGCAACAACAACGCCTACTGCCAGGACAACGAGATCGCCTGGTACGACTGGACGCAGCCAGACAAGCAATTGCTGGACTTCACCAGGCAGCTCATCGCCTTCCGGCTGGCCCACCCGGTGTTCCGCCGCCGCCGGTTCCTGGCCGGAGCTGAAGCCGCCGAGCTGCGCTGGTTCACTCCCGCGGGCACCGAGATGACCGGCGCCGACTGGGCGGACGCGAGCGCCCTGGCTGTTGCGTTGTACCTGGACGGATGCGACGACCCGGACCGGGCCGCTGATGGCTCGCTGATGGTCGATGACGACTTCCTGGTCCTGGTGAACGCCTGGTGGGAACCGCTCGAGTTCGTCCTGCCGGCCACCAGGGAACAGGCGGCGTGGCACATCGAACTGGACAGCTACGACCTCACGTCACCGGCCGGATCCGCGGCGGCCAGCCGGACGGCAGGTGACCGCGTCGCCGTCGGCCCCCGATCCATCGTCGTACTCGGCAACCCGCGCCTGCGCGCGTGATCGGAATTCCAGCGCGCGCTACCACGTCCGCCGCTCGGCACGAGGAGCTATGACTGAGCGCTTAATTCGCCCAGAGTCCGCTTAAGCCAGGCAGCCATCCGCGCTTGCGAGCGAGCCTGATTTTCACGGGCCAGACCGGCCACCGCAGCCAGCACTATCGCGATGACGACCAGGCGTTCGTAGGTACGGCGGTCCCGCACGATACGGGCCGCCGCCCCCGCGCCGATCAGGGCCATGACCATCTTCGGCTGTCGGCTCGCGGACGGCCACTGAGGCGCTGGCCCCGTCGGGGCTGCGCGAGATCATGGCGATCCGGGCGACACGGCCATGCTGCGCAATATGACATTGATCATCATTTATCTCACTTCCCCCCTCTTTATAATACACGCTACATTTCCGATTCCCAGATCCGCTTCGTCACTCATTGGCTCGTCGTCATATCAACTCCCGAACGTTTCTGGACAATGGTCGCGGTCTTCCAAGGCTGATTTGATCATGGCGTTATTGATGCCTCTCGCCGCCGGTCGCACGCCATGTCGGGCAGCTGCCAGCCGCAAGCTCATCGGCGCGACGAAGCCGCCGGGCGATCGATGGCCTGAGCTGGGCTTGGTGCGGGTGGGTGCCGGAAGTGGCCCACGTGACGACGCCGGCTCTTAGCGAGCCGCGGTCCGCGAAATCATCCTGCCGAGGGTGATGCCGCACGCTTCTGCTCGGCGCATAGTTCGCTCATACAGGGAGAATGCGGGGATGGTCGGCGTCGAACGGTTCCCGTGCGGAGCCGATGACCCGTTGGTCGCGTCTCGTCCGGAAATCGAAGCCCTGCCCGGGGCTGTGAGGGTGACTGTAGGGAAGGATCATGATGGATTCCGCTCGCCGGCCCTCTGTGCTGTTCGTCTACTTCACGTACACGAACCAGACACAGAAGGTGGTCGACGCCATGGCCGAGGTGCTGCGCGGTCGAGGCTGTGACGTGAGCCTGGCCGCGATCGGGTTCACTGACCCGCGCTACGCCGGCCGGTTCCAGGAGTTCCCCATGCCGCACCCGTTCCGCGAACTGGTGGGGATGATCCCGGCGGAGTCACCCCGCCGCCGCCCGGCGAAGATCACCATCCCCGACGTCGTGACCGGACGGGACTACGACCTGATATGCATCGGGTCGCCCACCTGGTGGCTGTCCACCGACGTCCCGGTCCGGTCCTTCCTGCAGTCCGACACCGCGAACCGGGTCCTGCAGGGGAAACCGCTCGCCGCCGCGGTCTGCTGCCGCCGGTACTGGAAACACAACCTCAAGACGGTCCGCAGGCTCGGCACCGAGCGCGGCGGTGTGTTCGCCGACAGCATTCACTTCCGCTACCAGGGCGGCCAGGTGCGCTCGCTGCTGTCGCTGCTGAGCTACCTCGGGTCCGGGGAATACCGCGAGCGGTACCTCGGGATCAAGATCCCGCCGACCAATATCCAGGACTATCACCTGGCGGCGGCACGGAAATTCGCCGACGGGCTGGCCAACCGACTTCTGGCGGGCGCCGGCGGGCCTGGTTAGCCAGAAGGGGACAGGCGGACCTTTGCGGCGGTACGTATGAGCGGGGATGTGGTGCGGAGATGACGGAGGCTGCGCTGTGAGCGCCGACGCGGACCAGACTAGGCGGGCGTCGGCCAGGCGCCGCCGGCTGATCGGGCTCGGGCTGTTTCGCTCACTAGTGACCACTGTCGTGCTGGTCGGGGCGTACTACCTGCTGCCGTTGGACCACATCAGCAGCGTGCCGCTGGCGCTGGCCGGCGGCCTGTTGATTCTGCTGGCTGGCGCCGTATGGCAGGTGCGCGCGATCACCAGGGCCAGGTACCCGGCCGTACGAGCTGTCCAGGCGCTGGCCACTACGGTGCCGTTGTTCCTGCTCCTGTTCGCCTCGGCTTATTTTTCGATGGCGCGGATCAGCCCGGCCAACTTCAGCACTCACGTCCTGACCCGCACCGATGCGCTGTACTTCACGGTCACCACTTTCAGCACGGTCGGGTTCGGGGACATCACCGCAGCCAGCCAGTCCGCCCGGCTGGTGGTAACCGTCCAGATGCTGCTCGACCTGCTGGCCCTGGGCCTGGGCATCCGGGTGTTTATCGGAGCCGTGCAAATCGCCAGGCAGCAGGCGCGCCCGGCCACCGATGCGGGCCCGCCTGCGCCGGGTCAACCACGACAGGAGCGTGACGAGACATCATGATCGCTGCAGATGAGCTGGCCAGCTGGAAAGACGGCGCTGCGCGGGGGGCCGGTGACGGAATTTGTCGGTCGGACGGTGTCGGACGGCGTGCCGGCCTCCGAACGCGTAGCGGTATTCGACAACGACGGCACCTTGTGGTGCGAGAAGCCGATGCCGATCCAGGCCGACTTCATTCTCCGGCGGCTGTCGGAGATGGCGCAGGCCGATCCCGGGTTGCGCAGCCGGCAGCCCTGGAAGGCGGCGTATGAGCGCGACTATGGCTGGCTCGGGACGGTGCTCGCCGAGCACTACGCGGGCAACGACGCTAACGTGGGGACGCTCCTGGCCGGGGTCCTCGCAGCCTTCGAGGGGATCAGCGTCGAGGATTTCGAGGCGAGGTCAGACACCTTCCTGCGCACTGCGCAGCATCCGACCCTCGGTCGCGGATACCTCGAATGCGCCTATGCGCCGATGGTCGAGTTGCTCGGATACCTGGAGGCGAACGGGTTCACGAACTACATCGCGTCGGGTGGCGGCCGTGACTTCATGCGGCCGATCAGCCAGGAGGTGTACGGGATACCTCGTGACCGGGTGATCGGGAGCGCAACCACGTTCCAGTACACCAGTAACGACCGCGGCGGCTCGATCACGCACAAGGCCGAAGCCGGCTATCTCGACGATGGCCCGCAGAAGCCGATCCGGATCTGGAGCCGTACCGGCCGTCGGCCACTGCTGGCGGCCGGAAATTCGAACGGCGACCTCCCGATGCTCGAATTCGCCCACCATCAGGACAAGCCGTCTCTCCGTCTACTCATCCGCCATGACGACGGCCAGCGCGAGTTCGACTACACCAGCGGGGCCGAGCAGGCGCTGGAACGGGCCGCCAAGAGCGGCTGGACGATCGTCAGCATGAAGAACGACTGGGCCACCGTCTTCTGAGCATGGGATCCCGTTGGCAGCCTCGCGCCAGCGGCCAATACCCCGGTCGGCCCAAGTTGCCCAGGGGAGGAAGTGCTGCGGAGGGGGACAGGCCAGAACAAGGACGGCGCAATCATCCCTGGCGGATGATGTCTGGCGCCCTTCGCCCGATGACAGTAAAGATTCCGGGGCGACACTGAGGATGGTGCCATGATCAACGATGCGAAGCGCAATACCGGGCCGCAGTTCAGCGCCGCCCCGCTGATGACGAGCGCAGCGCTGGTAGGAGTCGGCGCCGTCCTGGTAATGGCGGGGCTCGCTGTGGGCGGTGCGCATCTGACGTCGGCTACCCGCCGGTGGGTCAGGGAAATGGAGGTGCCGCCGAGCGAGCTCGCGAAGCTGAAGTGGGCGCAGGCCAAGGCGGCTGCGCTCGCTGGTGCGGCGGCGTGGCAGAACGGCCGCTCGGCCAGTCCCGCAAGCGTTTCCTGATCCGTCGCCAGGCTTCCGTGTCGCGTTCAGGTCAGCCGCTTCTGGAGCGTTCTGGGCCGGAGGGGTAGATGGCGAACGTTGATCTTGCGCGGTGGCAGTTCGCGTTCGTGACGATCAACCATTTCTTCTTCGTGCCGGTGACGATCGGGCTGGCGTTCCTGACGGCGCTGTTGCAGACGACCTGGTATCGCAGCAAGCGCGATGAGTATCTGCGGCTGACGAGGTTTTTCGGGACGCTGCTGGTCATCAATGTCGCGATCGGCGTGGTGACGGGGCTGGTACAGGAGTTCCAGTTCGGGATGAACTGGTCGGCGTACTCGCGGCTGGTCGGCAATATCTTCGGTGCGCCGCTGGCGATGGAGGGCCTGCTCGCCTTCTTCCTGGAGTCCACGTTCCTGGGGCTGTGGCTGTTCGGCTGGGACAGGCTGCCGCGGCGGGTGCACCTGCTGACGATCTGGGCGGTATCGCTGGGCACGGTGCTGTCGGCGGCGTTCATCATGGCGGCCAACTCGTGGATGCAGCATCCCGTCGGCTACACGATGGTCAAGGGCAAGCCGCAGCTGAACGACATCTGGGCGGTGTTCACCAACCCGGTGTTCGTGTGGGGATATTCGAAGGTGCTACTGGCGTCTTTGGTCACCGGCGCGGCCGTGATGCTGGCGGTGTCGGCGTGGCAGTTGCGGCACGGCGGGGACAAGGATGTGTTCATCCGGTCGGCGCGGCTCGCGTTGGTCGTACTGGTCCCGGCGATCTTGTTCACCATGCTGGTCGGCGACGAGCTGGGGGTGATCGAGGCCAGGTACCAGCCGATGAAGATCGCGGCGGCCGAGGCGCAGTGGACCACCTGCCAGCCGTGCTCGTTCTCGCTGTTCCAGATCGGCGGCGGCAACAACGACCAGACCCCGACCGAGATCATCGCGATCCCGCACCTGCTGTCGCTGCTGGCCACCAACCACTGGAACGGCCAGGTGGTCGGCCTCAACCCGCTGCAGTCCCAGTACAGCAAGCAGTACGGGCCCGGCTACTACGTGCCGAACGTCTTCATCCAGTACTGGGCGATGCGGGTGATGGCCTACGCCGGGGTCCTGGTCTTCCTGCTGTCGTTGTGGGGGCTGTGGCTGATCCGGCGCAAGAAACTCGCGGCCTCCCGCAGGTTCCTGTGGGTGGCGATATGGGCCGCGGTGCTGCCGTTTCTGATGAACACCGCGGGCTGGCTGCTGACCGAGAGCGGCCGGCAGCCGTGGATAGTGCAAGGCATCATGCTGACGAAAAACGGGATCTCACCGTCGGTCAGTTCCACTTCTATCGTGATCAGCCTGGTGATTTTCGTCCTGCTGTACGGCGTGCTCGCCACGGTAGACCTGATGCTGATGCTGAAGTACTCACGCGAACAACTCCCGCCCGCGCGCGCGGAGGCCGACGTGGACGCGCCCATGCCGGCCGTTCAGTATTGAGGTCACGATGACACTCGTCCCGTTCTGGTTCATCGTCATCACCGTCTTGTGGACGGGTTTCTTCGTCCTGGAGGGCTTCGACTTCGGCGTGGGCATGCTGCATGGCGTGGTCGGCCAGGACGAGGCGGGCCGGCGGGCGGCCATCAACACGATCGGACCGCTGTGGGACGGCAACGAGGTCTGGCTGATCGTGGCCGGGGCCGCGATCTTCGCCGCGTTCCCTGGCTGGTACGCGACGATGTTCTCGGCCTTCTACCTCGCACTCGTGATACTGCTGGTGTCACTGATCGTCCGCGGCGTGTCCTTCGAGTACCGGGGCAAGCGCGACGCCTTCCGTTGGCGCCGCACCTGGGATGTGCTGCTGACCGTGGGCAGCGTGGCGGCCCCGTTGCTGATCGGCGTGGCGCTCGGCGACCTGCTGAACGGACTGCCCATCAATTCCAGCCAGGAGTACACCGGGTCGTTCTGGAACCTGCTGCAGCCGTACGCGTTGGTCACGGGCCTCACCCTGGTACTGATCTGCCTGCTGCACGGCGCGACGTTCTTGGGCCTGAAGACCACCGGCGACATGCATGAGCGCTCCTGGCGGCTGGCCCGCCGGGTCGCCCCGGTGACCGGGGCCGCCGTCGTGGCCTTCGCGATCTGGACACATGTGACGTCCAGCAGCACGTTCTTTCTCAACCCAGTTGAGCTGCTCGCCGTGCTCGCGGTCATCGCCGCCATCTGGCTGGTTCACGAGCACCGCGAAGGCTTCGCCTTCGCGGCGACCACGGTCACGATGGCGGCCTGCATCGTGTCGATCTTCGTTGGCCTGTACCCCAACGTGATGGTGTCCAGCACCAACGCGGCGTACAACCTCACCGTGCACAACACCGCATCCGGCGGGTACTCGCTCAAGGTGATGACCGTCGTCGTCATCATCTTCCTGCCGTTCGTGCTCGCCTACCAGACCTGGACCTACTACGTGTTCCGGCGGCGCATCAGCCAGCAGGAATTCCAGCCAGGCCCACCGCGGGGCACCCGCCAACCGCCGGAAGCAGCTACGGGCGGGCCGCCAGTAGGCCAGAAGAACTGACCAGCCGGGAAGGCCGGAAGCGTCATGACCAGCGTGCGGCCGAACCGCACCGAGTTCGGTTATCACGACCCCATCGTCGCCGCACCACGCACCTGCGGGTGATGTGATCGGCTGCGGTGATGTCGCCCTGGGCGTTCCCCGTTGGGCCGGTGCCGGGCGTGGCGCGCAGATCGACGGGCCAGCAGGCTCGCGGAGGAACGGTTTCAGACGCCGGCGTCACCTCCGGTACGCGGCTGCTGGCACAGCCACTCCGCAAAGGACCTGGAGTCATCGGTGCCGGGTTGCATGCCCCCGGGCAGGGCCTGGGCGAACACGAGCGCGGCGGTGGCCTGCAGTTCGTTGCGGAGCAGCCTGGCGGGGCCGCTCGCCTCGAAGCCGAGGGACCACCAGTCCTGGCCACGCACGCGGATCTCGGTGAGTTCCACCCCGCACTCCGGCTGCTGGCCCGGCCCCGGGACGCGCGCCACGATCTGGCTGCTGGCCTGGGAGAACCGGCTGATGCGCCGCCTCTTGCGTACCGGACTCCAGCCGGCCCGCTCGCCGCGATCGGGGCCGGGCGGGCCGAACGGAAAGACCACTTCTGCCAGGATTCCAGGCGGCCGCGGGCGCGCCCGGCCACCTCGAGGATTCCCGGGCTGTCGCGGTACACCTTGACCTCCAGCGCCCCGCCCCCGCGGACCTTCACCGACAGCCCGCGCAACCGCGGATCCAGCAGGTAGGTGTCCTCGCGCGACTCCGTCTGGACCGGGAAGCGCCCGAACCATCCGGCTACCGCGGCATCCAGCTGGCCCGGGAAGATCCAGCGCACCTCGAGGGTGCGTCCTCCTTCGGTGACCGTGCTCTCAGGCGGTTCAGCCGGCATCGCCTTCTGCTCCTGACACTACTGGCCGGCCGGCTCGCCCGCGCCCTGCTGCCGCACGCCTGCGCCTCCCTCAGGCCAGCACGAAGGCGATACCCACGGCGAGCGCGGCGCCGGCGATCGGCCCCGCGACGTAGACCCAGTAGCTGGTGAAGGTGGTGCCGACCAGATCGGGCCCGAAGGTGCGGGCCGGGTTCATCGCTGCGCCGGAGATGGGGCTGCCCCACCGGCCGGCCAGGGCAATGTAGCCGCCGACCCCGAAGGCACCGATGATGCCAACATTCTGGGCGCCGGACGCGGTGCCCAGGATCACGCTGACCAGGCCCACGGTCAAGATGAGCTCCATCCAGAACGCGGCTCCGGCGGAATAGCCGGAGGCCGGATAGTTGCTCCCGTCCTCACGGCCGGGTTCAGGTGCGCACCGGAGATCTTGCCCATGAACAAGATGATGGCCATGACCGTCAGCGCGGGCGCCACCACCGCGGCGCGGTGGCTGATCACCCCGGGAAGGCCTGGCCCATCATCCCCCCGCCGGCCGCCGCCGGCACCAGGAAGAACGTGCCGAGCAGCTCGGAGAACAGCCGCCGCCACTCCTGCCGCGGATCGTTGAAGTCGGCGACGCGGTCGATGAGGTTCCGCTCGTAGCGGGCGAGCGGCCCGAGAGGGCTCGGCGTGGGGACTGGCTGTTCCGCGGTCATGGCAGCCTCCTCGCCTTGTCCCGGCGGCCACGCGCGTGCGGGCGCGGGCCTGATCGAACCTCGATTGTCATTTCGCCTCTCCACTACACCGGCCATCACGACCGCGAACCGGTCCCGGGGGTGTGCCGCAGGACTCGATTACGGCGCCCGGTCTCCCGTCACAGTCGGTCCGCGCACCACGGTGCTAGACGGCTTCCAGGTTCTGGCGGCTGGCGTAGGCGCACAGCCCGTACAGCGCGACCACGTCCATGGCGATAACGGTCAGCGCCCAGAACGGGTAGGCGGGGACGAAGAACATCATGTCGATGGCGTTGAGCGCGAGCACGGCTACCGCGAACCAGCGGGCCAGCTGATTGCCCGCCAGGATCCCGCCTGCGGCGAGGAGCTGCAGGACGGCAATGATGAGGGTGATCCAGCCCCAGGTGCGCAAGTTGGCGAACACGTAGTTCGCGTTGGCGGTGAAGACGTGCGAGTTGGCGATCGCGGCGATGCCGTAGATCAGGTTGAAGAAGCCGACCACCAGCAGCAGGACAGAAGCGAACAGGATCAGGCCGTAGCCGCGGCCTTCCGCGTGCCGCCCGCCGCTGGCCGGTTGGGTTGTTGCCGACGTCACTGTGACCTCCCATGCCGAAATCGCCGGAACCCTTGATCCCGGTCCCTTACCTACGCCATCACGATCCGCCTCCAGGCGCGCAGCGGCATCCCCCTAATGGGATGAAAAGGGACAGGCCAGTCTCTCACCGGTCGGGGTGCCCGGGGTCCCGCGACCGCGAGACCGCCTGGCGGCCTGCGAAGTCCCCGGCTTCAGGTAGATCGAGGTCGTCTTGGCCGTGGGTATCGCCGAGGGCCAGCAGGAGCAGGGTTCAGCGCCGCGGTCAACGCCAGAGCGAAGAACTCGGCGTTCTGGCGGCTGACGTGACCGGCCGGGGAGCCGTCAGCAATCGTCGGGTTCCTCCAGCGCGGCCGTGATGTCATACCCGAGCGCGATTGCCACATCGGGAGCGGCGCATACGACCCGGCCGAGCCCGGCCACCGGGGCGATCGCCAGCAGCACGTCGGCGATCTCGTCCTCACTCGCGCCCGCCGCCAGGGCCCGGCCGGCGCACCATTCCAGGCAGACCGCCGACGACCCGATGGCCACCGACGCCCCTAGCTGGAGCAGTGCCGCCGTTTTGGGACTTAGGGCCGATGCCGCAGCCAGGCCAAGCTTGAGCCCGGCCTGGTCTTCGACGAAGCCTTCGTCGATCATCGCCAGCCTGCGCAAGGTCTCCTGGAACCTCACCCTCTCGCCCATCCGCCTCCGTTCGCTGTCGAGGACCATTCGACCTCGTGCCCGGGGCGAGCTTCATCCCCCCGATGGCATGAAAGACCGGTCGTCACCCCTCCAGGAGCCCCAGCTCACGCGACCGGGCGACCGCCTGGCTGCGTGATGAGGCACACAGCTTGCGGTAGAGCGACATAGCCTCCGACTTGATGGTGTGGCGGGAGAGGAACAATTCGCCGGCGATCTGCGGGAACGACAGATGCGTGGACAGCATCGGCAGCAGGCGCAGCTCGGCAGCGGTCAGCGCCGACGCTCCGGGGGCGCTGGAGCCGCGTTCCACCGACAGCCGGGCCCGGAGCGCCTGGGCCTCACCGGCCAGGTTTCCAAGGCCAGGCTGTCGTCTGAGCAGCTCATCGACCTCCCGCGTGAGCGTCCTGGCACCGGCCAGGTCGGCGAGCGCGAGGTGGACGCGGATGAGCTCGATCCGGACCCGAACGGCGAAGTAGGGCAGGGCGTAGGTCAGCAAATGGCGCAGCCGCTGAGCGCTGACGAGTTGCTGGCGCGCCGCCGTGGCATCGCCCCGGTGCATGGCTGTGCGGGCCTGCACCGCGCAGACCAGGGGCGTTGCGTAGCTTTCCTCGGTCCGGCCTTGGCGCAAAACGGCGCGTGCTCGTTCGGCAAGCGCCTCGGCCCGGTCCCATTCGCCGCGTGCCATCGCCAGTAGCGACCGTTCGCATAGCGCGAGCGCGACATCCTCGTGCGCGCCGACTTGCTCCCCGACGCTGACCCCATCCTCCAGGGACGCATCGCCGCCATCGAGGTCACCGCAAAGGAGGCGCGCGATCCCTTGCAGGATCGCGGGCGCCGGCGTCACGAAGCTCCCCGCCGCGAACCTGCGCACCGCCTCGTCTGCGTCAGCGCGCATCTGCTCAGCCCCTCGCCGGCACAAGAAGGCCCGAAGCAGGGCGGCCCACGCCTCCGTGGAAGGGTCACCGGGCCGCGCCGGATCCCTGTACTGCCAGCGATCGACCGCATCGGCCCACCGCTCGGCCTCGACCGGCCGTCCCGTCAACGCGGACAGGAGCGCGGCCAGCACCGCTGCCATCGGGTGTCCCTCGATCCCGCCCCGGTCCTCCAGCCACCCGAACCACCGTTGGATGGTTGGGACCTGGCCTTGCCGGTGGGCCGGCACCGCGAGTTTCTCCACCAGGCCAGCGGCCGCGTCGGCGTCCCCCGCCGCCATCGAGTACTCCAGCGCGTCCTCCGGCCAGCCGTTCCGCAAGCACCAGCCAGCCGCGCGGCGCCGCAGGACCGGGATCAGGCCAGGCTCCAGGCGCTCCAGCTCCGCCAACAGCATGTCGCGGAACAGGTGGTGGTAGCGGTACCATTGCTCCCGCCGGTCCAGCGGCACTAGCAGGAAGTTCGACCGGGCCAGATCCGCCAGGGTCGCAGCCGATCCGCTCAGCTCGGTCACCGCCTCGCACAGCGGCCCGGACAGGCGCTCCAGCACCGCGGTCCGGGTCAGGAACACCCGCTGGCGCCGGGAGATCCGCGCCAGGAACTCCGACTCCATGTACTCGCTCACCAGCCGGTCATCGCCGCCAAACGAGACCGCCGCGCTGGCGAGCGCGCCGCCCTCCCTCAGGTAAAGCGCCGCCAGGTACAGCCCGGCCGCCCACCCCTCGGTCCGCCGGTGCAACTCCGCCACATCGTCCTCGCCGACCGCCACCTCAGCGTTGCGCAGCAGCGACGCAGCCTCGGCGCGGGTGAACGACAGGTCACCCGGGCTGATCTCCAAGATCCTGCCTTCGGCGCGCAGCCGCGCGATCCGCAGCGGCGGCTCGGCCCGGCCCGCCAGCACAAGCCGCGAACCGCCAGGCACGTGATCGGCCAGCACCGAGAGCGCGGCCCGGCATTCGGAATTGTGCAGCGCGTGCACGTCATCCAGGATCAGCACGACCGGCGAGGTCATCGACGAGAACGCCGCTCCCAGCCGCGGGACGACCGAGCCGGGCACCGAGCTCACCGGGGAGGCGAGTGCGTCGAACACCCGACCGTCAATCGGCTCGACCGCATCGAGCGCCTCCGCGACATAGCTGAGCAGGACCTTCGGGTCGTTGTCCGGCTCGTCGACCGACACCCATGCAAAAGACTGGCTGTTGCGCTCGGCCCACTGCGACAACACCGTCGTCTTCCCATAACCGGCCGGCCCGACCACCGAGACGATCGGACGGGCTTCCCCCTGCCTGAGCCGTTCGATCAGCGACGACCGGCGCACAGTCCCGGGCCGCATCACAGGACGGCGGAGCTTCGCGGCGACAAGGTCAAACACCGGCCGGCCCGCGCTCTGCGACCGGTCGGCCCGCTGACGCACCTCGCTGTCGCTCATGCTCCGACCGTGGCCCCCAAAAGATCCGCCGCTCCATGCTCTGCCCAGGCCATGGATCAGGTCAAGCGCGGCAATAGGCTGTCACGAGCTGCCAGCTAGGCGGGCTGACCGGTACCGCAGTCGCAGCAGATGATCTCAAACGTGTCCGTGTAGCCGCCCTCGGGCCGGCCAATACGTTATTGCGCGGATCTGAGCTGCCGCGAGCCCGGGCGTGCTGGACGACGGGATCTGGGGGGGAAGTCACCATGCACCACTGTGACGGTGTCGCGCTGGCCGGCAACGGCGGCAACGGAGATCACGGTGTCTTGATTTTCCCTGCCCGCGCCAGCAGGCCGGCGCCCGTCCCGGGCTGGAGGTGCGGCCATCGGCCGCTGTACGGCGGCGTCTGAGTGCCGTGGCCCGCCGGGCCGCGGACGGAACGCGGTTTTCACGCGGTCTGGAATGAAGTAATAGTAGGTCAGCGGCCATTCCAATGAGCAGGAATGGGCGGCTGTAAAACCGTTCACTCTCCCTGGACGTCATCTACCGAGGACCCTGAGGATTATTCAGGGGCGTCCGGTTGGGTAACCAGTCAGGGGTGCGTGGTTAGTTGATCATGCTGGGTGGGGCGGCATCCAGCAGTTGCCGGTGAGGGCGTCGCGGATGGCGGCGAGGGGGTGGCGGCCGTGGCTGCGGGCGGTGGTGAGGTAGGAGCGGATGCGGCAGTGGCGCTGCAGGGTCGCGAGGGTCCGCCAGCAGCCGCTGATTTTCGCGGCGAGCTTGTAGCCGCGGACGGCGTTCTCTGAGCCGTTGTTCGTGGCGGGCACGTCGAAGCGGGTGGCGAATAGCCAGACCTGGCTGGCCTTGCGTTTCAGCCGCCGGGCCAGGATCAGCCCGGGGTGGTTGCCCTTGTGCCAGGGCCGGGACAGGTTGACCGAGATCCCGTAGGCGATGGCCTGGTCGTAGCGGTGGCGCAGGCGGGCAAGGAGCGCGGGGTCCAGGCTGGCCTGGCGGGCGCCACGGGCGGCCCTGACGGCGGCGGCGGCCTCGCGGAGGGCGTCGCCGGCCTGCCGGGTCCAGGCCTGGGACACCGGGTCGATCGCGTAGGCGTCGTCGAGGTACCTGTACAGGTGGGCGAGACACTGCTGGACTCCGGCCAGCGTGGTGTCGTAGCTGAGGTAGCCGCCGTAGTCGTCGCGGACCAGGACCCCGCGGTAGCCATCCAGGATCCCGAACCCGGTGATCGACGCCTTGGTGCGGTCGCCCGCCGCGCCGTACCAGATCAGGTCCGGCCCGCCGCCGGCATAGGCACGCATGGTCCGCACCGTGTAGACGTGCGGGTTCCCGCAGTCCTGCTCGCTGGCCGCCGCAGTGGTCAGCGGGGCGGGGGTCTCGTCAGTGCCGAGCACGTCCGCCGCTCTCAGCGCGTCCTTGAGCGCGTCCTCGAACGCGGCGGCGGTTAACGCCGCGTCGAGGCGGACCAGGCACCGCGACACGAACCCCGCGGAGACCGGCGCCCCGAGCAGGGCGGCCATCAGGTCCGCGGCCCGCTCGACCCCGATCACGTCCGTGCTGGCCAGCAGCGTCGCCGCGGCTACCACGTTCGGGCCGTAGCAGACCGGGCCGCCGGTCACGCCCGGCGGCGGCGGCGCGGTCGTGACCTGCCCGCACCCGCAGGCGCGGCACATCATCTGGTACTCAGTCACCGTCAGCGCCGCCGGCGGGATATCGAAAACCTGCACGGCAGAAGCGACCCTCCCGGCAGCGCCGGCGAGGCCCGCGCCGCACCCGCCGCATGCGCCCGGCTCGACGACCCGGGTCTCATCCGGCCGGGCGGCCCACGCCAGGCTCGCACCCGGATGGCCTTTCTGCCCGCCCTGCGGCCGCCCGGCCGCACCCGCCGCGCCTCCCGCTGGCCAGCCTTCTTCTCCGCCTTCGCCGCGGGGCCGTCCTGGCTCGGGGGCTGGGAGGAATTCGAGGAGTCCCGGCCCGCCTGCCGGCGCAACGCCGCGACCTCGGCCCGCAGCGCCCCGATCAGCGCAGCCTGCTCCGCCACCAACGCCAGCAGCTCCGCGTTCCGGGCAGCCAGCTCCCCATACGAGGGCTGCTCCGGATGCGGCATCCCCGAACCTAACCATGATCACAAACCGGGCACCAGCACCGACACGCCGCAGATCAACAGGGGGCCTGACTGGTTACCCGGTTGGTAACAAATGCATTGAATAGCGGCGCGCCTACGTGAAAGACGACTTGCCCCTCGAAAAGATTGGGTTACCGCACTCAATCAAAGAGAGGCAAGCCGCCAGGTATGTATAATACCACGGGATTCACCAAGGCCGAGATCACGGAGCTGTGCGCCAGAATAGAAGCACGCAAGCTGGCGCCGGAAATGCGTCGATGGCCGCCGATACTCGGATTGCGCAGCGCGCTCACCGTAACCCTGACATACCTGCGCAGAAACCGCGTACAGGCCGAAATAGCCGAAGGCTACGGCGTCTCGCAGCCCACGATCAGCCGCGCTATCTCGGCAATTACCCCGCTGCTAGTAAACATGCTCTTTGAATATGTCCCCACCGCTGACGAACTCGGCCACGGGACGTGCTACATCGTGGACGGCACCCTGCTTCCGTGCTGGTCGTGGCGGGCGCACCCGGAACTGTACTCCGGAAAGCACAAGACCACCGGCATGAACGTACAGGTCGCCTGCACCATTGACGGCGCCTCTCATGGATCTCCGATCCGGTTCCCGGAAGCCGCCACGATAATCATTGCCTTGGCGAATCTCGCGCCCTTCTCACACTCGACCCGCGTAACTGGATCGGCGACAAAGGCTACGTGGGTAATAATATGATCACGCCCTTCAAGAAGCCCGCAGCAGGTGAACTCCTGGACTGGCAGAAAGAGTTCAACGCGCAGGTCAACAAGATCCGCTACGTTATCGAGCAGGTCATCGCCAACTTCAAGACCTGGCGGATCATGCACACCGACTACCGTCGTCCCCTCGCAACATTCTCCGAAACCATCTCAGCCGTAATAGCCCTGCACTTCTATGCAACGGCCTGAATAACCCTC
>CAVZKE010000016.1:0-17805 GCA_963775745.1 uncultured Actinomycetota bacterium
GCGAGCGGGACCGGGTCGCCATCCTGTTCACCGGGGTGCAGCGCTAGCCTGCGGGAGCCCGCCGGCCATGGCGCTGGCCATGGTGCTCGCCGTGGCGTTGACCACCCACTCCCGTGGCCGGTGAGCGGGTGATCAGCGGAGGTGGCAGCGGGCCGGGATGGGCGCCTGCCTGAGGTAGGACCCGCTCCGGCCTGGTGCGGCGTAGAAGATCTGGTGCGGTCCCACGGCCAGCAGCAGGTCCTGGTCAGGCTGGGGGAGCCCGATCGGCGCGAGCGGCCGGCCGTCTGACGGGTCGGCGCAGTAGTTGCGGGCGGCAGGACCGACCCGCTGGGTGACCCAGAGCAGCCCGTCGGCAATGCGGGCCGAGATCGCGTTGGTGCCGGTTAGGCAGGTGTTCGTGGATCTTTCCAGCTCGCAGTTTCGGGCAGTCGCAGGGGCCAGCGTGGTCGCGTCGAGCCGCTGCACGTAGCCCATCATCCCGGTGGGCTCGGAGATCCACACCGCGGAGCCGCTCGGCCCGGTCACCTGGGGAGCGGTCACGCCGAGCACGGGGTGCGAGGCGAGAATAGCCCCGGTGACCGGGTCTCGCCGCTGGACGGCGCCGCGGCCGCCGCGGTCGGATTCGCCGAGGAGCAGAACGGTTCCTGCGGCGTCGGCCGACAGGTTCGAGCTGGCCGCACCGGGCAGGATGATGGAGGCGGTGATGCGGGCCTGGGGGAGCGACAGCCGAACCAGCCGGTTTCCGCCTGCCACCCACAGGCCGCCGCCCGCGACAGCCAGCGAGCTGACCGGCGGATTCTGACTGTCCCTGCTGGCGATCCGCCACCGGCCGGTCAGCCCGAGGGTTCGCGAACTGAGCCGCAGCAGCGTTTCGCTGTTCGGGGCGGTGGCCGCCACCCACAGGGCCCCGTCGGCCGAAACGGCCTGGCCGAAGGCCGCGCCCAGCGGCCGGGCAGCCTCGACCCGGCCGCTGGCCGGATCGACGCGGGCCAGTTCGGACCGCACGACGCTGCCGGCCGGCGATACCTGCCAGGCGACGTACATGCCGCTGCCGGTGACCGTCACCGCCGGGTCGAGCAGCTGGGGGCCCAGTACCGTGCGGATGGCCGGCGGGCGGGCCGGAGTGGTCGGCCGGGAGCCAGCCGAGGCGGCAGGCGCTGAGGACGGTGCCGGCGACAGCGCGCTGGGCGGCCGCACCGACGGTGCGCTCGGCGTGGTCGCCGACGGCGAAGTGCCGCACGCGGTCAGCAGGACGCAGGCGCCTAGCAGTGCCCCGGCGCCTAGCAGTGCCCCGGCGCCTAGCAGTGCCCCGGCGCCTAGCAGTGCCCCGGCGTCTAACAGTGCGCCTGCCCCTAGCAGTGCGGCTCGGGCCGCTGAGCGGGTGGGCCAGCGAGCCGAGGAGCGGGCCGCCGGGCTAGTCGCCGAGCGGGCCGGCGAGCGGGCCGACGTACGCTGGCCGGCCGTAGATATCGGCAGCTGGCGGCCGATCCGGTTATCGCTCATATCCATGACGACGGCGGAGGCGGGCCGCACGTTGCAGGAACTAGCGCGAGGCGGGACGAGCGCGACGCGGGACGAGCGCGACGCGGGACGAGCGCGAAGCCTCTGGTGGCTGATCGACACGGCGCAGGCTGGCCGGGATAATCAGCCGCACCACATGAGGAGGTGGGGATGGCCTTCATCGATACCCCGGACGATGGCGCGGCGGAGGACCTGTATGCCGCCGACCGCACCGGCAAGGTTATGTCGCGAACTACACCCGCGTGTTCGCCCACCGCCCGCGTGTCTACGCCGCGTGGCAGGAGCTGAGTGCGGCGATCAAGGAATCGATGGAGCTGCGGCGCTACGAGCTGGCCACCCTGGCCGCCGCCCGCGAGCTGCGTTCTAGCTATTGCATGCTCGCGCACGGGAAGGTGCTGGCTGAGCAGGTCTGCGACCCGGAAACCGTCCGTGCTCTCGCGGTGGATCATTCCGGAGCCCAGCTGGAGCCCGCCGAGGCGGCCGCGATGGAACTCGCCAGGAAGGTGGCGCGAGACGCGACGGAGGTCACTGCCGAGGACATCGACCGGCTGCGCGACGTGGGCCTGGACGATGCCGAGATCCTGGACGTTGTCTTGGCGGCCGCGGCGCGCTGTTTCTTCAGCAAAACGCTGGACGCAGTGGGCGCCGAACCGGACGAGGCCTACTGGGATCTCGATCCGGCGCTGCGCGATGCCCTCACGGTCGGCCGGCCGATCGCTGCGCGCTGACATCGCTGCGCGCTGACATCGCTGCGCGCTGACATCGCTGCGCGCTGACATCGCTGCGCGCTGACCGAGTTCGCTGACGGCCAGCCGCGCTTTGGCCAGCGGGTGCCGCGGCCCGACCGGTGCTGCGCTGGCCGGCGGCCCGGTGTGGCCAGCGGGTAGCCGGACTAGCTAACGTAACGCGCATATGGACAGCGCCTTCTCCCGGTCTCTGGATGGCCGGTTGATGGCGGCGCAGGTGGAGCCCACGGCTGAGCCGCACGCGGCCTGGCGGCGGCTGCGGGAGGCCGAGGGGCCCCGGACCACCATCATCGACCTGTACGACCTCGTCGCCCGCCGGCGCGGGCTGGCCGGGCACCAGCTTTCTCAGCCGGAGCGTCTTGCCCTAGCCCGGTCGGTCATGCCGGTCATCTGGCCCGGGTTCGCCAGAACCGAGGGCAGCGATCGGCAGGACCTGCGCCTGGCGGTGGTGGCCTACGATTCCTCCTGGCCCGAACGCTACGAGGGCTGGCGCGATCGCCTGGTTGGTGAGCTGGCGGGCACCGCACTGCGTATCGAGCATGTCGGCTCGACGGCCGTTCCCGGTTTGGCCGCGAAGCCCACCATCGACATCCAGGTCAGCGTGGCCGATCTGAACGATGAGTCCAGGTACGTGGCCCAGATCGAGCGGGCCGGCGTCCAGCTACGCAGTCGCGACGCCCTGCACCGCTTCTTCCGCCCATTCCCAGGGCAGCCGCGTGAGGTGCACGTGCATGTTTGCCAGGCCGCGTCCGATTGGGAGCGCCAGCACCTGCTGTTCCGCGACTACCTGCGCAGCCACGCAGACGCCCGGGAGGCCTACGTCACGGTCAAGCGCGACGCCGCGCGGGTGTGGTCGGACGACCGGATCGCCTACACCGAGGCCAAGTCCGGGATCATCCTGGACCTGCTGGACGCGGCGGAGACCTGGGCGATGGCGACTTCGTGGACGGTGACCCCAGTTCAGCACCGAGACTCGCCGCCGCTGGCCTAGGCGCCGCCGCTGGCCTAGGTGCAGCAGATGGGATGCCCGGCATCGGCGCCGGAGTTATCGTCTCAGCGGAAGCCCGCCGTCAGAGCGCCTGGTGACCGGGTGGTGTGGCGTCCTGGCCCAGGGCCACCGGCCTGGCCCGCAGACCGGGATGGCGCAGGAACCTGTCGACGAGACTGGCCGGTCCGCCGACGCAGGTCCAGTCATCGTCCCACAGTGTGGAAACCAGCCAGGAGCGGTCGGCCGGGAACATCAAGTTGGGCAAGGCACCCGTCCAGAACGACCAATCGCCGCTCCTGCGCCAGGTGGCGGCCTGCTCCGGCCCCGCCTCCACGAGTATGTAATGCCAACCTGCGTATAAAGTCACCATCGGCGCGCGGGGAAAGACGATGTCATCGGCGCCGGTGTCGAGATACCCAAGCCACCACGGCTGGCCTGCCGAGTGCTGGCTCAGCAGCGCGAGCATAGCCCGGTCGTGCCCGTCCTGCCCGTCACCTCCGTACGGCAGCACGATCGTGGCGTAAGCCGCGAAGACCGGCGGAATGGCAGCGGTGATGGTCCGGCCAGCAGACGTGCCTTCGGTGATCCACGCGACCTCGGCATCGGTCCCGATACGCCAGGTTCGGCCGTCCTTTTCCTCGCTGAGCATGCCATCTAGCCTAGATAATCCTGCCGCAGCGAGCGCCAGCGCAGGTTCGCTTGGAACCAGTGTTGCCCAGCTTGTCGGGCCAGCACCTCGTGGCTGGAGAACGGCCGGCCCACACAGCCGCGCCAGATTGCCGATCAGGCCGCTCGCATCGCCGGGGCGGTCATCGCCGAGGCGAACAGCTGGCATGACACGTAGCGCACAACGGGCGGAGATTGGGCGCGCACACGGGGCACCGGCCAGGTCAGGGAAGATTGAGCCATGCCCCTGAGCACGCTGACGGCCCGGGCTCACGCTCTGTGGGAAAGCCTGGCCAACAGCCAGGTCGAATTCGCCCCGGTCGTCAGCGTGGCTGCGGCCCCCGAGTCCCGCCTGTGCCCGCCCGGCTGGACCGGCATCGTCGTGATCGGCGACACGGCCATCGCCACCGCGCCCGATCCGGATACCGCACACGCGGTGCATCAAGCCCTATCGGCTTTGCCCGCAGCATCGCTCACCGACGTCGGAATGCTGACCGGAAGGCTTCACGTCGCAGAGATACTCGGCCCGGCAAGTCTCGCCTACCTGGACCCGGGGACTTCCGCCCGCAGTACCGTCACGCCACGATCTGGCCTCTCAGTCCGCAAGACCCTGACCTGGGCCGGTTCTCGTCCGCAACAGACCCAGGTGATCTCGAGGAGAGCGGTATGAAGAAGATCACTTCGCCAGCCTTCGCCATCCGCGAGCACGGGCAAGTCGTTGCCTGTGCGGGGTACCGCGACTGGCCCTGCCGCACCGCGCACCTCTGCGTGCTGACCGTTGCGCCAGCACGAGGCCGCGGCCTGGCCCGCGTTACCGCAACGGCCGCGGTTGCCCACGCGATCCACCAGGGCAAACTGCCACAGTGGCGGGCCAGGCCAGAGACGTCCAGGCGGGTCGCCCGCGCACTCGGGTTCCGCGAGCTTGGATCCCAGGTAAGCATCCGCCTGCGCGTCGAACCACCCGGCCACGGCGCCCGACAGCCGCCGCACCAGGCCACCGGTGTTCCCACCGCATCCGCCCAGCTCGGCAAGAGGTAGAGCCATGACGAGGAGCGGGTCTGTCAAGTCTTCGGTGTAACTGATCTTGTGGGTTCTAGTTCCGTCCTGCGGACAGGCGCCCGTCAAAGGTGATGTCGAAGGCGTTGAGGGCGGCCTTCCACCGGTTGGTCCAGCGCTTGCGGCCCCGGCCGGTGGGGTCCAGGCTCATGATCGCCAGATAGAGGCACTTGAGCGCGGCCTGCTCGGTGGGGAAATGCCCGCGGGCGTTCACGGCCCGCCGTAGCCTGGCATTGATGGATTCGATGGCGTTGGTGGTGCAGATGACAGTCCTTATTTCCCGGTCGAAGGCCAGGAATGGCACGAATTCCGCCCACGCGTTCTCCCAGAGCCGTATGATGGCCGGGTAGCGTTTCTCCCACTTACCGGAGAACCCGGCGAACCGGTCAAGGGCTTCCGCCTCGGACGCCGCGGTGTAGACGGGCTTGAGGTCTTTCGCGATCTGCGCCCAGTCGCGCTTTGAGGCGTACTTGAACGAATTCCGCAGGAGATGAACAATGCATGTTTGCACGATTGTCTTCTCCCACACGGCGCTGACGGCGGCGGGCAGGCCTTTCAGCCCGTCGCAGACCAGCATGCACACATCCCGGACACCGCGGTTCTTTATTTCCGGCAAGACCCGCAGCCAGTACTTCGCCCCTTCCCCGCCGCCGTGCTCCCCGGCCCACAGGCCCAGCACGTCACGCTCGCCGTCCACGGTGACACCCAGGACCAGGTAGATAGGCCGGTTCGCGACCTGGCCCTCCCGGATCTTCACGTTAACCGCATCGATGAAAAGCACGGCGTAGACGGCTTGGTTTCTACCGGTGGTTGCGAATCCTGAGCGTGAGGGGTTCGCATGCCGAGGTATGCGTGGAACAAGATGCAGGCGGGGGTCAAGGGCCGTTACTTCGAGCTGATCAGAACGGGATTGTCGGGGTCTCAGGCCGCGGGGCGGGTCGGCGTGTCGCTCAGCTGCGGGTCGCTGTGGTTCATCGACGCTGGCAGCGTGAGCTTCATCGAGACGCCTGTCAGCCCGAGGTATCTGAGCCAGGACGACCGGATCGAGATCGCTGACGGGCTAGCCTGCGGTGAGCCCGTCAAGGTGATCGCTGCGCGGATCGGGAAGAGTTACCAGTCCGTTGACCGGGAGCTTGCCAGGAACCGCAAGCCAGACGGCCGCTATCAGCCCTGGTATGCGCACAGCCAGGCCTACGTGCGGCGCAGGCGGCCTAAGCACCGCGGGTTTGACTGCGATGCGCAGCTGCGCGAGGTCGTGGCCGGAAGCTGGGAAGCGCTGGTGACCGGCCCAGATGAGCCGCTGGCTGCGGCGCCGCTACCCGCGGCGGGCTGCCTGGCATGTGTGCGCCGAGACCATCTACGAAGGCATCTACCGCGGCCTGATCGTCCCCGCCGGGCCAGCGAGCCTGCGCACCGGCCGCGCCTACCGGCACCACCGCGGTCGGGGCCGGTCCCGCGAGGGAGCACTCCGGCAGTCCACGAACATGAGGTCGATCCGCGAGCGGCCGCTGGCCGCCGGATCACGGCGCCAGGCCGGGCACTGGGAAGGCGGACCTCATCGTCGGCGCCGCGCAGCGATCCGCGATCGCCACGCTGGTCGAACGCAAGACCAGGCACACCGTGCTGGTGAAGCTGCCCGGCGATCACTCGGCCCAGTCCGTCGGCGACGCCCTGATCGGCGCGTTCGCTGCCGTGCCGCCGCAGCTGCGCCGGACGCTGACCTGGGACCAGGGCAACGAGATGTTCCAGCACGAGCGCATCGAGCAGGCCACCGGCCTGAAGATCTACTTCGCCGACCCGCACTCGCCCTGGCAGCGCGGCAGCAACGAGAACACCAACGGCCTTCTGCGCCAGTACTTCCCCAAGGGAACCGACCTCGGGATATGGACCGCTCAACACCTCGCCCAGGTCGCCGCCGAACTCAAGGACCGGCCGCGCATCTGCCTCAACGACAAGACCCCCCGCCAGCTCATGCGACGATGGGACCGCCAGCAGGCAACGGAATGATTCGCGACGTTCGCTAGAAACCGCCCGGCATCGAGAGGCCGGTTCTGCCATTCTGCCATGCCCTCCATCACCCGGTCGGTGATCGCAGTGATCGTCTGCTTCGAGACCTCCGCGCCGTACACCCCGGCCAGGTGCGCGCAGATCTCCCCATGCGTCAGCCCCTTCGCCGACAGGGAAATCACCAGCTCATCCACACCGGTCAGCCGCCGCTGCCTCTTGGCGACGATTTTCGGCTCGAAACTGGAATCCCGGTCCCGCGGCACCGAGAACTCCACCGGGCCGGCCTTGGTGAGCACGGTCTTCGCGCGGTGGCCATTGCGGGAATTACCGCCATCACGACCCGCCGGGTCATGCTTTCCATAACCGAGATGATCGTCCAGCTCGCCTTTCAGCGCGCCCTCCACGACCATCTTGGTCAGCTTACCGAGCAGCCCGCCCTCCCCGGTCAGCTGCAGCCCGCCGGTGCGGGCTCGCTCGGTAAGCTCCCGGAGCAGCTGCTCATCGGCCGCCGACAGCTCCGGGCCGTCCTGGTCCTGGCTGGTCATCACGTCAGTCACTGGTGTCTCCTCTGCCTCTGGAGTTACACCGTTGAAATTACAGTCTCCGAGGAGCGGCTTACGGCCACCGCTCTGGCGGCACCTGGTGGCGGTGGCTGAGGTCCCAATTCGGTGCTGGTTCAATCGGCTGGCCGGGCTGGGCCGCGCCATGGATGGCGAGCTGCGCAAACGGGATCGTAAGCTCAGAGGACGCACAGCACGGCCGCGGCGGCCTTGTGAGGGGACGATGGAACCGGTGGCGGAGCCTGCGCTGAGGTTCGCCGGGCTGCTGCGGCAACTCCGGGCCGAGGTCCGGCTGACGCAGGAGGAGCTGGCTGAGGCAGCGGGACTGAGCCCGCGGTCAGTCAGTGACCTGGAGCGGGGTATCAACCGCACCGCCCGCAAGGAGACTGCCCTGCTGCTGGCCGATGCGTTGACCCTGACCGGCCAGGTGCGGGTGCTGTTCGTCGCGGCGGCGCGCGGGCGTGCGCAGGCCGCGGAGGTGCTCGCGGCCAGGAACGGCGCGGCGGGCCGGGCAGCAACGGCTGCGGCGGCGCGGAGCCTGCCGCGTGATATTGGCAGCTTTACCGGCCGCGAACCGGAGCTGGCGCGGCTGCTGGCCGATGTGGCCGCGGGGAGTGGGCCAGTGGAGATCTATGCGATCGACGGGATGGCGGGTATCGGCAAGACCACCCTTGCGGTGCACGCCGCGCACCGGCTGGCCGGAAGGTTCCCGGATGGGCAGTTTTTTCTTCCGCTGCACGCCCACACCCCTGGTCAGCCGCCGGTCAGCGCGGCTGATGCGCTGGCTAGCTTGCTGCTGACGGCCGGCGTCGCTATGCAGCACATCCCGCCTGGCCTGGAGGCCCGCGCGAACCGGTGGCGTGATTACGTCGCGGGCAAGAGGATCCTGCTGCTGCTCGATGACGCGGCCGGGCATGAGCAGGTCCGTCCGCTGCTGCCAGGCACCGGCGGCAGCCTGGTTCTGATCACCAGCCGACGGCGGATGACTGCGCTCGAGGACGCCGCGGCGATCAGCATTGACACCCTGTCCCGTGATGAGGCGGCGGTGCTGCTGTCCCGGCTGGCCCGCCGTCCGGAACTGGGCTCCGGAGCCGGCCCGGCCGGTGAGATAACACGGCTGTGCGGGTACCTTCCGCTGGCGATCGGGATGCTCGCCACGCAGCTCAGGCATCACCCAGCCCGGATCGGTGCCGAGCTGGCCGCCGACTTGGCGGCGGCCAGCGACCGGCTGGCCGTCATGCGCGCTGAGAACTTGTCGGTCGCCGCCGCGTTCGACCTGTCCTACGCCGATCTCACCGCAGAGCAGCAGCGGCTGTTTCGCCGGCTCGGCCTCGTCCCCCGGCCCAGATATCGACGCTTACGCTGCGGCGGCCCTCGACGAAATCGACGTGCCGACCGCCCGCCGTCAGCTCGATGAGCTATACGACCATCATCTGATCACTGAGCCCGCGCCCGGCCGCTACCTCCTGCACGACCTGCTCCGCGAGCACGCCCGCTCGCTCGCCGCCGCCGAGCCTGCTGATTCACACGCCGCCATTGGTCGGCTGGTGAACTATTACGCGCACACCGCCGCGGCCGCCAGCCGCCACGTCGCCACCTGGACAACCGCAGGCGGGCGCCCGCCGCCAAGCCGGTCACCAGCCAGCATCCCGCCCGTGGCCACCTCCCAGCAGGCAGCCTCCTGGCTGGAAGCCGAGCGCCCCAACCTGCACGCGGCCGCCGCCCACGCCGCCACCCAGGCCATGCCCCAGCATGCAATCGCGATTGCCACCGCTATGGGCGGGTTCTTGCGCGCCCGCGGTCACTGGGATCAGGCCGCAGAGCTTTATCAGACCGCTCTCACCGCGGCGTTCCAGGCCGGGGACCGGCCCGGCCGGGCAGGCGTGCTCGACGAGCTCGGTCTCCTGCAGCAGCTGACCGGCGACTACCCGGCCGCCACCGCCAGCCTGGCCGACGCCATCGAATTGTTCCGCGACCTTGGCAACCTGCCCGGCCAGGCCTACGCCCGTAACCACCTGGGCCTGGTGCAAGCGGACACCGCGGACTACCCGGCCGCAGCCGCCAACCACCGGCAGGCGCTGGCGCTGGCCCGCGCCGCTGGCGATCAGCTCGCGGAGGCCGTCTCCCTCACCGACCTGGGCATGGTGCAGCAGCTGACCGGCGACTACCCGGCCGCCATCGCCAGCTACCAGCAGGCGCTACCTCTGCTACGAAGCACCGGTTCGAAGTTCGACGAGGCCGACGCGCTCTCTGAGCTCGGCTGGGTACGGCGGCTGACCGGGGACTATGCGGCCGCCGCCGCTGACCAGCACCAGGCCCTGGACTTGTTCCAGCGCCTCGGCGACCGGCTCGGCCAGGCCCGGGCCCTCGACGAACTCGGCCTGGTGCAGCAGCTGACCGGGGACTACCCGGCTGCTGCCGCCAGCTCGGCCGAGGCTATCGAATTGTTCCGCGACCTCGGCTCGCGGCACGACCTGGCCATGGCCATGAACAGCCTCGGCGAGCTATCGTTCCGGACCTCGGCGACCCAGGAGGCGTGCCGCCACCACAGTCAGGCCCTCGCCATCGCCCGCGAGCTTGGCGCGCCTCTTGAGGAAGCACGCGCGCTGGAAGGAATCGGCCGCAGCCTTCTCCATCAGGACTCTGCCGAAGCCGCCGCGCACCTCCGGCACGCCCTGGAGATCTATCAGAACATCGGGGCCCCCGGCGCCCGGCGCGTCCAGGACACGCTAGACGACCGTGGCCTCTAAGCGACGGTCCGCACCTGCACTCCCGCCTTCCGCGCAGGCCGTTTCGATGCGGAAATGTCTCTGCGCGATGGCTGGCGGTGCATCTGCGCGCATAAAGCAGCATTGCGGCTCTGACCGCGAGGCTCGGCCATGGCGCAATCTTGGTCAGTCCGCCCGCCGCCCGGCCATGCGCCAACGATCGTCTTCGACAAAGGCGGCGCCGTCCGGAGTTCCGGCCGTGCCGTTGAGCAGAGCCTGCGCGTTCAGCAAGGTCCACAGCCGAAGTCCCGCTCGGTGGCCACGGCCATCCCGGCCGCTCGCTGTTGATGCCCGGCCATCGGCCGCGCCTATCCGGGATATTCTCCAGATCTGGGTCCCAGCCATCGTAGGTGCCCTCCTATGTCGTTCGGCTGGCTCCACTCTCGCCAGAGACTCCGGCAGCCTCCACACGTGCCGACCCACAGGAGTGCCCACAGGATTGCTCCGCCCTCGGTCCTCTCTTGATCAGCTTTGAGCCGAAAGCTGCGCGAGCAGCGCATCCGAGCGCCTCAAGCTCTCCGGAGATTCGTGACTGAGCGTGATAGGCGGGGATCCGTGGCCGGTAGACGCCAGAATTCTGCCGTACTGCCTACGCCGCCCGGCCGAAGGTCCTGTGCGCAGGGACGTTGGTCCATGGCGCGTGCTCCCGTGACGCAGTGGACTGACTGTGACAGAGGACCCCAGGCAGACGCGGAGGAACGGATCACATCCGCGCACCGCGCAATCGAGATCCGCGATAAGCGGAGGCGGGTCCTCTTGTCACGTCCTGCCTGGACTACCTTGCGCTAAAGCCGACGTCGAGCGTGAACACCGGCCGCCATGCACGCTATCGGCCGGGACGTGCGCTGTAGTTACCCGGTGCGGGTCCGGCTCCCGCCCAGCCTTCGCAGGTAGGAAGCGGTTTCCAGGCAGGACCGGTTGAGCAGCGATAACGGGCTGCTTGAACAGCCGCCGCACTTCCGCGGTAGAACAGCCGACGTGTTTTCCCAGGTCAGATGGGCAAAATTAGCGCGCCTGGCAGGACTCGAACCTGCGACCGGCTGCTTAGAAGGCAGCTGCTCTATCCAGCTGAGCTACAGGCGCCCGGAGGCAATTCCGCTCGGTCTAGGTTACGCGCCGCCAACGTGATCCAAGCAGGTTCGCTACATCGCAGTGCGCCAACGGTCTGGTGGGCATCCTGGACCGGTGCAGGATACTGAGCATGAGATGGGCGGCCGCGGACGGCTACTGGGTAAGTGACGAGCCAGGATTGATTGACGTCGCGCTAGTGCACGGCTGGATGAGCCGGGAAGCCTACTGGGCGCGGGGCAGGTCATACGAGGTCATGGCGGCGGCGATTGAAAACTCGCTGGTGTTCGGGCTCTATTCGGCGGAGGGAACGCAGGTCGGGTTTGCGAGGTTCGTGACCGACCGGACGACCTTCGCCTGGCTGTGCGACGTGTTCATCGACGCGGCCCATCGAGATCGCGGTCTGGGCGCTTTCCTGGTCGAGACGGCCGTCGATCATCCGGCGGTCCGCGGGGTGAGGCAACTGCTTGCGGCTAAGCCGGGGCGCAGCTTGTACGCCAGGCTCGGCTATACCCCACTGCGCAGCCCGGAACGATGGCTCGAACGTCGCATCCCGCAGCCGTGATCAAGAGCGCGGCCGGATCACCCGTTGACAAATACGTCTCAGGCCGGGCTAGCTAAACCGATAGAAACGTGCTGGCCGGGGCGCGTTCGGTGCTCGGTAGAGGTGGCTCATGCATCAGGTCGAGACTGAGATCCACGGCAGCTGCGCACCTGGCTACGAGCCAGTCCAGCAGGCGTTCGCCGACAACTTCGCCGAGCGCGACGAGATCGGCGCTAGCGTGGCGGTGGCGGTTTCCGGGCAGCACGTGGTGCATTTGTGGGCAGGATGGGCCGACCTGGGCCGGACCCGGCCGTGGCGGGCAGATACGCTGACCAATGTTTGGTCCACGACCAAGGCGATGACGTCGGTCGCCGCGCACATCCTGGTCGATCGCGAAGAGCTTGACCTGGACGCTCCGGTGGCGCGGTACTGGCCCGAGTTCTCGGCGGCCGGCAAGGCTGATATCCCAGTCCGGTGGATCATGAGCCACAAGAGCGGGCTGGCCGGCCTGACGGTGCCGGTCAGCCTGGCCGACTACTACAACTGGGACAAGATCACCGGACTGCTCGCCGCCCAGGCGCCGCTGTGGGAACCGGGCACGGCCAGCGGGTACCACGCGATGACCTTCGGGTTCCTGGTGGGCGAGGTCATCAGGAGGATCACCGGGCAGAGCCCAGGCGCCTTCTTTGCCGCGGAGGTCGCTGATCCGTTAGGTGCCGACTTCCACATCGGCCTGGCCGAAAGCGAATTCGGCCGGTGCAGCGAGCTGCAGGGAGTCCGGCTGTCCGAGGACGAGCAGACGGCGATAGCGCAGGCCTACGCCAACGCGCATCCGGCCGCGATGGCGGCTCTCCTCAATCCGTCGCTGACCGGCGACGAGGCCAATGACGGTGATTGGCGCAAGGCCGAGTTGCCGGCGGCCAACGGACACGGGACAGCGCAGGGGCTGGTGACCGTGTTCAGCACGCTGGTCGACGGCTCGAACCGGCTGCTCTCCGACAAGACGCTGCGCGCCGCGTGCATCGGCCAAGGTAAGTACACCGACCTTGTCCTGGGTGTCCCGCTGGAATTCGGCCTTGGTTTCGGGCTCTCGGGTGCAGAGGGTCACTACGGCCCGAACCCGAGCGCCTTTGGGCACGACGGATTCGGCGGATCCGCGGTCGGCGCGGACCCTGAGCGGGGCATTGCTTTCGCCTACGTCATGAACCGGATGGGCATGAACCTGGTCGATGATCCGCGCAAGATGGCCCTGGTCGAGGCGATCTACCAAAGCGCTGGCATCGCCTCGTCCTGGCAACGCCCCGTGCCCCAGAAGTAGATCGTGATCCGGCTTGGTGGTCGCCTCATCGGGATTCCTGGGCCGGGTGAGTGCGGGCGCAAGGTCGGGGCTTCCGTAGCGCGGGCGAGTCGAATGCTCGCTGGGAGGATGGGCGGTCTATGCGGGGTAGTGGCCGGGGGTGGTGGTGAGCTGGCGGCCGTTGGGGAGGGTCCAGGTGTAGTGGCCGGGCGGGGTTTGGTTGAGGTGCCAGCCGGGGGCTTGCTTGGTCTGATGGTGCCGGCGGCATCCCGGTGCATGTAGCGCATTATGACGCATGTTCGGGTAGCCTGGGAGTATGACCAGGACCGAGCGCAAGACGACCCCCCGCGTGATCATCTACACCCGCATCAGCAAGGACCAGGCCGCCGACGAGCACGGCGTCGTCAACCAGCTCGCTGCGTGCGAGAAGCACGCCGCCGCGCGCCGCTGGACTGTCATCGCGCGGCTGTCGGACAACGACCTGTCCGCGACCAACGGCGTCCACCGGCCCGGCTACGAACAGGGCCTCGCGATGATCGCCGCCGGGCAGGCCGACATCCTGTTGTGCTGGAAAGTTGACCGGTTCGTCCGCCGGGTCCGCGACCTGGAGGACGTGATCGAGGTCTTCGAGAAGGCCGGGGCGAAACTCGCCAGTGTTGACGGCGACCTGGACCTGTCCACCGCATCCGGGCGCCTGGTCGGCCGGATGCTGGCCGTCGTCGCGAAGGGCGAGATGGAATCCAAGGGCGCCCGCCAGCGGCTCGCCAGTGAGGCAGCCGCCCGGGACGGCCAGCGGTGGACCGGCTGCCCGCGGCCGTTCGGGTACGACGACGATCGCGTCACCCCCGATCCGGCCGAGGCCGCGGCGGTGGCCACGGCCTGTAAATGGCTGACCGGCGGCAGCACGATCTCGGCCGTCGCACGCGAATGGGACCGGCTCGGGCTGCGTCCGCCGCAGGCGCCCTACGGGCCGCTGCCGCCCCATTCCTGGACCCGCAGCTCAGTGACCACGATCCTGAAGAACCCCCGGATCGCCGGGCTGTCGGTGTACCAGGGCGAGATCGTCTACGGCGACGACGGGGAACCGGTCACCGGAGACTGGGCGCCGCTGGTGCCCGCCGAAACATGGGATGCCGTCCGCGCGATCCTGGACGACCCGGACCGTAAGCACCCGCGCGGCGTCCGGACCCTGCTGGGCGGGCTGGCCGTCTGCCGGTGCGGGAACGTGGTCACCGGGTCAGTGAACGCCACCGGCAAGCACGTCTACCGCTGCAACCCGGTGACCCGCGACGGCCGCCCCGGCCCGCACTGCCAGCAGATGACCGGCCCCGTTGACAAGCACGTCGCCGCGGTGGTGACCCGGCTGCTGTCCCGCGACGACGCCGCCGACCTGATCACCCCGCCGCGGCCGGACACCGGCCCCCTGCACGCTGAGGCCGCCGCGATCCGCCGCAACCTGGACGAGCTAGCCGCCGACCGCGCGCTAGGCCTGGTGTCCCGCTCGCAGATGATCGCCGCGACCACCCGGGGCAACGGCCGCCTCGCCGAGATCAAGACCACCCTGGACGCATCAGCCGGCCAGTCCGCGCTGGCGCCGTTCGCCGCCGCCGAGTCGGCCCGCAAGGTGTGGGAAGCTCTCGACCCCGCACGCCAGCGCGCCGTGATCACCGCGCTGATGACCGTCACCCTGCTGCCGGCCGGGCGCGGATCGCGGGTATTCGACCCGGACACGGTTGTGACCGTGCCCACGGACGCAATCTAACGGCGCTACGATAGGCGCAACCCACGGGCAGCCGGAACCACACAGCGCATTACGGCAGGGAGAACCCCTCGCTAGCTGGCGCAGGCCGGTAGAAGTAGCCTTACGCAGCCCGGCCATAGGCCGGGAGCGAGCGGTCTCCAGTACCGCCGCAGCCACCGGGGAAGACACCAGGGCCCGGGATACTCCGTCATGCCCAGGAGCATCCCGTGGCCGCTACCAGGAACGTCCATCCCAGAGTCGGAACCGCAAAGGCAACCGTTGCCGTCCGTGTCCGCGACCATGCACCACCCGAATCGATCGAGGCTGCCCGCGCCGACCTGCGCGCGGCCAACGCCGAGGCAGCCATCCAGCGCGTCGTTGACTCCTGGCCGCCGCTAAGCGCGGAGACCAGGGCCAGGCTCGCATGCCTGCTTCTGCAGGGCGGTGGCGCAGATGCCGCCTAATGCAGAACGCCGCCCCTCGGCAGGTGGCGGCGTCCCGGCGGATGACGGTGGCAACGTCAGCAATAGCGTAGCGCCTCCCGGTGACGGGACCGGCCCCAGTAACTTCAGCCTGACACGGCCCGAACTCGCCGCCCACGTCCGTCAGCTCCGTCGCGGCGGATGGCAGTCATGGGAAATCGTCCGGGTCTTCGACTTCAGGCGCGCAGCGTGAACGCCGCCGAATGGTGCTTCTGCGGCCGTCGGCTCACCGCCAGGCGCGGCGAACTGGAGCCGACGTGCGCCCAGTGCCGCAGCAAGCCCGACTACTGCGACTGCGCGCCCATAGATACGAAGAAAGAAGAAAGAAGAAAGCCGCCGGCACGGCGGTGCCGTCGGCGGACCCGGCGATGTACGCCGGCATCCTCGGCGAGATCACCCACACGGCAGCGCCGACAACGGAAGCCGACCCGGTAGGCGTCTACGCATCGCTGCTGGCAGGAACGGGTGTCATCATCGGCCGCGGCCCGCACGTCCAGGTCGGGAACACCCGGCATCCGCTGCTGATCTGGCCGCTGCTGCTGGGCCGCACCGGGTCGGGCCGCAAAGGCGAGGCGACCGGTACCGCCGAGATCTTTCTTCGTAGCGCGTCGCCGACATCGCCGGACTTCACGGTGTCCGGCCTGTCCTCCGGTGAAGGCCTGATCGAGCGCATCCGCGATGAGGACACCGAAGACAAGCGGCTGCTGGTCATCGAACCCGAGTTCACCTCGGTGATGGCCCGGTCCAGGCGGGAGGGCAGCACCCTGGCCGCTGTCCAGCGGCAGGCATGGGACGGCCGCGCGCTGGGGGTGCTGAACCGTAAGGCACTCAAGGCGTCCGCGTCGCACATCGCGATCATCGGGCACATCACGCCGCAGGAGTTCCGGCTGCGCCTGGCCGAGGCCGACATGTCCGGCGGCACCTACAACCGGTACCTGCCGCTGTTCGTCGAACGGTCCCGGCTGCTGCCGATCCCCGAAGGTGTCGGTGCCGAAGCCGTGACCCGGCTGGGCGCAAAACTCCACGACCGATCCGGGAGGCGGCCGGAAGCGCGCCGCTCCAGCTCGGCAGGGAAGCAACGCAACTGTGGACGGACGACCTGTACGCCGAGATGACCTCGGCGGACGATGAGGACCAGGCGCACGCCGAGTTCACCCGCCGCGCCGCGCCCTACTGCCTGCGCATAGCCGCGCTGCTGGCGGTACTCGACAACGGCCGCAAGGTGATCAGCAAAGACGACCTGAACGCCGCTGGCGCGCTGGTCCGCTATGCGATCGCCTCGGCCCGGTACGTCCTGGACCGGCAGGCCCGTGATCCGCGGCTCGACCGGATCCGCAGGAACGTGGACGCCGCTGGGGAAGCGGGACTCAGCCGCACGGAGATCTCCGCGCTGTTCTCACGGAACCTCACGAAGGAAGTCCTCGATGAACTGCTGGCCCAGCTCATAACCGACGACGAATACGAAGAAAGCCAGGCGACCACAGCGGCCGGCCTGCGCATATGTACCGCCGCGTAGTTTCTTCTTAATTCGTCCAGCACAGCAAGCAACTGCGGTCGATTGCTGCTCGCACGCTGGCGCCCAGGTGACCCACGCCTAGCCGGTCCGGCCGGGTGTGTACCGTCGTGCACCACGTACGTACACTCAAGTCAACGGACTACGAAATTGACAAGGCCGATACACCAGGTCAAAGAGCTGGAGGCCATCCTCCGCGAGGCTGAGCGCAAGGGCTGGCGCGTAACGAAGGGCAAGCTGTACTTCAAGATGTGGTGCCCATGTCCGGCTAAGCACTGGAAGACCGTCAAGCTGACCCCCTCCGGCGCGAACTACAGGAAGAACCTGCTAGGGCAGCTCGGGCGGGCAACGTGCTGGGACAGCGAGGAGCCGAAGTGACTAGATACCTGGTCGTCCAGGAGATTTTCTCCCCAGGTGGCCTCTCTGACGAACGGCTCGCCAAGCTGATGGATGCTCTCCTGGACACCGAAAAGGCCGACGAGGCGATCGTTGACCCAGACCTTGCTGCAGCCCTCAGCACGGGTGACCTCAATGTGCAGATGACTGTAGAGGCCTCGGATCCGGCGGAGGCGCTAGCCAAGGCCATGGCTGCCGTGAGGGCCGCCATTCACGTCATCGGTGATGCCACGCCCGGCTGGGAGACCGCGCAAGGCGTCATGCGCATCGCGCCTGCCAGTGCGTCTGAGCGGCTCTTCGCCGACGCCTGACCGGAGACGCGCATAATGATCATGTGACTACGGTCTCCCGCGGGTATGGCAGCCTGCACAAGCAGATCCGCGCCTACCGCATCGCCGCCCACCGCTACGGCGATCCATGCAGCATCGGCGGTGAGCCACTGACCTGCCTGC
>CAVZKE010000017.1:0-452712 GCA_963775745.1 uncultured Actinomycetota bacterium
GCGTCGCTGGCGTTCCTGCTGGAGCACCTGCCGGCTGGCCTGCACCTGGTGCTGGCCAGCCGGGCCGACCCGCCGCTGCCGCTGGCCCGGCTGCGGCAGGCGGCAGCTGGCCGAGCTGCGCACCGGCGAGCTGCGGTTCACCGCGGATGAGGCGGCGGCGCTGCTGCGCGAAGCGGCTGGCCGCGACCTGCCCGCCGCGGCGGTGGCGGCGCTGGCGGCCCGCACCGAGGGGTGGGTGGCCGGGCTGCAGCTGGCCGCCCTTTCATTGGCGGGGCAGGCGGATCCCGCCGGGTTCGTGGCGGCGTTCAGCGGCAGCCACCGCTATGTCCTGGACTACCTGGCCGAGGAGGTGCTGGAGCGGCAGAGCGAGAGGTGCGCACCTTCCTGCTGGAAACCTCGGTGCTGGAACGCCTGTCCGGCGGGCTGTGTGATGCGGTCACCGGCCGGGACGGCAGCCAGGCGATGCTGGAGCGGGTGGAACAGGCCGGCCTGTTCCTGGTGCCGCTGGATGAGGTGCGCGGCTGGTGGCGCTACCACCACCTGTTCGCCGACCTGCTCCGCGCCCGCCTGCAGCAGCAGCGGCCCGGCCGGGTCGCGGGCCTGCACCGGGCCGCGGCCGCCTGGTCGAGAGGATCATGGCCTCGCCGACGACGCGGTGCGCCACGCCCTGGCCGCCGGGGACGCCGCCTGGTCTGTGCGGCTGGTCGAGCGGCACGCCGACGCGTTTCTCCTGCGCAGTGAAGGCGCGACCCTGCAGCGGTGGCTTGCGGCGCTGCCCGCCGGGCTGGCCAGCTCGCGGCCGCGGCTGCTGCTGGCCCAGGCGCGCCTGGCTCTCCTCAGCCACCGCGTGGAGGCGGCCGAGGTCGCGCTGGATGCCGCCGAGCGCGCGCTGGCGAGCGCTCCGGGCGTGGCCGATGAGCCGTTCGAGCCTTCTGTCGGCCGGGCCGCGAGCCACCTGGCCAACGTGCCCGCGGCGATCGCGCTCGGGCGCACCCTCCTCGCTGTGCTCCATGGCGACGCCGAACACGCGATCACATTCGGCCGCCGGACCCTTGCCGAGGTCGGCGAGGCCGAGTGGCTGCTGACATCCCACGCCAACGGGTACCTGGGCGTGGCCGAGTGGCTGCGCGGCCAGCTTGCAGAGGCCGAGCGCGCGCTGTCGTCGAGCATCGTCCAGGGGCGGGCGGCGGCCAGCCCACCATGACCGCCTGGGCCTACCAGGACCTCGGCCAGGTCCAGCGGGCCCAGGGCCGCCTGGACACCGCGGGCGGCACCTACCAGCAGGCGCTCGAGGTCGCCGCAGCGACCAGCCGGACTGCCCTGCCCGCCGCGGGCATCGCGTACGTGGGCCTGGCCGAGGTGGCCTACCAGCGGAACGAGCTCGACACGGCCCTCCGGCACGTCAGCGAGGGAATCGGGGCGTGCCGCCAGATGAACTTCACCCAGCCGCTGGCCACCGGCCTGGCCACGCTGGCGTGGATCCGGCAGGCCCAGGGCGACGCGGCCGGCGCCTGGGAGGCGATGGAAGAGGCCGGGCAGGCCGCGCCGGGCCCGGGCGTGGCCGGCCTGCTCAACCCGGTCCCGGCGCAGCGGGCCCGGCTGCAGCTGGCCCAGGGCGACCTTGCCGCGGCCGCCCGCTGGACCCAGGAACGCGGCCTCGGCCCGGACGACGAGCCGGGTTACCCGCGGGAGCCGGAGTACCTGGTGCTGGCCCGGGTGCTGCTCGCCCAGGACCGCCCCGGCCCGGCACTCGGCGCTGCTGGAGCGGCTGCATGCGGCGGCCGCTCAGCGACCGGACTGGCAGCATCATCGAGATGCAGGCGCTGCAGGCGCTCGCGCTCGCAGCTGCGGGCGAGGAGGACGCCGCGGTGGACGCCCTAGCCGGGGCGCTCACTCTGGCGTGCCCCCAAGGCTATGTCCGCGTGTTCGCCGACGAGGGGCCGCCGATGAGCACGCTGCTTGCCCGGCTGGTCGCGGCCCAGAATGCAGGCCAGGCCCCCGCCCGGGATGTCCCGCTCAGCTGCCTGGCCCGGCTCGTGCAGGCATTCGACGGCACACGCGCCATGCTGGGCCTCCGGCACAGCGCCGCCTCGGCCGTGCCGGGCCTGGTCGAGCCGCTGACCGGCCGGGAGCTGGAAGTGCTGGGGATGCTGGCCGCGGGCACGCCGAACCGGGCCATCGCCGGGGAACTCGTGATCACCCTCGACACGGTCAAAAAGCACGTCAGCCACGTCCTCGGCAAGCTCGGCGCAGCCAACCGCACCGAGGCCGTCGCCCGGGCACGAGAACTCGGCCTGGTCCCCTAGCACGGCGCCCGTCTCAGATCCGGTGGCACCTTCGTGCCAGGCCCCGCCGCGGAAGATTCCACCTAGCAGGTCCACCTTCGGGTGACGCCCTGGGCGGCGCCAGCTCATACCGTCCTCGCAGAACAGTCGCCGAAGACGGCCGGGGCTCCTCGTTAACGGGCCTGGACATGGCGGCGGACCGAGGAGATGACTGTGAAGCGCATCCGCATCGACAGGCCGAGGATCCGGCGCGAGCAACCCTGGCCGGAGGACCTGCCGGCCGACCCGCGAGACCCGGATGTGGTCCGGGCCAAAGGCGCTCGCCCGTTCCCGGCTGACCGGCTCATCCCGCAGCGACCGCACTCAATAGGTGAACACGATGCATCCCGTAAATGATCGAACTACTCGCCCGCCAGCGCGAGGCTGAACTGCGCAGGTCAGCGCTCCGACACGGCCCCCATGTGCCCCGCCGGGGCCGTTGCCGCCGCCGCTTGGTCAGGCATCGCGCCGGGTGGGCGCTGGTGGCGATCGGCCTCACGCTCGCCTACGGATCAGGCGATGCCTGACACCCAGCCCGGCGCGACCGGGGCCATGACCCCGGTGTGCTTGTTGGGTCCCAGAGATGGCTGGCTGGCCGAGGAGATGAGAACAGCGGAGCGGATCCCTATCCACCGGCCGGGGGTTCGGCGCGAGCGCCCCTGGCATGAGGTCCTTCCGCCCGACCCGCAGGACCCCGATGTTGTCCGGGCCAAGGCGCTTGCCCGTGCCGGTGATCGCGCCGGCAGGAGAACAGCCAGGCAGTCACTTCCCCCCGGCCTGCCGAGACGGCGTGCCGACATGCCCCCGCCAGGTGGATCACCAGGTGAGAGGCCCACATAAATGAACCCGTACGTGATGCAAGAGATCGCCCGCCAGCGCGAGGGGGACCTGCGCCGGGCAGCACGGCAATACGGCCCGGCTGGGCCCCGCAGCCGCCGCCCGGTGACCGCAGCAGGAACGACCCCTCTGGAGGCAAAACAATGCGATCCAAACCCATGATCCTCGCCGCGCTGCTGCTCGCAGCGTTCCTCATCAACCTCGACACCACCCTGGTGAACGTGGCGCTTCCCGCCCTGGTGCGCGAGCTGCATGCCACCACCACTGAGCTGCAGTGGGTCGTCGACTCCTACAACCTCGTCTTCGCCGCGCTGCTGCTCACCTTCGGCAGCCTGTCCGACCGGTTCGGCCGCAAGGGCATGCTGCTGGCCGGGCTGACCGTGTTCGGCGCCGCGAGCCTCGCTGGTGGCTTCACGACCAGCCCGGCGCAGCTCATCGCGGCCCGGTCCGTGATGGGGCTGGGCGCCGCCATGACATTCCCGGCGACGCTCTCGCTGCTCACCAACGTCTTCACCGAGAGAAGGGAACGGGCCCGCGCCATCGGCCTGTGGGGCGCGATCTCGGGCGTGGCCATCGCCATGGGACCGATCGCGGGCGGCTGGCTGCTCGAGCACTTCAGCTGGGCCAGCATCTTCATCGCCATGGCACCGGTAGCAGCCGTGGCCGTGATCCTGGCGGCTCTGACCATTCCCGCCTCGAAGGACCCGGACGCAGCAGCTCCGGACATCGCCGGGCTGATGCTGTCGTCAGCAACCATGGCCCTGCTGGTCTTCACCATCATCGAGGCGCCCACTTATGGGTGGGCAGCGGCACGCAGCCAGGCCGGTTTTGCCGCCTCGGCTGTCCTGCTCGGCGCGTTCATCGCGGCTGAGCGGCGTGCCGCGCACCCGATGCTCGATGTGCGGCTGTTCCGCAACATGCGGTTCAGCGCGGCCAGCGGCGCGGTCACGGTGTCGTTCTTCACCCTGTTCGGCTTCATCTTCCTGATGACCCAGTACTTCCAGTTCGTCCGCGGCTACGGCCCGCTCTCGGCCGGGGTGCACCTGCTGCCGGTGGCGCTGTCGGTAGGCGCCGGATCGGTAGCCGGGATTCAGCTCGCCGTGCGGGCCGGGACCAAGCTCATCGTCACCATCGGCCTCGTCGCGATGGCCGCGTTCTACGGCTGGGTAGCGGCGACCACCAGCGCCACGCTCAGCTACGGCATCATCGCGGCCCAGATGGTGCTGTACGGCCTCGGCATGGGCCTGACCTCGGCGCCCGCCACCGAGTCCATCATGGGCGCCATCTCGCGGCGCAAGGCCGGCGTCGGCTCGGCCGTGAACGACTCCACCAGGCTCGTCGGCGGCACCCTCGGCGTGGCCGTGATCGGCAGCGTCTACGCCTCCAGCTACGGATCCCGGCTCACCGCCACCATGCCAGCCAGCGTGCCCGGCCCGGTCGCGGCGATCGCACACCAGTCCGTCGGCGCGGCGTACGTGGCCGCCGGCAAGATCGCAGCTCTCGGCCAGCCAGTGCTCGGACAGGCGCTGCAGCACGCCTCCGCCAACGCATTCCTGCGCGGCCTCACCATCGGCGCACTCGTCGCCGGTGGCGTCGCCGCCGCCGGGGCACTCCTGGCCGTCCTGTTCCTGCCCGCCCAGCCCACACAGCCAATCCAGCTCGCTCAGCCAGCGAGCCCGACGGCCGATAAAGCCGAAACAGCCGAAGGCGCGCACCAAGCCGAGACCCCAGCGCACCCCGCCCCAGCGGTCCTGTAACCCTGCGGCAGCAAACTGCCGCCCCGCCACACCTGACTGACACCCGAAAGGCTCACTGCCATGACCGGACCGATCACCCGCCACCGCGGCATCGAATCACTCAAGACGGCGGCCCGCTGGCCTGGCGCCGACCGCGCCACCGTCGTCACCCTCGCCACGAGGCTCGCGGCTGCCCGCGCGGACGCCGAGGGGTACGCCTACTTCCAGGAGCAGGCCGACGCCCATCCCGACCAGGCGCTGCCGCTGGCGCTCGCCGGATTCTTCCAGGCCCGCCTCGGCACCGACACCGGCGCCGGGCTGGCCAAGCTGGACAAGGCGGCCGAGGCCGATCTCGGCCCGCCGCAATTCTTCCGCGGGCTCGCCCTCGCTGCGCTCCCGGCCGACCGAGAGCGCGCCGAGCGAGCGATCCAGGATCTCGAGTTCGTCCTGGCAGTGCGCGACCAGTTCCCGCTGCAGCTGATCCGCGCCGTGTACTGGGGCCTCGCCGCCGCTTACGCCGCGCTCGGCCAGGACGACCGCGCGGCCGAGGCGTTGCGGAACGCGGGGCTCGACTCCCTCCCGTCCGGCTCCGGCATGCTGTTCGGCAGTTACTGGGCGAACGCCGAGGACGGCTTCCGGTTCACCACGCCCAGCATCTGGCGGCCGGAACCCGGCGTGCACGTCGCTCAGGGCTACGACTTCGGCGACTTCGCGTTCATCACGACCAGCGACGGCGTGGTGGCGATCGACGCCGGAACGTCGGCGGCGCGGGTGACCGCCGCGCTCGGGGAGATCGGGCTTCCCGCCGGTCAGGCGATCACCCACCTGATCCTCACTCACGCGCACTTTGACCACGTCGGCGGCGTCGACGCGGTGCGCGGGCCCGGCACCCAGGTGCTCACCCAAGCCGCCTTCCCCAGCGAGCTGGAGCACCAGCGCCGCAACGCGCTCCCGTTCCGGTACTTCACCGGCAACAGCGGCGCTGGCCCCTCCGGCATACCAGACGGCGACATCGTGCCCGACCGTCTGATCTCCGAGCCGGTTGCCCTGACCGTCGGCGGCACCGAGCTCGTCCTGTATCCGACCCGCGGCGGCGAAACCGGCGACGCGCTGATGATCCACCTGCCCGGCAGCGGCCTGCTGTTCACCGGCGACGTGATGATGCCTTACCTCGGCGCCCCGTTCTACGCCGAGGGCTCGCCCGACGGCCTGCTGGAGACCCTGGCGTTCATCCGCGAGCTGCAGCCCCGGGTGCTGATCCAGGGCCACACCGTGCTCACCGAGCTGTTTACGATCGAGGCCCTGCCCGGCCTGGAGGCCGCGCTGACGCAGCTGCGCGGCGAGGTGCTGGACGGCATCCGCCGCGGGCTGAGCCTGGCAGACATCCTCGACCGCGGACACCTACCCGAGGTCCTGCGAGACCACCCGAAGGCGGTCCTGCCCTACCTGGTGACCCGCGACAACTTCACGGCCCGGCTCTACCACCAGCGCACCGGATACTGGGGCGCCGACCGGCGGGGGCTGGAGCCGGTGACCGCGCAGCAGCGAGCCGCGGCCCTCGACCTGCTCGCAGGCGGCCGGGAGGACGCGTTCACGGCCGCGGCCCAGACCCTGATCGGCCAGGGCGACGACGTGCTCGCCCTGCAGATCATCGAGCCCGGGCTGCTGCGCCACCCGGGCAGCACCGAGCTGGCCGGACTGCGCCGCACCGCGCTGCACCGCCTCATGGAGCAGTACCAGCAGGACGACGCGTTCCGGTTCCTCATCTATGCCGAGCTCGCCGAGGCCGAGATCGGCCCGGCCGGGTAGCCGCCCGGCACGCTGGCACCCGTTACCCGGCAGCCTACGACCACCGCACAGTAGGGAATCACTGATCCAGATGACCAAGTCGCCGTACGTTCGGCGCGGGGCCGATACCGAAATTAATCACACACCGAGGAGCGAGTATGGATGTGCAGCTGGTGATCGGCGCCGGAGCGATCGGCACCGCTACCGCGCAACTGCTGGCGGACCGCGGCGAGCGGGTCCGGCTGGTCACCCGAAGCGGCCGAGGACCTGAGCACCCGGCCGTCGAGCGCGTCGCCGCGGACGCCTCCGACGCGGATGCGCTGAGCCGTCTCGCCGAGGGCGCCGCCGTGATCTACAGCTGCGCGGCGCCTGCCTACCCCAGCTGGGCCACCGACTGGCCGCCGCTCGCCGCCGCGCTGCTGCTGGCAGCGCAGACCAGCGGTGCGCTGCTGGTCACCACCGGCAACCTGTACGGCTACGGCGCGGCCGGCGGCCCGATGACCGAGGGCCTGCCGCTGCGGCCGAACACCGAGAAGGGCCAGGTACGGGTCCGGATCTGGAACGAGGCGCTCGAAGCGCACCGGGCCGGCCGGATCCGCACGGCCGAGGTGCGCAGCTCGGACTACCTCGGCGCCAGTGCGGTGAACGCGATGACGCTGCTCGTGCTGCCGAGGGTGCTCGTGGGCAAACGGGCCTTGGCCCCGGCAGACCTGGACGCGCCGCACAGCTGGACCTACACCCGCGACGTTGCCCGCACCTTGCTCGCCGTCGCAGCGGACGCCGGATCCTGGGGCCGTGCCTGGCATGTGCCGACTGGGCCGCCGAAGTCGTTCCGCGAGGTGGCGACCCGGGCCGCCGAGCTGGCCGGCGTGCCGGCTCCGCGGCTGTCCGTGATGCCCTACCCGGTGCTGTGGCTCGGCGGCCTGTTCAACCCGATGGCCCGCGCGTCGCGGGAGACCCAGTACCAGTTCCGGAAGCCGTTCGTGTTGGACTCTACGGCCGCCACGGAGGCGTTCGGTATCAGTCCGGCACCGCTGGACGACGCGCTGCACGAGACGATCGCCGACCTGCGCTCCCGGTCATGACGGCGCGTGCGCCGGGCAGGATCGGGAGGCACCAGGACAGCCGCGTCAGCGCGACCAGGCCGTATTTACACCCTCGCCACCTGCGACCGGTCAAGAACGGCCTCCCGCTCTGCCTGATCGGCGACAGCGGCACCGGCAGTCCCACCTGCTGATCGCGCTGGGCACCGAGGCCGCCATGGCCGGGCCGCCAACGTGTACGCCGTGCCCACCGGCCTGCCGCTCGACCGCGCCGTCGCGGTCTTCCAGGCCGGCGCGGTCGCCGTCAGTGTCCTCGCCGCAATGCACGTGCGGCCCGGCGACACCGTATTGATCACCGCCGCCGCCGGGCGGATCGGGTCACTGCTGGTGCAGCTGGCCAAGGCAGCCCGGGCAACGGTGATCGGTGCCGCAGGAGGAGCCGGGGAAACTCGCCGCCGCCTCCCGGTTCGGGGCCGACGTCACCGTCGATTACAGCCAGCCCGGCTGGGTGGCTCAGGTGAAGTCCGCAACTGCCGGCCGCGGCGTTGACGTGGTGCTCGACGCGACTGGAGGCACCACCGGCGGACGGGCACTCGAGATCGCCGTGAATGGCTCGGGACGTATCGGTGCGCACGGGTACACCTCTGGCGCCTGGACCACGATCGATACCCGGCAACTGGTGAGGCGTGGCCTCACGGTGACCGGGGCGCTGGGCGTTGCCCTCGCCCAACCCCAGGCCGAGCAGCGCGCCGACGCCGAACACGCCCTGCAAGCCGCGCACGCCGGCCACCTCCTCCCGCATATCCACGCCACCTACCCACTAGCGCAGGCCGCCCAGGCCCACGCCGACCTCGAACAACGCCGCACCACCGGGGCCCTCCTCCTCACTCCGTAGCCACCGCCGCGCCTCACCGCGCAGGGTTTGCCTGGCCAGCGCCAGTAGATCGCGGTGTTGCTGGCGTGCGCCCGGGCCGCGGCGGCGTCCGCCGTCGCCTCCGCCGGGTTCATGGCGTCATGTGGCCCATCTCGCAGTACCGGGCGCGGCTGGCCCTGTCGCCTTCCTGCTCACGCAGCCAGTCCTGATCCGCTAGCTGGCACCCACCGCGGGTCTGGGGTGGCACCTTAGTGCCGGCGTTTCGGCCGCAGAAGATTCCCCCGCCATGTGCACCTTCGGGTGACGCCCACCGCGACGGCGGTCCGTAGCGTCCTCGCAGAACCAGTCATCAACACGAGCGGCTCCCAGCCGACTCAGGAGTCATCAGTCCAGCAACGTCCGCAACCCCCAGACCCGAGGCGCGCCATGTGTTCACACCGGCCCCCGTGTCCTCCAGCTGACCGCCCTGACCGGGACGCGGCCCGCACCATCGCCTTCCACCCCGCGCAGGGGTGGAGCCTGCTCTGCAACGGCGTCATCCTCTTCGACGACACCGGCGAACTTCTGCCAGACGGCCGCGCGGTTCCCCCGCACGGCCCATCCGGCGGCCTGTCGCCGCCTGAGAGCGTCAGCTGGGTGCCCGAGATGCTTAGGCCCGCGCGTCGATCGCGCCTTCGAGGTCGCGGCCGCCGTCATGCTGCTCGCCCTGATCATCACGATCAGCGCGATCCGGGTGCGGCGCGCCGACCTCGGCGCGTCCCGGTTCTGAAACCACCCGGCCAGCAGGATTCGGGAGGGAACGTCATGAGCGACAGAGGCACCGGCCGTGCGGTTGTGCTGGAGCTGCAGAGAGTGTCGAAGGTCTACGGCCAGGGAGCAAGGGAGAATGCCCGATGATCGAGGCTCAGTGTCTCAGCAAGCGCTACGGCTCCGCCCTCGCGGTCAACGATCTCAGCTTCACGATCCGCCCCGGCATGGTGACCGGCTTCCTGGGCCCGAACGGAGCCGGCAAGACCACCACCATGCGGCTGATCCTGGGGCTGGACTACCCCACCGGGGGGGCCGTCACCGTCAACGGCAAGCCGCACCCCCAGTTGCCCATCCCGATGCCTGAGGTGGGCGCGCTGCTGGACGCCAGGGCCGTGCACGGCGGCCGCAGCGCCCGCAACCACCTGCTCTGCCTCGCCCAGACCAACGGCATCCCGCGGCGCAGGGTGGATGAGGTACTCGCCATCGTCGGGCTGTCCGACGTGGCAGGAAAGCGGTCCAGGGGATTCTCGCTGGGCATGAGCCAGCGGCTCGGCATCGCCGCGGCGTTGCTCGGCGATCCGGAGATCCTGATGTTCGACGAGCCGGTGAACGGCCTCGATCCGGAGGGCATCTTGTGGATCCGCACTCTGATGAGGTCGCTCGCCGCCGAGGGCCGGACGGTGTTCGTGTCCAGCCACCTGATGTCGGAGATGGAAAACACCGCCGACCACGTGATCGTGATCGGGCGTGGCCGGCTCCTCGCCGACTGCGGCATGGCCGAGTTCATCGCCCGCAGCTCCGGCCAGGCCATCCGGGTGCGGACGCCGCAGCCGGACCCGCTGGCCAGGGCGGTCACGGCCGCGGGCGGCAGCGTTGCCAGCACAAGTGCGGCAGGCGACGGCGAGCGTGGCCCGGCTGAGCTGGAGGTGCGCGGCCTCACCGAGGAGCGGATCGGCGACATCGCCTTTGCCAACGGCGTCCATGTGCACCACCTGGCTCCGTCCCGGGCCTCGCTGGAGCAGGCATTCATGGAACTGACCGCCGACAGCGTGGAGTACCACACCAGGCTGCCCGAGAACAGGCAGCCTGCCCAGATCGGGATGGAGGCCTGATATGGCAGTGATAACGACAAGCCCGGCCCGCCCCCGGGCGGTGCCCGCCGACGGGCACCGGGCGGGGCTGGCGGGCACGCTGCGCTCCGAGTTCACCAAGATCCGTTCGGTCCGCTCCACCTACTGGACTCTGTTCATGCTGGTGGTGGCGGGCATCGCCTGGTCTGTCGCGAACTGCGCGGGCGAGGCGTCGCACTGGCTGCAGATGTCGGCGGCCGACCGGGCGGGCTTCGACGCGGCACAGGCGAGCGTTATCGGGCTGGCCCTGCTCGGCCAACTCGTGATCGTGGTCCTCGGCGCGCTCGCTATCACGTCGGAGTACTCGACGGGAATGATCCGCGCGTCTCTGACGGTGATGCCCCGGCGCGGGGTGCTGTACGGCGCCAAGGCCGCCGTGTTGACGGCGGTCGCCCTGACCATCGCCGTCGTGACGAGCTTCGTCTCGTTCTTCACCGGCCAGTATCTGCTGCGGAGCACGCATGTGGCCGCGACCGTTTCCCAGCCGAACGTGCTGCGCGCGGTGCTGGCCAGCGCCCTGTATGTCGCGATGTGCGGTCTGTTCGCTTTCGGTCTCGGCGCGATCGTGCGGAGCACGGCCGGCGCGATCACCGCGGCCTTCGGGCTGCTGTTCCTGGTGTCGCAGCTTGGCAAGGCGCTGCCGAGTGCCTGGTACGCCGACGTGGTGCGGTGGCTGCCGGGCGGAGATGTCATTAACGCGATCACGAGCACCCAGAGCCAGAACATCCCGCACCTGTTCTCCGCGTGGGGTGAGTTCGCGGTGTTCGGCGGCTACACGGTGGTGGTCCTCGCCGCCGGCGCGGTGCTGTTCCGCCACCGCGACGCCTAGCACCGGTGCCAGTCAGGCCCGGCGGTCGGTGACGGCCCCGGGCTGATCGTTAAGGAAAGAGAGGTTTGTCATCCACAGGAAGCGGTTCATGTTCATGCTCGCTATCGCCGCCTTTGCCCGCGCCCTGCTGGGCGGCGGATGTGTTTCGGCGGCACTAACGCCTCGGCGGCCGGTGCCGGGGGCAGCACCCCGGCTGCTCGCCACCCCAGAACGGCCCCGACGAGTGGCGGTCCGGTGTGGATCACCGCCTACGCCAACGACGACCTGCCCGGGGCCACGGTGATTCTGACCGGAGCGATCGGCGACTTCGGCGAGGGGGTCAGCGTCCTCCCGAACGGCACAGTCGACCCCGGGCACACCAGCGAATTCAACCTGGCGCTGATGCAGGGCTCGTTCCGGATAGACATCGGGCCCCCCCACGAAAAGCTCGTCAAGGCATTCACCCACTTCGAGCCCAATCCACGGACGTGCTCGGGCCACGTGGCCGTGACCGGGGCGGCTCCGGTCGTGGCGGGTTCAGGCAATGGCGCATACAAGGGGATCAGCGGCAACTTCAAGCTGACCGTCACGGTCAATGAGGTCAATGAGAATTCGCTTTGCCACGGCAGGCGCAGCATTTTGCTCGCGCAAGCCCTCTTCATTGCCGGCTCGGGGACCGTTTCATTCGGTTAGCGGAACGAGGTGGCGGGATGACCTGGACCCTGGGCGGCGCACATCCACCTCGGGATACAGCACCTACGCTGGAAAGGTGCCGGAGGTGCCCACGTGGCTGCGCCGCCATCCCTGGCAGGCGGACGGCCGACAGGGCGAGTATCTCGCCGCCGTCGCAACGGTCAGCGTGCTGCTTGCCGCCACCGTGGTGCCGCGCCGCCGGTACCCGGTGGCGGCGTTCGCGGTATCGGTGGCGATCGGGGGCGGCCCAGATGCCCATCGGCGCGCAGCCTGCCGGGGGCGCCTTCCACTCCGAGATCGGCCTGCCGGTCAGTCACTATGAAGCGGCCGGCTCCTGGTGACCGTCAAAGCCTCTTGGCTGATGTCGTGGGTCACCGGAAGCTGGAAGGTGCATCTACCCCAGCGAAACGGAGCCACAATGGCGGAAGGGAGCCGGCCGTCATGTCCAGTGTGACACCAGCGGCGGGGCCGATCCATCTGGGCATGGACACGTCGAAGAACACGATCGTGGTGGGCATCTTGATGCCCGGCGATGAGGTCCCGGTCATTGACCGGATCTGGAACGAGGAAGGCTCGGTGCGGCACCTGGTCAGCCGCCTGGGCGACCCGGCGGCGCTGCGGGCTTGTCACGGGGCCGGGCCGTGCGGGTTTGAGCTGCACCGGCTGCTGGCCTCGATGGGGGTGGCCTGTGACGTGGTCGCGCCGTCGCTGATCCCGCGCCGGGCCGGGGACCGGGTGAAGATAAGCGCGACGCGAGCCGGTTAGCCCGGTTGCACCGGGCCGGGGAGCTGACCTCGGTCCGGGTGCCGTCGCCGGCGGAAGAGGCGGTGCGGGACCTGGTCCGGGTCCGGGCGGCGCTGCTGGCTGACCGTAAGCGGGCGCAGCAGCGGCTGACGGCGATGCTGCTGCGCCATGGCCGGGTCTGGCGGTCGGGGTCGTACTGGACCCAGGCGCACGAACGGTGGATCGCCGGGCAGCGTTTCGAGGAGCCTGCACTGGCCGCGGCGCTGGCGCATTACCGGGCGGGGCTGGACACCCGCCGCGCGGAACTGGACGCCATCGAGGCTGAGCTGGCGCCGTGGGCAGGCCGGGAACCGCTAGCCGCAACGGTGGCGCGGCTGGGGTGTTACCGGGGCATCGCCGAGCTGCACAGCCTGGCCCTGGCCGCCGAGGTCGTCGACTGGCGCCGGTTCCCGTCCGCGAGAGCCTTTATGGGCTTCACCGGCCTGGTGCCCGGCGAGTACTCCAGCGGCGATAAAACCCGCCGCGGCTCCATCACCAAAGCCGTAAGAACCAGGCACAGGATCTCCAAAGCCTTGACGTACCGCTTCATATGAGTGCGCACATTCGCTCACCGCAAGCCACGAACCTACAGGTCAGGGCGATAGGCCAGCCGAAAATCCTTGATCGTGAACCAAGTCAGGTATTGGTTGCCGCTCGAGACGGAACGGCCGGGCGCGTATATGTATGCACGGGCGACATACTCAACTGGGCGCGAGTCGTCGGACCTTGGCCTTCCGCTCATTCAACACGCATGTGCGGTAATTGGACCGGATCCACCAACGAGTGCTTGATGTCCGCGCGGTGGTCCCGCAGTTCCCCGGGACGACAGAGGCGCACGTCACCATGGCCGACGGACCCGCGCCGCCCCCGGTGACGGTGGCCGGCTTCCCTCAGATCATTGCCGCGCGGGCCTGCGCCAAGCCCCCCAACCCTATGATCCCGGACTAATGACCTCTTGCATATCGTGAAAGCCCTCCCCTACCGCCAGGTAGGCCGACACTTCACGTTCCCGCAGGTCAGCTATCCGGCCCCGGCCGGTATGCCCCTCAAATGCCCCTCGTGAGCTGACCTGGTCATCGGTAGGTTTTCGAAATGTGTTCTTGAACTGCGTGGAGCTACGGAGACTCGAACTCCGGACCTCTTGCATGCCATGCAAGCGCTCTACCAACTGAGCTATAGCCCCTCGGGAGCCCGGACCTCAGGGCCCCGGCGCCACGCCAGTGTACAAGAAACCGGTCAGTTGCCGGCGGCCACCCCATTGCATGGAGCCGTCCGCCCGCGGCTGCTCAGCTACCGGTTCCGGCAACGTCCCCACGTTGTGTTCCAGCAGCCGCCAGCGCCCGGCCCGTCGACCCAGCACCGACCAGGCGCAATTGTCCAGCCCGCCGAGCACGCGGGCCTTCTCCGACAGCCCGAGCAGCCGGGAGATGCCCAGGTTGATCGCCGCGCCATGGCTCACCACCACCGCGAGCGAACCAGCCGCCAGGCTATCCGCCACTCGCTCGAATGCTTCGGCGGCGCGTTCGGCCACCGCGGCCATCGGTTCGCCGTCAGGAGGCACCCAGGCCGCGTAAGCGGCCGGGTACCTGGTCTTGATCTCGACGTCCGTCAGGCCCTCCCAGCAGCCGCCGTGGCGCTCCCTGAGGTCCTTGTCGAGCCGGACCGCGACGCCGGTCAGCTCGGCCAGCCTGTCGGCGGTGCCCACCGCCCGGGACAGGTCAGAGGAGTAGATGGCCTGCGGCCACAGCGCGGCCAGCAGCCGGGCAGCCCGCCGTACCTGCTGGTGCCCCTTCGCGTCGAGCGGGACATCGCTTTGGCCCTGAAACCGACGCTCAGCATTCCACCGGGTCTGCCCGTGCCGCCACAGCACCAGCCTGACCGCTCCCCCGCTGGCCCGCTCCGGGCCGGCGCCACCCGGCACGGTGCCAAGCTCAGCCTCGGATCCGGCACCGGTCCCTGGGGTCTGCTCCCCCCCGGACCCGACACGGGCCGCTGCGGTCATGGCCCCCCGCTCGACACCGGCGGCCGCCGCAGCCCCGGCTTCCAGCACCGCGCCGTCCGCCACCGTCCCGGGTCCGGCTTTCGGCCCGGCATCTGCCCCCGGACCCTGTTCCGCCTCCGACATGGTCAGCGCGACGGACGGTGATCGGAGCCGCTGCTGCCCGGAGCAGGCCGACCTGCGCTGACCGGCTCGGGCAGTGGTATCCGCGGGCAGTCCTTCCAGAGCCGCTCGAGGGCGTAGAACACCCGCTCCTCGGCATGCTGTACGTGGATGACGACGTCAAGGTAGTCCAGCAGGACCCATCGGCCCTCCCGTTCGCCCTCACGCCGGACCGGCCGGCCGCCGACCTTGCGTAGTTTGTCTTCGATCTCATCAACGATCGCCTTCACCTGGCGATCGTTGGACGCCGAACAGAGCAGGAATGCATCTGTGATGACAAGCTGCTCGCTCACGTCATAGGCGATGATGTCTGCGGCCAGCTTGTCCGCCGCCGCCCTCGCGGCGATCTCAACGAGCTCGACGGCCTTCTCAGTGGCTGTCACGTGTGCTGCTTGTCCTCCTCGGCTGTGCCTCAGTGCCCTCAGGGCCAAGGTGCCCTGAGGTCCCACACTCTCACGTCCCCGTTAGGAGCAGGACGAAGCCAGTTCAGCGTAACCCGGCCCACTGACTAAACAGGGCGGCTCGAGAGGTGTTTCATCCTGCTATCACCAACCGGCCGGGCCACGAGAACAGCTCAGCCGCAGCTCAGCCAGCGGCAGCAGGTCAGCGGCGGCAGGTCAGCGGCAAGGTCAGCGGCAAGGTCAGCGGCGGCGGCTCAGCGGCGGCTCAGCCCGCCGCCCATCCCCGGCTGAGCTCCCAGCTCATTTTCCCGGCTCAGCGCCCAGCGCCGACCGCCGATCCGGCGCCAGGCCCGTGATACAGCTTGCGCTTGGCGATGTACTGCACGATCCCGTCCGGGACCAGATACCAGATCGGCTGACCGTCCGCGACCCGCTCCCGGCAGGCCGTCGAGGAGATCGCCAGGGCCGGGATCTCGATCAGGCTGACCCGCTCGTCGGGCAGGCCTACCCCGCTCAGCCGGTGCCCGGGCCGAGTACAGCCGACGAAATGCGCCAGTTTGAATAGTTCGTCGGCGTCCTGCCAGGACATCAGCTGCCGGAGCGCGTCAGCCCCGGTGATGAAGAAGAACTCGGCCGGCCCGCGGGCGGCATGCAGATCGCGCAGCGTGTCGATGGTGTAGGTGACACCTGGCCGGTCGATATCCACTCGGCTGACCGAAAAGCGCGGGTTGGACGCTGTCGCGATCACGGTCATGAGATACCGGTCCTCAGCCGCGGAAACCTCCCGTGATGCCTTCTGCCAGGGCCGGCCGGTCGGCACGAAGATGACCTCGTCGAGTTCGAAAACGTGCCCGACCTCACTGGCCGCCACCAGGTGGCCATGATGGATGGGGTCGAAGGTGCCGCCCATCACGCCGATCCGCATCTGCGCCCCTGTCCTGTGAGCCGCTGACGACCGGCCCGCCGCTGACGACCGTCCGGCCGGCGACCGTCCAGCCAGCCAGAACCCGGTCGGCGAGACCCTGGCCGCTGAGAGCGCCTAGGCCCCGCGCGTCCAGCCGACGGCCGCATCATCATCTCCTGAACTTAATCATCCAGGCCGGGCAGCGGCGGCTTGCCCTCCCCCCACCGCCGGACCCGGACGGCCTTGCCGACCTCGTTGCGGGGCACTGTCCCGGACGGGAGCACGTTGACCCGGACATTAAGGCCAAGCTCGTTCCGCAGCTTCACCTCGAGTTCGTGCTCGGCCGGGAGCCGCCCGGGGAAATCCGTTCGGTATTCGCAACACGCCACCAGCCGGGGCTGAGCCTCCCGGTGATCGACCACCACCAGGTAGTCGGGTGCGAGCGCCGGATCGGCCAGCAGGACGCGCTCGATCTCGCTCGGGTAGACGTTCACGCCCCGGATCACCAGCATGTCGTCGCGCCGGCCGGTGACCCTGCTCATCTTGACCAGCGTGCGGCCGCACGCGCAGTTACCCCGGCGCAGCGCCGCGATGTCGCCGGTGCGATAACGCAGCAGCGGCAGCGCCTCCTTGGTCACGGTGGTGAACACCAGTTCCCCGGGCGTGCCGTCAGGTACCGGGGCGCCGCTCGCCGGATCGACCGCCTCGACGATGAAGTGGTCCTCGTTGACGTGCAGCCCGTCGGCGGCCACCAGGCACTCCGCCGCCACCCCCGGGCCGATGACCTCGGACAGCCCGTAGATGTCCAGCGCGCGGATCCCCAGTAGCTCCTCGATGCGGGCCCGCATCGAGTCCGTCCACGGCTCGGCGCCGAACAGTCCCGCGCGCAGGCTGAGCCCGCCGGCCCGGCCCGCGGAGCCAGACGGCCCGGCACCGGGCCCGGCAGCAGGCCCGGCAGCAGGCCCGAGGCCGGCCTTGGCGAGCGCCTCCCCCAGCCGCACCGCGTAGGACGGCGTGCAGGTCAGGATGTCAGGCCGCAAATCGGCGATCAGCATAACCTGCCGCGGCGTCATCCCGCCCGACACCGGGACCACCATCGCGCCGAGTTCCACGGCGCCCTGATGGATGCCGATCCCGCCGGTGAACAGGCCGTAGCCATAGGCGTTGTGCACGATGCTGTCCGCCGTGGCCCCCGCGCCGGCCAGCGCCCGCGCGCACATCCGCGCCCACAGCCGCAGGTCGCCCCGGGTATAAGCGACCAGCGTCGGCCGCCCGCCGGTCCCGCTCGACCCGTGCACCGTCACCACATCGCCGCGCGGCACGGCCAGCAGCCCGAACGGATAGTTGTCCCACAGATCAGTCTTGGCGGTCATCGGCAGCCGCGGCAGGTCCGCCAGCGTGACGTCCTGACCGGCACTGACACCGGCTTCCCTGAGCCGGGCGGCCTGCATTCCGCCGACGGCCATCAGCCGGTCAATCATCGACCGGAGCCGGTCTCGCTGCAGCACCGCGAGCGCGTCGGCCGAAATTGATTCCGCGTCCGGCTCGAAAATGCCGGGCCATTGCTCGTCCTGCATATGGTTCAGCCTCCGCCCGATGCACCTACGATGACAGGTATGACAACTGTGCCCGACCGATCCCGGGTGCGTCTCCCGGGAATCAGCTCCCGTGCCTACGAACATCCTGCCGATCGCTCCGCCCTGGTGGCCATGCGCAAGCTGACCGGCTTCGACGTCCTGCTGCGTCGCCTAGCGGGCCTGTTCAATGATCGCAGCTTGCGGCTGATGTTCCTGGCGAGCTCGGTGCGGGCCTCAGAGCACCAGTTCCCGCAGCTTTACCAGGCGATGCGGGACGGCGCCTATGTCCTGGACCTGCCGACTGTCCCCGAGCTGTTCATCAGCCAGGATCCGCTGGTGAACGCGATGACGCTCGGCTCCGATAAGCCATTCATCGTCGTCACGACCGGCATGGTCGATCTCTTCGATGCCGAGGAGATGCGATTCGCGATCGGGCACGAGCTCGGCCACGTGCTTTCCGGGCATGCGGTTTACCGGACCATGCTGTACCACCTGATCAGGCTGGCCGCCCGGGTGGCCTGGATGCCGATCGGCTACCTGGGGCTACGCGGCATCATCTGGGGCCTGGAAGAGTGGTACCGCAAGTCCGAGCTGTCCTGTGACCGCGCAGGCCTGCTGGCCGGCCAGGACGTCGAGGCGGCCCGGCGCGCGCTGATGAAGACGGCCGGCGGCTACCGGATGTCCGAGCTCAGTCACGACGAGTTCCACCAGCAGGCGCACGAATATGACGCCGTGCCCGACGTGCGCGACGGCCTGCTCAAGCTGCTCCAGCTGCAGGGAACCCTGCACCCGTTCGCGGTGGTGCGCTTCGCCGAGCTGGACCGCTGGAGCAGCAGCGGCGAGTACACCGACATCCTGGCCGGTAACTACCCGCGCCGCGAGGACGACCCGCAGGCCTCGGTCAGCGAGGAGGTCAAGTCCGCCGCGCGCGCATACCAGGAGTCCTGGAACCGCAGCTCCGATCCGCTGATCGGCGCGATGCGCGGTGTGGCCGAGACCGCGGTCGGCGCCGGCGAGCGGCTGTTCAGCAGGTTCAACCGGAACGACGAATAACCTGCCGGTCCCGCTGCCTGTGCACAGCTCTGTGGATAGGCCGGTGGACAACCATCATTAACGGGGGATAACAAGCTGGTGTCCTGTGCACGGCTAAAGAATCATGGACTTGGTGTTCTGAAGCCCTTGTGCGGGCGGGTCGCGACGCAGTAGAACTACTTCACCGCTAGAGACGGGCACCGGCTCGGGGGAGACCCCGGGGACGCGAGAACCACCGGGAAACCGGAGGGTTCCAGCGGGTGGCTAGCACCGGCGGGGGCCCGCAGCGCTGGGCAGCCGAGCAATCGGCACGCCGAGCGCAGTGAGGCCGAGCGAGGCCCCTCCATCTCATACATGGAGGGGCCTCGTCATATTTTGCCCCAAGCATCCCCCGCCGCCCCGCACCGACACGCCGCACAACACCCTCACTCCCCACCCAGACCAGCCCCACCCAGACCAGCCCCACCCAGACCAGCCCGACACCCCCGCACCCGCTCCCCCGCTGGACGCCCGCCCACCGCCCCGCCCGCACAAACGCACTCACTCCCCCCTCAGACCAGCCCCCGCGCAATCCCGCCCGACACCTGGAGTGTGGCGCGGAACCCCCCGCTGGGCCTCAGTGAGCCGCTGCCGTCCGCACCAGCCCCCGCCTGGCCGCGCCCTCCAGCATGTCCCTCATAGCGCCAACGGGGCGGTCCGGAAGTTGGGCTCGTCGAATCCGAGGACGACGAGGACGACGGCCCGTTGGTGCCGAGTGGATTCGGGAATCCGCCAGGCTATTCAGTACCGATTCCCGAATCCACTCGGCTCCGGGGCGGCTCCGGCGCGGCTCTGCTGGCGGTATTCTCGCCGCAGTGAGCTCATCCCCCGACTCGGTGGCCGGGCCGGTCACCGCCGATGATGTCCACCACGCCGTGGCGGCAGCGGTCGATGCCCTCGCCAGCGCAACCGAACGTGACTGGCATGTCCAGGCGGCCGGGCTGGACTGGGACTGCTGGGAGACGCTCGAGCACCTGAGCGATGATCTCTTCAGCTACGCCGCCCAGCTAGGCCCGCGGCATCCGCCTCTGGCCGGGCACATCCCGTTCGCCTGGCAGCCCAGGCGGCCCCGCGAACGCGATCTTCGCCGATCCGGCCGCTGGCAACGCTGGCCTGCTCGAGGTGCTGGAGGCGTGCGCCGCGCTAATGTCGGCGATTATCCGGGCCTCGCCACCGGACCTGCGGGCCCATCACGTCTTCGGGGTGTCGGACCCGGCGGGCTTCGCCGCCATGGGCGTGGTGGAGACCCTGGTGCACACCCACGACGTCGCAACCGCCCTCGAGATCGGCTGGACGCCGGACGCTGGCCTGTCGGGGCGGGTTCTCGCCCGGCTGTTCCCTGACGCGCCCGCCGACACCGATCGGTGGCCCACCCTGCTGTGGGCCACCGGCCGCGCCGAGATCCCCGGCCACCCCCGCCTGGAGTTCTGGCGCTGGGACGGCACCCCGCACCAGCAGTAGCCCCCTCCCGCATCAACCCCACCCGTAACACCTACCCGTAACACCCTCAGGGCTGGTCGACCCCGCGCCGGGCCAAATCCATGATCGTGGTTATTTGGTGGGACTATCCCCACCAAATAACCACGATCATGGAAAGCGGTTAGGAGTTCAGGCGGCGGTCGGTGCCGCGCGGCCCGAAACCGGCCCCGGTCGGCATCTGCGGGTCCCAGTCGAACACCACCGCGTTATCTTCCTCGCCGATCAGCACCTCGGCACCGGGCTCGGCGCCGGCCTCGGCGAGCGCTTCCTCGACGCCCAGCCGGGCCAGCCGGTCGGCCAGGTACCCTACTGCCTCGTCGTTGCTGAAGTCGGTCTGCAGGATCCATCGGCGCGGTTTCTCGCCGCGGATCACGAACCGGTTCTCCCTGGCCCGGATCACCTCGAAGTCCGGGCCCGCCACCGGCTCAGGCCGGATGACCAGCCGGGTCGGCTCGGCGGCCGGTGTCGCGGCCCGGGTGGCCGTGATCACCCCAGCCACGGTGAATGCGAGCTCGCGCAGTCCTTCCCTGGTGGCCGCCGATACCTCACAGACGGTCAGGCCGCGGGCTTGGAGGTCCGGCTTGACCAGCTCGGCCAGATCTCGGGCGGCGGGCACATCGACCTTGTTGAGGGCGACGATCCGGGGCCGGTCCCGAAGGCTCGCTCCGGTCGCCGCCTCGTACGCGGCCAGCTCCTCCTCGATCACGTCGAGGTCGCTGATCGGGTCCCGGCCCGGTTCCTCGGTGGCACAGTCCAGCACGTGCACCAGGACCGAGCAGCGCTCGACGTGCCGGAGGAAATCGAGGCCCAGGCCTTTGCCGCGGCTGGCCCCCGGGATCAGGCCGGGCACATCAGCGATCACGAACTGGGCGTCACCGGCCTCCACGACGCCGAGGTTCGGGATCAGGGTGGTGAACGGGTAATCGGCGATCTTGGGGCGGGCCGCGGACATCGCTGACACCAAGGACGATTTCCCGGCATTCGGGAAACCCACCAGTCCCGCGTCCGCCACGGTCTTCAGTTCGAGCACTAGCTGCAGTTCGGCGCCGGGCTCACCGCGCAGGGCGAAACCGGGCGCCTTGCGCTTGGCGGACGCCAGGGCCGCGTTGCCCAGGCCGCCCCGGCCGCCCCGGGCCACCACGAACCTGGTTCCCGAGCCGATGAGGTCGGCGAGGACCGTGCCATCAAGGCTCTTGACCACGGTCCCGTCAGGCACCCGCATGATGAGGTCTGGGCCTTCGGCGCCGTTTCGGTTGGAGCCAGAACCAGGCTTGCCGTTGCCGGCGCGGCGCACGGGACGCCGATGGAAGTCGAGCAGACTCGCTGCGCCCGGATCGACCTCGATGATCACATCACCGCCGCGCCCGCCGTTACCGCCATCGGGGCCGCCCAGTGGCTTGAACTTCTCCCGGTGGATCGAAGCGCAGCCGTGCCCGCCGTCGCCCGCCTGCACCCGCACCTGGGCTTGGTCCGCGAACTCGGCCACGGCGTGCTCCTCTCCTAGCTCAGCGCCGACGTACCGCATGGCGATCCGGTCGCCTGCCAGCCGCGCCCATCCGGCCCCCAGCCATCCTCGCCAATCCCGGCGATCGCCTGACGCGCGGCCCGCGCCGACGATCCCGGCCGACGGTGCGGTCCAGGCACCGCCTGACGCTCAGCCGGTTCCGGTCCGGGCACCGCCTGACGCGCAGCCCGTGCCAAGCGCGCCAAGGGCGGACCGGTGACCGGTCCGCCCTGGCCGCTACGCCTGATTGTCGCTGGGTCTAGCTGGTGGCTCCGGCCGGGTCTAGCTGGCCTTCGCCGTCACGCGTGTCTCTGCCTCCGCCGCCACCGGGATGACGCTCACCGACCGGCGCCCGCGCCGGGTGCCGAACTCCACCTTCCCGCTGACCAGCGCGAAAAGCGTGTCGTCGCCGCCCCGGCCAACCCCGATCCCGGGATGGAAGTGGGTGCCGTGCTGGCGCACGATGATCTCACCGGCCCCGACCAGCTGGCCGCCGAAGCGCTTGACTCCGAGCCGCTGGGCGTTAGAATCGCGGCCGTTCCGGCTGGACGATGCACCCTTCTTGTGTGCCATCTCAGCCCTTCTTCCTTGAGCTGGTGCGGGCCTTACCGCTGGTGATACCGGTGATCTTCACCTGCGTGTACTTCTGCCGGTGACCCATCCGGCGATGGTAGCCGGTCTTGTTCTTGTAGTGGATCATGTTGATCTTGGGGCCGCTAGCCGCGCCGACGATCTCGGCGGTGATCTCGTACCGGCCGAGTTCGGCGGGGTCGCTGATGACCTCGTCATCGTCCACTACGAGAACCGGCGCCAGCGTCACCTTGGCGCCCACCTCACCGGCGAGCTTGTCGACGGTGAGGACGTCGTCTACCGACGCCCTTTCCTGCCTGCCGCCACAGCGCACAATCGCGTACACCGAAGTACTCTCTTTCCCTTGTGCGGGCCCGCCGCGAGATCCGCGGAGTCGTTCGACCCGGCGCGAACGGGCTCGCCTGCGTTACGGACGAGCATCCGGCAACGTGCTGCTGCCGGACTCGCCTGATGCGCCGACCTCAAAGAGTATCAGACCGCAGCGGCCTCACACCGCCGCCGGTTCAGCGTCCTGTCCCTGCCCGTAGCCACCGCCCGCCTGATCCTGGCCGGTGTGCTCAGCTGCAGGCGGGGCCTGCTCCCGCCGGACCGGGCCCCGGCGCCGCCCGCGACCGCCCGGAGCCGGGCGCTGTTCCGCCTGTGCCGTACCGGCCTGCGCCGCACCCGCCCCTGCACCAGCCGATGCCGTATCGGCCTGCGCCGGACCAGCCCCTGCACCAGCGTGCGCCGTACCGGCCTGCGCCAGACCAGCCTCTGCACCAGCCTGCGCCGCACCGGCCTTTGACTGCTCACCGTCCGGGCTGGCGTGCTGTCCGGCGCGGTTTGCCCGGGCCCGGGTCGAGGCCGACCTGGAACGCTTCGCCGGCTCGACCGTTTCGCCGACGGTCTCGCTCGCTCCCTCACCTTCTTCAGCCTTCGCCGCATCCGCACGCGCCTCGGTGCCGCGGGATCGTCCTCTCCCCCGGCCGTCCTGACCGGACCGGCCATCCTGACCGGACCGGCCATCCTGACCGGACCGGCCGTCCTTGGCTGAACGGCCATCCTTGCCTGAACGCTCGTCCTTGCCTGAGCGCTCGTCCCGTCCGGACCGGTCCTCGCCGCCCGACCGGCCGCGCTGGCTAACCGCGGGCGCATGATCAACCGGCTCGTGGAAGATGATCACGCCGCGCCCGTTACAGTGCTCGCACGGCACCGAGAACGCCTCAAGCAGGCCTGACCCGACCCGCTTCCTGGTCATCTGCACCAGCCCGAGCGATGTGACCTCGGCGACCTGATGCTTGGTCCGGTCGCGGGCCAGGCATTCGAGCAGCCGCCGCAGAACGAGATCCCGGTTGCTCTCCAGCACCATGTCGATGAAGTCGATCACGATGATGCCGCCGACATCGCGGACCCGCAACTGCCGCACGATCTCCTCGGCGGCCTCCAGGTTGTTACGAGTGACCGTCTGCTCGAGGTTGCCGCCCTGGCCGGTGAACTTGCCGGTGTTGACGTCGATGACGGTCATCGCCTCGGTGGTGTCGATGACCAGCGAGCCGCCGCTGGGCAGCCACACCTTGCGCTCCAGCGCCTTGGCGATTTGCTCGTCGATCCGGTACGCAGCGAAAACATCCCGGTCGTCGGTCCACCGTTCCAGCCGGTCGGCAAGGTGCGGCGCTACGTACCGGACGTACTCGTCCACGATGTCCCACTCGCCGTCACTGGCGATGACCAGCTTGGTGAAGTCCTCGTTAAAAATGTCCCTGACCACGCGTATGGTCAGATCTGGTTCGCTGTACAGCAACTCGGGCGCGGTGGCTGACTTGGCCTTGCGCTCGATCGCCTCCCACTGCGCGGCCAGCCGCTTGACATCGCGGGCCAGTTCGTCTTCCGACGCGCCCTCCGCGGCGGTCCGCACGATGACGCCCGCGCTCTCCGGCATGACCTGCTTGAGGATCTGCTTGAGCCGGGCCCGCTCGGTGTCAGGTAGCTTGCGGCTGATGCCTGTCATGGACTGGCCAGGCACGTAGACGAGATACCGGCCCGGCAGGCTCACCTGGCTGGTCAGCCGGGCGCCCTTGTGGCCGATCGGGTCCTTGGTGGCCTGCACGAGGATCGACTGACCGGACTTGAGGGCGGACTCGATCCGCTTCGACTCGCCTTCCAGGCCGCTGGCATCGAAGTTGACCTCGCCGGCGTACAGGACCGCGTTTCGGCCTTTGCCGATATCGACGAATGCCGCCTCCATCGAGGGCAGCACGTTCTGCACCTTGCCGAGGTAGACGTTGCCGACGTAGGACTGGTGGCTGGCCTTGTCCACATAGTGCTCGACGAGGACGCCGTCCTCCAGGACCGCGATCTGGGTCCGGTCGCCGGTCTGGCGCACGACCATGACCCGCTCCACCGCCTCGCGGCGGGCCAGGAACTCGGACTCGGTGATGATGGGTGGCCTGCGCCGGCCTGATTCACGGCCCTCCCGGCGACGCTGCCGCTTGGCCTCCAGCCGGGTCGAGCCCTTGATCGACCTGACGTCTCCCGCCGCTTCTTCGGTCGCGGTGCGAGGCGTCCGGACGTGCACCACCGTGTTCGGCGGATCGTCGGAGGACGGCAGGTCAGTATCGCCGCCCGATCCGCTTCGCCGTCTGCGCCTGCGCCGGCGCGCGGGCGTCTCGGCGCCGCCGTCTGCATCGTCGTCGCCGCCTTGGCTGCCTGCCTCCGCCGAGTCACGCCCAGCGCCGACGGCCTCGCCAGCGCCGTCGTCCTCGTCGAAGGCTGCGCCGTCCGGGCCGTCGTCGGCTCCACCGCGGCCCTTAGCGTGGCCCCGGCCGCCACGGCGCCTGCGGCGCCCGGCCGGGCCGCCCCCGTCAGCTTCACCATCCGGTCCGCTGCCTGCGCCGCCGTCGGCGGTCTCGTCATCGGCCCGGCCGGCCCCGTTGCCGGGTCCGCCGGTAGCCGAGCTTCCCCGGCCTGCTCTGGTCCTGCGCCGGGCTGGCTCGCCGGAGTCACCGGTAGCGTCTTCGTGCGCATCGCGGCCGCCCCGGGCCGGTGCGCCCCGGGCCGGTGCTTCCCTGCTGGTCAGGTCAGGCGGCTGGAAGATGACCACCGGCGGCTGGAACATCGCGGCCGGGGCCGTCTGGGCCGAGCCAGCGAACTCAGGCGCCGGGACCGCCGTGGACCGTCCGGCTGGCGCCGAGACCGGGGGTACCGCTGGGGTTCCGGCGGCCAGCGGCGCGACCGATGGCGAAGACGCCGACGGCCCGGCGGGCTGGCCCGCTCCGGGCTGGCCCGCTCCGGGCTGGCCCGCTCCGGACTGGCCCGCTCCGGACTGGCCCGCTCCGGACTGGCCGGCTGACTGCGCGTCGGCGGCGTGCTCGGCCGCAGGCCGGCGGCGGCGCGCCTGCGCCTGGTCGACGCGCTCGCCGTCCGCCCGGCTGGCTGCTCGGAGCCGGCTGGCTGTTCGAGCCGGCTGGCTGTTCGGAGCCGCCGGGCTGTGCCTGCCGCCCAGAGCCGCCTGCTGAGCCTCCCGCGCCGTGCCGCTCGGCTGCGCCGGGCCGCCCGCCTGGCTCTGGGCTTGGGTCTGTGCTTGGGCCCGCGAGGCATCCTCGGGCCCGCTCGCCTGCGCCGTGCCGCTCGCCTGCACCGTGCCGCCCGCATCGTGACCGGCAGCATCGTCCACCGGTGGTCCGGCCGGCCGGACCACCGCCTTGCGGGCCCGCCGGAGCAGCCGCCGACCAGGGCCGGGGGCTTCCTGGCTGTCTGGAGCCGCACTAGCCGGGGCAGCTGCCCCGGGCCCGGCAGCGGCCGGAGCGCCAGTTAGGTCAGGGGACCGGCTATCACGAGCCGGGCCCTCATTGTCGGAATCCGTGTTGTGTCGCTCGCTCTCGAGCATCCGGGCAATCTCTCCCGTCAGGCTCCCGGGCGCGCAGGCCGGAATCCCGGCCCGCCGCGCCACGCGGGAGCTGTTCGTACGCGCTCGCTGGTGCGGTGTTCATCGCTGCGATGCCCTCCGCTTCCCGGCGCGTTGCCTTTTCTTGTCCCTGTGTCGCGCTCAGCCCGGACGGCGGGTGCGCTGCCGCAACGGGCGGCACGGGCCCCGCGGGCCCAGCCAGCCCTGCGGGTCCGGCGGATCCGGGAGCACCCGGAACGCCGGTTCCCGCAGCAGCGGACGCCATGCCGATCGGCCCCTGCGCCAGCCGCGTCACCAGCGGAGGTGACGACGGCGCGAGGGCCGCCATGTGGCCGAGCGCGGCCAGGATGTCATCGGGTCGGACGGCAGGTGTCATGTGCCGAACAACCATTCGAAGTATCGCACATCCGGCGTCCTGCCCTTCACTGGCACGCCGGTCAAGCTCCAGCGTGAGCACGGCGGACCGGGCGTCGAGCCGCCGAACTCCCTTGCTGGTCAGGCGATCAACCGGGGCGCTGTCCGCGGCCAGGAACGCCGCCACGGCCCGGGCCGCGTCATCCGGCTCGATGCCGGGCAGCACGACTCGCCACTGAGATGCCTCCAGCGCCAGCCCGTCTGGCGCGTCAGCCAGGTCAAATACCTCGGTCACGTCGATCCCGTCCGGCAGGGCCGCGTCCAGCCTGTCCCGCACGTCGGCCGCGGCGCATGCCCCGGTCAGCGAGATCTCCAGGTATTCAGCCTCACTCGCGGTGCCTGTCGGGGCACCGCCCGAATAAGAAATCTTCGGGTGCGGCGAGAATCCCGCCGAATAAGCGACGGGCAGGCCTGCCTTCCGAACTCCCCGCTCGATGGCCCGCGCAATGTCCCTGTGGCTCGCAAAACGCATCCTGCCGCGTTTAGCGTACCGGATCACCAATCGTTGGGCCACCGGTGCCGGGGGCGGGCCGGATGGCACAGGACGCTGCATCTACGCCCCGTTTCCTCGTACTTCATTCATAACGGGAACGTTCTGCATAGCCCCGCCCATTCCCTTGGTCGGCGGCCGGGCCGGACCGGCGGCCACGGTGAGCGGGAGCAGTTTCGCCCCGGTCGGGCCCGTCTCGATTTCAGTGCCCATCGCCGGGCAGACGCCGCACTCGAAGCAGGGCGTCCAGCGGCAGTCCTCGACCTCGGCCGCGCCCGCCGGGTCGATGGCGGCCAGCCAGTCCTGCCACAGCCAGTCGCGGTCGAGCCCGGCGTCCAGGTGATCCCAGGGCAGCACCTCGCCGTAACCGCGCTCCCGCGTGGTGTACCAGTCCAGGTCGATGCCGTCGGGAGCCAGCGCCTCGGCGGCGCACCGCGCCCACCGCTCGTAGCTGAAGTACTCGCTCCAGCCGTCGAACCTGGCGCCATCCTGCCAGGCCGACCTGATCACCTGGGCCACCCGCCGGTCACCGCGAGACAGCAGGCCCTCGATCACCGACGGCTGCCCGTCGTGGTATCTGAAGCCGATCGCCTTGCCGTAGTTACGGTCCGCCCGCAGCGCCTGGCCGAGCGCCCGCAGCCGGGCATCGACGGTCTGGTGACCGCACTGCGCGGCCCACTGGAACGGCGTGTGGGGCTTGGGCACGAAGGCCCCGATCGACACCGTGCAGCGGATGTCGCGCCTGCCGGTGGCCTGCCGGCCGGCCTCGATCACCCGCCGGGCAACCCGCGCGATGGCCAGCACGTCCTCGTCGGTCTCGGTCGGCAGCCCGCACATGAAGTAGAGCTTGACCTGCCGCCAGCCGCTGGCGTAGGCGGTGGTCACGGTCTGGATCAGGTCGTCCTCGGTGACCATCTTGTTGATCACCCGGCGGATCCGGTCGGTGCCGCCTTCCGGGGCGAAGGTCAGTCCGGACCGCCGCCCGTTCCTGCTCAGCTCATCGGCCAGGGTGACGTTAAACGCGTCGACCCGGGTGGACGGCAGCGATAGCCCAGTGTTGGTGCCCTCGTACCGGTCCGCCAGGCCAGTCGCGATCTCGTTGATCTCGCTGTGGTCAGCGCTGGACAGCGAGAGCAGCCCGACCTCGGCAAAACCGCTCGCGGCCAGCCCCGTGTCCACAATCTCGCCGATCGTGGTGATGGACCGCTCCCGCACCGGCCGGGTGATCATCCCGGCCTGGCAGAACCGGCAGCCCCTGGTGCAGCCGCGGAAGATCTCCACGCTGAACCGCTCGTGCACCGACTCCGCCACCGGCACAATCGGCTGCCGCGGATACGGCCAGGAGTCCAGGTCCATGACGGTGTGCTTGGCCACGGCCCGCGGGACGCCAGGCCGGTTCGGCGCGACCTTGGCGATCTGGCCGTCCGGCCCGTAACTGACGTCGTAGAAGCGCGGCACGTACACCCCGCCCGCGGTGGCCAGCCGGGTCAGCAGGCCATCACGGCCGTCCGGCCGGCCCTCGCGCTTCCAGGCCCTGATGAGCCCGGTGATGCTCAGCACGGCCTGCTCACCATCGCCGAGCACCGCGCCGTCGATGAATTCGGCGATCGGCTCGGGGTTGAACGCGGCGTGGCCGCCGGCCAGCACCAGCGGGTCGTTATCGCCCCGCTCTGCCGCTGACAGCGGGATGCCAGCCAGATCCAGGGCGGTCAGCAGGTTGGTGTACCCAAGCTCGGTCGCGAAACTGACCCCGATGACGTCGAAGGCCCGGACCGGCCGGTGCCCGTCCACGGTGAACTGCGGCACCTGATGAGCGCGCATCAGCTCCTCGAGGTCAGGCCAGACGCTGTAGGTGCGTTCGGCCAGCACGCCGTCGCAGCCGTTGAGCACCTCGTAGAGGATCTGGACGCCCTGGTTCGGCACGCCCACCTCGTAGGCGTCCGGGTACATCAGCGCCCATCGCACGTCGGCGGCATCCCAGTCCTTGACGACCGAGTTCAGCTCGCCGCCCACGTACTGGACCGGCTTGCGGACCGCAGGCAGCAGCGGTTCGAGCTGGGGGTACACCGACTGCACTGGCATCGTTACAGCGTACCGACGCCCGGGCACCACCACGCCCCGGCGTCCAGGTCCGCCTTCCGGCCCAGATTCCGGCCTTAATGTACACGGATCATGCCGGGAAGGTAGGTTATTGCCTGGCGCACGGGGCAGACTCCCAGCCTGACCCTGAACCAGCTCGACGGGGCACTTCAGCCCGACGCCCGATCCGGCACCCAGCCGGCCGCCCCAGCCGGCCACCCCACCCGGCACCCAGCCGGCCACCCCACCCGGCACCCAGCCGGCCACCCCACCCGGCACCCAGCCGGCCACCCCACCCGGCACCCAGCCGGCCACCCCACCCGGCACCCAGCCGGCCACCCCACCCGGCACCCAGCCGGCCACCCCACCCGGCACCCAGCCGGCGCACCCCACCCGGCACCCAGCCGGCCACCCCACCCGGCACCAAGCCGGCCGCCCGACCCGGCACCGAGTCGGCCGCCCGACCCGGCAGCTCATCCGGAGGTGAGAAATTGCACGTCGACCCGTACATCGTGCTCGGCAGCGCCGTGGTCGGCCTGCTCGTTGGCCTGACCGGCGCCGGCGGCGGGGCGCTCATGACGCCCATGCTGATCCTGCTGTTCGGGGTCAAGCCCTCGACGGCGATCTCCAGCGACCTGGTCGCCGCGGTGCTGATGCGGCCGTTCGGTGCCGCCGTGCACCTGCGGAAGGGCACGGTCAACCTCCGGCTGGTCGGGTGGATGGTGCTGGGCTCAGTGCCGATGGCGTTCCTCGGCGCGTATTTGCTGCACCTCATCGGCAACGGCGGCGCCGCGCAGAAGCGGGTGGAGACCGCCCTGGGGGCGGCGCTCCTGATCGGCGCCGCCGCCATGGTGCTCCGGTACGTGCTCGACCGGCGCGGCGGCCATCAGCGCCTGGGCATCGTGGCGAACGTCACCCCGCGGCCGCTGCCCACGGTGCTGATAGGGATGGTGGGCGGCGTCATCGTCGGCATGACGTCGGTCGGCTCCGGCTCGCTGATGATCGTGCTGCTGCTGTTCGTCTACCCGATGATCGGCGCCAACCAACTGGTGGGCACTGACCTCACCCAGGCCGTCCCGCTCACCCTGGCCGCCGCGCTCGGCGCTCTGGCCTTCGGCCACATCGAGCTATCCGTGACGACATCCCTGGTCATCGGGAGCGTCCCGGCGGTCCTGGTCGGCTCCTTCCTGTCCTCCCACGCGCCGGACCGGTACATCAGGCCGGTCATCACCTTCGTGATCTTCGCGTCGGGACTGAAGTACATCGGGCTCGGAACGACCCAGCTGGGCTGGGTCCTGGCCGCGGTTCTGATCGCCGGCCTCATCATCTGGGCCGCACAGGCCGGACTGACCAGGCGTAACGCGAGACTTGTGCCCCAGCCGGTCAGCACCGCCGACCCGGCCCGGGCCCCTGCGCGACGCGCCGCCCACGCCCCGCCCGACTAGGCCAGCCACCGACGCCGCTACCAGCCAGACCCGCCACCCACCCAGACCCGCCACCCACGCCCCCTGGCCCGGCGGCCCGGTTAGCGCGTAAGAAACGATTAGCGCGTAGGAAAAGCGCGCTATCGCACCCCTTTTTTTACCGGATCATGGTCGAGCCGGGCTGCGCAGCCGCCGGCAGCGCCCAGGTCCGCCGATCGGACTAGCCTGCCACTGACGACTCAGCGGCGCCTGCACCACGCTAGTCACATGCAGGCGGGCTTGATCCAACGCAGATGACCGAGCATTTGCCTCGGCCGTCACGGTTTCCGTTCCGATCTTCGCTCTGGCGGCAGACGCCGAAGCCCGCGCGATCAGGGAGCGGCTGCGGCGCCCCGACGAGAAATGGGAGCAGAGTTCGCGGCCCATCGCGCTGAGCACGAGCTAGACCTGGGCGGCCGGCCTTCGGAGATTCTCGGCTACTTCAAGGGCGCGCCCAGGCTATCGAGGCTGTACGTCGTGGAGCGGGTCCGGGCGATCGCCGGCGCTCTGGTCTGGCTCGCCGTGTTCGTGCTGCTTAGCGTGGCCGAACTGCGCGGCCTGGCGTGGCTGGCTGATGGCGCCCGGCCAGGTGATCCGGGCTCGCGACATTCTCGGTTGTCGCGGTGGGCAGTGCCATGGCAGCGCTCATCGTCGCGCCGACGTGGTACTTCCTGGTTCCGCTCCTGCTGCCCTTCGATGTCATCCCGCAGGGCCTGAAGGACACGATCCTGCCCGGGCTCAAGGACAAGCGCGGCCGCGGTTTCGTCAAGCTGGCTTTTGCCGAGCTTGAAGGTGCGATGGAGCGGGCCGCCGACAAACTGGAAAACGCCTCCCGGCCGCCATCTGGCCGGACGACGCCGACCGCGAGTCCGGTGACCGACGACGGTCAGCCTGACCCGGGCGAGTGAGCCGGTCCGCCCAAGGCCGGGCTGGGCGGGCCGCTCCGCCCAGACGACAAGCGAGCCCCCGGCCCAAGACGGCCCGCGGGCCGCTCAGCTGAAGACTGAGTGATGTTTGTGCACGGCCTGCAGGGCCCCGATCGCGATCATGTCGGCGAAGATCGCTGATCCCCCGTACGACACGAACGGCAGCGGCAACCCGGTCACCGGCATGATCCCGATGGTCATCCCGATGTTGATGAACGATTGCACCGCGAACCAGATCGCGATGCCCGCCGCGACCAGCATGCCGAACTGGTCGTCGGCGCGGGCCGCGATCCGCAGGGTGCGCAGCAGGAGCACGGCCAGCAGCCCGAGCAGGAGGACCGCGCCGGCGAAGCCGAGTTCCTCCCCCGCCACCGCGAAGATGAAGTCGGTGTGCTGTTCGGGCACGAAGTTGCCGGCGACAAGCTGACCATGAAACAAGCCCTGCCCGAACACTCCGCCGGAGCCAATCGCGATCTTGGCTTGGGCGGCGCTGTACCCGGTGCCCCGGGGGTCGGCCGATGGGTTGGCGAACGAGGTCAGCCGGCCGAGCTGATAAGCCTTCAGCAGATGTAGTTTCAGTGCCGCGATGGCCGCCAGGGTGCCGACCGCCAGCAGGCTGCCCAGCCAGTACAGCCGCACCCCGGACAGCGCAATGATGCCCACCAGCAAAACGAGCATCAGGATCACGACCCCGAGGTCGGGCTCGAGCACCACCAGGGCGATCGGGAAGGCGGCGCAACCGACCGCCAGCACCAGGGCACGGATTCTCGGCCTGCTGTCGGACTGCCGCAGCTCGCCCAGGATCATGGCGGTCATCAAGATGATGGCCAGCTTGGCGAATTCGGATGGCTCGATCTGGAAACCGCTGATCAGCGAGATCCAGGAGTGAGCACCGTTAACCGTGCTGCCCAGGGGGGTGAGCACGACCAGCAGCCCCAGGCAGGCCACGCCGTAAAGGAACGGCGCGTAGAGGCGCAGCTGCCGGTAGTCGAGAAGGCTGACGGTGAACATGAAGATCAGGCCGAGCCCGATGTTGAGCAGTTGCTTGTACAGGTAGGTCCGCGGGTCGCTGCCCGAGGCAATCAGCGCGGGCTGGGTGGCCGACCAGACCAGTAGCGTCCCGAGCAGGCTGAGCGCGAGCACCGCCACCAGCAGCACGTAGTCGAGCTTGCGCAGCGGCGACTGCCTGGACAGCAGCCTGCGCAGCAGGGGCTCGCGCGGTCCGTCCTGGCCGAGCCCCGAGCCCCCCGGCCCCCGGCCGGGCGGCCGGACTGGCGCGAGCTTGCCGTATCCGGTGCTGCGCCGACTGGGCGGCCGGACCGGCGCGAGCTTGCCGTACGCGGCGCCGCGCCGCCCGGAACCCAGCCCCTGAGCCGTGCGCAGCCAGGATGACCCGCGGATAGAGCTCATGGCCGCCCCCCGGGTGATCGAGTCGATTTGGGAGGCGATCCGGCCTGCCTGCCGGTAGCGGCGGCCGTGCCGACGACCTGACCCGCGCCGTTGATGTAGGGCAGCGGCGGCAGGTTGCCGCCGGGCAGGGCCGCCTTATGGCCCTCCAGACCGTACATTCCGTCCCAGATCTGCCGGACGGCCGGAGCGGACACGTCGGCGCCGAAGCCGGAGTCGGGGATCATCACGACGACTACGTACTTCGGGTGACTGGCCGGGGCGTACGACGCGAAGACCGATGTCGCGATCTTGCCCGCCACCTGCGCGGTACCGGTCTTGCCCGCTATCTGCAGCTTGCCGAGCGGGAAACCGCCGAACGCCGACGCGGCGGTGCCCTGGGTGATCACGTCTGTGAGCGCGTTCCTGATGTAGGCGAGGACGCCTTTGGAGATCGGTATGTGCCCGTCCACCGGCGGCGTTATCCGGCGGACCGACTTGCCGTTCGCCCCGAGCAGCGCCTCGCCGACCCGCGGGCTGTACAGCGTGCCGCCGTTGGCCAGCGCCGCGTAGGCCCTGGCTAGCTGCAGCGGGGTCACGGTCACGTAGCCCTGGCCGATAGAGGCGTCAACGGCCTGGCCCGGCGTCCAGACATTACCGCTCCGGCAGTCTTCGTACTCGATCTGCTGCACGTAGGTGCCGTGCTGCCTGCCGTACTTGCACCAGGTCTTCTTGTACTGCTGGTAGAAGTAGTAGAGCCACTCCCTGGTGGGGACCGTGCCAGGATTCTCTTCCGGCAGGTCGACCTTGGTGTTCTTGCCGAATCCCCAGCCGAGTTCCATCTTCTGCATTTCCTGCACCGGCGCGTGCGGGCTGGTCACGACGTCGGCTGGCCGGTGGTCCTTCAGCCAGATGTCGTTGGCGAGCTGGTAGAAGACTGTGTCGCAGGAAACCACCAGGGCCTGGTGGAAGCTCATATAGCCCGAGTTGGCCGGGTTGTCGTTATTGAAGGTGCGACCGCCGATGTTGACCGAGCCAGGGCAGCTGTACTGGCCGTTGATGCTGTATCCGGCGGCCACGGCGGCCGTGGTCGTGGTGACCTTCCAGGTCGAGCCCGGCGCGTACTGGCCCTGGGTCGCGCGGTTCAGGATCGGCTCACCGCCGCGGGTCCCGAAAAGCGACCTGAACTCCTTGCTGGAGATGCCGCCGGTCCAGACGCTCGGGTTGTACGTCGGATAGCTGGCCATCGCGATCACCCGGCCCGTGGTGGTCATCACCACCGCGGCGCCGCTGGTCGCACCGGCGTTGCCCTCGGCCTGGGTACGGTGGATCGCCGCGGCCAGGGCGTTCTCCGCGTCCTGCTGGACCTGGGCGTTGATGCTGGTGACCAGGTCGTCGCCGGCCTTGGCCGGGATCTGGTTGATCGTGCCCGTCACGTCACCCGCCGCGTTGACTGACGACCTTCTTCTCTCCCGGCGCCCCCCGCAGCGGGCGGTCGTACTGCTGCTCGAGCCCAGACTGACCAACCAGGTCAACGCCGGAGAAGCCGGTTACCGGCAAGCCGAACTGCTTCACCTCCTGCGACGTGATCGGCTGCAAGTAGCCCAGGACCTGAGCGGTGGCGGTACCCAACGGCTGCGGATAGTTGACCACCGGCTGCACCTGTGCCGTGACACCGGGGAACTCGCGCTGGCTTTCCAGCACCTGCAGGGCGACCTGGTCCGGGACGTGCTCCGCCACGGGTATGGGCTGATACGGCGATCCCGGCCAGCACGGCTGGGAGACGCCGACCGTGCACAGCCGGACCTTCTTGGCCAGCACCGCATCGCGCATGCCGAGCAGGCTGGCCAGCCTGCGCAGCTCAGCCGCCCCGCCGTCCGCCTGCCTGGACACCTCGGCCATGTTGACCGCGATCACCAGGGTCGAGCGGTTGTCTACCAGCGGCTGGCCCCGGTCGTCCACGATCTCGCCTCGCACCGCCGGCACGATGACGGTCCTGACCCGGTCCTGGCTGGCCTGGCTCGCGTAGGTGGCGCCCTTGGCGATCTGCACGTTCCAGACGCGCACCCCGAGCCCGATCAGCAGCGCGGCCAGGACCACGTGCAAGACGGCTAGGCGCCGCCGGGATGCCGGGATCACGATGGGCCTCCGATGCGGGTGCTGCCGATCCGCCAGACGACTCGAGCGGGAGCCCAGCCTGCCCCTGGTCCAGGCGGCCAGCATTGAGCGGTGGCCAGAGCGGAACCTCGCCCGCTTGCGGGTCCCGAGCTTCACCCGGCGGCCGGCCAGCCCGGGGCTTCCTGCGCTTTGGCCCCGGAAACGCGGGGCGGCCCGCCGGGGCCTGCGCCCGAACCGGCGGCCGGGCGGCGCCAGGCCCGCCACCATCCCGTCACCGCGGCGGTTACCGCCGAGCCGCAGCCGGACCGGCCGGACGCTACGGCCACGGCGCCGTCGCGTGCCCCGGGCTAGGCCGCTGCCCAGCACTCCATCGCGCCGCCGCGGGGTGCGCAGCCGCAGCGTCACGGGCCGGACAGGCCGGGTCCGCCGCTTCGACGAGGCGAACGCTGACCCGCCGGACAGCCGTCCATCCGGGCGGAACCTGGGCGCCCGGGCCGGCGCACCCGATCCGGCCAGCAGCGAACGGCCGCCCCCGGCCCTCCCGCGGGCCAGCGCCGGGCCCGGTCGGCCGCTGCCCCGGAAGGCCTTCCCGGGCGGGCCATGAGCCGCGCCGTGGAACGACGGCCCGCCGGGACCGGATCCGCTGGAGCGGAACGCTGACCCACGCGGCTTCCGCGACGCACCTCCGAACGCGGGGCTGACCGGACGGGAACCCGCGCCGCGGAACGCCGGCCCACGCGGCCCCGAACCCCCCGCGCCGCGGAACGCCGGCCCACGCCGCCCCGAACCCCCCGCGCCGCGGAACGCCGGCCCACGCCGCCCCGAACCCCCCGCGCTCCGGAACGCCGGCCCACGCCGCCCCGAACCCTCCGCGCTCCGGAACGCCGGCCCGGCCGGAGCAGCGCCAGTACGGCGCTGGTAGGTCAGGCCCGCTGAGCCGGTCCCGGGCGGACCGCTCCGCCGCGGCGGCGGGTGCTACCCAGTCGCAGTTTCACCGGGCGCCGCGGCAGCGGGGCTCGCAGCGGGATAGCCGCCGACGAGCCTGCCTGCCCGGAAGCGGGTCGCAGCCGCGGCAGCCGCCCCGGGCCGCGCCGCGCGGTGGCCGGCCGGCGGGCCGCGGGACTGCCGCCGATCCAGCCGTCACCGGTCCGCGCAGCCGCCTCGCGAAGTCGCGGGATCCGCCCAGCTGAGCTGCCCCGGGCGCCGGCGTCCTCCCCGCGGTCCCGGCAGCCACCCGGTCCCGCCCAGCAGCCCGGCGCCGCCCGGCAGCGCGGCCGCGGTCCTGGCCTGCGCCGGGGAGCGCGAGCGGGCCAGCTGGGCCCCGGCCAGGTGATTCACCGGCCCGAGCGCGGCGGCCCAGGTCAGCAGGCGCATCACGAGATACAAGACGAACGGTGCCAGGACGGCGTCGTAGACGATGGCGACCGGCAGGACCTGCCGGATCGCCGACCAGGTGACCTGCGGGTTGCCTACTAGCCTGCCGACCGCCGATACGAGCATCTCGCCCGCGGTGGCCGCGAGCACGGCCGCGCCTACCGACCGCCACACCGAGTCGCCCAGCAGGCCGCGGAGCCGTCCGCATCCGTATCCGACCAGGCAGAACGCCAATGCATAGGTACCGGTCAGCGTAGCTGCCCGGCGGCGCGATGTCCAGGCCCAGGCCGGCCAGGAAGCCTGTCACCGCGCCCGCCGCCGGGCTGCTGTACAGCCCCAGTGCGACCACCACGAGGAGCACGAGGTCCGGGGCGGCGCCGCGCGGCCAGGGCAGCCTGTTCACCACCGTGAGCTGGAGCACCAGCGCGGTGACGACGCCGGCCGCTGACAAGAGGGCCCGCCTCATGTGCGGCTCCCGGATCGGGGGCTGGAGGAGTTCATGTCAGCCTCCGGTGCTCGGGCTGAGACTGACCGACGATGCCGGAGATGCCTTGGCGCTGGCGGTGCTGGTCGGCGTCGGCGCGGGTTTCGGTTTGGGCGGCAGGACGGAGAACCTAGGATCATGGCGGGGCGGCACGACCACGATGCCGACCACGTTCAGCGCGGTCAGATCAGCGTAGGGACGGACCAGTGCGACGGCGGTCAGCGAGCCCGCGCGGTTCTCCACCTGGCTGATCACCCCGACCGGCACGCCAGGCACATACGGGCGGTCATGCACCGACGCGGAGGTGACTAGTTGCTGGCCCGGGCTCAGCGTGGCGCTGGCGTTCAGGACCTGCAAGCGCAGCAGCCCGCCGCCGCCTGCGGTGCCTTGCCCGGTCACCCAGCCGATCTGGCCGCTGCCGGCCAGCCGGACACCCACCACCGAGGTGGCGTCGGTGGCCAGCAGGACCGTGCAGGTCTGCGGATTCACCGCGGTAACGGTCCCGACCAGGCCCTGGCCGTCGAGCACCGTCTCCTGCGGTCGGACTCCGTCCCTGCTGCCCGCATCGAGCGTCACCGTCTGGCCGTATCCCTGTCCGATGGCGATCACGTTGGCCGCGACGATCCGGTAGCCTCCCCGTCCCGAAAGCTGTAGCAACTGGCTGAGCTGCTGGTAGTCCGCCTTGGTCAGCTGCGCCTGGCTGAGCTCGGCCCGGAGCCTGATCACTTCCTCCTGCAGTGCGGTGACCTGCGCGCTACCGCCCGACTGTCCGAGCCGAGTGCCACAGCCCGCTGATCGGGCTGGTCACGACGCTGACCACCCGCTCGGCACCGCCGAACACCGAACCGCCGAGGCTGCGCAGACCGCGCAACGGCGCCGCCGACCCGTCCCGGTAGTCGGCGGTGATCAGCACCACGGCAGCCACCAGGAGCACGCCGAGAACCCAGCGGGTCCGCCGGGAGTCGTGCACAAGATCACCTCGTCCGCGCCGCGGCGGCCGGACCGCCCCGGTTGATCAAATGCTGCTCAGGCTGGTCAGCGCCTCGACTCAGGTACCAGCACCTGGCTGAGCGTGTCGAAGTCCTCGACACATTTGCCGGTTCCCAGCGCCACGGACTCGAGCGGGTTGTCGGCAATGTGGACCGGCATGCCCGTTTCCTCGCGAATGCGCTCATCGAGCCCGCGCAGCAGCGCGCCGCCACCGGTCAGCACGATGCCGCGATCCATGACGTCGCCGGCCAGCTCAGGCGGGCACTTGTCCAGCGTGGTCTTGACCGCGTCGACGATCACGTTGAGCGGCTCCTCGATGGCCCGGCGGATCTCCTCCGCGGAGATCACCACGGTCTTGGGCAGCCCGCTGACCAGGTCCCGGCCGCGGATCTCCGCGTTCGGCTCCTCGGCCGAGGGGAACGCTGACCCGAGTGCCATCTTGATCTCTTCCGCGGTGCGCTCGCCCAGCATGAGCGAGTACTCCTTCTTGCCAAAGCTGATGATCGCCTGATCGAGTTCGTCACCGCCGACCCGGATCGACTGAGAGGTCACGATGCCGCCCAGCGAGATCACCGCCACCTCGGTCGTACCGCCGCCGATGTCCACGACCATGTTGCCGGTCGGCTCATTGACCGGGAGCCCGGCGCCGATGGCCGCGGCCATCGGCTCCTCGATGATGTACACGCGGCGGGCGCCCGCCTGGTGGCCTGCTTCCTTGACCGCGCTCTGCTCCACCCCGGTGATGCCGCTGGGCACGGCGACGACGATTCGCGGTTTGGCCAGATGGCTGCGCCGGTGCACCTTCTGGATGAAGTACCTGAGCATCCGCTCGGTGACGTCGAAGTCGGCGATGACGCCATCCTTGAGTGGCCGGACCGCGACGATGTTGCCGGGCGTCCTGCCGATCATCCGTTTGGCCTCGACCCCCACGGCGACGATCTGGCCGGTATTGGTGTTGAGCGCCACCACGGACGGCTCGTTGAGCACGATCCCGCGGCCCCGCACGTATACCAGGGTGTTTGCCGTACCGAGGTCGACCGCCATGTCACGGCCCAAAAACGCCAGCGCGTTACTCATGTGGAACGAGAACCTTCCGCAACGTCTTGCTACATGATCTTGTTGCACGTGCTCGCCAGCGCTCATCCCCCGAGGCTGGCACTGAGTCATTCATCGGCCAGGGCACGGCTTCCTAAACAAGGTCGGGAAACAAGATCTTGGTATTGATCCGTTCCAGGTCAGGCCGCCCGATCTGTATGCAGTATTTATCCGCACTTTCTAACGCATGATCTTTGCCGATGGTGCCAGCGACCGCCGGCCCGGTGCCGCAACGCTCGCGCCGCACAACCCGCCGCGCTGACGGCATCTGCCGCGAGGTCATGGCTGGCCCGGCCGGTCAGGCGATCGGCGCATCGGCTGACCGGAAATGCCCGGTCGGCGGAGTATCCGACGACACCGCAAAAGGCCACGTCATCGGGGTTGATCTGTCTCAGAGTGTTGGCAGGCACCGAACGATCTCCTTACCAGCAGCGACGATCCGCTAGCTTGCAGTTACGGGCTTCGCTGAAGCTGGTCCCCGCTAGGAGAGCCTACCGGTCCGGGTAGCGGCCCGCCCAAGGCGGCGCGCCGTCCTCCGCGGCGCGCGGCGCGCTACCGCGTCCAGACCTGCTCGGCCCGGCGCCCGAGCAGAATTCCGGTAACCCACAGGCCGGCAAAAATGGCACCAAGAAAATACATAACTGCGACAACTGCACCGGCCGCGATCACCAAGGCTTGCAGAACGCTGCCGCCGATCAAAGTCCAGCGGAGCTGCCACCTGGCCAGCACCGCGAGCACGACCGCCGCCGCCGCCAGCGAGGCGCCAGCGATGGCCGCGGGCTTCGCGGGCGCATGCTGCACGGTGAGCGCGACCGGGATCGCCAGCCCGATGACGATCGCCTCCATGATGAGCACCGTCGCGCACAGCCGCCTCATGCGGGCCCCGGCGCCGGATCTCCGGGAGCGCCCCCGGTGAGCAAGAGCCTGGCGTCGCCGGCGGTGACCACTGACCCGGTGACCAGGACCGCCGCACCGCCCGGCAGGCCCGCGCCGCGAGCCTCGCCCGCATCCCACTCGTCGGCCAGCCGGACCGCGCCGTCGATCGCATCGTCGAGCCGGGCGGCCTGCGTGACCCGTTCCGTGCCGAACACGCTGACCGCGAGTTCAGCGAGCTTGCCGGGCTCAAGGGACCTAGCCGACGAGTTGCGGGTCACGATCAGGTGCGCGGCGACCGGCTCCAGCTCATCGAGTATCCCGGGCACGTCCTTGTCCTCACTGACCGCGATGACGGCCACGAGCTCGCTGAAGGTGAACGCCTCCGACAGCGCGGCCACGGTCGCGGCCATCCCGGCCGGGTTGTGGGCCGAATCGACGAGCATGAGCGGGCTCCGCCGGACCACCTCCAGCCTGCCGGGAGACGACATCTCGCTGAACGCCTGGCGAACCAGGGCGTCATCGAGCGCCGTCGGCTCGCTTTCCAGCCTCACTCCCACGTCCCCGTTGCTCGCGCCGCCAACTGCGGACGCTCCGGCGAACGCCTCGACCGAGGCTAGCGCGCAGGCCGCATTGCTAGCCTGATGAGCCCCGAACACCGGCAGGAACAGCTCATCGTAGCTGCCCAGCAGGCCCTCGACGCTGAGCAGCTGGCCGCCGACAGCGAGTTCGCGGCTGGTGACACCGAACTCGAGCCCCTCCCTGGCCACGGTCGCACCAACCTCGGCCACCCTGCGCAACAGCACCTCAGCGGCCTCCAGTTGCTGCTGAGCGAGCACCGCGACGGAGCCGGGCTTGATGATGCCCGCCTTGTCGGCGGCGATGGCCGGGATCGTCGAGCCCAGGTAGCGGGTGTGATCGATGGCGATCGGGGTGACGACGGCGACCGCTCCGTCGGCGACGTTGGTGCAATCCCAAGTGCCGCCGACGCCGACCTCAACCACCGCCACATCGACCGGCGCGTCCGCGAACACGGCGAACGCCATCGCGGTCAGGACCTCGAAGAACGACAGCCGCACCGGCTGGCTAGCATCAACCAGCTCGAGATAAGGAACAATCTCCTCGTAGGCGTCAGCGAACCGTTCAGCACTGAGTGGCTCGCCGTCCACGCAGATCCGCTCGCGGATGGACGACAAGTGCGGGCTGGTGAACAGGCCAGTCCGCAGCCCCCGGATGCGCAGCAACGTCTCGATCATGCGGGCGGTCGACGTCTTGCCGTTCGTCCCGGTGATGTGGATAACCGGGTAAGCCCGCTGCGGGTCGCCGAGCAGTTCGGTCAGCGCCTTGATCCGGTCCAAAGTCGGCTCGATGGAATGCTCCGGCCGCCTGGCGAGAATCTCCTGCTCGGCGGCGGCCAACCTGTCCTGCGGGTCGGAGGTCATCGCATCGCGCGCGTGGTGGCGGTCACCCAGGCAGCCTACTGGCCGCGGGCCGGTGACCGGCGCCGAGCGCTCGCCCAGCAGCGGCGCCTTGGCGCCGGCTCTTCCATGATCATGGGTCTTTGCTGGGGCTGGGACCCCACCAATTAGCCACGATCATGGAAAATGGCCGGGCCCGCGATCAGTCGGCGTCAGTCAGCCGGGGGCAGGGCGGCGAGCCGATCCTGCAGCCGGGCTATTTCCGCCTGGGCAACTGCCAGCCGATCCCGGTTCTTGGCCACGATGGCGGCGGGAGCACGCTCGACGAAGGAGGGGGTGGCCAGTTTGCGTTGTGCGGCGTCAACGTCAGCCCGTGCGGCAGCAAGATCCTTTTTCAGCCTCCGCCGCTCAGCACCAAGGTCGATGGCCGCGGCGGTGTCCAGCCGCACGCTAACCCCCTCGGCCTGGACGGTTGCCGTGGGAGCGAAGTCGGCGCCCGGCGCGGTGAGCCGCAGCAGGGACCGGATCCGGGCCTCATGGCTGGCCAGCGGGGTCTCCTCGATGGCGGTCAGGTCGGCAGGCACCGGCTGGGTTGAGCGCAGGCCCTGATCCGAGCGGAATCTGCGGATCTGGGTGACCAGCCGCATCAGCGCGGCGATCTCAGCCTCGGCAGCCGGATCGGAATACCCGGGCACCGCCTGGCCGGCCGCGACCAGACTGCCCGCCTGGCCGGCCGCCACCTGGCTGTCCGCCTCGCTCGCGGCCGCCTGGCTGTCCGCCTCGCTGGCGGCCACCCGGCCGCTCGCCTGACCGATCGCCTGGCCGGCTGCCACCTGGTCCATTGGCTGGGACCCCGGCCAGGGCGCCGTTATCACCGAGTCGCCGCCGATCAGCGCGCACCACAGCTCGTCCGTGATGAACGGGATCACGGGATGCAAGAGCCGCAGCAGCCGGTCCAAGACGGTGCCGAGCACCAGCCGGGTCGCACCGGCCCCGCCCGCCGCGGCGGCCCCGTCGGCCGCAGCGGAATCTCCGGCCGCGGCGGGATCGGCTGAATCGGCGGAATCGGCGCCGGTCAGCGTGGCCTTGGCCAGCTCCAGGTACCAGTCGCAGAACTCGTCCCAGGCGAAGTGGTACAGCGCATCGCATGCCTTGCCGAACTCGAACCGCTCGAACAGCGCGTCCACCTCAGCCGTGACCGCGGCCAGCCGGGACAGGATCCACCGGTCGGGCACCGAGAGCTCCGAGCGCTGCACCAGCTCCGCAAGCCGCGACCCCCCCGCAGCCCCCGACAGACCCGCAGCCCCCGACAGACCCGCAGTCCCCGACAGACCCGCAGTCCCCGACAGACCCGTAGCCCCCGACAGACCCGCAGTCCCCGACAGACCCGCAGTCCCCGACACCCCCGCGACACCCGACAGACCCGCAGCCCCTGACCCCACCGCAGCACCCGACACCCCCGCGACACGCGACCGCCCCGCGGCACGCGACGGCTCGTCGTCTGTCACCGCCCCGTTCAGCAGCGCGAATCTGGCCGCGTTCCAGAGCTTGTTGCAGAAGTTCCGCGCGCCGGCCGCCCATTCCTCGCTGACCGCCACGTCGCCGCCCGGGGTCGCGCCGCGGGCCAGGGTGAACCTGGTCGCGTCGGCGCCGAACCGCTCGATCCAGTCGAGCGGGTCCACCGTGTTGCCGCGGGATTTGGACATCTTCTTGCCGTGGGCATCCCGGACCAGGCCGTGCAGCGCCACCGTGCGGAACGGCACCGAGTCGGCCGGCCCGCGATCGGCCATGGCGTACAGGCCGAACATCATCATCCGGGCGACCCAGAAGAACAGGATGTCGTAGCCGGTGACCAGGACGCTGGTCGGGTAGAACGTGCGCAGGTCAGGGGTGTCATCCGGCCAGCCCAGCGTCGAGAACGGCCACAGCGCCGAGGAGAACCAGGTGTCCAGGACATCGGGATCCTGGTACCACCCGTCACCTTCCGGCGGCGCCTCGTCCGGGCCGACGCAGGCCACCTCCCCGTCGGGCCCGTACCAGACCGGGATCCGGTGCCCCCACCACAGCTGGCGGCTGATGCACCAGTCGTGCATGTCGTCCACCCAGTCGAAGTACCGGGCGGCCAGCTGGGCCGGGTGAATCCGGACCCGGCCGTCGCGGACCGCATCCCCGGCCGCCTTGGCCAGCGGGTCGACCTTCACGAACCACTGCAGCGACAGCCGCGGCTCGACGGTGGTGCCGCACCGCATGCAGTGCCCGACCGCGTGCAGGTAAGGCCGTCGCTCCTCGACCACCCGGCCGTCCTCGCGGAGCGCGGCCAGCACGGCGGGCCTGGCCTCGAACCGGTCCAGGCCCAGGAACGGCCCGTGCGCGGTGATCACGCCCCGCTCATCCATGATCGTCAGGCTGGGCAGGCCGTGCCGGCGGCCTACCTCGAAGTCGTCGGGGTCGTGCCCCGGGGTCACCTTGACCGCGCCGGTGCCGAACGCCGGATCCACGTGCGGGTCGGCGACCACCGGGACGCGGCGGCCGCTCAGCGGCAGCTCGACCTCGCGGCCGACCAGCCCCGCGTACCGCGCGTCGTCCGGATGGACGGCCACCGCGGTATCGCCGAGCATGGTCTCCACCCGGGTGGTCGCGACCACCACCGAGTCCGCCCCGTCGCCGTACCGGACCGAGACCAGCTCGCCCTCGTCCTCGACGTGGTCCACCTCGATGTCGGATAGGGCGGTCAGGCAGCGCGGGCACCAGTTGATGATCCGCTCGGCCCGGTAGATCAGCCCGTCGTCGAACAGCCGTTTGAAGATGGTCTGCACCGCCCGGGACAGGCCATCGTCCATGGTGAACCGCTCGCGGGACCAGTCGACGCTGTCACCGAGCCGCCGCATCTGGCCCAGGATCGCACCGCCCGAGGTCGCCTTCCATTGCCAGACTCGCTCGACGAACGCCTCCCGGCCAAGGTCGTGGCGGCTCAGGCCAGCGCTGGCCAGCTCGCGCTCGACCACGTTCTGCGTGGCGATCCCGGCGTGGTCCATGCCGGGCAGCCACAGCGTGTTGTAGCCCTGCATCCGGCGCCGCCTGACCAGCGCGTCGATCAGGGTGTGGTCGAGCGCGTGACCGATGTGCAGGGACCCGGTCACGTTGGGCGGCGGTATCACGATCGTGAACGGCGGCGCGCTGGCGCTGGCGTCGGCCCTGAACAGGCCCGCGCTCTCCCAGTACTGGTAGCGGCGGGCCTCCACCTCGCCCGGTGCGTACTGGGGCGGGAGCTGAGTTCGGTCTGCGTCGGTCACGTCAGGTGAGTCTAGGAGAAACTGGCGCTAGCCGGTTCGGGGACACGGCGGCCGGTGCCCGGCCTCGCTGGCCTGGCCCGGCCTGGCCGGGTCTGGCCCGGCGCCGCGCCGGGTCAGGCGGACTTCTCGCGCGGCGTCCTTCTGGCCACGTCCCGCGGTACCAGCGTCGGGTTGACGTGCTCGAGCACCGACTCGGCGGTGATCACGACCTGCGCGACGTCCTTGCGGCTCGGCACCTCGTACATCACCGACAGGAGCACCTCTTCCAGGATCGCCCGCAGCCCGCGCGCCCCGGTGCCGCGCAGGATCGCCTGGTCGGCGACGGCCTCGAGCGCGTCATCGGTGAACTCCAGGTCCACCCCGTCCAGCTCGAACAGCCGCCGGTACTGGCGGACCAGCGCGTTGCGCGGCTCGGTGAGGATCCTGATCAGTGCCTCGCGGTCCAGGTTGTGCACGCTGGTGATGACCGGGAGCCTGCCGACGAACTCGGGAATCATCCCGAACTTGAGCAGGTCCTCCGGCATGACGTCGGCGAACGCGTCGGAGGTGACCCGGTCGGTCTTGACCCGCAGCACCGCGCCGAAGCCCATCCCGCTGCGGCCGACCCGATGCTCGATGATCTTCTCCAGGCCTGCGAAGGCGCCACCGCAGATGAACAGCACGTTGGTGGTGTCGATCTGGATGAACTCCTGGTGCGGGTGCTTGCGGCCGCCCTGCGGCGGCACCGAGGCCGTGGTGCCCTCCAGGATCTTCAGCAGCGCCTGCTGGACGCCCTCGCCGGACACGTCCCGGGTGATCGACGGGTTCTCGCTCTTGCGGGCGATCTTGTCGATCTCATCGATGTAGATGATGCCGGTCTCGGCCTTCTTGACGTCGTAGTCGGCCGCCTGGATCAGCTTGAGCAGGATGTTCTCGACGTCCTCGCCGACGTATCCGGCCTCGGTCAGCGCGGTCGCGTCGGCGATCGCGAACGGCACGTTCAGCAGCCTGGCCAGGGTCTGGGCCAGCAGTGTCTTGCCCGAGCCGGTCGGCCCGAGCAGCAGGATGTTCGACTTGGCCAGCTCGACGCCGTCCTCGCCCGAACGCTCGCCGCCGGATTGGACCCGCTTGTAGTGGTTATAGACCGCTACCGACAGGCCCTTCTTGGCCTTCTCCTGGCCGATCACGTAGGAGTCGAGGAACTCGTAAATCTCCCGGGGCTTGGGCAGGCTGTCCCACCTCAGCTCCGGCGGCTCGGCGAGTTCTTCCTCGATGATCTCGTTGCAGAGGTCGATGCATTCATCGCAGATGTACACGCCTGGGCCAGCGATAAGCTTCTTGACTTGCTTTTGGCTCTTGCCACAGAACGAGCACTTCAGCAGGTCACCACCGTCGCCCATGCGTGCCACCCAGCTACTCCTTTGCGTGGGGCCGCCAACGGCGGCCTCCTGCTTGCCTCTGGCGAGCGTCTCCTACCGAAACCGTCGTTGGCTTGAACCTAGACGGTACCGCGTTTGCAACTCAAGTTGTGGCGTGAGGACCCTGCCGCCGCCGGCGCGCCGTAGGCCACCGGGCCCTCCCTCTTAAGACGACCCTACCTCGGTCCGCCGCTTGAGGGTCGTCAGAACCTCATCCACCAGCCCGTAATCCTTGGCTTCCTCGGCGGTGAAGAACTTGTCCCGCTCCACATCCCGGCGCACCTGGTCCTCGGACTTGCCGGTGTGGTTCGCTATGACCCGCTCCATCGCCGTGCGCATCCGCAGGATCTCGCGAGCCTGGATCTCCAGGTCACTGGACTGCCCGTAGCCGCTTTCCACGGCCGGCTGGTGAATCAGGATCCGCGAGTTGGGCAGCGCCATCCGCTTGCCCTTGGTCCCGGCGGCCAGCAGCACCGCCGCCGCCGAGGCCGCCTGGCCCAGGCAGAACGTCTGGATCTCCGGCTGGATGTACTGCATGGTGTCGTAGATCGCCATCATGGACGTCATCGACCCGCCGGGCGAGTTGATGTACATCAGGATGTCCCGGTCGGGGTCGATGGACTCCAGCGTGATCAGCTGAGCCATCACGTCGTTGGCCGACGCGTCGTCGATCTGCACGCCGAGGAAGATGATCCGCTCCTCGAACAGCTTGTTGTACGGGTTCATCTCCTTGACCCCGTACGAGGTCCGCTCCACGAAGGACGGCAGCACGTACCTGCTGGCCGGCCCGCTTACACTGCTCACTTTCAGCTCCTCAGCTCCCGGTAGCGGCATCACGACACCGGGCCTTCGGTGGGGACCTCGGTCGCGCTGCGGATCACCCGGTCCACGAAGCCGTAGTCCTTGGCTTCGTCGGCAGTGAACCAGCGGTCCCGGTCGGAGTCGGCCTCGATCTGCTCCACGGTCTGGCCGGTGTGCATCGCGATCCGCTCGGCCAGCGTGCGCTTCAGGTACAGGATCTGCTCGGCCTGGATCCTGATGTCGGTGGCGGTGCCGCCGATTCCGCCGTGCGGCTGGTGCATCAGGATGGCCGCGTGCGGCAGCGCGTACCGCTTGCCCGGGGCGCCGGCGCAGAGCAGGAACTGGCCCATGGAGGCCGCCATGCCCATCGCGTAGGTGGCCACATCGTTCGGCACGTACTGCATGACGTCGTAGATGGCCATCCCGGCGGTCACCGAGCCGCCGGGCGAGTTGATGTACATGCTGATGTCGCGCCGGTCGTCCTCAGAGGCCAGCAGCACGAGCTCGGCGCAGATCCGGTTGGCCAGGTCGTCGTCGACCTGCTGGCCGAGCAGGATAATCCGGTGCCGCAGCAGGCGCTGGAACAGCTGGTCACCTTGCGGCAGCGGGGGCGCTTCCGCGGTCCGCGCGAGAACGCTCGGCAGCCGCTGATCGTCGGCGGGCGTGGTCACAGGTGCCCTCCCCATTCTCTTCTCTGTCGTTGACAGTGACCCTAACGCGCAGCCGGCGCCGTCAAGTCCGCCGCTGCGGCGTGTTCGCTGTGGGCGCAGGCTGAGCGCGTGATCGGCGGCCCGGCCCGGCCCGCGCGCCGGGCCGCCGGTGACCGTGCCCAGGCAGGCACCTCGCGGTTCCCGGCGGTGCCGGATTTTCGTTAACGGTTATCCGGCCGTGCTCCCGCACCCCGGGCGGCTCGGTCCCGGCCAAGCCAGCACGGTGCTGGTCATCCCGCGCCAGGCCCATCGCCCCCGCCCGGCCGCCAGCCCCCGCCGCGCCAGCGTCAGCCCTGTCGACCCTTCAGCCCCGTCAGCCCCGTCGACCCGCCCGGCCGCCAGCCCGCCCGGCCGCCAGCCCGCCCGGCCGCCAGCCCGCCCGGCCGTCAGCCTTCGTCGGGCCCGTCCGCCTCGTCGGTAACCTCAGCCTCGATCACTTCGGCCTCGACCACCTCGTCAGATTCATCGATCACGACCGCCTCTTCGGCCGTGACCGTCTCGCCCTGGGCGTCCGCCACGGCCTCGGCCTCCAGGGCCTTGACGTCGATCACGCGGCCGGACTCGTCGATGACCGCCGCCCGCTCCGCGAGCAGCGCGACCGCCTTGGCCCGCAGCACGTCAGCGGCGACCGAGGCCAGCTGACCACGGTCAGCAAGCTCCCTGGCCAGCCGGTCCGGCTGCACGCCCATCTGGTAAGCCTGCTGCGTGACGTAGGCGCTGAGCTCGGCCGGATCCACGCCTAGCTCTTCGTCGGTGGCCAGCTTGTCCAGGATGAACCCGGCCTTGACGCTGCGCCGGGCGTCGTCGGTGAACTGCTGCTCAAGCTCGGCCGACGTCGTCCCGGTCGCCTCCAGATAGGACTCCAGCGTGGCGCCGGACCGCTCCAGCCGGTCGTTCAGGGTCCGCCGCCGGTTCTCGATCTCGTACTCGACCAGGTCATCCGGGAGCGGGATTTCGACCCGGGCGAGCACCGCGTCCAGCGCGCGCTCCCGGGCCTGGCCGACCTGGCTGGCCCGCCGCATCCGCTCCAGCTGCTGCCGGGTGGAAGCGCGGAACTCGCCCAGGGTGTCGAACTCGCTGGCCGCCTGCGCGAAGTCGTCGTCCAGCTCGGGCAGCTCTTTGACCTTGACGCTCTGCACCGTCACCGTGACGTCGGCGGTGGCGCCGGCGAACGCGCCCCCGGCCAGTTCGGCACCGAACGTCTTGGTGTCACCGGCGGCCATCCCGGCCAGCGCCTCGTCCAAGCCGTCCAGCATCGAGGCGGTGCCGACCTCGTAGGACACCCCGGTGGCCTGCGCATCCTCGACCTGCTCGCCGTCGACGGCCGCCGACAGATCGATCGAGACGAAGTCGCCGTCCTGCACCGGGCGCTCGACGGACTTGAGCGAGGCGAACCGCTCCCTGAGTGCGCCGATGTACTCCTCGACCTGGTCGGGACTGACCTCGGCGTCGTCGACCGTCACCGGCATACCGTTAATATCCGGAACTTCAAACTTCGGCCGCACATCGACCTCGGCGGTGAAGGCGAGCTCCTTGCCGTCATCCAGCCGGGTGATCTCCACGCTGGGCTGGCCGAGCGCGAAAACTTCGTTCTCGGCGAGCGCCTTGCCGTACAGCTGCGGGACAGCCTCGTTCACCGCTTGCTCCAGCACCGCACCGCGGCCGATCCGCTGATCGATCACGCGCGGCGGGACCCGCCCCGGCCGGAAGCCCGGGATCCTGACCTGCCGGGCGACCTCCCGGTACGCCTGGTCGAGGTTGGGCTTGAGCTCGGCGAACGGGACCTCGATCGTCAGCTTGACTCGGGTCGGGCTCAGCTCTTCGACATCGGTCTTCACGTCGGGGTCTCTCTCTAGGCTCCCCGGCCAGGCAGGCAGGCACGCGGCCCGGCCATGGGTGGTCACTCGCGGCTACGGCCGCCAAGTCTAGGGCAACGCGAGCCGGGATCACCCGATGCGGGTGGTGATCAACACCGCCGAAAGCTCGCCCTATGGGCCCGGCGCGCTCCGGCGGCAGGAAGCCGGGGCCCGCCCGCCACCGGGTCCAGCCAAGGGAGGCCCACCGCGTAGCGATTTAGACCAGGTCGAGGCGGCGGCCCCGGGCGATCGCCTCCCGCCGCGAGGTGACGCCGAGCTTGCGGTACACCGAGCGCAGGTGGGTCTTGACCGTGTTGATCGACAGGAACAGCGCCTCGGCGATCTCCTGGTTGGTCATATGCGAGGGCAGGAACCTCAGCACGGCCAGTTCGCTGTCGGTCAGCGGCACCTCGGCCTGGGCCTGCGGTCCGTCGCCGCGCGGCAGCTGGATGTCGAACCGCTCCAGGACCCGGCCGACGAACACCGCGCTGCGGCTGGTGGCGGCACCAGCACGGTGATCGCCGACCTGGCGGGCTGCCCGGCGTCGAGGAAGACCCGGTAGGCATCGCCGGGCTCGGCCAGGGCCAGCGCCTGCTCGAGGAAGTCGGGGGCGCTGTCGGTCAGCCCCAGCCGCCGGTGCGCCACCGTGCTGACCAGCAGGGCGGCCACCTTGTCCCGCAGGGTCATCGCGTCGGCCGTGCCGTCCAGGCAGGGCGCCACGGCTTCGAGCGCTCCCTTGTAATCACCCGTCGGACAGCAGCAGCCGGCCCTGGGCCAGCCGGCCGTCCGCGCGGTCGAAGTACGCCCCCTCCTCGGTCAGCGCCAGCAGGATCCTGGCCCGCCCGGTGTCGCCCGAGCGCAGCGCGATCTCACCGTCCAGCACGTTCAGCACGCCGTCCAGGGCCGGATCGGCGGCCGCGTGCAGCTCGCGCAGCCGGATCACCAGTCCCCGGGCGCCGGCGGTATCCCCGTCGGCCAGCAGCACCCTGGCCCGGATGAACGCGGACACCACGCCCGCGGCGGGCTCGCCGGGTAGCTGGCTCAGGGGCTGCCGGTCGGCTCGATCCAGCAACTGCCGCGCGGCGGCGAGTTCGTCACGCGCCAGGCTCACCTGCGCGGACGCCAGGTCAGCCAGACCGGGCACGGCGGCGTCCTGGGTACCGGTGTCCCGCACGGTGTCGGCCTCCCGGTCGGCCCGGACCAGGTCCCCGTACCACGCATCGGCGATGGCCTGCCAGCCGATGGCCCGGATCTGGAGCCCGGCCAGGGCCCCGGCCGCCAGCTGACGGTCGGCGTGATCGAGCGCATAACGCGCGTCCTGGATCTCCCACCGGCGCAGCCGGGCCACGCCGAGCGCGAACCAGAGCAGCCCGATGGCCCGGTGCTCAGCCAGCGTTCCCGCGCTGGCCTGGCCGCGCTCGGCCAGGTTCCGGCCCCGGGCGAGCAAGCCGGGGTCGGCGTCCGCCCGGCAGGCCGCCTGCATCACCTGCAGCGCGGCCAGCCACGGCTCGATGACCCGGCTGGCGGCCTCGCCGCAGCGGCCCAGGCCGCGCTGCGCCGCCTCCAGGTGATGCGAAGCGCCGTCCGGGTCGCCGCGCCACAGCCGCACCGTGGCCAGCGCGGCAGCGACCGCCGCATCATCGGCCCAGCGGTCGGCGGGGAACAGCGCCAGCACCGCCTCAAGCTCGGCGGCGCCGCCCTGCAGCAGCGCGGCCACGCCGGCCTCGGCCAGCACATGCGCCGCGTAGTCCCAGTCCCCCGCCTTGGCCGCGCAGCGCACCGCCTCGGCCGGCTGGCCGTGAGCGGCATGCCAGCGGGCCGCCCGGCGCAGCAAGACCGGCACCTCATGCGGGATGTGGCGATGCGGTTCGGCGGCGAGCACATCGCGCAGCAACGGGTGATAGCGGTATTCCGCGTGCTCAGGGCCGAGCGCCTCGACGAAACCGCTCTCCCGGCTGAGCCGTTCCAGCAGCATGGCGGCCCCCGGCTCGCCGGTCAGCTCGTCGGCGAGTTCTCCCGACACCCGCTCGGTGATGCTGGTCCTGAGCAGGAAGAGCCGGGTCTGAGCCGGCTGCCTGCCGAGCATCTCGTCCCAGAGATAGTCGGTGACCATCGGTTCGTCACCAGCGATGTCGGTGATCCGGGTGGTATCGCCCGGCTGCCCCGCGCCGCGGAGCCCGTTCCCCCCGGGGCGCCCGGTGCCGTCAGACCGCTCGGTGGGCCCGGTCCCCCGGGCCGGAGCCTTGGCGCGCATCGCGGCCAGCCGCATGCCGGCCATCCAGCCCTCGGTCCGCCGGAGCAGCTCGTCCCGCTCGGCCGGATCGACGTCCAGGCCGAGCATCGCGAAGTATGCGTCGGCCTCATCGGCCGTGCAGGCCAGGTCCGCGGCGCCGACGTCGGCCAGCTCGCCGCACACCCGTAGCCTGGCCAGCTGCAGTCCGGGCGGGCACCGTCCGGACAAGGTCAGCCGCAGCGCCGGCGGCGCATGCCTGATCAGCAGGTCGAGGCCGGCCAGCACGGTGCCGCCGGCGATCTCGTGCACGTCGTCGAGAACCAGCACCACCGGCTCGGTCAGCAGCTGCGCTGCCTCGACCAGCTGCAACGGGAACGATTCTGGCGGCGCGGCCGCTGCCCGGCGCAGCGCATCGGCCGGCGTCGTCCGGACGCGGCCCAGCGCGGCCGCGACATATCGCCAGAACCGGCTGGGATCGGCGTCCTCGGCGTCCAGCGTCAGCCAGGCCACCCGCCTGGTGGCGGGGTCGCGGCCGCCAAGGTTGCGCAGGCGATCGTCTTCCCGGCACCGGCCGGTCCCGACACCACCGTCACCCGGTGCTGGCTAGCCTGTTCCAGCAGCTCGGTTAGCCGGCGCCGACGCAGCAGGGCCAGGCTCGGCCGCGGGATCTGTAGCTTGTCCTCCAGCAGCCGCGGCTGCCCGCCCGGCCGCGCCGCATCCCCCGCCCGCGCCGCATCCCCCGCCCGCGCCGCATCCCCCGGCCGCGCCGCATCCCCCGGCCCGCGCCGCATCCCCAGTCCGCGCCGCATCCCCCGCCCGCGCCGCATCCCCAGCCCGCGCCGCATCGGCTGCCCTGCTGGCCGTGCTGCTGCACGGTCAGCCGCGGCGCGCTTTGTCGTACTCGTCATGAAATCCCCCGACGGGCCCTGGCCACATGTCGCGAGCGAACTGTCGGTCCCTCACCCTGCCGGGCGAAATGTGCAGCTCAGAGCCCCTCACCCTCTTACCCACGGCCGTCGCGAGCCAATCGCGCGCCGTCCTGAGGCGCCGGCGGCAGTCAGGCCGTATCACCCGAGGCGGATGATGCCGCTGTGGCACCCGCGTCCGTAGCGTCGCGAGGGTAAGGCACCGGTGACGCCTGGTAACGCCGACTGACTGACGAACCTGCTGAAGCCTGGCCGCCGGGGGAAGACGGAGTCGCGCCTGAGGCGCCGGAGCCGCGGGAACCGTCGTGGCCGGCCTGGAGAAAGGGGGGCTGCTTTCATGAGCAGTGCACAGGAGCGAGCAACCGGGTATCAGCAGGGTACCCATGGCGCAACAGCCGGGCACGCTGCACCACCTGACCGGACCGCTGAGTAGGAGCGCGCCGCGGTCCAGCAAGAGTACGGGTATGAAGCCAGCCCCGCGGCGACAGGGGGCATGCTCCTCGCCGGGACCCTGCTGGTCCTGGCCGGCCTCTGGGGCTTCTTCGTCGGCATCACCGGGATTATCAAGGGCTCGTTCTACGCCTCGGTGCCGACCTACACGTTCACCTACAGCATCAAATCCTGGGGCTGGACGCACCTGATCATCGGGATCGTGGTCTTCGCCGTGGGCGTCTGCCTGCTCCTTGGGCAGACCTGGGCCAGGTACGTGGGCGTATTCCTGGCCGTGGTCGATGCGGTGGCGAACTTCCTGTTCCTCCCCTACTACCCGCTTTGGTCGATCATCGTGATCGCCATCGATGTGTTCATCATCTGGGCGCTCCTGGCGGTGGGCCGAGAGCGAAGGGTCGCCTGATCGAGTAGCGGCAGGCGGCAGCACGCGTAGGCGCCAGGCGAAGTGAGGAGCCCCGTCCCCCAAAAGGGGGCGGGGCTTCCCCAGCGGTGCCCCCCCATCAAGCGGTGCCCCATCAAGCGGTGCCCCATCAAGCGCCGCCCCATCAAGCGCCGCCCATCAAGAATCCGCGCAGCACGTAAGATCCGCGCGCTCCGCGGCACTTTTCGATTCCGGGTCTGGCCCGAAACCGCGGTCGGGCTCACGCTGGCCGGCAAGAAGCCCGGCGCCGGCCTCGAGCCGCAGCCCGAGGACCTGGCGTTCTCCGGCCAGCCTGGCTCGGACATGCGGCCCTACGACCGGCTGATCGGCGCCGCGCTGGAGGGAGACCGCTGGCTGTTCGCCCGGCAGGACACCGTCGAGGCGGCGTGGCGGGTCGTCGACCCGGTCCTCGGCGACGTCACGCCCGTGCACCCCTACGCCAGGGGCAGCTGGGGACCCAAGGAAGCCGACCGGCTGCTGGCCGGCGGCGACACCTGGCACAACCCGGCGGCTGACCGTTGAGCCAGCCGGCCGAGCCAGAGCAGCACGCTGGTTCCCCGGGCCGCTGGTCCCGGCTGTCACTGGCCGCGCTGCTAGCATGCGACCCGTGGCGGGACGATGTGGCATGGCCAGCGGGGACGCGAGCGACGACCCGCAGAGTCCAGGCTGGCTCGGCCACCCCCGTGATCAGATCGAGGGGATCCTCCATGAGCTTGGGTCGGTCGACCACGCCATCTATGAGGCCGTAGCCGGAGTGCCGACGCCTGCCCTCGATCACCTGCTGCGCCGGCTGTCGAAGTCCGCGAACCGTTCGGCGATCTGGCTGGCCATCGCGGCTGGGCTGGCTGCCTTCGGCGGACGTTCCGGGCAGCGCGCGGCGATCCGCGGCACGGCGGCGATCGCCGTGACGTCAGCGCTGGTGAACATCGGGATCAAGTCCCTGTACAACCGGCCCCGGCCGGACCGCGCAGGCCTGGGTGTCCCGGACGGCAGGCAAGTGCCGATGCCCTCGTCGAGATCGTTCCCCTCCGGCCATTCAGCGTCGGGATTCGCGTTCGCCGTGGCGGCCGGACGTGAGCTGCCCTGGCTGGCGCTACCGCTGCGGTTCCTCGCGGCGGCAGTCGCCTATTCCCGGGTCCATACCGGCGTGCATTATCCCGCTGACGCGGTGGTCGGCTCGCTCGTCGGCGCCACCACCGGGCAAGTCATATCCGGGCTATTCGATCACACGCATCTTCCCGCCCGGGCCGCAGCCCCAGCCCCCGCCCCCGCCCCCGCCCAGGCCCCCACCGCAGAACCTGTCACGCATCGGTCTCCGCGATGATCCGCCCCGTCTGGCGGGCCGCGATGAGCTCGGTGTAGTCGGCCTCGTTCTGGTCGGCATAGGCGGCCGCGAAGTCGGCGATGGCCTGGTCGAAGACATCCTTGCCGCCCAGGTAAGCGCCGATCGCGATCCGGTCACCGGACCGGGCGTGCGCCCGGGCCAGGGTCCAGCCGCACATCTCACCGTAGATCCGCATCCCGCGCGGCCCCCACGCGGCAGCGCGCGGCACAGCGTACGGCCCGGCGCACTCAGCCCGCCAAGGCCGCTGCCACAGGCATCCGGAGCCACGCCCCGGCGGCTAAGCCTGCCAAACCTGCCACGGCTGCGACAGTGACCGGTGCGCGGGCCGTCAAGCGCACCACAACCAGGACTGGAGCCAAGGCGCGAGCGCAAGCAGCCAAGCCCGCTGCGACCGGGGCTACGTCGGCGCGGAGGCGGGCGGTCAAGCCCCCTGCGACCGCGGCTACGTCGGCGCGGAGGCGGGCGGTCAAGCCGGACAGTACCAGGGCTACCTCGACCCGGGCCCGGGCGGCCAGGCCGGCCCATCCGGCGGCTGCCGCCGCGACGCGGCAGCGCGCGGTGCGGCGGGCCCGGCCCGAGCCCGCATCACCGCGGCTCAGCCCGGCCGAGCGGGTGGCCCGGGGCAAGGCCGCGCGTGCCGTGGTGCCCAGAGAGGCCCACGCATCGCTCGACCTGCCCGCTGACCGGCCCGACCCCGTCGACATGCTGGAAAGTCAGGCGGCTGCCCGGGTACCCGACCTGGTGCCCATCCGGTACGAACGGATGCTGGTCTCACCGTTCACGTACTTCCGCGGCGCCGCGCTGCCGATGGCCGCCGACGTGGCCAGCACGCCGGTGTCCGGCATCACCGTGCAGGCCTGCGGCGACGCTCACCTGTCCAACTTCGGCTTCTTCGCCTCCCCGGAGCGCCAGCTTGTCTTCGACGTCAACGACTTCGACGAGACACTGCCCGCGCCGTGGAATGGGATGTCAAACGGCTGGCCGCAAGCCTGGAGGTGGCCTGCCGGGACAATGGTTTCTCCGGCAAGCAGCGCAGGCAGATCGTGCTGGCCGCGGTCGACAACTACCGCCAATCCATGCGGGAGTTCGCCAGTCTGGGCAATCTGGACGTCTGGTACGCCCGGGCGGATGCCGCCGAACTGCGTGCCCGAGTCGAAGCCCAGGTCGGCCAGCGACGGCGCAAGCTCCTGGCGAAAGGCATGGCCAAGGCTCAGTCCCGGACCAGTGTCCAGGAACTCCGCAAGCTGACTGGCATGGTCGACGGACGGCTACGGATCCTGGCCGACCCGCCGCTCATCGTTCCGCTGGCCGACCTGCTGCCCGAGCAGATGGAGCGCAGCGGCACGGAGACCATGCTGCAGGCGGTAGACGGTCCAGAAGATCAGCACCGACCCTGCTAGCGGCACCAATCCCACCAGTAGCCGTAGGACAGCAGAACGACGCCAAGCAACAGGTTCCAGATGCCGCAGGCCAAGCGGAAGCCCGCCCGGGCCCGGGGATGCCGGTATTCCCAGGACCGGACCGCGAACCTCATGAGCAGAGATCGCGACGGAGTGACGTCGTCCCGGCCGCCATAAAGTCGCGGGCGACGCACAGGGGGGGGAACGACGGGAGGCGTCACGGTGCCACGCCCCGGATCATCGGGCGCGAATGGCACTATCGCGTGTGCCTGCTGGCCGGCCACCGGGTTGCACTGTCCATGACGGAACTCTCCGCTATCCGTTCTCTAGTATCTGCGCGAACCGCGCGCACCGCGAGCGGTCATATCTAGATGTCGCGGCGCGTCGGCCCAGGATCGATGGGGCGGACACCGGAATCCCGGTACGGCAAGCACGGTCACCGCTCCCGATCCGTCCTCATGAGGCTTCTGGTCAGGTCGGGGGAATACCGCCACCCTCGGGTCTGGGTGCGCGTGCGCTTGGCCGCCGCACCGGCAGGCGGGTTGTCCCCGGCGGCCGACGGGTTACCGGCGAGTGGCGTGGAAGGTCCAGTCTTCGCTGCCGGGTCCTGGCGGACAGTAGTCCTGCCAGTCGGCGGTCACGCGTATGCCGGTGAATCCGGCTTCTCCTAGCATCTCCCTGAATTCATGCAGGCTCCAGTGCTGCAGCCGGAACTGCTGCAGCTCCGTGGCGAGCAGCGTGCCATCCTGCCACTTGTCGTAGCGCAGGAAATAGGTCGTCTGATTAGCTGCCCGGTTGAAGTCGATATGCATGGTCTGCAGCGTCCACAGGCATGAATCGCGCCGCCAGTACCGCATCGGCTCAGGCTGGGTGATCAGCCGGGGAGCCGGGACGTCTACGATCAGGTGCCCACCGGGCACGAGCGACTCGTGAAAGCAGGCCAGGGCTTGCAGCGTGGTCTCGCGCCCGCCGAGGAGCACGATAGACCCGGTCGGGATGATCACCGCTTGTAAGTGGCTGGCCGCGTGAAGCTTGTCATGTCGGCGTCGAGCAGGACGGGATTAAGTCCACGGTCGTGGCACTGCTGACGGCAGATGGCCAGCATGTCCGGGGAGACGTCCAGGCCGTCGACCTCATGGCCTGCCTCAAGCAGCGGAATCAGGATGCGGCCCGTTCCGGTTGCTGGCTCCAGGATCCGTCCGCTGACTCCGGAAAGCGAGCGCGTGTAGTACTCCACGTCACCGAAGGAGTGTCCCATGGGCTTGTCGAGTTCGTATATCTCGCCGGCCAGCGGCCCGTAGTCCCAGCTCACATGCCGCCTTCTTTCGGCTGGATCCGTCTGTGTGGACCCGGCGCCGGGGCGTGGCGCCGTGATGGGCAGGGGCGAGAGCACCATCGCGTCCGGCAGGTCGCAGGTGGCCAGGGACAGCTCGCGTTGCGTGGTAGCAGTGAAGGCGGCATCAAGCCTCGCGTCGAGTTCATCGAGCGTCAGCCTGCCTTGCGCGAAGTGCTCACCCAAGGGCCGTGGCCACGGCGTCGCGATCAGCATCGCCGATACGGTCGTCGGGTCGTGATGCCCGGTGATCCTCCCTGGCCGCCCCGGCGGGCAGTTGCCGCAGCACGGCGGTGTAGCGGTTCAGCGCGGCCCGGCCTTCGCAGGTGAGGGCGACGGTGGTTGGTGCGCTCACGCCGCTTCCGGTCTGATCCGTCTGCACGTACCCGGCGCCTTCCAGCTCGCGCAGGTGGGTGATCAGGCTGCCGGTTACCAGCCCGAGCATGTCCCGCAACCGGGTGAAGGACAGGGTGTCGCCGTGGGGCAGGACCGCCAGCGTCGCCACAAGCCGCAGCGGTGCTGGGGCGTGGATCAGCGGGTCGAGCGCGCCGGTGGTCATGGGGTGCTCCATCCTCCCGGTCCACTTGGGACCGCAAAGGTAATGCGACGGGCCATCTACAGGCCGCCGAGCAGGTCGCGCAGCGCCTGGGTGTAGGCGTCGAGTGCTGCCCGGCCGTGGCTGGTCAGGGTCACCGTGGTTTTCGGTGCGCCCCCGTTCCTGGTCTTTTCGCTACTGAGGTAGCCGGCTTCTTCCAGCTTGCGCAGGTGAATGATCAGGTTGCCCGGGGTGAGCCCGATCATGTCCTGCAGGCGGGTGAAGGAGAGCGCGTCGCCGTCGGGCAGTGCCGCCAGCGTCGCGACGATCTTCAGCCGGGTGGGCACGTGGATCAGCGGGTCGAGCTCGTCGGTGGTCATAGCCCGACCACGCTGCGGCGCTGCCGCCAGACGATGACGGCGGCGTGGCCCAGGAGCGTGAGGCACAGGCCGACGCCGGCGACCGCCCACGCCCCGGCCGGTCCCGCGGACAGGGCCACGGCGCCGGTGACGGCGACCGCGAGCCCGGTGCCGCACTTGAGCCAGTCAGCCCGTGCCGCCGTGATGCCCGCCCAGGCCAGGCCGGCGGCGATCAGCGGCACCGTGACCGGGTACAGGCCGTAGACGACCGAGTCGCTTACGCCGGCGCCGGGCAGCGCGCCCATGACCGCGAACACGGCGATCCATATCACGGCGATGGCGGCGATCTCAGCCCGGCGCAGCCGGGTTCTCCCGCTCACGCCGGCGGTCGCGCGCCTGGCGACCGCTACTGTCGCAACCAGGTTGAGAACCCCGAAGGCAATCACGACGGGGATGAGCGCGGCGGTCGGGTGCTGGTAGGGGTGCTGCCCGCGCACGTTCAGCCAGACCGCGCCGAAGACGGCCAGGACGGCGACCGCCCTGATCACCAGGAGCCACGGCTGGGCGGGCTCAAGGCGGCGCCGCGCCTGCTGCGTGGTCTGGTCCAGTAGGGCAGCGGCCTGCTGGGGGTCGAAGTTGCCGCCGTTGTCGGCGGAGGTGGTGGTGTCGGGTGTGGGGTTCATGGTCTCTCCCTCGATCTACTCTATGCCATAAAGTAGAGTCTGCTTTATGGCGCAAAGTCAAGGGGTTAGGCCGAAGAACTTTGTGGCGTAAAGTAAAGGCGCGACGGGACGAGGCCAGCAAGGAGCCCCCGGGGATCCCGACCGGTACCTGCCTCCGCTCGCCGCGCGAGGTGCGCTGGGCGGGCCTCGGACCGCGAAGATCTGCTAACTGGCGGCCATGAGGCTGTGCGCGCAGACGGCCAGCCTGCCACGGACTTGACTGCGCGCGTAGCGCCGAGGAATCCTGATCCGCCGTTCGTTGGCTCTTCCGTCAATCCGCGGGCAGGCGGGCCTGGTTCGCCTCGCGGGCGACCGCCCAGGCGTCCGCCACCGGACCCAGGTGCCCGAGCTTGCCGGGGTTGCTCACCGAGCGGATCGTCTGAATCTGCCCGTCGAGTACGTCGAGCGTCACGGTACCGAGCACCTTGCTGTCCCGGTCGCGGAAGACCGCGCCTGGCTGGCCGTTCACCTCGCGTGGCTCCACCATCACTTCGATCCGTACGAGCCAGGGGAAGATCGAGGCAAGCAGCCGGGCCACCTTCTCAGCGCCGATGATGCTCCTGGCCAACGCTGGGGCCTTGCCGCCGCTGTCCCCGGCCAGCTGAACGTCAGCGGCGAGCAGCTCCTGCAGGCCGTCGATGTCCCCCTCCCTGAAGGCGTCGAAGAACCGCTCGGCGAGTTCCTCGCGCTCTTTGCGGTCAGCCGCGAACCGGGCCGGCCCTCATCCATGTGGCGCCGCGCCCGCACCGCGAGCTGGCGGCACGCCTCTTCCGATCGCCCCACGGCCGACGCGACCTCGGGGAAGCCGAAGGCGAACACCTCCCGCAGTACGAAGACCGCCCGCTCGAGCGGGGTCAGCCGCTCCAGCAGCAGCAGGGCCGCCATCGATACCGAGTCGGCCAGCTCCGCCGAGCGCTCCGGGTCCTGGTAGGGGTCGGTCAGCAGCGGCTCAGGAAACCACGGCCCGACGTACTCCTCCCGCCGGACGCGGGCCGAGCGCAGCACGTCGATCGAGACCCGGGTGACCACGGCCGAGAGGAAGGCCTTGGCCGAGGCCGGCGTTGTCGGGGAGGCTGCGTAGCGCAGCCAGGTTTCCTGGACCGCGTCCTCGGCCTCGCTCACGCTGCCCAGGATCCGGTAGGCGATCGCGAACAGCAGCGGCCGCAGCTCCTGGAACTCCTCGGCCTTGCTCACGCGAGTTCTTCCTTGAAGCCCTGGCGCCACGACGGGTAGCGCAGCTGCCAGCCGAGCTCCCGCTTGGCCAGCCGCGGCACCAGCCGCCGCCCGATGACGCCCGTACCACCCGCCGCGAACACCCGCATAACCATCACCTTCCTGATTCCCAGGAATTGACCCTCAGCCCCAAGACGAGACAGCCCCGGCCGTCTGTGACATGGGGACGGCCGGGCGATGAGCCGTGATCGGCAGTCCTAGGCGCGATGCCGCCATCCAGCCCACAGAGCTCCTGGCGCCATACAACGAACGGCAGGCGCCTGAGTCCTGTTCCGGCGGTCACCGTAGGATTCCGTCCCCGGCAGGTTCCGTGCTGGCACAGTGCGCCCGCTGTGCCTTTGGGGCAGGATCATTGAGTGCACCCGTGGGGCCACGGTTACCTGGGGCGGGACGGATGGCACTACCCCCACGGGTATGACGGCCAACCCTGGATGGGCCTGCGCGGCTTTTCACCCCGCGACCAGAGCGGCGCGGTCCTGGGCGTGGGCCTTGCTGGCGGTTGTTCAGCCCGGTCGCGAGGGGTTGCCGTGAGAGCCGCGGTGCAGAACTGGCTGCCAGGAGGTTCGACCATGACTGGAGAACCGGGCGCGAAGGGGGCTCCACGCCCGTTTACTGACGAGCGCGCTCAAGGCCAGGGCGTCTTTGGTCTCGGGGAGCGGGAACGTGACTACCTACTCGCCTGGGTGGGCGAGAACCTGACGCTAGTGCGGCGGTCGGCTTTCGGGCAGCGGATCTTTTACTGGAGCCTCGGGATCGGCTTCGTGGTGGGTCTGGCCGCTCATGTTGGCGGGTTCCTGCTCAAATCCTCGGCGACGACGGAGCCTCTGTTGCTGGTGGCCGACCTGCTCTACGCGCTCGGCTGGGCACTGTGGACCCACTGTGGACCGGTGTCGTCGTGGTGGTGTTCGTCCAGATCTATCCGGAGGCAAAGAAGCGTCAGTACCAGCGGGCCCTCGATGCTTACGAGGCGGCGGTGGGCGATCAGGCCCGAGCCCGCAGTAGCCGGGCCCCGGACCCGGCGGGCGCCGGGGAAGGCTGCCAGGTGCCACCGGAATGACGGGCAGTTAGTGACCTGCGTCCCGGCCGCAGCTTCGGCCGTGAGTGATCAAGCAGACCGCCTGCTCTGGCCTGGTTACCAGGGCTTTCTCGGTTGGAGCGGGCGAAGGGAATCGAACCCTCATGACCAGCTTGGAAGGCTGGGGCTCTGCCATTGAGCTACGCCCGCACGGCGCTACTGCCGCCACGCCGTAGAGTACCGCCTCCTACGCCCCGTCACAGCCCGAGGTGGCGCGTCGCGATCATCCGGCATTCGGGCATGGCGTCCCGGCAGGCGTTCCCGAGCGGGCGCCAGTCCGGTCGGCTGGGCAACGAGACGGTAGGCTACGGGTGCTGACGGGATGTGGCGCAGCTTGGTTAGCGCGCCTGCTTTGGGAGCAGGAGGTCGCGGGTTCGAATCCCGCCATCCCGACCAAAAGTGCAGGTCACAGCCCCTGCCGGAAGCAACAAGAGGGCTTCCAAGATCGTCTGACCGTCATTTTGACCGTGGAGTTGAACGCCTACGAGCGGCAGCCGCTGTCACGGTTCGGGCCTCACGGACATGGTCTACTGGCGTGTCGATGGCTGACGTTGAACAGGTTTGTCCAGTCGGCGCCGGGATCCGCAGGGGTCATCGGGTGGCACAGGACCAGGGATCCACCTTCGGCAGCTACCTAGTCGCTGCGGCATCAAGATCTTGGAACCCAAAGACCCGAGACACGCCTCCTATTGGGATCCGTGCCATCTCAGCGGCACTAACACGTTGTAACCGTACGGATTGCAGGCTGATACTCCTGATCCGCCGCTCGGCGCGATCGCCAGGATGTTACGGCCCAGTCCACGATGGTCGCAGAGTTGGGTGATCTGCGCGTCCATGTCACCCGCCAGCGAGGCCGTCGACCTGCTCATGCCAGGATAAGTGGGTTTAGACCGCGCCTATTTATGCGCTGGCCAGCGTGCTCGCTCATCATCTTGGCTAACGATCTTTAACGGCGGGGGTTACAGGCTCCCCAGTCCTACCTGGCGTGGTCTGCCAGTCTTAGCTGGCGTATTAATGCCGGACGCGGACGACGAGCTTGCCGGTGGCGCGGTCGTGCTCCATGTCGTCGTGGGCCTGCGGCACCTGCTCCAGGCCGTCGTAAACGTGGTCCACGGGGAAGGCCAGCCGGCCGGCCGCGACCGCGTCGAGGATCTCCTGGAAGGCCTCCCGAGGCAGGTCGGCGGCGTCGCCGAAGTAGCCCGCCAGGCGCACACCCTTCGGCAGGTACTCGTTTGGGGAGAAGTCCCGCACCGTCCACTGGTTGGAGAGGCTGCCGCCGAAGCAGGCCGTGCCGTGCACGCGCACCGCGCGCAAAGTATCGGGCAGGGTCGGCGTGCCGACGAGATCAAGGGCGGCGTCGACGCCGTCCGGGTACAACTCGCGCACGGCGGGCGCGACCTCGCCGGTGTCGAGCAGGGAGTGGTCGACGCCGTGCTCCTTCAGCAAAGCGAGGCGGTCGGCCCGCCGGGTGGTGGACAGCACCGTGGCGCCGCGCCATGTGGCCAGCGCGGCGGCGGCCAGGCCGACCGCGGAGGTGCCGCCGCGGATCGGCACGGACTGACCGAGCTTGAGGTCCAGGCCGATGGTGAGCGAGCCGTGGGCGGTCTGCACCATCTCCGGCAGGCCGCCCAGCACCTCCCAGGGCAGCTCGGTGTCGACGGGGATGACCTGGGACAGCGGCACCGACGTGTACTCGGCATAGCCGCCGTCGTAGGTGCGGCCCATGTCCCCCATTATCGCGACGACCTTCTGCCCGGGAGCCAGCCCGCTGCCTGCCGGGGCCGCGTCCACGGTGCCGGCCGCCTAGATACCCGGCACCCGGGGAAAGCTGACGCCCACGCTCACACCGAGCCGAAGCTTCAGCTCCGAGCGGTTGAGGCCGAACGCCTCGACGCGGATGCGCACCCAGCCGTCCCGCTCGGGCGGGAGCGGAAGCGTGGTCAGCCGCAGATTGTCCACGGGGCCGGGGGCGGAGAGCCGGATGGCGCGCATGGTGGCCGGCGAGGACGTCATGGGCCTGCTTCTTCCCCGGGTAGGAGAGTCGATCGGCAGTGGTCAACATGCGGCCGCTGCGGCTTCATTCCCAACCCCGGGCCCGCAGCCACGCCAGATAAATCTCGGAAACGCCACCTATCGCTGGGAGTCACAAGTACCTGGCTCAACGCTCATGCAGTGCTCAAGTACGAGCCCGAATGCTCATCTAAACCTGATCCCTGCAGTAACCCTCACAATTGAAGGTCGTCACGCCATCTTCCCCGACGTGCTCGCCGCGCTGACCGGCGGCGAGTGAGACCGGTCGCCGGGCGGGACGGCAACGGCCAGAACCCGGATGATCTGCGTGCGGCCAACAGCGTGGCCGACACAATCAGATTCGGCGATCTCGTGCTCCGCTGTGCGTGAGTCCCTCACGCTCGGTGATCACGCCTCAGTGTTCGCGAGGCGCGCATCACCGCCGTTCTGGACGACTGTCAACGTCCCCGTGCTGACAACTCAGGTGGACATATCTGGTAGATCTGCGGGTGCGGGCGGCTGCGGCAGTTTCTCGAATACCGCGACCTGGCTGTGGCTGGCGGAAGTGAACGGCGCCCGGTCCCAGCCCGCCCAGCGATCCCGGACCCGGAAACCAGTGATCTTGGCCATCAGATCCAGTTCGGACGGCCACACGTACCGGTAGGGCGCGGAGTGGCGCACCAGTCGCGCGTCCACCTCGATCCAGTGATGTGACCACGCGATCTGGGCCGCGGTGTCGTCGAAGGTCTCGATCCCGACGTGATCAGGATCAAGGGTGAAGACCCAGCCGGCCTCGCCGGGGGGCACCCGACGCAGCTGGGGTACTTCCACCTCCACCACAAAGCATCCGCCGGGCTCCAGGTGGGCAGCCGCGTTGGCGAAGACCGCCAGCTGGTGGTCTTGGGTGGTGACGTTCATGATCGTGTTCGCCACCAGGTACACGAGCCTGAAGGTGCCGGGCACGCGGGTGGTGGTCATGTCGCCGATGGTCACCGGGACCGCGTCGGCTCCGGGCTTGGCGGCCAGCTGCCGGGCCATGTGCGGGGACAGTTCGATGCCGTGCACGGCGATCCCCCGTGCGCTCAGCGGCAGCGCCACCCGCCCTGTCCCGGCCGCGAATTCCAGCGCGGGTCCGCCCCGGGCCAGTTCGGCGAGCCGGTCGACGATGGGGCCGAGAACCGGCGGCTCGAACTTGGCCGCGTAGGTCTTGTCGTAGACCCGGGCGATCTCCGGGCCCCAGGTGATCGAGCCCATGACCAGCAGCCTCCCGCGAACCCCTGCGCGCCGACAACCGAATTTCGCCAGGCGGGCCGCCGCCCACGCCAAGCTAGAAACGGCACGGCCTCAAACGCGCCAGGGCCATCACCTCTGCGTTCGCCAAAGCCGATCACCTGACGTTCGGTATCCGCCGATCTGGCGCCGGATCGGGTTCGTCACGGCGAGAGGCAAAGCGGTACCGATCTGGCGGGTCTGTGTGAACCTGCGCATCAAGGGAGCAGGCCCAGATGCTGATCACCCAGTCCACCTATAGCTCGTTCGTGCCGCGTCCCTCTGGCAGTCCCCCAGGAGCGTGATCTATGGGCCCCGCGCGTTCAAGGGTCCCAGGATAGGTCGCTCCGGCAGCTGTCGCCTGGCGTCAAGATGGGCTCATCTACTCGGTCAGCGCGAACCCGGCGCTGACCACCGCCCAGCTCATCGCTATTGCGGACAACACGACGGGGGGATAGCGGCCGGGAAAACCGGTCGCTGTCGAAGCGCCCGGTCAGGCACGATAGCCAGGCTGGTTGCTCGGAATGGGAACAAGTGATTACGCCTGAACATAGCCGCGGCTCACCGCCCCGCAAACGGGCGGTGCTGCTCGCGTTGGGCTACTACGGCCGCCAGATGGCCAGGCTCCGGCGCTTCGCGGTGCCCGCGATGTTGCTGCCGGCGCTGGGAAACACGTGCATCTTCTACATCGCGCCGCTGATCATCGCTCACCTGGTCGGCCGCTTTGCCGACCACGGGCTGGCCGGGATTGGCGCGGCGATGCCGTATGTGCTCGGCTTCGCAGGGGTGCTGCTTTTCGCCGAGTTCGTGTGGCGGATCGGCATCCACTGCCTGAACCGCCTCGACGGTCGCGGAATCGAGAACCTCTACGTGATCGGCATGGACGAACTGCTGGCGAAGGACGCGGCGTTCTTCCACGACAACTTCGCTGGTTCGCTGACCCAGCGAGTGCTGAGCTTCGCTTCCCGGTTCGAGGATTTCACCGACAATCTGGTGTTCAACATCATCGGCAGCCTCGTGCCGATGGCGTTCGCGTCGGTGGTGTTGTGGGCGCTACGACCCCTTTTTCGTCGCCGGGCTCCTCGGCCTGATCGCGATCACCGGCGCCGGCATCGCGCCGCTGATCCGCCGCCGGCAGAAGCTGGTCGACCAGCGCGAGGAAGCGATCGCACGGGTGTCCGGGCACGTCGCCGACAGCCTGATGAACATGGACACGATCCGCGCGTTCGCTGCCGAGGACCGGGAGGCCGCCGAGCACAGGTCGCGCGTCGCCGACCAGCGACGGAAATCGCTGCGGTCCTGGGACTACGCGAACCTGCGCATCGACGCCCTGGTCGCGCTGCCTCACTCTGACCTGACGGCAATGACCGATTCGGGCCCGCTGTTCAAGCAACGAGCACTCTCCTTCAAGGCCGCGAATGGTGGTCGCTCGCCAACCAGTCACGGAGCGTCGCCGAGCCGCAGTGCCAACAGGCGCAAATCCGCCTTATGCACTTTCAGAGGCCGCGATCGGCTGACGGCTGCCGCTGCGCAGATCAGGTCGTTATGTGGGTGATCGATTGTCGCCTGCCACGAGCATGGGACCACCCAGCGGGGCTTTCTGCCACGAGCAGAATTCGCGTCAGAACCCATCACGCTGGCAGGCGACATCGATGGTCACCGACATGCTGCTGGTGAGCGTGTAGTGATGGGCCGGGCGCTGCCGCCTGCGCCCGCCGGGGGTCACGGGCGGCTGCCGCTGTGTCCGCGCCGGGAAGCCGCGGTTACTGACCTAGCAGTTCTGCTGATGCGGTGGCGGCAACGTGATCAGGCCCTTGGCGGCGAAGCTTCGCACGATGATTTCCCATGACGGCCGGGCTGCGATGACCGATCGCAGCTCGGCAAGGGCGCTGTTGTGGTCTCCACTCGCGGCTAGCGCTCCGGCGCGGATAAACCGTGTAGGTAACAAACCGCAGGTTCTCCCCGCCGGGAAGTCAGGTCAGGCCTTGGTCGGCACTGGCCAGTGCGGTCACTGCGTCACTGCCGAAGAGCGCGTCTAGCGTGTGGTTGAAGCCGTCGTAGGCTTGCCAGGCGTCTAGGAGGCGGCGTAGGTCGGCCAGCGGCGCGTCGCCGCGGTCGACGCGCAGGTCAACCAGCCGCCCCGCCCACGGGGCAAAAGCAGCAGCCAATAGCAAACCTGGCCGAGCGCGGGCAGCCGGGGATCGCCAGGGAACGGCGAGCGTCAACGGTCACCATTCCTCCCGCCGACGTGCTCGCCCGGTCATCTGCCCGGTCTGGGCAACCACAGGTGTCGGCTGCCGGAACCGGTCCGCTGACTCTGGAGACTACTTCTTGCCCAGGGCCTCGACCAGTTCGGCCTTGTTCATGGACGAACGGCCCGCGATATGGCGCTTGGTCGCCAAGTGGCGCAGTTCCTGCACGGTCATGTCGTCGAGGGCCTTGGTGGATAGCTCGGGGGTCGGTTTGGCCGGTGGCCTCTTGGCGGCCGGTTTGGCTGGTGCAGCAGCCGGCCTGGTGTGGCGAAGGCTGCGTGTCAGCTCAACTCGGAGATCTTCGATTTTGTCTGCGACCGCGGCGGTACGCTCCCGGACCGATGCGTCGGCGAGCACGTGACCCAGCCGGCCACCGGCCTGCTTCCGAATCTCGCGGAGACGGTCCACGAGGCTTTGCAGGACATCTGTCTGTGCCTTGGCCATGTCATGCCTCCTCTCGGCACGACTTATCTTCCTCTGTTATTCATCATTGGCGCCAGGATCGGCTACCGGCAGGGCACATCGTCACGGGCCAAAAGCGCCATACGGCTCCCCCGCGGAACTGCTCGAGATCGAACGGCGCAGAGCCCTAGTCCACGCCGATCCGCTCACCCGCGAGCGGGCCTCATCGGGGGTGAAGCGTGAGCGGGAGGTGATGCCTTGATAGTAAGGGCCCGACAGTGTCCCAAGTTGGCCCGGCCCGGCGAGCAAGGTCCGTCAGCATCCTGTGAACTTGCGGTCTGCCGCGGCGACATCGGTGACGTCCGAATCGCGGTGTGACATGCCTGGGCTGAGCAGCCGACTCAGCGGCGTGAACAGGTAGCACTCCTGACCACGTTCTGTGACCTACCACCCTCGCGCTGCGCTATATCCGCCGTTCTGGTCGGCGGACCGATAGCCAAGCATGGCAGTCCAATCGCGGCAGAATTGGGCGATATGGGACGGTGAGAAACGTGTCACCAGCCCCATATGAGCGTGGCCGTGATTGGGCCAGGGTCTTGAGCAGATCCGCGCGGGAAGCGGTAAGCGTCAGACCAGATGCGCTGTCGTAGTGATCGGCCACCAGCGCGGGCGATCTTCAGTACCTGGGCAATGGAACGTCGTAGCGGCGTCCTCATTGCTGTGGTCTCCTTCTTGCCACCTGCTGCTCATGAGGCGCTCTCCCGGATGCCTGCCCGGGGGAAGCGCCCGCAAGCATTTCGGGACGCTAGCGCCGTCTGACGCCGCTAGGCGTCCGGGACAGATTGGTAGGTGAGGTAGGCGATGCCGCCCTCGAGGGTCTGGGTGTCGAGGAGGCGCATGGGTTTCTGGTCGCTGGTCTCGCCGAACAGGCGCTCGCCGGCCCCGAGGGCGACCGGGAAGATCTTCAGCCGCAGCTCGTCGACCAGGTCGTGCTCGATCAGCGTGCGTACGAGCTGAAAGCTGCCGGCGATGACGATGTCCCCGTCTATGTGCTGCTTCAGCGTCGAGACCTCGTTAAGCACGTCGCCCTTGAGGACTGTCGAGTTGTTCCAGGCGGGATTGGCGAGGGTCGCGGACACGACGTACTTGGGCAGGCTGTTCAGCCTGTCCGCCAGCTCGCCGCTGCGAGATGGCCACCGCGCGGCGAGCCACTCGTAGCTGCGCCGGCCCAGCAGGAAGGCCCCGGCGGCCAGCGCCTCGTCGAGCGCGAGCTTGGCAAGCTGCGGGCTATTTCCGATCAGGCCGACCCAGCCGCCGGCCCTGGAGCCTTCGTCACCGGCCGGGTCTTGGATGACTCCGTCGAGCGTGACGTTCTCGCTCACGACGATCTTTCCCATTTCGGTTCGGCGCCTCGCTGGAGCAGCGGGAACCAGACGCTGGCGGCGCGCCCTGCGAGCCCGCCGTGCCTCGCGGAGCAGCCGGTCTCGTTCGCCGGCCCGCCGGGCGTCATCCTGGACGGCTTTCATGAGGTATTCGTGGATGGTCATGGTCTGCTCCTCCTTCTGATTGGTGTTGTCAGCTATCGCCGCCGCAGGCGGCGTGGGTGGTAAGAATCGGTGCGCTGTTCGCTCATTTCGTTCCTGACCTGATCACCACGTCTCCTGCGGCAGCGGCATCGGCCGCCGGGTCCGGCTCTGGCAGCTCGTGCGCTGGCTTCCGCGGTCGGCCGGGGAGCAGGAACGCCAGCGCCAGGCCGATCCCGGCCAGCACGGCGCAGGCCAGGAAGGCGGACTGGTAGCCCTCGGTCAGCGGCGAGCGGGTTCGCGCCTTTGTGCGCTGCCAGGTAGTGCTGGGAGCGGGAGACGGCAACGGTCGTGACGATGGCGACGCCGAGCGCTGTGCCGGTCTGCAAGGCGGTGTTGCTCAGGCCCGAGGCGAGCCCGGCCTCGTGCTCGGCGACCCCAGCGAGCGCCGCGACCGTGGCGGTCACGAAGGCCAGGCCGATCTCCAGGCCGCACAAGAGCAGCCCGGCGAAGATGTCCGGGAAGTAGCTGCCGTGTATGGAGACCTGCGTGAACACGAGCGACCCCGCGGCCATGAGCGCCAGGCCGGTCGCGGCGGCCGGGCGGAAGCCGGCCGTGCCGGCCGCGGCCTGGCCGGCGATCGCGCCGGCCGTGGCCCCGAGCGCGAGCACGACCGAGCTGATGCCGAACTTGAGGGCCGAGTAGCCGAGCACCTGCTGGGCGTAGAGCATCAGGACGAACGGCATGCCGACCGCGACGGTGCCGATCAGGATCGTCAGGGCGTCCGCGCCGGCCAGGGTCGGGGAGCGGAAGATGCGCAGCGGCACCAGCGGCGCGGGGTGGCGCGACTCGATCAGCGCGAAGGCGGCGACCAGCACGGCCGAGCCGGCGAGCGGCAGGATTGTCCGTACGTCGCCCCGGCCGGCGCCTGGTGCCTCGACGACCGCGTAGACGAGCAGGACCAGCGCGCCGGTGATGGTGAGCGCCCCGGCGGGGTCGTAGCTTCGCCGGGTCAGCGCGGCCCGGCTCTCGCGCAGCAGCACGGGCGACAGCGCGAGCGCGGCCAGCCCGATCGGGACGTTGATGAAGAAGATCCACCGCCAGCCGGGGCCGTCGACGAGCGGGCCGCCGATCAGCCACGCGGTGGTGGCGCCGATACCGCCCAGGGCGCCCCAGATCCCCAGCGCCTTGTTCTGCTCGGAGCCCTCAGTAAAGGTCGTGGAGATGATCGACAGGGCGGTCGGGGTCATGATCGCTGCGCCGGCGCCCTGGACCACGCGGGCCGCCAGCAGTGCCGCCGGCGACGAGGCCAGCCCGCACCCCAGCGACGCGGTCGTGAAGAACACGGCGCCGGCCATGAACACGCGCCGGCGCCCGAGCAGGTCAGCCGCCCGCCCTCCGAGTAGCAGCAGGCCGCCGAAGGTGAGCGCGCAGGCGCTCAGCACCCATTGCAAACCCTGCTCGGAAAAGCGCAGCCCGGCCCCGATCGAGGGCAGCGCCACGATCGTGATCGTGCCGTCCAGGAGCACCATGAAGAACGCGCCGCATAGCAGCGCGAGCGCCCGCCAGCGGCACGGATCCAAAACGGCGGACGCCACGCGCCCGGCCGGTGCGGACGATTCCATCGTCAACCTCCAGGGTCGTTCCCAGCTGCCGCGGCACGATCCGGCGCTCGGATCGTCCGGGCGGTCGGTGATGCATACACCGCGGCGCCGGGAAACTGGGCGCCCGCGAGCCGCCCAGTTCGCCCCCCGGGCGGTGTATATACCGGGTGGAAGCGCCACGTGATGCGGAAGGAAGGCGCGCAGGATGGTGACAGCCGATCTGCTCTCACGGGCACGGGCCGGAGATGGCGAGGCGTTCCGGGAGCTGACCGGGCCGCACCGGCGGGAGCTGCAGGTGCACTGCTACCGGATGCTCGGATCCTTCGCCGACGCCGAGGACGCCGTCCAGGAGACGATGCTGGCCGCCTGGCAAGGCATCGGCGGGTTCACTGAGGAACGCGCCTCGCTGCGCACCTGGCTGTACAAGATCGCCACCAACCGGTGCCTCAACGCGCGCCGCGCAGCGAGCCGGCGCCCGGCCAGGGAGTGGGACGTGTCTCAGTACGAACCGCTCGTGCCGACCCCGCGCGACGAGGCCGTCTGGCTGCAGCCGTTTCCCGACGCCCTCCTCGAGGGTGCCGTCGACGTGCCGCCCGGGCCGGAGGCCCGCTACGAGCAGACCGAAGCCATCTCGCTGGCCTTCGTGACCGCCCTGCAGCTGCTGCCGCCACGCCAGGTCGCCGTCCTCATCTTGCGCGACGTCCTTGGATTCCACGCCAGCGAGGTGGCCGGCATGCTGGAGGTGACCCTCGAATCGGCCAACAGTACCCTCAAACGAGCCCGCGCCAGCCTCCAGCGCCGGCAGCAGCCTGCCGCCGGCCACCAGCCGCCGCCGGCCGCTGGCTCACCCGCCGAGGACGCGATCGTGGCCAAGTTCGCCCGCGCGTGGGAGTCGGCCGACCTCGACGCGCTGGTGGCCCTGCTGACCGACGACGTCTTCATCGCGATGCCGCCGATACCCTTCGGATACGAGGGCCGAGACGTCGTGACCCGCTACTGCGCCAGCCTGTTCGCCGCGGGCCGCAGGTTCGACCTCGTCCCGGTGCGAGCCAACGGCCAGCCGGCGTTCGGAGCCTACCTGCGCGGCCCGGCCGGCATCCGCCACGCGACCGCCTTCTACGTGCTCACCCTGGCCGGCGGCCAGATCTGCGCCATCACCCGCTTCGAGGCCAGCGTGCTGCCGTGGTTCGGGCTGCCGCGCTCACTCCCGAGCCGGTAGCCGGCCTCCCGGGCGGCTTTTGCTCGTAGCCGATACGTGTTCCCCGCCATCCGCGGCGCCGCCGACTGCCAGAAGGCGCCCGAATCCGACCGAAAGTTGCCCGGCCAAGTGCACAGAATCAGCAGATCTGGGTAAGCCGGACAAGGCTCACCGATCCCCTGACTGCCCGCGCCGATTCGGCAGGTTCGTCGGCGCTCTGGAGCGCCAGTCGCGCAGCGTGAGGGTCGCTGGCAGCAACCGTTGCCTGTTAACTGAACGACTCAGACGTTGCCGCAGCTCAGAGACCTGTATGACCGCCAGGATGATGCCGCGACACTGACCGAAATGTCCCGATCGGCGAGTCGCGGCAGGTCTGGCCTCTAGCTCGGCACTGCAGAAAGCGGGCATACGGTGCCGAAGGGGTCGCTCACCTCTCCTCGCTGCTGCTTTTTGATGCCCAGCCCCGATTGGCCCTGAGCGTCGACGAAAGAGTGCTGACCTGCGGCAATGCCCCAACTCTAGAGTTCACATTGATTGTTCAGAGAGCGCGCGAGATCCGCCGTTCTGCGCAGCCAGCTTCTCCTCGGTGCTCATCAAGTGAGGCGCGCAGATCGGGTCGATCTGGCGCGCCACGATGTCCGGCGCGTGCCTGAGACGACTGGACATGGCCGAATTGAGTGCGTTGACGGCACGGCGGGGCCGGGCATGGCGGAGTATGGGGATCATGAATGGGCTGCCCCGTCACGCTGTCACCCGCACGGCGAAACTGGCCGCGCTGCCGGTCGGGCTCGCTGGCCGGACCGCGCTGGGAACCGGCAGGCGCCTGGGCGGCCGGCCTGCTGAGCTGGTGGCCGAGGAGATTCAGCTGCGGACAGCAGAGCAGGTGTTCGCGGTTCTTGGCGAGCTTAAGGGCGGCGCGATGAAGCTCGGGCAGGCGCTGTCTATATTCGAGGCCGCGCTGCCTCCGGAGATCGCCGGCCCGTACCGGGCTACCCTGACCAGGTTGCAGGAATCCGCGCCGCCGCTGCCTGCCCGGACTATCCACAAGGTCCTCGCCGGCGACCTGGGCGAGCAGTGGCGGGCGAGCTTCGCCGAGTTCGACGACGAGCCGGCGGCCGCAGCCTCGATCGGCCAGGTGCACCGCGGCGTCTGGCACGATGGCCGCCGGGTTGCGGTCAAGATCCAGTACCCGGGGGCGGGCCGGGCGCTGCTCAGCGATTTTAACCAGCTGGCCCGGCTGTCCCGGCTTCTGGGCGTGCTCATGCCCGGGCTGGACGCCAAGCCGCTGCTGGCCGAGCTGCGGGTCAGGGTGGCCGAGGAACTGGACTACCGGCTGGAAGCTGCCGCGCAGGAGGCCTTCGCCGCGGCCTACGCGGGCGACCCGGACGTCTGGGTGCCGCAGGTGGTCGCGGTCACCGACCATGTGCTGGTCAGCGAGTGGATGGGCGGCATCCCGCTGGCCAGGGTCATCGCCGGCGGCACGATCGCCGAACGGAACCGGGCGGGCGTCATGATCGCCCGTTTCCTGTTCTCGGGTCCTGCGCGGGCCAGCCTGCTGCATGCGGACCCGCACCCGGGCAATTTCCGGCTGCTGGGCGACGGGCGGCTTGGGGTGCTCGACTTCGGCGCTGTCGACCGGCTGCCGGACGGCTTGCCGCCCCTGATCGGCAAGCTGCTGCGGCTCGTGCACGAAGACCGTGATCTCGGCGAGGTCGGGGACGAACTCCGGTCGCACGGCTTTGTCCGCGACGGCGTCAGCATTGACCTGGCGGAGCTGCGCGCCTTCCTGGCCCCGCTCGCCGAGCCGTCCAGGGCGGAAACGTTCAGGTTCAGCCGCGAATGGCTGCGCGGTGAGGCGATGCGGGTAGCCCGCCTGCGCTCCTCCGGCGTCCTGCGGCGGCTCAACCTGCCGCCCTCGTACGTGCTGATCCACCGGGTGTCGACGGCGGGGATAGGCGTGCTCTGCCAGCTTGAATGCGAGGCGCCGTTCCGGGCTGAAATGCTCAGGTGGATGCCGGGATATGCGGACCCGCCCACGGCCGCGCTCCAGCCTCAGCCTCAGCCCGAGCCCGAGCCCGAGCTGGCTTCTGCTCCGCTGGCCACGGAAACTGAACTCGCGCAGCCGGTCAGGCCGTCGTGGCCGGCAAGCTCCGCGCAGCCGGCAAAGTCGGCGCCGCGGGCGGAATCGGCACGGCCGGCACGATCTGCGCGGCCCGCCAGACCAGAACAGATAACGTGGCCACAAGTGGAGTGGGAGGACATCATGGCTAAGCTGCCGCGCCCCCAGGCACCTGCGAGATTCCGCGGGATGTTCCCGGATCTGGCGGACTGGCTGGAGTCGCCGTGGACGGGGCCGCCGCCGTTTCTGGTGCCCCAGGCGTTCCGGGTCGAGGAAGCGATCCAGGACGACGGCTACGTGATCCGGGCCGAACTGCCCGGATTGGACCCGGACAAAGACATCGAGGTCACCGTGGACGGCAGGATCCTGACGATCCGCGCCGAGCGCCGCCAGGAAGACAGCGGCCCGTATCGCTCAGAGTTCCGTTACGGCTCGCTGAGCCGGTCGGTCAGGCTCCCCGCCAAGGTGGACGCCAGCGACGTCACCGCCCGCTACGAGAAGGGAATCCTGGAGGTCAGCGTCCCGGTGCGGGAGGCAAAGCCGGGAGGCACCCGGGTCCCGGTCGAGAACGCAGACTCAACCCAGGCGGAAGCCCCCGGGACGGCAGAAACCGGCCGGGTACGCCCCGCCGCCAAAGCTGCCCCGGACGACGGGCCGCAGTGATCTTCGGCGGCGCCCGGCCGCCGCCGAAGCGTGCGATGTTCGGCATGCCCGGATCGCTGCGCGCCCCGGGCCGGGCGAGCCACTGGCCATGTGACCGGGGTTCCTGCTGGACGGCAGGCGATTCGCGCCTTCAACGCCTCCACCGGTACTGACATGCCCGCCTGACCAGGGCGGGTGAATGATCGGCAGCCGCCGGTTGTTGCTGCAGGATCAGTCCCGGGACAGGTACCGGAGCCGCGCCGCCCGCGCGTCCCACGAGTAGATGACCGCTGTCCCGGCGATGACGTCGTGCAGTGCCCGGCGTCGCTCGCCCAGCAGGATGCCCGCGAACCCCAGCCCCAGCAGCAGGAAGCTCAACGGGAGTGCGAGCGTGCGCACGACCGCCCGGCGCCCGCTGGCATCGGTGCCATCGTCTCGCACCACCCGCACGCCGAACAGCGCCATGCCGGCGGTCCGGCCGTTCGCGGCCCAGGAATAGGCGAAGTAGATGAACCCCCAGACCGCATACGCGAGGATCACCCACAGGTCGCCCCTGTTCCAGGAGATGTCCGTGCCGGTCAGCACCCTCGCCGCGAACGAGATGGCGGCCAGGGCGAACATGAACACGCCGAGACTGACCCCCACGTCCACGGCGAAGGCGACAAGGCGCGACGCAAAACCCGAGTACCTCCCTTGCAGGCTCTCCCGGATGATGACCGGGGGCCCGGAGGGCGCGGCATCGTCCGCGTGCTCGGTCATGATCCTCCCTCGGCCCGCGACCCGCCAGGCGGGCCGGGCGGGCCGGGCGGGCCGGTGTAGGGTCGGCGGCGCAGCCGCCCGATCCAGCGGGCGATGAACTCGTCAAGCCCGACGGTCTGGCTGCGGACCACGTCGAGCACATCGCTCGCGACCCCGCTGGAGGATCTGGCGATGACGGCGCCGAGGTCCGTCTGTTCGACCAGCGCCTCGACGTCGACGTGCTGAAGGAGGTCATTCAGGTCCACCCGCTCGAGCAGGCGGTTCAGGTCGATCCGGTCCAGCACGGCGTTCAGATCGACCTGGTCCAGCAGCTCATTTACATTCAGCGCGGAGATCACCAGGTCGAGCGCACGCTCCGCGACGGCCTGGGCCAGTAGGTCCGCGCGGGTCTCCGCGCGCGGTACGAGCCGGTTCTCCACCAGGCGCCGCCGCTCAAACGGGTCCACAAGGCAAGTATCGCCGCGCCACGCAGGCCCGGGCCAGCCTTATCTGTGAGCTGACCCCGTCATGAACGCACGGGCAGCCCGAGACGTCCCCATGCAGGAATACCCAGCCGGCCAAGCACCTCCGGGCCCCCGTCCTGACGCCAACGGCCGCATGCCGGCGACCAGGCCACCCGGTCCAGAGCGGCCGTCCCGCGGCATGGTCCTCGTCAAGTGCTGGCGGGAGCACCGCAGGGACATTGCGCTCACGTCACCACACCCAATCGCAGGTAAGCGATATGGCCACGACGAGGGACAGGCAGAAGCGGCGCGACGCGGAGGGCAGGCGCCGCGGGCGGCAGCGTGGCAGCGACACGGAACGGGCTTGATCCGCTTTGGCGGACAGGCTTCTTGAGTTGATCACGCCGCCTGGCGGCGGGCGTTGTGGTGGATTGCCTCGTCTTCGACAGGGCTGAGGCCCGGAAGATACCGGCAGCCGCCCGGCATCCTCGCGCAGGTCCTGCAGAACTGGGTGATCTGCAGCTCAGCCCGGCGAGTCCTGCAGGGGTGCGGAGCGCGGCAATGCGCACACCGGAGGCCGGACCTGCACAGGTTTGTCTGCCCGGTTTGTATGCTCGGTTTTCGTTCGGATGCGCCTCCGCGGCCATGAGGTGGCAGTTCTTATCCGCGGCGGCTGACGTTACCCCCCGCGTGTTGCGCCGCCGCCATTCCGGTTGCTCAGTGGTGGACGGCGGCCAGCAGGGCGGCGTAGGCGCGCACCAGCGCCGCGTGCAGCTGCGCCAGCAGCGGGCTGTCGGGCTGGCAGCCCTCCTCGACCCACTGGTCGGACAGGTCCATCGCGCGGGCCCGGTGCTCAGCGGCCGGCCGGACCGCCGCCTCGCGCTCACCGTAGAGGTAGCAGTACAGCTGGGTCACCGATTCGACCAGTTCGTCGCCGGCGCCTCTGGGCCCGGTCGCGTACGGGATCTGCCGGTGCACGCGCCACCAGTCGAGCTCAAGCGCGGCGGCTTGTGCCGGGCTGGCGGGCTCGCCGCAGCTGAGCTTGACCAGGGCATAGAACCGCTGCATGCAGGCCCGTGCCCCGGCGGGGTCGTTGCCCGAGACGGGTGCCCACAGCTGACTGGCGCGCAGCAACAGCCAGGCGCCGTGCAGGGTCGAGTACCAGTCCATTCCGAAGCCCGCCCGGACCAGCCCGGCCAAAGCGGCCAGCACCTGCGGCCAGTTCCGCCGGTAGTACCCGGTCCACGCCCGGTATTCCAGGTCGGCGATGCGGGCCGGGTCGAACAAGCGGAGGCGGCTCGGCTGCCCGCGGCTGCGAGCGGGCCGGCCAGCACGGTCCCGGGCCGCTGGCCTGCTGCCTTGCTGCCCGCCCCGTCCGGCCAGCCATTCCGCGGCTGATCTCATCCGGGCGGTGACCACCTCCGTGCCCATGAGCTCCCCTTACCTGCTGCTGAGGCTATTCCCGGCCTGCGCAATGACAGCGCCGCCGGGCCTTTCGCGCGGCTGGCCCGCGGCTGGCAGGAGACGACGCGGCCGGCAGGGTCATGATCACGGGTCACGGGAAGGGCGGACACGGCGGCAGGACTCATTGTGCTGTTCCGGGCAACGTCGCGGGCGGTAATGCGGCGAATGCGAGCCCGCGGTTCGATCCGCAGGCAGCCCCAGCGCCGCCCGGCGGCCGGCGGCCGGCGGCCAGCGCAAGCCAGCGTGGATTCCCAAGGTGAGCTGGGGATGCGCGCCCTGCTGGTCGTTGGCGCCGGCGGCCGGGTCTGGCGCAGATGGAAGATTCGGTAACGTCGGCGCCCGGCCAGTGCCAGCCCGAGCCCGCCCGGCGGGCGGTCCGGGCTGCGCGCGTTTGTCCGATCTGACGGGTCCGGGGCTTGGTCTTGCCTGTGGCTGTGTTCGGATCAGGCACGTAGAGATCGCTGCCGCACCGGAATAGCTTGGTGTGGGCAGTGTCAGCTCCGATCTGATGTGGCTGCCGCCCGGGGAGGGAAGCGATGCTAGCTGCGCATTCGTCGCCGGTGAGCGGGATTGCCTTCGCGGTGGCCGTGCTGGCCGCCAGCATGGCGCTGGTAGCGGGCCTGGCCTGGGCATCGCGGCGGCTGCTCGGATTGCCGGTTGGGGTGCTGCGGTCGCTGATCGCTGGTTTGCTGGGCTTCGCCGCCGCCGAGATCTTGGGCAGGTCGCTGCGAGCGGCCCAGCCCGGGCACCTGGCGGCGTTCATCACCGTGGCGCTGGGCGTTCCGCTGATCGTCGCGATGATCTTCCTTGTGGCGGCGGAGGCGCTGGTGCCGAGCGGGACGGGGCCGCAGCCGGTGGAGATGATCCGCGGCGCGCGGCGGGCACTCGCGCGGTCGCGGCGCTATTCGCAGATCAGCCGGATCGCGGTGCGGCACGGGCTTGGCCCTTACCTGCGCGGGCGGCCGCTGCGTCCCGCAGACGCGGCGGGCGGGCGGGCGGCGCTGGCGTTGTCGCTGCGGCGTGCCCTGGAAGAGGGCGGGGTCACCTTCACCAAGCTGGGCCAGCTGCTGTCCACTCGCCGTGATCTGCTCCCGGAGGAGTTCAGTTCCGAGCTCGCCCGGCTTCAGGACCGGGCCGAGCCGGCGCGGTGGGAGCAGGTGGAGGAGGTGATAGCCCAGTCACTCGGGGCGCCGGCGGGGCAGGTTTTCGCGGAGCTGCAGCCGGAGCCGGCCGCGGCCGCATCGATCGCCCAGGTTCACAAGGCCCGGCTGCGCGGCGGCGACGGCCCGGGCGCCGAGGTGGCCGTGAAGGTTCAGCGCCCGGGGATCCGTGCCACCGTCGAACAGGACCTGGACATCCTGCTGCGCATGGCGGTCAGGCTCGAGGACCGCGCCCGCTGGGCGCGTGCGGTCGGCGCGGCCGGGGTTGCCCGGGGATTCGCCGCTGCCATGCGGGAAGAGCTCGACTTCCGGGTGGAGGCACGCAACATGGCAGCCGTTGCTGCCACCTGGGCGAGCCAGCAGCGTGCCGTGGGGGGAAACGTCTTGGTGGTGCTGCCGGCCGTGCATGAGCAGCTGTGCACCGAGCACGTGCTCGTCATCGAATGGCTGGACGGGGTCAGCCTGCGCTCGGCAGGGCAGCTGATCGATGACCGCGGGCTTGACCGGGCCGAACTGACCCGTGCGCTGCTGCGCAGCATGGTGTACCAGATCACCGAAGGCGGCATGTTCCACGCCGACCCGCATCCGGGCAACGTCCTGCTGCTCACCGACGGCCGCCTCGCCCTGCTCGACTTCGGCTCGGTCGGCCGCCTCGACGCCCAGCAGCGGGCCGCACTGCAGAACCTGCTGCTCGCGCTCGGGCGCGCCGACCCCGCGGCGCTCCGCGACGCCCTGCTGGAACTGGTCACCCGCCCCGACGACATCGACGAACAGCAACTGGAGCGGGCCCTCGGCCAGTTCATGGCGCGCCACCTCGCGGGCGGCACTGCGGCCACTGCTGAGATGTTCACCGGCCTGTTCCGCCTGGCTTCCCGCTTTGAGCTGGCAATCCCGCCCGAGATCGCCACCGTCCTGCGCGCCCTCGCCACCCTAGAAGGCACACTCACCCTGCTGACACCCGGGATTGACATAGCCGCCGAAGCGCGGGCGTACGCAGCCGACCACGTGGCCGCACAGCTGTCGCCAACAGGCGTGCCCAAGTCGGCCGCCGACGAGCTGATCGCGCTGCTTCCGGTGCTGCGCCGGCTGCCACGCCGGCTTGACCGCATCACCGCCGCGATGGAACAAGGCAGGCTCAGCCTCAACGTGCGGCCATTCGCCGACGAACGCGACCGCCGGGTGGTCACCGGCCTGACCCACCAGTTCCTCCTGGCGTTCCTCGGCGCAGCATCCGGCGTCGTCGCCGCGCTGATGCTCGGCGCACCCAGCGGCCCCAAGATCACCCCCACCGTCAGCCTCTACCAGGTAATCGCCTACAACCTGCTCATCGTCGCCGCCATCCTCGTGCTGCGAGTCCTCTTCACGATCCTCAGGAACCGGTAAAGCACCGGGCGCGGCCCACCCCAGCTGGCCCACGGCCACACCCAATGGCGGTGGCGCCGGGGTACGGTGCGCTCCCATGCCCGCTCGCCCAGAACCGGCTGTTCCGTACCAGCCAGCCCCGACGAAACCGCCATCGGCCGGAAGCGCCTAATCGGCGTTCGGTGCCAAGAAGCGTGGACGTGCTACCCAAGAGACGTTCACCCTCTGTGACCGTTGAGCGCGATGGCATTTTGATTGAGCTACGTAACTGAGGCAGGTAGCTGCCGTTCATTGACCCACGCTGCCGACTGATATCATTTGCAATCGCTTGAGTTCGAAGGCTGACTCTTCCAGCCGTTCTTAGATGAATTGGCACCACTGACGAGCAAGATATCTTTAAACCCTGAATATCTATGGACCGGCGCGGCCCAGAGATAAACAATGGGTGTGGGCGGGACCGGGCGCGGGTCCCTTCGCAATGGCGATCTGGAGGCTTGCGGTGGGAACAGTCGATGGGATGCGGCGGCGCCTGTCGCGGCAGGGGCTTTTACGGCCAAGGACGGTTCAGTTCTCGCTGTTGGAGGAGGAGTTCGCCGAGGTGAGCGCTGCGGCGGCGAGGTCTGGCCTGGCGCGAGGGGCGTTTGCTGCCGAGGCGACGCTTGCCACAGCCCGTGGCACCCAGGCCCGGGTGTGGTCGCCGTTACGGGTTGCGTTAGCGGAGTTCATGTCTGCGGCAGGCTTGGTTCGGCGTGCGGGGACGAATTTGAATCAGGCGGTGGCGCGGCTGAATGCGACGGGGGAGCGGGGTGACGATTTGGTCCCGGCGGCGCAGTTCTGTACGCGGGTGATCCGGCGGCTGGATGAGGCGGCGGAGCAGGTGCGCCGGAACATTCCGTGACCGCGCTGGAGTGTTCCGGATGATTGGGAAAGTGACCCGCGGCACGAATGCCGTGCAATTGCTTTACTACTTGTACGGGCCGGGCAGGGCGAACGAGCACACCGATCCGCACCTGGTCGCCGGGTTCGGTGAACCGGCCGAGCTTGAACCGGAACGCCGCCTGGACGGGTCGCGGGACTTCCGGCGCCTGGCCGGGCTGCTCGCCCAGCCGCTGGCCCTGCTCACCGGCCCGGGCTATGACAAGCCGGTCTGGCACTGCTCCGTCCGGGCGGCGCCCGAGGACAGGATGCTGTCCGACGCCGAGTGGGCACGGGTGGCGGCCGGCATCATGTCCCGTACCGGGTTCGCGCCCGGGAGCGACGAGTCTGGGGTTCGGTGGGTGGCGATCCGGCACGCCACGGATCACATCCACGTCGTGGCGACGCTCGCCCGCCAGGACGGCATCCGGCCGCACACCTGGAACGACTTCTACCGGGTCCGGGACGCCTGCCAGGAGGCGGAGCGGTGGTTCGGGCTGCGGACTACCGCTCCGGCGGATCGCACCGCCGCCCGCCGGGCCACCCGCGCCAGACGGAACAGGCGGCCCGCCGCGGATGGGCCGAGCACGCCCCGTACTGCGCTGCGCCGGGCAGTGTGCGCCGCCGCAGGCGGAGCAGGCACGGAGCGCAAGTTCTTCGCCCGCCTGGGCCAAGCGGGCGTGCTCGTGCGCAAGCGGCACAGCACGGCCAGCCCAGGCGAGGTCACCGGGTACGCGGTGGGCCTGCCGCATCACACCGGCAAGGACGGCGGGGTGATCTGGTATGGCGGCGGGAAGCTGGCCGCTGACCTGACGTTGCCGAAGCTGCGCGCCCGCTGGGTGCCCTCGGCGGAGGAGTACCTGGGGCCGGGCCTTCCGCCACAGATGGCGCGTGCGGTGCTGCGGGCGCGGATCGTGGACACCGCAGAGCAGGCGGGAGACGAGGTGGGCCGCCCCGCCCTTTCCGGACAGCTTTATTTGTGTTATTTCATGCTGCGAGCTGCCGGTTCAGGTACTCGTCGTGGGCCTCTTGCGGAGTCCGGTAGCCGAGTGCCGAGTGAAGACGTTTCCGATTGTAGCGGATCTCGATGTACCGCGCAATATCCTCCCGTGCTTTCTTCCGCGTCGGGTAGACGGTCCGGTGGACCCGCTCGACCTTCACCGCGGCATTGAACGACTCGGCCAGCGCATTATCGAAACATATCCCGGTGCGCCCGACAGACTGGCGGATTCCCAGGCGCTGCAGCACGCCCGCGAACTCCGCCGACGTGTAATTGCTCCCGCGATCCGAATGGAAGATCGCATCAGCGGGAAAACCGGCATTACATGCGGCCATCTCGATCGCCGCAGTGATCAGCGGCGTCTTGTAATTGTCGCCCATCGCCCAGCCGATCACCTTGCGCGTCGCGCAGTCAATCACCGCCGCAAGATATTCCCATCCTTCCCACGTCGGGATGTAGGTAATGTCGCCGACCATTTTCTGCCCGGGCTGCCCGGCGCTGAAATCCCGGTTCACCAGGTCAGGGATCGGCCCGGCCGCGCCCTGCTGGGTGGTGCACGGCCGCCACGGTCGCGGCTGGCAGGCGACCAGGCCCAGCTCGCGCATGAGCTTGCGGACCAACTCCAGGCCGGCCACGATGCCCTGGCGGGCCAGCTGCGCGGCGACGCGCCGGTATCCGTACGTCCCGTCAGAATCGTCGAATATCGCCCTGATCAGCAGCCTGAGCCTTTCCTGCCTTTTAGCCGTCGAGCTTTCCGGGCGTGACCTCCATTCATAGAATCCTGACCTGGATGCTTCCAGCCATGCACACATCTGCGTGATGGTCGGAGCGGCCGCGCCGGTGGCGTACTCCGCATCGATGAACTCGTACCTGTCGCTCACCGATGCTCCGCTGCGAAGTACGCCGCTGCTTTTGAGAGAAACTCATTCTTCATCCGCAGCTCGCGGTTCTCCCGCTCGAGCTCGCGGAGCCGGGCCCGCTCGGATATCTGCAGCGGCGGCTCGTCTCCCGCGTGGTTCTTACGGTAGGCTCGTACCCAGTTACCGAGAGAGGTCTCAGTAACCCCGATCTCGCGGGCGACATTGACGATGGGGCGAGACGTTTCCGCCACCAGCCGGGCGGCTTCCTCGCGGAACTCGGGGGAATAGTTCTTGGTTTTGCCTGGCAATTGACTGATCCTTTCCGGTTGAGGATCCTAAAGGATCCGCAGTCCGGAAAGTTGGAGGCGCGCCAAGGCTGACTTTTTCATGCGTCTGCGCCGGTCGGGTTTGCTGGTGCGGTTGCGGTTCAGCGAGACCGATCCGGGCCAGGTCACCGGGTACGCCGTGGCACTTGCCGGCCACACCACGACGGACGGAGCGCTGCGTTGGCATGGGGGAGGGCGGCTGGCCGCTGGTCTGACCCTGCCTCAGTTACGCCACCGCTGGAACCATCAGCACGGGCCGCGAGGACGCTCCGGGACGTTCCGGTTCACGGCCGCGGAGCGCGAGCTGCTGTACCGGCACGCGGGACGACAGGCCGCTGTCGCAGCGGAGCGGATCCGCCGCAGCGCCGTGAGCAACCCGACCGCGGCCGCCGATGCGGCCTGGGCGGCGGCCGCCGCCTTCGATGTCACAGCCCACGCGCTGCACGACCCGGTGCTGCGGATGGCAGCGGATGCCTATGACCGCGCGGCCCGTCTGTCCTACGGGCGGATACCGGGCCGCACGGCAGACGGTGATCGCCTGCGTGCCGTGGCTAGGCTCCTCGCGTTGGCGGGCGACCTTGGCGGTGACGGCACGGTGCTGGCCGGGGCCCTGCTGGCCAACCTGGCCGGGCTGGCCGTCGCGGTGGCTGAGCTGCGCCAGGCCCAGCAGCACGTGGTGCAGGCAGCAGCGGCCCGGCGGGCCGCCGAGCGCATGCATGTGGCGATGGTGCGGGCCGGTGCGGCCGTGCCATGACCGGATCAAGCGGCACGCCCGCAGCGCGCCCAATCACGGCAGTCAGGCGCCGCGAGCCGGGACTTGCCGTGCCGTGGTCAGCAGCTTGCGGACCTCACGGCAGGCCAGCAGCCGGGTAAGCGGGCTGATCGTCTCGGCGGACTCCAGGTAGGCGAGCCTGTTCAAGAACATCTCGATGTCAGCGCGTCCCAGCGCGGCGGGGTTCTGGCCGTGATCGGGGCGATGCCGCAGGCTGTCGGACAATAGGGCCAGGCTGGATAGGTAGTGGCGGGTCTTGTCTCCGCCGCTGCGGCCCCGCCGCCGGGGCAGATCCGCCAGCGCCCAGACTTTGGCCGTTTCCCGCAGCCAGGGCTGGGTGATGGCGGTGAAGGACAGCAAGCCCCGGTGGCCGAACAGTGCCATGTCCCAGGCGTCCTTGACGATCTCGGTTTCCGTGCTGGCCAGGCCTCGCCGCACATGCGTGATCATCGTGTTGACGATGCTTCGGCAGCTGATGCCGCGTTCGGCGGGAACGGCGTAGCCCGCCAGCGAGGACACCTGCTGGCGGCGCACGTCCGTGCAGATCGACCGGAGGATCGCATCGTTGGTCTTGACGCCTTGCCGGGTGCGTTGCTGCAGGCCGAACAGCACCTGCACCACCACCCCCGGCCTGATCCCGGCGAGGCTCACTTGCCCGGCACGGGCGATCGGCGATTCGGTCAACCGCCAGGACTGCTCGTTAAGGCTCTGGCCGGCCCGGCGAAGACAGCGAAGCCGCTGCAGGTGGGCATCGCAGTAGACGTCGTCGCGGGCGGGGAGCTGACGCGGGCAGGCCGCCACGGCGCAGATCCCGTGGCTGGGCAGCGCAGTGACATCAGGCCGGGCAGCGAAGGTGGCGACGTCCACGCCGAGGCGCCGCTGTCGGCCAAGATGTTCTGGGCACAAGGGCTGCTCGGACTTCGTCCACGGGCGAGGACACCCAGCCACCGTGCACGTCCCATCGCCGGGTCCCAGCCACCGGCGTCCCCGCGGCGGCGGCAACGAGCCTGCGTTCTCCAGGCTCAAGCCGGCCTGAGCCAGTCGCCGGCGGCAATCCAGGCAGATACTCCTCCGCTCATGGCAGGTGGTCTGGCAGCCAGGAGCCTGACAGGTCAGGCGGCCCAGCAGCGGGTGTTCCGCCGGCAGCCTCAGCGCCCAGCTCACCGGATCCCAGCCCGCTTCGGAAAGGAACGCCGTCTCGATGCGCTCGGCCAGCACGGTCATCTGCTCATCCAGCAGAACCTGCTGATCGGCGAAGACATGACCTATCGATGAAGGCGCCTGCGGCAGCAGCGCCAGCTGCCCGGCGGTCGCCGTGTTCGTCCTGGCCATCATCCTCATCGCTTCGCTCCCGCCAGGTCCCGCGGGCTGGGCACCGCATCGACGGCGGCCCGCAGCCGAGCCGGATCCGGATGCGCATAGACCTGAGTGGACGAAATGCTGGCGTGCCCGAGCAAATCCTGGGCCTCATCGAGGGCGCCGCCCGCGTCAAGGACGTTGGAGGCGAACGCGTGCCGCATCTGATGGGGCCGGAGCGGGTCGATGCCGGCTCGCCGGGCGGCCGCGGTGATCAGGTCGTTGACCGCGTCCAGCCGCATCGCCGCACCGACCGGCGCACGGAACAAGTTCACGAAGACGAAGTCGCTGCCGGCCGCGGCCGGGACGGCCATCCGCTCGAACTCATAGGCGTCGAACGCCTGCACCGTGAGGAAGTCCAGCGGGACCCCGCGCTGACGGCGGGACTTGGCGATCGCCTCATTCGGGTTGTCCTCGCGGCGCACCACATGCAGATGCGCCCGGCCGATCTCACATCCCAGCCCGCGGGAGTCGATGAGCAGGTGGACGTCACTGCGGCGCAGCCCGAGTACCTCGCCGCGGCGCAGCCCAGCCCGAACCATCAGCAACACGATCAGACGGTCCCGAGCTGACCGGCATACCCCGAGCACCGCGACGATATCGGCGTCACCGGCCCGGTCCACCGGCACCTCGGGCTCGTGCAGCCGGTGCCGGGCCCGCATCCGCCAGCCCATCCCGCCATCCCCGGACCGGGCAGCCCCGGGCAGATCACGATCATCGGCGACGTCATACAGCATCGGCACCAGATGTCCCGGCGCGATGCCGGCGGCGACCGCGTGCACGACCATGCCCCGCACCGCCGTCAGCACCCCGTTGACCCGCCGGGCGGACCGCACCGGCGGGCTCCCCGGCCCGCCAGCACCACAGCATCAGCCGGCGGATCAATGCCCGATACCGCCGGCCCCGCATGCGCCAGCCAGGTCATGAACAGCCCGAACTGCCCGATCCCCGCCTGCCAGGTCCGGCCCGACCTCGCGCACCAGCGCAGGAACAGCGCGATGCCGCCCGCATACGCCCTCGTCGTGGACTCCGCGCCGCTCCGGCCGAACCGCACCTGCCGCAGGATGAATCCGCGACCGGCACGACGGCCAGTTCCTCATCCAGCACCGTCCAGTACCTCACCCCGGACGGCAGCCTCACCGGAAACGCCCGCATCCCCTGATCCCCCGATCTCGTGCTGGGCAATGTGAACAACTACCAGCCACGAGCACCACACACGAGGAGACCCGCCGTAAAACCCCGCCACATGCCCGTCTATGCAACGTCACGCAGCAGGTCCGGGCACCCCCGGAGAACGTAGCCAGTGGTGGGACTCAATGGCCCACTGGCCGCGGACCAGGCTGGCGATGGCCTGGGGGCTGGCGCGGGTGGCGTCTAGGCTGGTGACGCCGAGCGCGGCGACGTCAGACAGCGGTGTGCCGTCCAGGGCGGTGACGTGCCGCCGGATCAGGTATGCCTGGCTGACGTGCGGGAACGGCAGGTCGCCGGGCGCGTCCATGACCTGGATGGTGCGGGTTCCAACCCGGCCGTGACCGCGGTCGGTGGCGGCGTCGGCGACCGGGACGCCGCGCCAGGGCAGGGCGTCCAGGGCATCGAACAGGCCGGGCTGATTGTCCTGCTTGACCGGCAGCGCGAAGTCCGCGCCGCGCCCGTGCACGTAGTCCGCCGTGGCACGCTGGCAATGCAGGGCATCAGCCGTTACGACAGCCCCGTCCAGGCTCAGCTCATCGAGCAGGGGGGTAAGGGGGTGATCATCGGGATCTCATTCGTCTTGGCGCCGACCTTGGCTCGTATTACCGGGGCTTCGCATACTTCATGATCAGGTCCGCCGAGCCGATACCAGATCGCGACACAACGTCACGCGGCAGCCCGGGAACGGCCATGGCTAACCTTAGAACGATCTTGAAACGGCCGTGGCGGACATCGCGGCCGCGCCGGTCTACTCCCTCAGTGTGATAGGAACCATTCATTCTTCGCCCTCAACCGCGATCGCTGTTCTCTCTACCGAGTGCTTAGTAGCGGCAGTTGTCAGCGTTGCGCTTTGTATCTGGATAGCAGTCTTGCTGCCTAAAGGTATCAGTAATGTATACCTTTTCCTGGCGATCTCTATGGCTTGTCTTTCCGTCGCGCTTGTCCCAGCCGCCGTTGCTTTCCATACAGGAAGGGCAGGAGTTTGGAATGCGGTTGGCGTGATAACCCTTGCAGCTGCCTCGGAGTCATCCTGACGCTGACACGAGCGCATCGGCCCCGGCCGACCAGCAGCTTAGAACGGATCGTCAACGCCGGTTTCCGGTGGCGGGCCGGCCCCGGGATCGGCAGGATCGGGGACATGACCTCCGAACCGCACCGGCGGGCGATCGGCTCACTGCGGGCCGTGGCGCTGGACGCCCCGGACATCGACCTCCTGGCCACGTTCTACGAGCAGCTCGCCGGCTGGCGACGCGTCCCGGACGACGACGACGATTGGATCACGATCGACTCCGGTGACGGCTGGCGGATCGGCCTGCAACAGGCCACCGACCACGTGCCGCCCCACTGGCCGGACCAGGACCGTCCGCAGCAGGCCCATCTCGACTTCCAGGTACCGGACATCGATGCCGCGGCGGAACGCGCCAGGCAGCTCGGCGCCAGCCTGCTGCGCCGCAACGAACGGTGGCACACACTGGCCGACCCGGCCGGCCACCCGTTCGACCTGTGCGTCAACCCGGACGATCCGCGGACCACCCTGATGGGCGTCATGCTCGACTGCCCCGACGCGAAGGCGCTGAGCCACTTCTACGCGGAGCTGCTCGGCAAGCCGGTGACGTACGAGGCTGACGGGGTCGCCATGATCGGCGAGGACGGCGCGCAGCCGGTGATGTTCCAGCAGGTGGAGCAGTACACCGCGCCGCGCTGGCCGGATCCGGCGTACCCGCAGCAGATCCACCTCGACGTGACCGTCCAGGACGTGGACGCGGCGGAACGGGCCGCCCTCGACATCGGTGCCACCCGACTGGACGGCGCCGGCCCGAACTGGCGCGTCTACGCCGATCCGGCCGGCAAGCCATTCTGTCTGGCGTGGACGGTCTAATTAGGGAGTTGCTGACGTGGCTTGTGCGAGCAGTCCGTCGACGAAGGCGCGGAGTCCCTGGGGGTAGGTGTCACGCGAGGCCAGCACGGGCCATTGGTTGCCGAGGGCGGCCAGGTGCGGCAGGCGGGACGCGTCGAAGCTGCTGAAGTCGATGTCGCGCCAGGGTCGCTCGTCAGCCCGCCGCCGGGCGGAGTGCGCGCGGACGAGGATCTCGCCGACGGTGTAGTACCAGATGCCGCGGAAGACGTCGGCGGCCTGTACGGGCGTGCATCCGTAGTCGAGGGCTCCGGCCACGATGGTTTCGACCATCCAGAGGGCCGGTTCGCCGAGGAGGCCGACGAAACCGTCCGCTGTGAGGATTTCGGCGGCCCACGGCCAGGCTGCGAGGGCACCGTGCATCGCGGTGGCGGCCGCGATGATGCGGTCCCGCGGCTCGCTGGGCAGGTCGGGGTGCGGGATCTGGTCCACGTATTCGTTGAGCAGCAGGAGCAGCAGGTCCTCCTTGTCCCGTACGTGGTGGTACAGGGTCGTCGCCCCGATGCCGGTCTCAGCGGCCAGCCGGCGGATGGTCAGCTTCTCCCAGCCGTCCCGGTCGATGAGCTGGCGGGCCGCGGCCAGGATCTGCGCACGGGAGGTCACCGGTGGCCGGCCGGTGCGGCCGTGCGGTGTGGTGGGTCGGGGCACCGTCCCATCATGCTGTCCCGCCCTCCTGTTCGGCGAAACCGAAGCGGCTTCGGCCTTCGTGTTTGCGAGCGGCTGGTCTCGGTGATACTTTTGGAACATGTTCCGAAAGTCTACTGAGCGAGCCCGGCGACCTGCTGGCCACACCCCCGCGCCGAAATCCGGCACGAGCGGGCCGGCAGCAACGAGAACAGCGCAAAGGAGTGAGTCGCGGTGACAAGTAAGGAATCAGCACGTGCAAGATCGGCCATCGAGTCGGGTGCCCGGCCGGGTCCCACCCTCGCCGCGGTGGCTGTCGTGCAGTTCATGGTGTCGCTGGATCTGTCGGTCGTGAACGTCGGACTCCCGCGGATCGCTGCCGGCCTGGGCTTCAGCGCGGTGGGCGTGACCTGGGTGATCTACGCCTACGCCCTCACGTTCGGCGGGCTGCTCCTGCTGGGCGGCAAGGCCGCCGACCGGTACGGCCGCAAGCGGGTCCTGCTGCTCGGGCTCGGCCTGTTCGGCCTCGCCTCTCTCGCAGGCGGCCTTGCGCAGGAACCCGGCCATCTTGTCGCCGCCCGCGCAGCGCAGGGCATCGGGGCCGCGGCACTGGCTCCGGCCGCGCTGGCGCTGCTGACCGCGACGTACCCCACGGGCAAGGCCCGCGTCCGGGCCTTCGGGGTATGGAGCGCGATGAACGCCGCCGGCGGCGCCCTCGGCGTCGTGATCGGCGGCCTGCTCACCCAGTACGCCAGCTGGCGCTGGGTGATGTTCGTGAACGTGCCGATGGCCGCGGGCGCGCTGGCCCTGGCCTGGCGGGGTGTCCCCGCCGGCCCGCCACCGGTTCGCAGCGGCCACCCGGATGTCCTCGGTGCCGTCCTGGCCACGGCGGGCATGACTCTGCTGGTGTTCGGCGTCGTCCGCACCGACCAGTATTCGTGGACCTCGCCGGTTACCGTGACGACCCTGGCGGTCGCCGCCGCGCTGCTGGCCGCATTCATCTACACCGAGCGGGCCACTGCCCGCGAACCGCTGATCCGGCTCGGCCTGCTGGCCAACCGCTCGGTCGCCGGCGCGAACGCCTACAACCTCCTGGTCGGCGCGGCCATGGCCTCGGCCTTCTACTTCGTGTCCTTCTACCTCCAACGAGTCCTCGGGACCGGGCCGGCCCTGACCGGGATCGAGTTCCTGCCGTTCGCCCTCGGCGTGATCGCCGGCTCCGTGCTCGCCATCAAGCTCGGCTACCGTCTCGCTCCCCGCACCCTTCTGGTCATTGGCGGACTGCTGACCGCGGCCGGGTTCGCCTGGTTCGGCCTGATCAGCCCCGACGGCGCTTTCACCACCGACGTCCTGGGGCCCTCGATCGTCGCCAGCGTCGGCTTCGGGCTCTGCCTCGGACCGGTCGTCTCCACCGCCACCGCCGGCGCCGCGCCCCACGAGACCGGCACTGCCTCAGGCCTGCTCAACAGCTCGCGCCAGATCGGCGCCTCGCTCGGACTGGCCGCCCTCGCCACCGTCGCGCACCACCGCACCGGCCAGACCGCCACGCCCGGGGCCCTCAACGACGGATACGCACTCGGCCTGACCCTCAGCGCCGCGCTCCTGGTCGCCGCCGTCCTTATCGCCCTCACCGTCCTGCGCCGGACCAGCCCGCCATCACGGGCCGGGCAGACCGACGACCGCGATCTGGTCCCCGCCGGGATTGATGAGCAAGCCTGCATCACCATCACCCGGCCGCGCCCGGTCCCGGCAGGCGCGGTTGACCTGAAAGGAGCGCAGTCTGATGACTACGACACATCATGAGCGATCGGCCAACGGGGGGATGTACGCAGGCCGTGGGCTCGCCGTCGCCGCGGGCCCGCGGGGGGCGACCGCGATGTTCGCGCTCGGCACCGGCATAAGCACTACGACGAGAAGCAGCTCGCCGCCCTGGTGCCGCTCATCGCCCTCATCAACGCCTCCACCCGCGTGTGCGTCATCACCCGCCAGCCCGGCGGCGACGACCAGCCCGGCCAGTTCGGATAACGAAGATTCTCCTATGTGGAAGGAACGTCATGAGTTCAGTGCTTGAAGTCCTTCGCCGTGATTTCGGCGGTGACATCATCGAACCGGGCGCGGCGGGGTATGAGTCGGCTAGCGGCTCGGTGCTGGCTTCGGGTAGCCCGGCCTTTGTGCTGCGGCCCAAGAGCGCCGGGGATGTGCAGGCGGGGGTCAGGTTCGCGGCCGGCGCGGGGCTGGTGCTGTCGGTGCGCGGCGGCGGTCATAGCTTTGCGGGTTTTGGCACCAACGACGGCGGTGTCGTGATCGACCTCAGCGAGGTCGCGGACGTGGAGATCATCGGCGGCGAACGTCACCTGGTGCGGATCGGCGGCGGCGCGACCTGGGGTCAGGTCGCGGCGGTGTTGGCCCCGCGTGGCCTGGCGATCTCCTCGGGCGACACCAAGAGCGTGGGTGTCGGCGGGCTGACGCTGGCCGGTGGCATCGGCTGGAAGGTCCGCAAGTACGGCCTGGCGCTGGACAACGTGGCCGCCGCGGAGGTGGTCACGGCCAGCGGAGCGGTTGTGCGGGCCAGCGCGGCGCAGCACCCGGAGCTGTTCTGGGCGATCCGCGGGGGCGGCGGCAATTTCGGGATCGTGACCGCCTTCGAGTTCACGGCCCACCCGACGACCGACGTCTTCTCCGGCAAGATCACCTTCCCGGCGGCGGAGGCGGCCACCGTGCTCCAGGGCTGGGCGGACTACCTGCGCGCGGCCCCCGAAGAACTCACCTCGGTCGCGGACTTCGCCAGCCCATTCGCCGGCGGGCCCGACGCGCCGGTCGAGATCCACCTCGTCTTTGACGGCGATGACCCGCAGCTCGCGGCCCGGGCCATCGACCCGATCCGCCGGCTCGGCACGGTGACCGGCGACGATGTCGCGCTGACCCCCTACGCCGACACGCTCGCGGACGGCGCGGCCCCGCCGCCGGGCATCCAGGTCCTCACCCGGGGCGCCTTCGCCCGCAAGGAATCGGTGCCGGCGGTCCTGCAGATCCTGGCCGAGGCCGGGGCCTCGGGGCGGTCACCGTTCATCGCCGTGCGCAGCGTCGGCGGCGCGGTAGCCCAGGTCCCCGACGACGCCACCGCCTACGCCCACCGCCAGGCCGAGCTGATGGTCATGACCACCACCGCGGGCCCGGCGCCGGCCGTCGACGCCGCCCGCCCGGCCCTCGAAGCGATCTGGGCCAGACTCGCACCCCACCTCAACGGCGCCTACGCGAACTTCCTCGCCTCGGCCACCGACGAAGACGTCACCGCGATCTACCCACCGCAGACCTACCAGCGGCTCGCAGCGATCAAACGCCAGTACGACCCCGCCAACCTGTTCACCCGCAACCACAACATCCGCCCCCAGTAATCCTGGGCCGACAAGCACAACGGCGGCCCCACACAAGCTGTGGCGCCGCCGGAGGGAGAGGAGGAGGGAGAGACGCGCAGGAGGACAAGGAAGGGAGGGGCGGTGGGGGGGGAGAGGAAGGAGGGGGGGGGGGGGAGGGGGGGGGGGGGAGGGGGGGGGGGAGGGGGAGGAGGGAGGGGGAGGGGGGGAGGGAGAGGAGGGAGGGGAGAGGAGGGGGGAGGGGGGGAGGGGGGGAGAGGGGGGGAAGAGGGGGGGGGAGGGAGGGGAAGGGAGGAGGGAAAGGGGGGGGGGGGGGAGGAGAGGGGGGGAGAGGGAGGGGGGGGAGGGGGGGGGGGGAGAGAAGGGGGGAGGGAGAGGGGGGGGGGGAAGGGAGGGGGGGAGGGGGGGGGGGAGAGAGGGGGAGGGGGGAGGAGGAGGGAGGGAGAGGAGGGAGGAGGAGGAAGGGGGAGGGGGGGGGGGGGGGGGGGGAGGAGGGAGGGAGGGGGGGGAGGGGGGGGGGGGGGGGGGGAAGAGGGGAGGAGAGGGGGGGGGGGGGGGGAGGGGAGGGGGGGGAGGGGAGAGGGGAGGAGGAGGCGGGGAGGGAAGGGGGGGGGGGGGGGGGGGGAGCGAGGGAGGGGGGGTGGGGAGAGGGGGGGGGAGGAGGGGGACGGGGGGGCGGGGAAGAGGAGGGGGGGCGGGGGGGGGGGGGGGGGGGAGGGTAGGGGAGGGGGGGGGGGGGGGGGGGGGGGGGAGGGAGGGGGGGGTGTGGAGAGTGATTGTATAGGGGCTATGCCTGGAGTGCCGAGTATTCGGGGCTCCCTTGACGCAGGCTGGGAAGGCACCCAGATCAGGCCAAGCTCGCCGCTGTTTATGCTCGGAGACATGACCATTCAGCGGATGGACAACGTCGCCATCGTCGTCGAAGACCTGGATGCCGCCGTCGCGTTCTTCACCGAGCTCGGCATGGACCTGGAAGGCAAGGGGCAGATCGAAGGCCTTTGGGCGGACCGCACCGTCGGACTCGACGGCGTCCGGAGCGACATCGCAATGATGCGGACCCCGGACGGCCACAGCAAGCTGGAGCTGACGAAGTACCACACCCCCGCGGCGGTCGGTGCCGAGCCGGAGAACCCGTCGCCCAACACGCTGGGCCTGCATCGTGTCATGTTCGCCGTCGACGACATCGATGGCACCGTCGCCCGGCTGCGCGCCCACGGCGCCGAACTCCTCGGCGAGGTGGCGCAGTACGAGAGCATCTTCCGGCTCTGCTACCTCCGCGGCCCTGCGGGCATCATCGTCGCCCTGGCCGAACAGATCAGCTGACGCGAGCCTGGAGGAAGGAACGACGCGGCCATGTCCCGTGCGCTCGAAGACGAGTGGTCGCCCCTCCTTAGCTCTGAGAATTCACGCAACCGCGTGAGCTGACCGGTGCGGCAACTATAGAAAGTGCTCCTGACCTGGGACGATAAGGGTGTCGAAGTCCTTATGTGAACCCGGATCGAGGAGCACTTAATAGGTGAACACTACCGGCAGGCTGAAGGGCCTGCAGGTCACCGCGGGCGGTACCGGGATCATGTCGCATGCCGGGATGGCGTTGCTGCGGGCGCTGGCCGACAACACCGGCCTGACCGCAGGGCTGTCGAAGGCGCTGGCCCCGCGGCGGGGACCGGGCGCTGGGCAAGATCACCGCCGCGGTGAACGCCGCACGGCGCCCGGCCTGAGCCGCGGCGGGCAGGAGCCTAGATACGTTGGGTACCGACCTGGTTCATCTCGGACGTGACCAGGAAGCTCTAGCGGTATGGAGTGAGGCGATTTCGCTATCAAAGGAGATAGCGCATGACCAGCTGGGAGCATCCGGTTATGTTGGCTACCATGATCTCCAGGATCGATTCAACGAAATTGATGCCAGGCTCGTGGCTGCGACGACCACAGACGAGGAGAAGGCGATCTCTCAAGCAAACACTCACCACCCCGATTCACGAGAATGCGAGTAAGCAAGTGAGCCCTTGGTATTGCTGCGCGCGACGCCTTACTGGCGTGAAAATTGCCAAGCGGCGGGGCCGACGGCCGTATCCCGATGTTGGGCAGCAGACCGGGAGCCGATCGGCCGCCAGAGAATCCCGGCACCGGTGAGAGCAACACCCAGAGAATCAGGCTGGCCCTCTGAGGCTTCAGGCGCATGTTCTCGACGGAATCCCAGCCGAAGGCGTCGCCCCGCTGTCGTCGGCCGCTTCAGGGGCGGTCAAGCGACAGGATCGGGCTCTCCGGGTGGCGAGGTTGGGTGGACATCCGCGATGACGCGCGGTTCGACGTCCGGCACCAGCATGCTCAACCGGTCCCGAGTCGCCGCGTGGAAGTCATCCAACGCGCGGAGAAACGTCTCTGTCGCGGCTCGCCAAACGCTGGCCGAACCGTCTTTCCGGCCGCTAACTAGCCACTCCAACTCCCATACTGCTCCGTTTAGCTGATGCGCCGCGTCGATCGTCGCTTTATCGGCGACCAAGCGGACACGTTCGAAGGCGATCGCACGATCATCCTCCCGTTCCTCCATCAGGCGTAGCGCCTCGCCGAGGTCACGTGACGCGGCGTTAACGTCCCAGCCCCGCTGTCGGGCAGCCTGCCCGGCCATGCGGGCCATCCCGGCCACCGCTTTGAGGTAGTCGCTGAACGCCTGGAGCGACGCGGCATCCCAGCGGATCGCCTTATCCCGGCGGTGCTTTCCGCGTTCCAGCAGCGTGGTCGTGATGAACGAGCCAGTCGCGCCAAGTGCGACGCCCGCGAGCGTGAACACCTGTCCCCACATGCCTCTATCATCACTTAGCCTTGCAGCTTCATGAATATGATTCGGAAGTGCTGGCCAAGTCCGTCTCAGCGGCCACCAATGCCTTGACTGCTGCTTTCAGTGACGCCTGGTCCGACAGCAGACCGACGAACGCCGCGTAGCGGGCCAGACCGGGGATCATGGTGTCCCGCTGTTCAGCGAACGCTCGGACCCGCGGCCGCATCGCGGCAGAGGCCACAAAATCGTGTAGCCGCTCGGTACCTATCGCTACATCACCAAACAGCAGATCGGGATCGGCGGCAAAGGACGGATCGTAGGCATCCGACATCAGTGCTGGGGTACCGGCGGCGTTGGCCACCGCCCGGCCTTGCCCATAGGACTCCGGGTCCCGCAGAGCCGGTGGATCTTCCAACCAGACTGGACTGATCGCCAAGTCCATCGCGCCGTACAGCTCGGCGACCTGGCGGCCAGGCAACGGGCCCAGCACGCGCACACGGTCCTCGAGCCGGTGCTCGGTAACGAACGCACGTATCCGGGTCAGATATGACGGCCTGCCAGGCACCTTGTCTTGCAGCTGCCAACCTGGGCCACCAGCCAAGACGAGATCATACGTGCGCCATATCCCCGAGTCGCGGAACATCCGCAGGGTAGTCAGCATCGCCTTGTTTGGATGAAAGTAGTCGACTTGGCCGACCACCGGTCGGTCGGCCCGCAGGTTCAGCGAGCGGTACGCGGGCCGCGTCGCCAACTCGGTCCGAATTGCGGCCGGGTCGGGTGCGAACGGGACGGCCGCGACCGGGATACCGTCGGTCACGACCTCGATTCGGTCGGCGAGCGCACCGAACGCAACCCGCTGCGCCTCGCTTAGGGCGAACAGGGTGATGTCTGGCGCGGAGACCAGGATAGGTGCAGTACCCATGTTGTCGCCCGGCCCGTTGTGTAGCGTCACCAGCATCCGGGCACCGATGGTCTCGGCGGCCCGGAGCGCCCCGTTCAGCACTGCGGGAGACGGAGCGAGCAGCAGGACGGTATCCGGTCGCTCGCGCGCCAGGACGGCCTCGACGTGTGCGCCGAATCGGGCGAGCATAGCTGGCACATCCTCGGTGTACGCCGGTGGGACACGATTCAGTCGGACCCACGCCTCCTCCGCGAACAGACCACGACTGGACACGTCGGCGCCGAACGTACTGTCAGCGGATGCCACGGGCACGACCTCGGCACCGAGCAATGTCAGTAGGCGGGTCAGCCGCCAAGCCACCCGCTCGACACCGCCGTAGCACATGACGGCCGGATTGGCGCAGGCTACCGCGGGCGGAGCGACCAGAACTACGGTCGGGGTGGACATCGGCGCTCGATTCGTTAGCCCTGAGAATTCACGCAACCGCGTGAGCTGACCGGTGCGGCAACTATAGAAAGTGCTCCTGACCTGGGACGATAAGGGTGTCGAAGTCCTTATGTGAACCCGGATCGAGGAGCACTTAATAGGTGAACACTACCGGCTGGCTGAAGGGCCTGCAGGTCACCGCGGGCGGTACCGGGATCGTGTCGCATGCCGGGATGGCGTTGCTGCGGGCGCTGGCCGACAACACTGGCCTGACCGCAGGGCTGTCGAAGGCGCTGGCCTCGCGGCGGCTGCTGGTCCATGACCGGGGCCGGGTGATGGCCGACCTGGCGTGTGCGATCGCCGATGGCGCCGAGATGATCAGCGACTTCCGGGTGATCGGTGATCAGGAGGACCTGTTCGGGCTGGTCGCGTCGGTGCCTACTGCGTGGCCCATGCTGGCAGAGATCTCCCGCGGCGGGGACCGGGCGCTGGGCAAGATCACCGCCGCGGTGAACGCCGCACGGCGCCGGGCCTGGGCCGCGGCCGCCATCCGGCACGGTGGCCCTTCCCGGCATCCACGTCGCGGACAAGGGGCTGGATGGCGTGACCTGTATCCGGCTCGATGCCTCGGTGGTGAGCTGTCACTCACCTGCACTTGGCAAGGAAGGCGCGGAGCCGAATTTCAACGGGTTCGGCTTGCATCCTTTGCTGGCTTACTGCGATAACACCGGCGAGCCGCTGGCCGGGAAGCTGCGGCCCGGCTCAGCCGGGAACAACACGGCCGCGGACCACCTCACGGTGCTGGACGCCGCGATCATCGCGCTGCCGCCCGCGTCCCGGCGGCGCCTGATGATCACCTGCGACGGGGCCGGCGCCAGCCACGACCTGATCGCCCGCCTGGACAAGCTGGCTGCCCGGCCCGGCTACCAGGTCATCTACTCGGTCGGCTGGAAGCTGGACAAGAGGGAGCGAGCCGCGATCACCGCCGTCCCGGCAAAGGCCTGGCAGATCGCCGTCGATGAGCACGGCGAGGTCCGCGAGCGCCGCTGTGACGGGGCTGCGGCGACCTGAACTGCGCCCACCGCCCGGTGCTGGATCGAGGAAGCGCACGTCACCGAGCTGACGCCGCTGCTGCGTGAGGGCCCCGGCAGGCGACCAGCTGGCCGGCTGGCCCGCCGCCATGCGTCTCTTCGCCCGCCGCGAGCGCCCGCACCCTGGCGCCCAGCTCACCCTGTTCGAAGCCGAAGACGGCTGGCGCTACACGCTGTGGGTCACCAACCTGCCCGGCAAGATCCGCGGCTGGCGAGGTCAGCCCGCCTACATCGAGCCGCCCACCGGGTGCACGCCCGGGTCGAAGACGCCATCTTCCGCACCGGCAAAAACTGCGGCATCGGCAAATTCCCCGGCTCACAGGCGATGAACAAGGCGTGGCTGGCCGCCGCCCTGACCGCCGCGACCCTGCTGGCCTGGCTCAAGCTGCTCGCCCTGGACGGCCGCCTCGCCGGGGCCGAGCCGAAGACCCTGCGCTACCGCATCCTGCACGCCGCCGCCCGGCTGACCCGCGGCGGCCGCCAGCGCCGCCTGAAGATCCAGGCCACCTGGCCCTGGGCCGCTGACATCATAACCGCCTGGAACCGGATCAGCGCCCTGCCGCAAGCACCCCTGACCAGCACGAAAACCGTCCCTGCGATCAAGGAAGGAGCACCCGGGGTCCGTGGAACCCCCGCCACCCGGCCCGCCAGCCGGGCCACCGGCATTCCTGGAACCCAGAAACAAGACCCATAGGCGGCTAGCCAGACCCCGCCAACCCAGGTCGACCCCGGCGTGAACCATCAAGGTTAGAGACCCTGATTGGCGTTAACTGCTCAGACAAGGTCGCTGGTTGACTGATCTGGGTTGAGCCTGAGCGTGACAACGCGCTTGGCCTGTATGCCGAAGGATGCCCCGATCGTCATGGAACTTGGGTGACGGTCCCACGGTCAGGCAGCGGTCTCGCATACGAGGATTGCCCCTTGATCATGCGCACGGCTCACCACAGCCCGGCCCTGCCAGATGCGCCGCGGCGGCTGACGAAATGATCGAGGTTATAGGGTCTTCCAGTCCTGGTCGGGGTCGCGGACGGCGCTGGCCAGGATCCGCCGCAGGTCTGCGGCCCAGCCCGCAACGGTGCTCTCGTCGAATTCGTCGAGGTTGAACAGTACGCCGCCGGATAGGATGCCAGAGGGTGGCACGTCCAGATTCCACACCATGCCGCTGGGGATGTCGCGCGGCTATCCTCCTGCAGCGGGCGCACTTCTATCTCACGGGCGCCCTCGGCGATGGGGAAGATGAGATCGTCGCCGAGCTGCGACACGGAGCTCGCGATGATGAACTGGGACGTACGCAGGTCATCGCGTGACTTTATGAAGTCAGGGAATGTCTGCTCGATCACGTTGACCGGGAGCTCGTGCGCGATGGCGTCGATGAAGGTCTCCTTGGTGCGCGCGACGATGTCGCGGAAGCTCGTGCAGTCGTCGATGTCGGTGCGGAAGGGCACGCAGTTGAGGAACAGTCCCATGGTGTTGTGGAATTGCTCTACATCGCGGCCCGCGGTGAATGCCCGGATCGTCAGGTCGGTCGCGCCGGTGATTTCGTGAGCCAGGACGTAGAAGGCTGAGAGCAGGACCGAGAACAGGGTGGTGCGAGAAGCTGTGGCAAGAGCGGAGGCCTTGGCTATGACGTCGGCCTCGATGCCGTGGGCGTGCAGTGAGTATGGCCTGGAGTAGCTGTCTGGGTGGCCGTGGTCGTTCGGTATGGTGAATTCACGGGCGCCGCGGAGCTTGTCCCGCCAGTATGCCGGTGCGCCGTCCTCAGCTGAGCTGGTGGCGCTGGCTCGCTGCCATTCGGCGTACTCGCGGTATTGCCGGACTGGCGGGAGTTCGGCGGGGGTGCCCGTGGCCCGGGAGGCATAGAACGCGCCGAGGTCGCGGATGATCACCTGTAGCGACCAGTCATCGGATACCGAGTGGTGCACCGTCAGGAACAGGGCGCTGTCGCGGTCATCGAACTTGCACAGCCGGGCCCGCAGCAGCGGCACTTCCCGCGCGCTGATCGTGTCGGTCTGGTATCAGGAGTTCCTGGATGACCAGGTCCCTGGATTTGCCGGTGACTGGTGGCAGGTCCCTGACCTCCAGCGGTACCTGGCACGGCGGGAACACCTGCTGGTAGGGCGGATCGGCGTCCCTGACCACCACGGTGCGGAGCAGTTCATGGCGCGCGACCACGTCGTCGAGCGCGCCCTGCAGCACCGCGAGATCCACTGGGCCGGTGATGCGGATCGGGCAGACCATCATGAACCGGCGGCCGAACGTCCCGCCGTCATCACCCTGGTCCAGGGTGATGAACCATTCCTGGGTGAAAGACAGCGGGTAGCGCTGCCCTTGCTGGTCCGCCGCTGGCGAGGATTCCGTCATTGCCGCCATTCCTTTGCCTTACTTCCGCGCGCCAGCCGTGAGGTCGAGCCGGCGGTCCAGGTCAGCGACCGTGGGCGCCTTGAACAGGTCGGCCATCGATATCCGGACGCCGAGGGCAGAGCTGATGCGCCCGGCCAGCACCATTGCCTCTACCGAGCGACCACCGAGGTCGAAGAAGTCGTTGTCGACGCCGCACCTGGCCACCCCCAGTACCTGGGCGAACAGCTCGCACAGGACTTCCTGGCGGGGCGTGGCAGGCGCCCGGTATGGCAGCAGGCCGGTCAGGTCCGGCGCCGGCAGGGCGGTGGCGTTAACCGTTCCCGCCGCCGTCACCGGGATCTCGTCGACAACCATGATCGCCGCTGGCATGCTGCCGTTAGGCAGCGCCTTCCTGGCGTAAGCATGCAGCTCAGGCACATCCAGGCCGGGGCCGGACGGCGCGACGTAGGCGATCAGGCACTGGTCGCCTACGTCGGCGCCGTGCTCGACGACCGCGATGTCGGCGAGCCCGGGAAAGGCCGCCAGGGCTGCTCTGGCTTCACCGATGCTTTCAGGGGTCATCAGCGGCTCACCGTCCATCTGCGGGTGCTGCGCGGATGACCGGACCGGCTAGCTGCCGGCCGCGCCTTCACGGTCGCAAGGCGAAAGGTCACCGCACCTTCCTGATTGCGCGGCCTGATTTGCCCAGCGTTGCCGATGCTCGAGCCGGTTCGTGCGCAATGTCGATGGTGCGGGCGCGCGGCCGGGCCTGCCAGGCTGCCAAGGCGGGGAGGCTCTTCTGCGTGGTCGGCTGGACCTGGCGGCGGCCGCTCTGGGTTACGCGTCGTTGGCATCACCTATCGGAATGAGGATCATCATGGCGATTCCGGGTCACCCCGCGACTCCGGCTCGACCAGCCTCAGCACGGCCAGACGAAACCGCAGGTCAGTCTCGGTCAGCCGCATGCGTCCGCCGTCAGCCCGGCGGGCCCTCGACAAGCTCCCAGCCAGCCCAACCCGATCCGGTCCGCCACCTCTCAACAGGCACCAGCACGGCGCGCGACCCCACACCGGTCCCGCTACACGTCACTTCCAGGCCCGGCGACCATCAGGTAGCTTCCGAGGTGCTCCTCGGGTCAGAAGGCTTGCCTCGCGAGGCCTATCGTCCCAGGTCAGGAGCTTCTTAACGTCAGCCGCGCCGTCCGGCGCTCGCCCCTGGCAAATTCTCCGGGCTAGCTGGCCGCCGACCGGATCGGCGTCGCCGAGCTGCAGGAACGCCGCCGACGGAAGCTCCACAGGGCTCGTGACGGGCACATCGCGGATGCATGACGCCGCGTGTCATGCATCCGATCCGCGGCTGCCCGCTAGCTGTCTTGACGGTCCAGATACCCGTCGATGGCGCGGACGGACGAGTTGTTCATGAAGGTTCTCAGGCTGATCTTGACACCGAGCCGCTCCACCAGCCGGGCGACGAGCACTGCCGCGAGCAGGGAGTGCCCGCCGAGGTCGAAGAAATTATCCTCGACCCCGACCTGGTCCAGGCCCAGCACCTGCGCGAACACCTCACACAGCGCCTGCTCCCGGGGAGTGGCCGGAGCCCGGCCGCCGCCCGCGGCGTACTCCGGGGCCGGCAGCGCCCGCCGGTCCAGCTTCCCGTTCGCGTTCAGCGGCAGCCCGCCGAGCACCATGATCGCGGCCGGCACCATGTACCCGGGCAGCACCCGCTCGCACGCCTCCCGCAACCCCGCCGGATCCAGCTCGGCACCGGCCGCCGGCACGACATACCCGACCAGCCGCTTATCCCCGGGCTGGTCCTCCCGCACCGCCACCGCCGACTGGCCCACGCCGTCCTGGGCGGCCAGCACCGACTCGACCTCCCCCAGCTCGATGCGGAACCCCCGCACCTTCACCTGGTCATCGCCGCGGCCCAGGTACTCCAGCTCACCCGCCGCGTTCCACCGGGCCAGGTCCCCGGTCCGGTACATCCGCTCCCCCGCACCCCCGAACGGGCACGCGGTGAACCGCTCCGCGGTCAGCCCCGGCCGCCCCAGGTACCCCCGCGCCAGCCCGGCCCCGGCTATGTACAGCTCTCCCGCCACCCCCGGCGGCACCAGGCCCAGGCGTTCGTCAAGCACGTACATCCGGATGTTCCAGATGGGACGGCCGATCGGCGGCGAAACCGCCGCCTCGCTGTCTTCGGGGACGATATACGTCGTGGCGTATACCGTCGCCTCGGCCGGGCCGTAGATGTTCTCGACCCGCGCCCCCGGCACCGCCGCCCTGATCGCCGCGACGACCTGCCCGGTCAGCGCCTCCCCGCACAGCGCCGCCACCGCCGCCTGCGCCCGCACCCCCGGCGCGGCCAGCACCTGCGCCAGCGCCGACGGCACCGCGCTGATCAGGCTCCCCCGCCACGGCCCCGCCGCCCCCCGCTCAGCCAGTGCCAGCAGGTTCGGCACCACCTCGATGCAGCCGCCCGCCGTCAGCGTCCCGAAGATCTCGAACACTGACACGTCGAAGCTCAGCGACGTCGACGCCAGCACCCGCGACAGCTCAGCCGCCGGGAACGCCGCGGCCGCCCAGCACGCCAGCGACACCGCCCCGGCGTGCTCGACCATCACTCCCTTGGGCCGGCCGGTTGATCCCGACGTGTAGATCACGTACGCCACGTCCCGCGGCCTCGCCGCCACGGGCACGTTCTCCCCGTCCAGCCCGGCCAGCACCGCCGCCGTCACCGGGTCATCCAGCACCAGCAGCGGCATTCCGCCTGGCAGCGCGGCGGCCACTGCCGCTGTGGTGAGCACGGCGACCGGCGCGGTGTCGGCGAGCATGAACGCGATGCGGTCGGGCGGGTAGCCGGGGTCGACGGGGACGTAGGCGGCGCCGGACTTGAGCACGGCGAGCAGGGCGACGATCACGTCGGGGGAGCGGGGCATGGCGATGGCGACGAGGCGCTCGGGGCCTGCGCCCAGGGTGATCAGGTGCCGGGCCAGCTGGTTGGCCCGCTGGTTCAGCTCGGCGTAGGTCAGCTCGGCGGCGGCGCCGATGACGGCGGGGGCGTGCGGGGTGCGGGCGGCCTGCTGCTCGAACAGCTCGGGCAGGGTGGCTGCCGGCACCGGCCTGGCGGTGTCGTTCCAGTCGCGCAGCAGGCTGCGCCGTTCGGCGGCGGTCAGCAGGTCGAGCTGGCTGATGCGGCGGCCCGGGATCGCGGGCGGCCTGGCGCAGCAGCCGGGTCAGCCGGGCGGCCAGCGCCTCGCACGGTCGCCGGGTCGAACAGGTCGGTTGGCATACTCCAAGGAGCCCTGGATCCCGGCCGGGGCGCCGCCGTCACCGTGGTGCGGGCGGACTCCCAGGGTCAGGTCGAACTTGGCGTTGACGGCAGGTACCGGCTCGGCCCGGACCCGCAGCCCGGGCAGCTGCCAGTCGACGGGGATGACTCTCGTCGCCGATCATGACCTGGAACAGCGGGTGCCGGGCCGGGGACCGGGCCGGGTTCAGCACCTCGACCAGCCGCTCGAACGGCACGTCCTGGCGGGCCTGGGCGGACAGGCCGGTCTCCCGGACCCGGCCGAGCAGCTCGGCGAAGCTCGGGTCGCCGGACAGGTCCGCGCGCAGCACCATCGTGTTGACGAAGAACCCGACCAGGTCGTGCATCGCCTCGTCGGTCCGCCCCGCCACCGGGGCACCCAGCGGGATGTCGGTCCCGGCGCCCATCCGGGACAGCAGCGCGGCCAGGCCGGCGTGCAGCGCCATGAACACGCTGGCCTGATGCTCGCGGGCCAGGTCCGCCAGCGCGGCGTGCAACCGGGCGTCAGCCAGCTGCCACCGCATCGAAGCCGCCGCGCCGGGACGGCTGCGCCGGGCGCGGCCGGTCGAACGGCAGCGCCAGCTCCTCGGGCAGCCCGGCCAGCGCCTGCCGCCAGTACTCGATCTGCCCGGCCAGCACCCCGCCGTCCCCGCCGTCGCCGTCCGCCGACCCGAGCAGGTCCCGCTGCCACAGCGCGTAGTCGGCGTACTGTACCGGCAGCGGCGCCCAGTCTGGTGCCCGGCCGTCGCGGCGGGCCGCGTACGCGGTGGCCAAGTCCGACATCAGCACCTGCAGCGACCAGCCGTCGCTGACGATGTGGTGGCACAGCAGCACCAGCACATGCTCGTCCTCGCTGAGGGCGAACAGCCATGCCCGCACCGGCAGCTCGCGCAGCCAGGTCGAACACGTATCCCGCCGCCGCCGCGACCAGCCCGGCCAGCTCACCGCGCGCCGCCGCCGCCACCGTGAACCCCGCCGCGACCTGTGCCCTGGCCTGCCCGGCCGGGATTACGTCCTGGTACGGCTGGCCGTCCGCGACCGCGAACACCGTGCGCAGCGACTCGTGCCGGGCGACCACGTCACCCAGCGCGGCGGCCAGCGCTGCGGCATCGAGCTCGCCGGTCAGCCGCCACGCCAACGGCAGGTTATACACCGTGCCCGGCCCGTGGAACTGCTCCAGGAACCACAGCCGCTGCTGCGCGAACGACAACGGCAGCCGCTCCGGCCGCGGCACCGGGACCAGTGGCGGCCTGGCCGCCTCCGCCCCTGCCACCACCCCGGCCAGCAACGCCGGCGTCGGGTTCTCGAACACCGCCCGGACCGGCAGCTCCACCCCCAGCACCACGCGGATCCGCGACACCAGCCGCGTCGCCAGCAGCGAATGCCCGCCCAGGTCAAAGAAACTGTCCTCGACCCCGACCCGGTCCAGGCCCAGCACCTGCGCGAACACCTCGCACAGCGCCTGCTCCCCGGGGGTGGCCGGGGCCCGGCCACCGCCCGCGGCGTACTCCGGGGCCGGCAGCGCCCGCCGGTCCAGCTTCCCGTTCGCGTTCAGCGGCAGCTGGTCCAGCACCACCACCGCCGTCGGCACCATGTAGCCGGGCAGCACCCGCCCGCACGCCTCCCGCAACCCCGCCGGATCCAGCTCGGCACCGGCCGCCGGCACCACGTACCCGGCCAGCCGCTTGTCCCCGGGCTGGTCCTCCCGCACCGCCACCGCCGCCTGGCCCACGCCATCCAGGCCGGCGAGGACGGCCTCGACCTCGCCCAGCTCGATCCGGAACCCGCGGATCTTCACCTGGTCATCGGCCCGGCCCAGGTACTCGATCTGCCCGGACGGTCCACCGGGCCAGGTCCCCGGTCCGGTACATCCGCTCCCCCGCCGCCCCGAACGGGCACGCCACGAACCGCTCCGCGGTCAGCCCCGGCCGCCCCAGGTACCCCCGCGCCAGCCCCGCCCCCGCCACGTACAGCTCCCCCGCCACCCCCGGCGGCACCAGCCCCAGCGAACCATCCAGCACGAACACCCGCGTATTCCACATCGGCCGGCCGATCGGCACGACCAGGTCCGGGACCGGGTCATCTGGGCTCATCACGTGGTCGAGGCAGCCTACCGTGGCCTCGGTCGGCCCGTAATGGTTGATCAGGGCGAGGCCGGGATGCCGCTGGCGCCATTCGCGCAGCAGCGCCGCCGGCACCGCCTCTCCGCCGACCATCATCTGGCCGGCGGGAACGCAGCTCGCGGGCAGCCGGGCGAGCAGGGCGAGGTGACTGGGCGTCGCCTTGAGGAAGCTGAAGCCGCCCCTGGCGGCCAGCGCCGGCAGTTCCTCATCCAGCGCGCCAAGGCACAGTCGGCCGCCGGAAAGCAGGCAGCCGTAAAGCCCGGTGACGCTCAGATCGAACGATACCGGCGAGATCAGCAGCGTGCGGCCGGCCAGGTGCGGGTAGGCCTGCAGGCACCGCGCCAGGTAGTTCACCAGGCTCGAATGGCTGATGATCACGCCCTTGGGCCGGCCGGTCGACCCCGAGGTGTAGATCACGTACGCCGGGTGGGCAGGATGCAGCGGCCGGCCACGCTGGGCGTCGGAGATGTCGGAGGCGGGGTAGCCCGAGATCACCTCCTGCAACCGCGGGGTCATCCAGGATGAGCGGGGTCGCCGCTGCCGGCAGGGATCCGGCCAGGCGGCTCGTAGTGAGCACGATTGCCGCCTGGGCGTCGGTGAGCATGAAGGTCTTGCGGTCGGGCGGGAAGTCGGGGTCGACGGGGACGTAGGCGGCGCCGGACTTGAGCACGGCGAGCAGGGCGACGATCACGTCCGGGGAGCGGGGCATGGCGATCGCGACCACGCGCTCAGGGCCCGCACCCAGGGTGATCAGGTGCCGGGCCAGCCGGTTGGCCCGCTGCGTTCAGCTCGGCGTAGGTCAGCTCGGCGTCGGCGGTGATGACGGCGGAGGCGTGCGGGGTGCGGGCGGCCTGCTGCTCGAACAGCTCCGGCAACGTGGCCGCCGGCACCGGCCGGGCGGTGTCGTTCCAGTCGCGCAGCAGCCTGCGCCGTTCGGCGGCGGTCAGCAGGTCGAGCTGGCTGATCCGGCGGCCGGGCTCGCGGGCGGCCTGGCGCAGCAGCCGGGTCAGCCGGCCGGCCAGCGCCTGCACGGTGGCCTGGTCGAACAGGTCCAGGGCGTACTCCAGGAAGGCGCTGATCCCGGCCGGGGTGCCGTCGGCGTCGCGGCACTGCTGGAATCCCAGGGTCAGGTCGAACTTGGCGGCCACATCAGGTACCGGCTCCGCCGTGATCCGCAGCGCCGGGCAGCTGCCAGTCGACGGCGCCGATACCCTCGTCGGCGAGCATCACCTGGAACAGCGGGTGCCGGGCCGGTGACCGGGCCGGGTTCAGCACCTCGACCAGGCGCTCGAACGGCACGTCCTGGCGGGCCTGGGCGGCCAGCACCGTCTCCCGGACCCGGCCGAGCAGCTCGGCGAAGCTCGGGTCGCCGGACAGGTCCGCGCGCAGCACCAGCGTGTTGACGAAGAACCCGACCAGGTCGTGCACCGCCTCGTCGGTCCGCCCGGCGGCCGCGGCACCCAGCGGGATGTCGGTCCCGGCACCCATCCGGGACAGCAGTGCGGCCAGGCCAGCGTGCAGGGTCATGAACACGGTGGCCTGGTGCTCACGTGCCAGGCTGGCCAGCGCGGCGTGCAGGGCGGGGTCGGCCAGCTGCCAGCCGACCTGGCCGCCGCGCCGGGACGGCAGCGCCGGGCGCGGCCGGTCGAACGGCAGCGCCAGCTCCTCGGGCAGCCCGGCCAGCGCCTGCCGCCAGTACTCGATCTGCCCGGCCAGCACCCCGTCCCCGCCGCCCGTGTCCTGGCCCGCGCCGTGCCGCTGCCGAGCAGGTCCCGCTGCCACAACGTGTAATCGGCGTACTGCACCGGCAGCGGCGCCCAGTCTGGCGCCCGGCCGTCGCGGCGGGCCGCGTAGCCGGCGGCCAGGTCCGACATCAGGACCTGCATGGACCAGCCGTCGCTGGCGATGTGATGGCACAGCAGGAGCAGCACTTGCTCATCCGGCCAGGGTGAACAACCAGGCCCGGATAGGCAGCTCGCTGGCCAGGTCGAACTCGTGCCGGGCCGCCGCATCGATCAGGCCGGCCAGCTCGGCCTGGCGGGCGGCGGTCACCGTGACCGGGACGGTGGCCTGCCCGGCCGGGATCACGTGCTGGTAGGGCTGCCCGTCCGCGACGGCGAACACCGTGCGCAGCGACTCGTGCCGGCCCACCACATCACTCAGCGCCGCGGTCAGCGCGTCCGTGTCCAGTTGCCCGTGCAGCCGCCAGGCGAACGGCAGGTTGTAAGCAGTGCCCGGACCGTTGAACTGCTCCAGGAACCAGAGCCGCGCTGGGCGAACGACAGCGGCAACCGCTCCGGCCGCGGCACCGGGACCAGCGGCGGGCGTGCCGTCCCCGCGTCGCCAAGCACCGCGCCAGCAACGCCAGCGTCGGGTTCTCGAACACCGCCCTGATCGGCAGCTCTGCACCCAGCGCGGAGCGGACCCGGGACACGAGCCGGGTCGCTAGCAGCGAATGCCCGCCCAGGTCGAAGAAGCTGTCCTCGACCCCGACCCGTTCCGACATCCAGCACCTGCGCGAACACCTCGCACAGGACGTGCTCCGCCGCGGTAGCCGGGGCCCGGCCACCCGGCGCGGCCGCGTACTCAGGGGCCGGCAGCGCCCGCCGGTCCAGCTTCCCGTCCGGCGACAGCGGCAGCCGGTCCAGCAGCACGACCGCCGCCGAGGCACCATGTACCCGGGCAGCACCCGCCCGGCCGCCTCCCGCAGCCCCGCCGGGTCCAGCGTCGCCCCTGCCGCCGGCACCACATACCCGGCCAGCCGCCTGTCTCCCGGCCGGTCCTCCCGTACCGCCACCGCCGCCTGGCCCAACGCCCGGCAGGCCGGCCAGCACGGCTTCGACCTCGCCCAGCTCGATGCGGAACCCGCGGACCTTCACCTGGTCATCGGCCCGGCCCAGGTACTCCAGCTCACCCGCCGCGTTCCACCGGGCCAGGTCCCCGGTCCGGTACATCCGCTCCCCCGGCGCCCCGAACGGGCACGCCACGAACCGCTCCGCGGTCAGCCCCGGCCGCCTCAGGTACCCCCGCGCCAGCCCGGCCCCCGCCACGTACAGCTCCCCGGCCACCCCCGGCGGCACCAGGCCCAGCCCGTCATCCAGCACGAACACCCGGGTGTTCCAGACCGGCCGGCCGATCGGCGGAACGACCGAGCCCGACAGCGGCCCCGACAGCGTCGCGGCAATCGTTATCTCGGTCGGCCCGTAGGCATTGAACATCCGCCGCCCCGGCGACCACTCGGCCGCCAGCCGATCCGAGCACGCCTCACCGCCCACGATCAGGCAGTCAAACCCGCGCACCCGCCCGACCGGGACGCTGGCCAGCACGGTCGGGATGATCAGGGCATGGCTGATCCGCAGCTCGTTCAGCTTCTCCGCCAGCATCTCCCCGGCCAGCGGCCCCGGCTCCGGAACCACCAGCGCCGCCCCGGCCGGCCACGCCATCAGCATCTCCATCACCGCCGCGTCGAAGCTCAGCGACGCGAGCTGCAGCACCCGCGACCCAGGGCCGATCCCGAACGCGCTGGCCATCGACGCGGCCAAGCTCGCCAGGCCCCGGTGCGTCACCACCGTCCCCTTCGGCCTGCCCGTCGACCCCGACGTGTAAATCACGTACGCCGGATGCGCGAGCTCCGGCCGGCGCAGCGCGGTGACATCACCGGGCTCCTGCCGAGCCAGCTTCCCCGCCAGCACCGGATCATCCAGCACCACCCGCGACGGCCCCCCGCCAGCAACAGCGGGCAGTGACGATGCCGCAGCCATCGTCGTGACCACCAGGTCCGGCCGCGCATCGGCCAGCATGAACCCGATCCGCTCCGCCGGATATGCCGGGTCGATGGGCAGGAACGCCGCCCCCGACTTGGCCACCCCCAGCCACGCCACGAACACCTCAGCGGACTTCTCCATCACCACCGCGACCAGCCGCTCGGGGCCCGCGCCCAGCGAGGTCAGGTGCCCTGCCAGCCGCCCCGCCCGCTCATCCAGCTCCGCATACGACAGCGCCACATCACCACATGCCACCGCCAGCGCCCCCGGCGCCCGCGCCGCCTGCGCCTCGAACAACTCCGGCAAGGTGACCTGAGGCACGTCCCGCGCCGTATCATTCCACCCCGCCAGCAGCCGCCCCAGCTCCGCCGGCGTCAGCGCTCGCGCCGCGCTCCCCCCGGACGGTGCTGGTCGAAGGGGATTGGCCATGGTGATCCTCATTCCGATGGGCGATGCCACAGGCGCATGACTTTCCGGGGCAATCCGCAGCGGACGCCGCCCAAGAGGTCCGCGCATGCCGGCCGCCTCAGAAGGAGGCTCCAGAACGGCAGCCTCGCAATCCGAGCCGCACACCCGCACCTTCGACATTGCGCGGCGGGTTCCCGGACGGTCTCGGTCGCAGCTGACCGACGCCGTATATGCGGCGTCGACCGGACTGGACGAGCGCTGATCAGTCGGTTGCGATCGCTTCTCGGCGACGGTCGCGGCGGGGCCCTCGGTCGACGTTGCTCGGCCTCGCGCTGCGGCGGTCGGCCGCGCGGGCGCGGCCGGGCGGGTCCGCTCGCCCCACCGGGCCACGGCGGGGCCGGCCAGGCCAAGCAGGGTGAACCACGCGCCGAGCAGCACGAAGCCGAGCCTGCCGGCGCTGAGCACGAGCCCGACCAGGATAAGGGGGACAGCGCCTGCCCGGCGAAGTTGCCCATGCCGACCAGGCCCTGGTACTGGCCCTGCGCATGCGGGGGCGCCAGACCGAAGTCGAGGGCGAACATGGCGGAGGCCTGCCACAGCTCGCCGTAGGTGTGCAGCACGACGGCGCCGGCCAGCAGCAGCATGGCGCCCCAGGCGGGAAGGCCGGCCGCCAGGCCCATCGCCGAGCAGCTGACCAGGAAGATCACCCCGGCCCGGCGGAAGGCGGCGCCGCCCTGCCTGATGGTCTGCACGGTCATGCCGACGCGCACCTGGAACAGCACCACCATCACCGTGTTGATGATCACGAACGCCGAGACGCTCCATCGCGGCGCGTTCGTGTGGAACACGACCCACACCGGCAGCAGCAGGCCGAGTACGAGGTACTGCATGTACATCGCACCGGACAGCACCGTGTAGCCGAGGAACGGCCTGTCCTTCAGCGCGGCCAGCGGTGACTCCTCGTGCGCGCCTGGCAGCGGCTCATACTTGGGCAGCAGGCCCAGCATCGCGACGCCGATCAGGCAGCTCAGCGCGTTACCCAGGAACAGCGCGCGGTACGCGTTCACCGTATTGAGCTGTATCGCGACGCCGCAGGTGGCCACGCCGAGCGACAGGCCCAGGTTGAGCACCGCGTTCGTCTGTGAGCGGAACGTGGTCGCATCGTCGCCGCCGACCCGCCGCAGCAGCGCCACGTTGGCCGTGGTTGAGGAGCTCAGCGCGGACCCGTCCACGATCGCGACGATCAGGTAGCTGACGAAGCTGTGCGCGAGGAATACGTAGCTTGCGGCCGCCGCGGCCAGCAGGAACAGGGACAGCCGGAACACATCCCGGGGTCCGCGCCGGTCGGCCAGGCGGCCCATCGGCATGGCGGCCAGCAGGCCCACCAGGCCGGCGATCGTCAAGGCCAGGCCCGAGCGCTCCGCCGTGAGATGCACCACCCGGATCGCGTACAGCGTCATGGCGGTGACGATCAGCCCGGTCCCGTAGACGTTGATCAGCGTCACCAGCAGGTACACCCGCTGGTCGCGCGACTGGGGAACGAGGGACCTTAGAGTGTGTCCAGGGTTCAGCCTCGGCATGGTCACCTCGTTCCGCGAGTCACTGCTACAGGCAACCGGACGTGGGGTCAGTTGCTAATGCAAGGTGCGGGCGAACGTCCGCACGTCGTTGACGTGGAGCTTTAGCTGCTCCATGGCGGCGAAGTGGCCGCCCCGGCCGAATTCGGTCCAGCGGGTGTACCCGAGGCTGCGCATCAGCTCCGTCCAGGCCTGCGCCACTCGCCCGGTGTCCCAGCCGAGCTGGTGGATCGGGCCGGAGAAGCCGTAGCCGGGATCGACGAGATGACCACGTGGAACGCGTCACCCGGCCGGCCCTGCCGCCGCCGAGCGCAACTGCGCGTTCTCCGTGCTCGTTATGCATCCCCGTTGCCTCCTTCTTATGCTTATGTGGCGTACGGGCCAGTCCGGCGGCGCCCGGCGGGCACGGCCTTTCCGGCCGGCCATCGCTATCCGCATTCCCGATGGTGACACCTGGTCTCAGGCGGCGCATCTCCCCGATTGCGCTGCGCATTCCCACTCCCGGGTCGCCAGCTCGGCGAACGCAGACCGGCCCGCTGCTGATCAGAAGAACACGCGGCAACCCGCATCACTACCTGACCAGGCAGGCTGGGAGGTAGCCAAGCGGCTGAACCGCAAGGGGCTGAGTACTGTCGCGGGACGCGCTGGCGGACCGGCTCGTAGTGGCGGTGAAGCCCAACGGGGGCGGAGCGAAGGTACCGGGTGGTTCGTGGCTTGATTCGTCTGGTCAACCGGAAGTGCTCCGGGAGGAATCACATGGACGAGTTGAAAGCGCCGGGCAAGCCGTTCGTTATCCCGAAGCGGCTGTCTGGGAGGCGTGGGAGAAAGTCAAGGCGAACAAGGGCGCACCCGGCGTGGACGAGGTGACGGTCGCGGGGTTCGAGTCCGTTGAAGAACAACCTGCATAAGATCTGGAACCGGCTCTCCTCTGGCACTTATTTTCCGCCGCCGGTGCGCGCGCTTTGCAATCCTGCGGTTGGACCATGGCGCCTGTATTCATAATTGCCTCCCGCCCCGGGTCGCCTGATCCTCGGTCATGCTGTCGTAGGCGACGAACCTCAGCTCGGAGCTGTAGCGGCTGGCCTGCGCGGTCGGTAAGCCAGAGCTGGTCCAGGTCGGGGAGCATCTCGGTGACGGTGTACTCGGCGTGCCCGGCGGCCTTGGTCTGGCGGATGTGCTTGGCGAACAGGTTGACCAGGACGATGCTGCGGAAGTCGGCGGCGGTGGGCTTGAGCTCGACGGGGACGCGGTAGAACACCCGCTCGGGCAGCTGGTGGTCCTGCCGCCAGCGCCGCGCGAGGTAGTAACGTTCCTGCTCGTCCTTGGCGAAGGCCCAGCCCGAGTCCGCGACGCCGAAGACCCACTGCTCGCGGCTCAGCACGAACCGGTCGATCGTGATCCGCGGCCGGTGCGCGGCGGGAGCCACCGGCTGGAACGCATCGACGACGACTCCGGCCATCTCGTCCCCGATGACCTCGAAGAAGTCCAGTTCGGTGCCCGACGGCAGGAGATGGACGACCAGGTCGTCGCCGCGGCGGGTGACGGTCATCGCGGCGCCGGGCATGACGGTGTCCGATTCGGGGGGGTCGAGCGAGTCGGTGATGGCGGCGGACCAGTAGAGCTGGCCTGGCCCCAGTGCGGCTGAGGGCGGGCTGAGGCGGGAGGTCACGTTCGGGTGGTCTTTCGCGTGGATGGGGACGATCCGCCGCGGGCCGCGGTCGGCCTGCTCGGCGGCGATGAGCCTGGCCGGGTCGGGGTGCTGCTCGACGAAGAGCCGCTGGTCCAGGGTGTTAGTGGCCAGGTGTATTTCGCCGAGGACCAGCAGGAAATTGCCGCGCTGCACCTCGCCGGGAGAGGCCGCGGCGATCATGATGTCGGGTGAGTGCTGCCGGGCGCCGCTCCAGGCAGACCGGACGCCCGGGGAAGCACGCGGCGGCCCTCGCGCTGATCGCGTCCGCGCTGACCTGGTGCCTGCGGGCGGATGACGGCGGCCCGAGCACCTGCTGCCAGCGCCGCTGCAGCTCAGCCACGCTCGCCAGGGCGAGCTCGCCCACCCCCCGCCCGCCGGCGGTGTACAGGTAGGGTGACGCCACGGTGAGCAGCCGCTGGAGCGGCACGGGCGCGCCGCCGGCCCGGGCCATCTCACGGTCGAGCAACTCCGCGAACAGCACCCGGTACCTGTCCATGATCTCGTTGACCAGCCAGCGGGCGCTGTCCAGCACCAGGCCGAGCGGCGCCGCCAGCGCCCCGGTCACCGCCTCGCCCAGCTCCACCCGCACGTCCCGGACGGCATCCTGGTAGACCAGGGTCCGGCCGGCGTAGTTCGCGCCAGCCCTGCGGGTAGCGGGCGACCCGGTGACCTGCTCGAACGTTTCGGCCAGGCCCGCCAGCGCCCGCTGCAGCCCGGCCGGGTCCCCGTCCGCGGCGGCCACCGCGTCCCGCGCCCTGATCATCTGGTCCACCGGCTCGAGCGCCGCGGCCCGGGCCGCCGGATCGGCGATCAGCTCAAGCTTCTCCCGGAGCAGCCTTTCCGGCCAGGCATCCGCCGGGCCCTCCAGGTCCAGTCGCAGCGCGCCGAGCCCGGCGAGCCGGGTCAGCAGAGCGCGGGCATCGGGTGCGCCGGCGCTGTCCAGCACGTCGCTGATCGTCCGGCTGCCATCACACGCCACCAGGATCCGCAGCTCGGCGTCGGTCAGGGTGACCGGCTGGCGGTGCGGACGGTGCAGCACATTCCCGGCCAGGAACACCGACCGGGGCCGCCGCGGCCGCAGCCAGCCCAGCACCCGCCCCTGCCCGGCGATCGCGGCCGCCACCTTGTCGATGGCCCAGACCTCGAAGTAGGTAGTCCTGCGGGCGATCAGCTGCTCCCCCGGCATCACCACCAGGCCCGCCGTGCCATGCCCGGCGGACGCCCAGCCGACCGGCCCGAAGAAGCCGATCGTGTCGTTCTTCAGGCAGTACCGCTGAAGATAGCTCGCGATCACCAGCTCCCGCTGACGCTGCTTGCTGCGCCGCGCCGCGCCCGGGCCCGCGTCGTGATCGTGCAGGAACTGCGCCAGCCCGGGGTTCTGCCAGGTAAGCGCCTCCCGGAAGACCGGGTCGGCGTAGGTGCCGGCGATAGCACGGGACAGCCGCCTGGTGGCGTCGGCGTAAACCGCGTCATAGGCCGGCACGGGCTCAGCTAGCTCCGCCCCGTCGAGGTCCGCCCCAGCTAGGTCGGCACTGCGCGCCAGCGGCTCATCGCAGATGGCCAGCACCATGTCCGCAGGGAAACCAGCGCTGCGCAGGGCCACGTCCCGCCACACGCTCCACGCCGTCCCCTCCAGCGGGACCCGGTGCCAGGCTCCGGCCGCTGGCGAGGCTGCGGGCACTGACACTGGGAGGGACGTCACGACGCGACGCCGGCGAGCTGCCGCCAGTCACGGCCGGATCCGCTGGCCAGCCCGGGCAGGATCTGGTGCAGCCCGCTACTACCCTGCGTCATAGCCTGCCCGTCCCTAACCCTCGGCAGCCACTCAAACAGCGAAAGCCCCCCCCCAGCGTGCCAGCCACGAACCGCAGCACCCATCTCGCCAATTGCGCATTCAGGGAGACCGCTGGCCCGGGCGGGGCGTCAACGGTGCCGCTGACACGCTCAGGTACGGGGCGATGCGGACCGGGTCGAGGTCCTGCTCGAACATCAACCCTTCAACCTCCGTAGCGCGCTTTGCAATCCTGCGGTTGGACCATGGCGCCTGTATTCATAATTGCCTCCCGCCCCGGGTCGCCTGATCCTCGGTCATGCTGTCGTAGGCGACGAACCTCAGCTCGGAGGTGTAGCGGCGGCCTGCGCGGTCGGCAAGCCAGAGCTGGTCCAGGTCGGGGAGCATCTCGGTGACGGTGTACTCGGCGTATCCGGCGGCCTTGGTCTGGCGGATGTGCTTGGCGAACAGGTTGACCAGGACGATGCTGCGGAGGTCGGCGGCGATGGGCTTGGCCTCGACGGGGACGCGGTAGAACACGCGCTCGGGCAGCTGGTGGTCCTGCCGCCAGCGCCGCGCGAGGTAGTAACGTTCCTGCTCGTCCTTGGCGAAGGCCCAGCCCGAGTCCGCGACGCCGAAGACCCACTGCTCGCGGCTCAGCACGAACCGGTCGATCGTGATCCGCGGCCGGTGCGCCGCGGGGGCCACCGGCTGGAACGCGTTGGCGGCGACTCCACTCATGATGTCCCCGATGACCTCGAAGAAGTCCAGTTCGGTGCCCGACGGCGGGAGATGGACGACCAGACCGTCGCCGCGGCGGGCGACGGTCATCGCGGCGCCGGGCATGACAGTGTCCGATTCGGGTGGGTCGAGCGAGTCGGTGATGGCGGCGGACCAGTAGAGCTGGCCTGGCCCCAGTGCGGCTGAGGGCGGGCTGGTGCGGGAGGTCACGGTCGGGTGGTCTTTCGCGTGGATGGGGACGATCCGCCGCGGGCCGCGGTCGGCCTGCTCGGCGGCGATGAGCCTGGCCGGGTCGGGGTGCTGCTCGACGAAGAGCCGCTGGTCCAGGGTGTTAGTGGCCAGGTGTATTTCGCCGAGGACCAGCAGGAAATTGCCGCGCTGCACCTCGCCGGGAGAGGCCGCGGCGATCATGATGTCGGGTGCGTGCTGCCGGGCGCCGCTCCAGCAGACCGGACGCCCGGGGAAGCACGCGGCGGCCCTCGCGCTGATCGCGTCCGCGCTGACCTGGTGCCTGCGGGCGGATGACGGCGGCCCGAGCACCTCCTGCCAGCGCCGCTGCAGCTCAGCCACGCTCGCCAGGGCGAGCTCGCCCACCCCCCGCCCGCCGGCGGTGTACAGGTAGGGTGACGCCACGGTGAGCAGCCGCGGGAGCGGCACGGGCGCGCCGCCGGCCCGGGCCATCTCACGGTCGAGCAACTCCGCGAACAGCACCCGGTACCTGTCCATGATCTCGTTGACCAGCCAGCGGGCGCTGTCCAGCACCAGGCCGAGCGGCGCCGCCAGCGCCCCGGTCACCGCCTCGCCCAGCTCCACCCGCACGTCCCGGACGGCATCCTGGTAGACCAGGGTCCGGCCGGCGTAGTTCGCGCCAGCCCTGCGGGTAGCAGGCGACCCGGTGACCTGCTCGAACGTTTCGGCCAGGCCCGCCAGCGCCCGCTGCAGCCCGGCCGGGTCCCCGTCCGCGGCGGCCACCGCGTCCCGCGCCCTGATCATCCGGTCCACCGGCTCGAGCGCCGCGGCCCTGGCCGCCGGATCGGCGATCAGCTCAAGCTTCTCCCGGAGCAGCCTTTCCGGCCAGGCGTCCGCCGGGCCCTCCAGGTCCAGCCGCAGCGCGCCGAGCCCGGCGAGCCGGGTCAGCAGAGCGCGGGCATCGGGTGCGCCGGCCATGTCCAGCACGTCGCTGATCGTCCGGCTGCCATCACACGCCACCAGGATCCGCAACTCGGCGTCGGTCAGGGTGACCGGCTGGCGGTGCGGACGGTGCAGCACATTCCCGGCCAGGAACACCGACCGGGGCCGCCGCGGCCGCAGCCAGCCGAGCACCCGCCCCGGCCCGGCGATCGCGGCCGCCACCTTGTCGATGGCCCAGACCTCGAAGTAGGTAGTCCTGCGGGCGATCAGCTGCTCCCCCGGCATCACCACCAGGCCCGCCGTGCCATGCCCGGCGGACGCCCAGCCGACCGGCCCGAAGAAGCCGATCGTGTCGTTCTTCAGGCAGTACCGCTGAAGATAGCTCGCGATCACCAGCTCCCGCCCGCGGTCCTTAGACCGCCGCGCCGCACCCACGCCAGCGTCCTGCAGCCGCTGCGCCAGCCCCGGGTTCTGCCAGGTAAGCGCCTCCCGGAAGCCTGGATCGGCGACGGTGCCGGCGATAGCACGGGACAGCCGCCTGGTGGCGTCGTCATACACCATGTCATACGCCAGCCGCCCGGCTTGGTCTGCTCCAGCTAGGTCGGCACTGCGCGCGAGCGGCTCATCGCAGATGGCCAGCACCATGTCCGCAGGGAAACCAGCGCTGCGCAGGGCCACGTCCCGCCACACGCTCCACGCCGTCCCCTCCAGCGGGACCCGGTGCCAGGCTCCGGCCGCTGGCGAGGCTGCGGGCACTGACACTGGGAGGGACGTCACGACGCGACGCCGGCGAGCTGCCGCCAGTCACGGCCGGATCCGCTGGCCAGCCCGGGCAGGATCTGGTGCAGCCCGCTACTACCCTGCGTCATAGCCTGCCCGTCCCTAACCCTCGGCAGCCACTCAAACGGCGGGAGCCTTCCCCAGTGTGCCAGCCACGAACCGCAGCGCCCATCTCGCCGATTGCGGATACAGGGAGACCGCCGTCGCCAGAGGTGGTTCGTGCGCCCCGGCCTGCACGCGGCAACCGGCGCGGGGGAACGCGCTGCGTGGGAACGCGCCCCGTGGGGACGCGCCGCGCGTCACGCAGCGCGTCCCCGACGGGTCGCTAGCGGTTGAGGTGGATCAGCCGAAGTTAGGGTTCTTGACCTTGAACGAGATGGTCTGTGTCAGCACGCGGCCGGTCATCGTCACCGTGTACGTGCCGACGGCCATTCCCGTCGTGTCGATGGTGATCGTGACGGCGCCGTTGCCGTCCGGGCCGGTCACGGCGAGCGGTTGCGGCGAGGCCAGCCGGGGTCCGGTGAGGGTGGCCGTAACATCGTCCCAGGTTTGTCCTGGCACCGTCGAGGTCGGGTCGGCGAACGGGGGGCCCGTCACCTCGAACTGCCCGGGAAGCGGCGGGAACACGCCGAAGCCGTCCAGGATCGTCGTGCCGTTCGGGGAACTGCCCGGCATGAAACCGGTCCCGGTGATCGTGACGGTCTGACCGCTGGCCACCTTGTCGGCGGATGCACTGATGTTGGCTTGCAACCGGCTCAGCGCATCGAAGGCCTGCCTACTCGGCTGGTCCGGTCCGTGCTGCCTGTCGATCTGCTCGGCCAGGGCGGGCACGAAAGCCGGCGCGAAGATGGTGCCCCAGCCCGATGCGATGTCGTAGCCGGTCGCTGTCGAGAAGCCGGTCACGCCGTAGGCGGTGTTCGTGTAGCCGGCCGGGACATCGACGATGCCCGCCGCCGTGCCGCGCGGTCCGAGCGCTGCCAGAGCCGAGTTCACCGTGCCCAGATCGGCACCGCGCAGCTGGGTGGCCAGTGCGAGGATTCCCGCGAAGGTGGGCGACGCCTGCGAGGTGCCGTCATCAGCATCCATCGAGATGTCGGGATAGGCACGGCCCACGACACCATCCAGCGCCGGGTTGCCCTCCTGCCACGACGGCTTCGGGTAGATGGTGGACACGCCTGCGCCCGCCGCGTCGGAGTGGTCGGTCGGGGCGGTCCACAGCGCATCTGGGGCGGTACGCCCGGAAGCGGTGGCGAGGCCAGCGTTGGGGATGGTGCCACCGACTGCAGTGATCCATGGGCTGTCGACCGGGTGACCTGCGGTGACGCCGATCGTCGGGGTGCACTGGCCCGTGTCGCTGAGAACCGGTGGATCGGTCGGGCCGCAGTCACCGGATGCGAACATCACCGGGACGTTGTGCGCGGCAGCGTCGAGGAACGCGGGATCCAGCGAGTGGATAGCGGCCTGCTGGGTGGCGGTCGGGTTGGTCGGGTCGTTGATGAAGTCGCTCTCGCCGTCGCCAAGGCTCACGGTGATGATATCGGCCAGGTGCTGATCGGCGATCATCTTGATGGCTTGAGCTACCTCTGGCCAGCCCTGCATGCCGATGGTTTCCGGCACCGGCGGGTGGACGAAGAGGACATTCGCGAAGGGTGCCATCGAGTGGATCGCCTCTGCGTCCAGCCGATCTTCGCCCGGGCTGCACTCGATCTGGCAGACCGCGGACGGATCAGTGGGCGCCGGAAGCGCCATGTCGGTGATGTTCGCGGGCGGCAGGTCCATCGCTGTGTCGTAGGTAGCCATGGACGCCGCGAGGTTCGGGTCGGGGTTAGTGACCACGTAAGCCACGGTCACGCCGGCACCGTCGATCGCCCTCTTCCACAGGTCGTTGACTCCGTAGTCGATGATGTCCGCTGACGCGGTCGGATCGGGGAAGCGCAGTCGAAGAGACTGCCCGGCGGCGATCTTCGCCTCGATTGCGTTGAACGTCGCTGTCGTCGCTGCGATGCGCACTGCGGGAGGCGGGACGCCCGGGGTCTGGCCGGGCGACGTTACCGCGCTGGCCAGCGTCGGACTTGCGACCACCGCACCGGCAGCTAACAGGCTGCCAGCGCCAGCGATGACAACGGTCCTAGCGATCATGGTACGGCCTCCAGGAGAGATGCCTGCCTCGCGGCTTTTGCCACCAATTATCCGGCTACCCACAAGCACGTTCGATGAATCCCAGATGCCCGACAAGTCCTGAGACTGGGCCGGGCGGATGAGGTGAGTGAAGCGTTCGCGCAGCTCGTCCGTGGTGGCCTGCAGGCCAGAGTCGGGTGCGCGTACCGGCGCCCCGGTAATCTCGGTGAAGCGGGTGAGCACGTCTGGGTGGTGGGCCTGGCGTAGCAGGCCGCAGTGAGGCAGGGTAGTGGCTGAGCTTACCGAGCGCGGGATGAAACCGGAGACCGGCACGACGTCGGGGCCCCCTGACTCGGTGCTGGTCATCGACGGCGTGTACAAGGGCTACGGTGTCGGCGCGGCCCGCGTCTCGGTCGTCGAGGACGTCAGCCTGGTGGCGCAGCGCGGCCAGTTCGTCACGGTGATCGGCCCGAGCGGCTGCGGGAAGACGACCCTGCTGCGCATCGTCGCGGGCTTGCTCGAAGTCGATCGCGGCACGGTGTCGATCTTCGGTGAGTCGGTGCATCAGGCGAGCGCCGCCAAGCACATCGGACTGGTTCCGCAGTCACCGGCGCTGCTGCCGTGGCGCACCGTCCTCGACAACGTTCGGCTGCCGCTGCAGGTGAACAGGAAGCCAGACTCCGACGGCTCGCGGTCCCACGCCGACCCGATCGCCGTGCTCGAGTCGTTCGGCTTGGGGCACGTCGTCAACCGGCGGCCGGCGAGCTGTCGGTCGGGATGCAGCACCGAGTGGCGATCGCACGTGCGTTTGTCTTCGATCCGCCGATTCTGCTGATGGATGAGCCGTTCGCCGCAGTCGACGAACTGACCCGGGAACTGCTGCGCCACGAGCTGCTGTCCATCTGGCAGGCGAACAAGAAGACCGTGCTGTTCGTCACGCACTCGATCTCGGAGGCGATCACGCTCTCCGACGTAGTCGTGATCATGTCCGCGAACCCGGGGGCAATCCAGCGCGTGATCCCGATCGGCCTGCCCCGGCCGAGAGACGATTTCGTCGAGACCACCGAGGCGTTCCACCAACTCGAGCGGCAGATCAGGCTCGAGCTGCGCGGTAGCTGGCGAGACGTGCCATGAGCGAGCTGCGGGGCCCCGAGCTGGACGAGCCAACTAATGCGCAGTCCGGCCTGCCGGCCCTCGAACCGGGCACCGGCGCCGCGAAGTCGCAGCGGCGACGAGCACCGGCCTGGGCCCGGCCGTCAATTTGGCTGCCACCGCTGGTGGCACTCGCGCTGCTGACCGGCGCCTGGCAGCTCTACGCCATGCACAACCCGTTCGTGATCCCCACCGTGCCGAAGATCTTCCACGAGCTGACCAGCCGCCCCGGTTTCTACCTCCGCAACGCGGAGACGACACTGCAGGAAGCCCTGGTGGGCGCCGTGTTCGGCATGGGCACCGCCTTCCTGCTGGCCGTGCTCATGTCCTACGTCCGCATCATCGAGCGCGCGGTGCTGCCGCTGGCCGTGATCCTCAATGTCACGCCGATCATCGCAGTCGCCCCGGCGCTGGTCGTGGCATTCGGCTTCGGCCCCACGCCGAAGTACATCATCACCGCTGTCCTGGTCTTTTTCCCTTTCCTGATCAACTCGCTCATCGGCCTTCGCTCTGCGGACCCGCTGGCGCTCGACGTCTTGAAGACGCTCAGCGCCTCGCGTACTGAGATACTCTGGCGGCTGCGGCTGCCGAGCAGCCTGCCGTTCCTGTGCGCGGGGGCCCGGATCTGCGTACCGCTCAGCGTGATTGGCGCCGTTGTCGCCGAGTTTGTCGCTGCCGGGCAGACGAATGGCCTGGGCACGCTGATTGTCACCGCAGCGTCACTGTCAGATCTCGCGACGATCTACGCGTCGGTGGTGGTCCTAGCCGTGATGGGCATCGTCTTGTTTGTCCTGGTCGTCCTGGTCCAGCAGCGGCTGCTGGGCTGGCACAGCTCGGCAACGCCAACGAAGTGATGAGCGCCAACCTTTGTCGCGCATTGTGAACGACCGGAGGCATGCGTGAAACGCAGGAGGGGCTCTCGATACACCGCAATAACGGGCTGCGCGTTTGTCGCGGTCGTCATGCTGGCTGCGGCCTGCGGCAGCTCGACGTCGAGCGGCTCGTCGCCGCAGGTAGGGTCGTCGGGATCTACCGGGCTGATCAGCTGGTCAGAGTGCGCCGCCAACAGGGCGGCCGGGACAATCACCTACGTCTCGCCGTTCGGGTTCGACGCGTCGGCCGGGATCATCGACGTGTTCGCGGCGCAGAAGCTCGGCTACTTCAAGGACCTGTGCCTCAACGTGAGCTTCGTGACCAACTCACAGGACTCCACGGCGCTGGTCTCGGCCGGCAAGGCTCAGGTGACAAACACCGGGTCGGCGGCCGACTACCTGACCGCCGTAGGCGGCGGCTCGAATATCAAGGCCGTCGCTACGTACGGCGACACGTCGGACTATTGCATCATCACGAAGAAGGAAATCACCAGCCTGCCGCAGCTCACCGGCAAGACGCTTGGCTACCACTTTGTCAAGGAAGCGCCGATCCTGGCGATGCTGACCGAGGCGGGCGTAAACCTGAACGGGGTGCATTTCGTAAACACCTCGAACTACGACCCGAACCAGGTGGTGCAGGGCAAGATCGACGCCGTCGGATGCTACCAGTCCAACGAGCCGCTGACCCTGAAGGCCGAACACGCCCAGTTCAACGAGTTCAAGCCCGCGCAGTTCCAGGTGACCGGCACTTTTAACGTCCAGTTCTTCAATAAGAACTTCCTGGCTGCGCACTATGCCGCGGCGAAGGACTGGATGCGAGCAGACTTGCACGCCTTCGACTACTGCGCGGCCCACCAGTCCGCATGCGTCAACATCGAGGGTAGCTACGCGCAACAGGCCGGTGCTGAATTCATGGCCAGCCACGAGCGGCAGGTGTGGGCCCTGGAGAGCGCCCTCGCCCGGGACCACACGTTGCCAGGAAACGGGGTTGGTGTGGAGTCGGTGGCGGAGTTCCAGCCTGAAGCCCGGGAACTCGTGCACTTCGGGCTGATGAAGTCCGTGCCGCCGGTGTCGTCGGTGGAGGACACGACGATGGTGGCGGCCCTTTACCACGGCAAGGTGCTCATCTGGCCGTAACCATCCCGCCCCCATCGCGGCAGCGGCGCGAGCCATCGCGGTGAAGTCGTCGCCTCCGGACCGGTGCCCCCGCATCGGCCCGGAGGCAACACCACCCGCGCGTTCAGCACTGGCCACCGCGCTGATCAGCCAGGTCCGGGCCGCCGCAGACCAGGAGCAGCTCCCTGCCGACGGCGCTGCCCAAGCGGGAGCTAGCCGACCGGCGTAATGATCATCTGTGGCAAGACGTAGCGATCGGGCTGGAAGTCATGGGCCCGGAGCGTGCCCTGGATCTGCTCGAGATGGCCGGTCGTGAGCTCAAGGGGCGTTTCGTCGGGCTGGTAGCTCCATCCGACCGGGTAATCCACACCCGCGGTGGTCGTCATTTCAATGTGACAGCCGAGCACGTGTGTCACCGGTCGTTGCGCGCACCACTCGACGAGCCGGTCGATCGTACGGACGAAGCTCGTCCAGTCGATGACGTACAGGCGGCCCGGGTAGACGGTGTCGCCGGTAAACAGGATCCCGCTGTAGCGGTCGTAGTAAGTGACCGCCGCCTCATGGTGCCCGGGTGTCGCGAGGCAGTCAAGAACGCGGCCGCCGAGATCGACCTCAGCCACTGACTCGGGCGCGTCCGTGAAGCCGAAATATGGCCACGCCGCATCGCGTGTCGCGCCGACGACGAGGGTGTTGGGCCGATCGGCGAACTGGCCGTCGGCCGCGGTGTGGTCACCGTGCGCATGTGTGTGCAGAACGAGCAGCCCGTAGTCGTCCGGATGTGGATGGCCGGCCAGCCAGCCGTCGATGATCTGCTCGACGGTACGGCGCAGCGGGAAGAACTGCGGGCTCGCGGTAGCACCGGTGTCGAGCAGGAGGGCCCTGGAGCGTCCGAAGAGCAGGAACATGAACGGCGCCTCGTAGTGGACCGCCTTGTTCTGGCGCAGGATGTACGTATGCTCGTCGCAGGCGTGGACCTGGATGTCGGGGTCGGTGTTGTATTTCGCGGCCGGTGATCCGTGGATCCACGCGACGTTCAGGTCCGGAACGGCGGCACCGTCCTGGAAGTGGATCTCAACTGGCACTGTCATGCGGGCTCCAGCGTGCGTCGTCTTAGCGGGTCGGGTACGGCGCACATCTCGTCCGAAGCGGGCAAGCACCTCGACCGCCGGATCCAAGTTATCAATGGCCGCCTGCGGCCTCAGCGGCAGTCGGCATGCCCGCGCGGATCCAGGTGATCGGTGCTCGGTCGGTGTCGGGCGGCCTGGCAGGATCAAACCGTGGAGCGACCCGGTGGTGAATCAGGCGACGCGAACGCGCACGCAGCCTGGAGGATGGCGGTGGCCAAGACGGCGGCCCGGGAGTACGCGGGGAACCGGCAGCTCGCCGCGCTGACCGTCGCAGGTTCGGTTGGGACCGGTCTGGCCGACCGGTTCTCCGATCTGGAATTGGACTGCTACTGGTCCGCTGCGCCGAGCGATCTGGACCGCACTGGCCCCATCTATGCGCTCGGCGGTGAGCTGAGAGCTCTGTGGGACTACGACCAGGACGAGGAGGAGTGGAGCGAGGATTACCGGCTCGGGGAGCTCGACGTGACGGTGAGCAACTTCCTCACCGCCACCATCGAGCGTTTCATCGATGATGTTGTCCTGCGCGCCGATACCGATCCGGTCAAGCACATGCGCCTGGCCGCGCTGCAGCAGTCTCGCCCACTTCTCGGCTCGCGGCTGATCGCGTCCTGGCGGGCCCGGACTGCTGCTTTCCCTGACCAGCTCGTCTGCGCCCTGGTCGTGCAGTCGCTTAGCCCTGAGGTTCTCAGCGGCTGGGCGGCACGGTACGCGCTGGCCAGCCGCGGCGACGACCTCGCGCTCAGCGACCTGCTCACTCGGGCTGGACGCGCGGTGGTCGGCGCGGTCCTGGCCCTCAACCACGTCTATCTGCCGCATCGCCTGATGAAATGGCAGCGCCATCTGATCGCAAGCCTCGATATCGTTCCCGACCAGCTCGCAGAGCGGCTTCATCTGCTGTCGACGAGCGGGACTGCCGCGGCACTAGAAGTAGCCGAGGCCTTGCTGGTGGATACCGTGCGCCTGGCCGAGGCGCGCACAGATGCCGACGTCCGATGGTTCCGCGAGACTCTGGCCGAACGCCGCCGGGCGATCGAACCGCCGCGGCCTGACCAATGATGCGGAACCCGCGCGCTCCTTCCCTGGCCCGCCAGCCTGCCGGCGGGCCTGGGACACTGGTGGCATGCAACCGGACCTGGAGACGCTGTTCGAGCAGGCGGGCTGCACCGGCCGGCTGTGCGTGCAGTCCCTCGATGGCGCCCACGAGACCGCCCTGCGCGCGGACGAGCCGGTGGTCTGCGCGTCAGTGATCAAGGTGTCGGTGGCTCTGGAGGCGGAGACGCAGTTCGCGGACGGGCGCCTCGACCCGGCCGAGCGCGTCGTGCTGGCCGCCAAGGGCCGTACGCCAGGTCCGGTCGGGTTCTCCCTGTTCGAGGATGACGCCGAGGTGTCGCTGCGGGACCTGGTGGTGGCCATGCTCACCATCAGCGACAACCCGGCGACAGACGCACTGCTGCACCGAGTGGGCATAGCTGCGGTGAACGCCAGTTCGGCGCGGCTCGGGCTGGCCGGCACCGTCATCGCGGCCGACCTGTACACGCTCATCAACTCCATCGGGCAGGAGTCCGGCTTCGCCGACTGGGCGGCGATGTGGGACTGGGCCGCGCAGCCGCACTCCCGGGAGGAAGAGGACCAGGTAACGCGCCGGATCCCCGGCTGCACGGCGCTGAACCCGGCGCTCACCAACCGGACCACGCCGCGGGATATGGCGACTCTGCTCCGGCTGATCTGGTCGGACCAGGCCCGCCCGGCGCCGGCCTGCCGGAGAGTCCGCCAGCTCATGAGCCAGCAGCTGACCAAGCATCGCCTGGCGGCCGCCTTCCGGTCGCCAGCCCGCGTCGCGGCCAAGAGCGGCAGCCTGGTCGGCGTGGTGCGCAACGAGATCGGCGTCATCGAGCATCCCGACGGCCGCGGTTACGCCGCGGCCGTGTTCTGCCGGGCCCACCAGCCCTGGGAGAACGACGCCGCCATCAATACCGTCATCGGGACCGCAGCGGCTGCGACGGTCAACGCCCTGTCAGGCTGACCGCCGACCACCGCAGCGCAGGCGCTAGGCCGGGAGCCTCAGGGTCTGGGTGACCGGGGCGTGGGCGGGCCGCTGGCCCGTGAAGATCATGGTCAGCCGGGTGAAGTAGCGGCGCCCGGCGTGGTGTGGCCATGGCCGGGCTCGCCACAGCACGGTGAGGACCGGGTACTTGACGTACTTGCCCTGCGCGCAGGCAGGCGTGCAGTCGTTGACCTTCAGAACGCCACCGCCGAAGGCGGCCGATCGCCAGCTCGTCCAGCGCAGCTGGGCCAGCCGATGTCCCTGACGGCTGCGTGGTGGTTCGAGCAACCCGCGGCACCGCGTCCGGGTCAGCGCCTGCCGCGCGCTTGACGACCGGTGAACCTCAGCGCTTGACGCAGACGTAGGATCCGTAGGCGCGGGCCCGGTAGCTCACCTCGGCGATCTCGAATCCCGCGGCGGCCAGCAGCGGCTCGAACAGCCACCGGAAGGTGCTGTACTCCTCACGGATGTGCTGGATGAAATCCTCCTGGGTGTAGCCCAGGGCCGGATCATCGGCGGCGGCGTCGAACCAGGCCGCGAACACCGCACCGGCCTGCGACGGCTGGAAGTCATAGATCAGGTCCTCGACCAGCAGGACGCCGCCCGGTCGCAGCATGCCGCCGATGCGCTCCAGTGCGATGGCCTTCCAGAAATCGGGCAGCTGGTGAAGTGCGTTACGGGTATATACGAAATCGGCGGGCAGACCGGCGTGCTGATAGCTGAGAAACCCCGCCCGCACGCATCTCACATTGGCCAGCCCGGCCGAGGCGACCCGGTCGCGCAGGAAGCGGCCCATGGCCTCAGATATGTCCACGGCCACCACCTGGCCGCACCGGGGGGCCACGGCGACGGCCAGCGTGCCGGTCCCGGCGCCCAGGTCCACCAGGGTCGAGGTCGGGCCGAGCCCGTGCCTGAGCAGCGCTTCGACGGCCGTAGCGGGATCGGTTCCCTGCTTGCGGTCGAATCCCGCCACGAAGCCGGGATCGAGGTGCTCGGGACCGGCGTAGGCCAGCTCATCGATCATCCATGGCTCATCCACCGGTCCAGTCTGATGCGGGCCCGTCCCGGCCGCCACCGGAATGCCGCCCGGGCCCGTCGAGGATGCTGACCGTCGTCTCCAGCGTCAGCCAGGCGAACGCGCTGTCGAAGACGAGCAGGGTGCACCGAACCGGCCCGCTCAGCGGGCCGCCAGCAGCCCGTTGGACTCCAGCTGGGCACGCAGTGCGGGCGCGGACTCGAAGCGGATCGCGCACATCCCGACGCCGCGCGCCGCGGCGACGTTGTCGGCCCGGTCATCGATGAACAACGTGTCCCCGGCGGCGAGCCCGTACCGGTTCAGCAGCAGCCGGTAGATCCTCGGGTCCGGCTTCGCTATCCCCTCCAGGCCCGAGATCACGTGGCCGTCGAACCAGCGCAGGAAGCTGAACCGCCGCAGCCGCAGCGGAAAGGTCTCCGCCTCCATGTTGCTCAGCGTGTAGCAGCTGACGCCGCGCCGCTTCAGGTCGGCCAGGACGGCCACGCTGCCCGCTATCGGCCCGGCGACCATTTCCTCGCTGCGCTCCCCCCAGGCCCTGATCAGATCGGCCTGGCCGGGATAGCGCTCGGCCAGCTCGCTGCAGGCGCGGAAAATGCTGTAGCCCAGATCGTGCGCGGCGTGCCAGCGCGGCGTGCACACCTGGGCCAGGAACTGCTCCATGGCCGCCTCGTCACCGTTGAAGAGCTTCCGGTAGAGGTAACGCGGGTCCCAGTCCAGGAGCACGCCGCCCAGATCAAACACCACCGCGCTGTAGCTGGCCACCTGCCAATTCTGGACTAAGCCTGGCCGCCGCGAAGGTACCGCAGTTGCTGGTCGTGCTCGGACCGGAGCCAGGCGAGGCCGAGCCGGGAGTCGGCCGGGTCTTCGCCCCGCTCCAGCGCGGCCAGGTAGGCGAGATCCGCGGCCACCCGGCCGCGGAACGCGGCAGCGTCGCCCACCCCGCCGTGACCGGGTACCACCCACCGCACGCCAGCCACTCCGGCCAGCAGCTCGAGCCCGGCGCGGTAGTCACCGACCGGGTCGGTGGCCGTCAGGTCGAGCAGCGGGACCTCGATGTCGGAGCACATGTCCCCGGCCACGAGCACTCCGGTGTCCGGCAGGAACACGGCGCCATGACCAGGAGCGTGCCCGTCGTGAGCCAGCACGCGGGCCAGCGGCCCGTCCCAGGGGATGTCGTCCTGGCCTGGCCCAAGCGGGCACAGCCGCCCGAACAGCTCAAGGTCATGCCCGGGCGCAGCGTCCTGGACGGCGCTGATCATGGCCGCCCGGTCCCGTTCGGCGGCCCGCGCGGCGGCGGCGGTGGCGAATCGGGGTGCCTCGCCGAGTTCCCGGCACCACAGCACGTGATCCCAGTGCGCGTGCGTCGCGAAACCCGCCCGCGGGCGCCGTCCGCTGGCGGTCAGGTCCGCCGCGATCAGCCGGAGTTCGGCCGGCGTGACCGCGGGGTCGATGAGCAGGCAGCCCCCCGGCCCAGCCACGGCGGTCGTGTTCGTCACGAACAGCTCGCTGGTGGCCACCAGGATGCCCGGGACGATCTCCCGGAGGTGCCGCACGAACCCTCTCTATCACAGTCCCCCACCGCCGATGCCCCCCCGCCGGACGGGCGGAGGGGCATCGGTCGTGATCCTGGCTGGCCGCCGGGTTAGCGATCTGGCCGCTCGACCCGGCCGCTCGACCCGGGCGGCCGGGCCTGGCAGCGGTCCCGGACCGGGTGGTCTGGCTCGGCCTGGCCCGGCCCGGGCACCTCAGCTACGGGCTAACTAGATGGCCGGGCCGATCATGCCCGGGTAGGCCCACCACAGCTGGTTGTTGGCCACCGATCCATTCGAGAACGTGTGGATGCGGACGGTGAGCGCCGCCGACGAGCGTGTGCGCAGCCGCCCGGCGGGCCGCGCTGAATGGTGGTCCCCCGACCACCCAACGGCGCGCTAGGTAGCGGGAAAGGCCAGTGGCACTCTGGGGGACGGCATGGACGGCCTGGACGGCATCCGCTGACCGGCCCGATTGGCGGCCAGACGGGCCGGAATCTGCGACTTGAGGTAATTATCCGGCGCGAGTGCCGTCCAGTCCGCCGGATCCGGACCCGGCCGCCGCCGGCCCAGCTGCCGCCGGCCCAGCTGCTACCGCCCCGGCTGCTACCGCCCCGGGCGCCAGGCGCACCCGAGCCACCGGCGAGGTCTGTGTTGTCGGCCCCCGACAGGCTCTTCTTCACCGACTCCAGGATCGTCAGCCCCTGGCCCACCAGGCCCGCAGCGATCTCGCTGAGCCCGTCCGCGCCGTTCAGCACGCTGATGTTGGCACCGGACAGGCCGGCGGCGGCCTCCCTGACGATCTGCGGCAACTGGTCGATGAGCATCCGGTCCAGCGCGATCCGGTTGTGCGAGGCGGCCGCCTCGGCCTGCAGCTTGACCCGCTCGGCGTCGGCTTTGGCCAGGATGCGCACCTTGTCCGCCTCCGCCTCGGCGGGCTTGATCACCTCCGCCACCAGCTGGCGCTGCCGCAGGTCGGCCTGACGCTGGGCGAGGTCGGCCTGCGCGGCGATCACGTTCAGCTGGGCCTGAGCCTGCGCCAGCGGGCCTGCCTGGGCCGCCTCGGCCTGTGCCTTGTCCACCTCCGCCTTGTACTGCGCCTGGACGACGGAAGTCTGTCGGGCGTACTCGGCCTGGGCGCGCTGGGACTGCTGCTGCGCTTCCGCGGCGGCCTGGTTGGCCTGGGCCTGGGCGATCTGGGCCTGGCGCTGGATCGCCGCGTTGTGCGGCGCGGCCATCGCGTCGATGTAACCGGTGTTCATGTCGTCGATCGACTGGATCTGCAGCGAGTCAACGGTCAGGCCGATCTTGACCATCTCTGCCTTGGATCCGTCGAGCACCTCGCTGGCCAGCTTCTGCCGCTCGGTGACAATCTCCTCCACCGTCATCGAGCCGATGATCGAGCGCAGGTGCCCGGCGAAGATCCGGCCGGTCAGCGTGGACATCTGGTCCTGGTCGGACAGGAAGCGCTGCCCGGCGTTGACGATGCTTTCCTCGTCGTTGCCGACCTTGAACGCGATCACCGAGCGGACGTTGAGCGAGATGCCCTGCTTGGTGACACATGTCTCAGCCACCTCAGCCTCGTACATGGACAGGTTGAGGAAACTGGCCTTGCGCACGAACGGGAGCACGAAGGCGCCATGACCGGTCACGACCTTGAAGGGCGCGCCGCTGCGCCCGTACCGGCCGCCGGAAATCAGCATCGCCTCGTCAGGCGCTGGAACACGATAGCCGAGCATGATTCATCTCCAATAGGGGTAAATCCGGGGCCGTCCCCGGGAAATCACTTCGCTCTCCAGTCATCTGGAAACGGATCGACCGGATCGGTCCACTCACTCACATCGACGGTCCGGTGGCCGCGGGATTCGATGACCAGGACCGTGGCGCCCCTCGGTATTGGGGCCAGCGACCAGGCAATATAGACCTCGGAACCGCCTCTGATCTTGACCAGGACCTCGCCGGGGCCAGCCTGGCCCCGCGTGGCGACGATGACGACACCGATGCTGCCGACCAGCGAGGCGTCTTGCGTCACCGGCAGCCACTCCTCGAAACCGCCCGAGCCGGAAAGCTCACCATATCCCCGTCCCTCGTACCGGACGACATCCAGTATCCCGCTGGTACCCGGGACGCCGGCCCGGGGCGGTGCCCAGCGGCCGCTGCGGCGGCCCGACCTCGCGAGCCGACTGCCTCAGCGTCGGCCCGTGAGGTCGTCTGTGCAGGTCAGAAGCCTTTTCGTGGCCGCCAGGAATAGCCGTGGCGGTCGCTGAGTTCTGCACTGGTGCCGGTGTGTTGTGTCCCCCGGGCCGCAACTACTGCCTTCGCGGAATACCGTCAGGCTGGAGCCGCGTTGTGCCACTCGCCGAGAGGCGACCGCACACTGGCGCCTGGCACGCCCTCGCGAGCGATCGCTCCGGGGGCGTCGTCATGCTTGTTACCGATGCGGCGGACAGGAGGCTGGCGCCATGGTTGAGGCACTGCCGAAGACGGTACGGGCGGCCCTGGATGACCCGTTCGCCCAGCTCGCCGGCCCGCTCGCGGGCACCCGCCGGCTGGACCTCGAGGTGGTCAGCGCCTTCGGGCTGACCACGCACATGCGCCGGCTTGAGCTGACCGGGCCGCAGCTCGAGGGGTTCGGCTACCAGCCGGGCCAGGATGTGATGCTGCTGGTCGCCGCGGACGGAAACCGCCCGGTCCGGCGCCGCTACACCATCCGGGCGCTGGATCCGGCCCGGCGGCTGCTGACCATCGACGTTGTCTTGCATGGTGACGGGCCGGGTGAGCGCTGGGTGCGCGCGGCCAGCCCGGGTGACCGGATCGAGGGCATCGGACCGCGCGGGAAGATCACCGCATCCCCGGCCGCGGACTGGCACCTGTTCATCGGCGACGAGTCAGCGCTGCCGGCGATCTTCGCGATGACCGAGTCGCTGCCCGGCGACTCGGTCGCCACCCTGATCATCGAGATACCGGAACCCGACGATGAGCAGGATCTGTTCGCGGCCGCCCGGACCAGGCTCAGCTGGCTGCACCGGGGCGCTGGCGCCGCGGGTGAGGCCGCCGCGCTCGAGGCCGAGGCCGCCGAGGTCGAACTGCCGGCCGGAGCGGGGCATGCCTACCTGCTCGGCGAGGCGAAGGTGGTGTCCCGGCTGCGCGACGTGCTGGCCGCCCGCGGGCTCGGGCCCGAGCAGGTGTCGCCGAAGGCATACTGGGGCCGCGGCCGGGCCAACGCCGGCCATGGCGAGCCCGGCCAAGGACGCCTAGCCAGCCACCCGCCCGGCCCGCGTCAGCCGCCGGCCCCGCGTCAGCTCCGCGCCTGCGTCAGCTCCCCGCCCGCGTCAGCCCCCCCGCGTCAGCCACCCGCCCCGCGTCAGCCACCCGCCCTGCGTCCGCCATCGGACTCGCGCAGTACCGCGGGCAGCGCGAACTGCGGGAACAGGTCACTTCCGAACGTGGTGATCTCGACGATCGAGCCCCCGGCCACCCGCAAGACGTCCAGCTTCAGCGCGCGGTACTCGCTGTCGCCGAACCGGCGCAGGTAGCTGGCCGCGGCTGGCATACGGTTCGCCCCCGTGGCCAGCACCCGCCAGTCGCCGTCGCGATCCGGGCCGAAGGCGCGCTGGCAGCGGAGCGAGCGAGGCGACCCCGTCGAAGCACATCGGCAAGGGCGGCATGGTCACCCGGATGTCGGCCGCCGCGGCCGCGATAGCGGCCGTGGCGTCGCAGCGTTCGTGGGCGTCGATGAACCGCGCGAGCACCTCGCGTTCCGCGGGACCTGGCCCGGTCGCGGTCCACTCCGAGCGGCGCGGCGGCAGGTGCTGCTGCAGGCCGGACCGGGCCCGCCGCACGGCGCTGTTGGCCGCGGCCACGCTGATGCCCAGGTGCTCGGCGGTCTCGGCGGCCGTCATGGCCAGGACATCCCTGGCCAGCAGCGCGGCCCGCTGCCGCGGCGGCAGGACCTGCAAGGCGGCCAGGAAGGCCAGCTCGATCGTCTCGCGGTCAACCGCCACGGCGTCCGGCTGCTCGTGCACGGGAGCGATCTCGTCGAGCAGCCGGTCAGGGTAGGGCTGCAGCCAGCTCAGTTCGGCGAACGAGCGAAGGTGCGCGGCCTGCCGCGACCGCGACCTGACCAGGTTGATGCAGACATTCGTGGCGATCTTGTAGAGCCAGGCCCGGGCCGACTGCTCGGTCTGCGAGGGCGTCGCGAGATCGCCAGGCTCGCAACAGCGTCTCCTGGACCGCGTCCTCGGCATCGTCGAAGGACGCGAGCATCCGGTAGCAGTGCACGTGCAGCTCGCGGCGGTGGCGGCGAGCCAGCTCGTCGAAGGTGGCCTTGGTCAGCACGGTTCTCCTCGGGGCGGTCAGCGCACGACCAATCCGGCGGTCACATTGACCATCGTCCCGGTGATGCCCGAGGCCTGGTCGGAAGCGAGGAACACCGCGGCGCCGACCACATCGGCCAGCCGCGGTGCCCGCCGCAGCACCGACATCCCGGCGATCATCTGCAGCGCCTGGCTGGCGGTCGGGCTGCCCTCGCCGGACACATCGGTGACCTTGGTGTCGGTGAGCGTTTCGGCGACCCCGGCCGTCCACATCCCGACTACCCGCACCCCGGACGGCCCGACCTCGGCGGCGAGATAACGCATGAACGACTCGATGGCCGCGTCCGCGGGCCCGGTGCTGCCCATGCCCGGGAAGGCGCCGCCGCCGGACGCGCTGTTCAGGTGCAGCACCACCCCGCGGCCCTGCCCGGACATCTGGCGGGCGGCGGCGCGGGCGGTGATGAAGTTGCTCTGCAGCCCGATGGTGGTGGCGCGCATCAGGTCCGCGGTGCTCATGTCGATCAGGGGGATGCCCTGGACGTCGCCGCGCTTGATCAGGTTGAGCGAGATGTCCACGCTGCCGTGCCGGGCCACGACCTGCGCCACGTGGGCGTCGACCGCCGCTTCGTCCATCGCGTCGAGCACGGCGGTCTCGGCCATGCCGCCGGCCGCGGCGATGTCCTTGGCCGCCGCCGCCAGAGGTCCGGCGCTGCGGCCCGCCAGGTGAACCCGGGCGCCCTCGGCGGCGAAGCCGGCTCCGATGGCCGCGCCGAGGCTCCCGCCGCCGCCGTAGATGATCGCGTTCTTGTTCGCCAGCGCTGTCATGAGGTCTCATCCCTTCGGGTCGTCGCGGTGGTCGTGACGTAGGACACCGCCCGGCCCGGTGAGTCATCGGTGCACCGATGACTGGCTAGGCCAGCGGCCACCGGAGGCCGGTGGCGGCGAGAATATCCGCCGGGCGGGGCAGCGCGTCCTGGGTGCCGCGCCGGGTGGTCGCCGCCGCGCCCGCGGTGCAGGCCGCGCGGACGGCCTCGACGGCCGGGATCCCGGCGGCCAGGGCCACGGCGAGCGCCGCGACGAACGCATCCCCGGCGCCCACCGCGTCGACACTCCGCACGCTCAGCCCGCCGACCACCGCGCCGTCCGCGGGCCCGGCCGGGCCGCCGCCCGGCGCCGCTGGCCCGCCCCGCGCCGCTCCCCGCCCGGCGCCGCTGGCCCGCCGCCGGCCAGCGCGGCTCCCGCGGCTCCGGCCGTGACCACCACGTTCCGCGCGCCCAGCCGCCGCAACTCCAGCGCCGCCGTCCGGGCGCCGTCCAGTCCCGCCACCGGCCGCCGCAGGATCGCCGCCGCCTCCGACTCATTCACCACCAGCCAGTCGACCCCGTCCGACAGCAGCCCGGCCGCGCCGGGTGGCGCGGGAGCCAGGTTCAGCAGGCAGGGCGTCCCAGCCTGGCGAGCCGCGGCCAGCGCCGCCCCGATCGCGGCGACCGGGATCTCGGCCGAAATGATCAGCAGGTCGCCGGCTGCGCCCAGCGCCGCCCCGACATCCGCAGAACCCGTCTCGCCGTTGGCGCCCGCCGCCACCGTGATCATGTTCTGCCGGCCGTGTCGATGGTGATCAGCGCCACTCCGGTCGCGCATCCAGGGACCGTCCGCACCGCGCCGGCGTCTACCTGCTCAGCGGCCAGCGCCGCCCTCAGCGCGGCACCGAAATCGTCGGCCCCGGTGCAGCCGGCCATCCGGACGGCCGCGCCGAGCCGCGCCGCCGCGACCGCCTGGTTGGCGCCCTTGCCGCCCGGTGCGATGACCGCCGCTGGGCCGAGCACCGTCTCCCCCGGCACCGGCAGTCGCGCCACCGCGACGGAGATATCCATGTTGAGGCTGCCCAGCACGGCCAGCCGCGGACGTCCTGCCATTCAAGCCTCCGCCCAGATCCTCGGTGCCGCGCCCTCAGCCGGAACCGCACCACGCGGCGACGGCCGCCCGGACGGCCGCCGCCCGCGCCGTCTGGTCCCGCTCATCGGACGCCCACGCGACGTACCCGTCCGGGCGGACTAGCGCCGCGGCGGGCAGCCGGGGCGGGTCGCACCGCGTGTAACTGACTACCTTGACATGATCGGGCAGGTCGCGGGCGGTCGCGCGGGCCGACGGCTCCAGCAGCACGAACCGGCCATCGTGGAACAGCTCGTAAAGCCGGACGGCCGGGCCGCCGGGCGTGCTGACGATACCGGGGGGCAACCGTTTCCCGGCCATGGCATGCGCCGGGTGGCCAGCCTGCGGGTAGCTGACCGACACTCCCGAGTAGTCGCGCGCCAGCCGCGCCTGTACCGGCGGCAGCGGCACGACCAGCCGGTGTACCGCCCAGCGCAGCGCGCGCCGCCGGCGGTCCTGGCCGTGTTCAGCCGGAACTGGCGCCCGGTTAAGGCCAGCACCGCCTGGCCGACCGGATGGCGCTCGTCATGGTAGGAGTCCAGCAGCCGGTCCGGCGCCCGGCCGGACAGCACCGCGCCAAGCTTCCAGCCCAGGTTCATCGCATCCTGCAGCCCGGTGTTGAGGCCCTGCGCGCCGGCCGGCGAGTGCGCGTGCGCGGCGTCGCCGGCCAGCAGGATCCGGCCGCTGCGGTACCGGGGGGCCTGGCGGCTCTCGCTCCGGTACCGGCCCGACCAGTACATGTCCCTGAGCCGGAAATCCTGGCCGGTGATCCGCCGCAGGCCGGACCGCACGTCGTCGAGAGTGACCGGCTCGGTGATGGGCACGTCCGCCCGCGCGTAGTCGTACAGGACCACCCGGCAAGAACCCTGACGGAACGGGAACATCAGCAGCATGCCGCCCCGGGACAGATCGCCGTACGCCCTGGTCATCGGCAGCCCGTCGAGGTGCAGGTCGGCCAGGATGACCGAGCCCGGATTGGGGTGGCCAGGAAACGGCACCCCGATGGCCTCCCGGACGAAGCTGTGCACGCCGTCGCAGGCCACCGCGTACGCGGCCGGTTCCCGGCGGCCGTCAGCGATCGTGACCAGCACCCCGCTGGCGTCCTGCTCGATCCCGGTGACCCGGGATGACCAGCGGATCTCGGCGCCCAGCTCGAGGGCCCGCGCCGCCAGCAGCCGCTCGATCTGGCTCTGCGGGATGTCCAGCAGGTAGCCGAAGTCGCTGTCCAGCACCCCGAACCTGATCGCCGCGCCCTTCGGCCCGAGCGGGAAGGACGGGACCGGCAGCCCCGCGCTGGCGAACGCCCCGGCCAGGCCGCGCAGGTCGAGCATCTCCATGCTGCGGGCGTGCAGGCAGATCGCCCGGGAGTCGGACCGCGGGCCGTCGCGCCGGTCCAGCACCAGGCGGGCGTACGCCGGCCAGCGCGAGCTCGGCGGCCAGCATCAGCCCGGTCGGCCCCGCCCCCACCACGACCACGCCGTCCTGGCGCGCCATCGCCACGCATCCTCCCCGGCCCGCCCGGAACGCTGATGCCCGTGCTCACGCTAAGCCACCTGGATGTTATGGCTCAATGCGCGGGAACCTGCTTCATAATGAGGCGAACAGCTCATGACCCGTGCAGAAGGGAGTGCACCGGGTGGTGCCAGCCGGAATGGCTTCGGATGTCCCAGCGCTCGTGTCAAATACGTCTGCGCGGACCTTGATCCTCGGCATCGATAAGGCCGGCCGGATCCTGCAGCACGACCGGAACGCCGCCGAAGTGCTCGACGCGCCTGGCGCGCTGCTCGGGGTCGAACTCGGCAGCCTGATCACCACGCCTGCCCACGTCATCGCGCTGACCGAGCTCATCGGCTCGGCCTGCGCGGATCGCGAGGGCACCGCCGTGCTGACGATCAGGCTGCGCAACGGCGACCACGCCGATGCGGTGGTCACCGTCCAGTCCGTGCGGTCCGCCGACGCCGGGCCTCGCCGCGCAGGTCATCCTGCGGATCACGCCGCTGTCCGAGGGCCGGTTCCTCGATCCGGCGGTGATGCGGCATTCGCTGCTCGACGGCGCCGTGCGGCGGACCGGCGGGGCCCTGGACATCGACCAGATGGCGCCGGAGCTGATCAATATCATCGTGCCGCATTTCTGCAACGCCAGCGGGCTGCTGGTGCTGGAGAACATGATCAGCGGCGATGAGATACCCGCCGACGAACTGCACGGCTCGCAGGCGGTCCGGCGGCTGGCCGTCGCCCACGACGACGGCGACCCCGGCTGGGACGCGGCGTTCCCGGTCGGCGAGATCCTGCGCTACCCGCCGGGCACGCCCTACACCCGGTGCATGGACACCGAGCAGCCGGTCTGCGAGGTCAGCGTGCCCGACGAGACCGCCACCCAGATCGCCAGGACCTGGCTGCGCAAGCCGGTGGCCAGGCTGCTGTCCGGCGTCTCGATGCTGCTGCTGCCGCTGGTGGCCAGGGACACCATGCTCGGCTTCCTGGTCTGCATCAGGAAGGCCGGCTACCGCAGGTTCGACCCCTATGACACCGAGATCGGCATGGAGTTCGCCTCCCGCGCGGCGATCTTCATGGACAACGCCCGCCGGTACACCAGGGAGCGGGCCACCGCGCTCACCCTGCAGCGCAGCCTGCTGCCGACCGGCCTGTCCGCGCCGTCCTCGGTCGAGGTCCGGCACCGCTACCTGCCCGGCAGCAAGATGATCGAGGTCGGCGGCGACTGGTATGAGTCGATCGCGCTGCCCGGCGGCCGGGTCGCGCTGGTCGTCGGGGACGTGGCGGGTCACGGCGTGCGGGCCGCGGTGACGATGGGCAGGCTGCGGACCGCCATCCACACGCTGGCCAGGCTCGAGCTGCCGCCGGTCGAGACGCTGCAGCAGCTGGACGAGCTGATGCAGGAGCTCGGCGTCCGCGAGCCGCACTTCGCCACCTGCATCTACGCGATCTTCGACGCGGTGGCCGGGACCTGCGAGGTCGCCTCGGCCGGCCACCTGCCGCCGCTGCTGGTCCGGCCGGATGGCAGCAACGAGTTCCTGGACGTCTCGCCCGCGCCGCCGCTGGGCATCGGCACCGGTCCCACCAAGAGCCGGACGCTCGACATCGACGACGGCAGCCTGCTGGTGCTCTACACCGACGGCCTGGTCGAGAAGCGCACCGCGGACATCGACGAGGGGCTGACCAGGCTGCGGGAGATCTTCGGTCCCGGCTCGGCGGCCCAGCCGCTCGAGGATCTCTGCAAGGCCACCCTGGACGGCGTCTACTCAGATCATCAGCGCGATGACATCGCGGTGCTGATCGCCAGGCTGAGCAGGCTCCCGGCCGACCAGCACGTCACCTGGACGCTGCGGGCCGAGCTGACCGCATCGCGCCGGGCCCGCTTCCTGATCGGCCGGCCGCTGCGCCGCTGGGGACTGGCTGAGCTGATCCCGCTGGCCGAGCTGGTCGTCTCGGAGCTGGTCACCAACGCGGTGCGTTATGCGCAGGGGCCGATCGGGCTCCGGCTGGTGCTCGAGGACGGGCTGGTCTGCGAGGTGTTCGACGACTCCGCGGCGCTGCCCAGGCTCAGGTACCCGGGCACCGAGGACGAACGCGGCCGCGGGCTGCAGGTCGTGAGCCAGCTGACCCAGCGCTGGGGCGCCCGGCGCACGCCGTCAGGCAAAGTCGTCTGGTGCGAGCTGCCGCTGCCCCGCTCCTGACGCCGCTCCTCCGCGCGGAGGCCTGCCTGGTGTCCTGCTTGATCGACAGCTTGCCGCCCCGCATCACGCCGACCCGCTCGGCCCGGCGCGCGATCGCGCTGTCGTGGGTGATGAGGACGAGGGTCAGGCCGCGGTCCCGCCACAGTTTCTCCAGCAGCCCGATGATCTCGTCCCTGGTGCCTTCGTCCAGGTTGCCGGTCGGCTCGTCGGCCAGCAGCACCTTGGGCTCCTTGACCAGGGCCCGGGCGATCGCGACCCGCTGCTGCTGGCCGCCGGACAGCTCGGCGGGCAGGTGCCGGAGCCGTTCGCCGAGCCCGACGTCCGCCAGCGCCTGCCGGGCCCGCGCCTGCCGCTCCCCCGCGCTCACGTGCAACGGCACCAGCGCGGTCTCCACGTTCTCCTGCGCGCTCAGCGTGGGGATCAGGTTGAAGGTCTGGAAGATGAACCCGATCGAGGTGGCCCGCACCTTCGTGACCTGGCTCTCCCGCATCTCGGCCAGGTCCTGGCCGTCGAACTCGACCGATCCTGAGGTGGGCCGGTCCAGGCCGCCGAGCATCTGCAGCAGCGTGGTCTTGCCGTGCCCGGTCGGGCCCTGGATGGCCAGCCATTCGCCGTCCTCGATCACCACATCCACGCCCTGCAGGGCGTGCACGGGGGTGCGGCCCTTCTGGTAGACCTTGGTCACGCCGGTCAGCTTGTACATGATCTTCTCTCCTCGGTGTCCGGCCGGTCAGCTCAGGTGGCCGGGTCTACTCGACCCGCGCCAGCGCCGCCGCGGGCCTGAGCCGCGCTGCGCGCCAGCCGCCGAACAACCCGGCGATCAGGCCGCCGGCAATCGCCAGCAGCACCGCGGCGATGATGATGCCGATGGTCACCGGCGCGGTCAGATGCACGTCACTGTGTGACTCGCGGCGGCGGCGAACCGCCGGAAGCCCGCCGCCTCCGCCGCCAGTCCGCCACCGCCGCCGAATCCGCCGCCGCCGAATCCGCCGCCGCCCCACCGAAGGCGCGGGCGCCGCCCGGAGTCGCGCTGCCGGTCGTCTGGCCGATCGACGCGGACAACGGCGGTGACAGCTTGGTCACCAGGGTCGCGCCGAGGTATCCGAGCCCCACGCCGAGGATCCCGCCCGCGATCCCCATGACCACAGCCTCGCCCATCACCTGTCCGATGACCCGCCGGCTACGCCAGCCAAGCGCCTTGAGGGTGCCGAACTCGCGCACCCGCCGCGCGACGGCCGCCATGGTCAGCAGGCTGGCCACCAGGAACGCGACGATGAGCACCGCGATCGCCAGCCATTTCCCGAGGTTATTGGCCAGGCTGGAGGTGCTGGCCAGGGAGCCGGTGACCTCGCTGGCCAGGTCACTGGACGTGGTCACCGTGGCCTTGGGCAGCGCGGCGGAGATCTCCTTCGACACCGCGGTGATGTCCGATGCGCTGGCGGCTGCCACGTAGATCGAGTTGACCTTGTCCTTCATGCTGGGGGTGGTCAGGCTTTGCGCCGCCGCCAGCGGAATGTATACGTCGGATGGACTCGCGCCCTGCGGCTCGGACACGATGCCGATCACCTTGAAGCTCTTGCCGCCCACCGTGATCGTCGAGCCGACCTTGAGCTTGTTCTGCGTGGCATAGGTGGAATCAACCAGCGCGACCATGGAACTGGCGTCGCCGCTGGCGAACGTACGGCCAGCAATGATCTTGCCGGAGCTGAGCGGGCCGAGTTCACCTGCCGAAATGTCGACACCCTGCACCCCGAACGAGCTGACCTTGAACGACCCGCGGAAGCCGCCGCCACCGCCGCCGCCGCCCGCCGCCGCCGCCGCCGAAGCCGCCACCACCGGCCGCGGAGAAGGACGGGATCTTCCCGGACACGGTCGAGTCGGTGAGCGTCAGGCCGCCCGCCGCCCCGGCCACGTTCGGCATCTTGGCGATCGAGGTCACCGACGAGGAATCCAGCGGCGCCAGGGAGAACGCGCGCAGGGTGTTGGTATGGATCGTCGTGCCAGGCGCGGGCCGGGTCCGCGTACCTGCTGACCCGCTGAACCCGAATCCGAACCCGCCCGCCGAGCCGGCCGCGGGCGCCTGGCTGACTGTCATGTCGGTCCCGACCCCGTACAGCGAGTGCAAGACGGTGCCCTGCGCGTTCTTCACGCCGGTGGATAGCGCGGTTACCGTAATGACAAGTCCGATCCCGATGGCCAGGCCCAGCGAGATGAAAATGGCCTGACGCATCCTTCGGCGCAGCTCACGCCGCAGGTAGGTAAAGAACATGAGGGCTCCTCGGCAACCCATGGCCCGGCTGACCGCGGGCCGGCCCGGGCTCTTTAACGGTGCGGGATCATCATCCGTGCCGGGCGCGGGAGGCGCCGGTCATGATCATGGCGATGGACCCTGAACGGACCCTGAAGAGGCGCTGCGAAGTTACCCGATTCGACTCAGACCATGATCGCGTAAAATAAAGTGCCGCGGAGCGCGCAAACTTTACGTCCTAATGGATCTTCGCGACCGCAGGCCTCAGCGAGGGACGTAGAGGAACAGCCAGAGATCGGCGGTGTGCCAGACCCGCAGCTGGCGCAGCCCCACCCCCTGCAGGACCGGCAGCCGCGTCCGGCGGTGCACCTCGATGACCCACAGCCTGGACACGCCGGTGATCCGCTGTCGCACCGCCGCGGCGGGCGAGGTGGTCCCCGACAGCGTCCCGGACGCGATGGGCGACTGGTACTGCGCGATGTCGGCCAGCCTGGATAGCCCGTACGGGTAGGCGGCGACCAGGTTCTCATCGGCCGGGGTGTCGTAGATGACGGCGTCGCCGGGCCGAATGCTGGCCGCGACGATCTGGTCGGCGCGCGGATATTGTCCCCGTGACCGGCGGGCCCCGCGGTCATCAAGCTGCGTGCTGAACCGAGCGCGGTGACCACGGCCAGCGCCACCCCGCAGATCCCCCAGCCCAGGGCGCGCAGCCAGGTGGAGCGCGGGCAGCAGCACCGGCCAGCCTCGCCGTAGCGCGGCCCGCCCGCTCCAGGCACTGGCCAGCACTCCGCAGGCCAGCACGATGGCCAGGCCAGCCGGCATCTGACCCGAGCCCGACCAGCTGCTCCACGCCCGCGATGGTGCTGATTCTCGGCGCCTGCAGCCAGGCCAGCTGGCTGCGCTCGGTCCAGGACAGCAGCACGACGGGGCTCGTCGCCACGCCCGCCGGCCGGGTCAGGGACCCGTCATCCGGCAGCCGCAGTCAACGTAGCTTACCGCGACGATGTAGTTACGTACCGCAATGTCAGTGCCCGTGGCTGGCCGCCCCTGCTGACCCTGGTTCCCCTCAGCCGCCGCGCAGCGCGCGGATCGACTCCCGCAGTGATCCCATCGTGGCCAGCACGGCAGAGGGCTCATAGCCGCAGTGCGCCATGCAGTTCGCGCACCGCGGGTCGGCGCCCCGGCCGTACTTGGACCAGTCGGTCTCCTCGATCAGTTCCCGGTAGGTCTGGGCGTAGCCGTCATTCATCAGGTAGCACGGCCGCTGCCAGCCGAACAGCGAGTACGACGGGATGCCCCACGCGGTACAGCCGAAATCGGTCTTGCCCTCAAGGAAGTCGAGGAACAGCGGTGAGTGGTTCAGCCGCCAGCGCTTCCTGTTGCCGTCGCCGAACGCCTTGCGGAACAGTTCCCGCGTCTCGCCCACGCCCAGGAAGTGCTCCTGGTCGGGCGCCTTCTCGTAGGCGTACGCCGGGGAGATCTGCATCTGGTCGATGCCCAGGTCGTCGTTGAGGTAGCTGAGCACGTCGATCACGGTCTGCGGGGTGTCGGTGTTGAAGAACGTGGTATTCGTGTTGACCTGGAATCCACGGCGCTTGGCGTCCTTGATGGCGGCGACCGCCTCGTCGAACACGCCCTCCTTGCAGACCGACTCGTCGTGCCGGTCCCGCAGCCCGTCGATGTGTACCACCCACGCGAAGTACGGCGACGGCTTGAACTTGTCGATCTTCTTGGGCATCAGCAGCGCGTTCGTGCACAGGAACACGAACTTCTTGCGCGCGATCAGCTGGCGCACGATCTCGTCGATCTGCGGGTGCATGAGCGGCTCGCCGCCGGCGATCGACACCATCGGCGCGCCCGATTCCTCGATCGCGCCGATGGCCTGCTCCACCGGCATGCGCTGCTTCAGCACAGACGGGCTGCTGGATCTTGCCGCAGCCCGCGCACTTCAGGTTGCACGCGAACAGCGGCTCAAGCTCGACGAGCAGCGGGAACTTCTCCCGCCTGGCGAGCCGCTGGCGCAGCAGGTAGGCGCCGACGCGCACGCTCTGGCGCAGTGGCATGGTCATGCTGGCCGTACCTCCTTGGGCAGGCTGAACTTGATGGATTCGGTCGCGACCACGCGCTCGCTGACCTCGATGGGGCCCAGGCCCGACAGTGCCGCGACGATCTGCCCGACCGCGGCGGGCGGCGCGGACGCCCCGGCCGTTACCCCGACCACCGACGCTCCGGCGAGCCAGCTGAGCTCGATGTCTTCCGGTCCGTCGATGAGATGGGCCTCGGTGCCCGCCCGGCGAGCGGTCTCCACCAGGCGCACCGAGTTGGATGAGTTGGGCGAGCCGGCCACCAGCACCAGGTCGGCCTCCCTGGCCACCGCGCGGACCGCCTGCTGCCGGTTGGTGGTGGCGTAGCAGATGTCGTCGCTGCCTGGCCCGCGGATCTCGGGGAACCGCTCCCGCAGGGCGTCGACGATCTGAGTGGCCTCATCTGCCGACAGCGTCGTCTGCATCAGGTAGGCGACCTTGGCCGGGTCGGCTGGCCGCAGCCCGGCCACGTCGGCCACGCTCTGCACCAGGACCATCGCGTCGGGCGCCTCGCCGAGCGTGCCGTCGACCTCCTCGTGTCCGGCGTGGCCGATCAGCACCACCTGATAGCCCTCGGCCGCGAACCGGCGGGCCTCGGCATGCACCTTGGCCACCAGCGGGCAGGTCGCGTCGACCGCCTCCAGGCCCCGCCGCGCGGCCTCACCGCGTACCGCCGGTGACACCCCGTGCGCGGAGAACACCACGGTTGCGTCGTCGGGCACCTCGCTGAGCTCGTCCACGAAGACCGCGCCGCGGCGCTCCAGCCCGGTCACCACGTGCGAGTTGTGCACGATCTGCTTGCGCACGTAGACGGGCTGGCTGCCGCGGTCCAGCATCCGGTCGACGATCTCGATGGCCCGCTCCACCCCGGCGCAGAACGACCGCGGGCCAGCCAGCAGCACCTTCCGCTGGCCGCCCGCCGCGGCCCACTTGGCCAGCACCGGCGACGCCAGCCGCAGCGACCGCAGCGCGGCCGCGCCGCCGGCCAGCGCGCGGGGGCTCAGCAGCGGCTGCTCAGCCGTGTCGGAGACCGCCCGGACCACGACCGCCGGGCGGCTGCCCGCCGCGGTCAGCAGCATGGCGGACTCCATGTCGGCGGCCGCTGCGCCGTCCCTGGCCAGCGCGGCCCGCTCATCGCGGCGGACCAGGTGGTCGACCGTAACGATCTTGCCAGCCCGGGCCCGCAGGCCCGCCCGCCGCAGCTCCCCGGCCAGCAGCGGGGCCGACGGGCAGCTGAGCGAGGTCGTACCGTGGCTGCCTGGCGCGCCGATTTCCGTCCCGACCACGAGGTCACCGGGCTTCAGGTCCGCGGAAAGGCCGCCGCAGGTGCCGCTGATCGCCAGCATTCCGAACGAAGAGCCTCGCAGCCGGTCGGCTGCCCTGAGCGCTCGGCGGCCGCCGTAGCCGGTCCGCAGAACCTCGCCGCCCCCGGCGATGCCGCGCCGCACGGCACGTGCCTCCAGCCGCAGCGGCGAGCAGACCACCAGGCCGCCAGGCTCGCCGCCCCGGTTCACCGCGGGGGCGCTCATGCCGTACCGCCCGCGAGCGGCTGGCTCGCCGCGCCCAGGAACCTGCCCAGCGCGTTGACCGGGAAGATCAGCCGGTACAGGTGGTAGTTGATGTAGAAATCGCCGGGAAAGCCCGTTCCGGTGTACTGGGGCTCGTCCCAGGTCCCGCTCGGGCGCTGCGTCTGCGCGAGCCAGCGCACCCCCCGCTGGACGCTATCGGTCACCTCGGGCCCGGCGGCAGGCCCGGCGGCCAGCAGCGCCAGCAGCGCCCAGGCGGTCTGTGAGGCGGTGGACGGCCCGCGCCCGGCCCAGCTGGCGTCCTCGTAGGAGCGCAGGTCCTCGCCCCAGCCGCCGTCCGGATTCTGGTGCGCGGTCAGCCAGCCCAGAGCCCGGCGGATCGTCGGCTTGTCCGGCCGGACCCCGGCGGCGATCAGCGCAGGCACCACCGCGCCGGTCCCGTAGACAAAGTTGGCGCCCCACCGGCCGAACCAGGAGCCGTCCCGCTCCTGGGCCCGCAGCAGCCAGACCACCCCCCGGCGCACTGCCTTGCTGCCCGCCAGCCCCGCCGCGGCCAGGGCCTCGATCGTGTGCGCGGTCACGTCGGCGGACGGCGGATCGACCACCTCGCCGAAATCGCAGAACGGCAGCTTGGTGACCAGCGTGCCGGTGTTGTCGGCGTCAAAAGCGGCCCAGCCGCCATCCTTGGACTGCATCCCGACCAGCCAGCGCACCGCCCGCTGCGCCGCGCCGGCGGAGCCCAGATGATCGGTGAGCGTCACCCGCCGCAGTGCGAGCAGCACCTCGGCGGTGTCGTCGACGTCCGGATAGCCATCGTTGTCGAACTCGAAGGCCCAGCCGGCGGGCTCCAGCCCGGGGCGGCGTATCTGCCAGTCGCCGGGCCCGCGGATCTCTTCCGCCAGCACCCACCGCGCCGCCGACCGCAGCGCCGGATGCTCGGCGGGCAGCCCCGCATCGGCCAGGGCGATCATCGTCAGGACGGTGTCCCACACCGGCGACTGGCACGCTTCGAGCCTGCGCACCGGGCCGTCGGCGGTTTCCTCCCAGATGGTGAAGCGGTCCAGGCCGGCCAGGCCGCGCTGGATGACCGGATGATCCAGGCCGTAGCCCAGCAGATGCAGGGCGATCAGCGAGTAGACCCAGGGTGGCTGGATCCCGCCCCAGCAGCCGTCCCGCTCCTGCCGTGCGATGATCCACTCCGCGCACCTGCGCAGCGCCGCCTTCCGTACCGCCCGGGCCGGCGCGGCCTTGAGGCCGTGGCGATGATAGACGTGCAGCACCTGGTCCAGGCCGTTGAACAGGCCGGCCCAGCCGGTCCGCGGCCGCGCGGCCCGGTCCGGCCCGGGCCCCGCCGCGCAGTTCGTCCAGGCTGAAGGGCAGCGGCCGCACCGGGCGCAGCGAGCCGACCACGGTCAGCGGGACGATCGTCTGCCGCGCCCAGCACGCCCAGTCGTACACGTTCAGCGGGAACCAGGCGGGCAGGTAGATCATCTCCGGCGGCATGACGGGCAGGTCGTCCCATGACCACTCGCCGAACAGCGCCAGCCAGATCCGGGTGAAGACGCGGGTGGCCGCGATCCCGCCGCGCTCGGTGATCCAGCCGGCCGCGCGGGACATGTGCTCGGCTGCGGGCAGATCTCCCGCCAGCCGCAGCGCCACGTAGGCCTCCACCGTGGTGGACAGGTCGGCGGTGCCGTCGTGGAAATTGGCCCAGGTCCCGTCGGATCGCTGCTTGGACCTGATCCACCTGGCGGCTGCCGCGGTCTGCTCCGCGGTCCGGATCCCGAGGAACTCGCGCAGCAGCAGGTCCTCGGCATCCATGGTGACGTTGGTCTCCAGCTCCCCCTGCCACCAGCCGTGCTCATGCTGCAGGCCGAGCAGGTGCCGCGCCGCCTGATCCAGCGCGGCCCGGGCCGCCGCCCGGGTGGCCTCCTCATCCGGGCGCGCCTGCGCCACGGTCAGCTCAGAACCGGCGCTATCCCGCCGCTGCCGCTCGCCCGTCACCATTGCCGCGCCGTGATGAACTCGGCGATCCCGGTGAACTCCGCGCGCACGTCGTCCGGCATGTCGGTCTCCGCCAGGCACTTGGCCGCCGAGGCCAGCTGCACGTCGGCTTCGGCTTCGGTCCAGCTCTTGCCGCCCGCCGCCACGACCAGGTCAGCGGCGCGCAGCAGGTCGTCCTCGTCGAGGGGCTCGGGACGGGCCAGCAGCTTGCCCAGCTCCGCACCGTCCGGTGTATCGCTGGTCAGCGCGGCCACGACCGGCAGCGATTTCTTCCTGGTCCGCAGATCGGACCGGACCGGCTTGCCGGTCGTCTCCGGGGCGCCCCAGATGCCCAGCAGGTCATCGGTGAGCTGGAACGCCAGCCCGACGTGCGCCCCGAAACCGGCCAGTCCCATGGCGACGGCGGGCGGGGCGCCGACGTAGATCGCGCCGATGCTGCAGGCGCAGGCCATCAGCGCGGCTGTCTTGTCCCCGGCCATCTCCAGGCACTCGGTCAGGGCCACCACCTCGCGGCGCTCGAACGCGAGGTCGGCGCCCTGGCCGGCGATGAGCCGCTGGACCGCCGCCGACAGGCAGCGCGAGGCCCACAGGCTCTGCGGGGCGGGACCCTCCAGCAGCAGATCCTGGGCCAGGGCAAGCAGCGCGTCCCCAGCCAGGATGGCCGAACCGACGCCGAACACCGTCCACGCGGTCGGCCGGTGCCTGCGCTCAATGTCGCCATCCATGATGTCGTCATGCAGGAGCGAGAAGTTGTGCACGAATTCCACGGCCGCCGCGGCAGCGACAGCGCGCTCCGGCTCGGCCCCCGCTGCCCGGGCCGACAGCACCGCCAGGGCAGGCCGTAGCGCCTTGCCCGCGGCACCGAAATGGCCGCCCGGGCCGGACGGATTGCCTTCCGCGTCGGCCAGGCCGAGATGGTAGGCGGCCACCAGCCGCACGTCGGGGCTCAGCCGGTCCAGGGCGGCGGCGATGGCCGGCCCCACCAGATCGCGGGCCGCCGCCACCCCCACCGGCATCGTGGCCGTCATGACGCCGCCCGGGCGGGCGCCTGCGTCACGGCCGCCGGAACTGCTTGCGACGCAGGCCCGGCTAGCTGGCTGATCAGTACCTGCGCAGCGCTGTGTCCGCTTCGCACGGCTCCCTCCATCGTGTCTGGCCAGCCGGTATCGGTCCACGCGCCCGCGAGCGCCAGTCCCGGCAGCGACGTCGCGGCACCCGGGCGGAGCGATCCGCAGCCTGGTCCCTGGCGGAATGTGGCCCGCCGTTCTCTGGTGACAAAAAAGTCAGTAACGGTGGCTTCCCTGGCGGCGGGGAAGAGCTCTTCGAGTGCGGGCAGGAACTGCTCCCGCAGCGCCGCCACGGGGACGTCGACGTAGCTGTCCGCGGCGGACACCGACACGGCCAGGTACTGGCCCGCGGTCAGGCCAGCCTGCCTGGTCTTGTCAAACACCCACTGGACTGGCGAGTTCACCGCGGCGGCCAGCGGCAGCCTGGTGACTCGCCGGTCGTAGATGACGTGCACGTTCACGATGGGCGACGCGCCGAGCTCCGCCCACCTCGGGGCGCCCCCGGCGGCGGTCTGCGGCATGAGGCGGGCGGCTGGTCCGGACGGGACCGCGAGCACCACCCCGTCCGCGCTGATCACCGTCGGGTCCGGGCCGCTGGCCGGCACCTGGCCCGCTGCCGTCCCGGCGCCCGCTGCCGTCCCGGCGCCCGCTGCCGTCCCGGCGCCCGCTGCCGTCCCCACCGCGCCATCCGGCGCGGCGCCGGGGCCGTCGACCTCACCGGACGCCCACCCGGCTGAATCCTCCGCGCGCCCGTCCGGCGCGGCGGCGCTGTGATCGGCGCCCACGCCGGTCCGGACCTCGAACCCGCCGGCCCGGGCGCCACCGATGTCACCTTGGTCCCGAGCCGCACATCGGCTCCGAGCCGGTCGAGCAGGCTGGCCGCGGCCTGGCCGTGCAGGTCGCCGAGCGGCACGGCGGGAACGCCGATGTCGGCGGCGGCCTTGCCGCCGAGCAGCGCCGTCTTGATGACGGTCGCCGCGAGCGCGACGTTGGCGTCGTCCCCGTTGATGTTCAGCGTCGAGACGATGAACAGGTCCCAGAGCATCCGCCGGGCATGCTCGCTCTGCCCCCGCGCGGCGAACCAGTCACCGAGCCGCTGGCTGTCCAGCCCGGGCGCGGCCGGATCGGCGAACCGCATGGCCAGCGCGGCCCGGATAACCCGCAGCCGCTCGCCGGCGGTGAGAAAGGGATAGCCGGCCAGCGCCCGGCCCATGTGCAGCGGGCCGGGCAGCGCGCTGCGCCGCAGCCTGGCCCGGTCCGGGTGCTGGCCGGGCTGACCGCGCCCGGACAGCACCGTCACATCGAAACGTTCCTGGAGGGTCGCCGAACCGGTCATGCCCAGCCTGGCCAGCAGCTCCCGGTAAGCCGTGCAGCAGCGCAGGAAGATGTGCTGCCCATTGTCGATGGACAGGCCGCCGCGCGAGAACGAGCACGTCGCACCGCCCAGCCACGGCCGCGCCTCCAGCACGGTGACACCGATGCCCGCCTCCCGCAGCGCGATCGCAGCGGTGATGCCGGCCAGGCCGCCGCCGATGACAACGACATGGCGAGCCGTCATGGCGTGGCCTCCTTGGCAGTCACCGTGTCCTGGCCGTGCGGTTCGGTGCGGCCGGACGGCCGGGGCGCGAGGCCCGCCAGCGACCGCACCGCTACCAGCGCCTTGGCCCGGCCGGGCACCGACAGCCTGCGAGCGAGCGCCGCGGCGGGGTCCGCCGAGATCTGCTCGAGCAACCGCAGGTAGATACCGGCCATGGCACCTGTGCAGGCTGCGCTCCGCCGGTCGAGCAGCGGCATCAGCCGCAGTCCCACGTCGTACCACTGCAGGGCCCGCTGCGCCTCGAAACGCACCAGCCGCTCAAGCGCGGCGTCGGCCTGCAGCGCCGCCTGGCCGTCCCGGCCGCCGGGCGTCACCGAGCAGCCGAAGCGAGCGAGATCGTCGGCGGGCAGGTACACCCGGCCGTTGCCGAAATCCTCCCGGATGTCCCGCAGGATATTGGTCAGCTGCAGCGCGACTCCGAGCGCATCCGCCAGCGGTTCCGCAACGGCGGGCTCGCTGCTGCCGAAAATGCCCAGCGACAGCCGGCCAATGGAGCCGGCCACGCACCGGCAATAGTGCTCAAGTTCGCTGAACCCGGCATACGTGGCCCCGCGCACATCGGCTTCACAGCCGTCGATGAGCTCACCGAAGGCGCCGAGCGGAATGGGAAACCTGCGGCTCGCATCCCCCAGCGCGACCAGCACCGGATCACCGGGATGGTCGTCGGCAGCGCGGCCCCGATCGCCGGCCAGGCCGGCCTCGCCGGCCGGAACGCCGCCGCTGGCCAGCCTGATCAGCTGGACGCGGATCTCGCTCAGGGCGGTGAGCTTGTCCTGCGCGGGCAGCGCGCCGTCGCCGATATCGTCGATCCGGCGCGCGACGGCGTACACCGCAGAAAGCGCCCGCCGCTTCTCGGGCGGGAGCAGCCTGATGCCGTAGGAGAAGTTCCGGGCCTGAGTCCGGGTGACCTGCTCACAGTGCTGGTAGGCGGTCCGGATCGCGGCGGCGTCAGCCACGCTGGCACTCATCGCATCACCGCCCTCTCGCATAGGCCAGGACAAGCTCGCCTGCCACCCGGCGCCGGCGTGCGACCGGGGTAACGCGCAGCACGTCATAGTCGGCAGCCGCGATCGCGCCGAGCGCGGCACGACCGCCGGCCACATACCCGGCCACCGCCGCCCGCGCGGCACCACGGAGCGTCCCGATGAGCGGGGCACCCGACGCGAGCAGCCGCCGCGCTCGCGCGACCTCAAACGCGATCAGCGCGCGGACGGGCGCCGACGCCGACCCAGCAGCCAGGTCTTCCGCTGAGCAGCCATAGCTTTCCATGTCCTCAGCGGGCAGGTAGATGCGGCCGGCCCGCAGGTCCTCGGCCACGTCCTGCCAGTGCTCGGCCAGCTGGAGCGCGGTGCAGATGGCGTCAGATAGCTCGGCCCGCTGCTCGGTATAGCTCCCGAAAACATACAGCACGATCCGGCCCACCGGGTTGGCCGACAGACGGCAGTAGCCGAGCAGGTCGTCGAAGGTCCGGTAGCTGCTGACCACCTGATCTTGCTGGTTCGCCCCGATCAGGTCGAGAAAGGGCTGCATCGGGATCCCGCACTCGGCGACGGTGGGCCCGAGCGCGCGGACCACATCGATCCGGGGCGGTCCCTTCGCACCGTCGCTGCCGCCCGCTGCCGCAACCTCGCTGCTGCCGCCCGCCACCTCATCGCTTCGGCCCGGGTCACGGGCAGCCCCCTGCGGGTGGGCGTACAAGCGCAGCACGTCGGCCTGCACCTCGCCGAGCAGCCGTGACCGGTCCGCGACGGGGGCCTGGTCCCCGATGTCGTCCACTGTCCTGGCGAACCCGTACACGGCCATCAGATGCCGCCGGTGGCGCGCAGGCAGCAGCCGCAGGGCGACCGGGAAGTTCTCGCCCGTCGCCCTATCGGCCAGCGCGTCCGTTGCCGTCGGCACCACCTGAGCCCCCTGAAGCAACTGGCCGCTGATTCGCGTCTGCTCGCGCGTCACGTTCCATATTCCTGCACAGCTCTGATTTGAAAAGCAAATAATGACACGCCTGTCAGATGACGCCGATGTCGCCTGGCCCGGCCCGAACCGGCCGGTTTCCCCGCGGCCCAGCAGCACCTATTTGCGGTCGCCGCCGCGCCTGACTCGTTGTTCCCTGCGCTGCAGGACCCAAATCCCGTTTTCTTTCCTGGCGCTTAACTGACGCTCATGTCATATCCCGGCGCTGTGACATGTGCTTCTGCCCGGGGACCTTCTTATCACGACCAGGTAACGCTGAGCCACCATGTCGCTCCGTATTGAATTTGCCGGGCGGCTCGCCGCGACCGCGCCCGCCGCCGGGGGCGGCGCGACAGGGTCCGGCGCGTCCCGCTTGCCTCGTCCGCCGTTCTGCGATCCACGGCCTGGCCAGATTCCGGGGCGGCGGTAGCCCCTCATTTCCGGGCAAAGCGAGCGGGTTACGCCCCTACGGCAGCTTGAAGTACGGAAATTGAAATATGCAAATTGCGGCTTGAGTACTACTCAATCCGGACATGCTGGCTTTTGCCAGTGATCTTGTCATTGCGTTGTTAAGCTCGCAAACCTTCCCCGGCCACCTCATGCCAACGGGGTCGGCCGGTTACATCTCATGCGAGGCCACGCTCATGGGTTTGCACCGCCGGTCCATTCGGTTGAGGATCCTCCTACTCGTCCTCATCCCCATTCTGTCGCTGATCGCGCTGTACGCGTTTGCCGTGAGCATTACGGCTAAGGACGCGATCAACCTCACCCGGGCCAAGACCGTGAAGAACACCATTGGCTTGCCGACGGGCCGGCTCGAGGCCCAGGTCGACGCCGAGCGCCTGCTCGCGGTGGTCTATCTGGCCAGTCCCAACCCGCGAAGCCAGGCCGCCCTCAGCGCGCAGGAACTCGCCACCGACAAGGCCAGATCGGCCTTCGCTTCGGCCGCATCCTCCGGCACCATCACCGGCAGTGCCTCCTCGCAGGAGAAGCAGTCCTTCGCCAAGCTGCTCAGGGTAATGGCGGGCCTGCCGGCGCTGCGGGACCAGATCACCGCACTGGCCATCAGCCGGCCGCAGGCGATGAATGGATACGGCAGCGTTATCGCCGCCGCTGGCCAGGTCTTGAACCAGCTCATTCTTCAGCAGACCAATGTGCCGCTCGTGACTCAGGGGCTCGCCTTCGTCAACATGGGCAAATCTGAGGAGATGCTCCTTCAGGAGGACGCCCTTCTGACGGGCGACATGGCCGCACGCTCATTCCGGGCCGCCGACCGGCAGCAATTCACCCAGCTGGTGGGAGCGCGGCGGGCGTTTTACGCCCAGACGCTGCCTGACCTTGACCCGATCTACCGGCGCTACTACCAGAGGGACGTCAGCCCAGGCCTCCGCCGCTCTCGTCGCACTCGAGAACACGGTTATCAACGACCCGCATCCGCGCGGCCTGCCGCCGGTGTCGCCGGCGGCGTGGGCCGGTACAGTCCGGACGGTATCGGCCGGGCAATCGCTGGCTGGTGACCAATCGGCCAACGAGATAACGATCCGGGCCCAGCCGGTCGCCAACGCCACCTATCTCCGGCTCTTCCTGGCCGGCGGGCTCGGCCTGCTGGCCATCATCGCCTCGATTGTCATGTCGGTCTGGATCGGCCGGGGGCTGGTCCGCCAGCTGGCCGGTCTCCGGCGGTCCGCCCTGGAGCTGGCCCATCACCAGCTGCCGAGCCTGGTGGAGCGGCTGCGGGCGGGCGAGGACGTGGATGTTTCCGCGGAGGCGCCGCAGCTCGATTCGAGTTCCGACGAAATCGGCCAGGTCAGGGAGGCGTTCAACGCCGTCCAGCGGACGGCGGCGGAAGCGGCGGTCGATGAGGCCCGGCTGCGCCGCGGCATCAGCGACGTATTCCGCAATCTGGCCAGGCGCAGCCAGTCGCTGCTGCATCGTCAGCTCGCGCTGCTTGACGCCATGGAACGGCGCGCCACCGAGCCAGGCGAGCTGGAGGACCTGTTCCGCATCGACCACCTGACGACGCGGATGCGCAGGCACTCTGAGGGCCTGATCATCCTGTGCGGCGAGTCACCGGGACGAGGCTGGCGGAACCCGGTGCCGCTCGCGGACGTGCTGCGCGCCGCGGTGGCCGAAGTCGAGGACTACACCAGGATCCGGGTCACGACAGGGACCCGGGCGGCGCTGGTGGGCGCGGCCGTCGCCGACGTGATCCACTTGATTGCGGAGCTGGCCGAGAACGCGACGATCTTCTCGCCGCCCAATACGCCGGTCCAGATCCACGGCGACATCGTGGGCCGGGGGTTTGCCGTCGATATCGAGGACCGCGGGCTCGGGATCAGCGAGGAGCGGCTGGCCGAGATCAACCACAATCTCGCGCACCCGCCTCCCTTCGATCTTTCCGGCAGCGACCAGCTCGGCCTGTTCATCGCCGGGCGGCTGGCCCGACGGCATCAGATCCAGATATCGCTGCGGCCATCGCCGTACGGCGGCACGACCGCGATCGTGCTGATCCCGCTGGCGCTGATTGTCGACGGTGACAAACATGAACTTGAGCCAGGGTCAGCGGCCGAGCGCGCGAGCCGGCTGCCCGGCCGGCACGCGGTACTGCGCCAGGGCTTCGGGGCCGAGCCCGCGCTCCTGAGCCCGCCCGGCGCGCCCATCGGCCGCCCCGGCCACCGGCCCACCAGCCGCGCTGCCCACCGAGCCGTCGGCTGATCCAGGCACCGGCCCGCCACCCGCTTCGCCAGCTGGCTCGGCCGCCGGGCTACCCGCCACGGACGCCGATGCCACGGACGCCGATGAGTCCCCCGTCCTTGCTCGTCGCCCGCCTGCCTCGGCAGCCGGGAGCCCGCCTGTCCCTGCCGTTGCTTCGTCCGGCTCAGCGTTCGACCCATGGACCGTCCCGGACCGCTGGGCGACTGGCCCGTCCGGGCCGTCCGAGGTCCCGGGCGGGGCGTCCGAGGTCCCGGGCGGGGCGTCCGAGGTCCCGGGCGGGGCGTCCGAGGTCCCGGGCGGGGCGTCCGAGGTCCCGGGCGGGGCGTCCGAGGTCCCGGGCGGGGCGCCCGCAGCACCTGCCGGACCGACCGCAGCGGACGGCTCGGTCACCGTCGGACACGGTCAGGCACCGGACGAGACCGCCGACGTCGACGACGCGCGCATGACAACCACCGACCTGACCGAGTTCGGCCTGCCGATACGGATTCGCCAGGCCAGCCTGGCGCCGCAGCTGAGATCCGGCGGCGCCGGGCCCGCCGGAGCGGCCGGGGACCACGCGGGCGCACGGTCACCGGAGGCCGCGCGCAGCACGGTCTCGGCTTTGCAGCGGGGGTGGGAGCGCGGGCGTTATGAATCAGCCTCCTCAGCTCCAGGAGCCGAAGCTGCGCTGAGCACAGACCGCCACGATAGCGGCGACGCGGAGCGGAGTGATGAATGACCCGCCGAACCGCCGCGGGCTAGACCACCAGGGGGGCATCCCATGAGCCGCGCCAGCGAACTCGACTGGCTTCTTGATGACCTGGTCGCCAAGGTCGTCCATATCGACAAGGCCGTCATCCTGACCAGGGATGGCCTCGCCATCGGCGCGTCCGCGGGTCTGGGCCGGGAGGACGCGGAGCACCTTTCCGCGGTGGCAGCTGGTTTTCAGAGCCTGGCCAGGGGCGTCGGTGCCCAATTCGGCGGCGGTCAGGCCAGGCAGACCATTGTCGAGATGGAATCGGCTTTCCTGTTCGTGACCGCGGCTGGCGAGGGCAGCTGCCTGGCCGTCCTGACCACGGCTGAAGCCGACGCGGGCCTGGTCGCCTACGAGATGGCGGTCCTGGTCAAACGGGTGGGAAAGCACCTGGCCGTCGCGCCGCGGCCGGTGCCGGCCGGCCCAGAGATGAAGTGATGTCTGGTGTCTCCGGCCGAAGACAGATGGCTTGACCGTGATGCCGACCCCGTAGTCCGCCCATACGCGCTGATCGGCGGCCGGACCCGGCCGAGCGGCGAGAGTTTTCGATCTGGTCTCCATGGTGGTCGCCATCCGCGGCGCCCATGCCGATCATCAGGGCCTCGAGCCCGAGCACCTGACCTTGCTGCGCCGGTGCCGTCTCCCGATCTCCGTGGCCGACCTGGCCGCCGACCTTGACCTTCCGCTCGGGGTGGTCCGGATCCTGATCGCCGATGTGCGCGACCGCGGGCTGGTCGCCGTTCATCATCCGGTGCCCTTGAGGCTGACGGACCCGAAACTGCTGAGGGAGGTGGCCGATGGGCTACGCAGGCTCTGATCAGCCTGCCCAGCCGCAGGCCACCCCCGTAGCGATCAAGATCTTGATCGCAGGCGGGTTCGGCGCGGGCAAGACCACGATGGTCAGCTCGGTGACCGAGATCCGGCCGCTGCGCACCGAGGAGCACCTGAGCGAGCCGGGCACGCACGTTGACCTGACCGAAGGCGTCGAGGAGAAGTCCACCACCACGGTCGCAATGGGCTTCGGGCGGATCACCATCCGGCAGGACCTGGTCGTATACCTGTTCGGCACGCCAGGGCAGCGCCGGTTCTGGTTCATGTGGAACGAACTCGCGCTTGGTGCACTCGGCGCAGTCGTCATGGCGGACACGCGCAGGCTCGCCGACAGCTTCGCATCCGTTGACTATTTCGAGCGCCGCGGCACGCCCTTCATCGTGGCGGTCAACTGCTTCGACGGCGCGAAGCGCTTTCCCCCTGGCGCGGTGCGCACCGCGCTCGATCTCGATCCCGACGTGCCCGTCGTGCTATGCGACGCGCGTCAGCGCGCGTCCTCCCGTGACGTCCTGATCGCCCCGGTCGAGCACGCCATCTAGCTATTGAGCGCCAGCGCCGAGTACGTCAGCCCCGCCAGATGAGCACCAGCGCGCAGTCATCGGAGGTACGCTTCCCGGCCTGCATCGTCTGGACCAGCCGGGCGGCACCCGTTCCGAATCCTGACGTCACCAGCCGGTCAGCGGCGCCGAGCAACCGGTCGATGCCCACGTCGATGTCCCGGCCCGGTGCCTCGATCAGGCCATCGGTGTAGAGCATGAGCGCGTCTCCAGGTCGCAGAGCACCCCGTTCGGGGACGCTGCGCAGGTCCGGCACGACGCCCAGGACCACGCCGCGCGCCTGGGTCAGCCGCCACTGGCCGCTGCCGGCCTCGAAATGTGCGGCAGGCGGGTGACCGGCCGAGGCGACCACATACTCGCCGGTCGCCAGGTCAAGCGCGAGGTGCACCGCCGTGACGAAGCCCTCAGCCACGTCCCCGCGGCGCAGGTAGGAGTTACAGCAGGCCAGGAACTGCTCCGCGGGAACCGAGCCGAGCAGCCCGCCGAACGCGCCGGACAGCAGCAGCGCCCGGGTTCCCGCGTCGATCCCTTTGCCCGCCACGTCGACCAGCCCGACCTCGAGCGTCTTCCCGTCGCAGGCCGAGACCACGAAGTCGCCGCCGAACGACGCGCCGCCCGCGGGCCGGAGCACCGAGACGGACTTCCAGCCCTCGGGCAGCTCGGGCAGCCTGCTCTGGGCCCGGATCCGGTCCCTTAGCTCAATCAGCATCTGATCGCCGCGCAGTCCCTGCATGCCGAGCTTCTCCCTGGTCCGGGCGAGCACGTCTGCAATCAGCGCGGTCACCACGATCGTGGCGATGATTCCGGGGTCGGCGCGGCCCTCCAGCCCGTCATAGACCAGCATCACCGCGATCACGCAAAACAAGATCCGCAGCGCCCGCGGCCACAGCAGCAGGCCGCCCGCCAGGATCGGCAGGATCATCACGCCGGGCGAGAACCAGGACACCGAAAGCCGGACCGCCGCCACGCCGATGATCACAACCATGATCGCCAGCCCGAACGCCAGGCGCCGGTTGCTGGTGATGAACTGCCGCCGGATCACGCCACGGAGCCGCCGCAGTGCTGCGGGCACCGTGGCCGCGAGCCGTTGCGGGACACGATGAACCATGATGCCGGCACTGTACCGGTAGATCCGCACTGCTAGCTGCCTGGCAGGCATCACCAGGCGCATCGGAAACTGGTTCGCGGCCGGCGGGGCCCGCAGGGTACGAATGATGGCATGGCAGCCGCGTATCCGGTCCGGCCGATCGGAGTAGCCGAGTTTCCCGCCTTCTATGCGGTGGCGGAGCACGCCTTCAACTCCACCGCACCGAGCGAGACCGCCCGGCAGCACGAACTCAATATCTTCGAGCCCGATCGCAGCCTGGCCGCATTCGACCGGGCCAGCATGGTCGCGACGGCCGGGGCGTACAGCTTCACGATGACGGTGCCCGGAGCTATCGCTGATGTCGCCGGGGTGACGGCGGTAGCCGTCCTGCCCTCGCACCGGCGCCGCGGCATCCTGTCCAGTCTGATGCGCCGCCAGCTCACCGACCTGAGCGAGGACGGCGAGGCGGTCGCGGCGCTGTTCGCCTCGGAGTCGGCCATCTACGGGCGGTACGGATACGGCGCAGCGTCGGCGCAGCTCAGGTTCACGATCCGGCGCGGTGAGGCACAGCTGGCCAGACCTGCCTGGCCCGGTTTCGGAGCCGGCGCCGAGTCGCCGACGGCCGGTGGGCTGCGGCTGCGGATCGCCGATGCGCAGCCGACGCAGGCCGAGCTGGCCGCCGTCTACGAGGCCGTGCTGCCCAGCAGGCCCGGCATGTATGCCCGAGATGACCGCTGGTGGGAGTCGCTGCTGGCCGACCCTGAACACGCCCGGCGCGGAACGTCTCCGCAGCGCTGCGTGATCGCCGAGGACGATTCGGGCCCGCGCGGCTACGCTCTCTACGGCGTCCAGCCCGAATGGGGCGATGACGGAATTCCGGCTGGCGTGCTGAATGTCAGGGAACTGGTGGCCAACGGCCCTGAGGCCTGGGCGGCGATCTGGGGGGACCTGCTCACCAGGGATCTGGTCGGCGAGGTCCGGGCCCGCATGCGACCGGTCGATGATCCGCTGCTGCAGTTGCTCGCCGATCGCCGCCGGGCGCGCGCGCAGCTCACTGACGGGTTGTGGGTCCGGCTGATCGATGTCCCGCGGGCTCTGAGGCAGCGGCGTTACGCGTGCCCGGTGGATCTCGTGATCGAAGTGACCGACGACAACCTGCCCGGCAACGCCGGCCGGTGGCGGCTGCAGGCAGGCGGGCCAGCCAGCCCGGCTTGCTGCGCGCGGACCACGGCGGGAGCCGATGTCGCGTTGCCTGTCCAGGCGCTCGGTGCCACCTACCTGGGCGGTACCAGGCTGGGTGCGCTGGCTGCTGCGGGCCTGGTCGCCGAGCACCGCGCCGGCGCACTGGCCGGGCTCTCGGCCGCCCTCGCGTGGGATCCGGCACCCTGGTGCCCGGCGATCTTCTGACCGGTTGTGCCTGATAATGGCCGGGGAGGATGCGATGCCAGGCATGAAGGTGACGGTGGACGCCGCCATGCGCGCCCGGGACGTCTCCCGGCCCCATCCCGAGCACGAGGAGCTGGCTCAGAGCCTCGACGCGCAGGCAGCCGGCTCGGACCGGCGCCGGCCACAGGACCGGCGCGGACCGCAGGACCGGCGCGGACACCAGCCTGACCAGGGCGGGCAGCCTGACCGGGGTGGACAGCCTGACCGGGGTGGACAGCCTGACCGGGGTGGACAGCCTGACCGGCGCGGTTCGCAGGACCGGCGCGGAGCGCAGGACCGCGGGCCAGCGGACCGGGATGAACTGGGCCAGGCGCATCCCGACCCGCGAGCCCGGGACGGCCGGGCGATGCGAGCAGGCCGACCAGTACGGCCTCCGCGAGTGGGCCAGGCCGCCCCGCCCGCCAAAGGTCAGCCCGGACCCGAGCCACCCGCAGCAGCCCAGCCCGCAGCAGCCCAGCCCGCAGCAGCCCAGCCCGCAGCAGCCCAGCCCGCAGCAGCCCAGCCCGCAGCAGCCCAGCCCGCGGCAGCCCAGCCCGCGGCAGCCCAGCCCGCGGCAGCCCAGCCCGCGGCAGCCGAGCAGGCGGCCAAACCGCCTGGCGCACTATCGCGCCCACCTGCGCAGCCCCCGGCACCGACCAGTGGTGTGCCCGGCAGGCGCGCTCGCCGGCGCCGCCGGGGTCGCTGACACCTGCGCATCTCGTCCACCACGCGCAGAGTCGCTGACACCTGCGCATCTCGTCCACCGCACGCCTCATGTACCCCGCCACCTCGTCTGCTGAGCCGTCCCCCAGTGCCGACGCGGCGATACTGCTGCGGCCATCGCAACGCGGGCCCGGCAACAGCGATCCTGGGCCATCGCATTAGCGGCAATGGCACTTTTGTGTGGTTGTTTCAGCAGTAAGGCGCCATTGCCGCCATTAAAGAACCACAGCGCTGCGCCATCGCCGCCATTGCCGCGGTGATCGTACGGGGTAAGAACCCCGCGCATTGGTGCATCACCGGACAAAACGGTCAGAGTAGTCCGGCGATGCACCGCCGCAGGGCGTTGTTCAGGCGAGGCAACCTGCTGAGCCGGGACTGCCGATCTCAGCCTTACTGTTAGCTTCTGAGTCAGCCGGATCGCTGAGCTGTCCGCCGGATGGCGGCCTGCTCAGCACCCACCCGGGCCCGCCGAGCCAGGCTGATGCTGAGGTACGCCGAGTTGAACACGTCAGCAGATCACCCGGTCCTCGCGGCGGCCATGCCGGTCACCACGCTGGCGCCCGGAGGCCCGGCCGTCTCGCGAATCGGCCTCGGCCTCGCGGCGCTCGGGCGCCCGGCCTACATCACCGTCGGCCGGGCGGCCGACCTGCCCGACCGCAGCATCGCCGGGCTGCGGGCGCGCACGTTCTCGATGCTGGACGCCGCCTACGGCGCGGGGATCAGGTACTTCGACGCGGCGAGATCCTACGGGCTAGCCGAGGAGTTCCTCGGTGGCTGGCTGGCCGAGCGCGGTCATCCTGACGCGGTCGCCGGCTCCAAATGGGGTTACCGCTACACCGGCGGCTGGCGGATCGACGCTGACCGGCATGAGGTCAAGGAGCATTCGCTGGCCATGTTCACCGCCCAGCTTGCCCAGACCCGGGTGCTGCTCGGCGAGCGGCTCGCGCTGTATCAGGTGCACTCGCTGACCGCGGATTCGGGTTTGCTCGAAGACCCAGCACTGCTCGCCGGGCTCGCCCGGCTGCGCGCCGAGGGCGTGATCATCGGCATCAGCACCAGCGGCCCTGGGCAAGCCGATACGCTGCGGCGCGCCCTGCGCGCCAGAGTCGACGGGCAGCGGCTGTTCAGCGCCGCGCAGGTGACCTGGAACCTGCTCGAGCCATCCGTCGGCCCGGCCGCCGCTGAGGCTGCCGCGGCCGGATGGACGATCCTGATCAAGGAGGCCCTGGCGAACGGGCGGCTGGCGCCATCAGGTGACCAAGCCGGTCCGCCCGCCCAGCTGGCCGCGCTGGCCGCGGCGGCAAATGTCACCACAGACGCGATCGCGCTGGCGGCCGCACTCGCCAATCCCTGGGCCGGCATCGTGCTCTCTGGAGCCGTAACGCGGCAGCAGCTCCGGGACAACCTGACGGCGCTGACCGTCGGCGCCCTGCCGCAGCTTGACCTCGCCGAGCCGCCCGGCGCCTACTGGGCGGCGCGGGCCGCCAGGCCCTGGGGCTGAGCGGGCCGCCAGGCCCTGGGGCTGAGCGGGCCGCCAGGCCCGGCTAGTCGCCTGATCACGAGGAACACGAATCGCCGGCACATGATCGGGGATCATCACCGGCGCTGCTCCCAGGTCGCTGCCGACCAGTACGGGCCTAACTCGCTGACCTGGTGATCCTGGCATGGAAACGCCAACATACCGACCATGGCAGGAGATACTGTTGATCATGGACTCCGTAACGTTAGTCACACTCATCGCTACGGTGGTTGCCATCTACGAGGCCGTACTCGTAGCCCTGGTCGCACGCGCAGTGGAGCCCGCGACACGCTGATGGCGGATGTTCGCGACGTTCGTCGGCTGCTGACCGAGCAGCCGCTCGACCCGGCTGCCTTACTGTTGGCGGGTCGGGACTGGAAACAGTACGCCGCGGAATCGCCTGCACAGCGGAAAGGCGGCCATCCCGGTATGGGGCTGAGCGGGCTGCGCCGATCTCCTAGGCTGCCAATGTGGCGGGACATTCAACTCCGGCGATCACATTGCTGGACCGGCAGGGAATTGCCCATACCGTTCATGCCTACGACCACAACCCGCGACATGCCTCCTACGGCACCGAAGCCAGCGAGGTCCTAGGCGTGCCGGCCGATCGGGTGTTCAAGACATTGGTGGCCAACGTGGACGGCCGACTGACCGTCGCCGTGGTACCTGTCGCCGGCCAGCTCGACCTCAAGGCACTGGCGGCGGCCGCAGGCGGCAAGAGAGCGGCGATGGCCGATCTGGCGGCCGCCGAGCGAGCGACCGGGTATGTGGCCGGCGGCATCTCACCGCTGGGCCAGCGCAAGCGGCTTCCGGTGATCGTCGATGCCAGCGCGCAGAACCATCCGACGATCTTCTGCAGCGCCGGACGGCGGGGCCTGGAGATCGAGCTGGCCCCGGCCGACCTGGTGCGGGCCGCGAACGCGGTGGTCGCGCGGATTGCCCAGCCGCATTAGCAAGTCATTAGCCCCAGCCGCATTAGCAAGTCACGCGGGCCCGCCCCTGCCGTGCTCAGCCCCTCCGCGGTGACTCCGTGGCGGCCTGGTGGCGCTCGCGGTACCTGCGGGTCTTGTCCCGGTTACCGCAGGTAGCCATGGAGCACCAGCGCCCGGCTCCGCTGCGGGACGTGTCATAGAAGACCCATCGGCAGTCCTGGGCCGCGCAGATCCGGAGCCGGTGCCAGCTGCCATCCGCGGCGCACGTGGCGGCGAGGGCGGCGACCCCGGCGACCCCGGCGACCCCAATGAAACGGGCCACCCCGGCGGAACCGCTGGCCCCGGCGGAGGCGGCCCCGGCGGAACCGCTGGCCCCGGCGGAGGCGACCCCGGCGGAACCGAGAGCGCCAGCAGTACCATCAACGGCGCCAGCGGCACCAGCGGCACCAGCAGCGGCGCCAGCGCCCGGTCCGCTCACGGCCAGCCGCAGCGTGCCATCTGACCGAAGGTCCAGCCGGAGCGGGAAGCTGGCCAGCACCTCGTTGACCCGGTCCAGGTCATTTTGGCCGGCTGGCTGGCCAGACCGCAGCAGCAGCGCGGCACGGAGTGCCGCGCGCAGGGCCAGGGCCGCCGAAAGGTCGCCTGGTCCCGCCCGGGTGCCCGGCGCGACCAGGCCATGATCGGCCAGCCAGCCGGCCAGCTGCGCAGGCGTGGCCAGTTCGTCGCCTCCGGCGTGCCGCACCCCATAGCGGCTGTAGCTTCGCTCGTCGAGCGTGTTGAGGAACGCCTCAACGACGCGCCGCCCGGCAGCGGCCGAAGCGGCAGACACGGCAGAAGCGGCAGACACGGCAGAAGCGGCAGACACGGCCATCACGACACCAGCGTACCGATTAGCTGGTTGCATTGACCGACACCAGTGTTATCGTTTAGAGGTGTCGAAAGAGAACCGCATCGAGCCGTTCACGATCGCCATCGATGACCGGGTCCTCGACGACCTCCGGGCCCGGATCGCCCGCACCCGGTGGCCCGACCAGCTGGCCACCGCCGGCTGGGACTACGGCACCGACCTAGGCTATCTTCGGGACCTGCTCGCCACCTGGGCGGGCAGCTTCGACTGGCGGGCGGCCGAGCGCAGGCTGAACCGCTTCGCGCAGTTCCGGGCGCGCATCGACGGGCTGGATGTGCATTTCGTCCATGAGCGCGGCCGGGGCCCCGATCCGCTGCCGCTGATCCTGACGAATGGCTGGCCGAGCTCATTCGCCGAATACGTCGACCTGATCCCGCTGCTCACCGATCCCGGGGCGGCGGGCGGTGACCCTGCGGACTCCTTCGACGTAGTGGTGCCGTCCCTGCCTGGCTTCGGCTTCTCGAGCCGCCCGGAGGTTCCTGGCCTGGTCAACTCGGGCATCGCGGATCTGTGGTGCGAGCTGATGAGCGGCCGGCTCGGGTATGGCCGTTTCGGTGCGCACGGCAGCGACATCGGCGCCGGGGTGACTAGCCGCCTGGGCAGCCGGCACCCAGACCGGCTGGCCGGCATCCACCTCAGCGCGCTGAGCTTCGCCGAGCCGCCCGAGCCGTGGTCAAGCTCCGAGCGCGAGTACCTGGCCGCCGTTGACCGCTGGGATCGGGAGGAAGGCGCCTACTCCGACATCCAGGCCACCAAGCCGCAAACGCTCGGTTACGGGCTGGCTGACTCGCCAGCCGGGCTGGCCGCCTGGATCGTGGAGAAATTCCGCGCCTGGAGCGACTGCGGCGGCGATGTGGAGTCCCGGTTCGCCCGTGACCAGCTGCTGACCAACCTGACCATCTACTGGGTCACTTCGACCATCACCTCGTCGGTCCGGCACTACTACGAGTACCGGCGGCACGGCGCGCCGCTTGCGGCCGGGACGCCGATCCCGGTCCCAGCCGGATTTGCCATCTTCGCCAACGAATACGTGCCGGCCGGGCGGCCGCCTCGGGAGCTGGCCGAGCGCTACTTCACCGTGAACCGGTGGACCGAGCTGCCCCGCGGCGGTCATTTCGCGGCGCTGGAGGAACCCGCCCTGCTCGCCGCCGAGCTACGGGAGTTCTTCCGGCCGTTGCGCTGACCGCCCGGCGGGCTCGCGCGCGGTTCAGAACTGCAGCGCCTTGACCTCGAGGAACTCTTCGAGGCCCGGGACCCCGAGCTCGCGCCCGTAGCCGGACTGCCCGAACCCGCCGAACGGGGCCGCCACGTTGAACGCGCCGCCATTGATCTCGACCTGCCCGGCGCGAAGCTCCCTGGCCACCGAGACGGCGTGGTCCTGATCGGCCGACCACACACTGGCGGCCAGGCCGTACCGGGTGCCGTTCGCGATCTGCACGGCCTCATCCTCGGTGGCGTAGCCGAGCACCGACAGCACCGGGCCGAAGATCTCCTCCTGCGCGATCGTCATGTCCGGGCGCACGTCGGCGAACACGGTGGGCTGCACGAAGTAGCCGTGATCAAGCCCGGCCGGGGCCTGCGGCCCGCCGAGCACCATCCGGGCGCCCTCGGCCACGCCCTGCTCGATGAAGCCGCGGACCCGGTCCCGCTGCGCGGCTGAGACCAGCGGCCCCAGCCTGGTGCCCTCGGCGAGCGGATCGCCGGTCAGGTAGCGTTCGGCGTTCTTGGCGGCGTGGCCGACCGCCTCATCGTAGGCGTCCCGGTGCACCAGCATCCTGGTCAGCGCGTTGCAGGTCTGTCCGGAGTTGATGAAGGCCTTGGCCACCCCGACCTTCACCGCGGTAGCCAGGTCGGCGTCGGGCAGGATCACGTTGGCCGACTTGCCGCCCAGCTCCAGGGTGACCCGCTTGACGGTGGCCGCCGCCGCTTCGGCGACCCGCCGGCCAGCCGCCGCGGAGCCGGTGAACGACACCGCGTCGATGCCCGGATGGGCCGCGATGGCCGCCCCGGTCACCGGCCCGGTCCCGCTGACCAGGTTGAACACGCCTGCGGGCAGCCCGGTCTCATGGAAGATCTCGGCCAGCTCGTAGGCGGCGAGCGGCGCCACCTCACTCGGCTTCAGGACCACGGTGCAGCCTGCGGCGAGCGCCGCGGCCACCTTGGCCACGACCTGGTGCAGCGGATAGTTCCACGGCGTGATGGCGCCGACGACCCCGACCGGCTCCCTGACGATCAGCGAGTTGCCCACCCGGTCGCCGCCGAAGTTGTAGCTGGCCACCAGGTCGACGTAGCTGGCCAGCACCGCGAGCGGCGTTCCGACCTGGACCTTCCTGGCGAAGCTGACCGGCGAGCCGACATCAGCGGTGATGGTCGCGGCGACCTGGTCGGCCCGCTGCTCGAGCAGCGCGCGCGCCGCTTCCAGCCAGCCGGCCCGTTCCGCCGGGGTGGTGGCTGACCAGGACGGCAGCGCCGCCGCCGCAGCGCGCACCGCCTCGTCCACATCTGCCTCATGACCAGCCGGGACCTGATCGATCACCTGTTCAGTCGCGGGGTTGAGCACGTCGATGGCCAGCTCGCCTGCTGACGACGTCCAGTTACCGCCGATGTAGTTACTGCGCATGCCTTCCATCCTCGCGCATGGCATCCAGGAGGCAAAGCCGCCGGGTGGCCGGACCGCGCGCCGGGCGGATCGGCTGGCCGTCCGTTCCGGCTGTGCCTGGACCGTGCAGGCGCTGGCGGGCTAGTCGAAGGTCGGCTCCCTGGTCCGGCTCCGCTTCAGCTCAAAGAATCCTTCTGTGCCGGTGACCAGCAGAAAGCCGTCCCAGAGCCGGGCCGCAGCCGCACCGCGCGGAATGGGCGTGACCACCGGGCCGAAACAGGAGAACCCGTTAACCGAGATCACCGGGGTCCCCACCTCGTAGCCGACCCGGTCCATGCCGTCGCAGTGCGAGGCACGCAGAGGCTCGTCGTACTCGGTCGACTCCATGGCGTCGGCCAGGTCGGCCGGCAGCCCCGCCTCGACCAGTGCGGCCTCGATCGTCGTGCGGTCCTTCTCGGCCTTCTCCAGGTGGAAGCGCGTGCCTAGGGCGGTATAGAGGGGGCCGAGAACTTCGGAGCCGAACTTCTGCTCGGCCGCGATGCAGACCCGCACCGGGCCCCACGCCCTCCGCATCGCCTCCTGATAGCGCTCGGGCAGGCCCTCCTTGCCCTCATTGAGCACGGCGAGGCTCATCACGTGCCAGCGCACCCGGACCGGGCGCACCTCCTGCACCTCCAGCATCCACCGGGAGGTTATCCAGGCCCAGGGACAGAGCGGGTCAAACCAGAAGTCAACGTCCGCGAGTTGCTGCTCGGTCATGCGTACTCCTGCGGCGAGAGACTGATGCTGCTGGTAACTAGGTTGCGGCCCAGCTCATTCCATGCGGCAGCATGGGACTATTCAGGAACAGATAGCCCACCGAAGGGATCGGCACTTTGGCTCGGAACCTCACGCGCAACGAAGCGCGGGACCGCGCACGACTGCTCGACATCGACTCCTACCTGATCGAACTCGACGTGACCGGCGGAGAAACCACGTTCCGGTCGACGACGACGGTCAGGTTCCGCTGCGCGGGCCCGGGCGCGTCGACCTTCGTCGACCTGACCGCGCCCACGGTGACCGAGATCACGCTGAACGGAACCCGGGTGCCAGCCGATAATTTCGACGGCTACCGGATCACGCTGGACAGCCTGGCGGCGACCAATGAGCTGCGGGTCGTGGCTGACTGCGCCTACTCGCGCAGCGGCGAGGGGCTGCACCGGTTCGCCGACCCGGCCGACGGCAGCATCTACCTGTACTCTGACCTGGAAACCTTCGATGCGAACCGGATGTATGCCTGCTTCGACCAGCCGGACCTGAAGGCCACCTACGAGTTCACCGTGATCGCGCGGCCGGGCTGGCTGGTGGTCTCCAACGCCGCGCCGGACGTCGAGGCCGAGCCGGCCGGGGAAGGCCGCGAGCGCTGGCACTTCCCGGCCGGAGCCGTCATGTCGACCTACATCACCGCGGTCGCGGCGGGCCCGTATCACGTGATCCGCGACGAGCACGACGGCATCCCGCTGGGCATCTTCTGCCGCGCGTCACTGGCCAGCTTCCTCGACCCGGACGAGATCTTCGAGGTCACCCGGCAGGGCTTCGACTACTTCCACCGGGAGTTCGGCGTCCGGTACCCGTTCGGCAAGTACGACCAGCTGTTCGTGCCGGAGTACAAGGCCGGCGCGATGGAGAACGCGGGCTGCGTCACCTTCCTCGAGGACTACGTGTTCCGCTCGCGGGTGACCGACACCGCCAGGGAGTCCCGCGCCGAGACGATCATGCACGAGATGGCGCACCAGTGGTTCGGTGACCTCGTCACCATGCGGTGGTGGGACGACCTGTGGCTGAACGAGTCCTTCGCGACCTGGGCCGGCACCGTCGCGCAGGCCGAGGCGACCCGCTGGAGCACCGCCTGGACCACGTTCGCCCAGGCCTGGAAGGCCTGGGCGTACCGGCAGGACCAGCTGCCCACCACCCACCCGATCTCCGCCGACATCCCCGACATCGCGACGGTCGAGGTGAACTTCGACGGGATCACCTACGCGAAGGGCGCCGCGGTCCTCAAGCAGCTGGTGGCATACGTCGGCCGGGAGCAGTTCCTGGCCGGGCTGCGCGGCTACTTCGCCAAGCACGCCTGGGGCAACGCGACCCTCAGCGACCTGCTCGCCGCCCTCGAGGAGGCATCCGGCCGTGACCTGTCGACCTGGTCCAAGGCATGGCTCGAGACCGCCGGGGTGAACACCCTGCGGCCCGAGCTGTCCGTCGGAGCCGACGGCAACTGGACCAGCTTCGCGGTGCTCCAGACGGCCAGCGCCAGCCACCCGGTGCTGCGGCCGCACCGGATCGCGATCGGCCTGTACGACCAGACCGAGACAGGGCTGACCCGGCGGCAGCGCGTGGAGGCGGACATCGCCGGCGAGCGTACCGAGATACCGGGACTGGCCGGCACCCGCTGCCCCGACCTGGTGCTGGTCAATGACGATGACCTCAGCTACGCCAAGGTCCGGCTGGATGACCGCTCGCTGCGGACGCTGATCGGCTCGATCGGCGAGTTCACCGATCCGCTGCCCGCCGCCCTGTGCTGGTCGGCGGCCTGGGACATGTGCCGGGACGCCGAGATGGCCGCCCGTGACTACGTCAGCCTGGTGCTGGCGGGCGTGGACTCCGTCACCGACATCAGCGTGATGCAGACGTTGCTCGGCCAGGCCGGCGCGGCAGCCCGGCGGTTCGCCGACCCGGCCTGGCGCGAGGGCGCCCTGCCGCGGATCGCCGCCGCGCTACTCGCCCTGCTCCAGCAGGCCGAGCCAGGCTCGGACCGCCAGCTCGGTTACGCCCAGGCCTTCGCCGGCGTGGCCATCACCCCCGACGAGCTGAGCCTGCTGTCCGGGCTGCTGGCGGGGTCCGCGGCCATCGACGGGCTGGCGGTGGACACCGAGTTCCGCTGGCGCCTGCTGCGCCGGCTGGTCAGCCGCGGCGCGGCGCAGCCCGCCGAAATCGACGCCGAGCTGGCCAGGGACGCCACGGATGCTGGCGCCCGGCACGCGGCGACCTGCCGCGCCGCGATCCCCACCCCGGAGGCCAAGGAGGCGGCCTGGGCCGAGATCACCGGCGGGAAGCTGGCCAACGCGACGTTCCGCGCGATGCTGGCCGGCTTTACCAGCCCCGATCAGGACGAGTTGCTCGCCCCGTACTTCCAGCGATTCTTCGATGTCGTCGCGGACATCTGGCCGAACTGGACCTCGGACATGGCGCAGCACTTCGCCAAGTTCGCCTACCCGTCCTGGGTCGTTACCCAGGAGGCGATCACCGCGGCCGACGACCACATGGCCAGGACCGATCCCCCGGCGCCGCTGCGGCGGCTGCTGGTCGAGGGCCGTGACGACGTCGCGCGCGCGCTGCGCTGCCGGCAGCGCGACCGCCAGACGGCCAGCTGACCGGCCGCTGTCGTCTGGTCAGCGTCGTCCAGCAGCCAGCGCCACCGCCTGGACTAGCGGCAGCGAGGGGAGGTCCTCGAGCAGCACCGCGCGGTGATCGCTGTCACACAGCGGGATCCGCCAGTTCGGGTACTCGTCGCTGGTGCCGGGGATGTTCTGGGTGCGGGAGTCACCGACCGCATCGGCCAGCGAGACGCCGATCAGCGCCGCGCGCGTCCGGGCCAGGAAGGCATAGAGCGCGACGGTGAAGTCCGCAGGATCCGGGTCCGGCCGGCTGGCGATCAGGCCCTCCCGCACCAGCGCGACCCGCCATCGGGACAGCATCTGCTCGGCGGTGGCCCGTTCTGCGTCTTCTGGCACTTTCAGGAGCCCCAGCCGGGCGCGGACGGCCACTTGCTCGCCGGTCAGGAACCCCGAGACCGGCGGAACGTCGTGGGTGCCCACGGTGGCCATGCAGGGCTGCCGCCAGTGCTCGGGCCGCAGCGGGCTGCCGTCAGGCTCGCGGGCGAACCAGAGCAGCGAGGTGCCCAGGATGCCGTGATCGGCCAGGTAGCTGCGGAACCAGGACTCGACGGTGCCGAGATCCTCACCGATGGCCAGCGCTCCGGCCGCGGCCGCCTCGCCGGCCAGCGCCGCGATGCTCGCGCCGTAGTCGTACTGCACGTAGGCGCCGCAGTCGGGCGGCATCCCGGCGGGCACGCACCACAGCCGCCGCAGTCCCATCACATGGTCCACCCGCAGCCCCCCGGCGTGCCGCAGTGCGGCGCCGAACAAGGTGCCCAGCGGCCGGTAGCGCGCCGCCGCCAGCCGCTGCGGATGCCAGGGCGGCTGCGCCCAGTCCTGGCCGCGCTGGTTGAACCCGTCCGGCGGTGCGCCCACGTTCAGCCCCGGGACCAGCAGATCCTGCTGCGCCCACGCATCGGCTCCGGCCGGGTTCACGCCCACCGCGAGATCGTGAATGACGCCGGTATCCATGCCGGCGGCCGTGGCCGCCTGCTGTGCCGCAGCGAGCTGCTCGTCGACCAGCCACTGCAGCCAGGCGTGGAAGGCTGGCTGGCTACCGAGCCGGCCTTCGGTGGCCAGGGCGGCGGCCGAACGGGGTTCCTTGACGGGGTCAGGCCATTTGCGCCAGTCGGGCCCATGCAGCTGCGCGAGCGCGCACCAGGTGGCCCAGTCGTCCAGGTCGCTGCCCTGGCGCTCGCGGAACCGCTGGAAGGCAGCCAGCCGCGGCCCGGTCAGCGGCACGGCGCTGATGATCTCCAGGGCCGCTCGTTTCGCGGTCCACACCGCGTCCCTGTCGATCAGGTCGCTGGTGGCGTTGCGGGCCCGTAGCGGAGCCGCCAGGCCCGTGATCCGGTCCCGGTCGCGTTCGGGCAGCAGCTGATATTCCGGGATGTCCTCGATCCGCAGGTAGAGCGGGCTGACGAACTTCCTGGTCATGGGCAGGTAGGGCGACGCGCTGATCGGTGGCAGTGGTTCGGCCGCGTGCAGGGGGTTGACCAGCACGAAGCCCGCGCCCAGCTCGCGAGCGCTCCAGGCCGCCAGGTCAGCGAGGTCCCGCAGGTCGCCATGGCCCCAGGAGCCGCGGGACCGCACGGAGTACAGCTGGATCGTGAATCCCCAGGACCGTCCGGCCGGGACCGGCGGCCAGGCCCGCACTGCCTGCTTCCTGGACCCGGGATGGGGCCAGGCGCCGCGGGTCGATCTTGGGGACCTCACCCAGCGCGGCCAGGATCGCCGCCAGCGTGTCCTCGCTCACCTCGACGGTCTCGCCGCGCCAGTTCTGGTACACCGTCGCGATACCGGCCGCTTCGGCCCGGCGGCGGAGGTGGGGGTCGACCATCCCCCCATGATTGCCCTCGGCGCCTGGCCCTACACACCCGGGTCGCAGCACGCCCGGGGCCCGGACGCGCCCCGGGTCGCAGCACACCCCGGGCCCGGACGCCCCCCGGGTCGCAGCACACCCCCCGGACCCGGCGCACCCCGATCGCGACATCGTGGGCGCCCGGACGCGCCCCCGGGTCGCGGCACACCCCCGAGCCCGGCGCACCCCGATCGCGACATCGTGGGTCGCCGCCCCTCCCACTCCGGCGTGGCCGCCTGCGTTATCCACAGCTCCCCCGCCGCGCGAGGCGGTTTGTCGGTGCGCGCGGCCACGCTGGCTGTCATGCCTGAGGAGCTTGATGGGTCACTCTGGGAGCTGGCGCAGTTCCAGCGCGGCGTGCTGAGCCGGGTGCAGGCGCTCGGCGGCGGCCTGAGCCCGGACGCGGTCCGGTCACGCGTCCAGCGCGGGCGCTGGCAGCGCCTGCACACCGGTGTCTACGCGGTGTTCAGCGGTGCGCCGGGGCGGGAGGCCGTCCTGTGGGCAGCGGTGCTATGGGCTGGTGACGGCGCCATGCTCAGCTACGACACCGCCGCCGAACTGTTCGGCCTGCTCGATCAGCCCAGCACGGTCACCCATGTGACGATTCCGGGCTACCGGCGGGTCATCCGGATTCCTGGCCTCGCCATCCACCTCGCGGCGAGCGCGGGTCAGGCCCGGCATCCCGCGCTGACCCCGCCGAGAACCCGGATCGAGGAGACCGTGCTCGATCTGGCCCAGACGGCAGCCACCGCCGAAACGGCCTACGGGTGGGTTACCCGGGCGCTGGGGCGTGGCCTGACCATGCAGCCGCGGATGGCGGAGGCGCTGAACCGGCGAGCCAGGACCCGCTGGCGCGCTGAGCTGAGCGAGGTGCTGACCGCCGACTGGGCGGGCATCCACTCAGCGCTCGAGCACCGCTACGTGCGTGATGTGGAGCGGCCCCATAGGCTGCCGGAGGCAGTCCGGCAGGCCCGGGTCAGGCGCGGCAGCCGCACCGAGTACCGCGACGTCCTGTATGACGCGTATCGCATCGTCATCGAGCTTGACGGCCAGGCTGCCCATCCGGGCGACACCAGGTGGAAGGACATCCGTCGCGACAATGCCGCTGCGGCGGATGGCGTCCTGACCCTGCGGTATGGCTGGGTCGATGTCAGCCGCCACCCGTGCTCGGTGGCAAGTCAGGTCGCCCGGGCGCTGCGGCTGCGCGGGTACACCGGCGCCAGACCGTGTTCGGCCCGGTGCCCGGTGTCCCGAGGCGGGTAAGCGCCGCTCCCGCAACATGATCGCGAAGGATCCGGTGGGTCGACCATGATCCAGTAAAGAAAAGTGCCGCGGAGCGCGCGGATCTTACGTGCTAATGCCGGAACCGAGGATTCCAGCGGAAACGGGATACGGCTGCGCCATGTCCTCGTCAGTGGCGATGGCGGCGCGGGCGCCCCGCTAGCCTGCTAGCACCGGGACGCGGTCCCGAGGCCAGGGGGCCAGCGTCCCCGTCCCTCAGCTGGAGTACGCAGTGAGTGCAACGCGATCATCGCAAGGAGAAGACGAGGCACCCGGCCACGTCTCGGCCCGCGCCAGGGCCCGGTTCCTGGCCGCGGCGGCCATGGCGGCCACGGCGATTGCCGTCCTGGCCGCGGGTTGCGCAGGCACCTCGGGGACCGGGACTGCGGCGCGACCGCAACACCCAGCCAGCGCTAGCCAGGCTAGGCCGGTCACTGCGCCAGCGAGCAGCCCAGCCGCGAAACCGCGGGCCGCCAGTTTCCCGATCCTGGTCGCAGTGCCGCCCACGCACGCGACGTCCCCGCAGACCAGGGCGTTTCCGAGCGCCACCGCGGCCGCCTTCCATGCCGAGATGATCGACTTGTGGGCCGCGGTCGCCAGCGGCAAGCCGGCCTATGGGATGCGCGCGTTCTTCCCGCTTGGTGCCTACCGCCAGGTGAAGGCGATCGCCGATCCGACGTCCGACTGGCACACCCGGCTGGTGGCGGACTTCCTGCTTGATGTCAGAGCAGCCCATGACCTGCTGGGGCACGAAGCCCGCTCCGCCCGGCTGGTCCGGGTCATCGTGCCCGAGTCCGAGGCCAGCTGGATCAATCCCGGCGTCTGTTTCAACGGCGTCGGCTACTGGCACGTCGCCGGATCGCGGATCGTCTACCGCGTGCATCATCAACTGCGTTCCATCGGCATCGCGTCACTGATCTCGTGGCGCGGGCGGTGGTATGTGGTGCACTTCGGCGCGGTGCTGCGCAACTCAGCCGGCGGGGTTGTGGATCAGCCGGCCGACGGCGTCGGGGTGACCGGGCCGCCGGGCGGCTGCTGACCCGGCCCAACGGCGCGAGTGATCCGATCCGCCCGCGCCGCTGACTCGCCCGCCCCGGCTTAGCCGCTGCAAGCCGAGACGCTCACCAGATCGAGGGGTGCCGGTGCTGCCAGGGCTGGGCGGCCTCAAGCTGTGCGGACAGCGAGATCAGGGTGCCCTCGTCGGCTATCCGGCCCGCCAGCATCACCCCGACCGGCAGCCCGTCAGCATTCCAATGCAGCGGCACGTTGACGGCCGGCTGGCCGGACAGGTTGTACGCGGCCGTGAAGGGCGTGAACCGCTTCTGCCGCTCGAAATTCTCGGCGGGCTCCACCTCATCGAAGTAGCCGACCGGCACCGGGAGGGACGCCAGGGTCGGGCTGAGAATGGCGTCGTAGTTGTTCATCATCTCCAGCGCGGGACGCATCACAGCCTGCAGGTAAGCCTGCGCGAACAGCACATCGGTCGCCTTCAGCTGCTGGCCTCGATCGCGAAGATAACGGGTCAGCGGCAGCAGACGGCTCTCCTGGGCGGGGTCGATCGGGGCCAGGGTGGCCATCGCGTACCAGAGGATCTCGAACATCGGCACGACGTCCGGGCCGAACGGCAGCACGATGTCCTCTACCTCGTGGCCGAGTTCCGCCAGCAGGGCGCTGGCCTCCTCATATGCCACGACGCAGTCCGGATGCACCGTGGCCCCGTCGACCGCATGCTGCAGCGAGCGGCCGATCCTGAGCCGACCAGGTTCTCGGGCCGCATGAGCCCGGAACGTCTCGCCCGCGGGCAGCGGCGGCAAGGTGTACATGTCGCCGACATGGTTGACGGTCATCGCGTCCAGCAGGAGCGCCGCATCGGCCACAGTGCGAGCGATCGGCCCGTTCGTGGCCAGCCCGGCGAGGTCAGGCATGAGCGGGCCGCCGGAGATCCGGCCGCGGGACGGTTTGATCCCGAACAGCCCGCAGACGCTGGACGGGATCCGGATGGAGCCACCGCCATCGCTGCCCTGCGCGGCCGGGGCCAGCCCGGCGCAGACCGCTGCCGCAGCCCCGCCGCTTGACCCGCCAGCCGACCTGGTCAGGTCCCACGGGGTCCGGGCGGGCGGCCCCACGCTGGTCTCGGTGTAGCAGGGCAGTCCGAACTCGGGGGTCGCCGTCTTTCCGGTGATCACTACTCCGGCGGCTCGCAGCGCGGCGACCACGTAGTCATCCGCGTCGGCGATGTTGTCGGCGAAAACGGCCGAACCGAAGGTCATCCGGATCCCGGCGACCATGTTCAGATCCTTGATCGGGATCGGCACGCCCAGCAGCAGCGGCAGGGCAGATGGATCTGCTGGACCACGCAGGCTGTCGGTCACGGTCTTCTCCGCCCGGGCCGCCTCCTCGCGGGCCAGGTCGGCGGTCACCGTATAAAACGCTCCGACCCGCTCATTCAGCTGGTCAATGCGATCCAGGTAGTGCTCGGTGATCTCTACAGGGGAAAGCTCGAGTCGGCGGATGGCGGCCGAAAGCTCCGTCACGGTCAGGTCATGTATCTGGGTCACGTTACTGAACGGTAGACCGGCCCCGCCGCGGGGTCCAGCACGCCCCCCGGGTAGCCCCGAGCAGGGCAGAATCGAACATGCGTGTTCTCAGCGCAGTCATTCGGTTACTCTCAGAGATATGGACCGGGAGTCCGTCAGAGCGGCAGGCGCGGACCGAGAGCCGGAGGAGCACGTCGGCGTGTCACCGGCTCAGGCCGACAAGCAGCATCGCCTCCCGGCCGGACAGCAAGACCACGACACGGCCAGGCCAGAGCCTGATGTCCCGGCCGAAGCCATCACTCAGCCGATCGTCAACGTGGCGGAAACCAGACCACCTGAGGCCCCGCGGCAGGGCGCCGGGCAGGTGACCCTGGCCAGGCCGACCCCGGCCAGCCCGACCCCGGCCAGCGCCCCCACCCTGACCCCAGCCAGCCCGACCCCAGCCAGCCCGACGCCGGCCACGCGCGCGCCGGTGCGGATCGGGGACAGCAATTGAGCCAGGTCACCTCAAGACGAGCCAGGCGGGGCCGTGCGCCGCGGCCAGGCCAGCCGGTTGGGGCCTCCCCGCCGCCTGGTCCCGGAGTTCCGGCCGCTATTTCCCGGGCTCGCGACGGATCCTCGGCTACCGATCTGGATTGCCCGCGCTATCACGGCCACCGCCATCGGTGTGGCCGTAATGATCTGGCAGGACTGGCGCCTGGGACTGACGGCCGCCGCCGCGGTGGTCATTCTGGACATCATCTACCGATCCCGGACCACCTCGGTCATACCGGCGGCGGTCCGGGTCACTTCGGCGCAGCGCCGTACCCGGCGCCGCCTCGCGTTGCTGAGGGGCCGGGGGTACGTCGCGCTGAACGCGCGGGCCATACCGGGCAGCAACTCGGTCATCGATCACCTGGTGATCGGGCCGCCCGGGGTGTTCGCGCTGGATTCGGAACGCTGGGACCGCAGGCTGCCGGTCCGTGCCGCGGCGTCGGGCCGGCTGTATCACGGCCCGTTCGGCCAGGAGGGACGCCTGGAGCATGCCGTCTGGGAAGCAGCGCAGGCTAGCAGCCTGCTGAGCACGTCGCTGGGCCGTCCGATCGACGTCAGGCCCGCGATGGCCATCTACGGGCCGACGATTCCGTGGACCGTAGCCAGCCTGCGCGAGGTCGATGTGCTGGCCGGCCGGCGGCTCCGCAAGTACTTCAGGCGACAAGCCAGAAAGCAAGAACCGCGACTGGACGCAGATCAGATCAGCCAGATCCACGCGGCCGCCGCCCGCGCCCTCCCGCCAGCGCGATAGGTTCATTCGTTTCTCGCGACTTCGGGTCCGGTGATGCGTGCCAGCAGCGGGAAGGTGGCCGCGATGATGCCGAGGGCCGCCAGGATCCCGCCCGCGGTGAGGAGGTAGTACGCGGCACCGGGCGCGACCATCGGGTGCTGCTGTGCCTCGGAGGCGAACATCGCGGCGGCGCCGAACCCGGTGCCGATCGCGACGGCGGCCACGGCGAGCAGCGGCACGGCGCCTTCCAGCGCGACGACGCGGCGCAGCGTGGCGAGCCGGGCGCCGGTGAGCCGCAGCAGGCTGAACGGCCGCTTGCGGTCGGCGAGCCCGGCCGCGATGCCCGCGGCGAGCGTGCAGCCGGCGATCGGCAGGCTGACCAGGATCACCACGTTAGCGAGCTGCTGGTAGTCGCTGTTGGCCGAGTTGTCCTGCGCGATGATGTCGCTGATGGTGGACGGCGTGCTGACGCCGGGGTACGCGTGTGCGTTCTCGAGCACCGTCCTGGCCTGCTCGACCGCCGGCGTGCTGCCGTCCGTTCCCACGTTGATGGCGTCCACGCCGAGGGCGTCTAGCCGCGTGGCCGGGACGGTCACGGCCGGCCAGGTGATCGTTGTGGCGTCCGTGCCGGTCAGGGGGCCGTTGAACCCGTCTGAAGGGAACGCCGCCGCTGTCGCCCCGGCCGGGCAGCGGCCGAGGGCGGGGACGGTCGCGAGCTGCGCGCACGAGACCACGCCGGCCGGGACCGGACTGGTGCTGGCCTGATTGGCGCCGAGGTTGTGAAATGCCGCGGGGATGGTCAGCTGCGGGTCCGCGCGGACCACGAGCACTCCCTGCACGCCGTGAATCCCGCTCAGCTGTGCGGTCAGCGGCCCGATGGGCGCGGCCGGCCCGGGCCTGCCGCGCCCGGATTCGTTCCCGGGCCGCTGTTGCCGGCCACCTGGTTCGATGCCGATACCTGGTCGGTCAGCACGTTCGCCTCGGCGGCGCTGCCCCACCGGGTAAGTTCCTTGGCGTTCTGCGTGGTGATCGCCACAACGGCCACGGTGGTGATGAACAGGGCGAGCACCAGGCCGCTGACGGCGCGGAAGGCAGCCCTCGGGTCGTCGGAGAGGCGCCGGGCGGCGATCAGCGTGCCGGGGCGGCTGGTCCACCGGGCCATGGCCCGCGCCGCGGCCATGGTGAGCCACGGGCCCGCGATGAACAGGCCGACGATGATAAGCGCGAAGCTGGACGCGAACGCCTGGACTTGCCCGGACATAGAGGCCGGGTGGCCGTGGATGGTCCAGAAGGCGAGCTCGGCCAGGCCGGCCAGCAGCGGCACCGCCCGCCAGGCCCGCGGCGGCTTCGGCGTCGCCCGCCGGGCGACGCCGAGCGGGGAGATACGCACCCGGTGCAGCGCCAGCCGGGCCGCCACCACGGCGGCCACCGGCACGCCGATCGCGACCACGAGGGTGTCCGGCAGGCTGAGCGACAGGTCGCTTGGAAAGAACGGCTCGCCGATGAACGGGATGCCCGCGACCGGGATACGCAGCAGGAAGAAGACCCCGAAGCCGACCGCCACCCCCAGCAGCGCCGCCGCCGTCGATTCGGTGGCGGCGAGCAGGGAGACCTGCTTGCGGGTCGCGCCGACCAGGCGCATCGCCGCGAGCCGTTCCTCACGGCGGGCGGCCGACAGCCGGGTCGCGGTGGCGATGAAGATCAGTACCGGGGCCAGGATGGCCAGCGCTACGACGGACAGGATGAGGTCGGTGGCGCTCGCGGGGGCGCCCCCATCGGGCGGGGGATAGAGCAGGCCCTGGGGGTTGGCCTCCGTCCGGGGGACCGGCCAGCCCAGCTCTGTTGTGGAGATCGACGTCACCTGCACGCTGTTCGGGGTGTGCGCTAGCTGCGCCGGGGTGTGCCCGATGATGCTGACCAGCGAGTCCGGGGACGGCAGCGCGGCGTCGCCGATCACCCCGGCCAGGTGGCCGGGGTAGCGGCCGGCCAGCTGGTTCGCCGGGGTGGCGCGCAGCAGCGCGGCCAGCGCCGGGGAGGCGTAGTACTGGCCCGGTCCCGGGTCCCGGGGGATGCCCGGCGGCACGGGCGACGAGGTGCCGGTGGCGGCCACGTCGAAGCGGTTGATCTGCTGGCCGTTGAAGATGTCGCTGCCGGGGTGCCACCACAGCGGGGCGGTGCCCGCGCTCGCCGGGCCGGCGGGCACCCACGCGGTGCCGGTCCAGAACCAGGCGTGGCGGCCGTTCCAGGTGCTGACCGCGTTGGTCGCGGCCACCGCGGTCAGCAGCAGGCCGACCCCGAGGCCGACCGCGACGGCCAGCACGACCAGCCGGGTGATCGCCTCGCGGCCGCCGCTGATCACCAGCCGCAGTCCGAGCCCCATCACGGCTGGGCCCCGGTAAGCGTGCTGACCTTGCCGTCCCGCACGATGACCTCCCGGTCGGCGTAGGCGGCGACCCGGGCGTCGTGGGTGACCAGGATGACAGTGGTGCCGTGCTCGCGGGCGGCGGCGGTCAGCAGGTCCATCACCAGCTCCCCTGACACCGAGTCCAGCGACCCGGTCGGCTCGTCGGCGAACAGTACCTCCGGCCCGGCGACCAGGCCGCGGGCTAGCGCGACCCGCTGTGCCTGCCCACCGGACAGCTCCCCGGACCTGCGGTGCTCCAGGCCGTCCAGGCCGAGCGTGGCGAACCACGTCCTGGCCGCCGTCATCGCCGGGCCGCGGCGGGCACCGGACAGCAGCAGCGGCAAGGCGACGTTCTCCTCCGCGGTCAGCTCGGGAACCAACTGGCCGGACTGGAGCACGAACCCGAACCGGTCCCGGCGCAGCGCGCTGCGCCGGTCGTCGCTTAGGGAGTCCAGACGCTGCCCGCCGAACCAGACCTCGCCCTCCTCAGGAGTCAGGATCCCTGCCAGGCAGTGCAGCAGGGTGGACTTGCCCGACCCGCTCGGCCCCATGACCGCGAGGATCTCGCCCGGCCGCACGCCCAGCGAGGCGCCGCGCAGCGCCGGCGTCTGGCCGAACGACTTCACCAGCCGCCGCGCCTCGACGATCGCCGCAGTTCCGGGGGCCGCCGTGACGGCGGGAAGGTCTGCGGTCACCGGCGCACCGCTCGCGAGAGCAGGTCCAGCCGCGCCGCCGTGTGATCGATCCATCGCAAATCAGCCTCCAGGCGGTAGATGGCGTGATCGGCGAGCAGCACGTCAAGGGGCTCGCCGTGCCGCTTCAGTTCGGTGAGCTCGCGCATCCGCTGCAGGTGCGCCGCCCGCTGGACATCCAGGTAGCCGTCGGCCTGGCCGAGCATCAGGGCGAGCACCACCTTGGCGAACAGCTCGCTCTGCAGGTCCGGCTCCGGCGGGGCCGGCTCGGCCAGCCACCGCTCCACATCGGCCATGCCCACCTCGGTGATGACGTACCGCCGGCGTTCCGGCCCGGCCCCCTGCTCGACGGGCCCGGCGACCGCCCTCCCGTCCCTGGCCAGCCGGGACAGGGTCGCGTACACCTGGCTGTAGCGCAGCGGCTTACCCCGGCCGAAGTACGCGTCGTAGTCCCGTTTCAGGTCGTATCCGTGGCTTGGCCCCCGCTCAAGCAGGCCAAGCAGTGTCAGTGGAACACTCATAACCGAGAGAATACTCCAAGAGTATTCTCTCGAAAAGTAGTAGTTCGGATGCCGGGTTCCGGTTCCTGGAGTGCGATCCGGCCGCGCGCCAAGCGGCCCTCGCGCCCCCGAGCCAGGCTGCCCTGCGCGCACCCGGGCCCAGCGGATCTCGCGCCCCCGGCGTACCGGGGACACGCGGGCCCCGATTAGTCTGTGACCCGCCGATCAGCGACGAAGGGCGAGCCGTGGCGGTAGCACGGGACTGGGTAGCAGGCGCGCGGCCGCGAACCCTGCCGGCCGCGATCGTGCCGGTCGTGGTCGGCTCGGGCGTCGCCATCGGCTACCACAGGTTCGCGCCGTGGCGGGCTGGGCTGGCGCTGCTCGTCGCGCTCGCGTTGCAGGTCGGCGTCAACTACGCCAACGACTACAGCGACGGGATCCGCGGCACCGACGAGCGGCGGGTCGGCCCGGTCCGGCTCGTGGCCTCCCGGCTGGCCCCGCCCCGGCAAGTGCTGGCCGCCGCCTTCGGCTGCTTCACGATCGCCTGCGTGGCGGGCCTGGTGCTGGCGGCCATGACCTCCTGGTGGCTGATCCCGATTGGCGCCGCAGCGGTCGCCGCGGCCTGGTTCTATACCGGCGGGACCAGGCCCTACGGGTATCACGCGCTCGGTGAAGTCGCCGTCTTCCTGTTCTTCGGCGTCGCCGCCGTGACGGGGACCGCATATGTGCAGATGGGTACGGTGGCCTGGCTCGCGCTCGCGGCGTCCGTGCCGGTCGGCCTGCTCGCCTGCGCACTGCTGGTGATCAACAACCTGCGGGATATCCCGTCGGACGCGCTCACCGGCAAACGGACGCTGGCGGTCGTGCTGGGCGACGAGCGCACCCGGCTGCTGTATCTGGCCTGTGTCCTGCTCCCGTTCTGCGCGGCCGCGGCCATGGCGGTAACCGCGCCGCTCACGCTGCTGACCCTGGCCGCGCTGCCGTTCGCACTGGCGCCCATCCGGCTGGTGATCGGCCGCGCAACCGGCCCGCAGCTGATCACTGCCCTCGCCCAGACTGGCCGCTTGCAGCTGGCATTCGGCGCACTGCTCACCCTCGGCCTCGCGATCCGGCCCTGACCACCCGGCGGCCGGGCTCCGGCGCAGCACAGCCAGCCCGGCGTGCAGGCCCGGCCGCAGTCCGTCCCGGCGTACAGTCCCGGCCGCAGCCCATTCCCGGCATGCAGTCCCGGCCGCGCGGCGCTAGCTCTCCAGCTCCGCGGGCGGCGACTGGCCAGGAACCTCCGGACGGATCGACGGGCCCGGGACATCCGGCCGATCCGGCGACCGCCCGGGGCGCAGGTCGGCTGGCTTGCGCTCGGACCGCGCCGGGCCGTTCGCAGCGGAGACCTCGTCATCGCCAGCGGGCGCCGAAGGCCCGAACGCCGAGCTCAGGCTCTTCAGCGCGCTGCTCACCTCGCTCGGGATGACCCAGACGCTGCTTCCAGCACCCTGCGCGATCTGGGGCAGCGCCTGAACGTACTGGTAGGCGAGCAGCTTGGGGTCGGGATCGCCCTCGTGGATGGACTGGAACACCGTGCCGATCGCCTGCGCCTGGCCTTCGGCCTTCAGGATCGCGCTCTGCTTGTCGCCCTCGGCGCGCAAAATGGTGCCCTGCCGGTCACCTTCCGCCGTCAGGATCTGCGCCTGCCTGAGGCCCTCGGCGGTCAGGATCGCCGCGCGCTTCTCCCGCTCCGCCCGCATCTGCTTCTCCATCGCGTCGATGACGCTCTTCGGCGGGTCGATCGCCTTGATCTCGACCCGGGTCACCCGGATGCCCCACTTGCCCGAGGCGTCGTCGAGCACGCCGCGCAGCATCGTATTGATCTTGTCCCGGGAGGTCAGGGTAACTTCCAGGTCCATGGACCCGATCACGCTGCGGAGCATGGTGGCGGTCAGCTGCTCGATCGCCTGGATGTAGTTGACGATCTCGTAATCCGCCGCCCGCGGGTCGGTGACCTGGAAGAACAGCACCGTATCGATCCTGACGACCAGGTTGTCCTCGGTGATCACCGGCTGCCCGAGGAACGACACCACCTGCTCGCGCAGGTCGATCAGCGGCTTCACCCGGTCGATGAACGGGATGATGACGTTCATCCCGGGTTCGAGGGTCTTGCGGTACCGGCCGAGGCGCTCCACATTCCTGGCCCGCGCCTGCGGCACGATGCGTACCGTCTTGACCGCCAGCAGGGCGATAACGATGACGAAGGCTACGGCAACGATCAGGCTGGCCAGTTCCACGGCTACTCCCGGGGATAAACGAGGGCAGTTGCCCCCTCGATCTGCATGACGTCTACTTTGGTGCCCGCCGGAATGGTCAGGGTTTCGTCGTAGGAGCGCGCCGACCATTCCTCGCCGCCGATGCGGACCCGCCCGGTGTGCCCGGTGACCTCGTCGAGTACGATCGCGGTCCGCCCCACCAGCGCCGCGGTCCCGGTGCGCAGCATGGGCGGCTGCTTGATGTGCCGCAGCGCGAACGGCCTGGCGATCCCGAGCCCGGCTGCCGAGGCCACCGCGAACGCGCCGAACTGCAGCGCCCCGCTACCGCCGGCGAAACCGACTCCAGCTGCCACAAATGCGGAGATAGCTACTAAACCGAAGGCCAGCGTCGCCGTCATGATCTCGGCAGCGCCCAGCACGGCAGCCACGACGAGCCAGACGATCCACATCCCCATCGCCGCTCCGTGGGCCAAACTAATAGGCAGGTACTTTGACAGTAGCTCTCCGTTGGCGCGGCCGCAGCCTGGGCAGCCGACCGCCGTGGTCGCCACCCGGCCTTTCCACGAGCATCCGTAACGGAGGACGATGGGATCATCTGATTCCGGAGGATGGATCATGCCAGGTGCAACTCAACTGTCCTATAGCCACGGGACCTCGTCCCGGGAACTGCTCGGCGAGACCATCGGGGAAAACCTGCGGCGGCTCGCCGCGGCCCACCCGGGAAGCGAAGCCGTGGTGGAGGTGGAGACCGGCCGCCGCTGGACCTACGCGCAGATCGATACCGACTGCGACACGGTCGCCCTCGGCTTGCTGGCGGCCGGCATCCAGACCGGTGACCGGGTTGGCATCTGGGCGCCGAACTGCGCCGAGTGGGTGCTGCTGCAGTACGCCACCGCACGCATCGGCGCCATCCTGGTCAACATCAACCCGGCCTACCGCAGCTACGAGCTGGGCTACGTGCTGCGCCAGTCCGGGATCCGGCTGCTGATCAGCGCGGAGCGCTTCAAGAACAGCAACTACCGCGCCATGATCGGCGAGGTCAGCGGCGAGCTCGACGTGCTCGAGCAGGTGATCTACCTGGGCACGGAGCAATGGCGGCAGCTGCTGGCTGATGGCGCCGAGGCCCGTGGCCAGGCGGGCGCCGACCTGCTGCAGGAACGGGCGGCGCGGCTGGCCTTCGACGACCCGATCAACATCCAGTACACCAGCGGGACGACCGGCTTCCCGAAGGGCGCGACGCTCTCGCATCACAACATCCTCAACAACGGGTTCTTCATCGGCGAGCTGTGCCGGTACACGGCCGAGGACCGGGTCTGCATCCCGGTGCCGTTCTACCACTGCTTCGGCATGGTGCTCGGCAACCTGGCCTGTACCACGCATGCCGCCTGCATCGTGATCCCGGCGCCGAGCTTCGAGCCCGCCGCCACCCTGCAGGCGGTCCAGGCCGAGCGGTGCACCTCGCTGTACGGAGTGCCGACCATGTTCATCGCCGAGCTGGCGCTGCCGGACTTCGCCAGCTACGACCTGTCCAGCCTGCGCACCGGGATCATGGCCGGCTCGCCGTGCCCGGTCGAGGTGATGAAGCGCGTCGTCAGCGAGATGCACATGTCCGAGGTCACGATCTGCTACGGGATGACCGAGACGTCCCCGGTCTCTTGCCAGACCAAGGCCGATGAGGACATGGAGCGCCGGGTGTCCACCGTGGGGCGGGTGCATCCGCACATCGAGGTGAAGGTGATCGAGCCGGATACCGGCCTAGTGCTGCCGCGCGGGACGCCGGGCGAGATGTGCACCCGCGGCTACTCGGTGATGCTGGGCTACTGGGACGAGCCGGAGAAGACCGCCGAGGTGATCGACGCCGCGCGGTGGATGCACACCGGCGACCTGGCCGTGATGGACGAGGCGGGTTACCTGAACATCGTCGGCCGGATCAAGGACATGGTCATCCGCGGCGGCGAGAACGTCTACCCGACCGAGGTCGAGGAGTTCCTCTACACGCATCCGCTGATCGAGGATGTGCAGGTCATCGGGGTTCCGGACGAGAAGTACGGCGAGGAACTCTGCGCCTGGGTGCGGGTGCGCGCCGACGGTGAGCTCACTGTCGAAGAGATCCGGGCCTACTGCACCGGCCGGATCGCGCACTACAAGATCCCGAAGTATGTCCGGTTCACCACGGAGTTCCCGATGACCATCACCGGCAAGGTGCAGAAGTTCAAGATGCGGGAGGCCTCCATCGCCGAGCTGGGCCTGGAAGCCGCCAGCCGGACCCAGACCGCCTGACCTGCCACGCCCCCGGGGCAGCAGGCCAGGCGGTCGAGGGGGCAGGGGTCAGGGGCAGGGGTCAGGGTCAGGGGTCAGGGGCCGAGGGCCGACACGGTCTCGCTGCCCTGGTTGGCTACGTAGGCTGTACCGGCCCGGACGCCGGCGGTTATCTGCTGCGGGTTGGTGCTCACCGGGATGGTGCGCACGACCTGGCCGGTCCTTTCGCTGATGACCGACACCGTGCCTGCGCCGAAGTTGGCGACATAGACCGTGCCGGTCCGGGAATCGGCGGCGACCCCCTGCGGCTGCCGGCCGACGCCGATCGTCGCCGTCACCTGGTGGGCGGTCCCGCTGATCACCGACAGCGTGTCGCGGCGGCCGTTGGTGACGTAAACGGTGTCGGTGACGGTATCGACGGCCACCGCGAGGGGGGCCGCGGGCACCGGAATCGTGGCCGTGACCTTGCTGGTCAGGGCGCTGATGACGGACACCGTGTTGGCGATCTGGCTGGCGACGTAGACGGTGCCGGTCGCGGGATCAGCGGCGATACCGAACGGGGCCTGGCCCACGCCGATGGTGGCCGTCACCTGGCTGGTCCGGCCGTTGATCACCGACACCGAGTTGTCATTGGCATTGGTGACGTAGATGGTGTCGGTCACCGGGTCGACCGCCACGTCGAAGGCCCCGATGCCGACGGGGATGGTGGCCGTCACCTTGTTCGTCCGGCCGCTGATCACCGACACCGTGCCGGTGCGGCCGCCGTCCGGGTAGGTTCCGTTGGTGTTGACGACGCAGATGGTGTCGGTCACCGGGTTCACGGCCAGGCCGAACGGAGCACTTTGCACGGGCACGGTCGCGGTTACCTGGCCGGTCGCGCTGTCGATCACCGAGACCGTGCCCGCGCTACCGGCCGTGCCGTTCCCGAAGGTGTTGGTGACGTAGATGGCGCCCGTTACCGGGTCGGCCGCGACTCCGAAGGGACGGTTCCCGACCGGCACGGTACCAACCACCTTGGTCGCGGCCCCGGCCTGACCGGTGCGGCCCGCAGGCGGTGACGAGCCGCCGGCGCTGCCCGCCCGCCGCCCGCCAACCACCCCGCTGACCAGCGATGCTCCCAGTACCACGGCGACCACCGCGACGGTCGCGGCGGCCGGCATCAGCCGGCGTTTCGCTGCCGCGGGCGGCCGGGCTCGCAGGAACTGGCCGGCCGCTAGGCGCCTGGCCGCTCGTGCCCCGGCTCCCGCCGCCGGGCGCCTGGCCGCTCGTGCCCCGGCTCCCGCCGCCGGGCGCCTGGCCGGCCGTGCCCCGGCTCCGGCCGCCGGGCCCCGGGACGGGTTCTCCTCGAGGATGCGCTGGTATGCGGCCCGGCCACGGGCATCATTCCAGCTGCCGCCGAACGCGTCGTTCGGCACCGAGTTACCCCGGGCCATCAGGGACCGGGTGTGCGCCACGATCCCGGAGTGCTTCATGTTGTCTCCCGCTCGGTTCTCGCGCTCGCGAGGGCGGCGGCCGGCTGGCCGTCCAGCTGCTCGATCGCGCGCAGGGCGCGCATCAGCCGGCGACGCGCCCGGTGCAGCCAGCGGCCATCGCCGATCGGGAGCAGCCCATGGCCGCCGCGGCCCCCGCCAGGTCGAGTTCCTCCCAGCCGACCAGCCGGAGCGCCTCTCGATCCGGCTCGGGCAGACGCTCAAGCGCCTGGCGCAACCGGGCTCGCTCGGCGATGGCGTCGGCCAGATCCGGGGTCGGCCCGATGCCGTCGGCGTCGCGGAGCAAACGCGTCGCGAGCTGTTCCGATCGCCGGCGTGACCGATCAGAGTTGGCCAGCACCAGGCGTGCCACCCCGTAGAGCCACGGCAGTGCCTCGGCGGGATCGGCCGGAACCTCTGTCATCCGGCGCCAGGCGACCAGAAACGTCTCCGCGACCACGTCACGAGCCGGCTCCGGGTCGGTCCGGCGGCACGCGTAACGCAGGACCGCATCATGATGAGCCCGGTACAGGGCCGTGACCTGGTTTCGGTCTTGCGGATCCACCCTGGAGTGCCCTCCGCTCGGCGCTCGCTTGACACCAGGCGCTATCCGGGCCGCGGCTGCCCGACGTCTGGCTATGTCCGGATGCGGCGGGATAGTTACCCGCCGGACGGGGTCGTTACCGAACTGTGGCCAAACCTGCCTCAGCTGTTCGGGCGGCGGCCCCGGGACCGACCGTGAATAATCCAGCCATTGGCTCAGTGCGCAGGCGACGGGGGTGCCTGGAGGGTCTGCCGCGGGGGTCCGGTTAGTCCAGGGCGACCCGGGGCAGGACAGGCCTGGCTACCGAGGGGAAGGTGGCCAGGGGCCGCCCGCCCGCTTCACCGGCGGATCAGGGGGGTAGCTGCCCTATGCAATCCAGAGCAACAGGGAGGACAGGCCGTGCCGCACCGGCATCCAGACCACGGCCCCGGTGACCGCCTGCGGCCGGGGTCGCGTCCGGCCGGGCGGCGCCTGCCGCTGCTGGCGGGCGGGATGGCCGTGGCCTTGCTGGTCGCGGCGGCCTGCTCCGGCGGCAGTGCGGTCCGGTCGGGGGAGGCCACCGGCGATCATGCGGCGCAGCGGCCGGGCCAGCCGCACTCTGGGTCGCGAGGCGGGCCGCGGCGGTCCGACCCGGCGCCCATGGTCCTGCTGGTGAAGCCCGCCCCGTTTCAGCTGCCCGCCGGTATCGCGGGAGCAGCCAGCCTGGCTCGCGGCGGGAACCTGATGATCGTCGGCGGCAGCACCCTGGCCAGGCCGGCGACCCGCTCGGTGCTGGCGCTTGACCCGGTCTCGGGGCGCACCTGGGCGGCCGGCGAGCTTGCCGCCCCCGTGACCGGCTCGGCCGGGGCGCAGCTGGCCGGGCGGCCCGTCGTCTTCGGCGGACGAGCGGCGGACGCGGCACCGACGATGCAGGTGGTGCCCGCGGCCCGGACGGCGCCGGCCGCCAGAAGCACTCCGCTGCCGGGAGCGCCGCCCACCGCCCGGTCCGGGCTCGCCGCGGTAACCGTCGGGGAGACCGTGTACCTGCTCGGCGGGTGCGGCGCGGGCCGCTTTCCCGCCGAGGTGGCCGGGACCCGGGACGGCCGGGATTTCCGCACCGTGGCGCGGCTGCCGGTGCCCGCCTGCTACGCCGCCGCGGCCGCGATCGGCAGCCGGGTCTGGCTGTTCGGCGGGCGGACCGCGGCCGGGCCCACCGACGTGATCCAGCAGGTGGATCTCGCCTCGGGCACGGCCCACGTGATCGGTCACCTGCCGTACCGACTGGCCGGGGCGGCCGCGTTCGTGCTGAACGGGACCATCTACCTGGCGGGCGGCACGGCGGCGGCGTCGTCTCCCGCCGGTACCCGGCAGGCCTGGGCCGGTCCGGCCAGCGCGGCAGTTTTCCGTTATGAACCAAGCAGCGGCCAGCTCGCGGTCGCCGGCCACCTGCCCGTGCCGGTGGCGGGCGCGGCCGCGGCAGTGATCGGCGAGACGGCCTACCTGATCGGCGGCACGGACGGGCGGAAGCTGGTCCCGGCGATCACCACGCTCCGGCTGGTCCGGCCGCCCGCCCGCCCCGATCCGGCCGCCGCGCCCTGGCTGTCGGCAGCCCGGGGCCGCGGCCGCCTGGCGTCAGGCTCGCAGCCCGCTGCGCTGCCGGCTGATGTACTGATCGCCGATCATCTCAACAACCGGCTGGTGATCATCGACCCGCGGGGACGGCTCCGATGGGTCTTCCCGCGCCCCCATGACCTGCGGCGCGGTCAGGCGTTTCTGGTGCCCGACGATGCCTTCTTCTCCCCCGATGGCCGGTACATCATCGCCACGCAGGAGGACGACCAGGTCATCAGCGTGATCGACGTGGCGGCGCACCGGATCGTCTACAGGTACGGCGTGCCGGCCGGCCGGGGATGGGGCCGGACCGCGTGGACAATCCGGATGACGCCATGCTGATGCCCGACGGTGACATCATCTCCGCCGACATCAAGAACTGCCGGGTCCTGATCATCAAGCCGCCCGCGCACCGGCCCTTGAAGATCATCGGGCACAGCTCCAACGTCTGCTTCCATGATCCGCCGCGACGGTTCGGCAGCCCGAACGGGGCGTTCCCGATGACCGATGGGCACTACCTGGTTACCGAGATCAATGGCGACTGGGCCAGCGAGATGAGCACCAGCGGCCATGTGTACTGGTCGGTCAACCCGCCCGCGGTGGCGTACCCGTCGGACAGCAATGAGGTCTACCCCGGCCGGTACCTGACGGCCGACTACTCCAGTGCCGGCCAGGTCGTCGAGTTCAATGCGGCGGGCCGCACCTTGTGGCGGATGCGCGGCCTGAATCACCCGTCGCTGGCGCTGCCGCTGCCGAACGGCAACATCCTGGTCAATGATGACTTCAACGACCGGGTTATCGTCATCAACCCGGCCACGCACCGCATCGTCTGGCAGTACGGGCATACCGGCGTCCCGGGCGCCAGGCCCGGCTACCTGCACGACCCGGATGGCGTCGACCTGGTGCCGCCGGATTCCCTGCTGATCACCCATGCGGGCACCATGGGTCAGCCGTAGCCATAGGCCGGCAGGACGACGGGCTGTGGTGGATCCTCGACGTGATCCGGCCGGGTCCGGTGCAAAACTGACCGGGTGACCGAAGCGGGCGGCGGCGACCGAGTCGCCACGCTGACTCGCGGCGGGCTGGCCGCGGCGCTGGCCGTGGCCAGGCGGCATAAGCTGCCCGCGGATGATCCACGGATCCTGTCGGCCCGCGGTAACCTGCTCGTCCACCTGGCCCCCGCGCCGGTGGTCGCGCGGGTCGCGACGCTGACGGCCTGGACGCGCCTGCCGGCCGCTGATCCGGCGAATTGCCGCTGTAGCGGGCAGCTGGTTAGCTACCTTGCTATGCAGGAGTGCGCCAGGGACAGCGTGGTCGGGGCCGCCGAGGCACCAGTCGCGGCAGTCACCGAAACCGTGACACGCCCAGCGATCGAGGCCGTTGAGGCGCTGATCCGCCGCTACATCCGGCTCACGCCGGTGATCGACATCGACCGTGCGGAGCTGGGGCTGCCGCCCGGGCCGCTGACCCTGAAGCTGGAGCAACTGCAGCACACGGGATCTTTCAAGGCGCGGGGGGCCTTCGCCAACTTGCTGCTCGGGGAGGTGCCTGCCGCTGGAGTGGTGGCCGCCTCGGGCGGCAACCACGGCGCGGCGGTCGCCTACGCGGCGGGGGTGCTGGGCGTGCCCGCCCGGATCTTCGTCCCGACGGTCTCGTCAGCGGCGAAGGTCAGCCGGATCCGTTCCTACGGGGCTGACCTCGTCGTCGAGGGTGAGACCTACTCCGACGCGCTGGCCCTCAGCGAGCGGTGGGCGGCCGACTCGGGCGCCAGGCCCGTGCACGCCTTCGATCAGGCCGAGACGATGCTCGGAGCGGGCACGGTGGGGCTGGAACTCGGGCGGCAGGCGCCCGCGGCGACCACGGTACTGGCCGGGGTCGGCGGCGGTGGCCTGCTGTCGGGGATCGCCGGTGCCTGCGCCGGGCAGGCCCGCATCATCGGCGCGGAGCCTGAGGGCGCCCCGACCATGACCGAGGCACTGAAGGCGGGCGGGCCCGTCGATGCCGCGACCGGCAGCGTGGCGGTGGATTCGCTCGCCCCGCGGCAGGTCGGCGTGCTGACCTTCGCGATGATCGCGCATCACGCCGACCGGGTGGTGCTGGTCAGCGACGAGGCCATCCTGCGGGCGCAGCGGCTGCTCTGGGACTGGTTGCGCATCGTGGCCGAGCCGGGGGCGTGCGCGGCCCTGGCCGCCCTGCTGTCCGGCCGCTATGTAGCCGGGCCCGCCGAGCACGTGGCCGTCGTGGTCAGCGGCGCGAACACGACCGCGGTGCGGTTCGGGAGCTAGGAAACCGGGATGCGCGGCGCCTGGGGCCCGGCGGCCCGGACTTCCAGCTGGTCGAGCAGGGCGCTCGTGGCCCCGGCCACCGCGTCCACGGCACGCTCGAAGGCCTCGGCATTATGCCGGGCGGGCTGCCGGAAGCCGCTGATCTTGCGGACGTACTGCAGGGCAGCCGCCCGCACGTCCGCTTCGGTCACGTGCTCGGCGTAGGGCTCTCGCAAGGTCTTGATGCTGCGGCACATGTAACCGAACCTACGCCATCGCGCGGATGCCGGCCGCCGCCGCGGTTCGGTCGGCGCCGGCGGTGCAGCGGCTCAGACGACGCCGGAGTACTGCTCCTGGGTGGGAACGATCTGGACCCCCAGTGGCACCAGCGAGATCGGGATGATCTTGAAGTCAGCCAGCCCGAGCGGGATGCCGATGATCGTCACGCACAGCAGCACGCCGGTCACCAGATGGCCGATCGCCAGCCACCAGCCGACCAGGATGATCCAGATGATGTTCCCGATCAGCGCGCCGGCCCCCGCGTCCCGGCGAGGCTCAATAGTCCGGCCGAACGGCCACAGCACATAGCTCGCGATCCGGAACGACGCAATGCCGAACGGGATCGTGATAATCAGGATGAAGCATACGATACCGGCCAGCACGTAAGCGATAGCCATCCAGAACCCGCACAGCACCAGCCAGATCACGTTGAGGATCAACCTCATCTGGTTCCTCGCCCCCTGTCCGCCCGCCGTCCGCCGCCCGGGCGCATCCCCGGAGCCGTTCGGCCCGCATCTGGTCCGTTGCCCGGTGATCGGCCCGAGTCGGAGCGCATCCCTGTCCGCGTCCGGGCCGGTCGGCTGGCGAGGTTCGCCAGGGGCATCCGTTACGTCATGGCTTGCATACCCCGCCGCGGCACCGGCTAGGCCTCAACCGATTCCCAGGAGGCTCTCCAGGCCGACGGTGAGGCCGGGCTCCAGTGCCGCGGCGCCGCGCACGGCCAGGAGCACCCCCGGCATGAACGAGACGCGGTCGAGCGAGTCATGCCGGATGGTCAGGATCTCGCCGGGGCCGCCGAACAGCACCTCCTGATGGGCCACCAGCCCGGTCAGCCGGACCGAGTGGACGCGGACTCCGGCGACGGCGGCGCCCCGGGCACCGTCAAGTCCGGACACCGTGGCGTCGGGCGAATCCGGCAGGCCAGCGGCGGCCCGGGCGGCGGCGATCTGGACGGCGGTGCGCGCCGCGGTGCCCGACGGCGCGTCCGCCTTACCCGCATGGTGCAACTCGATGACCTCGGCGGACTCAAAGAACCTGGCGGCCTGAACGGCGAAACGCATCATGAGCACGGCGCCGACCGAGAAATTCGGCACGATCAGCACCCGGGCTGAAGGCGCGGCGGCCAGCCAGCCGGCCACCATGTCCAGGCGAGCCTCGTCGAACCCGGAGGTGCCGACGACGACGTTCCGGCCGTGGTCGATGCACCAGTGCAGGTTGTCCAGGACCGCGCCCGGGTGGGTGAAGTCCACCACGACATCGGCCCCGGCCAGCGGCTCCCGGTCGTCGCCCGCGTCGACGGCGGCCACCAGCTCCAGGTCGGGTGCGGCGGTGACCTCCAGGCACACCTGCGAGCCCATCCGCCCCTTGGCGCCGAGCACCCCGACCTTGATCATCGCAGCCTCCCAGGCCCGGATTCATGATCCGGTAAGATCCGGTGCCTTACGCGACCCGAATCTTACGGGATCACCGGCCAGGGCCGGGGCGCCGCGCCAGCGCACGCAGCGCGGTCAGCCCAGAGCGGCGGCGAACGAGTCGGCGCCGTCAAACGGCCCGACCACCGCCAGCGCCTTGGGCTGCGCCAGGATGGCCGCCGCGACGTCGCGCACGTCGTCGTGGGTGACCGCCTCGATCGAGGTCAGGATCTCGTCGACCGGCTCCAGCCGGGGGTAGACGAGCTCCGACTTGCCGAGCCTGCTCATCCTGGACGACGGGTCTTCCAGGCCGAGCACGATCGACCCGCGCAGCTGGCCCTTGCCCCGCTCCAGCTCAGCCTCGGTCAGCCCGCCGGATAGCACCTTGGCGATCTCGTCCTGGCAGATCGACAGCACCTCGTCGGCCTTGGCGGGCAGGCAGCCCGCGTAGACCCCCCACAAGCCGGTGTCATAGCTCTGCGAGCTGAAGCTGTACACCGAGTAGGCCAGGCCGCGGTTCTCCCTGATCTCCTGGAAGAGCCGGGAGGACATGCCGCCGCCCAGCGCGGCGTTCAGCACGCCGAGCGCGAACCTGCGCTCATCGGTGCGGGACAGCCCGCTGCAGCCGAGCACGAGATTGGCCTGCTCGATGCCGCGCGAAACGAGCCGTACCCCGGTGCCGGTCCCGGGAATGACGGTGCCAGGACCGGGTACCCGCGGCGGAGCGGGCGGCGCGCCGCCGTCCGCCGTGGCGCCGAACGCCTCGCGGACGAGCTCGACCACGGTGTCGTGATCCAGGCTCCCCGCCGCCGCCACGACCAGGTTGTCGGGCGTGTAACGGGCCTCATAGTGCTCGGCGATCTGCGCGCGGGTGATCGAGTTGATCGATTCCGCACTGCCCAGGATCGGCCGGCCCAGCGGGGTATCGCCGAACAGCTGCGCGCTGAACGCCTCGTGCACCGTGTCCGACGGGTCGTCGTCGTTCATGGCGATCTCTTCGAGGATCACGCCGCGCTCGGCGTCCACGTCTTTGGGCGCGATCAGCGAGCTGGTCACCATGTCGGACAGCACATCGATCGCCAGCGGCAGGTCCGCGTCGAGTACCCGCGCGTAGTAGCACGTGTACTCCTTGGCGGTGAACGCGTTCAGCTCGCCGCCGACCGCGTCCATCGCCGCTGAGATCTCCAGCGCGGTGCGCCGGGCGGTGCCCTTGAAGAGCAGGTGCTCCAGGTAGTGCGTCGCGCCCGCGTGGGCCAGGTCCTCGTCGCGGGAGCCGACGCCGGCCCAGATGCCGAAGGCGGCCGACCGCACCGCCGGCAGCGGCTCCGTGATCACCCGCAGACCACCGGGCAGCACGGTGCGGATAACGGCGGAATCGCCACCCGCACTCTGCCCCTGGTCTGCCGTCATGAGTTGCGCGGCCCGCGGTGACGCTCGCGGGTGCGGTAGTGATCGCCGCGGTCACCGCGATCACCGCGATCGCCGCGGTCGCCCCGGTCACCGCGATCGCCGCGGTCGCCCCGGTCCCGGTGCCGGTCACCGCCGCGGCCGGAGTCGCCCCGGTGCTCGTCGCGGCCGCCGCTCAGGTCCTCGCCCGCCGCCTCGCGCTCGACGACCTCGACCGGCACCAGCGACAGCTTGCCGCGGTCATCAACCTCGCGGATCTCGACCTGCATCTTGTCGCCGACCTTGATCACATCATCGACGTTCTCGATCCGGACGCCGCCGTGCAGCTTGCGGATCTGGGTGATGTGCAGCAGGCCGTCCTTGCCCGGCAGCAGCGAGATGAACGCCCCGAACGTGGTCGTCTTCACCACCGTCCCGAGGAACCGCTCGCCGACCTCCGGGATGTGCGGGTTGGCGATCGCGTTGATCGCCGACCGGGCGGCCTCCGCCGATGACCCGTCGGTGGCGCCGATGTAGATGGTGCCGTCGTCCTCGATCGTGATCTCGGCGCCGGTCTCCTCCTGGATCGAGTTGATCATCTTGCCCTTGGGCCCGATGACCTCGCCGATCTTGTCCACCGGGACCTTGACGGTGATGATGCGCGGGGCGTACTCGCTCATCGGGGCGGGTGCGTCGATGGCCTCGCGCATCACGTCCAGGATGGTCAGCCGGGCCGCCCTGGCCTGCTTCAGCGCGGCCCCGAGCACGGCGGCCGGGATCCCGTCCAGCTTGGTGTCCAGCTGCAGCGCGGTGATGACGTCCCTGGTGCCCGCCACCTTGAAGTCCATGTCACCGAACGCGTCCTCGGCGCCCAGGATGTCGGTCAGCGTGACGTACTCGCCGCCCTCATGGATCAGGCCCATGGCGATGCCCGCCACCATGTCCTTGAGCGGCACGCCGGCATCGAGCAGCGACATCGTGGATGCGCACACCGACCCCATGGAGGTCGAGCCGTTGGAGCCGATGGCCTCCGACACCTGGCGGATCGCGTACGGGAATTCCTCGCGGGTCGGCAGGACCGGGACCAGGGCCCGCTCGGCGAGCGCGCCGTGCCCGATCTCGCGCCGCTTGGGCGAGCCCACCCGGCCGGTCTCGCCGGTGGAGTACGGCGGCATGTTGTAGTTGTGCATGTAGCGCTTGGTGCGCTCCGGGTTGAGCGTGTCGATCATCTGCTCCATCCGGAGCATGTTCAGCGTGGTGACGCCGAGCACCTGGGTCTCGCCGCGCTCGAACAGCGCCGATCCGTGCACCCGGGGCAGCACGCCCGCCTCGGCCGACAGCTGCCGGATATCGGCGAGCCCGCGGCCGTCGATGCGCACGCCATCGCGGATGATGCGGGACCTGACCAGCTTCTTGGTCAGCGACCGGAACGCGGCGCTGACCTCCTTCTCGCGGCCCTCGAACTGAGCGGCCAGCTTCTCGGTGGCCAGCGCCTTGATCCGGTCGGTCTCCGCCTCCCGGTCCGTCTTGCTCGCGATCGTCAGCGCCCGGGCCAGCTCGTCGGAGACCTCGGCGGTCACCGCGTCGTAGACGTCCTGCTGGTAGTCGACGAAGACCGGGTAGTCGGCCACTTCCTTGGCCGCGGCCGAGGCGACCTGCTGCTGAGCCTCGCAGAGCGTCTTGATGAACGGCTTGGCAGCGTCCAGGCCCTGCGCGACGGTCTCCTCCGTCGGGCTGACGGCCCCGCTGTCATGCTGCTTGAGCAGCCGCAGCGTGCTGGGCGTCGACTCGGCCTCCACCATCATGATCGCGACGTCCCCGTCGTCGAGGACCCGGCCCGCGACCACCATGTCAAAGGTGGCCTCCGACAGCTGGGAGTGCGTCGGGAAGCCGACCCACTGGCCCTTGATCAGCGCGACCCGCACGCCGCCGATCGGGCCCGAGAACGGGAGCCCGGCCAGCTGGGTGGAGAGCGAGGCCGCATTGATGGCGACCACGTCGTATAGGTGCTCGGGGTGCAGCGCCATGATCGTCTCGACGATCTGGATCTCGTTGCGCAGCCCGTTGACGAAAGACGGCCGCAGCGGCCGGTCGATCAGGCGGCAGGTGAGGATGGCGTCCTCGGACGGGCGCCCCTCCCGGCGGAAGAACGAGCCGGGGATCCGGCCCGCCGCGTACATCCGCTCCTCCACGTCCACGGTGAGCGGGAAGAAGTCGAGATTCTCCTTGGGGTGCCTGGACGCGGTGGTCGCCGACAGCACCATGGTCTCGTCGTCGAGATAGACGACGGCGGAACCGGCGGCGAGACGGGCTAGCCGGCCGGTCTCGAACCGGACTTTGTGAACGCCGAAGGCACCGTTATCGATAACGGCTTCGGCGGTATGCACACCCTCCACGGGTGACCTCCTTGACTGAGGTCCCGCGCCTGCCCGCCGCCTGTGGAGCGCCATTCCAGCCAGCTAGCCGGGTAGGCCGCCGGCCGGTCTTCGATCGAAGTCCTCGGCCCGGGGTCCGCCACGTCTGCGCGGGCGTCTCCCTCGACCCGAGAACCACTACCGAGGACCGGCACTTTGGGCGCCTGGAGCGCTCCGGGCCGGGGCCGCGGGACGTCGTTCGTTTGTGGTGTATTCAGTTATGCAGCTGGCCCGGGCGGTCGCCTGCGGGCTCCGCCCCGGCTACCGCCCGTGCCAGATCCAACCTACCTGCGCAGCCCGAGCCGCTCGATGAGGGCGCGGTAGCGAGTGATGTCCTTGCGCTGCAGGTACTTCAGCAGCCGCCGGCGGCGGCCGACCAGCAGCAGCAGCCCGCGGCGGCTGTGGTGATCGTGCTTGTGCACCTTCAGGTGCTCGGTCAGGTCCTGGATCCGCCGTGTCAGCAATGCGACCTGGACTTCCGGCGAGCCGGTGTCTCCCTCATTGGTCGCGTGCCCGGCGATGATCTCTTTCTTCACCGTGGTGTCGAGCGGCACGTTGCTCCCTATCGTCGTGAATGTCCTCGGGGGTGCCCACTGATCGCTTGGTCCCGGCGGGCAGGGAAGGCACGTAGCAGATTGCCCTGGGCTTTCCCGACTGGCCAGCCGCCTGAGGGCGCAGCTAACCGGGCCGGTTACTCCGGCCGCTCCATACAGTACCACGCGGACATCCCGCACCGTGCCAGGGACGCGCGCCCGGCGGGCGCGTAGCGGTCCGGGGTGACCGCTACGCCGCCGCCTGCACTCAGCCCGGGCCTGGCGCGGTGATCGTCCGTGCGGCGTCGACATCGAGGCGCATCTGGCTGACCAGCTCATCGGCCGAACCGAACTTGATCATGCGGCGGAGCCTGACCACGAAGTCCGCCGCGACGTGCGTGCCGTAGAGGTCCAGGTCGTCCCGGTCCAGCGCGTGCGCCTCGACGGTCCGGTCGGTTCCGTCGAACGTGGGATTGCTGCCCACCGAGATCGCGGCCGGCCAGCGCTCGCGTTCGGCGCCGTCGGGGTCAAAGGCGGTCAGCCAGCCCGCGTAGACGCCGTCCGCCGGGACTGCGGCGTACGGCGGCGTCTCGAGATTGGCGGTCGGGAAACCCAGCGCCCGGCCGCGCCGGTGGCCGCGCACCACCACTCCCTCGACCCGGTGCGGGCGCCCGAGATCGGCGGCGGCGGCGGCCACGTCCCCGGCCGCGAGGTGCTCCCTGATCAGCGAGGACGAGATCGTCACCGCACCCTCGGCCAGCAACGGCACGCCCTCCGCCGTGAACTCGTACTTCTCCCCCAGCTCGCTGAGCAGCGCAACGTTGCCCGCCGCCCGGTGCCCGAACCGGAAGTTCTGGCCCACCACCACGGCCGCCGCGCCCAGCCGGTCCGCCAGCACGGTCCGGACAAAGTCCTCGGGCCCGAGCCTGGAGAACTCGAGCGTGAACGGCAACAGCCAGACGGCGCTGACGCCGAGCTCGCCGAGCAGCTCGGCGCGGCGGCGCGGCGTGCACAGCAGGGGCGGATGGGACCCCGGCCTGATGACCTCGTCGGGGTGCGGGTCGAAGGTGACCACCGCGACCGGCAGCCCCAGCCCGGCGGCCACCTCCGTGGCCCGTCCGACGATGCGCTGATGACCCCGGTGCACACCGTCGAAGATGCCGATCGTCACGACCGACGGACCCCAGCCGTCGGGCCCGTCGTCCATTCCCTGCCAGCGCAGCACCTGAAGGTTCCTCCCGCCGTGCACCTGCGGCGCGTCCGAGCCCGGCCGGTGAGCCTGCGGCCGGTGCGCCTGTGCGATCCAAGCCTGCCACGTGACCTGCACCCGGGCCTGATCCGGCTGCCCGGGTCGCGTCGGCTGCCCGGGTCGCGTCGGCTGCCCGGGGCGCGCCGGCTGCCCCGGCGGGCCCGGCGCCCCGGATGCCCCGCCGCTCTCGTCAGGGTACGAAAACGGCGAGCGGGCGCGCCTGGCCCCGTTCCCGGCTCAGCAAGGCGATCAGCCTGCCGTCCGGCGCGAACGCCGCGACCGGCCCGGCCTCATCCTCCCCCGGCCCGGCACCAGCCGTCCCCGCATCAGCCATCCCCGCGCCAGCCATCCCCGCGCCAGCCATCCCCGCGCCAGCCATCCCCGCGCCAGTCGCCCCCGCGCCAGCCATCCCCGCATCAGTCGTCCCCGCGCCAGCCATCCCCGCATCAGTCGTCCCCGCGCCAGCCATCCCCGCATCAGCGGTCCCGGCGCCGACCCAGGGCAGCCTGGCCCCGTGCGAGAGCAGGCGCGTCTCTTCCTCGGTCAGGTCCCGGCGCGGGAACGCCGCCGCCGCCGCGGCGGCCAGCGGCACGATCCGCAGGTCCGCGGCGAGCTGCTCCAGCGTGCGGGCCGCACCGATCTCGTAGGGCCCGACCCGGGTCCGGCGCAACGCGGTGAGATGGCCGCCCACGCCGAGGGCGGCGCCCAGGTCGCGGGCGAGTGCCCGGATGTAGGTGCCGCTGGAGCAGGTGACCTCGACGTCCGCATCCAGGTAGTCCCCGGCGGCCCGCACGGCGCCGACCGTCAGCTTGCGGACCGTCACGGTCCTGGCGGCCAGCTCAGGGGCGGCGCCCGCCCGGGTCAGCCGGTAGGCACGCTGACCGCGGACCTTGATCGCGCTGACGCCGGGCGGTATCTGCCGGATCTCGCCGGTCAGCGCGGCGACCGCGGCATCCAGCGCGGACCGGGAAACGCCCGAGGCCGGGGCCGTGGCCAGGATCTCGCCGTCGGAGTCGTCGGTGTCTGTGGTGGCGCCCAGCCGGATGGTGGCCGCGTAGTCCTTTTCGGTCAGCGCCAGGTGGCCGAGCAGCCGGGTGGCCTTCTCCACCCCGATCACCAGCACCCCGGTAGCCATCGGGTCCAGGGTGCCCGCGTGCCCGACCCGGCGGGTGCCCGCCAGCCTGCGGATCCGCGCCACCACGTCATGTGAGGTCCAGCCGGACGGCTTATCCACGATGATCAGTCCGCTCACCGCGGTCACTGGCCGCCTGCCGCCCCGTCCGCGAGCCGGGCCCGCAGTGCCGCCATGGTGTCGTCGACCGCGCCGCTCGCGGTGAACCCGGCCGCCCTGGCGTGGCCGCCGCCGCCCATCGCGACGCAGGCCCGGCCCACGTCCACGTGGCCCTTGGACCGGGCTGAGACCTGCCACTGACCGTCGTCGTCTTCCTTGAGCACCACGGCCACGTCAGCCTCGTCAGTCCGGCGCAGCACGTCGATCACCGCCTCAGCGGCGTCCAGGGGCAGCCCGAAGGCAGCCCGGTCGGCCCGCGTTACAGTCGTCCAGACCAGCCCCTGGCCAGCCGCCCGGCCCGGCTCGAGCAGAGCTCGCCCGAGCACGGCGGAGAGCAGGCCAAGATAGCTGAACGGGGCGCTGTCCCATAGCTTCTGCGCCACGGCTCCCGGCTCTATGCCGGTCTGCAAGAGCCGCGCGGCCAGCTCATGTACCCGCGGCGAGGTACTCGGGTACTTGAACGAGCCGGTGTCCGTCACGAGCCCGGCGTACAGGCCGAACGCAATATCCCGCGATAGCTTTACGCCCAGCCTGCCGACCAGGTCGAAGGCCAGCACCGCGGTCGCCGCGGCGGCGGGATCGACCACGTTCACGGTGCCGAATCTGGTGTTGGAAGCGTGATGATCCACCACGATCAGCTCACGGGCCCGGGCGGCCCTGGCCTCCAGCAGCCCGAGGCGCCCCGCACTGGCGGCGTCGAAGGTGACCATGACCTCCGGTTCATCCGGGTAATGGTCCGGCGGGCTCAGCAGGTCCAGGCCGGGCAGGAACTGCAGGATCCGCGGGACCTCGAACGGCCGGTCCCCGAACGAGGCGACGACCCTGGGCCCGCGCGGGCCGACGCGCCCGCGTAGCGCGTGCGCCACCGCGAGCATCGACCCGAGCGCATCAGCATCCGGCCGGATGTGGCAGGCCAGGCAGATCTCTGTCGCGTCGTCCAGCGCCTTGACCGCCCGCACCCACTCGGCCTCGATGTCTTCGGCGGCATCCAGGCCGGGTAGTTGCGTGCGATCGCCAGTCACGACCGCGAGTATCCCGCGCCGTGATCGCCGCCCGCGGGTGTTTCGCTGACTGAGCCGTGCCGCCGGGCCGGATCGCCGACCCGGCCGCCGTGGCCCGCGTCGTCAACCGGATCACCGCCGACGTCCTCGTCGCCGGCTTCACCGGCGTCTGCGGTCGCCGGAACCCGGTAGGGGTCGGCGTCGCCGGCTGGCTGGGCGCCCCGCCGGGCCGCGGCCACCGCGGCGTCCGCGACTTTGGCCCGCGCGACCAACTCCTCGATGTTCCTGGCCTCATCCGGCACGGTGTCCTGCTTGAAGGTAATCGACGGGGTGTGCTTCAGGCCGGTCTGGCGGCCGACCTCCGACCTGATCAGGCCGGTGGCACTGGCCAGCGCGACGGCGGTGGCCGCGCGCTCGGCGGCCGATCCGTAGACCGTGTAGAACACGGTGGCCTCGCGAAGGTCGCCGGTGATCCGGGCCTCGGTCACGGTCACGAAACCGAGCCGCGGATCTTTGACCCGCCGTTCCAGCATCTCGGCGACGATCTGGGCGATCGCCTCGCTGAGCTTGCGCGCCCGGGCGGCATCCATTTCGCTCACTCCCCCTCGTTGAATATCCGCTGCCTGGCCGACAGCAGCTCGATTTCGGGGCGCGCTGCGACGTACCGCTCGCACGCGTCGAGTGCTTCCACCGCATGGGCCGCCGTCGACGACACCACGGCCACACCGATCTCCGTCCGCTGGTGCAGCTCCAGATGGCCGGTCTCGCCGACGGCCGCCCCGGGGAAGCGCCGCTGCACCTCGGCGATGAGCGGCCGGACCGCGGATCGCTTCTGCTTCAGCGAGCGGACGTCCCCGAGCAGCACGTCCAGCGTCAGGGCACCCACGTACACGGCTGCCCCTTCATCATCGTCAGGTGCGCGGCTTCTCCCGCATCTCGTAGGTCTCGATGACGTCGCCGACCTTTACGTCGTTGTAGCCGATCCCGATACCGCACTCGAAGCCCTCCCGGACCTCGGTCGCATCCTCCTTGAACCTGCGCAGCGACTCGACCGTGAGGTTGTCGGAGACGACGACACCGTCGCGTACCAGCCTGGCCTTGCTGTGGCGGGTGATGGTGCCCGAGCGCACGATGCAGCCGGCCACGTTGCCGACCCGCGGCACCCGGAAGACCTCCCTGATCTCCGCCGTGCCGAGCTGGACCTCCTCGAAGATGGGCTTGAGCATGCCCCGGAGCGCGGCCTCGACTTCCTCGATCGCCTGGTAGATGACCGAGTAGTAGCGGATGTCGACGCCCTCGCGCTGGGCGAGCTCCCCGGCCCGCCCGGCTGGGCGGACGTTGAAGCCGATGATGACGGCATCGGAGGCGATGGCCAGGTTGACGTCGTCCTGCGTGATCGCGCCCACGCCCCGGCCGATGACCCGCAGCACCACTTCCTCGCCCACATCGAGCTGGAGCAGTGCATCTTCCAGTGCCTCGACCGAGCCGGACACGTCGCCCTTGATGATGAGCAGCAGTTCCTGCCGCTCGCCCGACTTGAGCGCCGACTCCAGGTCCTCCAGCGTGACCCGGGGCCGCCGCTGGGCGAACATGGCGCTGCGCTCGCGGGCTTCCCGCCGCTCGGCGATCTGCCTGGCCACCCGGTCGTCGTCGACCACCAGGAAGTTGTCGCCCGCGCCGGGCACCGCGGTCAGGCCGAGGACCTGCACCGGCCGCGACGGCGGCGCCTCGGCGACGTGGTCGGCGTTCTCGTCGAGCATGGCGCGAACCCGGCCGAACGCCTCGCCGGCCACGATCGAGTCACCGACGTGCAGCGTGCCGCGCTGGACCAGGACGGTCGCGACGGGGCCGCGGCCCTTGTCCAGGTGGGCTTCGATGGCCACGCCCTGGGCCTGCTGGTCCGGGTTGGCCCGCAGGTCGAGCTCGGCGTCGGCGGTCAGCACGATCGCCTCCAGCAGGTCGTCGATGCCGGTGCCGTTGCGGGCCGAGACGTCGACGAACAGGTTCTGGCCGCCGAACTCCTCGGCGACCAGGCCGTACTCCGTAAGCTGCGCGCGGACCCGCTGCGGGTCGGCGCCCTCCTTGTCCACCTTGTTGACCGCGACCACGATCGGCACGCTGGCCGCCTGGGCGTGGTTCAGCGCCTCGGTGGTCTGCGGCTTCACGCCATCGTCCGCGGCGACGACCAGCACGACCAGGTCCGTCGTCTCCGCACCGCGGGCGCGCATGGCGGTGAAGGCCTCGTGACCGGGGGTGTCGATGAAGGTGATCTGCCGCTCCTGGCCGTCCACGATGGTGTTGACCTGGTAAGCACCGATGTGCTGGGTGATGCCGCCGGCCTCTTTCGCCACCATGTTGGTGTGCCTGATCGCGTCCAGCAGCTTGGTCTTGCCGTGGTCGACGTGGCCCATGACGGTGACCACCGGCGGCCTGGGCACCAGGTCGGCCTCGTCGCCTTCGTCCTCGCCGAACTCGATGTCGAAGGTCTCGAGCAGCTCCCGGTCCTCCTCCTCCGGGGAAACCACCTGGACGCTGTAGTTGAGCTCAGCGCCGAGCAGCTGCAGGGTCTCGTCGTTCACCGACTGCGTCGCCGTCACCATCTCGCCGAGGTGGAAGAGCACCTGGACCAGCGCAGCGGGGTTCACCCCGATCTTGTCGGCGAAGTCACTCAGCGAAGCGCCCCGCGACAGCCTGATGACCTGGCCGTTGCCCCGCGGGACCTGCACGCCGCCGATGGACGGGGCCTGCATGTTGTCAAATTCCTGGCGGCGCTGCTTCTTCGACTTCCGGCCGCGGGACGGACGGCCGCCCGGCCGCCCGAACGCGCCCTGCGTGCCGCTGCGACCGCGGCCGCCGGCCCCGGGCCGGGCCGGGCCCATGCCCGGCCGCGGCGCACCCGCACCGCCGCCGCCGCCGCGCGGGCCGCCGAAGCCGCCGCCACCGCCAGGGCCGCCACGGCCGCCGGGCCGGGTGCCGGTACCAGCGCCGCCCCGCCCGCCACCCGGGCCGCCCGGGCCCGCCGGTCCGCGTCCCGCGACCGGCCGCGGCGGCATGTTGCTGGGGCTCGGCCGCGGGCCGCCGGGCCGTGGGCCGCCCGGGCGGGCACCTTCGGTGGGGCCACCAGGCCCCGGACGGCCGGCAAAGCGCGGTGCTGATGGCCGCGGGCCGCCAGGTGCCCCGGGCCGGGCCGCCGTCTGGCCGGGGCCGGCCGGGCCTGCGAGCCCGGCTGGCCCGGCGCCGGATGGGGCGCCCGGCTGGCCGGGACGCGGTGCCCGCGGCGCCGACCCCATGCCGGTCGCCGTCGAGCTGAACGGGTTGTTGCCGGGCCGGGGGCCAGGCCGCGGGGCGCCCTGCCGCGGCGCGGCTGGCGCGGCCGGGCCGGCTGCCGCTGCGGCGCTGCCCGGCGTCTTGGCCGGCGCGCCGGCCGGGCCCGGGCGAGGGCCGGCTGGCCTGGCGGCCGGACGCGGCGCAGCCGGGGGCGCCGTGGCTTCGGGCTGCGCGTGCGGGAACGGGACCGGCGGCGGCGTGGCCGGGCCGGGACTGCCCGCCTCGGCCGCAGCCCGCTCAGTGGCGGGCTCAGCGGGCGCACGGGAGGCGGCCGGGGCGGCGGGTGCCGCCAGGCCCGGCTCGGGCTCCTCGCGCCCGGCGGCGGGCCGGGCCGGCTCGGCCGCTACCGGGGCCGGTGCCGCGGCCGGGGCCTGGCCGTTGCCGCCGGACTGGCCGACGGCGGCCGCGGTGCCTGCGCGCCCCGCCGCGCGCTTCTCCGGTGCCTTCCCGGCCTGAGCCGCGAACGCTTCCTTGAGCCTGCGGACGACCGGCGCCTCGATCGTCGATGACGCCGAGCGCACGAACTCGCCCATTTCCTGGAGCTTGGCCATCACGGCCTTGCTCTCTACGCCGAACTCTTTCGCGAGTTCGTATACCCGAACCTTCGCCACTGCGCTCCCTCTACTCGGTCCGGCCAGGCCGGACCAGTCAGCCGTCCGGGGCAGCGCGTGCTCCGTCCGGCGTCAGCCTCTGCTGTTCATCGCCGCATGCTCATCGGTCGCTCATCGCAATCTCAGCCTGCTTTCCCCGGCGCTGGCCGCCGTTCGCGCGTTATGCCGGGCCGCTCTGTCCTGGCAGCCTGGCACCCGATCCTGACATTGCAAGATATCCGGTCAGCCTGCCGGCACCAAGCGGTCCCGGCCAGCGCAGCGCCCGCGGGAACACCCGCCGTCGCTGCGCCCTGTCCAAGCACTCCTGGCTGGGATGCAGGTATGCGCCCCGGCCAGGCATCCGCGCTAGCGGATCGGGAACGATCTCATTCCCGGCTGCCACTAGGCGAAGCAAATCAGACTTGGCCGCGCGGCTACCGCATCCTACGCACGTCCGGATCGCTTGCGCGGGCCGGGTAGTACCGACAGGCCGCGGGCGCCGTGTGGCCATTCTGCCCCAAGCTTACAGTGCCGGGGCATCTGCGGCACCGGGCACAGTACCAGGGTCCTGGACGTCGCTGGCCGGTCCAGCGAGTTCAGCCGCCGTGGCGGGCTCGTCCGGCCCGGCCGATGCCACCGGCGCCTCGGTTCCCGGGGTGTCCGGCTGGATGACGATCCGCCACCCGGTCAGCTTGGCCGCGAGCCGGACATTCTGCCCTTCCTTCCCGATGGCCAGCGACAGCTGGTAATCGGGAACGATCACCTGAGCGGCCCTGGCCTGCGCGTCTATGACCGCCACCCGGGAGACGCGAGCCGGCGACAGCGCGTGCGCCACGAACTCGGCCGGATCCGCCGAGTAGTCGACGATGTCGATCTTCTCCCCGTGCAGCTCGGTCATCACGTTGCGGACCCGGCTGCCCATCGGGCCGATGCAGGCGCCCTTCGCGTTCACGCCCGGCTGATGGGAGAGGACCGCGATCTTGGTGCGGTGACCCGCCTCCCTGGCGATGGCGGCGATCTCCACGGCACCGGAGGCGATCTCGGGGACCTCCAGGGCGAAGAGCTTCTTCACCAGGTTGGCGTGGGTTCTGGACAGCGTGACCGACGGCCCGCGGTAGCCCTTGCGGACGTGCAGCACGTAGCACTTCAGCCGTTCGCCGTGGACGTAGCGCTCGCCGGGGACCTGCTCGGTGGGCGGCAGGATGGCCTCGAGCTTACCCAGGTCGACCAGGACCGCCCGCGGGTCCTTGCCCTGCTGGATCACGCCTGCCACGATGTCGCCCTCGCGGCCGGCGTACTCGCCGAACGTCAGCTCGTCCTCGGCGTCCCTGAGCCGCTGCAAGATCACCTGGCGGGCCGTGGTGGCTGCGATCCGGCCGAACCCTTCCGGCGTGTCGTCCCGTTCCTGGCCCGGCTCCCCGCCCGCACCCGCATCCATGGCCCACACGGTCACGTGACCGGTGCTCTTGTTCACCTCCACCCGCGCTGACGCGGCCGCGCCCTCGGTGCGGTGATAGGCCACCAGCAGTGCATCCTCGATGGCCTTGATGGCCAGGTCCATCGAGATGTCCTTCTCGGCTTCCAGGCTGCGCAGGACGCTCAGGTCAATATCCATCGGGCTCCTCCTCGTCCGCGCCGTCGTCCGGGACGTCATCCAGCCGGGCGAACTCGATCTGGATCCTCCCCGGGCCGAGGTCGCCATAGCTGAACCGCCGGGAATCGCCCTGGACGTCAAGCGTCACGCCGTCGGCATCGGCCTGGGCGACCCGGCCATGCACGGTGGCTGGCCGCGGCGATGCGTCGGGCCCGGGCCGTCGCGGCCCAGCCTGCAGCGGCTGTGCTTGCGGGGACTGTGCTTGCGGGCGCTGTGCCTGCGGCGCCAGCGGAGCGGTGACCAGCCGGCCCACGGCGCGCCGCCAGTGCCTGGGGTCGGTCAGCGGGCGGTCGACCCCCGGCGAGGACACCTCCAGGGTGTACGGCGCCTCGCCCATGGCGGCCGCCCGGTCGAGCACGGCCGACAGCTCCCGGCTCACCTGCTCGATGTCATCGAGGCTGACGCCGCCGTCGGCATCCACGACTACTCGCAGCAGCCTGCGCCGGCCGGCCGAGGTGAGCCGGACGCCCTCCAGGTCCAGGCCCAGCGCGGTGACCGCGGGCTCCAGCAGTCCGGCCAGCCGCTGGGCCTCGGTGGCCGCGGCGGCCCGCGCCACGCCGTCGGGACGGCCGTCGGGCCGGGCGGCTCGCAGCACACCGTGACGGGAGTTACCGCGCATCACAACCTCCTCGCCGCCACTCAGTTGTCCCCCTGACCGGACCTCTAGCCTAACCGGGACGGGCCCCTGCAGGGCCCCAGCCTGCCCGGCCGCGGCTATCGGCGGGGCCGGACGGCCTCCCCGTGACATGCTGGGAGGCTGCACGCGGTGGATGGAAGGCACCACGGCAGGAGGATCCGTGACCTCAGGTCCGACACGGCGAGTAATGCTGGCGGCGTCCGCGGCGCTGCCGCTCGTCGCGGTGGCCGGCTGCAAAGGCGTCGGGGCGCTCGCCGCGCCACCGTCGCCGGCCCCCGATGTCGGCGTGCTCAAGGCGGCGATAGCCGGCGAGCACCTGATGATCGCCCGCTATGCGGCCGTGCTGGCCGAGCCTGCTCATCACGCACCCGGCATCGCGACGGCCCTGGAGGCGTTCCTGGCCGAGCATCGCGAGCATCTGGCTCAGCTAAGGTCCAGCCTGTTCGTCCCCTCTGGTGCCGCGAGCCCCGCGCCGTCCCGGTCTGCGGCCCGGCCAGGAAAGCTCGTCGTGCCGGGCCAGCCGGCCGCTGCTGTGGCCTTCCTGCGAGCCGCCGAGCAGCACGCCTCCGATGCCCTGCTGCGCCGGCTGGGCAGCGTGCCGCCCTCGCTGGCCCAGCTGCTGGCGAGCATCTCCGCCTCGGAGGCGACGCATGCCGCCGCCCTGCGGCACGGCGGGCGGGCCTGATGAGCGCGGCCGCCACCGGGGCCAGCGGCGCAGGCACCGGCGCCCCGAGCCCGTCAGCCAGAGCGGCCCGGGGCGCGGTCGGCACGACCGTCAGCGCGCTGCAGACGGCCCTGAGCGCCGAGCACGCAGCGGTCTACGGCTACGGGGTGGTCGGCGCGCACCTGACCGGCACCGAGCAGGCCGCCGCCCGCGGCGACTGGGTGGCGCATCAGGTGGCCAGGGATGAACTTGAGGCCATGCTGAGATCGCTCGGCGCCCAGCCCGTGCCCGCCGCGCCCGCCTATCAACTGCCCGCGGTGGTGCGCACCGCGCACGACGCCGCCACCCTGGCCGCCGGGCTGGAGGATAGGACCGCCACCGCCTATCTCGGCCTGGTGGCGGTCAGCGCGGCGCCGATCAGGCATTTCGGCGCTCTGCGGCTGCGCGCGACAGCGCTGCGCGCCGCCTTCTGGCGCGGTACCACGGTGGCCTTCCCGGGGCTGCCCGCCAGCGTGCTCGGCCGCCGGCCCCAGCCCTGACCAGGCGGGCGCGGCGGCGGCGGCGGCAGAGCAGCAGCAGCAGCAGCAGCAGCAGCAGCAGCGTCGTCGTCGTCGTCGTGCCGCCCGCCCGCCGAGCGGGCTAACCTGCCGAGCGGGCTATTCGGTGGTGGCCAGGACGCGCTGAATGAGCGCCGCCACGCCGTCGAGATCCTGCTGCGACCCGATCGGGGACCTGCTGGGTTTCCATCTTCATGCTGGTAACACCTCGTAATAACTACAAAGCACAGAGTAATTACAAGACAGCATGCCCGTGCGCGATGCGAAATGCAACATGCATCGCGAAAAACGCAGATGAAGGCCCAGCTTACTACGGTGCTCCCAGATCTGATCAAACTGGACGGCGCGGCCCGCTAGCAGTAACACTTGACCCCCAGCACGCGGAGATCCGGCGGGAGGGGTACACATGGCGGGCGAGCAGAGCCCGACGGTACGGCGCCGCCGGCTCGCTCTTGAGCTGCGCAGGCTCCGCGAGGCGGCCAAGCTCACCTGCGAAGAGGTGGCCGAGCATCTGGAGTGCTCAGCATCCAAGATCAGCCGCGTGGAAACCGGCCGGGTGTCGGTATCGCCGCGCGATGTCCGGGACATGCTCGAGCTCTACGGCGTTCCGCCGCAAGAGCGCGAGAGCCTGGTCCAGCTGGCCCGGGATTCCCGCCAGAAAGGCTGGTGGCATGCCTACAGCGACACCATCCAGCCGCAGTTTGCCACCTACCTGGGCCTGGAGAGCGCGGCCTCGGAGATCCGGATCTACGAGGTCAACCTGATCCCCGGGCTGCTGCAGACGGCGGACTACGCCCGGACGGTGATCAGCTCGGGGCTGATGAACAGCCCGGCCGAGGACATTGACCGGCGGGTGGCGCTGATGATGGCCAGGCAGCCCGCGCTGACCAGGAACGAGCCGCCGCGGCTGTGGGCGGTGCTGGACGAGGCGGCGCTGCGCCGCCGCGTCGGCGGCGCCGGGCTGATGCGGCTGCAGCTCGAGCACCTGCTCGAGATGGCCAGCCTGAAGAACGTGGCGGTCCAGGTCATCCCGTTCGGCGGCGGCGCGCATCCGGCCATGGGACGGCCGTTCATCATCCTGGTCTTCCCCGAGCGGGTGGATCCGGACGTGGTGTACCTGGAGGACCTGACCAGCGCCCTGTATGTGGAGGATGTCGACGAAGTCGACCGCTACAACGTGTTCTTCAATCACCTGCGCGCGACCGCGCTGTCCTTCGACGACTCGGCCGCGCTGATCACCTCGGTGCTCAAGGAGATGTAGCCGGCGCGAGGCCAGCGGCCCGCAGCGGCGCCGGGAGCGGCTCGGCGTGCAGCACGGTGAGCCTGGACACCGCCCGGGTCAGCGCCACGTACAGGCGCTGCAGGCCGCGTGACTCCGCGGCGGCGATCCGGCCCGGCTCGACCACGATCACCTGGTCGAACTCCAGGCCCTTGGCCAGCGTGACCGGCACCAGGACGAGCTGCTCACGGCCCGGGTCGTCATCGAGCACCGCGTGCGGCAGCCCGGCCCGGCGCAGCAGCTGCGACAACGCGGCGACCTGATCGTCGGCCGCGATCACCGCGGTCGAGCCGGGGCGGCTCAGCGCGTCGGCGCAGGCCGAGGCGAGGGCCCCGGGCAGCTGGCCCCCGGCCGCCTCGGTGACCACCAGCGCCCCGGGATCCTGGCGCAGCGACCGGGCTGCGTTCAGGCCGGGGGCGATGTGGCCGAGCAGCCGGCTAGCAAAGTCGAGGATCTGCCGCGGCACCCGGTAGCCGGTGTCCAGCACCCGCACCCCGGTCTCCTGCTTGCCGAGGTGCTGCAGCAGCTGCGGCCAGCTGGCCGCCGACCAGGGCGTGGTGCCCTGGGCCAGGTCGCCGAGCACCGTGGCCGAGCCGGTGGCGCACCGGCGGCCGATGGCGCGGCATTCCATCGGCGAGAGGTCCTGGGCCTCATCCACCACGACGTGCGCCAGGCTCGCGGTCCGCTCGATCAGGTCGGCGGCCTCGTCCACGAGCACCGAGTCGGCCGCCGACCAGGGCGCCGAGGCCGGCCCGCGGACCGCCCGCCGCCAGCTAATCGCTTCCTGCTCGGCCGGGTCGAGCAGGCCCGACGCGGCCTGGCTCAGCAGCCCGGGATCGGACAGCAGCCGGATCACCAGCCGGCTCGGGTCGGTCTTGGGCCAGCAGGCATCGACCGCCGCCCGCACCGCCCTGGTCCGCCGGACCGCCTCGTGGGTCCGGTCGTCGCACGGCTCCCCGGCCGCTTCCATCTTGGTCAGGATCACGTGGGCGATCCGGTGGGCCAGCAGGTCGCGGCCGGTCCCGTAGCGCACCCCGCGGGCGCGCAGCTCCGCGATCAGGTCGGCGAGCTCGGAGGCGGACACCCGCCAGCGCCGGGCGCCGCGGGGCAGCACGACGGCCTCCTCCGGCTCGGCCAGCTGGCCCCACAGGGCCCGGCGCAGCACCTCCGCCATCCGCGCGTCGGCCTTGATCCGCGCCGCCTCGCTGCTGTCGGTGCCGCGCACCGGAACCGTGGCGACCAGATCCGCCACGGTGACCTGGGCCACGCTCACCTCGCCCAGGGCCGGCAGCACGTCCCTGATGTAGGACAGGAAGCCGCGGTTGGGCCCGACCACCAGGACCCCGCCGCGGCCCATCCGCTGCCGGTTCGCGTACAGCAGGTAGGCCACCCGGTGCAGGCCGACCGCGGTCTTGCCGGTCCCCGGTGCGCCCTGTACGCAGACCGTCTGGTCAGCATCCGCGCGCACGATGTCATCCTGGTCCGGCTGGATCGTCGCCACGATGTCCCGCATCGGGCCCGACCTGGGCCGCTCGATCTCCTCGATCAGGATCCGGCTGACCCCGGCGGGCCCGCCGGCGGCCGGCCCGTCCACCGCCGGCCCGGCGCCCTGCGCCCGGCCGTCGCCGCGGCCGAACACCTCGTCCTCGTAGGCGCTCAGCTCCCTGGCCGCGAAGCCGAACCTGCGGCGCAAGGCCAGCCCCATCGGCTCGGCCCGGCTGGCGCGGTAGAACGCCCGCGACACCGGCGCGCGCCAGTCGATGACCGCCGGCCGCCCGTCCGGGTCATGCACATGGCGCCGGCCGATGTGAAAGCGCTCGCCGCCCGGCGGCCCGTCCGCAGGTCCGCCCGGGAGCCCGGGTGCGGCCCGCTCCCCCGGCGATCCGATACCGCCCGGCGATCTGGCACCGCCGGGCGGACCCGTGCCGCCCAGCGGGCCGGCCCCGGGCGCGAAGTCGAGCCGGCCGAAGAACAACGGCGTCTCGGGCAGGTCCTGCAGCGCTTCGACCCGCATCCGCAGGGCGGCCTTCAGGTACTCCTCCGAGACCGGGTCGCCGCCCAGCGCGCGCAGCGAGAGCACGTCCTCGCGCATCAGCCGCAGGTAACGCCGGGAGCGGCGCATGTGTTCCTGTTCCGCGGCCAGCACGGCGGCCGGATCCGTCCCCGCGGGCCCGGTTTCTGCGGTGCGCGGCTCCTGCCTGGTCTTGATGGTCTGCTGGCCCGGTCGGCTGGCCGCAGGCATGGCAGGTCAACTCCTCACCTGGTTGGGTTAGGCGCAAGAGCCACGAGCTTACTAACGGGCGAAGGCCAGCTCAACGGGATATTCGCGGGGGACCGCCGTTACCCGCCGTGCTCCCAGGACCAGTGGAATCCGACCACCGTCCGTTCCAGGAACCGCAGGTACCTGTGCACCGAGAACTGGGTATCCGGTGTCACCAGCTCGTTCTCGATGACGTCCCCGTCCACGCCGTCCCAGACCGACCACCAGATGGCCGCGGGCAGCATGTCCGGATGGAACTGGACGCGCATGTCGAAGTTCTCCAGGCGACCGATCGTGGCCCGCCGGAATTCGCATTCCTGCGGGTCAGCAAGGTTGCCCGGGTAATGGTAGGTGGTCCAGTACTCCAGGGTGAGGGTCTCGCCGACGGACAGCGCCTTGGCCAGCGGGATGTCGATGACGAACACGTCCTCCTGGATCTGGTGGAACGGGCCGGACGGCTGGGCGCAGCCCTGGCCCACCTCCAGCGTCAGGACGTTGGTGTCATACAGGTACGGGATGCGGTCCAGGCCATCCACTACGGCCTCCACGACCTGCATGGTGCGGGTGCGGGCCAGCCGCCCGTCGGCCCCGACATGCACATGATCGTGCAGTGAGACCGTCTGGTGCCTGCGCGGCCCCAGCACGGCGGCGACCTCGGCCATCTTGTCCGGCTGCATCGCCCGTGGCCCGGACAGCACGCTGATCGTGCCCGATCCCTGCCATAGCCGCCACAGGCGCTGCGCCTCATCGTCGGTGAACCCGAACGCGTCGATGAACAAGGACAGCGTCGATCGGCTCAGCAGCCGCCCGGACAGCGCCCTGGCCACGGTGTCCTTCAGCTGCCTGGGCAGCACGTTGGCATCGCTGGTCGAGCGGGGAAAATCCCACAGGTAATGGGCGAGCGCCTCGGCCACCGCCAGCTGGTTGATCTCGCCGGGCCTGGTCCGTTCGGCGAACTTCTCCCACAGCCGCCGGTAACGGCCTGGCCGCAGCAGCAGTTCACCCAGGTACCTGGACGCGGCCCGGCGGCCGGCGGCGGAAGGCGGCTCTGTCACGACATCTCTACCTGATCGTTGCGAAATTAGTGCGATCTCTGGCAGGTAGCCTACGTCCGCGAGCCCTAAACATTGGCCGCCTTGCGACCCGGGGAATGGCGGGGAGCACCGGGCAGGGCCGGGTAGCCATTGGGCTCCCGTCGCTCGGCCGGGAGCGGGCCGGCCGAGCGGCGGGACCGGCTGGGCGCGCAGGCCGGGCCCGCGATCGCCCGCCCGCATTACTACCCGCTATGGCCAGATTATTCAGACCAATCCGGAACGAAGCTCCGGTGCCGAGCCCGTAGCTACCGCAGCCGGAGCCCCAGGGACGGTGCGATGTCCGCCGCCCGCGCGGCGTTGCGCAGCAGCCGCGTCCCCGCGATCTCGTCGATGAGCCTGGTCAGCGCGTAGTGATTGGCGGGCCGCCGATCAACCGCACCTGATACGCCCCGGGCGATGAGCACGAACGGCACCACCTGGGTGGTCGTCCCTTCGTCGAACACCACCACGATGGCCAGCCGCCCGGCCCGCCAGTCCGGTCCCGACATCAGTACGGGCAGCCAGGACCGCAGCCACGAGTCCGCCGCAGCCAGCGTCCCGTTATGCGCATCATGATTGACGTCGGGGGTGACCAGCCCCACCTCGGGCAGCGACCCGGCGCGGGCGTCGGCGGCCAGCCGCCCGCGCGTCGGCGAGCCGGCGGGCACGTCGCCGGACCTGCACCACCCGCCCTCGCTCGGGAAGTAGGCCCACGGGTTGTGGTGCACGTCGTAGGGCCCGCGCCCGGTCGTGGCACACGGCGCGGGCATCGATTCCTCGTAGGCCCGGGCGGTCCGGCCCGCCGCGATAGCCTGGCCGAATACCGATGGGCCCGGATACCGGCAGCCCGGCCCCGGAGGGCAATCCGGGGGATAGCCGAATGCCGATCCAGCGAAGATCGCCAGGTAGTTGGGCAGGCTCGGATGGCCGATGGCGCTCCAGGCGGTGGCCCGGCCGAAGCGGCGGGCCAGGCTCCACAGGTACGGCATGCCGGCCGGGAACACCTGCCCCGTACTGTGGTTCTCTTCCATGATCACCAGGATCTTGGTCACCCTGAACCGGCTGGTGCCGGGCGTCGCGGTCCCCTGGGACACCGTGCGCGGCGTAGCCGCGGCCGGCTGGGCCGTCGTGGCCGGCGCGGCACCCGCAGGAGCGCCGGGCGTCGCCTGGCCCGCCTGGCCGCTCGCGGCCGAGCCGCAGCCGCCGGCCAGCAGCAGACCGCCGAGGCCGGCGGCGGCCACCCTGCGCCGGAGTGCTCGGTCGGCCCGAGGGCCGCGCCGGGGCGCTCGCAGGCCGGCCCCGGGGCCGTTTCCAGGCGCTAAACGGCCGACCGCCGGGCCGCGCGGGATCTCTCGCATGACACCATTCCTCCCCGGCTGTGCGCACTTACTGCGATATCCACCGACTAGGTTTACGGCGGCAGGCCCTGAGGGCGGGTGCTGGTCGGAACCCGGCCAGTCGGAGTCAGGGCCTGCAGCGTATAGGGGGGCGGGCCCGCCGTTCAGGCGTCGGGCCCCCAACCCTTTCTTGCAGGTCAGCCGATCCGGTCCTGCCGCCTGAACGGCAGGACCGGACGGCATCGTGGCCACGGTCAACCTCAAAACAGCACCGACATGAAGGTGCCTGCCTCGGTGAACCCGACCCGCCGGTAGGCGGCCCGGGCCGGGGTGTTGTAGTCGTTCACGTAGAGGCTGACCACTGGCGCGACCGAGCGGAGCGCTTCGGCCACCACGGCCGCCATCCCGCGGCTGGCGTGCCCGCGGCCGCGTAGTTCCGGCGGCACCCAGACGCCCTGCACCTGACAGGCCAGCGGGGTCACCGCGCCGATCTCCGCCTTGAAGATCACCTCACCGGCCTCGATCCTGGCGAACGAGCGGCCCGCCCGGATCAGCTCGATGACCCGCGCCCGGTATGCGGCGCCGCCATCGGGCCCCACCGGCGAGACCCCGACCTCCTCGGTGAACATGGCCACGCACGCGGGCATCATGATGTCCAGTTCGTCCGGCCGGACCGGCCGCACCAGCGGATCGGGAGCCACCAGCGGCGGCGCGGAGATCACCATCACCGGCTGCGCCGACCTGATCTCGCGCGGCCTGCCCCAGTACGGCGCGAGCAGGCCCCACAGATCGCGGACCGCGGCGCAGGGCCCGACGATCGACGAGCACCGCCGGCCCTGCAGCCTGGCCCGCTCCGCGAAGGCCGCGAGCGCGGCAGGCGTCGCGGCGACCGGTACCAGGTTGGCGCCCGCGTAGCACAGCGAGATGAGCTGCCCGGCGTCGCTGTACCCCCAGACCTGCGCGCCAAGCCTGCTGGAGTCAAGCCCGCCGCTGCGCATGCGCGAGCCGACGAAGACATTGGCGACCGCGTCGCGGTCGCAGATGGCCAGCACCTCATCGCGATCGCGATCAGTCAGCAGGCGCAACGACGACGACCGCCGTGCCTTGGTGCGCAGCACGCCTTCAGCCTAACGGCTTACCGCGCCGGGCCGCTCGGCTGGTGCCAGGCGAGCGGTCAGCTGCCGGGCGGGGGCGGCGGCAACGCCGGGCAGACCGCGTTGACCAGGCCCGGCCTGGCGGGCAGCGCCCCCGTGGCCAGGTAGCGGTTGAGGTAGCCGTCCACGCAGGTGTTCGGCGGGCTGGCCAGCGACTGGCCATGATTGCCGCCGCCTGCCACCACGACCATCCGCGCGCTGGGCAGCAGCCGGCGCGCGGCCTGCGCGCCTGCGTACGGGGTCGCGGCGTCCAAGGTGCCCTGGATCATCAGGATTCCCGGCAGGCCGGCCCCGCGGATCTGCAGGGGCTTGGCCGGGCCGCGCACCGGCCAGAACGCGCAGGCCGCGTTGAACCATGCGTTATCCCACGCCTCGAACGGTGCGGCGGCATAGACCTTCCTGGTGTCGGAGTCCCACCGGGACCAGTTGCGCGGCCAGCTGACATCCGCGCACTCGACGGCGTTGTAAACCGCGAACTCGTTCGCGTTCTGCTTGCCCGCCTGCTGGTAGGCGCTGATCAGCGGGCCGGTGGCGCCCGTGTGCAGGTAGGCGGCCAGTCCGCTGGCCAGGATCGGCCAGTAGCCGTTGTCGTAACCGCCCGTCAGGAACGTGTCGTCGTACTCATCCGCGCCGATCATCGGTCCGGATGGGCCGCTGATCGGGTGCGCCGCCAGCCGCGCCCTGGCCTGGTACCAGGATGCGAGGGCCGCGGCCGGCGTGGCGCCAAGGTGGTAGCTGGCTGAGTGGCTGGCCAGCCAGGCGAAGAACGCCTTCATCCGGCCCTCGAACGCGTAGTCCTGGGCGATGTTGTCGGCGTACCAGACGCCCCGGGGATCGACGATGCTGTCCAGGACCATCCGGCGCAGGTGGCCAGGGAACAGGGTGGCGTAGACCTGGCCGATGTAGGTGCCGTAGGAGTAGCCGAAGTAACTGAGCTTGGACTGGCCGAGGGCGACCCGGATGGAATCCATGTCGCGGGCGATGTTCTGGGTGGTCAGGTAGGGCAGCAGCCAGCCGTACTTGCGTCCGCAACTGGCGGCATAGGCCTTCGCCCGGTTGACCAGCACCTGCTCCGCGGCCTTGGTCGCCGGTATGTAATCGGGCCGGACGCCGGCGAAGAACGACGGGTCACAGCTGATCGCGGGCACCGAGGACCCCACGCCCCGGGTGTCGAAGCCGATGATGTCGTAATCGGCGGCCACCGCGGGCGACAGCCCGCTGGCCACGTAGGAGGCCATGGTCAGTCCGCTGGCGCCGGGGCCGCCCGGGTTGACCAGCAGGATTCCCTGGCGCTGCGCGGGCGGGGCCGTCGCCGCCACCTCGGAAAGGGCCAGGGTGAGCTTCCGGCCACCGGGGCGGGTGTAGTCGACCGGGACCTGCAGGCTCGCGCACTTCAGCGGGGACCCCTGCCCTGTGCAGGAATGCCAGTCCAGGCCCGGGCCGGCCGATGCCGGCCTGCCGGAGGCCCCGGAATCGCCGGACCCGCCCGACGGGGTCGCTGATCCGGCGCTGCAGCCGGCGATAGCGAGCGCGGCCAGGGCCGCAGCGACACCGGTGATCCTTCGCATGCAGCTATCCTGCCCGATGCCAGGCGCTGCTCAGGCAGCGCGCGCCGACCTGCGGTGTCCGGGTATTCCCGGTCAGCCCTCGGCCGGTTCCATGGTGGCCGCGAGCTTCATGGCCTCCTCGATCAAGGTCTCCACGATCTGCGACTCGGGCACGGTCTTGATGACCTCGCCCTTGACGAAGATCTGCCCCTTGCCGTTGCCCGAGGCCACCCCGAGATCTGCCTCACGTGCCTCGCCGGGCCCGTTGACCACGCAGCCCATCACCGCGACCCGCAGCGGAACATCGAGCCCGTCCAGGGCGGCGGTCACCTCGTCGGCCAGCTTGTACACGTCCACCTGGGCCCGGCCGCAGGACGGGCAGGACACGATTTCCAGGCCGCGCTCGCGCATGCCCAGCGACTCCAGGATCGCGATGCCGACCTTGACCTCCTCGACCGGCGGTGCCGACAGCGACACCCGGATCGTGTCACCGATCCCCTCGGCCAGCAGCGCGCCGAACGCGGCCGCCGACTTGACGGTGCCCTGGAACGCCGGGCCCGCCTCCGTCACGCCCAGGTGCAGCGGATAGTCGCAGCGCCGGGCGAGCTGCCGGTAGGCGTTGATCATCACCACCGGGTCGTGGTGCTTGACCGAGATCTTGATGTCGGTGAAGCCGTGCTCCTCGAACAGGGAGCATTCCCACAGCGCAGATTCCACCAGCGCCTCGGGCGTGGCCTTGCCGTGCTTGGCCAGCAGCCGCTTGTCCAGCGAGCCCGCGTTGACGCCGATCCTGATCGGCACGCCCGCCGCCGATGCGGCGCGGGCGATCTCGCCGACCTTGTCGTCGAAGGCCTTGATGTTCCCGGGGTTGACCCGGACCGCCGCGCAGCCCGCGTCGATCGCCGCGAACACGTATTTCGGCTGGAAATGGATGTCGGCGATGACCGGTATCTGCGACTTGCGGGCGATATCGGGCAGCGCGTCGGCATCATCCTGGGACGGGACGGCCACCCGGACAATTTGGCAGCCAGCCGCGGTGAGCTCGGCGATCTGCTGCAGGGTGGCGTTGACGTCGGCGGTCAGCGTGGTGGTCATCGATTGCACGGACACCGGCGCGCCGCCGCCGACCGGCACCGCGTGCGCGCCCTGGCCCACCATGATCTGGCGGGACTTCCGGCGCGGCGCCAGCGGCTCCGGCGGCAGCTGCGGCAGTCCTAGATCAACAGTCATATATGTGAACGCCTCACTGGACGAGATGGACCGGGTTAAGGATATCGGCCATGATCAGGAGCAAGCTGAACCCCACCAGCAACGCGAACACGCCGACGCTCACCGGGATCAGCTTCCGCATGTCTACCAGGCCGGGATCGGGCCTGCCGCGCAGCCTGGCCAGCCAGGCCCTGATCCGCTCGTAGAAGATGACGGCCAGGTGACCGCCGTCCATCGGCAGCAGCGGCAGCAGGTTGAAGATTCCCACGAAGATGTTCAGCGAGATGACGATGGCCAGGATGAAAGCGACCTTGGACTGCCAGCCGATCTTGGCCGCGACGACCTGGCCCGCCGTGTCGCCCGCCCCGACCACGCTGCCGACCTGGCCCGCGGCGGTCTTGGCCCGGTCCTTGGCGAACAGGTCGGGCAGCGCCGCGGGCAGCTTCGCGACGCCCGACACCGACTCGGTCACCACCTGGCCGAACGCCGAGCCCGCGTAGCTCACCGCCCGCAGCGGGTTGATCCGCTGGAAGATCGCGTCGTTCCCGATGCCGAGATAGGCGCCACGGCGGCCGGGGACCGTTCCCGGGGTGACCGACAGGGTCAGCTGCCTGCCATCCCGCTGCACGACGACCGGGGTCGGGTGGCCAGCCTGCTGAGCGCGGATGGCCGTCCCCAGCTGGATCCAGGTATGGACCCGGATCCCGCCGACCGAGATGATCTTGTCGCCGGACTTGATCCCGGCCAGCCGCGCGGGCGAGGTACCCCGGCTGTTCGAGCAGGACTGCTGGTCGAGGGCCCGCACATTGGCCGGCACGCAGCTGTCCACGGTTCCGATCGCCGTGGTGTTGTTGTTCTCCAGCCCCAGCCCGGCGGCCAGCACGATCAGCAGGAAGAAGGCGAAGGCGAAGTGCATGAACGAGCCCGCCGCCAGCACGATGATCCGCTGCCAGCCCGGCTGCCTGCGAAAGGACCGCGGCTCGTCGGCCGGGTCCACCTCGTCAAGCGCCGTCATGCCGGTGATCTTCACGAAGCCGCCGAGCGGCAGGGCCTTGACCCCGTACTCGGTCTCGCCGCGGACCCGGGACCAGACGGTCTGGCCGAAGCCGACGAAGAACTGGGTGACCTTCATGTGGAACTTCTTGGCGGTCACGAAGTGCCCCGCCTCGTGCAGCATGATCGAGACGAGCAGGGCCAGGACGAAAATGGCCACGCCGAGCAGGAAGGTCATCCGGCTGACTCTCCCTCCCCGTTAGCCGCGCCCGAAGCGGCGGTCCTGCGCCGCTGACGGTTGCCGGTCAGCTCGCGTGCCCGATCCCTGGCCCAGCGGTCCGTCGCGAGGATGTCCTCCAGCGTGACGGATTCCCGGCTGGTATCACGATGTTCCGAGACTACCCGCGACACCGTATCGATGATCCCGGCAAACCGAAGACGGCCGCCCAGAAACGCCGCCACGCACTCCTCGTTCGCCGCGTTGTAGGCGGCCGGCGCAGTCCCCCCGGCCACGCCCGCCTCGCGGGCCAGCGCCACGGCGGGGAATGCGTCGGTGTCCAGCGGCTCGAAGGTCCAGGTGTGCGCGGCCGACCAGTCGACGGGGCGGGCCGCACCAGGCACCCGGTCCGGCCAGCCCAGCGCGACGGCGATCGGGATGGCCATATCCGGCGGGCTGGCCTGCGCGATCGTGGAACCGTCGGTGAACTCGACCATGGAGTGCACGACCGACTGGCGGTGCACGACGACCTCGATGTCGTCGAACCCGATGCCGAACAGCAGGTGCGCCTCGATGAGCTCCAAGCCCTTGTTGACCAGGGTGGCCGAGTTGACCGTGATAACCGGGCCCATGTTCCAGGTCGGGTGGGCCAGCGCCTGCTCGGGCGTGGCGTTCTCGAGCTCGGCCCGGCTGCGGTGCAGGAACGGCCCGCCGCTGGCGGTCAGGACCAGCCGCCGCACCTCGCCGGGCTCCCCGCTGCGCAGGCACTGGGCGATGGCCGAGTGCTCGGAGTCGACCGGGACGATCTGGCCAGGCACGGCCCGGCCGGCGACCAGCTGGCCACCCATGATCAGCGATTCCTTGTTGGCCAGCGCCAGCGTCCGGCCCGCGTCAATGGCCGCGAGCGTGGCCGCGAGTCCGACCGCGCCGGTGACCGCGTTCAGCACGATGTCGCAGGGCCACGCGGCCACCTCCGCCACGGCCTGCGGGCCCGCGAGGACTTTGGGCATCCGCAGCGCGCCGCGGCCGGCCCGCAGCGCCTCGCGCAGCGCGGGCCCAGCCGACTCGCTGGCCACCGCCACGACCTCGGCCCCGAACTCAAGCGCCTGGCTGGCCAGCAGCCCAGGCTGGCCGCCCCCGGCGGCTAGGCCGATGACCCGGAACCGGCCCGGATTGCGCCTGACGATGTCGGCCGCCTGAGTTCCGACCGAACCGGTGGAGCCGAGCAGGACGATGTCGCGGGGAGCTGACTGGGCTGAGTCCACCCCGCCATTGTGCCCCTGCGGCCGTCTGCCCCCGCACCCGGCGCGTAGCGTGAGACCGTGCTCCCTGACGCTGTCCCCCGGCTCCCGGCCGCCGCCCCGGCCCGGCCATGACCGCCACCGCCCCGGCCCCGCTCCCGGCCGCCGCCCCGGCCCGGCCATGACCGCCACCGCCGCCCCGGTTCCCGGTGTCGCCAGCTGGCATGGCCTGCCCGCCGCTCAGCAGCCGGACTGGCCAGACCGCCGCCGCCTGCATGAAGTGACCGCTGAGCTGGCGAGCCTGCCACCACTGGTCTTCGCCGGGGAGTGCGACCTGCTGCGCGATCGCCTGGCCGCTGTGACCCGCGGCGAGGCCTTCGTGCTGCAGGGCGGCGACTGCGCGGAGACGTTCGCCGGGGCCACCGCCGAGGCCGTGCACGCCAAGCTGCAGACCCTGCTGCAGATGGCCGTGGTGCTCACCTACGCCGCGAGCGTGCCGATCGTGAAGATCGGCCGGATGGCCGGGCAGTTCGCCAAGCCGCGGTCCAGCCCGGCCGAGGTGCGTGACGGGCTGGCGCTGCCGGCCTACCGCGGCGACGCGATCAACGGCTTCGACTTCACGCCGCGAGATCGCACCCCCGACCCGGCCCGGCTGCTGCGCGCCTACCACTGCTCGGCGGTGACGCTGAACCTATGCCGGGCGTTCACCGCGGGCGGTTACGCGGACCTGCGGCAGGTCCATGCCTGGAATCAGGACTTCGTCGCCCAGAGCCCGGCGGGCCAGCGCTATGAGCGGCTCGCGGGCGAGATCGACCGGGCGATCGCGTTCATGCGCGCCTGCGGGACGGAGCCGGAAGAGCTGCGGACGGTGGAGCTCTTCTCCAGTCACGAGGCCCTGATCCTGGCCTACGAGCAGGCGCTGATCAGGACAGACGCGCGGGCCCGTGAGGCCTATGACGCCTCAGCGCATTTCCTGTGGATCGGCGAGCGGACCCGGGCGCCCGGCGGGGCGCACGTCGAGTTCGCCAGCACCATCCGCAACCCGATCGGCGTGAAGATCGGCCCGGATGCCACGCCCGCCGACGTGGTGACCCTGGCCGCCAAGCTCAACCCGGCGCGTGAGCCTGGCCGGCTCACGCTGATCACCCGGATGGGCGCCGGCCGCATCCGCGCGGCGCTGCCGCCGCTGATCCGGGCGGTCACCGCCAAGGGAATACCCGTCGCCTGGATCTGCGACCCGATGCACGGCAACACATTCGAGGCGCCGAGCGGGCACAAGACGCGCCGGTTCGACGACGTGCTCGATGAGGTGCAGGGCTTCTTCGACGTGCATCGCGCCGTAGGCACCCACCCCGGCGGCATCCACATCGAGTTCACCGGCGACAACGTGACCGAATGCGTCGGCGGCAGCCGCGAGATTATCGCCGACGACCTGCACCAGCGTTACGAGACCGCCTGTGATCCGCGGCTCAACCGCAGCCAGGCGCTCGACCTCGCCTTCACCGTCGCCGACAGCTACCGCCGCCCGCTCGCCTGAGCGTCCCGCACACGCTCCGGGACCGGCGCGCGCGGCCCGTTAAGGCAATGTCCATTGCTGGTTGCGGCCGCCGTTGCAGGTGCAGATCACGAGCTGGGTGCCGTTTCCGGTACCCGTTAGCGGCCAGCCACCCGCTTGACCAGGCCACGCAGCCCGTTCCACGCCTTATCGTCGTCCCGGCTGCCCGCATGCGGCCGGTGAAAACGGCTCACGTCCATGGCGATATCGGTCAGGTCCCACCGGATGCGGTAGAGGTCGAGCAGGGCAGGCAACGGCCGCACACCGGTCGCGTCCGCGTAGCCGCGCAGGATCGATCCGTCGCCGGGATCAAGGCTCCACAGGTCGCGTTCCGGCGGCGCCATCAGGGCGGTATCCCAGTCAATGAGCAGCCATCCGTCAGCGGCCAGCATGGTGTTGCCCGGATGTGGTTCGCCGTGCGTGAGGACATTCCTGGCTGGCTCGGCGCGGCCCACCGCGACGAGCCGTCGAGCGCCGGGACCGGCGCCACCACGAACGCGCAGCCGTCATCGTGCAGGGCGCGGGCCACGCTCAGGGACGCGCGCAGCCGCCCGAAGGCCGCGTCCAGCGGCTCGCCCCGCGACGGCCGCTTGTCATGAAGCTCATCGGCGGTGACGAACCATCGGGTGCCCGCCGCGTCCGTGACCTCCCAGTGATAGCTGCCGAACCCGACCGCCCGGTAAGCGATCGAGTTGACGGTCACCTGCCAGCCGCGTTCGAGCAGCGGTACCAGCACGTCTTCGGTCAGGCCGTCCGGCGGGGTGAGCATCCCACCAAGCTAGGGGCGTACGCGGGCCAGGCAACCGGTTTATGGCCGTGGCCAGGCCCGGCCGCGGTGCCGCTGGCATCATGATGGGCCGGCGTGACCCGCGGGCATCGCGATCGCCTCCCCGGTCACGCTCGCGACAGGGCCACGCGGGTCAGGTCCCGGCGTGGACGGTGCGCGCCGCGGGCTCCCAGTCGGGCCGCACCGGCATGCCGGACGCGCCGTCGGTCCCGAGTTTCACGCCGAGGATCTGGTGCAGCTGGATCTGGTTCCGCTCGAAACCGAGCCGCGAGCCAGCCATGTACAGCCGCCAGACCCGCGCGGTGCCCTCGCCGACCTCGGTCACCGCCTCGTCCCAGTGCGCGTCCAGGTTGGCGCACCAGCCCGCCAGCGTATAGGCGTAGTGCTCCCGCAGGTTCTCCTCATGCCTGACCTCGAAGCCGGTGTCGTTCATGAGCGTCATCAGGTAGCCGGGCCCCTCCAGTTCTCCGTCGGGGAAGACGTAGCGGTTGATGAACCCGCCCGTCACCCGGCCCGGCGAGCGGTTGTCCGGGCGGGTGATGCAGTGGTTGAGCAGCCGCCCTTCCGGCTTCAGCTTGCCGCGCAGGAACGCGAAGTAAGCGGGTAGCTGATCCCGGCCGATGTGCTCGGTCAGCCCGATCGAGCTGACCGCGTCGAAGCCGGTCTCCGGCACGTCCCGGTAGTCCAGGTGGCGTACCTCGGCCAGGTCCGAAAGTCCCGTTTCGCTAATGGCCTGTTGCGCCCACTGCGCCTGCTGTCTGGACAACGTCACCCCGAGCGCGCGCACGCCGTATTCACGGGCGGCGTGCATGACCATGCCGCCCCAGCCGCAGCCCACATCGAGCAGCCGCATCCCGGGGCACAGCCCCAGCTTCCTGGCCACCAGGTCGAACTTGTTGGCCTGGGCCTCCTCGAGGGTGGCGTCCTCGGTCGGGTAACAGGCGCAGGTGTAGGCCATCGAGGGCCCGAGGACCCACTCGTAGAAGGTGTTGGACACGTCGTAGTGATGCGAGATCGCGCTCGCGTCGCGGCCCTTGGAGTGCAGCCGGCCAGACAGCCACCTGCGGTTCACCCGCACCTCCTGGGGCGGCGGCGGGACGCGCGGCCACAGCAGCTTGACCCCGCCCAGCTCGCGGAGCATCCGGAGCCGTTCCGCGGTGTCCAGGTCGATCCGCTGAACGGCCGCCATCCTGGCCAGGGCCGTGTACATGTCGCCCTCGACGTCGAGATGGCCCGCCACGTACGCGCGGGCCAGGCCCAGCGCGCCGGGCGCCTGCGCCAGATATGCCACGGCGGTCGGCGTTTTCACCGTGATCCGGATGGGCGAATCCGGCGCGCCGGCCTCGCTTCCGTCGTAGGCGAGGAACTGAACGGGAGCGTCCGGTCCCGCGATCCTCTCGAACACGTCGGCCAGTGCCATGACCCTCTCCTTCATCACCGTCGGCCAACACACTTCTCATAGAGCCCGGCAAGCCGACCTTGGCCGTCATAGTCATGCTTGAGCCTGTTGTAGTCCGGCCCGTTGTAGTGTGCCCAGAATTCCTCCCGCGAGTAGAACGAGGTGGCGTACAGGCCCTTCTGCCCGCCGAGCGCGCTGACCTGATCCTCGATCAGCCTGTTGTAATGACCGTCCGCGGCGCCCGACGGCTGAGCGACGGTGCCCCAGAAGCCGAAGTTCACGTAGACCTGGCCGGGCCGCAGGGGGTAGAGCGGCCAGGTCATCTCGCCGCGCAGCCGCAGCGGGCACATCCAGACCGGGCTCATGCCAACCTGGGCGGCGAAGAACCTGAGGAACTCGGCACCGCGTTCGACCGGGATTTCTACGTCCTGGATGACGTCCTCGCGCGGGGCGACGCCGCGGCGTGCGTTCAGCGACCTGGACAGGCCGTATCTGCGGTCGAGGGCCACCAGCTTGCGGTACACGTCAGAGCGGCGGTAACGGCGCGGCCAGGCCCGGCGGATCACCGGGTTCTGCACCCCGAACGGCCGCGAGCACCAGAACCAGTCGGTGTCCCAGCGCCACAGGTAGTCACGGATGGTCAGGAAGTCCTCGCGCGGTCCCCGGATGGACTGGTAGTAGATCCACTCCCTGGTGTAGTCGCTGAGCCACGGAGCGATGTCGCTGAAGGCGCCGACGGTCAGGTACATCTCATCGAGGCTGAAGGCGGTCCCGTCGACGAAGTCCGCCCGGTGCCCGGCCAGGCTGCCGTCCCTGGCTATCGCGGCCACCGCTTCCATGCACTCCTCGGGACTGCTGAACCGGAAATGCCGCAGGTGCACGTAGGGCTTGACCGGCTCGAGCTCGATGGTCAGCGAGAGGGCGTAGCCGAGCGTGCCGTAGGAGTTCGGGAAGCCGCGGAAGAGCGCGTCGTGATCGCCGCCGGGAGCGGCCGTGACGACCCGGCCGTCGCCGGTGAGGATCTCCATTTCGGTGACGGACTCATGCGGCATCCCGTTTCGCAGCGAGCTGGACTCGATGCCCAGGCCGGTTACCGCACCGCCCAGCGTGATCGTCTTCAGCTGCGGCACGACCAGCGGCATCAGGTTATGGCGGAGTGTCACGTCCACCAGGTCCGCGTAGGTGGTCATCCCGCCGACGATGGCGGTGGCCGACTCAGGATCAACCCGCAGGACCCGCCCGAATGCGGATACGTCAAGCCCGCCCGTACGGGCGCCGTCACTGAACCGGAACAGGTTGGAGGTGCGCTTGGCCAGCTTGACCGGGCTGCCGGGCGGGATGGCGGCATAGGCCGCCTGCAGCTCGGCAACGGCCGCCGCGTGGCCGGCCAGCGCGTCGCTCGCTGGGCCGGCCTGCCTCTTCGTGGCTGTAACCTCGGCCACACAGACCTCCTTGTGCTCGCGGAGCCCGAGCCTCACGGCGAGAATGCACATAAGGAGGCGCCATGGGCAAGACCTACGCCGGGCTGGACAAACGGCTCGCTGAGTTTATCCGCAGCCAGCATGTGTTCTTCGTGGCCACGGCTCCCTCGGACGCTGACGGCCACGTCAACTTGTCACCCAAGGGCTATCGGGACACCTTCGCGGTGCTCGGGCCGACGACCTTCGCGTACCTGGATCTGACCGGGAGCGGCGCCGAGACGATCGCCCATTTGCGACAGAACGGCCGGATCACGCTGATGTTCTGTTCGTTCGGTGACACGCCGAAGGTACTGCGGATCTACGGAACCGGACGGCCGGTGCTGCCCGCCGACCCGGACTGGGCCGAACTGGCCGCGCAGTTCCCGCACAACAACGGGGCGGGCCTGGGCCGGGGCAACCAGCGGGCGATCGTCGTGGTCCAGGCAGACCGGATCGCCGATTCGTGCGGCTACGCCGTCCCGGTCATGGAACTGGTCAGCGAGCGCGACCTGCTGAGCCGCTGGTCTGAGCGGAGGACGGCCGAGCAGCTCGTCGCCTATCGGATCGAGCACAACACGGCCAGCATCGACGGCCTGCCCGCCATTGGCTGACCCGGCCCAGCCGCAGAAGCCGGCCGCACCAGCCGGCCGCGCTAGGCCAGCCGCGGGCCCGCCCCGCCAGCCCGGCCCGCCAGCCAGCCGCAGACCGCCCGCCCCGCCAGCCCGGCCCGGCCCGCCAGCCAGCCGCAGGCCGCCCGCCCCGCCAGCCCGGCCCACCGCCCGGCCGCAGGCCCCGCCACCGCCAGCCGGCGGGGTCGCCGGGCCGACCAGGGCTGACCTCCTAGAGTGGCACCATGCGCATCGCCTTGATCAACTCCGGACTAGGGCTGCTCGCGGCGGCGGCGGAACTGCACCGCCTGCGCCCCGACGCCGACCTGGTTCTGGCTATGGACCCCGACGGCATGCCTTGGGGACCCCGGACGCCCGACGACATCGCGGCGCGATCGCTGGCCTGCGCCCGGGCGGCGGCCGCCTATCACCCCGACGTACTCCTTTTCGCCTGCAATACCGCCTCGGTACACGCGCTCGGTGCACTGCGGGCCGAATTCGAACCAGACATTCCGGTGGTCGGTACCGTTCCCGCGATAAAGCCTGCAGCCGCATACAGTCAGGCAGTCGCCATCTGGGCCACCGTCGCCACCACGGGCAGCCGCTACCAGCACCAGCTGATCGCCGACTTCGCCGCATCGGCACAGGTCACCGAGGTCGCCTGCCCCGGGCTGGCCGATGCGATCCACGCCGGCGACGGCGACGCTACCGAGGCGGCCGTCACCATGGCAGCCGCTAGCACCCCGCCTGCCTGCGGTGCCATCGTGCTCGGTTGCACGGAGTATGAACTCGCCGCCGATCTCATCAGCGCGGCCGTGCCCGGCACCGCATTGTTCGGGTCGGCCAGTGCCGTCGCTGCCCAGGCGCTGCGCAGGGCAGGCGCTGGCACGGAGCCGTCGGACCCGCCCGACGAGCCGCTCAGCAGCCCAGCTAACGGGGCGGCCGCAATATGGCCGGCCGGACAGGACACGCTTCAGGTGCTCCTCAGCGGCCGGCCGGCCGACCTACCGTCAGCTGCGCTGCGCTACCCGGCCGGCCGCTCCTGGCCAGTCTCGCGCACGCTCCCCGGCTGGCCGGGAATCCGCGGTCCCCGGTCAGTTCGGCGTGAACGAAATCTGAGCTCGCCCACGGTTGCGTGATGGCCTGCACAGCTGCTGTGGGCTTCGCCGCAGCCGCCCCGGAGCGGACTGCGGTCAGTCCCGCCGCGGCGCGCACGCCACGGTCAGTCCCGCCGCGGCGCGCGAGCCGCAGTCAGTCCCGTCACGGCGTGCACGCCGCGGTCAGTCCGGCGCTGACGGCAGGCGGGGGTCAGGCCGGGCGGCCCCGTAACCAGCTTCAACCTCCTCTGGTGTCATCGGCGGACATGCAGCGGATGGCGGCAGGCCGGATTCAATCGCCTCCGCCAGCAAGAGCGCCATTGAATAGGTGGGATCTGCATCGAGAGCCCGCTCGATGGCGATGTTGGCCAGCGCGCCATCGCCTGACTGCCACGCCGTGAAGGCCAGCAGCGACGCCGGCGCGGGCACGTACACTGCGCACGCCCGGCGGACAACATCGGTCCACAGGCGCAGATGGGCCTCACGGTATGCCGGGTCCATCCGGGCCCACGCATCGTCACGTACCCGCAGGTCGGTCAAGGCGACCGATAGCCAGGCGATCTGATCGTCGTCGGTGATCTGGCCACCGGCCCGGTAAATGGCAATAGCGTCGCGGGCTGCCCGCCGGCCGGCTTCGGCGAACAGCCGCATAGCGTCATTCAAGGTGACTCTCCTGGAGGCAGCCCGCCGGGACACCCCCGGTCTGGACCCTGCAGGCGCGGACCCGGCAGGCACAGATGCTGCAGGCACAGGCCCCGCCGGCACAGGCCCCGCCGGCACAGGCCCCGCAGGCGCGGACCCGGCAGGCGCGGGTGCTGAGACCCCGCCAGAGGAGGGCCGCAGCGCCAGCGCCAGTAGTTGCTCCCCTCGGCGCAGCGCGCGCTGAGTAGCCAGCTTCATCGATTCGGCGGCCGGGCCCGTGAGCGGTGCTAATGACCTCGACAGCGCTGCCCTGTCCGGGTAGGCAGGAAACCCCGCACTCGTCAGCGCCGCAGCCGCTGGATGGGCTTGCGCGTCGAACGGCACGCCCTCAGCCGGACAGCAATCAGCCTCCTGGCAGAGATACGACCAATACCGGTTATCCTCGACCCGCACCAGGTCACGAAGGGTGATCTGAGAGCTGCCGATCCCGGTCCGGAGCAGTTCTTCTGCGACCGGAGTGACCAACGTGCCTGGGCCGTAACCCACCGCGATGACCTGGTTGACAGGCTGGCGCTTGAGGACGGAGAAAGCGTGTGCCGCGATGTCGCGTGCCTGGCCCGCGTCTGGCGGATCCGGCAGGTCATAACGAAATGCGAGCTTGATCTGGCCCCGAGGTGGTCCGATGCCGATCATGACGAGGCTGTTGCTCGGATGGAATCCCAGCAGATAGGGAGTCACGGCAAGAATGCCAGCCAGCGAGTCGACCTGGACACGTGGCTTGCGCCCGGTGGATGGTTCGCGCCTCGCCGAGGATCTGCGCTTGGCCGACGATCTGCGCTTGGCCGCCTCCTTGCGCCCGGCCGACTGCTTTCGGTCCGCTGGCAGCCCGCGGCCCGGTGACGAGTTTCGCCTGGCCATCGTCTCGGAGCCAGCCGCCGGCTCGCGGCCAGCCGCCGGTTCTTGGCCAGCCACCGGCTCGCGGCCAGCCGCCGACTCGGGGTGTTGCGGCCGCTGCCCGCTTGACGACGGCTCGGCTCCCGCCGCCAGCCGTCGCCTCGATGATGGCTGTCGCTCGGTGGCTGAGGCCGGGCCGGGCTGCGGCCCGCGGCGGGCTGGCCGCGGTCCGCCGTGCAGGACGTGGGTATGCGGGGGCGCCTCACCCGCAGGTGTGTGGTCTGTCATGTGGCCAGGTTTGTGACGGCTGGCGACCTGCAGCCAACGGATATCCAGCGTCTTGTGGACAACCGGCCGACAACTGGCCGGGCTCGCCGCGTTCCGGCCGATGGCAGGCCCGCATCAGCGCAGCGGGCCGCCAGGACGAGGCCTCGCCCGGCTGGCCGATCGGAGTGCCGCCGTCTTACCCACAGCTGCCAAGTGGGACTTGACAGGGATCCGGCCGCACAGGGGCCCGAACTCACCGTCGTCGTGGCTTATCCGCCCGACCGGCCAGCCACCCGCCGGCTTCACCGGCTGACTCAGAACCGACCTTAGACACCGACGGCCCGCGGCAGCGTCAGTGCTTCTAGCTTTTCATGATCCCGTAAAATACGGCGTGTTTTCCATGATCCGGTAAAATAAGGGGTCGTATAACGCGCGGATCTTACGTCCTAATGCCTCGCATCAACGACGCGACCGGTACGTTACGCCCAAGAGCCGGGTGAGCCTTGCGCGGCCGCCTCGACGATTTAGCCGGGCGAGAGTATATGCAGCTCAACGCGATAGAAGCCCGATCCGGCGGTAGATGCCACCGCTAGCGGAGCCCTGGCCCATGATCCGCACGAAATGCTGGCGAAGTACTTCATGAGCGCGGGCGCCCAGGGAACTCGGTGCAACTGCCTGCCCGAAAGCCATACGTACTGGGCGCGGTTCATAGCGCTTCGCCAGATGGCCGCTGCGGCCCGGAACTGCGCCGCGCCCGTCAATGGGTTTCGGCCATGCGAGAGAGCATAGTCGGTGCCGACGGAATCGACCAGCAGCGGGCAGCCAGGCACGTCGGAGACGAAACGGTTCGCGACAAGAGTCAGCGACACTTGATCAGTGACCACGCAGGCCCCTGCGGGGATAAGCCGCCGTGCTTTGACCACCGTTGAATAGGCCACATGCGGCTCGAGGGCCGTCTCGGACCGCGCCTGCACAATGGCCATGGCGACGATCGCCAGCCCCGCCAGCCCGGTCGCGGTCCACTGCACCCAGACCGGGGCCGCCCACCGCCGGGCCGGGCCGCCCGCGTCCCACCGCCGATCCCCGTCCCGGGCCGGGCCGCCCGCGTCCCACCGCCGACCCCCGTCCCGGGCCGGGCCGCCCGCGTCCCACCGCCGACCCCCGTCCCGGGCCGAACCCTCCTCCTCCGACCCCCCGGGCGCCCCCGATAAGCCGGGCCGATGGCAAGGCTATGGCCAGGGCGAGGAACGGCACCAGGAACGCGGGGAAGTGGTAGTGGAACTGACTGGGCCACATGAACGCGGCCGCCACCAGGATCGCCGACGCAATGACAAACCACTCCAGTGCGGTCGGGGGGCGCCGGGTCACCCAGCAGGCCAGGCCGAGCACGGCGACAACGAACGCCGCGATCACACCTGCCACAAAACTGCGGGGTGGCGTGGGTGACATGAAAGTCGGAGAGACCCACCATCTCCTTCACGCGGTACCAGTTCGGGACTCGTCGAGGGTGGTACCTGCCGCCGACCTGGGCGACGACCAGTCCCTGATACAGGCCGCGCGGCGCGATGATAGCCAACGGCAGCACCGGGACCAGGAAGCCGGCCGCCGCCCCGGCGAGATAGCGGGCCAGCCGCCGGGGTGCGCGCAGCGACAGCGCGGCGATGACCACCAGCGGGAAGATTGCCCACACCTCCACCGCGCCGGCGAATCCGAACGCGACACCGCCCCAGACCAGCCGCCGGTGGCAGGCGGTCAGCCGGTCGCCCTCGAATACGGCCAGCGCCCCGGCCAGGCAGAACAGCGCCAGCCATGGTTCGACGAGCACCGTGTGCGCGGCCTGGATGCTGTCCGGGAAGACGGCGGGCAGGCCACCAGCCACCAGTACCGCGAAGACACCCCGGTGACGGGCGAGCAGGCCGCCCAGGGTCACGCTCGCCGTGCCCGCGACGACGGTCAGCAGCCGTCCGCTGGCGATGGCCGAGTCAGTGCCGACCAGCTTGCCCAGCAGTGCTGATGGCGTCATCAGCAAGGTGATCCCCGGCGGCTGAACAAGCAGGAAGTCGCGGTACGGAATCGATCCGTTGACCAGCCGGACGGCGCTGCCGAAATACGGTCCGTCGTCGTACTCGGTAACGCTGAGCAGGTACCCGGGACGCCAGAGTTGGTAGAGCCGCAGGCCGAGGGCGAGCAGCGTGACGACCACGATGATCACGTTCACCGGCGTCAGGCGAAAGGCCGTCGGCCCTGATCGGGCCCGGCTGTCTCGCTGCCTGGGTCGCTGGCTCCCGCCCCGCCGGCGCTCCGCTGACCGTCGTTCCGCTCACTGCCCGCTACTCTCCGCAGTCATCCACTTAGCTAGTCACCATACGCATCCATTCAACTACGTTCCGCGAATGTCCCTCGATCGGGGTGGGATGGATCGCACCGAAGGCAGTGCATCTGGAGCCAGAACGGCCGGGCGCATCCCGGCGAGACCGCAACGCGCACGACCGCCAGCCGGCACTCGGGGCTGCCGGGCCGCAGCGCTGGTATACGGATGGCAAAACGGGCTGGTGCCGGTGTCCTTTTCCGGCAATGGGAACCGCAGCATTCGCGGCCAGATGGCTGCTCGCCAGCGGCTCGCGCGGCCCGCACGAGCGAGGCTGATCGCGTGTTTTTTGCACGTCGATGTGGCTCCGGTCGAGTACCGTGGTCGCCGGCGCTATCGCAATGATCCCGCTCTTCCCGATCTGCGACACCGCCCCGACCGGCGGTGACTATCGTGAGCCTGGGATGACTCGCTCGACTCGGAGACGGATGGTTGATGCTGATGCGACGGCGCTCTGCTAGCCAGGTCTACCGTGCCTTGCATGAGGCACCAGACACGGGGCAGATCACCAGCGCAGCGCGAGAAGCCTTTGCGCGCGCCAATCCGGACGTCAAGTTGCAACGGCTCGTCATAGTCATCGCGGCATACAACGAGGCAGGCAACATCGGTGCCGTGCTCGACGAGATTCCCGACCAGATCGCGGATGTGGCGGTATCGCGCCTGGTGATCGATGACGGCAGCAGCGATGGGACCACCGCGGTCGCGCAACGCCACGGCGCCCTCGTCTGCACGCTATCGGCCAACCGCGGACACGGCGTCGCGCTTCGGCTGGGTTACAGGATCGCCCGCGAGGGCAGCGCGGAGTACATTGCCACGCTCGACGGCGACGGGCAGTGGGACCCCGCGGACCTGCCGGCGATGGTCCGGATGCTCGACGAGGGCCGCGCCGACTTCGTGGTCGGCTCCCGGCAGCTGGGCAGGACCGAGAACACCGACAGCTTCCGAAACGTCGGGGTCCGTTTCTTCGCCCGGCTGATCAGCCTGCTCACGCACACCCACCTGACCGACACATCCAGCGGGCTACGGGCCATGCGGGCCGAGCTCACTGGCGTGGTGCGGCAGACTCAGCCGCAATACCAGACGTCGGAGTTGCTGATCGGCGCGCTTTTCCAGGGCTTCAGGGTGGCCGAGGTGCCAACCACCATGCGCCAGCGGATCTCCGGCATCAGCAAGAAGGGCGACAACCTGCTGTACGGGATGCGTTATGCCCGGGTGATCGCGCGCACCTGGTGGCGCGAGCGCCGTGACGCTACTCGCGTCCCGCGCGAGGTCGCGATCCGGCCGTTAGCGGAAGCGCCCGATCTGTCTGCGCCGGTCACCAACCAAACTCACTCGTGATCGCCCCGCATCGCTAACCCGCCTCACCGCCAGACCCCCGGCCCCGCACCCGAGTGCCCGCCCCCAGCAGCCCGCACCCGGATCCGCCTCCCCCGGCCCGCACCGGGGTGCCCGCCCCAGCAGCCGACACCCCTGGCCGGGCTCCCTCAGCACCAGACCCCGGCCTGCCCCCTGCGCCTCACACCCTCGGCGCCGGCTCCCCGCGCCGCGCACCCTCATGATCATGGCGATTAGGTGGGGTCCTGGCCCCAGCTAATAACCATGATCATGGAAATGGTGAGGCTGACTAGGAGTTGGGGCCGTTTCAGAGGACGATCCCGAGCAGCGCGTCGACGGTGTCCCGCACCAGCTGCCCGTCTGGCGCTCGGCTTTCCGCGCCCGGCCCGTCCTCAATCTGGTCCCGGGTTGGCTGCGCGGCAGCAAGCTGATTTTCAGCTCGCCGCCCGGTCTCCAGCTGGTCCCGACGCAGCTGCGCGGCGGCGGTCGGAGCGCGCTGACCGGGTGCTATCGGGTCTGTTGCGGCAACGATGGCGTCCGCCCAGCTATCGACGACGGCCAGCGCGCCGGGAGCATCAAGATCGTCAGCAAGGCGTGCCCGCACCGCCGCGAGGACATCCTCAGCTATCAGCGCCACCTCGCGGACCACCTCGTGCGCCGACTCAGACCCTGTCTGGGGAACCACCGTCGGCGCCGCGCCCGGAACCACCGTCGGCGCCGCGCCCGGAACCACCGTCGGCGCCACCCCGGAGACCGCCGCAGGCGTATCCGGGCCGGATGGCGCTGCGGGCGCCAGTGGGCGGGACGAGCGCGGCAATCCCGCGGCCATCGCCACGGCGCGGCGCCACCGGGCCAGCCGGGCGACGGCGACGGCCAGTCCCTCTTCGGTCCAGTCCCAGTCCTCCGCATAGTGATGCGCCAGGATGGCCAGCCGGATCGCCATCGGATCGGTGCCCGCCGCCAGCAGGCGGGATACGAACACCAGGTTGCCGCGGGACTTGGACATCTTCTCGCCGTTCAGCCGCACCATCCCGGCATGCATATAGGCCCGGGCGAACACCGCCCCCGCCGAACCACCGGGCCCCGAATCACCCGCCCCCGAACCACCCGCCCCGGCCGAACCACCCGCCCCCGCCGAATCGCCCGCCCTGCCCGCACCGCCAAGCGCCACCCGGGCGTGCGATGCGCTCATCTCATGGTGTGGAAAGGCCAGGTCACTGCCGCCCGCCTGGATGTCGAACGAGGCCCCCAGGTACTCGGTCGCGATCGCCGCGCACTCCACGTGCCAGCCCGGCCGGCCGCTGCCGAACTCTGACTCCCAGGCCGGCTCGCCGGTCCGCGCGGCCACCCAGACCAGCGGGTCCAGCGGATCCTTCTTGCCCGGCCGGGCCGGATCGCCGCCCCGCTCGGCGGCCAGCGCCAGCATGGCCGGCGCGTCGAGCCGCGCGACCACACCAAACGCCGAGTCAGCTGACCTGGCAAAATACACGTCGCCGTCTAGCTCGTACAGCGCGCCATGATCGGCCAGCAGCCGGTTGAACCGCTCGATGACGTCCAGCGCCTCCACCGCGCCCACGTAGTACGCCGGGGGCAGCACCCGCAGCGCCTCCATGTCGCTGCGGTACAGCGCGATCTCCCGGTCGGCCAGCTCGCGCCAGTCCTCGCCGTCCCGGGCCGCCCGCTCCAGCAGCGGGTCATCCACGTCGGTCACGTTCTGCGCATAACTGACCTGGTGCCCGGCGTCCCGCCAGACGCGGACCAGCAGGTCCCAGGCGATGTACGTCGCGGCGTGGCCGATGTGCGTGGCGTCATACGGAGTGATGCCGCACGCGTACAGCGTCGCCACCTGGCCGACCGCCGCAGTGACCAGGCGGCCGCTCGACGTATCCCTGACCTTTGGCTCTGGTGCCCTGCCGGGAAGTTCAGGAAAGCGCGCGGCACGCCAGGAATCCATGCGGCCAGGTTATCTGGGCCCGTTCGTCCCGCCGCGCTGGCCCGCTTGCTCGAAGGCGTAGGCCATGCCGAGCAGCCGGGCCTCGCTCCAGGCTGGCCCGGTGAACGACAGCCCGACGGGAAGGCCGTTGACAAGATCAGCCGGAACGGATATCGACGGGTAACCGGCCACCGCAGCCGGGCTTGACGTGCCGAAGACATAGTGGTCGCCGAGCACGTGATCGGTCAGCCAGGCCGGGCTGCACGACAGCGCAACGACCGCATCCAGCCTCTGTCCGCCCAGCGCGCCGTCCAGGCCGCCGCGGGCCAGCCGGCCGGCGGTCTGCCTCGCGGTCGTCCAGGCCGGGTCGGCCGGGTCGCCGCTGGTGGCTTCGGCCTGCTCGAAGATCTCCTGGCCGAAGTGGGCCAGCACGCGATCCCCGTTACGGATATTGAACGCAATCAGCTCGGCGAGGCTGGCCGGGCCATCCGCCGGCAGTGCCGCCAGGTAGGCGTTCAGGTCCTGCTTGAACTCGTGCAGCAGTGCGGTCATCTCGGGCTCGCTGACCTCGTCCGCGCCGGGAAGCTCCACCGGGTCGATCACCTCGGCGCCGAGCGAGCGCAGCCGGGCCACGGCGGCATCCAGCACGGCCGTGGTGGCCGCGCTGGCCGTCTTCGAGCCATCCCGCCAGACGCCGAGCCTGGCGCCGGCCAGCGCCCCGGGGTCGAGGAAAGCCGGGTAGCCGGGCGCCTCGCCGGGTGCCTGGCCGGTCGCGGGGTCGGCCGGGTCTGCGCCGGCCAGCGCCGCCAGCAGCAGCGCGGCGTCGGCCACGCAGCTGGTCATCGGGCCCGCGGTATCCTGGGCCGCCGAGATGGGCACGATCCCGGTCCGGCTGACCAGGCCGACGGTCGGCTTGAGCCCGACCACCCCGCAGACGCTGGCCGGCGAAATGATCGACCCGTCGGTCTCGGTCCCGATGGCCACCGGGGCCAGGCCTGCCGCGACCGCCACCGCCGAGCCCGAACTCGAACCCGACGGGTTGCGACCCTCGCCCCAGGGGTTCACGGCCTGGCCGCCCAGCGTGCTCCAGCCGCTGCTGGAGCTGGTCGAACGGAAATTCGCCCACTCGGAGAGGTTCGCCTTGCCGAGGATCACCGCTCCCGCCTCGCGCAGCCTGGCGATCAGGAAGGCGTCGGCGGCGTGCGCCCCGAGCAGGGCGGGCGAGCCCGCGGTCGCTGGCTGCTCACGGGTGCCGATGTTGTCCTTGATCAGGACCGGGATGCCCGTCAGCGGTCCCCGGGCCGTCCCGGCGGCCCGGGCCAGGTCGCTCGCCCGGGCCTCATCGGCCGCGGCCGGGCTGACCGCGATCACGGCATGCAGCCGCGGGTTGAGCCGGCCGATCCGGTCCAGGTAGCAGGCGGTGAGGTCGGCAGAACTCAGCGTTCCGGCGGTCAACGCGTCCTGGAGCTCGGCGATCGTGGCGCCCCGAGCGCTGATGCCGGTGCTGCCGATGGTCTGGCGGTCCGGTTGTCCTGGTTGTCCTGGCGGCATGGTGGAACCTTAAGGCAGCTGGTGAATCCGCGGCGGGGCGAAATGCGCCGATTCGTCGCTAGGCCGGTGCTCGCGGACCGCGATCACGAGGCTGCCGCACCGGCTCGCGCAACGCCGGGGACCCGGTCGAGAGCGATGCCGAAATGCTCACGATAGGCGGCCAGCACCTCCGCGTCGCCGTGCAACTGCTGCTCGGTCCGCGCTGTGCCGCTGGACCGGATCAGGGTGCGCCCGCTGATGGAGATCCGGCCCTCCCCGGTGAGCCGCGAGCAGATGGTGCTGCGGGTGAAGTGGGAAAGCGGCGAGGTCTGCTGCCACCAGCAGGTCGGGCTGAAATCGGCCAGGGCACGGTCCCGCTGCTCGATCCGGTATTCCAGCGCTCCGTCCTTGGACACGTCAACGTCCCCCTCGGCGGCATCGGCCAGCAGGAACCGGCCGCCCGGATCGTCCTGCCCGTCCCTATGGTCGAACCGCAACGGGTAGCTGCTATGACTGCCGAACCCCACGTCGGCCAGCCAGGGGCCGGCTCCGTCAGCGGCGCGGACGATCAGAGCCAGGTGGTCGAACGGCGGCCCGAGCTGCCCGTCGCCGCCGGCCACGCGGGCGGCCGCCCGCGTCACCTGCGCCCCGAGACCCTCCAGCAGCAGCGCGAATGCGCCGTTGAGCTCATAGCAGAAGCCACCCCGCCGCCTGGTCACGATCTTGTCCATCAGGTCGGCTTCCGCCAGTGAGATGGGCTCGGCCAGGTGGATGCTCAAGTTCTCGAACGGCACGGCCAGCAGGTGGGCCCGGTGCAGGGCTCGCAGGGCGCTCGTGTCGAGGACCCGGGGACGGCTGACGCCGATGCGGTCAAGGTAAGCGGCGAGGGTGCTCTGGTCCATGTGCCCAGCCTGCATCTTCAAGCCCGGTTGAGGTCAAGGCGCGCCGTTGCGTAGGCTCATCACCGCCCGGGAAGGCTGGTCCGGCTGGCCCGGCTGGCCCGACTGCGGCCCCGGCTGCGGCCCCCGCCGCGGCCAGCCCAAGCAGCGGCCAACTGAGGCCCCGCTGCGACAAGCCCGGCTGCGGCCGGGACGGCCCACGGCCGCGGCCGGGACGGCCCACGGCTGCGGCCGGGACGGCCCACGGCTGCGGCCGAGTCAATTCGGGATCCGGCACTGATTAGCCTGGGTTAATTTAGTAGTCCTATACAGGGAGTTACTGAAATGCTCGCTCGGCTACGCCAGACGCTTGACAACCCCGTTTTCTACATCGCCCTGCAGAAAGGCATCGGCGCCGACCGGATCCGCTACCGGTGCCTCGACGAGGCGGAGCTGAAGCCCGGCGACCGGATCCTCGATGTGGGCTGCGGGCCGGCGTACTACTTCGACCGGCTGCCGAGGGTGGAATACGTCGGCTTCGATACGTCCGCGCCGTATATTGCCTACGCTCGACGGCGATTCGGCGAGCGGGGCGACTTCCGCTGTGGGATCCTCGCCGCCGAACACCTGAGCGAGCTGGGCCATTTCGACGCGGTCCTCCTTTTTGGTCTCCTGCACCACCTCGACGACGCTGACTGCGTCACCCTGCTGGATCTCTCGGCTAGGGCGCTTGCGCCGGGTGGGCGGGTGGTCAGCTGTGATACGACCGTGCACGACGGCCAGCACCGAGTGTCGCGCTGGATGTCCGAGAATGACCGGGGCCGGTACGTCCGTCGGCCGAAGTCCTACGACAGCCTGGCCCGAGCCCGCTTCGGGGAACTGGAAACGCACGTGCTCGACTCCCTGAGCCGGGTGCCGACCAGCATCTACATGATGCGGATGGCCGCACCGCTGGCCTCCTCGGCCGACTAAAAATCGCAGCTCAGCGGCCTGCGCCCGGTCCTGACCGCTCCAGTAACCCGGATTGGGTATGCCTATCGACGACCCGACTCCAGAGTAGTTTGTCCGCCCGCGACATCGCCGATCTCCGAGCTTCGCACGCCTTGGCTGGGGCATCTCGCGGGGCACGCACCCGATTCCGGCCCGCGCAGGCCCAGATCTCCACGCCCCGCACCGGCCTAGGGAAGTAACTCCCTGAACCCATCCTGCGTTCAGCCTGTTCGTGGCCGCTGTCCCCAACACGGTGGGCAGCCGGCGGATCACCTTCAGCATCCGGAGACGCGTCCACGTCGCCCGCCACCCACTCCCAGGGGCTGATCGCGTTGGGGCGCACTGGCGGTCACGTGAGCGGCGCTCGCAGCATTGCCATGCACCTGTCCCTCGGCCCGCTCAGCGAAACGGCTGCGGCGCTTCGGGTACCTGTGGTGCTGCAGCCGGGTGCTGCGGGTTTGGGGTTACCACAGTATGCAGTGGAAAAGTCAACGGCGGCGGTTGAGGGTGGTAGTAGGTGCCAAGCCGGATCAGCCAGACGTGCAGGACCAGCGAACCTGCGCGCAGCTCGCCGGCACGTGCCAGGGTCGGCCGGAAGGCGCCCAGTTCGCGCAGCGCCCTGGGGAATGACGCCGCAGAGGTGTCGAACAGCAGCAGCTCGGGCGCTCGCCTCCTCTTGAGCTTGTGGCGATCGATCACGGTGAGGTCCGGCGGGTAACTCGGCAGGGTGTTGAACGAACCACGGTACATTCCGGCGTACTCGACGAGGGGACCGGAGTCGGATAGCGGCCGCCAGATGAGGAGCTGCTCGCCGCGGTAGGTGGCCGGGCCGACGAACTGCTGAAGAGCGATGGCGATCCGGTAAGCATCAATGTAGGGCGCCGAGCTGCCGCCGAGCGCGGAGGCGTAGGCCGGGGCCGGGTCACCCGTGGTATTGGGCACATGCGGGTGAGACGGGATGGGCGCGACTGTGAGCACCAGGATGGCGCCGGCGAACACGGCGAGGGCCAGCCCGGTCGCCGTCGCCGCAGCCAACGGGCGGCGGAGTCTGGCACAGCCGCGCGCCGCCACGGCCGCAACGATCACGGCTGCTGCCAGGATGGTCCCGAACGGCACCCAGCCGAACGGCGGCACGTGCGGGTCGACCTCGTAGCCGAGCGGCACAGCGAGTAGCACCGCGGCGGGCAGCCACCGGACGAGCGGGCGGTCCGACAGCGGTCGGGCCAGCTCCGCCACCGTGATCGCCATCGCCACGCAAACTCCCGCCCACAACGTGGAGGAGAAGTAATGCTCCTCCAGGATCTCCAGAGTGCCGGCGAACTGCAGCCAGACGTAGACCGCCACTTGCACGGCGACCATCACCCCAACCAGCAACACCGGGGTCGACACCGCACGACCGCGGCGGGCGACTGCGACCGCGAAGGCGCCCAGCACAGCAGGAGGGACGAGCAGGTAGGCCACATACAGCGCCCACCGCCAGTTCGCCGAGTGCCATCTCGCCGTCTGCGAGGGCTGTGACAGGTAGCGATATCCCTGCCAGGCGAAGTCGATGAAGTTGGCGTGGCCGATCAGCACCGCTGAGGCGGCCGCCAGCAGGCCGGTGACCGCGACCGCGACTCCGGCCAGCAGCATCAGGTCTCCGGGCAACCCGACCCGGTCCCGCACCAACCGCACGCCCACGTAGCCGACCAGCGTCGCCCCCACCAGCGGCACCGCCGCTCCGTGAGACCATACCGCCATCACGAGCAGCACTCCGGCGGCGGCAAGCCACGCGCGGCGCCACCGCGACGCGCAAGGCATCGCCAGGCACGCTACCGCCCCGACCGCGTAGGAGACGACTGCGGAATCCGGGTAGTCGGTACCCCATGCGGTCACGATCACCGGCGAGGAAAGCACCACCAGGATGCCAGCCACCCCGGCGGGACGACCGTAGAGTCGGCGCAGCAGCAGATAGATGGGGCCCACCGCGACAAGTGCGAACACGTACCGGGTGACGAAGAAACCAGGCACAGCGCCAAAGGCCAGGTAGGCAAGCCGGGCCGGCACGAGGAAACCGACCCGGGCACTCTCGCGCAGGCGGATCACGCCGTAGACAGCGGCATAGCGGGTGAACACGTCGCGCGGAGCAACGATGAAGATGGTGTGCATGGCCGGATCGGGTATGCGGTTCGGCGCCATCAGCCGAAGCCGCAGCACCAGCGCGGCGACCGCAGGGGACAGCACCACCCCGAGCGCCTCAAGCCAGCCCGCCCACCCAAATCGCGTCCGCAGCCGACCGAGCCCCCCGGCGCGAGCTGCAACCGGGCCTGGCGGGGCCGGATTATCTGGCTTCACCAGTTCGGAGCCCATGCCCCCGCCGTCATGGTGACTGGATGATGCCATCACGTGGTCGGCAGCTGGGACACTTGCTCACGGCGCGGCAGGTGGGCGTCGCCGGTCGCCAGCCATATCCCGTGCCCGCCGTCTTCGCCGCGGCCGGCCAGACCGCGCGCCTCGCGCACCAGATACAGCGGACGGCGTCTGGCCTCGTCGTATATCCGGGCCACGTACTGACCGACCATCCCGATCACGATCAGCTGGATCCCGCTCAGGAAGGTGATGGTCACCAGCAACGACGCGTAGCCCGGCACATAGGGCAGCCCGGCCAGCTTGAGCGCGATGGCCAGCACACCATAGGCGACCGAGGCGACAGCCATGAGCACGCCGGCCGCCATCGCGAACCGCAGCGGGGCGGTGGAGAACCCCACGATCCCATCGGAGGCGAGCCTGAGCATCTTGCGCAGCGGGTACTTGCTGCGGCCAGCGGCACGCGAGGCTCGCGTATAAGGCACGGCGACCTGCCGGAAGCCGATCCAGGAGAACATCCCCCTGACGTACCGGTTACTTTCCCGCATCTGCAAGAAGGCGTCCAGAGCCTTCCGGTCGACCAGCCGGAAATCGCCGACGTCCACGGGCTGCTCGATCTCAGCAAGCCGGCGCAGCAAGCTGTAGAACAGCGTCGCCGTCGTCTTCTTGAACGTCGTCTCGCCCTCCCGGTGCTCCCGGACGGCGTAGACGACCTCGTAACCCTCCTGCCACCGCGCCGCCATCTCGAGGATGACCCGCGGCGGGTCCTGGAGATCGGCATCCATCACGATGACGGCCTGGCCGGACGCCACATCCATGCCGGCTGTGATGGCAACCTGGTGCCCGAAGTTACGGGACAGTTGCAGCACCTTGAACCGGGGATCCTCGCGATTCGCTGCCACCATCAGCTGATAGCTGCCGTCCCGGCTGCCGTCGTCGACCAGCACGACTTCCACCGGGCCGTCCAGTTGGTCCATAAGCTCGCGTAGCCGCTTGACGAGATCCGGGAACGACTCTTCTTCGTTGAAAACAGGAACGACGATGGAGTACCTGGCCGTGTCCATGACTCTCTCCCTTACCCCCTTGGCTGCAAAGAAGGGCCGCGCGACTCCCTGATCTGGGTCTTCTTCAGCTGCCGGTTGCAGAGCGGGCGCGGACAGTGAGCTCGCCCCGACGTCCGAAATGGCCCGCTAACGCCACCAGCGGGGCGATCAGAGGATACCGTCACATCTATGGATACCGTCACATCGATGGATACCGTCACATCGATGGATACCGTCACATCGATCGATACTGTCACATCGATCATGCGTCGGCATGACACATGGTGCACCCAATACGATGGCCGGATGTTGGCATGACGGAGCCCCGTTCCGTACAAGACGGACGCCCCCGGCGGATCCTCCGCGCCGGCGGTGGGCGACTTGACCGCTCTGATGGCGGGAGCGGGACCAGGTCTATGGGGCGCCATGTTGCCGCGTCCGGCGCCACGGCAGACGGCAGGGTACAGTGAAAACCGACGAAATACAGCAGCTCGCGGCCGTCGAAGACCGCCATTGGTGGTACAAAGAGCGCCGCGCCTTACTCGCCCGCGAGCTCCGGCGGCTACCCTTTCCGGGCCGGGCCCTTGATATCGGTGCGGCAGGTGGCGGCAACACGAGGGTGCTGCGGGCACACGGCTGGCAGGCGCTAGCGGTCGATTACTCAGCGGCCGCGGTCGAAATCGCGCGTGCCCGCGGAATCGACGCAATGCGGGCCGACGCCAGAGAACTGCCGGTCCGGTCAGACGCGTGCGATCTGGTGACCGCCTTCGACGTACTTGAGCACATTGACGAGGACTACCTCGTCACTGCGGAGGTCGCGCGGGTGCTCCGGCCGGGTGGCACCGCGCTGATCTCAGTGCCCTGCGACATGGCCCTGTGGTCGGCTCATGATGGGGCCTGCGGGCACGTGCGCCGCTACAGCCGGTCCGGGCTCGCGGATGTCGTCCAGAAGGCCGACCTCGCCGTAGACCGCATGTGGAGCTGGAATGTCCTGCTGCGCCCGGTCGTGGCGTGGCGGCGGCGCTCGTTGACCGGCAGCGATCTGGACAACCCGGCACGCCTGGTCAATGGCGCGCTTACGTCGATTATCGTCACCGAGCGTTACTTGCCCGTCAAGTCGCTGCCTGGTGTTTCGCTGATGATGCGCGCCACCCGCCGATAGCAGCCGGACCCCGAGCCTCGCCGGTGATGGCGGACCGACTCGCCCCGGTTGCCTGAGGGCGGGGTGGGAGAATGGGGAGCCGACGAGTTCGAGGCGGAGGGGAATGCCTGGACTCGTCACGAGTTGCATAGGGCTGCGCCCGGATGGCGGCCAGACGGGCCGCCGGAGCGGGCTACTGGCGGCCGGTCTGGTCGGCTGCAGCAGCGGCAACCCGCCGATACCCCCTCGCAGCTGCGGGCCCAGTACGAGCGGGTGGCGGCCACTGTGCAGCCGTTGGTCGTGGAGATCACCGGGAAAGACTCGGCCGGGTCCGGGGTTATCTATGGAGTTGCGCGCGACTAATTACCGTTCGGCTACCCTGCCGCCGTGGCCGAGCCGTCCGCATTCGCTCGCGCCGTCCCGCCGATGCGCACCGAGTCGGCACTGAATCCGTGTATATCGGTCCTTAAGGGACGTGCAGCGGAGAGCGCTCGGTGCGGCGCCCCGGAATTCAATAGTGGTGATGTGCCACTGTTGCTCAAACAGCCGCGGCAGAGTGCCATCGCCGCTATTGCCCGGGTCCGAGCGGGTTCAGAGCGGGAGGTGTAGCGGGCTGCCCGGAGGGCGGCGGGGAGCGGGGAGCGGGCTGCCCGGCGGTCGGCCTAGCGGGCTCAGAGCAGGCGGTGTAGCGGGCTGCTGCGCGGCGGAATGGGTGACGCCCTAGACTGCGGCAGGTGACCATGCGCATAGGCCGCCTTGACGCAGTGGCCGCCCTCACCCGGCCGGATCTCCTCGCGCCGAGCGTCTCCGCCGCCCTGGCCGCGCTCCCCGGCAAGATCGACACCGCAGAGGTCGGCGTCGCTGAGATCGACCCTGAGCTCGCTGACACAGCGGCGTTTTGCGAGTGCTACGGCGTTCCGCCGGACGAGTCGGCCAACTGCGTCGTCGTCGCCGGGCGCCGGGACGGCGAGACCCGGTTCGCCGCGTGCGTCGTGCTCGCCACGACCAGGGCCGATGTCAACGGGATCGTGCGCCGCCAGCTAGACGTGCGCAAGGCGTCGTTCGCGGCCATGGATGTCGCGGTCGCGCAGACCGCGATGGAATATGGCGGCATCACGCCGATCGGCCTCCCGGCGCACTGGCCGGTCTTCGTGGACCCGGCCGCGGCCAGCGCATCACGGGTGGTGGTGGGCAGCGGGATCAGGCGCTCCAAGATCACGCTGCCCGGCGAGACGCTGGGCCAGTTGCCTGGCGTGGTCGTCGTGCCCGGCCTCGGCCGCTGACCGCGGCGGGGGGACTGACCGCGGCGGGGGGACTGACCGCGGCGCGGGGGCTGACCGCGGCGCGGCGGCTGACCGCGGCGCGGGCGCTGACCGCTACGCAGCCGGCCGGGCTGGCCTGGTTCCGATCACGACGGTGGCATTCAGCTCGCCGGAACTGGCCGCCCGCGGGATCAGCCCGGCGCGGGCGATGGTCTCGAGAGCCTGCGGTGCCTGCCGCTCGCTGGTCTCGACTAGCATGCTGCCGCCCGGCGCCAGCCACTGCGGCGCCGCGGCAGTCACCCGCCGCATGATCTCGAGCCCGTCGGAGCCGCCGTCGAGAGCCACCCGCGGCTCGTGCAGGCGAGCCTCCGGCGGGAGCAGGCCGATCTCCCCGGCCGGCACGTATGGCACGTTGGCCGCGAGGATGTCGACCCGGCCCCGCAGCGAGCCGGGCAGTGGCTCGTACAGGTCGCCTCCGTAGACCTGAGCGCCGGCGCCGACGTTACGGCGGGCGCACCGGACCGCGGCCGGGTCGATGTCGACGGCGTACAACTCGACGCCGTCCAGGGCAGCATCCAGCGCGGCGCCCACCGCGCCAGTACCGCAGCATAGATCAACAACGACCGCTCGCGGTCGGCCGGACGCGCCATGATCGGACGGGGCGGCCTGATCGGCCGGGCCAGCGGAATGGCGGATGCCGGGTCCGGCGTGACCGGCCGACGCGGCCTGGCGGGCGACGGCGACGGCCTGTTGGGCAAGGGCCACCGCCTGGCGCACGAGAAACTCGGTGCGGTGGCGGGGCACGAACACGCCGGGCGCTACGGCTATCCGCAGGCCGCAGAATTCCGCCCAGCCCACAACCTGCTCGAGCGGCAGGCCCGCGACTCGCTGTTCCACCATTACATCGAGTTCGGCCGGGGTGCGCGCCGCGGAGCTGAGCAACCGCGCCTCGTCCTCTGCAAAGACACAGCCCGCGGCCCGGAGCCTGGTGACGACAGCGGATTGCGAGCCAGATGACGGGGAAGCCGACATGATCGCCTTTCGGAGGATGCTGACCAGCCCAGGCTAAGGAAGCCAGGACACCCGGCCGTGCAGGGCGGCGTAGCCGACGAAGGCCACGGCGTCGATCAGCGCGTGCGCGATGATCATCGGGGTGACTCTCCCCCAGCGCCGGTACAAGACACCGAATATCAGGCCCATCGCGGCGTTTCCGAAGAAGCCGCCGAGGCCCTGGTAGAGATGATAGGAACCGCGCAGTACCGCGCTGAAGACAATGGCCTTCCACGGCGTCCAGCCCAGCTGGTCCAGCCGGTGCAGGAGATACCCGATGACCAGGATCTCCTCGAGAATCCCGTCATGCGCGGCGCTCAGCACCAGCACCGGTATCCGCCACCAGACCGCCGGCAACTGCTCAGGAACCACGTTCAGGCTGATCCCGGCGTGAAAGGCGGCCAGGTACAGGCCAAGGCCGGCGCCGCCGATCACGGCCGCGAGCGCCGCGCCCCGCAGGGTGTCCCTGGCCGGCTGGCTGGCGTCCAGGCCCAGCACCGACAGCGGCTCGCCGGAGACGGTTATCAGGTAGAACACCAGCGCCACCGGAGCGAGCGCCTCGGCGATACCGACCAGCTGAAGAACCAGATCCAGCCAGTGATTGGCTGCTCGCGACCCGACCAGCAGCGCCTGCTGGCTGCTGAGCGACCGCCGCGCCAGCAGCGAGCCGATCAGGGAGAGCAGCGCATTCAGGCCACTCGCGCCGAGCGACACGGCGAAGACAACGAAGATTTCCCAGCGGATCAGCCGCGGCGGGAGCGGTCGCATGCTGCCCTCTTGCGCGAGTGTCACCTCAGGACTCTAGCGGGGCCAGGGGACCAGGCAGCTGACCGGCGGCTGGCAGGTGGCTAAGATCGCGCAAGGGTCACGTTCCGTCTGACCAGCCGGTCCAGGGACAGGCTGGCGGCGGTTACGTCCGGGCCCGTGGTGCGGCACCTGGCCCTGCTGCTGGTCTATCTGGCCGCTGGCATCGCGGTGACCTGGCCGCGGGCCAGCTACATCACTGGCAGGCTGCCGAAGACGCGAGACGTTTCCAACTACGTGTGGGGCCTGCAGTGGACGGCCCATCAGGTCGTTCATCTGGGCAATCCGTGGTTCACCACGCAGATGGCCGCCCCGGTCGGCATCCAGATGGGATTCGGCACCACGATGCCGCTGGTCGGCTTGATCATGACGCCGGTCACCCTGGGGTTCGGTCCCTCGGCGGCCTTCACGCTGCTCACCATCCTGGCGCCCGGCCTGGCCTGCTACGTGATGTACCGGGCCGCCCGGCTGTGGCTGGCCGCCCCCGGCGCCATCGCGGCCGGCACCCTGTTCGGCCTGTCGGCCATGCTGGACTGGCAGGACTGGTACCACCTCAACATCGCCCTCGGCACCCTGTTCCTGCCGATGACCCTGGAAGCCGCCATCCGGCTGCGCCGCCGCCCCGGCCGCCGCCAGGCCGTCATCCTGGGCCTGATCCTGGGCGCCTCGGTCCTGGTCAACCAGGAATCCGCGGTCCTGGCCGCGATCTTGGCCGCGCTCATCCTGCTGCCCTGCCTGCTGGGCCTGGGCGCCAACCGCCCCGCCGCCACTCCGGCCGCTTCGTCTCCGCCCGTTTCTGCCGCCCCGGGCCCCGTCGGTGCTGGCTTGGCCGTCTCCCCGGACCAGGCTCGCGGTCGCCGGGCTCGCTGCGCTGGTCGCCGCCGCGCTGGCCAGCCCCCCAGCTGATCGCCATGGCGCAGCAGGCCCTGGCGGGCGGGGCCAGCATCGACCCGGCGAAGCTGATCCACACCTACACCCTGTACGGGGCCGGGCTCCCCACCTTGTTCGCGCCATCGCCCCGGCTGGGCAGCTTCGGGCTGCACACCCTGACGACGGCCTACACCTACCGTGAGCCGACCGAGGGCGTGCCAACGTTCGGCGTCCTGCTGAGCGGCCTGGCCGTGGTCGGCCTGGCGGCCTGCTGGCGGCGCCGCTCGTCTCGCTGGTGATGCCCTTCACCTGGCTGGTGCACATCCCGCTGCTAGCCGCCCTCCGGGAGGCCGACCGGTTCGCGTTGCTCGGGCTGGCCGGCGCGGCCGTGCTGGCCGGGGCGGCCGTCGACTGGCTGGCCCGGCACGCCAGGCCGCTGTTCATCGTGGTGGCCGCGCTCGCCGTCTTCGAGGCGGGCTGGCCGGGAACGGCCGGCGTAGGCACCATGCCAACCGCGCTGCCCGCCCTCGATGGCCCGATCGCCGCCGACCGCACGAACTCGATCGTGGTCGATGTCCCTTACGGCCTGCGCGGCGGCATCCCCTTGTTCGGGTTCCCGATCGCGGCTCAGGAACAGCTGCTGGCCACCAGCGACAGCCACCCGCGGGCGATGTCCTACACGGCCTGGGTGCCCGAGCCCACGGTCCGGGCGATCAGGAGGCACCCGTTCTATGCCGGGCTGGCCGCTGCCCAGCTTGGACACTCGAGTACGCCTGCTGAGCTGCGTCGCGCCCGACAGGACGCCCGTCGGCTGGGCCTGGGCTGGGCCCTGGTGTGGCGCCCCCGCGGCGTGGCGGTCCGCTATCTGGTCGCGCTCGGATTCCGGTTTGCCTACCGGGCGGATGGCGTCCGGGTGTACTGGCCGCGCTGGTGACGCGCGGCGCTACTCGGCGGGGTCGCCGGCCTCCGGCACGCGCGCCACGGCCAGCACAGACTGCCCGAACGGCGGGCGCCCGACGAGCCGCTCGATGAACTGGACGACCGGCACCACCAGGCGGTCGTAGATGGTCATGGTGCCGCCGGCCGAGGGCTGCTTCCGCAGCAGGCTGGTGAACGCGTAGTAGCAGATCAGCCCCAGTGAGTTCGCGTAGCGCACAGAGACGATCTCCAGGCCCGCTGCGGTCAGCGCCTTCCGCATCGAGCGTTTCGTGTAGCGCCGCACGTGGCCGGTGGCGATGTCGACCGGGCTCATCGCGAACGGGAACGCGGGGCATACCAAGACGATGAAGCCACCGGGCCGGACCAGCCCCGCCATGCTCTTCAGGGCACCGACGTGGTCATCGATGTGCTCGAGGACGTTGTAGGAGACAAGGCAGGAGTGATCAGCGCGCTCGGCCGTGGGCAGCATCATCTGCCGGACCGTAACGTTGGCGTACTTCGCCATCTGCTGCTGCAGGCCGGGAAAGAGCTCCGGATCCGCCTCAGTCGCGGTGTACTTGTCGACGAACGGAATCCATTCCTCCGCGTAGTCGCCGAAGCCGCTGCCGATCTCGATCGGATGCTCACCGAGGTAAGGCCTGGCGAACCCGGCAAACCACTTACGGTGGTTGCTGCACTCCGACAACGCCGCCAGGACGTTGTGCTGCGTCTCGCGGTCTCCGCGCAGATCACCTGAGTCAAAGGTGGCTGGCTGCTCAGACCGAACTGCTTCCACTCGATCAACCTCTCGTCGCAGTACCGCTACTCAGCCACGCCGACCGCGCGGTTGGGCCGGCCTTAGGTAATCACAGAGCTAATTCTTGACAACTGTCCTGTCGTCAGCATCACCGACGAAACCGCGAGCATACCCGCGCTCTTCTGGCGGGCGGGCGGCATCCCAGCACATCGGCACGGCGATATTACCGTCGGCCGACCGCCATGCCGCGCTCCCGCGCCCAGACAGCGCAGCGCAGGTATCCGGCCAGCGCGGCACCCAAACAGCCCGGGACCGCCCGTTGACCTGCTGCGGCGCAGGTCCGCTACAGTCCGGTACGGGTTTGGGTACACGACCGGCAGGACGGGTCGTCATGCTGGTAGAGACACAGGCTTAAGGAGCAGTGATGTACCAGCCATACCCGTCAGGCGGGCAAGTGCCCGAGCCGCAGCAGCTCCAGGCCCCCCAGCCGGTACAGACCGCGGTCAAGTTCATGTACGCGGGCGCGATCGTCAGCGCGATCACCTTCGTCATCGGCCTGGCCACGGTGGGCGCCACCCGGACCGCGCTGAAGAAGGCCTACCCGAAGTACACCGCGCACCAGATCAGCACCCTGGTGACCTTCGACGTCGTCATCGGCATCATCGTCGGGCTGCTGTCCATCGGTCTGTGGATCTTCATCGCGCGAGCCTGCCAGCGGGGCCGGAACTGGGCCAGGATGACAGGTACTGTGCTGTTCGCGCTGGACACCCTGCTGATCTTGCTTTCGGTGAGCAGGCTGGCGGTCGGCCCCGCGTTCATCATCGATGTGGTCATCTGGCTAATCGGGCTGGGTACCGTCGTGCTGCTCTGGCGGAAGGAGTCCAGCGCTTTCTTCGCGCCGCAGCCCCGCGGGTAACCCGGGCGCCAGCCCTGCGCTAGCCCGCACCGTCCGGCGACGGCGCGGGCAGCAGCGCGGTCAGCCGGGTCCAGGCCAGCTCGGCACCGGCCGCCAGGCAGCCGTCGACGACGGCGTCGGTGCCCAGCGCGCTCACCCTGACCTCGGGCATGACCGGCGCCAGGCGGCGGAGTTCGGCGGTCACCGCGGCGGCGAAACCGGGCGCCTGGCCGATGCCGCCGCCGAGCACCACCAGTTCGGGATCGACGACCGTCACCACCGCGCTGATCGCCTTGGCCACCAGGAGCGCCTCCCCGGCGACCACGGCGGCGGCGCGCGGGTCACCCGCCGCAGCCGCCGTGAAGACCCGGCGCGCCGAGACCGGCCCGCGCAGCCCGGCCCGCCGGGCCGCGCGCACCACGGCCGCCGCCGATCCCGAGGCCTCTAGCACGCCCCGCTTGCGGGCGTCCTGCGGGTCGGCGCCCTGCCCGTCCGAGATGGGCATGTAGGCGATCTCGCCCGCCACCCCATGGGCCCCGCGATGCAGCCTGCCGTCGATGACCAGGCCCATCCCGATGCCGGTCCCGACCCAGACCAGGGCGAAGCTGGCGAACTCCTGGCCGTGCCCGTGGGCCTGCTCGGCCAGCGTGGCGGCGTCCACGTCGTTCTCCAGGGCCACCTCGGGGCCAAATTCGGCGCGCAGGCCGGCCAGCGCGGCCGGGCGGTTCCAGCCGGCCAGCCTGCCGGTCAGCGCGATCGCGTCGCGCCGCGGGTCATACACGCCCGGGCTGCCGATCACGGTCTGGGTGATCTCGGACCTGCTCAGCCTGGCCTCGTCGGACAGCGTGTCGGCCAGCCGGACCAATTCGGCCACCAGGGCACGGACGCTGGTCGCCCGGGTCCGGGCGGACAGCTTCGTGCGGATCTCTCCGGTCAGGTCGGCCAGGGCACCGCGCAGGTACTGGTGCCCCACGTCCAGGCCGAGCAAGTAGCCCGCCTCCGGCTTGATCTCATACAGCGTGGCCGGGCGCCCGGGCACTCCGGTGCGCTGCCCGGCGGCCCGGATCAGGCCGGATCGCTCCAGGTTGGCCAGCGCCAGTGAGACAGTGGGCTTGGACAGGCCCGAGATGCGGGCCAGGTCAGCGGGCGAGCAGGGGCCCCGCTGACGGATATGGCTGAGCAGCAACTGCTCGTTCAGCGCGCGGATGAGCTGCGGGCGGGCCGCCAGCCCGCCGAGCTGGCCTGGCCAGGGCCGCCGGGGGGCTCCGGGCGGGGTCCGCGGTCCTGGGCCGCATCCGGGGCCGCCCGGGCGGGGCCGCAGACCTGCTTGCCATGCCCACCTCCGTGGCCGCCTCCGTGACCATCCTGCCGCACGCCTGCGGCGCGGTGACGAGCGGCCCAGGCGGTCCAGGCGGGTCAGCCCGGCAACCCGCCCGCCCCCGACGCCCGTCATCCCGGCCTTGTCCCGAGTTACATAGTTAGGATACTGTCCTAACAATATAATGAGAAGTATCAGGTAGCTTGTTCCCCGCAGCCAGGTAGGTCCGCATGAGCCAGCCCCCAGGTCGTGCTCGGGCTCGACTACGGCGGTACCAAGATCGCCGTCGCCGCCGTGTGATCTGGCCGGGAACCGGCTGGCCTCGGCCACCATGGACAGCGGCAGCGAGAACGGCGCGCAGGCGAGCTTCGATCGCGGGATCGCGGCCGGCCAGGAACTGCTGGCCGCCGTGGCGCCGGATAGCAGCCTCGCCGCGGTCGGGGTTTCGACCTTCGGGATCCCGTTCGAGGACCGGGTGGAACTGGCGCCCGCCATCAGCGGCTGGGATCAGCCTGGCGATGGGTCGCGAGCTGCGCTCCGCCTTCCCTGCGGCGCGAGATCCGGATGGCGACCGACGCCAAGGCCGCGGCGGGCGCCGAGGCGCGCTGGGGCGCCCTGGCCGACTGCGATCCGGCCGTCTTCCTCAACCTCGGTACGGGCCTGGCCGCCGCCATCGTGGTGGGCGGTCGGGTCGTGAACGGCCGCGACGGCGCGGCGGGCGAAATCGGCTACAGCCTCCGCGCGATCTCGGATGCCGGGCTGCCGTTGCGCCAGCGCATTCCGCTGGAAGACATGGTCAGCGGGCAGGCGATGGCCAGGCGGGGCACCGAGCTCGCCGCCGCCGGCCGGCAGCTCACCACGGCCGACGTGTTCGCGGCCGGGCGCGATGGCGGGGAGCTGGCCGGGCTGGTCGACGAGTTCGTCGACGAGCTCGCCTTTCACCTGGTGAATCTCGCGATCTGCCTCAATCCGGCCCGGATCGCGGTCGGCGGCGGCCTGGTCAGGTCCTGGGACCGGATCAGGCCCGGGCTGCAGCGGGCGCTGACGCAACGGCGTGCCGTTCCCGCCCGAGCTCGTGGTGGCCAGGTTTCCGTACGACGCGCCCTTGCTCGGCGCGGTGGCCATGGCCGTTGACGCGGCGAATGCCCCCGCCCGGGCCGGGTCCCGGCCGTCCGGGCCGGGACGCATTCCCCGACCCGGCCGCCGACGGCGGCCCGGTCACGCTCAGCCAGGGCAGGCCGGCATGACAGACCGCGCGTGCCTTCCCACGGCCGGCAGCTCTCCGCACCGGTCGGTCCCACTCCGGCGTCTGCGCATCCCGGCCGACCAGAACTGGCCAGCTCCCCGATGCACAGAACACTCTCCGAAGGGTTACGCAATGAGACGCCTTAAGGTCATCGGGGTCATCATCGCTTCACTCCTGCTGGCGGCCGCGTGCGGAAGCAGTGGCTCGTCAGCGGGAAAGTCGTCCTCGTCGTCCGGCCCGCACGGCGTGCTGACGATCTCCAACGAGCAGGGCGCGCTATGGACCTGCGACTTCAACCCATTCAACCTGTCCTACGTGGCCTACTCCCTCGGGCCGGTCTACGAGCCGCTGGTCTTCGTGAACACGCTGCAAAGCGGCAAGCAGACGCCCTGGCTGGCCAGCAGCTGGGCGTGGAGTAACGGCAACAAGGTGGTCACCTTCACGATCCGCAACGGGGTGAAGTTCAGCAACGGCACCCCGTTGACGGCCGCGGACGTGGTCTTCACCTTCAACATGCTGAAGAAGTTCAAGGGACTCGACGTCAACTCGGTCTGGTCGGTGCTGTCCAGCGTGGCCCAGCAGGGCTCGGACCAGGTGGTCATGACGTTCAAGACCGCCGCGGTGCCCTACTTCTACTACATCGCCGACCAGGTCCCGATCGTGTCCCAGGCCATCTGGTCGAAGATCGCCAACCCGGTCACCTACCCGGACAAGAACCCGGTGGGCACCGGCGCGTTCGAGGTCAACCCCTGCACGCCGCAGACCATCACCTTCACGGCCAACCCGCACTACTGGCAGAAGGGCGAGCCGAAGGTCAGCAAGGTGCTCTACCCGGCGTTCACCTCCAACGACCCGGCCAACACCTACCTGGCCAACGGGACGGCCCAGTGGGGCAGCCAGTTCATCCCGAGCATCGACAAGTTCTACACGTCCAAGAGCCCGGACAACCACTACTGGTTCCCGCCGATCGCGAGCGTGTCGATCTTCATCAACCTGAAGGACCCGCTGCTGTCCAACGTGGCGGTCCGCCAGGCCATGGCCTACGCGATCGACCGGCCCCGCGTCTCGCAGATCGGCGAGTACGGCTACGAGCCGCCCGCGAACCAGGCCGGGATCGTCACGCCGACCTTCAGCAGCTGGCTGGATACCGCGCAGGCCGCGCAGTACGGCAACAACTACGCCTACAACCCGGCGAAGGCCATCTCGATCCTGCAGGGGGCGGGATTCAAGAAGGGCTCGAACGGCATCTTCGCCTCGCCGTCCGGCCAGCCACTGTCGTTCACCATCATCAACAACGGCGGCTATTCCGACTGGGTGGCGTCAGTCAACGTCATCCAGCAGGACCTGAAGGCGGTCGGCATCCAGCTCAAGACCCAGAACCTGGCCCAGCCCGACTGGGAGGCGCGCCTATATTCCGGCAACTACCAGCTCGGCTACAACAACGAGACCGCCGGGCCCAGCCCGTACTACGAGCTGCGCCAGTGGCTCTACTCGCCCAACAGCGCGCCGATCGGCACCGCGGCCGGCTCCAACTGGGAGCGCTACAGCAACCCGGCCACCGACCAGCTGATCAACGAGTACGCGGCCACCACCGACCCGGCCACCCAGCATCAGATCGTCGCCCAGCTGCAGAAGGTCATGCTCGCCGACGTGCCGCTGATCCCGGTGACCGAGGAGGTGGACTGGTACCAGTACAACACCGGCAGCTTCACCGGCTGGGTCACCCCGCAGAACCCGTACGCCCAGCCGGCCGCGTATGCGTACCCGGACTGGGGCCAGCTGATGATGCACGTGGCGCCCAAGTAACCCGGCGCGGTCCCGGTGGGCCAGCCCAGCGGCCGGCCCACCGGGACCAACGCCCATTGCCCCGGGCGCGCCTGTCAGGCGACCCTGAGGAGGCGCGTGAGTGAGCCTGAGGAGATCGACGTGACCAGCCGGAGCAGCCGATGAGGTTCGCGCTGCGCCGCCTGGGCTTCTTCGCCGTCACCTTGTGGGCGGCGCTCACCCTCAACTTCCTGCTGCCGCGGTTGATGCCGGGCAATCCGGCCCTCGCGATGATGGCGAAGTTCCACGGCCGGGTGACCGGCCAGGCGCTTCAGGCCCTGGAGGTGGCGTTCGGCGTCAACACCCACCAGGGCCTGCTCTCCCAGTACGTCAGCTACCTGGGCGATGTGGTCACCGGCAAGTTCGGGATCTCGCTGTACTTCTTCCCCACGCCGGTCAGCCACGTCGTGCTCGACGCGATCCCGTGGACGCTCGGCCTGGTCGGGGTCACCACCCTGCTGGCCTGGGTGCTCGGCACCGGTATCGGCATCGCGTCCGCCTGGCGCCGGGGCGGGGCTGTCGACAGCATCCTGCCGCCGGTGTTCGTGATCACGTCAGCGATCCCGTACTTCTGGGTCGGCATGATGTTCATCCTGATCTTCGGGGTCCGGCTGCAATGGCTGCCGTACACCTTCGCCTTTGATCCGACCATCACGCCATCGTTCTCGCTGCCGTTCATCGCCAATGTGCTCGAGCACGCCATCCTGCCCGCCAGCGCGCTGCTGATCACCACCATCGGCACCTGGATCCTGACCATGCGCAACACCATGGTCACCACGCTCGCCGAGGACTACGTGCGGATGGCCCGGGCCAAGGGGCTTTGCGGCCGGCGGATCATGTACGACTACGCGGCCCGCAACGCGATCCTGCCCAACCTGACCGGCTTCGCGATGTCACTCGGCTTCGTCGTCGGCGGCGCCATCCTGATCGAGTACGTCTTCGACTACCCGGGGGTTGGCTACATGCTGCTGCAGGCGGTGGAGAACGAGGACTATGCGCTGATGCAAGCCCTGTTCCTGCTGATCACCGTGACCGTGCTGGTGGCCATCCTGCTGTCCGACATCGCCACCGCGCTGCTCGACCCGCGCACCAGGACCGCGAGGTAGCCCATGGCCATGATGCGCGTCCCCACCGAGCCCGGCCAGTTCGACCAGGTACCCGCGGTCCTCCAGCCCGCCGGTCACGGCAAGTCGCCGGCGGCTCACGCGCTGCACCGGATCATCCGGGCCGTCAGGTCCAACCGGAAGGCCGCCGCGGGGACCGTGCTGCTGGTGATCTTCACGCTGATCGCGCTGTTCCCCGGCGTGATCGCGCATGACAATCCGAGTGCCGAGATTTACGGCCGGAGCCTCCCCCCGTCCTCCGCCCACCTGTTCGGCACCACCGCCTACGGCCAGGACCTGTTCGCCCAGGCCGTCTGGGGCACCCGGCAGGTGCTGATCATCGCGTTCGGGGCCGGGCTGGCCGCCACCGGCGTGGCGGTCATCATCGGCGTCGCGGCCGCCTATCTCGGCGGCCTGTGGGACGGCACCCTCAACCTGCTGACCGACGTGCTCCTGGTCATCCCGCTGTTCCCGCTGCTCATCGTGATCGCCGCGTACGTGCAGAACTCAGGCACCCTGGTCCTGATCGCGGTGCTCACCCTGACCGGCTGGTCCTACACCGCGCGCCAGCTGCGCTCGCAGGCGCTGTCGCTGCGCGGCCGGGACTTCCTGGAGGCGGCCCGGGTCCGCGGCGAGCGCCGGCTGTACATCGTCGTGGTGGAGATCATCCCGACGATGACCTCGCTGATCGTGGCCAGCTTCCTGACCAACGCGCTGTATGCGATCCTGTTCGCCTCCAGCCTGCAGTTCATCGGGCTCGGCGATCCCAACGCGGTGAGCTGGGGCACGATGCTCTACTGGGCGGAGAACAACGAGGCCCTGCAGACCGGGCAGTACCTGTGGGCGGTGGTCCCCGGGGCGTGCATCGCCCTGCTCGGTGCCGCCTTCGCGCTGCTCAACTACGCCTTCGACGAGATCGGCAATCCGGCCCTGCGGCCGATGCGCAGACGGCGGGTGAAGCGTGCTTACTGACGACAGCCCGGCCGCCCTCCAGCGGCGCGCGTATACCGGCCCGATCTTGCAGGTCCGCAACCTGTCCGTGGAGTACGCCACCGACCGCGGCGAGGTCCTCGCCGTCGATGACGTCAGCTTCGACATGAGCCCGGGCGAGTTCATCGGGATCGTCGGGGAATCGGGCTGCGGCAAGTCGACGCTGCTGTTCGCGATAGCGCAGCTGCTCGTCCCGCCCGCGAGCGTCCGCGACGGCAGCGTGACCTTCCTCGGGCGCAGCCTGGTCGGCCTGACCGACAAGCAGCTGTCGGCCGTGCGCTGGAAGAACATGTCGGTGGTCATGCAGAGCGCCATGAACGCGCTCAACCCGGTGAAGTCGATCGGGGCGCAGTTCAGGGACGTGCTGCGGGCGCACGGGATCGGCTCGAGGAGCGAGATAACGGCCAGGTCAGCCGAGGTGCTCAAGATGGTCGGCATCGATCCGGTGCACCTGAAGAGCTACCCGCATCAGCTCAGCGGCGGCATGCGGCAGCGATCCATGATCGCGATGGCGATGCTCTTCACCCCGGACCTGGTGATCATGGACGAGCCCACCTCGGCCCTGGACGTCGTGGCCCAGCGCTCGCTGATCATCCAGATCAAGGAGCTCCAGGAGCAGTTCGGTTTCGCGATCATCTTCGTCACCCACGACATGTCGCTGGTCAGCCACTTCTCCGACCGGCTGATGGTGATGTACGCGGGCCAGGTCGCCGAGTTCGGCGCTACCCGGCAGGTGTTCGACGCGCCGCTGCACCCCTACAGCGTCGGCCTGATGGAGGCGTTCCCGTCGATCAAGGGCCCGCGGGTCCCGCTGACCGGGATCCCCGGCAATCCGCCCGACCTGGCCAGGCTCCCGGCGGGCTGCCGGTTCGCACCGCGCTGCCCCAAGGTCATGACCAGCTGCGAGGCCGCCCAGCCGGAGCTGTACGACATAGCCGGGGTGTCCGTCCGGTGCTTCCTGCACTCCGGCGCCGGAGAGGACGGCGGCCATGCCATGACAGCGCAGCCGCTGCTGGCCACCGACCGGCTGACCAAGCACTTCAAGATCGGCAACGCGGTGTCCCGGCGCACCCTGCACGCGGTCGACGAGGTGAGCCTGGCGATCGGCGAGCGGGAGATCGTCGCACTGGCCGGCGAGAGCGGCAGCGGCAAGAGCACGATCGCCCGGCTGCTGGCCAAGCTGTACAAGCCGACCAGCGGCGAGATCTACTTCCGCGGCACGCCCACCTCGCAGATCCGCAGGCGCTCGGACACGCTGCGCTACACCGGCCAGGTCCCGATGGTCTTCCAGGACCCGTTCAGCTCGATCAACCCGGTGTTCCGCATCTCGCACGGCATCATGCGCGGGCTCAAGCTGCACCGGCCCGAGCTGTCCGCCCGGGAGCGGCACGCCGAAGCCGAGCGGGTCTTCGAGATGGTCGGGCTGACCCCCGCCACCGACGTGCTGCAGCGGTTCCCGCACGAGCTGAGCGGCGGCCAGCGGCAGCGGGTCGGCTTCGCCCAGGCCCTGGCGCTGCGCCCGGAACTCATCCTGGCCGACGAGCCGGTCTCCATGCTGGACGTGTCCATCCGGATCGGCCTGCTCAACCTGATGGCCGACCTGCGCGACAAGGCGGGCGTGTCGATCCTGTACATCACCCACGACATCGCCAGCGCCCGCTACGTGGCCGACCGGCTGATCGTGATGTACGCGGGCCAGATCGCCGAGCAGGGCCCGGTCGAGGACGTGCTGGCCAGCCCCAAGCACCCCTACACCCAGCTGCTGCTGTCCGCGGTCCCCGACCCGCGGGCGCCGCTGACCATCTCGGCCCAGGCCGACACCGGGGAACCGCCGCGGGTGGTCGATCCGCAGCCGGGCTGCAGGTTCCGCTGGCGCTGCCCGCTGGCCATCGAGGAGTGCCAGCACGTGACCCCGCAGCTGCGCGAGCTGCTGCCCGATCACGCGGCGGCCTGTCATGTGGCCAGCGCGACCGCCGCGACGAAGGCGTTCTGATGAAACTCGCGGTGGTCGGCGGCGGCTCCACCTACACGCCCGAGCTGATCGACGGGGTGGCCAGGCTGGGCGGCGACGTCAAGGTCAGCGAGATCGTGCTGGTCGACCCGGACGAGGGCCGCCTGTCGGTGGTCGGCCCGTTCGCCGCGCGGATCATGCGGGGCCTACGGCCACCCGGCCCGGCTGCGCTGGACGGCCAGCCTCGACGACGGCCTGGACGGCGCGGGCGCGGTGCTGCTGCAGCTGCGGGTCGGCGGCCAGGCGGCCCGGCAGCGCGACGAGACCTGGCCGCTGGAGTGCGGCTGCGTCGGCCAGGAGACGACCGGGGCCGGCGGCCTGGCCAAGGCGCTGCGCACCATCCCGCTGGTCTTGGAGATTTCTGAACGGATCAGGCAGCGCAGTGCCGCCGACGCCTGGATCATCGACTTCACCAACCCCGTGGGCCTGGTGACCAGGGCGCTGCTGGACGCGGGCCATCGGGCCATCGGGTTGTGCAACGTGGCGATCGGGTTCCAGCGCGCCTTCGCCGGGCTGCTCGGCGTCGCGCCGGAGGCGGTCAGCCTCGACCATGTCGGGCTCAACCACCTCACCTGGGAGCGGGCCGCGCTGGTCGACGGCACCGACGTGCTGCCTGATCTCCTGGCCGCCCATCTCGAGCAGATCGCGGAACTGACTGGCATGCCGCCATCCGTTACCCAGGAAATTGGCTCTGTGCCCTCCTATTACCTGCGCTACTACTACGCGCACGATGCGGTGGTGGCCGCGGAGCGAGGCAGCCGCACGCGCGCCGAGCAGGTCGCGGACCTGGAGCGGGAACTGCTGGCGCTCTACGCGGACCCGGCGCTCGACAGCAAGCCGGCGCTGCTGGGCGAGCGGGGCGGGGCGTTCTACTCCGAGGCCGCGGTCGCCCTGCTGGCCTCGCTGGTCACCGACGCGCGGCGACACCCAGGTCGTCAACGTCCGCAACGCGGGCACGTTCGCGTTCCTGCCCGACGACGCGGTGATCGAGGTGCCGGCCGTGATCGGGGCGGACGGCGCCACGCCGGTCCCGCTGGCCCCGCTGAGCCCGCTGATGCGCGGCCTCGTCGCGCACGCGTCGGCCTACGAGGAGCTGGCCGTCGACGCGGCGCTGCGCGGCGGCAGGCACCGGGTGCTGATGGCGCTGCTCGCGCACCCGCTGGTCGGCCAGTTCGACCTGGCCGCCCAGCTGGCCGACCGGCTGATCGCCGAGAACCGCCGCTACCTGGCCTGGGCCGGGTGACCGGCGACCGCCTGCCGCGCGGTCCTCGCCATCGACGCGGGCAACAGCAAGACGGCCGCGGCCCTGGTGGCCGCCGACGGGACGCTGCTGGCCAGCGGACCGGGCCCGGAGTGCCGGCCAAGCTCTCCGGCGACACCGTGCGAGTCCTGGAGATCGCGGTGCTCGCCGCCGTGCGCCCGGTGAGCGGCAGCGGGTCCGCCGCCGGGGGCCCGTCCGCCCCTCAGGACTCGCTCGCCCCTCGGGACCCGTCCGCCGTGCTGGCCAGCAACCTGGTGGCCTGCGTCGCCAACGCCGACCTGCCGGAGGACGAGCAGCGCCTGGCCGGCATGCTGCTGGCCCAGGGCTGGAGCGAGACCGTGGACGTGGCCAACGACACGTTCGCCGTGCTCCGGGCCGGCCTGGTTGACCCGGGGCCGGCGGCTGGGGCGTGGCGGTCACCTGCGGCGCCGGGCATCAACTGCGTCGGCGTGGCGCCGGACGGCCGGACCGCCCGCTACCTGGCCCTCGGCACGATCAGCGGGGACTGGGGCGGCGGGCATCGGCCTCGGCCTGGCCGCGCTGTGGCTGGCGGCCCGCGCCGAGGACGGCCGCGGGCCGCCGACCAGGCTCCGCGAGGCCGTGGCCGGCCATTTTGGCCTGCCCGAGGTGCGCGACGTCGTCATCGGCCTGCATCGGGACAAGATCACCGAGGCGGAACTGGCCGGGCTGGCGCCGGTGCTGCTCGAGGTGGCGAACAGCGGTGACGAGGTGGCCCGCGGCCTGGTCCGGCGGCAGGCCGACGGAGATCTGCGTGATGGCCTGCACCGTCATCCGCCGGCTCGGGCTCACCGGGCGCCAGCCATCCCGGTGGTCCTCGGCGGCGGCCTGCTGACGGCGCGGGATCCGCTGCTGACCGGCTGGGTGCAGGAGCGGCTGGCCGCCGAGGTGCCCGGCGCGGAGCCGCGCATCGTCGACGTCCCGCCGGTGGCCGGCGCCGCGCTGCTCGGGCTCGACCGGGCCGGGGCAGGAGCCGCCGCCGAGCAGCGGCTGCGCGCCGCCTGCCACTCAGGCCGCCCACCTCGTGAGCCACCCCCGCCGTACCGCCCGTCGGCAGCGGCTGGGCCGCCCGGCTCAGGTCAGGTGCGGGCCGGGGCCAGCAGATAGCAGGCGATGGCGGCGGCGGCCGCCACGTTCAGCGAGTCCACTCCCCCGCTCATCGGTATCCGCACGCTGAGATCGGCGTCGTCGCGCCAGCGGGCCGACAGGCCATCTCCCTCGGTGCCGAGCAGCAGCGCCAGGCGGCCGCGTGGCGGGCACCTCGCTGATCGGCGCCGAGTCCTGGCCGGACGACCAGCGCGAGCAGCCGGAAACCCGGCGGCCCGCAGGCCGCCGAGCCCGGTGCGCCAGTCGTCCATCCGCGCATAAGGGACGGTGAGCACGGCGCCCATGGATACCCGGACCGCGCGGCGGTACAGCGGGTCGGCGCAGCGCGGCGACAGGATCACCGCGTCGAGGCCGAGGCCGGCCACGCACCGGAAGATCGCGCCCACGTTCGTGTGGTCGACGATGTCCTCGAGCACCACGATCCGCTGCGCGCTCCGGCCAGCACCTCGGCTACGCCGGGCAGCGGCAGCCGCTCCATCGCGGCCAGGACGCCCCGGTGCACGCGGTAGCCGGTCAGGGCCTGCGCGACCGGTGGCGAGACCACGTACACCGGCGCCGGCCAGGACTCGGCCAGCTCGGCCAGGCCGGGCAGCCGGTCGGAGGTGACCAGCATCGAGCGCGGCGGATACCCGGCCTGCAGCGCGCGCCTGATGACTTTCTCGCCCTCGGCCATGAAGAGCCCGTGCGCGGGCTCCAGGCTCTTGCGCAGGTGAACATCGGTAAGCCGGACGTAATCCGCAAGTCGCGGATCGTCCGGCGTCGCTGACGGGAACCAGGCTGGCCACCGCACCAGTCTGGCCGCCCGGCGGCCCGATCGCCCGGGTGACCCCGCCTCGGGACCGAGGGCCAGCTGACGGGCCGCCCTGCGGGGAACCGGGCAATTCAGCTAATCTGCCGATGAACCTTTCGCTACAGTCGGCGGTCCGGAACCGGTCGCGGCCACGGCTGCCTGATCAGCAAGGATCGCGGTGAATGCAGGACGGGCTGGGCGTAGCCCCGGCAGAAGCGGCCGCCGCGAGCGCCGGGTCAGCATCAAGATCCTCGTCGCGCTCGCGGTCGTCGCCGCATCGACCCTGATGGTCACGCTCGCCGCCCAGGCCAACTCGGCGCGCCGCAGCTGCTCCGGGCAGCCCGCTGACCGCCAGCGTGGCCGTGTCGCCGGAGATCGCCCCGGCGGTCAAGACGGTCGCGCTGCTCTTCAACCGCCAGCGTCACCTCGTGGCGGGCCACTGCGCCGAGATCCAGGTCACCGCGGCCACGCCGGCCGCGGTCGCCGCGCAGGTCGAAGGCCAGGGCCCGGCCAAGGGCCTGCCCGCCGTCGACGCCTGGATCCCCGACTCGAGCCTGTGGGTCGATGTGGCGCGCGGCTTCCCGATGGGCGCCCGGGTCGTCCAGCCCACCGGGATCAGCGTCGCCCGCTCGCCGCTCATGATCGTCATGCCGCAGCTGGCCGCGGCCAGGGTCGCTGCCTTCGGAGCCTCGGTCGGCTGGAATTTCCTGCTGCCTGCCGCCGACGGCGGCCCGCCGACCAGCCAGCACGTGCGGGTCGACCTGCCCGACCCGAACCAGAGCGCCGCCGGGCTCGCCACGCTGGTCCAGATCGGCCGGACGCTCGGCAATGGCGCGGCGGCGCGCACCGCCTTCGCCAAGTTCGTGTTCTCGGTGGAAGTGACCTCGCAGTTTCAGGGCCCCTGGGGCTGACGCCGTTCGTCACCCTCGCCAATCCGCCGCTGAACGGCAATCCGGTGACCGTCACCTCCGAGCAGGCGGTACTCCAGTACGACCGCCTCCACGCCAGCCAGCCGCTGGCCGCCCGGTACCCGTGGAGCCGGGCCCCCGGCCTGGGCAGCCCGGAACTCGACTACCCCTACCTGGTCACCGCCTCGCAGCCGACCAGCTCACCGCGGTCCGCGAATTCGGGCGCCTGCTCAGCCAGGGTTACGCCGCCGGGGTGATGCGCTACAACGGCTTCCGGTCCGCCAATGGCGAGGCGGATGTGACGCCCCGCCAGTTCGGGCTGGCCACGCAGCTGCTGCAGCCGGCCCCGCCGGCCCCCGCCAGCCAGGCCCAGACCACGCTGCAAGCCTGGCAGCGGGTCGGGGCCAACGCCCAGGACCTGGCCCTGGTCGACGTCTCGGCGCCGATGGCCACGGTGGCCGGGCCTGGCGGCCTGACCCTGGAGCAGGAAGTCGCCCAGGCGGCCGGGCTCGGGCTTGCGCTGTTCCCCGACAGCACGCACCTGGGGCTGTGGGAGTTCGCGGACAAGCTCAGCGGGGCGCGGCCCTACAAGCAGCTCGTCTCGGTCGGCCCGCTGACCGGCGAGCTCGGCCTGATCAGCAGGCGCCAGCAAATGCTCGAATCCAACAAGTCACTGCAGCCGGTGCCGCACAGCGCCGCCGCGCTGAACTCGGCCATCCTGGCCGGATACAAGCACATGCTGGCCAGTTACCGGGCGAAGTACTCCAACGCCGAGCTGGTGCTGACCTCAGGCGCCGACAATGCCCGCGACGACATCTCGCTGAGCGACCTGCTGTCTCAGCTGCACCGGCTGTACAACCCGAACCGGCCGGTGCAGATCGTGATCGTGATGTTCGGCCCGCGCGGGAACTACGCCGCGATGAAGCAGATCGCGTCGGTCGACGGCCGGCTTCGCCTACGAGATCAGCAGCGCCGCGCAGATCGGCAAGGTTTTCTTCGCGGCCATCGCGCGGCGGATCTGCCAGTCGAGCTGCGCGGCGCCGTAGCAGCCGGACCGTTCCAATTATCTCTGCAGAACCTTGCTCCAAGTGTGAACCGAGCATCTGTACCGCGCGTCATCTTTTGTGAGGCCCGGCGAGAGCGGGGCGCCGGGCCTCCTTTTTTTTTCGGCGCCTTTCTTTCGCGCCCTTCGCCCGGCCCTAGCCACCGGTAGCCACCGGCGTAGGCGCGGCTAGTTGGCCGCAGCCGTCCCGAACGGCCCGGAATCAAGCATCTGATGGGCCCGCTCGATGAGCACCGGCACGGCGGGGCCTTCCCGCTCGAAACCCTCGCCGACGGTCTTGCGCTGCAGGTACCTGGCGTGGATACCCTCCAGCACCACCGCCAGCTTGAAGCACCCGAACGCCACGTAGTAGCCGATACCGGACAGATCCCGGCCGGTGATCTCCGCGTACCTGTCCGCCACCTGGGCCCGGGTCAGGAAGCCCGGCATCGAGGTAATCGCGGCGCCGACATTGATCGCCAGCCACTCGGCGATCGCCGGGGTCGGCCCAGTACATGAGGGTCAGGCCCAGGTCAGCCAGCGGATCGCCGAGCGTGGACATCTCCCAGTCGACGACCGCAGCCACCGCGGGCCGGGCGCCGAGCGTCACCAGCATGTTGTCCAGCCGGAAGTCGCCGTGCACCAGCGTGCCCTCGCCCGTTTCGGGCAATCCCGCCTCCAGCCGGGCGACCAGCTGGTCATAGCCGGGCATCTCCCTGGTCGATGACAATGCCCACTGCCGCTGCCAGCGGGCCAGCTGCCTGGCCAGGTAACCCTCCGGACGGCCGAAACCGGTCAGGCCGGCGGCCTCCAGATCCACGGCATGGATCGCGGCCAGCATCTCGATCAGCCGCTCGGACAGCTGCCGTGCCTGGTCGGGCACCAGCCGCGCACCGTCCTCGGGAGCTGCGCAGCACCACGCCGTCGACGAACTCCATGAGATAAAACGGCGCCCCGATTACGCTGGCGTCCTGGCAGATCGCCACCGGCCGCGGTACCGGGATGTCGGTGCCGGCCAGCGCCGAGAGCACCCGGTACTCCCTGGCCATGTCGTGGGCGGTGGGCAGCACATGGCCAAGTGGCGGCCGGCGCAGCACCAGGCGCGACGCATCCAGATCGAGGCAGTAGGTCAGGTTTGACCGGCCGCCTGAGATCAGCTCGATCCCGTCGAGCTCGCCGGCGTCGCTGACGCCCGCCTGGCGCAGCCATCCGGCCAGCCGTGCGGCGTCCTCGATACCGGGGACGCTCATTTCCTCAGTCACTCGCACCTCGCCGTGGCTTCGGTATGCCTGCCTGTCCCATGATCCCGTGCCCGATGTCCGTATGCGCAGGGCTGGACTATTTCATCGCACTGACGTAGGCAGGTAGGAGGGGATCTGAGCCAGAGGTCTAGACCTTCGAAGGGGAGCGCAGTGACTGACGCGTGGATGCCGGGTGCCGCACGCATCCGGGCGACGACCGATGGCGGAACGATGAAAGGGGGTGCGCCGCGCACCGTCTGGCAAGCCCTCGGCTCGGATCCGCGGACAGTCTCCGCACGATCGGCGGCTCAGTGCCTCGACCAGCTCAAAAGGGCCAGTCATCTGGTGTGGAACCCGCTCAGTGGCGAGATCGTGCAGCTCATTCCCGTGGTCAGAGCCGGCCGGTCGCTCGGCTGGCCAGAGGGCGTAGAACAGCTGTGCCGCCCGAGCCAGGAACAGCTGCGAGCGCTCGGCGGGCGCCCGGCCAGGCCGGTGCCGGCACGCTCAGCGAGATCAACGCCGAGGGCAGGCTGTGCGTCCAGATCTGTGTCATCGCCTTCGCCTGGGAGCCTTTCACCTCTGGGCCGATGGCAGGCCTGCAGGAGATCCTGGACTGGCTCGACTCGTGGGGAATGCCGCGGACCTGGCCAGCCGGGCGCCCGGCCCCGTTCCCGCATGGTCACGCCAGCTACCGGAATCGCCGCCTGTGGGCCAGGGGCGGCCACTTCGGCGCCTCCCAGGTGCCCGACTGGACGGCCGCCGGCCCAGGCGCCGTGGACGTGGAGCGCCTGACCGGGAGGCGGCGCGCTACCGCCCTCCAGGACCAGGCTCCGCGGCACCCGGCCGTGCCGGCCGCCCAACCGTGCAGCCCGCCAGGCAGGCGGCCGGCCTCACCGAGCTTGCTGAGATCTTCGACGGCCATCCGGCCGCGACCGCGGCCGCATCCTTGACCCGCGTCGGCTGACCAAGCGATCCAAGACACCGGTACCGTTGGGCTGCATGAGCGCCGATCTGCCCTTGTCGACGACGGAACGGACGAAGCTGAACCGGCACCGCGAGCGCGGCAGGACCGATCGCGGCGACCTGTACGCCGTGCTGGACGCCGGGCTGGTCTGCCATCTCGGCGTGCTGGTGAACGGTACTCCGATGGTCCTGCCGACTGGTTACGGTCGCCGCGGCGAACACCCTCTACCTGCACGGATCCTCGGCGAACCAGGCCTTGCTGGCCGCTGACGGCCAGCAGGTCTGCGTCACGGTCACGCACCTGGACGGCCTGGTCTGCGCCCGGTCGGCTTTCCACCACTCGATGAACTATCGCAGCGCTGTGATCTTCGGTACCGCGAGGATTACGACCGACGAAACGGAGCGCCTGCTGGCCTTGCGCGCCATCACCGACCAGCTCGTGCCGGGCAGATGGGATCATGTGCGGGCCGCCGACCCGCAAGGAACTCGCCGCGACCGCCGTGCTTGAGCTGCCGCTCGATGAGGCGTCGGTGAAGGTCCGGACCGGCCCGCCCAAGGACGACGAGGAAGACTACGAATCCGACATCTGGGCGGGGGTGCTGCCCGCCAGCCTGACGTTCGGGGACCCGGTGCCTGACCCGGCGCTCCGCCTGGGCGTGCCGATCCCCGCGCACATCAAGGCCCTGGCCGGGCGGCCGCGCGATGCCAGCCCGGTCGCGTAGCCGTGGATCGCGGGCCAGTGCCCGGCTGACCTAGGCTAAGGGGATGACCGACCGGCTCGTTTGGATCGACTGCGAGATGACAGGGCTTGACCTATCCCGGGATGCCTTGGTGGAGATTGCCTGCATTGTGACGGACGGCGAGCTTAACCCGGTCGACGACGGCCTCGATCTGGTCATCAAACCACCCGCAGAAGCACTGGACCAGATGCCGGAAGTTGTGCGGGATATGCACACCGCCTCCGGGCTGCTGTCCGAGCTACCTGCAGGGATCACCCTGGCCGAAGCGCAGGACGAGGTGCTCGCCTACGTGCGCGGCCACGTGCCCGAGACGCGTAAGGCCCCGCTGTGCGGGAACTCGATAGCCACCGACCGCATGTTCATCGCGCGCGACATGCCCGAACTCGATACGTTCCTGCACTACCGGATGGTGGACGTGTCGAGCATCAAGGAACTCGCCAGGCGCTGGTACCCGCGCGCCTACTTCGCGAGCCCGCAGAAGCATGGCGGCCATCGAGCCTTGGCCGACATCAGGGAGAGCATCCAGGAATTGCGGTACTACCGGGAAGCGATCTTCGTGGCGCCGCCCGGGCCCGACACGGCTACCTCCCGCGAAATCGCGGCCCGGTATAGCGCACCGGCCGCCGGAGCCGCCGCAGCCGGCGCGCCGGCCGGCGCCACCGCGGCGAGCGCCACCATCGCGGGCACCGCGGCCGCGGACGCGGGCGAGGGCGCGGCCCCGTAACGGGCGCCGAATCTGCGCCGCAATCCGGTTCTGCACAGTGAGCGACTCCCGGTATGCTTCCTGAAGCTACCCGGGTGGATCCGCCTGTGTGGTCATGGTGGGCGTAGCTCAGTTGGTTAGAGCGCCAGGTTGTGGTCCTGGATGTCGTGGGTTCGAATCCCATCGCTCACCCCCAGTATTTCCGCAGGTCAAGTGACAATGGCCGAACCGTTGCGGCGGGCTGATTGGCGTGTCCAACCCGGCGCCGGAACGGTGCCGGGCTCCCGGTGATGCGGGTCCGGGTTACCCGGCCCGCCGCCCCTCCCGAGTCCGGCTAGATAGCGCTCGTACCCGGCTGCTTCCTTGCCGCACTCGGCCTCCGGTCAGGGTCCTGCGGTCAGGAGACGAATTGCTGCCCGCCGTCGATGTCGTACGTCCCGCCGGTGAGGGCCGTGTTGCTCATGATGTGGACGGCGAGCGCGGCGACGTCGGCGGGGCCGACGACGCGGCCGATCGGTAGCGTCGCCCGCAGCTCGGCGCGGCGCTCCTCGAGTTGGTCCCCGAGCAGCGATGCCGACAACGGGGTGTCGACAAAGCCGGCCGCGATGAGGTTGACGCGAACCGGCGCGAGCTCAAGCGCGAGCGCCGCCGTGAACGGCGGCAGCGCGGCGGTGGCGGCGGAGGCGATCCCGAGGCCGTGACCGATACGCCGCCCGCCGGTGCCGCCCATGAGCAGCAGCGTGCCCCCCGGCCTCATCTTGCCGACGGCGTTGCGCGCGACCTCGAGTCCCAGCACCACGTGATCGCTGAGCGCCTCGCGGACCTGGGCTGAGTCCATCTCGAGCAGCGGCCCGTAGGTCGGGCCGCCGGCCGTGACCATCACATGGTCGATAGGCGCTGGCAGGTCCTGGAAGAACCTCGCCAGGGCCGCCGCGTCGCTGGCGTCAAAGGCCGCGGTGCGCTGCGCGCCGAGTTCCAGCGCCGCTTGCTTGAGCCGGTCGGGATTGCGGCCGGCCAGGATGACATCGGCGCCCTCAGCCCGGGCGCGCCGGGCGGTCTCGAACCCGATGCCCGCGCTGCCGCCGATCACCACGACGGTCTGTCCGGCCAGTTCCGGTTCGCGCTGGATGGCAGGAATGGTTGCGCTGGTCATGATTCCTCCGATAGGTGGTGGTGACCGGTCACCGGGTCGCCGACGGCGCCGGCGGGCCGAAGCTCCCCACCGTCTTCCTCACCCCGACAGGCTCGCCATCTGCGCGTCCATCGGCCCGGTCGGCCGCGGCATGTCCGCGATCTCCATGCGGAGCGCCTTCACTGCCGTGTCGTAGATCCCCGAGAAGCTCGGGGAATGGCTGGATCGTGTCGCTCAGCACCTCGAGCGGGATGTGCGCGCGGATGGCCAGCGTCGCTTGCTGCATCCACTCACCGGCTTCGGGCCCGAGCGCGTAGGCGCCGGTCAGCCGCTGGCCGTCGGACAGCAGCGTCAGGAACCCGTTGGATTCGGCATAGGCGTGGGTGTAGGTGGCGGTCTTCGGCACGTCGGCCACGCGGGCCGTGGCGCTGTACTCAGCTTCGGCCGCGCCCACCGCCGCGGCCTGCGGATCTGTGTAGGTGACTCGCGGAACGGCTTCGTAGTTCGCCGGACGCGCATCGCCGGCGATGTTCGCCGCGACCACGTCGCCTTCGTACTCGCCGACGTGCGTGAGCGGCCAGATGCCGTTGACGTCGCCGATCGCCCAGAGGCGCTCGCCTGCGCGCAGATGCTCGTCAACACTGATCCCGTGCGGGCCGGCCTCGACGCCGACCGTCTCCAGGCCGATCCCCTCGGTGCGCGGGTGCCGGCCGGTGGCCACCAGCAGCCGGTCGCCCCGCAGGTCCGCACCGCCTTCGAACTGGAGGACGAACTCGTCACGCTCCCGCCGCGCGGCGGTGGCGTGCATCCCGAGCCTCAGCTCGATCCCGTCCCGGCGCAGGGCCTCGCCGAGCGCCTCGCCCAGCGGCGCGGGCTCGCGGGGAAGCACCCGGTCGGCGCCCTCGACGAGCACCGCCTCGCCGCCGAGACGCCGCACGACCTGCGCCAGCTCGACGCCCGCGGACCCGCCCCCCAGCACGAGCAGGCGGCGCGGGACCGCCTTCATGCTCGTCGCCTCGCGAGTGCCCCAGACGCCCTCGAGCTCACGCAGGCCCGGGATCGCAGGCACGATCGGATCCGCGCCGGTCGCCACGACGATGTGCTCCGCGGTGTGGCGGACGCCCGCTATGTCGACCACGCCGGTTCCGGCCAGCCGGCCCGTGCCGCGCAGCAGGTCGATGCCGCGGCCCGCCAGCCAACGCTCCTGGCCGGCGTCGGAATAGCCGGACACCATGAAGTCCCGCCAGGCCAGCGCGGCCGCCACGTCGACCTGCGCGCTCGCGCCGGCCTCCCGCGCGCCCTGCACCGCCTCGCCCGGGCGCAGCAGCGACTTCGACGGGATACAAGCCCAGTACGAGCACTCGCCGCCGACCAGCTCTCGCTCCACGACGGCGACGCGCAGCCCGCGCGCAGCCAGCGCCGCCGCGCAGTGCTCGCCGGGCGCCCCGCCGCCGAGCACGATCACGTCATAGTCACTGCCTGAGCTCATCGTTACCTCCGTCGGTTTGCTGGTGACTTCACGGCCGCGGCCGGCCCCATGTGCCGCCCGGCCCGATCGTGCGGAATCCGGCTTGCTGGGCGTCCGTCATCGTCCGGTCCCGAGCCGTCACTGCGGCCGCCGCCACGGCCGGCCAGGTCGGTCAGGCGACGACGTGCTTGACGTCGGCCATGTAGCGCCCGGCGGCCGCGGCGGCCGCCTCCGGGGTGCTCCCGCGCTCGCGCGCATCCAGGTACGCCGCATACCAGTCCCACCAGTCATGCGGCGGGGCCACCGCCTCAAACGAGCCGTGATGCTCGGCCGTCTCATGCAGGAGCTCAGCCAGGGCCCCGATGTCGGTCGGCCACACCCGGCCCGGGAGCCGCTCCGTGATCTCCTGCACCAGCCAGCCGTTGCCGTCCGGGTCGCTGAACGTGGCGAAGGAGCTATAGCTGGCGTGACCTGGCGCGGGGCCGCTCACCCGGCCGCTCGTGCCGTCGGGCTGGAACTGAGCGCCCGGCGTCCCGGCGTGGAACACCTCGCTGACCTCGGCACCGCAGGCGGCGAGCTCGCCGCGCCTAGCCTCAACATCGGAGACGATCAGGTACAGGCCCCGGGCCGAGCCGGGCGCGGCCGAGGTCATGTTCGTGCCGAATTGGATCGAGCACCCGGAGCCAGGCGGCGTGAACTGAACGACCCGGAAACCGTTATCGAAGGGGAAGTCGGCGTCCAGGCGCCACCCCAGGCCCTGGTAGAAGGCCTTCGCGCGATCGACGTCGGCGACTGGCAGCACCACGACCTCGAGCTTCATATCCACGATGTGGGCTCCTCTCCCTGTGATGCCAGTGACTCTTGCCCATGTCCGCGGCTCTGGTGATTCCCAAGTGCCCCTGATCTCCACCTGCGGGTCACTCAGCGCCGACATGCATATCTCATTAAATCGCTCTGGAAAGTCTGCTGGGCAGGCGGGGCCAGCGTCGATTTCTTCGGGCCGGGGAACAGTCCCGCCGCGATCGGCGCGGCGCTGGCCAGGGCTGCGATCCCTCTTCTTGCGGACGTCACCACGGTGCAGCCGACCCCGGCACGGGCCGCGCCCGGCTCGCGAACATGATTCCCGGTACCGGTCGGCAGATAACTAGAGAATGTGGGGGAATAACGGCACAGCCGGCGACCCGCCTGGCCGCGCTTGTGGGGTGACCACGGGCAGGCTCCGTTCCGGTGCGCGCGGGCCGGAGGCAGCCGCGGCACCTAGGCACGCCCGGTGCGCTGCCGGGCCTGGGTGATGGCCCAGGCGGCATTGATCAGGCCGATGTGGCTGAACGCCTGCGGGAAGTTGCCGATCATCTCGCCGTTGCGGGGGTCGACCTCCTCGGCGAGCAGGCCGACATCGTTAATGGCGGCCACCGCACGCTCGAAGGTCATGGTGGCTGCCTCGACCTCGCCCGCGAGCGCCTGCGCCTGCGCCAGCCAGAACGTGCACAGCAGGAACGTGCCCTCCGCACCCGCCAGACCGTCGCGGGCCAGGTAGCGGTATACCAGCCCGCGCCGGTCGGTCAGCCGCTGCGCGGTAGCGTCGATGGTCGCCTTCATCCGCGGGTCATCCCCGGCCAGGAACCCGGTGATGCTCAGCATCAGGCTCGACGCGTCGAGCTCCTCGCTGCCGAACGCCTGGGTGAAGGCACCGGCCCGCTCGTTCCAGCCCCGGTCCAGGATGGCCGCCCGGATCTCGTCACGGGCCGCCGCCCAGTCAGCCACCCGGTCTTCAGCGCCGAGATGACCGGCCAACGCGATCGCGCGGTCCAGCGCCGTCCAGCACATCAGCTTGGAGTACAGGAAGTCGCGAGGCTCGCCGCGGATCTCCCAGATCCCCTGGTCCTTCTCCCGCCAGCGGGCGGCCGCGGTGTCTGCGGCCGCGGTCAGAAACCGCCGGATCACCGGGTCCAGCTCACCCAGCTGGTCGACCAGCCGCTGAGCGGCGCCGAGCAGCTCACCGTACACGTCGAGCTGCCGCTGGAGCCACGCGCCGTTTCCCACCCGGACCGGCCGGCTGCCCCGCCAGCCGGCCAGATGCGGCAGCTCCCGCTCGGACAGGTCCCGCTCGCCGCCGACCCCGAACATGATCTGCAGGTCCTCGCCGCGTTGCAACTGGGGGGCCGTGGCATCGGCGAGGAAAGCGAAGAACTTGTTCGCCTCGTCCGGGCAGGCCGCCACCCACAGGGCCTCCATGGTCAGGCTGGCGTCCCGCACCCAGGTGTAGCGGTAGTCCCAGTTCCGCTCGCCGCCGACGGTCTCCGGCAGCGACGTCGTCGGCGCCGCCACGATCGCCCCGGTCGGCGCGAACGTCAGCGCCTGCAGCACCCGCCCCGAATGGCGGACCAGCTCCCGCCACGGCCCCTCATAGTTCTGGTGAATCGCCGACCAGGACCGCCAGCCCTCCACCGTGTCGTCCAGCCGGTCGGTGATCTGCGCCGCGGTCCACGGGGCCCGCGGCGGTGCGGCCTTCGGCCCGTGGCCGAGCGCGAATACGGCGGCCTGCCCGGCGGCCAGCCGGACCCGGGCGGTCGCGGTGGCGCCGTCCACGCGGAAGCTGACTGAGGTGGAGAAGAGCAGCCGGTCGGCGCCGCCCCGGGTGGCGAGCCCGCCGGGTACCGGAACCAGGATGGGACGGATGAGGCCATACTCCGGCCGGGGGGCGTAGGTGACCTCCGCATCGATCTCGCCGCCGGTGCAGGCGAGCCGGCGCAGCAGCAGGCTCGGAGAGCGTGCCCCCAGGTCGTGGCCGCGCTCGTTGCGGCCAACCGCGAGGGCGTCGGTGAGCACCGCCGCGCCGCCCGCCGTGGTGAAGGTGGTCGCCAGCACCATCGTCTGATCCACGTACTGACGGCTGGCCTGGAACTCGCCTGCGGGCCGGATCGCGAAATGCCCGCCGGCGGGGTCAAGCAGGCGGCAGAACACCGACGGCCCGTCGAAGCGGGGGAAGCACAGCCAGTCCACCGAGCCGTCCCGGCTGACCAGCGCCGCGGAGCGGCAGTCCGACAGCAGCGCGTAGTCACCGATCGGCAGGCTGTCCATCGTCTTCCTTTCCTGGGCCAGCCAGACCTCGCTGACCCGGGGAAAGGGGCTCAGCATCACCTGCCCACCTGAGGGTCAGCTGTACAGTGGCGCGCTCTGGAGTGCCCGGCTGAGGCGCCCAGGTCATTAAATCCCAGGCCGCGGTGAGGTCAGTCGGCGGGACCAGGCCGGGCAGCCAGCGGGCCGCCCCTAGTTCTCCTCACCCGGGAGGATCCGGATCCACGGATGGTGGTCAGGGCGGGGCGGAACGGCATCTGGTGCCGCGCGTCCCGGCCAGGCTGCGCCTGCCACGGCTGCGCCTGCCACGGCTGCGCCTGCCACGGCTGCGCCTGCCACGGCTGCGCCTGCCGCGGCTGCTCGGCCGGGGCCGCCAGCGCCCGGGGGGCGCGCTGCGGCGATCCCGGGCCGAGCGGACCCATCCAGGCCGGCATCGACGTGACGCCGAGCTCGCCAAGGCGGCCGGCTCCCGTGACCGGCGGCGCGCCCATCGAGGGTGAGAACTGGTCGGGTGCGCCATGGCCGCCGACGTGACGGCCGCGCATCATCGCGACGCACCGTATGGTCAGCGCCAGCCCGACGGCCGCGAGGCAGCCGCCGTAGCTCCAGTCCACATAGGGCTTCGCCGCCCGGCCGGCTACCAGCCCGTGCAGAATCGCCATCGGCCAGGCCAGGTACGCGATTGCGTGCAGCGTACGCCACACCCAGGGCCGGGCCCCGGCGGCGAACTGCTTGCGCAGGACCCCGGTCAGCAGGATGATCACGAAAAGGTCCGTGGCGATCGTGCCCAGGCCCATGAAGAGCACGTCGCGCTGGGCCAGGAAGGGCACGAACGCGTCGGCGGCATGGGCCCGATGGGCGATTATCTCGAACGTAATGTGATTGAACAGCGCGGCCAGCGCCAGGATCGATAGCGCCCGGTGCATGGCCTGAGTGACGATACGGTGCCCCGGCGACATGACGACCTGGTCGGCGGCCAGCAGGCCGGCGCCGACGGCCGCGGTCAGCCCGACAAGAGCAAATACGCCAGAATAGAAGAGGAGGAACCGCTGGACCGCAGCGGCAATGGTCCGGAGTTGACCGGTGCCCATCGCGCTGGCCATAGGGACTAGTGCCGACATGAGAAGAAGGATGGCCGTCACGATGGCGACTGAAGCGGTACGGCGGCTCGGCGCTTGATTTACCCGGCCCATTGATCCCGCGTACCGATGACCGTGACCGGCAGGCATCCTTTTTCTCCAGAGAACTACTCACCACATACAGGCATCAGCCAGCTGGCCGACGTCCACACCGCGCGCAGGCGGCGTCACCGCCACCGGACGACCGCGTCGATCTCTAACTGGTAACAGCGGCCATCTCGACCTGGTAACGGCTAATGTTAGCGCGTCTGATTCATGTTGACTACAGAACGGCAGATAAAAGGCTTAACCACCTGTTCTCCCACGTCAGACGCCCGGCGACGGCGACGGCGACCGAAGCGGACTGGGATCGGGGCGAACCCGGCCCCATCAGTGCGCCGCCGGCCAGCACAGGCAGCAGGGTGCCGACGGCACAGCCCGTTGCGGCACTGCTGATGGCGGCACTGGCTGATGGCGGCACTGGCTGATGGCGGCACTGGCTGGTCGCGGCGCTGGCTGGTCCGTGGCACTGGCTGATGGCGGCACTGGCTGGTCGTGGCACTGGCTGGTCGCGGCCCTGGCTGGCTGGTCGCGGCCCAGCCGGCTGCGGCACTGGCCGGTGGCGGGCCGCCGGTCGACGGAGGTCGCCGCGGACGCTGGGCCCGGCCCCGGGCCTTCAGGTGACGGCCGGCCGCGTCAACCGAGCCGCGCGGATCTGGCCTGAGCTGGCCAGAGGAACCCGGGCCAAAGGCGCCGAAGAACTTATTACCAAAGTATGACCAGTCCCTGATCCAGCTTTGCGCGGTGTCACTGGTCTGCTATAGAAGCCATTATGACTCTGCTCAAAACGGCTACCTAGCGGCCAGCAGTGTAGTGATGAGATATCTGAAAGACGCCTTTCAGCATGCCGCCTGACTGGGCAAATTACGCGGCGCTTCGTACCGCCTACAAGTTGTATAATCCAAACCACAAAACGGGCAAAGCGGACAAATCGAATCTTATCTCGATTCGGTATCACTAGCTAGATTCTGGGTCTACTGTTGCCCCCCGGGAGCAGTTCCGAAAGAGAGATGCAGTCATGTCTTATCGGAAGGTCGCTAGGTCATACCGGCGAAGCGCCGCTCGTAATGGAGCATTCGAGCAACGGCCTCGGGCGCGTCTCGCGGCGATGGCCGGGCTCATGGTGATTGTTCTCGGCGTAGGAATGGCGATTCTGATCGCCTCGCATTCCGGGACCTCGCTAGGTACCTCGGGCAATGCAGCGAATCTGGCGAGCAACTGCACCACGCCGACGGCCACGGCGTCCACCGATGCACCGACAGCAACGGCCACGGCCGCCGCCACGGCAGCTCCCACAGCACCGGCGCCCAGCGGCACGACAGCGCCGACGGCCGTCGGGACAGCGGCACCGGCGGGCGGGGCCGCAGCCGCCGTCGCGGCGACGCCATCCGCGACGGCCGACGCGGCCCAGACTCCCACCGTGGTGGCGACGCCGACGCCCACTGCGCCTGGCGCCACCGCTGTGCCGACCGCCACCGCATCGGCCACCCCGACCGCCACCGCAACCGCATCGGCCACGCCCACGTCAACCGCATCGGCCACACCGTGCCCGTCTGCTACCCCTTCCGCCACGCCGAGCGATCCGACGGCGGCCGCGAACGTCAGCTGCGACATCATAGTGCCAGGCCAGGCCGCTGACCGCGCAGGGCCTGGCCACGCCGTACCAGCTCACCGGGACCGACGGCGCCTCGCCGGCCGCCTCTGGCTGCAACATGGCCAATGCGGCGAACCTCGGCGCCTTCGTGCAGGCGACCATCCTGGATCCCGCTACCGGGAAACTATCGGTGTACGAGCCGCTGGTCATCACCCAGGGCACGACACCCGCCGCCCCGGCCGTCGTGCCCACGCTGCCGGCCCGTGCCATCGTCACCATTGATTTCGGCTTCAACGGCGTCAACCTCACCCAGGTGGGTGCCACGCCAAATGCGTTGCGGCAGGGCCGCTGCGTCGACGGCCTGAACGGATCGATTTTCGGTCAGGTGTCGTTCTGCAACGGCACTGCCTTCTTCCGCGCTGCCCGCCGGGCCGAGGCGGACGGCAGGCTGGTCGTGCCGTCGGCTGGCCTCTCCCCGAAGACCGGCCAGGCCTGCCCGACGACGCGCAGCTTCAGCGTGGTCGACCAGGACCCGAGCGACAACGTGACCACCGACTACCTGCTTACCGCGAGCGGGCAGACGGCGCAGTTCAACGCGGCCAACCAGGCGGCCCTGCCAGGCGCCACCGATATCGTGAACGGCAGCGACAACAAACTGCTCACCGCGTTCCTCGATCCGGCGTTCGGCTGCACGCCGTTCGAGGCGCCGGATCTGTCGCAAGCCGGGACCCTGGGCAGCTCGCAGGCTCTGAATGAGCTGTCGGCCGCCGCGAGCAACGTGTCGCCGGCCGCCCTGATACCAGAGAACGACGAGATGGTGCTGGTTAGCGACGCCATGAGCGCCGCGAAGACGAACCTGTACCGGCGCAACATCGGCCAGCCGATCATCTCAGCGGCAAACAATGGGTCCGACAGCCCGGCGAGTTTCTGCCAGAACATGGTCAATATCCAGACGCCGTTCCTGAGCGCCGGCCAGACCCTGCTGGCTACGGGTTCCTCACCGGTCCCGGCGGTCGGGGACAACCTGCTCACGTTCATGGCGAACCGGCTGAGCATGTCCTTCGCGAATCTCAGCTGCCAGGATTACGGGCTGACCGACCCGGTGACTGTCACGCTGGATGACAACGGGGCTGCGACCGCCGCCACCTTCAACACAACGCCGCAGACGGCGTCGGATCCCGGCGCGAGTCCGACCCCTGCGCCGACTGTGCGGCCCAGACGGCACCACCCTCGGCGGCAGAACCCGTCAGGAATGTAGCCGCCCGCCCCGTCGCTAACCGGACCGCGCCGGGGCGTAACCGAAAACCGCGGCCTGCCTGTATCGCTGGGCGGGCCGCGGTTTTCGGCTGCCGCATTTGCCGGACGATAAGGCCCAGAGAACTGAGGCTGACTATGCCGGAATTAGCCTGCGAGCCAAATCTTACGATCCGCGGACCGCGGCGCTGACTCAGCCCAAATGACCTCCCGCTGCCACTAACGTCATTGTCGTGATCAGTTCAGCGCGCGGAGTTCAATGGCCGCCACTGCCGCGAGGCATAGCGGCGGAGCGGACGAAACTGGCCGCGGTCGTGATGTCAGTTTGAGGAATGATCCGAAAGCGCGGCATCAGATCTATGGGAAAGGGAACCTCAGTGAGAACGAGTCATGAAAGGTCCGGCGCAACCTGGCGCAGACCTGGGAAGAGTCGAACGATCATGGCGGGGGCGCTTGGCATCAGCGGCGTTGCCGCGTGCGGGGTACTCGTGAGCGTGCTCACCTCGGGCGGTCCAGCGAAGCTCAGCTTGTCGTCTGATACCAGTACCAGCAGTCATAACGGATCCGGCCAGCACTCTGCACGGCACTGGTCGTTCAGCACGCTTGACAACAGGACTGACCCGATGTTCAACCAGCTGCTCGGAATTAACAACCGGGGCGAGATTGCCGGTTACTTCGGTTCAGGCGCGAAGGGTCACCCGAATAAGGGATACGTGCTGATCTTCTCTCGTCGCGGCTCCCGTTATCAGAACCAGAACTTCCCTGGCGCTGTGCAGACGCAGGTCACCGGGCTCAACGACTGGGGCGTAACGGTCGGCTTCTATTCGACTCAGAATCGCGCCAGCATGAACAACAACAATTTCGGGTTCTACGCGATCAACGGCAGGTTCCACCGCGTGAACTTCCCCGCCAACAACCCGGCCATGCCACCCGTCGACCAGCTGCTCGGGGTTAATGACCGTGGCATGGCAGTCGGATTCTTCGTCAATAAGCAGGGTAACGACCGTGGCTACGAGTACAACATGCTCACCCGCCGGTACCAGCGGATCCTGGTGCCTGGCATGCGCTTGACCGTGAACAGCCCCAGCCTGACCGCCACCGCCATCAACAACCGGGGCGACGTGGCCGGTTTCTACACGGTCTCCGGCGGGATGACCGACGCGTTCCTCAAGTCTGGCCGTCATTTCACCAGGATCGCGATGCACGGCGCCTCGATGACCCAGGCGTTCGGGGTCAACGACAGCGACGAGGTCGTGGGCGCCTATACCACCGGAAGCGGCTCGAACGCCAAGACGTATGGGTTCACGTGGACCCGTCGCACCGGTTTCAGGACCGTCAACGACCCCATGGGTATCGGTAGCACAATCATCAACGGCGTAAACGACGCTGGTGACCTGGTGGGCTTCTACATCGACGCCGCCGGGAACACCCACGGCATGCTCTGGGCAGCTGGCCGTCACATGGCGCCGATGCCGGCGCCGTCGATGATGCCGAGCATGATGCCCACGCCGAGCATGACACCGATGCCGAGCATGACGCCCATGCCCAGCATGACGCCCATGCCCAGCATGACGCCCATGCCCAGCATGACGCCCATGCCCGGCATGACGCCGACGCCCAAGTCCTCGCCCACGGCGACCTCGCCCCCCGGTGGTCCCTGGTAGCGGCGAGCGCGGGGCGGCCGGACGCGTGTCCGGCCGCCCCGCCGACGGCGCCGGTGCCGGTGCCGCCAGCAAGCTGAACGGCAGTTCTTACGAATCCATGACTTATCCGCTAAGCACCGGCCAGACCGCCCAATCCGGTTAGCGTGGCGACTGTGCGTCCGAATGAGTGCGGCCATGGGGACGGGATAGCGAGGTACCCCGAATGCTCAGTAACCCGGATCCGCCCGGCCGGATCATGGTCGTGGATGACGACGAGACCCTGGTTGACGTGGTCGGACGGTACCTGTGCCGGGATGGTCACCAGGTTGAGTGCATGCCCGACGGTTACTCGGCGCTCCGCCGGATCGAGGAGGAACCGCCGGATCTGGTGATTCTGGACCTCATGCTGCCGGGCATGAGCGGCCTGGAGGTGTGCAGGCGGCTGCGCGCGCAGTGGCCGATCCCGGTCGTGATGCTCACGGCGCTCGGCGAAGAGACCGACAAGGTCGTGGGCTTCGAGACCGGTGCCGACGACTACGTCACCAAGCCCTTCAGCCCGCGCGAGCTCACCCTGCGGGTCAGGTCGGTGCTCTGCCGGGCCAGGGGCGGGGTTCCGCAGCGCACGCCGACGTTGGGCGTTCTCAGCGATGGTGATCTCCGGGTCGACCTGGGGGCCCATCAGGTCCAGCTCGGCTCCGCGCCGTTGTCCCTGACGGCGCGGGAGTACGACCTGCTGGTGTTCTTCATGCGTCATCCGCGCCAGGCGTTCGCCCGCGAGGAACTGCTCGAGCAGGTGTGGAACTGGAAGTTCGGTGACACCTCTACGGTCACCGTGCATGTGCGCAGGCTTCGCGAGAAGCTCGAGACCAATCCGGCCCAGGCGAGGCGGATTGCGACCGTCTGGGGCGTGGGCTACAGGTATGAGCCGGGTGAGCCATGATCTCAGCGTCCGATCTGTGGATGTTCAGCTATACCGTCGCCGGGATCGCGCTGGCCGTAGCGGCCGTCGGGCTGGCCATGCTACGGCTGCTGGCCGCTCGTTCCGTTGCGACCAGCCTCACGGTCAACGCGGCCGTCACGATCGCGGCGACGCTGGCCGGCGTGGTGGTGATCGCCAGGGAAATGTTCATCTCCCAGGACGACCTGACCGTGGTGATCGCGGTCGTCGCCATCGCCGGCGTGGCGGGCTTCGCGGTCGCCCTGCTGGTAGGCAGGCGCGTCTCGGCGGCCAGCCGCACGCTCCTGCACGCGGTGCAGGAAGTAGGGCGCAGCGGGGAGTACCGGCGGCCCACGGCCGTGCTGCCCGCGGAGCTGGCGGGCCTGTCGGACGCTCTCGCCCTGGCCCATCAGCGGCTCGCCGAAGCCAGGGACCGCGAGCGGGCGCTGGAGGCCAGCCGCCGGGAGCTGGTCGCCTGGGTCAGCCATGACCTGCGGGCCCCGCTGGCGGGCTTGCGCGCGATGGCCGAGGCGCTGGAGGACGGAGTAGTCACCGACTACCCGACGGTCAGCAGGTATCACACCCAGATCCGCAAGGAGACCGCTCGCCTGACGCTTATGATCGATGATCTGTTTGAGCTCTCCCGCATCCATGCCGGCGCGCTTCGGCTGTGCAGCAGGCCAGTCGGCCTCGGCGAGCTGCTGAGCGAGGTGCTGACCAGCGCCGAGCCGCTCGCCCGGGCCAAGGGAGTACAGCTGCGCGGTTCCTGGACCGCCCGCAGGCCCGTTCTGGCGGACACTGCCGAGATCGGCCGCGCGCTCCGCAACCTCATCGTCAACGCCATCCGGCACACCCCGTCGGAGGGAGCCGTCGTGGTCCTGGGCCGCGAGGAGTTCGACATGGCCAAGGTGAGCGTCTCCGACTGCTGCGGAGGGATCCCCACGGAGCACCTGCCCAGGGTCTTCGACGTCGGCTTCCGCGGTGAACCGGCCCGCACGCCCGGGCCCGCCGAGGGCGCAGGCCTCGGCCTCAGTATTGCCCGCGGCATCATCGAGGCTCACTCCGGCCAGATCGGCGTCCGTAATGTCGGCATCGGCTGCGAATTCGTGATCCGGCTGCCGCTGGCCTCCTGGGCCGGGGGCCAGCGGCAGCCTCGAGCCGCCGCGCTGATCGGGCCGGCGCGGGGATAACGCCCGCCGGCGACGATACGCTGCCGCCGTGGAAGTTATGGGGATCGTCGCCATCGGCGGGTCTGTCCAGCTCAGGATGCTGCTGTGACGGAACTCACCAGGCTGCTCGACCGGTGGCGTGCCGACCTGGCCTCGTGGGCCATCCCCGAGCACATCATGGCGGCGGCGCAGGAGTCGCCCTGGGTACTGCCCCAGCAGGTCTTCGCGCGCCGCGCGGACCGGGTCGCGGCTGCCCCGGCCGGCGCATCCTACGACCGGGAGTGGGCGGCGCTCGAACCGCCGGGCAGCGTCCTGGACGTCGGCTCCGGCGCCGGAGCCGCCTGCCTGCCGCTGATCCCCCGCAGTACCGAACTGACCGCGGTCGACGTCGAGCCCGGAATGCTCGCCGCGCTGGCCGCGCGCTCCGCGGCGCGGGGGCGCCCGGCCCGCTGCGTGCCGGGCAACTGGCCGCAGGCGGCGGCCTCGATCGCCCCGGCGGACCTGGTCACCTGCCACAACGTCCTCTACAACGTGCCTGACCTTGCGCCCTTCGTGGCGGCCCTGACCGTGCACGCCCGGCGCCTGGTGGTCGCCGAGGTCACCGCCGAGCATCCGCTCGTGACCCTGAACCCGCTGTGGCTGCAGTTCCATGGCCTGCGGCGGCCGGTCTCTCCCACCGCCGATGATCTGGTCGAGATCTTGACCGCGATGGGCCTGCAGCCGACTGGCCAGCGCTGGAAACGCGAGGGCGGGCCCGATTACTCCAGCTTCGACGAGGTAGTAGACGTCACCAGGCGGCGGCTCTGCCTGCCGAGGGAACGCTCCGCCGAGGTAGCCGGCGCGCTCATCGAGGCGGGCGTCGACCCGGCGCATCCGGTCGACCTCGGCACCGGCCTGCGAGAGATGGTCACGATCTGGTGGGCCGGTAGTGCTGACGAGTAAGGCGCGGCGCGGCTAGTTTCCAGATTCCTGGAAATAGCCGGGAAACTGACGTGCACGGCGCAGCCAATTTGGCGGGCCGCACGTCTGGCAGGTAGAGACGATGGTGGCAGCGACAGGTAACGATAGGCGACAGGCATGAGCGAGTGGCCAGAAGGCTGGTTCAGGTCGGCCCCGGGCACCGGCAACTCTCCGGGAAGTCCTGGTCAGGCCGATAGTCCGACAGTCCAGGTGCCTGCGGGCCCGGCCGCCCGCAGCGGCGCCCCGGCCCGCCCCGCAGCCGGAGGCGGCTGGCCTGCTCAGCCGCCGCCGCACCGGGAGGCCTCCGCCGGCCAGGAGGCCTCCGCCGGCCGGGCGGCCGCCGACCGGGAGGCCGCCGCCGGCCGGGCGGCCTATTCCGGCGGGGCGGCCGGGAGCGCCATCGCGGCCGGCGGCGGCCGCCTGAACGGTATCGGGCGGCGGCGCAGGCTGCGGCCACGCCGGATTTTCGCGGTCATCGCCATCATCGTGGCGCTGCTGCTGGTCGCGATCGTGGGCACGTACTTCTACTTCAACGGGAAGCTGGATCGTAAGAACGTGCTGGTCGACTACGCCGGCCGGCCCGCCGCCGGAGCCGGGCAGAACTGGCTGATCACCGGATCGGACAGCCGGCAGGGCCTGACCGGCCACGAAGAGCGGGTGCTGGCCACCGGCCACGACATCAGCGGTCATCGTTCCGACACGATCCTGATCCTGCACATACCCGCGAGCGGCAAGCCGGTCCTGGTGAGCATCCCGCGCGACTCCTACGTCCCGATACCAGGACACGGGTCCAACAAGATCAACGCTGCCTACTCCTACGGCGGGCCTGGGCTGCTGGCCAAGACCGTGCAGAACGCGACCGGCCTGCATATCGACCACTTCATGGGCATCGGCTTCGGCGGCCTGGTCAACGTGGTCAATGCCGTCGGCGGCGTCAACATGTGCCTGCCGGGCCCGATGGTGGACCCGAAGGCCGGGCTGAACCTGAAGGCAGGCTGCCAGACCCTCACCGGAGCGCAGGCCCTGGGCTTCGTCAGGACCAGGAACTTCGCCGAGAGCGACCTCCAGCGTGAGCAGGACCAGCGGCTGTTCCTGAAAGCCCTGCTCAGCAAGATGACCAGCCTGGGCACGGTCATCAACCCGTTCTCCGCCCTCCCGGCCGCCTCCGGGGCCACCGGGTCGCTCACCGTCGACCAGGGCACCAGCCTGTACGGCCTGCTGCACGTCGCGCTGGCCCTGCGGGACCCGCAGACTACGACCGTGCCGATCGCCAATTCGAGCTACGTCACCGCGGCCGGCGACTCGGTGCTGTGGAACACCGCCGAGGCAGCGCGGCTGTTCCACGATCTCAAGACCGACACGCCCGTCCCCCGCAGCCTGCTGACCGGCTCGAAGGTGACGGGAACCGGCTGACCGGCCAGCAGCGGGCCTTGCGGCCCAGGCGGAGAACTCGCACGCAGCACAGCCTCAGCACGCATTCAGGTAACACTCAGCCAGCTGTCGCAGACTAGTAGGCATGAGCAGCCCGCAAAACGATGGACGCAGGCAGCCGGACGCCAGGCTGCTCGTCGTCGAGGACGAGCCGAACATCCTGGAACTGCTCGCCGCGAGCTTGCGTTACGCCGGGTTCGAAGTGATCACCGCGGGCGCGGGAACCGAAGCGGTCCAGGCCGCCCAGCGGCACCGGCCCGATCTCATCGTGCTTGACATCATGCTGCCCGACATGGACGGGTTCGACGTCATCCGGCGGCTGCGCGGGGGCGGCACCCGGATTCCGGTCGTGTTCCTGACCGCCAGGGATTCCACCGAGGACAAGATCCGCGGCCTCACGCTGGGCGGCGACGACTACGTCACCAAGCCGTTCAGCCTGGAAGAAGTGATCGCCAGGATCCGCGCGGTGCTGCGCAGGACCCGGGGGGACGGCACCGAGCCGCCGCCCCGCCTCAAGTTCGCCGACCTGGAGCTCGACGAGGACAGCCATGAGGTCTGGCGGGCGGGCCGGCAGATCCAGCTGTCCCCGACCGAGTTCAAGCTGCTCCGTTATTTCATGGGCAACGCCAACCGGGTGCTGTCCAAGATGCAGATTCTCGATCATGTCTGGGACTACGACTTCCGCGGCGACACCGGGATCGTCGAGTCCTACGTCTCGGTGCTACGGCGCAAGGTCGACACGTCCGAGCCGCACCTGCTGCACACCCTGCGCGGCGTCGGCTACGTGCTCAGGCTGCCGTCTTCGTGATAGCAGGGCGCCATGCCTGACCGATCAGCTGCCACTCGGATCCCGGGCCGCATCAAGGAGCTGACTAGCCGAACGCCACTGCGGGTCAAGCTGATCTCCGCGGTCCTCGCGATGGTCGCGGTCGCGCTGGTGACGATCAGCATCGTGGGCATTTCGGAATTGAAGGGCTATCTGCTCGGCCAGGCCGACAGCCAGCTGCAGAACATAACCGACGCCAGCGACCCGCAGCATTGGGTCGGCCAGTACCTAGTTGGCGGTATACCGTTCACCTCCCAGTATTACGCGGTGGACTGGGTCCCTGCCGGGGGCCGCGTCCAGCAGATCGTCCTGCCGACCTTGCAGCAGGTCAATACCCAGCCAGGATTCAGAGTTCCCCCGGCGCCCCAGGTGCTGCCCGGCCCGCGGGTGCCAGCCAGCCCGGCCTGGCTGGCGGCGAACCTCAACCGGTTCGTCACCGTTCCGGCCACCTCTGGTGGCGGCCGGTGGCGGATATACCTGTTTCAGCATCAATATCAGACGCTGAGCGGCAGCACAGTCAGCGGCACGGTGATCGTAGGCGTGGACGTGACCAGCGCCTACACGACGACCGGCAGGCTCGCCGCGATCGACCTGATCGTGAGCGTGGCCATCATCCTGCTGGTGGCGATCGTAGGGATTGCCCTGGTCCGGGCCAGCCTGCGGCCGCTGACCGAGATCGAGAAGACCGCCGAGGCCATCGCCGCCGGGGATATGACCCGGCGGGTCCCGGACCGGGATCCGCGCACCGAGGTCGGCCGACTGGGCCGGTCGCTGAACGCGATGCTGGCCAGGATCGAGGCCGCTTTCGATGCGCGCGCGGCATCCGAGCACGCGGCCCGCCGGTCTGAGGACAAGATGCGCCAGTTCGTCGCCGATGCCAGCCACGAACTGCGCACCCCGCTGACCGCGATCCGCGGCTTCGCCGAGTATTACCGGCAGCGCGGCGGCCTCGCCGATGCCGAGGCCGCGCCCGCCATCCCGGCGGCCGGCAACGGAGCGAGCGGCCTGCCCCCCGAAGGCAACGGCGGGAGCGGCCGGACCGCTGAAGCCGTTTCCCGGGCGACCGAGGCCGCCGGGATGGACCAGCGAGCCCGCCCGGCCGACCCGGCCGATCCGGCCGGGGCATCCGCGCCCCATCACGCGCCCCTGGCCCGGGCCGACCTGGATCGCATCATGCGACGGGTCGAGCAGGAGTCGTTCCGGATGAGCGTGCTGGTCGAGGACATGTTGCTGCTGGCCAGGCTCGACCAGCAGCGGCCGCTGGACTTCCGTCCGGTCGACATGCTGACCCTCGCGGCCGACGCCGTCCACGATGCCCGGGTGGTCGCGCCCGGCCGCCCCATCGAGCTGACCGTGGGCACCGGCGCCGCGCTGATCGTGCTCGGCGACGAGGTCCGGCTCCGCCAGGTCATCGGCAACCTGATGAGCAATGCGCTCACGCATACGCCGGACGGGACCGCCGTTGAGGTCCGGGTCCGGTCCGGGAGCATGGCCGAGGCCCGCCTGGCCCCGCTGCCCGCCGTGATCTTCGAGGTCGCCGATCATGGTCCCGGGCTCACGCCCCAGCAGGCGGAGCACGTGTTCGAGCGGTTCTACCGGGCGGACCAGGCCAGGACCAGGAAGGCGGGAGGCACCGGCCTCGGCCTGGCCATCGTGGCCGCGCTGGTCGCGGCGCACGGCGGTGCCGTCTGGGTCGAGTCGCCGCCCGGTGGCGCCACCTTCCGGATCGCGCTTCCGCTGGCCCCCGAGGCCAGGCACAACGACCAGGAGCCTGGCGACCAGGAACCGGACGAGTTAGCGTCGCCGCAGCCAGATGTCGCGGATGAGGCGGGTCCCGCCGCGGCGGGTTCCGATGTCCGGTTCGCGGGGCGGCCCCCGGGTGACGGGCCCGGCCCAGCTCACCGGCCTGGGCATTAGCACGTAAAATCCGCGCAGCAGGTAAGATCCGTGCGCTCCGCGGCACCTTTCTTTACCGGATCATGCTGCGCCCAAAGCGCTGCGGGCCGCATCGAGCGCGGCATCCCGGTAGACGGCGCCGAACAGGCAGACGTGCACCAGCAACGGATGTAGCTGGTGCAGCGGGACCCGGGCTCGCCAGCCCGCCGCCAGCGGCACCTCCTCCTGGTAGGCCGCGACGATCAGGTCGAGGTACGGCGCTCCGAACAGGGCCAGCATGGCCAGGTCCGTCTCCCGGTGCCCGCCGTGCGCGGCCGGGTCGATCAGGACTCCCCGGCCGCCCGACCACAGCAGGTTGCCCGACCAGCAGTCACCATGAATGCGGCTGGGCGGTTCAGCCGGGCCAGCCAGCTCGCCCGCCCGGCTGGCGACCCTCTCCACCAGCCGGGCGTCCGCCGCGCTGAACGTCCCCGCGTCCACGGCCAGGCGCAGGTAGGGCAGCAGCCGCTGCCTGGCGTACCACTCCGGCCAGCTCTCCCCCCTCCCGTCCGGCCGCCCCGCCCCGGCCCGCCTCCTGCCCGGCCGCCCCGTGTCCGCCGGCGCCCCGCCCGGCCGCCCCGCATCCGCCGGCGCCCCGCCCGGCCGCCCCGCATCCGCCAGCGGCCCGTTCGGCAGCGGCAGCCCGGCGATCGTTCCGGGCCACGGAGCGCCGTATCCGGCCGCCCCGGCCGCATGCAACCGCGCCAGCTCCCGGCCGAACCTTTCCGCCGCCCGCCGCTCCGCCCGCTCGGCCTGCACCCAGGAGATCACCAGCGCGCCATCGTCCCAGCCGAGTACCTCGGGAACCGGTACCGCGCCCGCCTCGCCGAGCCAGCCCAGGCTGCGCGCTTCGGAGCCGAATCCGGCTCGCCCGGCGCTCAGCTGCTCGCCGGCCACCTTGGCGAACGCGACCTGGCCGTCGGCCAGCACACACCGGTAGTGACCGACGCCGTGCTGGCCGCCGAGGCTCCGGCAATCTCGCAGCCCGCCGCCGAGCAGCCGGGCAAGCCGCGCCGTGACGCCACCCCCGGGCGCGCCCCCGGTCACCCGGCGCTGGCCGGCTGGGCCGGCAGCAGCTCGGCCAGCTGGGCGGCCAGGCCCGCCGCGGCCGGCTGCACGAAGTCGAAGGTCAGCGCGTAGTCGGCCGCGGTGCCCCCATAGGGATCCGGGACGTCCGGGTTCCCGTTCGGGTCAGCGTCCTGCTCACCCGGGCCGTCCGGCTGGCCAGCGAGCGCCGGGTCGAACGAGCGGAACAGCCGGATCCGGTCGGCGGCCTCGCGGCCGGGCGCCATCGCGCGCAGGTCCCGCAGGTTGGCGGTGTCCATCGCGGCGACCAGGTCATAGCGGCCGAACCACGAAGGCCCGAACTGCCTGGCCCGGTGGCCGGAGCCGTCGTAGCCGCGCAGGGCCAGCTCGGCCCGGGCCCGGGCATCCATCGGCGAGCCGATGTGCCAGTCGCCGGTGCCCGCACTGTCCACCTCGACCCGGCCGGCCAGACCGACCCGGTCAAGCTCGCTGCGCAGGACCACCTCAGCCATCGGTGACCGGCAGATATTGCCCAGGCACACGAGGCAGACCCGATATTTACTCAACGGATGACGCGGCGCTGGTGCCGTGATCCGGGTGTGATGGTCAGCAGGCATGGCACCAGCATGCCCGACCGGATGATCAGGCCGGTCAGCGCCTCGCCCGGCCCGGCCAGACGAGCCAGCCGGTCAGCGCCTCGCCCGGCCCGGCCAGACGAGCCAGCCGGTCAGCTCTCAGGAAGCCCGCGACACCCGGCCCTGAGCCCGGGCCAGCCCGCGACACCCGGCCCTGAGCCCGGGCCAGCCCGCGGCACCCGGCCCTGAGCCCGGGCCAGCCCGCGGCACCCGGCCCCTGGGCCAGGCCAGACGCCGCAGGCCCGCCGAACCGGCCCGGCGCTAGCCGATCCGCGCCAGCGCGTGCACGAACTTGCTGGCGTCGATCGTGCCCCAGCCGCTGGCCACGTCATGGCCAGTGGTGGCCTTGTAGCCGCTCACGCCGCCGAACGAGTTGTCACCCGTGGTGATGTCCACGATCCCGGTCGGGATGCTCATGTGCCGGCTCAGCCCGCCCAGGATATAGAGAGCGCCGGGTTGATCCAGCCGAGCCGGTGACCGGCCACCTGATCAGCCATCGCCACGATGCCGGAGAAGATCGGCGATGCCTCAGAGGTACCGCCGATGAGGTCCCAGCCGGATGCACCAGCGCCGAGGAAGGAATCGTAGATCCAGGCGGCGCCGTCCACTGCGGCACTCATCGAGATGTCCGGCGTGCCGCGGTGGCTGCCGACTACGTGACGGACGCCGACCTGGAACAGCGGGCGTCCGCCTCGGCGTTGGTGACGCCATCGTCGCCCGAGCCCGCGAGGACGGTCACGTGGTGCAGGAACGCATCCTTGAACGCGTACCGCAGCTCGGGGAAGCCGCTGGTGCCCTCGACCTCGGCCGCCGGGTCTCGGCCAGCACGATCTTGGCGCCCGGCGCGATCGCGTGCGCGTACTCGACGTCGAGCGTGGTCTCGAAGGCCCAGTTGACCATGGTCGGGTTGGCCGGGTCGAACGGCGGGACGTTGCCGAATTTCTCGATCTTCAGGTTCGGGTTGGGCAGCCCGACTCCTACTCTGTGTTCACAACAGCGTGATGAGGTCGAGCCAGCGGACATGTAATAGGATCTCGCGTCACTTCCGTAACGCAATAGGCGCTATCGGATTTCTTGACAGGTATCTTCGCGGCGGGCCGCGACGGCGGCCGGCGGAATCGCCGATCCGGCCGCCTGGCACGATGGACCGCATGTCAGGGACCACCGGTTACCGGAAGCTGTCGCTGTGGCTGGACACGGTGCCCGGCAGTCTCGAGCCCGGCCCGCCGCTACCCGGCGATCGTGACGCGGACGTGGCCATCGCCGGCGCGGGATTCACCGGCCTGTGGACTGCCTACTATCTCGCCCGAGCCGACCCGGGGCTGCGGATCGCTGTCTGCGAGCGGGAGATAGCCGGCTTCGGCGCATCGGGGCGGAATGGCGGCTGGTGCTCGGCCCTGTTCCCGGCGTCGCTGGCCAAGCTGGAGCGGATGGCGGGCCGGTCCCGGGCCATCGCGATGCACCGGGCCATGCAGCAGACCGTCGACGAGGTCGGCCGGGCCGCGGCCGCTGAGTCCATCGACTGCCACTGGGCAAAGGGCGGCACCGTGCAGCTCGCCCGGTCGGCCACCCAGCTGGAGCGGGCCGCCGCGGAGGTAGCCGAAGCCAGGCGGTTCGGCTTCAGCGAGGACGACCTGCGGCTGCTGACGGCAGACGAGACCCGGCGCATCGGCGGCGCGTCGGGCGTGCTCGGCGGCACCTTCACCCCGCACTGCGCGGCGATCCATCCGGCCCGGCTGGTCCGCGGCCTGGCCGATGCCGTCCGGCGCCGCGGCGTCCAGCTGTATGAGCGCACCCCGGTGCTCGACATCCAGCCAGGCAAGCTGACCACCCCGTCCGGGACGGTGCGGGCCCAGTACGTGATCCGCGCGACCGAGGGCTACACCGCGAGGCTTCCCGGGCTGCGGCGCGCGGTCGCCCCGGTGTACTCGCTGATGATCGCCACCGCCCCGCTGCCTGAAGCGACCTGGGCCGAGATCGGCCTGGCCAGCCGGCCGACCTTCGGCGACATGCGGCACCTGGTCATCTACGGCCAGCGGACCGCCGACGGCCGGCTGGCGTTCGGCGGCCGGGGCGCGCCGTACCACCTCGGCTCGGCCGTCCGGCCGTCCTTCGACCGCGTTCCAGCCGTGTTCGCGGCACTGCGGCGCACCCTGATCGACCTGTTCCCGGTCCTGGGCACGGCCCAGATCACGCACGCCTGGGGCGGCCCGCTCGGCGTAGCCAGGGACTGGTGCGCCTCGGTCGGACTGGATCGGGCTACCGGGGTCGGCTGGGCCGGCGGTTATGTCGGCGACGGGGTGTCCACGACCAACCTGGCCGGACGGACCCTGGCCGACCTGGTCACCGGGGCCGACACCGACATCACCCGGCTGCCTTGGGTCGGTCACCGCTCGCCACGCTGGGAGCCAGAGCCGCTGCGCTGGCTGGGCGTGAACGCAGGGCTGCAGGTGATGAGCTGGGCCGACCGGCAGGAAGACCGGACCGGCCGGCCTTCTCGTGCGGCCGCCGTCCTCGGCCGTTTTCTCGGCGACTAGTCCTACCTGCTCAGCGTCCCCGATCCGGGTGCAGTGATTCGCACCAGCCTGAGCGTTCCTGCTAAGCTCACTGGGTCTTGCGCCGCTAGCTCAATTGGCAGAGCAGCGGACTCTTAATCCGCGGGTTCGGGGTTCAAGTCCCTGGCGGCGCACCCGTCCATGCCCTGTGACCTGGGAAAACGTGAATGCTGCCCGCTGCCCGGCTCGGGGCGCGTCAACTTTTCCGTCAACAGAGTCAACACGCTGCTGCCTGCTCGCGGCCGGTTTCCGCGGCCGTGAGGGCGGTGTCGATGGCGTCGCGGGTGGCATGGCCGTCTCCTGGGTCGGGGTAGGGATGGCGGTACCAGCGGACTTCGCCGGGGTGGGCGTGGCCGAGGCGGAGCTGGATGTCGTGGTCGGGCAGGCGGGCGTCGCCCAGCAGCGATGCGTAGGCGTGGCGGAGCCGGTGGAAGGTGGTCCCGGGCGGGATGCCCGGAGTCGACCGGATCAGGGGCCGCCAGATCCGCCCGCATCCTGCGCCCAGCAGCACCATCGCCCGGTACCGGGAGTCAATCCGGTCGGCGAGGGTGAGGACCTGGGCCGCGGTCAGCGGCTCGATGACCGGCAGCGGGGCAGCGGGCAGTTCGATGCGGTGACAAGGCGAGCGGGCCAGCAGCCCGTCATCGATCGCGTCGTTCAGCACCGACTTGAACACCGCACGGTAGGCGTGGCGGACGGGTGGCCGCCGCCAGCCCGGAGGCGGCCAGCGCGTTGACCCATTCCTGGACGTCACGGCGGGTGATATCGGGCAGCGGCATGCCCGCGAAGGCGGGCAGCACGTGGCTGCGCAGCTCGGTGGCATAAAGATCCGCTGTGCTGGGCCGTTTGGTGGCCTGCTTGGTCGCCAGCCACCGCGCCGCGGCCGTGCTGAACGTCACCGCCGTGCGCCGGCCCGGCGCATCCCGCAGCAGCCGCCCGGCCTTGATTGCGGCGTCGAAGGCGACCGCCTCGTCGAAGGTGGAGAATGTCCGGCCATGCTGGATCGCGTGGCTGTCCCGCCACTGGACCAGGAAATGACACCGCTCTCCGCCTGCCGCCGGAGCCAGCACCCGCTTGGTAATCGACATGACACGCCTCCGGACACAGTAGACGCCGCCTGGTGCACGGTGACGATGGACCAGACCGGAGACAGCGGGGCCGGGCCTGCCGGGCTCGGCCGGTCGCAGCGAGGCCGTCGGCGCACTGATCTGGCGGCCGAGCTGCCGAACGGCCGCCGAGCTGCACTGGCTCGCCCGCCACCACCACGAGCAGGGCCTGGGTGACATCGCAACCTGCTATGACATAGCCACCGAGCTGGTGGGACAGCCGTGACAACGAGTCAAGAGCAGCCCTCGCCGACCTTCTGCGTCCTCCCCTGGATTCACCTCGCCACGACGGTCGACGGGGTCTGGGGACGGTGCTGCTTCGACACGACTAACGATTACGACCGGTACTACCGCGAGTCCGAAGCTCCTGACTTCCAGCTGGATGAGGACGCGATCGGCTGCATGCGTAACTCACGCTATGCAGCCACGAATCCGGACCGGGTGATGGGCCTGACAGAGGCGTTCAACAGCCCGGCGTTGCGCCGTACCAGACTCGAGATGCTCGACGGCGACGCCCCTCGAGCATGCCGCAGCTGCTTCGACCAGGAGGCCTTGGGCGTCGAGAGTCACCGCAATCATGTCAACAGACGTTTCCGTACGAAGACGAACTTCGCGGCGCTGGCCGAGCATACGGCGCCAGACGGGACCTCACCGGAGTTCCCGTTCTACCTCGACCTGCGGTTCGGCAACAGCTGCAATCTGTCGTGCATCATGTGTTCCTTTCCGATCAGCTCGCGGCTCGGCGCCGGGCGCGCGCCGAGCTGGTCGCCAGCGGTCATCAACCCTTATCGCGAGGATGCGGACCTCTGGACCGAGCTCAAGGAGCAATGCCACCACATCCGCTACATCTACGTCGCCGGCGGCGAGCCTTTCCTACAGAACGACCACTTCCGACTCCTCAGGCTCTTGATCGAAGAGGACGTCGCACAGCAAATCAGCTTGCAGTACAACACGAATCTGACGGTCGTTCCGGACGAGGCGCTCTTGCTTCTCCACCACTTCGGCGAGGTGGTTCTGGGTGCGTCGTGCGATGGCACCGGTGAGCTGTTTGAGATGATCAGGGTCGGCGCACGGTGGTCGCATTTCGTCACCAACCTGCGCAAAGTGAAACAAGACTTCACGGTTTCGCTGGACGTAGCGGTCCAACGGGACAACGTTTACGCGCTCCGGGAACTCATCGCGTTCGCGGACAGCGAAGGTGTCGCGATCAGGTTCGAGAACATCGTGCAGTCGCCGACCGAGCTGAGCGTACGCGCGCTGCCGACGGCGGCGAAGAATCTCCAGCACAGCGCGCTGGTCCGGCTCGCCGCCGAGTGCGAGCATGCTGGGCGTGACGCTTTGGCCGGCCAGATCACGCGGATCGATCAGTACATGATGAACGATGGTAGAGCTGCGCCACCGATCCAGGTCGCCACGGACAATGCCCGGGACGGCAGTGAGTTCGCCTGCGCCGTGATCATCCCAGCCGCCGATTGTCCGTGCGCGCAGCTCGAAGCCGTACGACCGCAGCTCCGTGACGACGACTGTCTGGTCGTCGTGTGGAACGGTCCGCGGCCAGGCACGCACGACTGCTCTGCGAACGTGCTGCAGGGTTCAGCCGCCGTGTGGCTGGAGTATCCGGCCAGAATGGGTGCGGGCGCCGCGCGGAACATGGGCGTCGAGTGGCTGTCTGGCAGAGTGGAAGTGCTGGCCTTCGTCGACTCCGACGACATCGCCCATGACGACTGGCTGGCGGAGCTGCGCGAAGGGCTCGCCCACGACGAACTGGGCCTCGCCGGCGGCGTCCTTGAGGTGTTTTCCGGCGGTCATTGGCATGTCGTCCGACCGGAATTGGATTTCTGGCACCGACAGGCCGTATACGGCAGCAATTGCGCCATCACCCGCGAAGCGTGGCAGCGGCTCGGCGGATTCAGTACCCGTGTCGGAACCTGTGAGGACACCGATCTTGCATGGCGCGCTGCCGACATCGGCCTGCGTATCGACATCGTCCCGACTGCGGTCGTTCGCTATACCTTGAGACACGGCGCCGCAGAATGGCGTCAGCGCGTTACTTGGGGACGTTCCAGCGTCGCACTGCTTCGTGCGCATGACCTGCCGCTGTCACGTCATCTGCCAACGCTGCGCGGCCTGATTAGTCACAAGCGGTCCCACGGCCTGGCTACCAGTCCCATGATTGCCGGGCTCGGGCAGTTCGCCGGGCAATTGGTCGGCAGAATCCTCGATACGGGTTCGAATACACCGTGAGCGCACGGTCGCTGCATCTCATTGGCACCTCCCGTATCGTAACGTACGATATGTCACTATGATAGAACTCGCGCAGCTCACGAAGAGGGCGGCATAAACGATGGCTACTCCCACGTACCCGGGAACCGGTATCAGCGCCGTTCAGCGCATGACCTTCGACCGCGAAGGTGACATCATCATCCGCGACGTTTTCAGCAAGGATGAAATCCGTGCATTGCTCGAAGCCAGTGACCGCGCAGAGCACCGATGGCTGGCCGACCCCGACCGCAAAGGCTCGGATCATCCTTTCCTGCGACGTGTCGAACCGCTGATCGAGTACGACGATGCGTTCGTCGAGCTCCTTGATCATCCGGGATACTTCCCTGTCGTCCGTGAGCTGCTCGGCGACAGCATTGCGATAATCGACACTGCGTATTTCGTAACGCCTTCTGGCCAGGGGTGGGGTGCCACGAGCGAGTGGCATATCGACGAAGCGTTGACCGGACCGGTCGGTGCCCCCATTCCCCTTATGGTGAAAGTCTCGGTGCCACTGGTTGACCTTGCGGACATCGACGACGGCCCGACTGCGGTCATCCCGGGCAGTCATCTCCGATCCTATGAGGAGAACCTTCCGGATTTGCAGGATCCGCGTGACATGCCGGGCAGAGTCCCGGTCCTGTTGTCGGCGGGCGACGTCTATATCTTTCACGGTCGTATCTACCATGGCGCCATGCCTAATGTCGGCCGCCAGACGCGACGCGTTCTTCATTACAACTACGGGCACATCTGGATGAAGCCGTGGCCTGGTCATGACCCGTCCGAACGTTTGCGTAACTCTGCGGGCAGCGCCATCCGAAAACAGCTGCTGCACATCAGTGACAACCACTACCAGGACCGGCTCAATCCGCATCGCCGACCGGGCAGGCGTCTGCCGCGCGCCGCCTGCGCCCGGCCGCGGTGCGGCGCCGACTATCGTGAGGGCATGGAAACATCAACCGTCTGCGCATTTGTGACACGCGGCCTCGAAGACATCGCCGCAGCCGAGATTGATGAGACGTCGGCTGCCGCGGGCGATCTTGAGACCAGACCCAAGGCTGTGCTCACGCATGCCTCAGACGTCCGCGGTTTGCGGCGACTTCGAACGGTCGACGACGTTGCGGTGGTAAGCGCGTCTTCGCCGTCGGTACACGATATGCAAGATCTGCTATCGCTTGTCACAGAGCAAGCAGATCTCGAAAAGACGATCGAGCAGGCGCGGCGTACTGACCGGCTGGACGGTGTGTTTTCCATCACGGTTTCGGCGGCACATGTGCCGTACGGGACCTCTCGCGTTATCGAAGAGGCGGTCGCAGGCGCCATTTCGGCCCGGTACGGATGGCGTCACACAGAATTGCAGCGGGCACCCATCGACATTCGGGTGTTCATCGATGGCACGTGGGCGTTGATCGGCGTGCGGCTCTTCGACGAGCCACTGTCGCGGCGAACCTATCGCGTCGTCAACCTGCGCGGCTCGCTGCGCCCCACGGTCGCGGCGGCGCTCGTGCGGATCGCAAGTCCGGGAAGGGGCCGGCTCCGCCTCTGGGACCCGTTCTGCGGCTCGGGCACGATTCTCTGCGAGGCCGCCGAGCAAGGCCATGAGGTCTGGGGAACCGACATCGATCCCGAGGCGGTCGATGCGTCCCGCGAAAATCTCGCAGCTGTCAATCGCGAGTACTGGAGCCACATCGAGTGTGCTGACTCGACCTCGCCCAAGACATGGAAGAAACGTCAGTCGGCGACCGCCGTCGTGACGAACCTGCCCTGGGGTAAGCAGGTCGCCATCAAGAGCAAGCAGGCCCTGTACGACAGTGTCAGCGCGGGCACGGCCGAGCTCGCTCGGCGGGGCGGCACCGCGGTCCTGCTGACCACCGAGCCGAAGCTCATCCAGCAGCGCCTAAAACGAGACGATGCCGTCCAGATCGAGGAGCGAAGAATCGGCTTGCTCGGGCAGACTCCGACGATCCTTACCGTCCAACGGGCCAAATAGAACCGTGCGGCTATCGGATGCGAGCCGACCCGTGCTCGATGACCCGCAGCGTCCCAGCCGACCGCGGTGCGTATTCGCCGGACTCGGGTCCTGGGGCCGCCGGTTGCTGGCGCGCGTCGCTCCCGCTTTCGATGTCGTCGCATTGGTAAGCAGCGGTCGGCCTGAGTCGGTTGCGTGGAGCGTCCGGGACCACCCCGATGTCCCCTATCTCGACACTCTGACGAAGGCACTGGCGCTGCCCGCGCTCGATGCGGTCTTCCTCGCGACGCCGACACCCACACATGCCGAGTTGGCATCTCAGGCGTTGGAAGCGGGCTGTCACGTGTTCGTTGAGAAGCCACTCGCGGTGGACCCTCGCGACGCGATTCGTGTGCTGGCTAAGGCCGCCGAGCGCGACCTGGGAGTCTTCATCGGATACGTGTACCTGTTCCATCCCGGTTTCGACTTTCTCCAGGCCTTTGCTCCGCCGCAGGACATCGAATCAGTGCGATTCGACTGGGTACGCCCGCAGCTGACCGGGAAGCTCCATGAGGAGCTGCTGTGTCACGACCTCGCGGTCGGCATCGCCCTCACCGGCGAGCTTCCACGCGGGGTTGAGGTACTGGAGTACGACCGCACGACGCTACGATGCGTCATCGAGCTGCCGTCCGGGCGAGCTTGCCAGGCTTCGATGCGAGTACGCGACACCTGTGAGAAATCCAAGGTCGTCGATGTTCGCTACGTGGGCGGGCGCGCCTACACGTGGCGCGACGACCAGGTAGCCGACCTTACCGATCCGCAGACGAATCTCATTGAACCGGCGGTCGATGACCCGTTGTCCCGGGAAGTTGCGGCGTTCCGCTGCGCTATTGATGGCACCGGACCGAGAATGATGGCCGATCGGCGCTTGTCGGTAGGGATAAGCCAGATTCTGTCCGACGTCGGCCGGAGCCTTCGACCTTGACTCCGCAGCCCGAGCCCGCTTACCGCAATTACGGATCGGTCGGCATAATCGGTGCTGGCATATTCGGCGTGAGCGCCGCCCTGGAGCTCAGCGCTCTAAGGGTCGCTGTCACGCTATACGAGAAGCGTGCCGACATCCTGAGCGGCTCCACCGCGCGGAATCTCTTTCGACTTCATCGCGGCTATCACTATCCCCGAGACCCGAGCACTGCCCAGCAGGCGCGCGACGGATACGTGTCGTTCTCACGAATCTTCGCGGAAGCACTTGTTCCGACCACTCCGCACCATTACACGATCGCCGCCGCGGGGTCCCGGACAACTGCGGAACTCTCGTTCCGGGCTCCGTGGAGGCGTGCTTCGAGGTCGACGAGTCCTACTATGACACCTCCCGCCTGAAGCGACTTTCGTGGGAACGCTTGGTTCGGTCCCAGGTGCAGGTCGAGCTGAGCTGCAGACGCAACGCGCATGCCATCGGGCAGGCGCATGACGTTGTCGTGGTGACGGCTTACGGATCGCTGAACCAGGTTCTTGTCGAGCTGGATTGCCCCACGGTGAAGCTTCAATACGAGGTGTGCGAGGTACCCGTTGTTCATGCGCCCCGCCTGCATCGCTGCAGCGTCGTCGTGATGGATGGGCCATTCATGTCGGTGGCGCCATACGGCAACGGCCTGCATTTGCTCTATGACGTGGTCCATAGCGTGCACACGCGGATTGTCGGCCATGCCAGCCCGGATCTTCGCGGCTACGCACAGCAACTCGGCGGTCCCCCGGTGTCGTTCCCGGCGTCCACGAGGTTCGCTTTGATTCTCTCCTCGACCCAAAGGTTCGTGACCCCGCTCGCGGATGTGCGCCATGTAGGATCGCTGTTCGCCGAACGGGTTGTGCTGCCTGATGTTGATGAGACGGACGCGCGACGAACCGAGGTTCGGTGGGTTACGCCCCGCGTCATCTCAGTTCTATCGGGCAAGGTGAGTGCGTCGATCGACGCCGGCCGGATAGTGGCCGGAGCTGTCGCGGGAAAGCTCGGACTGCCGGGACCTGGCCCCGAATAGTACTGGTTGTCCCATCAGGACCTGCCCGCCGACGAACGAGACGCCGTGCAGGCCTTGCTGCGCCAGCTCGACTTCCAAGCCCAATTCGCGGCCAATGACCGCGAGCTCGCTGCTGAGCCCCGACCATCTCCGCGCCCAGCGCCGCATGCAGCACCGTCCTGGTGAGTCGGCCAGCAGCCTGCCCGGGCGATCATAGCCACTCCCTCGGATTCGCCCGCTCCAGCAGCTCCCAGGCCACGCGGGCTGTCTCGCCCCGGCCGGACCCGCGGCCCGGCATTCGATCAGCGTCATCGTTGATCCTGCCTGGCCAGGACGACCGTGCCAGCTTGCGGATCACCGCGCCACGCACACGAAGTTCCTTATAGGCCCCGCCCAGTTGGGAACTGAAGTTTCGTAGTTATGCGGCGGCGGCGTCCCAGGCCGCAAGCACGGCGCGGATTTGTTCTCTGGTGGGCTGAGCTGGTCGGGTGCCGGAAAATCGGGCCGCGATCAGGGTCCGCCGGAGTTTGATGAGCATGTCCTCGAAGGCCGGCTCGGTCTTGGACCGGTACCAGGGCTGGCTGGCGCGGCGGTCGTCGATATCGGACGGGTCGTGCCCGTGGCGGGCGTACCAGATGATGAGGGTGTGCACCAGGAGCGCGAACGGGACGGTGCGCTGCACTGCGAGCCGGACCCGGTTGCGTGCCTCGCCGGCGCCCAGGACATTGCGGGCGTCGGCGAATGCCTGCTCGGTGGCCCACCGGGCGGCGTAGCGGATGACGAGCGCGGCCGGGGTAGCGGCGCGGTCGGTGGTGACCAGGCCCAGGTCATATCCGGCGGTGGTGTGCTCGTCACGGATCAGGATCAGGCGGACGGCGCGAGTGTGCCATGACCCGTACCACAGGCAGGTGACCTCGGTGACGTGCCTGACCTGGTCGCGGCCCTAGACGGTGACGGTGACGGTGTCCCACGCCGCGGCGGGCGCTTGCCCGCGCGCAGGATCAGCCGGGCGACCGCCTCGGCCGCGGCCAGGCCCAGTTCGGTGGCCACGCTGATGTAGGTGTCGGCGGTCAGCACGATGCTGCAGTGCCCGAGCTGGTCGGCGATCACTTTCAGGTCCGCTCCGGCAGCCAGCGCCAGGCTCGCAGCGCCGTGCCGCAGGTCGTGCAGGCGCACCGGCGGCAGCCCGGTCTCTTTGATCAGCTTGGCGAAGGTGCGGGTCAGATATTCCGGCGAAAGCGGACCGCCGTCGGCGCCGGTGAACACGTACCCGGACGGGATCAGGCCGTGGGCCCGGCAGTAATCCTGCTGCGCCTGGCGGTGCAGCCGCAGGATGGCCACGGTGGTGGCGTCCAGGGCCAGTACCCGGCGGCTGGCCTCGGTCTTCAGCGGGCACAGCACCAGTTCCCCGGCGATGTACTGCAGCTGCCAGCTGATGTAGGCCACCTTGTGCTCCAGGTCCACATCGCACCAGCGCAGCCCTGCGGCTTCCCCCCGGCGCAGGCCGCGCAGCGCGATCAGGTGGTAGGCGGCATGCAACTGGTGGCCGGTGATGGCGTTCAGGAAGGCGGCGGTCTGCGCCGGGGTCCACACCGCCACCACGGGGCGTATGCCCGAGCGCTGCCACTGTTTGACCCGCCGCCTGGTCCACACCACCGCGTGCGGCCGCCGGCCGCGCGGAAGCTTCAGGTACCGGGCTGGGTTGTCGGCCAGCAGCCGCTCGCGCACCGCGGCGTTCAGCGCCGACCGCAGGGTGGAATGGGCACGGCGGGCGGTCGCCGCGCTCATGCCCTGCTTCTTCAGCAATGCGGTGAACACCTTCTCCAAATGGCCGATGTGCAGCTCAGCCAGCAGCACGGTACCCAGCTGTGGGATGAGGTAGCGGTGGATGTGAGCGGCGTAGCCGCGGCGGGTGTTCTCCCGCAGCCGAACCCGGGTCTCCAGCCAGGTCACCAGCCACTCCGCCACTGTCAGGACCCGGCGGCCGGGCAGAATCTGCAACTGCTCCAGCGCCTGCTCAGCCGCCTCCCGGGTGGCATACCCCCCGCGCCGGACCCGGCACCGCCGCCCACCGGTCGCCCGGGGCAGGTCCAGGCTGAAGAACCAGCTCCCGTGTCCCTCCTGTCCCCGCCGCGGGCACGACGCGCCACGCCTCGCCCCCGCCCGTCCCTGGCGGCACCCGCACCGCGGGTATACCGAGCCCGCGCGCTTCCTGTCCATCAAAGTCTTTCCTTCCTGCCTCCGGCGGTGCTTCCCGGAGCCAGGATCTGCTTGCGGCAGGCCGCTGGCACGGTTTCCGCGGACGTTGGACGCTAACAGACCACTGCCGTGGAATACGGCAGCAACTGAGCGAACCCCGGCCGCGGCTCCCAGATGCGCCGCAAGTCACGTCGGCGGCGCATCGGGACACACGTGACCTGGCCTGCCGCAGGCCCGGTGTCCGCTGCGGTCAGGCGGCCCGGCCGGAATGCCGACCGTGGAAATGCCGTGCCCGAGCCGGGACGGGCCGGGTGCCGGCCCGCCGCGACCGCAGGCGCGCCCTGGCCGGGTGCTGGGGTCGGGCGGGGAACAGCAGGGCTGCGGTCCTGTCGGCGGCGGCGCGAGCGGTTTCGGGCAGGACGCTGGTGTAGGTGTCGGCGGTCAGGGCGATCGTGGAGTGCCCGAGCTGGTCCTGCACGACCTTCAGGTCGGTCCCGGCAGCGCGAGGGTGGCCGCGCCGTGCCGCAACCCGTGCAGAGTACCGGCGGCAGCCCGGATTCGGCGACCAAGCGGCGGAACAGCCGGGTCAGCCGGTCCGGCCCGACGGGCTTCCCAGCGCGGGTTGTGAACACATACCCGGTCTCGGCCCACCCGGCGCCCGCGGCGGCGCGCTCGGCCTCCTGGCGGGCGTGGTGGGCTCTCAGTGCCGCGATCGTGGTCCGGTCCAGCGCGACCACCCGCCACCCCGCCTCGCTTTTCGGCAGCCCGGCCGCCAGCCGCCCGCCCAGCTGTTGCAGTTGCCCGGTCACCGTCAGCGTTCCGGCGGCCAGGTCCAGGTCAGCCCACCGCAGCCCGGCCGCCTCGCCACGGCGCAGGCCGCGCAGCGCGACCAGATGGAACAATGCGTACAGCCGGTGCCCGCGCACCAGTTGCAGGAACTGGGCGGTCTGCTCAGCCGTCCACACGCCCACCACTGGCCGCCAGCCCTCCTGCTCCCACCGCTGGGTCATCGCCGGGGTCCACACCTGCGGCCGCAGCCTGACCACCGGGGCAGCTCGGGCCACCGGCCCGGATTGGCCGCGATCAACCCCGCACGCACAGCGGCGTTCAGCGCCGCCCGCAAGGTGGCATGGATCCGCCGCAGCGTCGCCGCACCCACCGGCCGACCCAGCGCCGCCTCACCGCGGATGATCGCGGTAAACATGCCCTGCACATCGCCGGGCGACAGCTCCGCCAGCGGAATACCGCCCAGATACGGGACCAGGTAACCACGAACATGCGCGGCATACCCGCGACTGGTCGAGGCCCGCAGCGACACCCGCGACGCCAGCCACCGCTCCAGCCACTCCCCCGTCCCCGTCCCCAGCCCTTGCACCGAGCCCGGAGCTGTCCCCAGCAGCGCCTCCAGCGCCGCGACCGCCGCCGCCCTGGTCACGAATCCGCCGCGGCGGATTCGCCGCCGGTCCCCGGCCGGTGATGGCAGCTCTGCGCTGAAATACCACGACCCGTGCCACGCCGAGCCCAGCTTCGGGCAGCGCGCTCCCAACAGACGTCTTGTCACCTGGTCCCGGCAACCGCACCGCCGGAACACCGAACCATGATCCATGGATCCTCCCCCAAGGTTCCGATCACGCCCCAGCAGCCCCAGCTTGTACACAGGTAACACAGGAGCAGCTCCACGCCCGCTCACAATCAGCTGAACAGTGCTGTGCGAGCCGACCGCATCCTCGTCCACCGTTCCGCCCGCGCCCTGGCCACCGGTCAGATGAGGTTGAGCAGACAGCCACTGGCTTGCACACAGATAACAGAGAGATAACTCCACGCTCGTCCAGAATCAGCTGAATCGTGAGATCGCGGGCGCGCTGCAGCCTCGTTTCCCGCATTGCCCACACCCTGGCGGTTGGTCGCATGAAGTTGAGCAGGAAGCTGGCATGGATACCTTGGTTCCGCCTCCTGGCTGCCCACTGGCGACTCCGTCGTGACGCTGCAACAGCCGACGGAGATTAACATTTTGACACTCTTAGACTTCATGCTACGCTAAACTCGTTGACATAGTTCGATCAAGATCACCTCGGAGACGGGAATGCCGGACGATGACAGGCTGCCGCGGTCTCTGAGCGCTCGTTGGCGGCGGGTACTCAAGGCATTTCAGGCTGGTGAGCCGCAGGAGGCGATCGAGCACCATGTCGCGAAGGCCACTGCGGAGACGCTCCGCCGTGCTCACGGAGTTCCCGAACTTCCCGCACTCGGCGCGCAGGCATACCTGGCTGCCGCAGCCGACCACGGTGGCGATGGCGGCAGCCGACGGGACCCGTCGGCGCACATCCCAACTCGGCTGGCCCGGCAGGCCGTAGACGCTCTATCGGCCGTGATGAAGGACCGCCTAGCCCTCACCTCGCCGGATACTGCCGCGCTGTTGCTTGCCCGCCGCGTGGTCGCCGAGGTCGCCTATGCGTTCGGGCTGGACCGGATGGCTCCTGTCCTGATGGGCGATGGTTTCGACCTTGTCGAGCTTCACCGGCGGTTCGAGGGTATCGCCCAGAGCAATCCGCTGGGTGAGCTGGCGAAACGGCTGCTCGCGCACCCGGACGGTAGCGGTCTCAGCGCTCCGGGGCAGCGACGGGTAAGGCTCGCTACCGCTGATCTCATGGACGTCAACATCGAGGAGATGCTGTGAACCCGGCCATCTCCGGTATATCGTCGCCCGCCGCGCGTTTCGCTTCGACTGGATCAGCTCCCATGCCGCTGAGGTTCGGAGCCGACATGAGGTTGTATGGCCATGCCGTCGTCGACCGCCTGTCACGCGCGCTGCCTGCGCTAGCAGCTGACCTTCTTGAGATCGCGGCAAGCGTTCACGCGATCGACCGCCTGGTCCCCCGGCCGACTGAGCGCCAGCGACCCCCGGGAGCGCTGTGGGCACGGTCACTATGGGCAGACATCCCAGTGCGCGAACCAGATCGGTGGCGGCAGCAGATCCCGCTGCTCAGCCAGGTGCTGCACTGGCTGACCGACGACGACTGGGCTCTGGAGTTCAGCCAGCTTCAGCCAGGGGTCGGCGTGCTCGACACGACGCAGCAGTTCCTGTTCGACACCGTGCCCGCCAGCGCCGTGCCTATCCTGTTCTCGGGCGGTCTCGACTCGGCCGCAGGGCTCGCCCTGGAACTACTGCACGATGACGCAGTCGGCATCAGCGTGCACACCAACGGATGGATGTGGCGAGTCCAGCGGCGTGTGCTAGCCGCTCTGAATGAGGCTTCACCCCATCAATGCGTGCCGCTTCGGTACCGGATCAGCGTGCGCAACAGCGCGGAATCCAGCCAGCGCTCCCGAGGGCTGTTGTTTCTGGCAGCGGGTGTCGCGACCGCCTGGGCAGTTCACCAGGATCATCTCCGGGTGTTCGAGAACGGCATCGGGGCGGTCAACCTTCCGTATCTCCGGTCCCAGCAGGGCCCGCAGGCAAGCAAAGCCGTCCATCCGCTGACCTTGCGCATGGTCGAGGATCTGGCAAGCGCGGTCAGCGGGCGCACCTTCGTCATCGACGCGCCTGCGCTGGCGCTGACCAAGGCTGAACTGCTCCGCCGCGTGCCATCGACGGCTCGCAAAGCGCTCGGCCTGACGGTGTCATGTGATGTCGGGTTCGCAGCCCGGGTCCCCGAGCACCGAGCATGCGGCGCGTGCACGTCATGCCTGCTGCGGCTCCAGTCGCTCACCGCCGCCGGGCTCACCGGCCTGGTGCCTATGGCCATCCATGAGCGGCGGGGGCACGACCGGGACTTCAACATCAACGCCATGATCTGGCAGGTCACCCGGATGCGAGCGTGCCTCGACGCCCCAGAGCCATGGCGGCGCATGGTGTCTGAGTTCCCGGAACTCACCAACGTGACCAGCCTGACGCAGCAGGAGGTGGTTAGGCTCTACCGCGCCTACGTAGAGGAATGGGGCTCGAACGAGGATGCCGTGCGCCCACACGCGCGGCGTGAGAGTAGGACGGTCGCGTTATGCCTGATGACACCCACGACCCCGTCGAACAATCCACGTCGCTAGCGATGCGGTTGCGGGCAGCGAGGGAAGCAAGTGGCCTCACGCAGGCTCAGGCAGCTGCGGAACTGGGCGTAAGCCGCCCGCTGCTGATCGCGATAGAGAAGGGAGCGCGGGAGGCTAGCCCGCACGAACTCGCCCGGCTGGCCGAGATATACGGGATGAGCCTGAGCGAACTGCTGCGCCCCGCACCCCCGCCGGTAGCGATCGGCACGCGCTTTCGCGCGGTGATGACGGCGGACCAGCGCGACACCGATGATCTATCCTCGGCGGTGGATGAGCTGCAGCGCCGCGCCGATGACTACTTGGACTTGCTGCGCATATCGGGCACCGAGCCGCCGGGGCGGCCTGAGCCCATCCGCTCCCTCCCAGCGCTGGATGCACGCCGTGCCGAGGATCTCGCGACCGAGGAACGCAACCGGCTGGGACTCGGCGACGGACCGGTCCGGCAGCTGCGCGAAGTGCTTGAAATCGAAGTCGGTCTGCGGGTATTCGTGCTTCCCCTGCCGTCGCGGATCGCGGGTCTGTTCGTGATTGCGGACGCACTAGGCGGCTGCGTAGCCGTTAACTCGCGGCATCCTGACGAGCGTCAGCGGTGGACTCTGGCGCATGAGTACGCTCACTACCTTGCCAACCGGGATCGGGCCGAAGTTACCCGGCTGTCTCACCAGCGGCAGCCCGAGTCGGAGTACTTCGCGGACGCGTTCGCGGCGAATTTCCTGATGCCCCGCAGCGGACTCTCCCGCAGGTTCCATGAGCTCAAGCGCACAAACTCTGACCGGGTGACCCCATCCATGCTGGTCCAGCTCGCACACACTTATGGCGTATCCCTGCAAGCACTGTCAGGCCGCCTTGAAGATCTGGGCCTGATCCCCGCCGGAACCTGGGAGCGTCTTCGGGAACGGAATTTCCAGTCGCGGCTGGCGGCCCGAATGCTGGGCCTCGAACAGCCCGAGCAGGCCAGCGACGCACTGCCCTTGCACTACCGCCTGCTGGCCGCGCAACTCTACGCCGACGGCGACATCACCGAGACCCAGCTGGCCCGCTATCTCCACACTGACATCGTCGGCGCCCGCCGCGCTTACGCCGAGCTGACCGAAACCGCCGACGTGGCCAAAGACGGTTCACCACAGATCCTCGACCTGGCCGAGGCGGCTGGGTGAACCATGCCCAATCCCCCACTGCTCCTCGACGCCTGCGTCACGATCAACCTCGTTGCGGCCGACCCTGTCCATCAGATCGCCCGCAGCGTCGGCCTCAACTGCCTGATCACCAGACAGGCAGCGAACGAGGTTGGCCACCTCAGGGAGACAACCGATGGCGAGACCCGCGTTACTCCCGTCAATCTCACCAATCACATCCAGACTGGCGCCTTCGAGATCATCGACCTCGCACCCGACGAAATCCCCCTCTTCGTCGAACTCGCCAGCCTGGTCGATGACGGAGAAGCATCAACGATCGCCGTCGCCATCAAACGCGGCATACCGCTCGCCACCGACGACCGAAAAGCCCGGCGCCTTTGCGCCGAACGCGGCTTGGACCTGCCCACCGGAACCGTCACTCTCATCAGGCGCTACTGCGAAGCCCAGGCACTCGACCACGCCCACATCTCACACCTGCTCCAGCGGATCAGCAGCGGTGCCAGCTTCCAGGCCCCCCGCAGCGACCCGGACCTGAAATGGTGGAATGACCACCAGTCGTGTGCCTCCAACGGAGGTTCCTGATCTTGTGGGTTGCTAAACTGCCCTGTGGGCGCGCGACTCGGGCACTCTGTCGCCTACATGTCTCCTGGATGCCACCAGCTGGTGTCGGCTAGGGCCACTCGGTCAATGCGTTCTTGGGGCACACGTATTCCTTCAGTGAGGCGAGCGGTGACGCTGCTGGACAGGCCGAGGCGGCGTGCTGTTTCCTTTGCTTGACCGCTGCGGCTGGGGGTGGCGGTGATGTCGTCGCCGGCTGGGTCCGCGCGGGCGACGGCATCCCACAGGCGATCAGCCATCGCCGCCGTCAGCCCTGCCGCAGTGACGGCGTCGGCGAAGGCCGCACCCGCTTCGATGCCGGCGATGTCGACGTCACCCGCGTAGTCGAACGATGCCGGGATGACACCGAGGGGGGCGGGCAGCTCGCGGAGGTCGTGAATCAGCGCGGCGGCGGCGTCTCCTCCCCCAAAGATGACGGCTGCGTAGCCGGGGTCGCTGGCGGCGCGCAGGGCCCGCCAGAGTGAGTCGAACGTGGACTTGTTTTCCACGACTAGTACACGGCCTCGTGGTCGCAGGACGGCGATCCGAAGGGCGCCGAGCGGTGGATCGCAGGAAACGGTGTCCAGCGTCAGCCGACCGTCACTGAACAGGGCTGACGTCGAGAGCGCGGCGAGCTGTTTCTCGTTGTTGAAGATGTGGAGGGAGCGTTCTTCTCGCGCGACACGTGGCGGGTTGGTGCCCGTTGTCGCGAGCAGCCACCGGTTGACCTGGGCGGCGGCTGACCGCAGCCGCTGAGGCGGCCTGCTGGCCTTGATCCATGCGGGTACCCAGCTCAGTGCGGGGGTCCACGGTTCATCGGCGGGGTCCAGCAGTGGGCTCGGCGGGCGCCGGTTGGCGGGTACGCCGATCCGTGCTGGCAGGGGCGGTACAGCGGAATCCCAGAGTTGCCCGCCGGCGGCGGGCAGGTCGATCACTCCGGCGTCAGCGAGAGCGGTGAGCGCGGCGGACAGGCGGGGCCGGGCGGCCATGAGCCCGCCCAGGCGCTGTCAGCGTGGTTCCACAGGTCCCATAGCTGCCGTTGCTCTACTCGTCGCCCGGTGCGGCAAGCCCCGCTGCGCCTGCGCGGCCGACCCGGCGTCCCTGCACGGCCCCTACATCCAGTGGACCCGCACCGTCAACGGCAAGACCGTCACCCGGCTGCTCACCCCGGCCCAGTACCAGGCCTACGCGCCCTGGTTCGGCAACACCCGGCGGCTCCGCGCGCTGACCGCCGAACTGCAAGCGCTATCCCTGCAGGAAATGGCCAGGGCCGAAGGCTGGGCCACGATCACCCCCGGCACGCAGGCGCCGCCCCGCACCAAGCTCGCCCGGGTCCCGAACCGCCCCATACCACCCAAAACGCCGGGAGATCAGCCCGCTTAACCCGGGAACCGCGCACCGCCAGCGACACGTAACCCGTGGTCAGCTAGTTCTGTCGTTAGCCCACCCGCAAATTATGCCTCTGACCAGGGCTTCCTGGCGCGCGATAGTAAATCGTTGGCCTTGCAGCCGGATCGATGTTAGCTCCATGTCCGCTAGGATGCGGTGATCTTGGTAACACCTCATGATCTTGATGGCATCTAGTCGCCGTCTGGCTGCCAGGGCAGCGCCTGTTCAGGTCAGCAGACTTCGAGTGACCGACACCACCGATCACGTAACATCAGCGATGTCGCTCTGATCCAGACAAACAGTAAGGTGCTATCAGTGGCCTGGTTTCTGCGGAAGACGCGGCGGATGTCGCTGGCCAACTTCTCAGCGGCGGATGTCGAGTTGGAGGAGACACTCGACAGCCTCGATGGAGCCGAGAATTATGCTGCCTGGATTTTTGGGCTGATCGAACCGCACCTCGGACAAGAGCTGTTGGAGGTGGGAGCGGGCCACGGCACCTTCACCGAGATTCTCGCGAAGACCGCAGCCAGGGTAGTCGCAACCGATATGTCGCAACGCTGTGTCGACGTATTGCGCGGGCGCCTCTCGGAGGATGCCAATGTGGAGATCCTCCAAGGGGACATCGACACCGCCAGTGCGTACAGTCCCTTCGACGCTGCCATTCTAATAAACGTTCTAGAGCACATTGAAGATGACGATAGCGCATTGAGCGAACTCTTCAACCTTCTCAAACCGAATGGTCGACTTATACTATGGGTGCCGGCCTTCGGGCTCCTATACAGTGACTTCGACCGCAAAATCGGACACTACAGGCGGTATCGGCAAGGAGGCCTGCGGACACAGCTCAACCGGGCTGGCTATATGGTCAACGATATGCGCTACGTCAACGCGGTGGGTGCCATCGCCTGGCTAATCGTGGCGCGGTTGCTGCGTCGGACGCCAACCACGGGAACACCGGTGAAGCTATTCGACAAGTATTTTGTTCCGGCCCTGAGGCATATTGAACGCAAATATCGACCGCCTTTCGGACAGTCGATATTTGCGGTTGGGGTGCGTCCACAGGAGTAGACGGTGTTAACGCGCTGGGTGGTCGCGCGGCTCGTCTATGCTTCCGGGTCTGACCGCCGAGGTGACCGGGAAGGTGCTGGGCCGCGGTATCCGAGGATGTCCCAGGTTCCGTTGAACTTCGGTGGCGGTCCCGGTGACCATCAGGCCACCTTCTGATCCTCATTCTGACTTACGGCACTGACATTCTCGGTGAATGACGCCTCGAGCGCGGCGCGGAGCCTGGGCAGGTGCAGGTGGCCGTTGACACGACGGAACTGGTGATCGGCCTCGAGCATCCCGGCGGCGCACCAGCGCAGCGCCATCGCCCCGTCCCGCCACCGTTTGACGTTCTTGGAGTGCTCCCGGCAAATCTCGATCATCGATTCGATGGGGTTCGTCGAGCGCAGGGTCCTGGCCAGGGTGGGCGGCACGCCAAGGCGCAGGATGGTCAGCGTCTCGGCCATGCCCTCCCGCAGCGACGCGGCGGCGCCGGGGTGGGTCTTGTCCAGCTCGCGGGCCAGCTCGGTCAGCAGTCCCTCGGCCTTCAGCGCCGATTCGGCGTGGTAGGCCTGGCGCATCCGCCGCTCAGCCACGGTCCGCAGCCGTTCGGGCAGCTTGTCCCGGACATTTTTGATCTTGTGCTGCTGGCATCTTTGGATGAGCGGCTTGTCGAACACGTCTTTGACCGCGCGGCTCAGGGCCTTGGCCCCGTCGAGCACCGCGAGGATGGGCTTGGTGACGTCCAGGCCCCGCTCGCGCAGCCCGGTGATCAGTTCGGTGGCCAGGGTGGCGTTCTCGGTCGAGCCCTCCTCCACGGCGAGGGGGTGCTTGGTCCCGTCGATGCCGATGCCCAGCGCCACGACGCAGGTGTGCTCGCCGAAGTGCACCCCGTCGACCATGAACGCCACCAGGTCCAGGTCATCCAGGCGGCGGGTCATCAGCTCCGCCAGGGCGGTCTCGGTGGCGGCGACGAACCGGCGGGAGACCGCCGACTTCGAGGTGGACGCGGCCTGCGCCTCGACGGCCTGCCCGGCGGGCTCCAGGCCGTGACCGTAGCGGCGCGACGACAGCCCGGCCAGCATCTTCTCCATGGCCAGCTGGCCGAGGATCTCGGTGGAGGAGAACAAGTCGTAGCTGGGCAGGTGCAGCTCACCAGATCCGCCGGCGGCCCGCACCCGCGGCCGGGTCACCGCCACCCGCCGCCCGCCCAGCGTGACCGACCCGGCCTCGCTGCCGTGCCGGTACCCCTCGCGGCCGGAGTTGTGCCTGCCCTGCGGTCCGCACAGCCGCTCCGCGTCCTCGGCGAACATGGCGGCCATCACCTGCAGCCCGGTCCCGACGGCCAGGGCCAGCAAGCCCTCCCTCGCCGACTCGGCGATCTCGGCCATCGACACGACCACCTGCTCTGGCACGGCGATCTCAACCGGCGGCCGGTCAGGCTGGGCACGGCGGCGGTCCTTCTGGTAGGTGTTGCTCACGGCGGTCCCCTTCCTTCGTCGGATGACTTGGCGGTTGCCCGACACCTACCACTCGGCAGGCCACGGGCGGGGGACCGCCACTCTCAAGTTCTACGAAGGCCGGGACAACCTCCGGTATCCGGCCCTACGAGGTTCCGGTCAGCTACACCTTCCCGGCTGAACTGCGGCGGAGGCTGTCACCGCGGCTTCGAAGCTGGGCAGTCGGCACGCGTGAGGACCGGCAGGTGCCCTCGCATCGGGGTAGCCGGTCTCGCTGGCCGGGCAGTAGCCAAAGCGCCGGAGTGTGTTCAGCGACTCCTGATGCAGTGACGCCGGAACCCCAGGACTCCTGCTTTCCCGATATAGAGCGAGATTTGATGTGATGTCCTGACGTCGAAGAGCTTTAGATCGAGCCTTGCCCGTCACGTTTCCCGAGGTCAGGGGCCTGAAGGCTCGACAGCTTGACATAATTATCTTGCATCAATCTTTCAATGCTTCCGGTGTCGCAGTGCCACGTGACCTCCGCAAATGCGCAGGTCAGCAGCGATCAAACTTGTCGGTGATCTTCGCTATGTCAGGAGTCCTGAACCCTGCCGCCCGGAATGTTGTACTCGAGCAGGAAGACCGTCGGGCTGCGCGGGTGGGCGGTAAGAAACGAGTTAACGGCGCCTGAGGTCACGTAGGTGACTGGCCACCTTGGCGCTGCTCGCCGACCTCATAGTCCGGTTCCGCTGAGATAGCTGAGCGGCGAGTCAGCCGGCCAGAGCCTGGCTGAAGTACTCCACTGTTCGCTCGAGCCCTTCGTCGAGCCCAACCGATGGCTCCCAGCCCAGTAGCTCGATGGCGCGGCTGATGTCCGGCTGCCGGCGCACCGGATCATCGGCTGGAAGCGGGCGGTGCTCGATCGGGCAGTCGCTCCCGACGGCAGCCAGGACCTTCTTCGCGAGCTCGAGCATCGTGAACTCGCCCGGATTGCCGAGGTTGATGGGGCCGGTCACCTCGCCGGGAGTGTTCATCAGAGCGATCAGACCGTCCACGAGATCGTCCACATAGCAGAATGACCTGGTCTGCGACCCGTCGCCGAAGATGGTGAGCGGCTCTCCCTGCAGAGCCTGGACGATGAAGCTCGATACCACCCGGCCGTCGTTCGGCAGCATGTTCGGGCCGTAGGTGTTAAAGATCCGGGCGACCTTGATCGGCAGGGCGTGCTGCCGGTAATAGTCGAAGAACAGTGCCTCGGCGCACCGCTTGCCCTCGTCGTAACACGACCTGATGCCGATGGGGTTCACGTTTCCCCAGTACGCCTCGGTCTGCGGGTGCACGGCCGGGTCGCCGTACACCTCGGACGTCGAGGCAAGCAAAATCCCGGATCCCAGGCGCTTGGCAAGGCCGAGCATGTTGATGGAGCCGTGCACGCACGTCTTGGTTGTCTGGACGGGATCACGCTGGTAGTAGATGGGCGAGGCCGGGCAGGCGAGGTGGTAGATCTTGTCGATCTCGACATAGAGCGGGAACGTGACGTCGTGGCGCATCAGCTCAAAGCGGGGCTCTTGCAGCAGATCCACGACGTTGTGCCGCGAGCTCGAGTAGAAGTTGTCCACGGCGAGCACGTCGTGGCCGAGCGCGAGCAGCCTCCGGCACAAATGCGACCCGATGAAGCCGGACCCTCCGGTTACCAGGATCCGCTGTGCTCCGGATGCTGACATCGCCGGCCGAACCCGTCGAGAACCCGAGCTCATGCAGGACCTACCCCTTTTCCACCGGTGCATGACGTGCTGCGCCACGTCGCAATCTATCCGGTTTGCCGCCTCTGCGCGCGCACGCTGTCGTGGTCCGCATAAACTGCCAGCCGTGAAGCTGTCGATCCTTATGCCGGTATACAACGAAATCGCGACCTTGACCTCCGCGATAAAGGAGGTGCTCGATGTCGACTTTCCCTGTGAAGTCGAGCTCGTAGTCGTCGATGACGGGAGCACGGACGGCACCAGGGAGCTGTACTCCTCGTTCGCAGACGACCCCAGGGTCAGCATCAGCATGCATGAGCGCAACCGCGGCAAGGGCGCTGCGATCCGGACGGCAGCCGCGGCTGCAACCGGCGATTACGTGATCATGTGTGATGCAGACCTGGAGTATTCCCCGGCCCAGATACCCGCGCTGCTCGCCCCGGTGCTCGCCGGGGATGCCGAGGTTGTCTACGGCACGCGGGCATTCAGCAGCCACAACGCCTACTCCTACGTCTACGTGCTGGGCAACAGGGCCGTAACGACGTTCGCTAACGTCCTGTTCAACTGCTATCTCAGCGACCTGGAGACCTGCTTTAAGCTGATGCCCGCGGCGGTGTACCGCGAGCTGGCCGTCCGCTCGACAGGATTCGGCATGGAAGCCGAGGTGACCGGGAAGCTGTTGCGCCGCGGTATCCGGCCCTACGAGGTTCCGATCAGCTACAAGGCGCGCAGCCGCGAGGCTGGCAAGAAACTCACCTGGCGCGACGGAGTAGAGGCGCTGTGGATCCTTCTGCGAGAGCGCATCGGGCCGGTCCCGGCCAACGCTCGGGCTAAGTCATGGCCCATCCGTCGCTAGGTCCAGGGGGCCAGAGCCAGCTGCGTTCTGCGGACGACGCACCCCGGTCGACGACGGCTGCCGCCCTCGGGCGACTCAAATTTGGCCGTTTGGACGTCATCGATTTCTGTCTCGTCATCGCCATCGGGCTGTCAGCGTTGATCGTTCACGACGTGCCGTACCTGCTGCATCATCCGTTCTGGGTCGACGAAGCATGGGTTGCCGACACTGTCCGGGCGAGGGTCGGGCTCACTCCATCGCTGGCGTCGAGCACACCGCTAGGATGGACCTTTCTCCTCCGTCTTGTGCCCTTCGGCGGCCCGCAGAGGCTACGGCTCGTGCCGCTCGGGTTCACGATGCTGACAGCTGCGGCTGCGTACATGTTCGGGCGGGAGCTTCGGCTTGACCGCTTCACAACCGGGATCCTGTCCGGCGCCGCTGCACTGCTGTCGCCGGCGATGCTTGTTCGGGACGACCTGAAGCAATACACGGCAGAGGCGTTCATGTGCGTCGTGCTGTGGGTCCTCGTCGCGCGTATTGAGAACGAATGGCGCTTGCGACGCCTCCTCGTGATCGCCATGACGGCGTCAGTTGGCCTGCTGTTCGCCAACACCGTGATCTTCGTCGGGGCAGCAGTCATGTGCGCCCTTACGCTCGAATGCATCGTCACGCGGCACTTCCGGCGGCTCATCGATGTCATTTGCGCTGCAGCGGGGATGCTTGCTGTAAGCGCCTTGATCTACTGGTTCATCATTCGCCCGCAGATCACTCACAACCTCGTCGCCTACTGGGCCCCCTATTACATTCCGACCCGAAGCCCGTCTGCCGCGATCTCGTTCATCCACTTCAGGCTGAACCGACTCGCGCCCTACTTGGGCTTCCCGCATCTGGTCATCGATGCGCTGCTTGCGCTGGCAGGCATCGCGGCCCTGCTCTGGCTCCGTCGCGTTGCCCTCGCTGCAATCCTCCCGATTATGCTGGCAAGCGTCATCGTCGCTAGCGCCGCTCGGAAATACCCGTTTGGGGACCTGCGGACGTCTACCTTCTGGCTAGTGGCAGTCCCGCTGCTGATGGCGGTGGCGGTTGCCGCCGCCGGGCACTGGGCTGCATCCTTTCATCGCCGAGCCCCGCTCGTCGCGGCTGCGCTTGCGCTCACCGTCTGGGTGCCAGCCACGCACTCCTACATCAGGTCTCACCGGATACCCAATGAGGACGTCCGGTCCGAGGTCAGCTACCTCACTACGCACTTCCGGCGCGGGGACGCCATTATCGTCAGCTACGCGGCCAGCTACGCATTTGCGTACTACTACCAGCAGGCGCAGCCCTCGTTTCCAGTCGGCGATGGTCCTAACGGCCATATCGTCGCTTACCAGGCGGCGCCGTGGCTGGTCGTGATGCCGCAGCGCCAGGCGGACGACGTCGCCAACGCGCTGGCTGCGGCTCGGGCCAAGATCGCGTCTGAACGCGGGGGTACTCGTGGCCGGATCTGGATCGTTCGCTCACACCTTGCACGGGTCGAGATCCAAGCTTGGCATCGCGATCTGACCGGGGATCGCGTGAGGACGATCCACGTCGGATCGGACCCACTCCTGCTCTACCAGCCATCGTGAAGCCTGCGCCCAGCTCGCTCCATCCGCGCGAGCCTAAGGGACTTCGGACTAGGCCGGTGGGCGGTAAGAAACCAGAGTTGGCTTACGATTCTGGGTTCTGGACTGACTCGAGGCTGTGACCTGCAGGTTCTCGGTCGACGAGAGCTGAATCCGCGCACTAATGCGCTCCAGGCGGGCGATCCAGCCTAGGCAGCGCGCCCTCGACGGAGGTTGCGCCGACGCTCGCGAAGACTGTCGAGCCGACGCGCTCGAGAGCCGGCCCGGTGCACGTTTGCTCGCTGTTTGCTCGGATGCCGTGGTACCGCCCGGCACAGCCCGCCACCATGCGGCAGCCAATTCGTCGAAGGCCTGTACAGCGCGGTACTAACCGGCACTGAGAGTACTGATCTGATAGCAGAGCAGCGCTCTTAATCCGCGGGTTCGGGGTTCAAGTCCCTGGCGGCGCACCCGTGGGTTACCGACAGAACTGCCGGTGTCGTGCCGACAGAACTGCTTCGGTGGCCGTTTCTGAGTATGCCTGCGGGGTCTGACTCTGGTTCTGACCGCTGTGCGGGCACTGTTTACGGGCGTCGGCTGGCGGGTTGCGGCGGTGTGGCGGGTCTGGGGCGTGGCGGCCTGGCCGGGTGAAGATGATCTGTGGTGGGTGCTGGGGCTGGGCGCTTGCTAGCGGTCGGGGAGGTAGTCGCGGAGGCTTGAGCGGCGTCGGCGTGCCCGGCGGGCGGTGGTGTTCTTGTCGTCAGGGGTCAGTGCCCGCCAGGCGCGTATTTTGCGGATGTTCGCGGCGGTCAGCAGCAGCGCGGTGAAGACCGGCTGGGCGGCGATGCCGCGGACACGGCGCCGGGCTGGCTGGGCGAGGGCCTGGTGGGCGGTGTCTTTGAGGTAGCCGTTGAGGCCTTCGATGGTGTTGCGCAAGGTGGCGTGGCGGGCGTGCCAGGCCGGGCTGGCGCAGGGCAGGTCCTGGCGGTAGCGGGCACCGGTGTCCGGGGCGATGGTGATCGCGGTCTGGGTGGCGATCCTCGGCGGTTCGGGTGGCGGCTGGAGTACCTCGGCGCGCCCGTCGCGGGGGGACAGCGAGGCCTGGCGCAGCGGGCAGATCAGCGCGGGATGGTGGCCGGCGGCGGGGCAGGACAGGCGCTGGTATCCGCCGGTGTCGGGTCCGTCTTTGCGCTTGAGCTGGTAGCAAGCGCGGGCGGTGATCTGCTGGTCCCAGAGGCTCGCTGATGGCGTGATCGCGCAGCCGGATGGTGGCGGTGATCAGCGGGCCGGGCAGGGCCGGGCAGTACCAGGTGCCCTCGGCCAGGATGGCTCCGCCGGTGTTGGCCTGGATGCCGGGCTGGTCAGCGCGGTAGTCCATGACGGGCTGGTAGCCCAGCGCGCGGGCGGGGAGGTGGAAGCGCTCGGGCAGGGCCTGGGTGTAGGCGCGGTCGAAGCCCAGGGCGCCCAGGCTTGTGGCCGCGGGCGGCCGCGGAGGTGAGCACGCGGGCGCCGGTGCCGCCGGGGTCTTCGCCCGGCCGGGCCATGGCCAGGCCGATGGCCAGATGGGGGCAGGCGGGCGGCGCGCCGGGCGGCCGGGCCATGGTGGCGATGGTGGCCTCCAGCGCCCAGGCGATCTTGCGCAGCGGCTTGCCTTTGTCGTCTTGGTGGTCGCGGTGGTCGCCTTCGCGGACGTACCAGCCGCCGTCGGGGTCGCTGGCGCACAGGCCGGTGCGCTGGGACGGGCCGCGGGAGAACAACGGGACCGGGGTGGCGTCCAGGCCGGCCGATCCGTCGTATGCCCGGAGTTCTTCATCGGTCAGGACGGAGATGCTGGCTTCGATCAGGGCGTTGATGAAGACCTCCAGCCTGCCGCGGGCCGCCTGGGCCTGGGCGGGGGTCATCTTCCTGGTCGGGCTTTGAGGTCTTGCTCGGTCAGCCGCCGGTTTTTCGGCAGCGGCGAGGGGTCCATGACCGGGCAGATGGCGCCGAAGCAGTAGCGGACCCGGCGGCAGGCCGCCTTGAAGGCCCGCTCGGTGGCGGCGGTGCCGGGAACGCCGAGCAGCGCCCGGGAGGTCTCGGATAGCTGCTGAAACAGCAGCCGGGTGGCGCCGGTCAAGAACAGCGGCCGGTCGCCGGGGGCCAGGCACAGCAGCGCGGTGAGCACGGCCCGCACCGGCAGCGGGCGGGGCCGCCCGGTCCGCCTGGCCAGCGCGGCCTCAATGACCGGGGCGTTGCCGGAGCGGCCGGTGAGCTCGGCGGCGAAGGCCACTGCCTGTTCGGTGATGCCGCCGCAGGCGGGCGGCAGGGTCAGGCCGGCGCCGCTCACCGGGTGCGCTCCGCGCGGCAGCGCGCCCGCAGGGCGCCCTGGGAGGAGCTGACGCCGCTGACGTGGCGGGCGTAGCGGGCCAGCGACCCGGCCTCGGCGATGCCGGTGACCGCCAGCAGTACCGGAACCGGGGTGCCCGCGGCCAGGTGGCCGCAGATGAAGGTGGACCGGGCCCGGCGCATCGACAGCCCCGGCGCAGCCGGGTCAGCGGCCAGCCCCCCGGCGAAATTGGTGACGAAGTTCTTATAGGACCGCTCAGCCGGGCCGGGGCCGCGTTTGGCGCGCCTGGTGGCCGCGCGACCGGTCTGCCTGGATCAGGCCAGGCTCGCGCCGCTCGCGTGGCCGGCCAGCCAGGCAAGAACGCCAGCCGGGCATGCTGGTATCAGTCTTCGCCGCGTGAGCGGGGGTATGGTCGGCTGGTGTCGAACCCTCACGCGTGGGTGATCCGCGGCGAGCGGCTAGTGGACGATACTCCGCACGTCCGGGTCAGCCTGGCCGATGTGGAGCTGCCCAACCAGGTGCGCTTCACCCAGTACGTGTTCCGGATGCGGCGCTGCGCGATGACGGTGGTGCTGGACGATCCGGGCGAACGGGTGCTGCTGATGCTGCGGCACCGGTTCATCGTGGACCGCTGGGTCTGGGAGCTGCCGGGCGGTTATGTCGATGACGGCGAGGACCCGGCCGCCGCGGCCGCGCGCGAGGTTGAGGAGGAAACCGGCTGGCGGCCGCGCCGCTTGGAGCACGTGCTGTCATGCCAGCCGATGATCGGCAATGCGGATTACCCGCAGGAGTTGTACCTGGCCCGCGGCGCGGAGCAGGCCGGCGCGCCTCATGTGGATGAGACGGCCGAGGTGCGCTGGGTGCCGCTGGACGAGGCGCAGGCCATGATCGCCAGCGGGGACATTCTCGGCGCGATCACCGTCATCGGGGTGCAGCACGCCCTGCTGCTGCGGGCAGGCGTTCAGCTACCTCGGCCGTGAAGTCCCGCACCGCGGGGACGTCGGCGCGCGGCCGCAGCCGCCGAACCAGGTCGCGCACGTAGCCGATGCTGCGGGCGGAGGTGAGGCGCACGGTTAGGTCGAGGGCTTGTCGGCCGGCGGCGCAGGCTCGTTCCGGCTCGCCCTGGGCGGCGTGCGCGGTGGCGAGCAGGGCCAGGTTGAAGGCCCGCCCGCGGACGTAGCGGCCGTCCATGTCCAGGGAGCGGCGCGCGTACCGGGCGGCGTGGCCGGCCTCGCCCAGGTCGCGGAAGCACTGGGCCATGCGGGCGGCCAGGTACGCCTCGTCGAAGTAGGCCAGCCAGGCTGGGTTGTCCTCCTGGGTCGCGCGGTCGAAGGTCCGTTCCGCGGTGGCTAGCGCGGTGCCGCAGGCGCGGGCGTCGTTGCGAGCCGCGTGGCCGTGCGCCTCCATGACCAGGCATTCGGTGAGCAGCGTCGCAGATCCGTGCTTGAGCGCGGCGGCCTGGGCGGCGCGGGACAGGTCGATGGCCTCGCCCGGCCGGGCCAGGTAGAGAGCCTGGTGCGCCTGAGCGGCGAGGATCTCCGCGCCTAGGGCGTGATCGCCGGCGTGGCGGGCGTAGGCCAGCGCCTGGGTCAGGTACCGCTGGGCGACGCCGTGCTCACCGCAGTCGTAGGCGACCCAGCCGGCCAGCTGCGACAACTCGCCGCAGGCGGCGGCGAGCTGCCGACCCGTCTCCTCGCGGTAGCTGCCGTTGAGCAGCAGCTGCGAGACGTGATCGTCCAGGTAGGACACGATCACGGGCCGGAGGTGACCTCCGCCGAGCCGGTTGTCCAGCTCCCGGTAGGAGAGCGTCAGCTCGCGGATCGCCTCGATGTCGCCGCGTCCCACCCGCACCGATCCCTTGCCTGTTGGCCCTCCGGTCGGCGGACTGGTGAGCCAGCGCAGCGCCGACGCCGGCGTGGCGGCGGCAGCGAACGCCGCGCTGGCCAGGAACCGCCTGCGTTGCACGTCGGCCCTCCACAAGGCGGTCGAGATGGCTACGGTTTCGGTCCACGCGGTGGGCAGGTGCAGGCCAAGATCGGCCGGCAGGTCGCTGGGCGTCATGCCCAGCTCGGCCGCCGTCACCGGCCGGCCGGCGGCGTCCCCGAGGACGCCGGCGATCAGTTCCGGCACGGGCGGGCGCGGCTGTTCCCCTGACAACCAGCGCAGCACCGAGGTGTGGTCGCAGCGGATGTTCGCCGCTCCCCGCGCCCTGGCCAGGTCAGCGACCCTGCGCGCCAGGCCCTTGTTGGACATCCCGGTCTCGTCCATCAGGGCCCGCAGCCGCAGGTTCGCCGTTCGTGGCCGTTGCGGCACCGCACAGCTCCTTCCACCAGCCGTGGACGCGATCAGTTTGACATTCGCACAGGCTCCGGGCCTGGTCGAGCCGGATTCACACACCCTGTTCACACATCTGCCCCCGCGGCCAACCTCCCGTTATCGGCTGCGTCGGCTATTGGCTGACGGTCATGGCAATGGCGGTGCAAACGGCCCGCGTGGCGGCGCAGCTGCGCGAAGCCGCCCGTGAAATGGCGCGTCTCGCACTCCGGCGCGCCCAAGCGGAATCGGGCCAGGCAGGACTGCCGGGCGGGCGCGGGAGCGTGGCCGAAGACGGAACGCCTGGCCCCAGGTGCAGTGATGGCCACGCGTGGGTGCCAGGCCCGCTTCTAACGGCGCAGCCAGGACCTGACATGGCGGATCTGTGGCCGCTTCAGAGCTTCCTGGAACTCGCGCCGCTGGCCAGCGCCGTGCCGCGCGCTCGGCAGCACGTGCGGCAACTGCTCCGGGAATGGAACCTTACCGACTCGGGCGAAACCGCCGAACTCGTGGTGTCGGAACTGCTCACTAATGCTGTGCAAGCGACCGGCATGGCGGAGCTCCTCGCGCCTGTGCGGCTGTGGCTGCTGTCGGACGAGCGGAGCGTGCTGATCCTGGTATGGGATTCCAGCCAAGAACCGCCCGCGCGAATCGACGCAGCCGGCGACGCCGAGAATGGCCGGGGACTGCTACTGGTGGAAGCCATCAGCACGCGGTGGAACTGGTACGTCCCGGATCACCTGGGCGGGAAAGTCGTGTGGGCACAGATAGGCGCGGAACTGCGATGAGCACGATCACCACGCAAGCTCGCCGGTGAGCGCAGAGGAGGCGCACCTGGCAAGGTCCGGGGCGGTGCATGTGAACGTGAGCTTCGACGGCTTCCGGCCGGAAAGCCGCGGCAAGTTCCGCGGCAGCGTGTCGTCGTTCGCCACGACCCTGGAGACCACGCGCAAGTTCGCGGCAGCGGGCATGCTGCAAGGCCTGCTGTCGACGCCGAACATGCTCACCGAGCCGGGCGAGTTCGCCGCGCTGTGCGAGTTCGCGGTCGAGGTGGGCGCCAGGTACGTGCTGATGAACCCGCTGTCGGCGTTCGGGCGGGGCGTCAAGAGCCAGGGAAAGCTGGCCGCCGGCACGGCGAGAATGCGCGCGATCAAGGACGTGACCGAGGGCTTCAGGTCCCGGGGCATCGATGTGGTGCACATCCGCTTCCGCAACGACGACAAGCCCCTCGCCGGCTGCGACGCCGGCAAGCTCATCTACGTGTTCGCCGACGGGCTGACCGCGGTGTGCCCGTACCTGGTGTTCGCAGCCCGGACGCCGCAGTCGGCCTATCCGGACAGCGACTTCCTGGTCGGCAACATCCTCGCCGGCGAGATCGCCGAGGCTCTTGACCGGTACGACCTCGCGGGCCGACTGGCGATGGGCGCCAACGACACGTGCAGGGCATGCGCCATAGCCGGGACGTGCGGGAAAGGCTGCCCCGCCGCGCTGATCTCGCGCGGGCAGCCGATCGGCGAGGTGGACAGCGAGCAGTGCCCGGTCGTGGCCGGCCCGCTGCTGCAGATCGGGCCGCGCCCGCAGTGACCGGGCCCTTCATCGCCATCGAAGGGCCGAACGCCGTCGGCAAGACCACCATCACCGACCGGCTGGCCAGCCACCGCGCTGCAGGCGCGCGGCACCGCGGTGCACGTGACGACCGAGCCGTCCGCCACCGCGCTCGGGCGTCTGGTCCGCTCCGCCGAGTCCTACCTGACCGGGCGGGCCCTGGCGCTGGCGGTCGCCGCCGATCGCTACGCCCACCTGGAGAGTGAGATCACCCCAGCGCTGAAGGCGGGCAAGGTCGTCATCACCGACCGGTACGTCCAGTCGTCGCTAGTGTTGCAGCGCCTGGACGGGCTCGGGCTGGCCGAGATCTGGAGCTACAACGCCCACGTCGCCGTCCCAGGCATGTCGGTCTACCTGGAAGACGACCCCGAGGTCATCGCCGCCCGGCTGAGCCAGCGGCCCGCTCTATCCCGCCTGGAAGCGCAAGGCTCGCCCGCCCGCAAGCTGCCCTGTACCGGGATGCCTTCCGGTTCCTGGCACGGCGGAGCTGGCCGCAGGCCAGGATTGACTGCCGGGGCCTGGACCCGGACGGCGTCACAGCGGCAATCATGGCCCGGCTCGGCCCGCCGCCGGACCCGCAAGGAGGCTGACAGTGCTGTCCATCCTGACCGTTAACATCGGCGCCGCCTCGCCGGAACGCGCCCGCCTGCTGCTGGACTGGCTCGCCCGGCGGCCCGAAGAGGTGCTCGTGATCACTGAGACCAGCGCCGGGCCTGGCACGTCCTGGCTGCTCGACCGGTTCCGCCGGGCGGGTTTCGCGGTCATCAAGACCCCCGACGCCGACGGCGAGCGCGGCAGCGCGCTGGTCAGCCGTGTCCGCGTGGCCCGGGATCTAACGGCCGAGTTCGCGGCTGTCAGCGTCCCGTGCCGGGTATCCGCCGGCGTGCTAGGCACCGAGCCGGCCATCTCGGTGATCGGCGTGTACGTCCCCAGCCGTGACCGCAGCGCCGGCAAGACCGAGCGCAAGCAGCGGTTCATCCGCACCCTCGTGGAGGCGTGCGACAAGCTCCCGGCGGATCTTCGGCAGCACCTGGTGCTGGGCGGCGACTACAACGTCATCGGCAGAACCCACAGGCCCTTGCATCCGGGGTTCCTGCCGTTCGAATTCGGGCTGCTCGAAGGACTGCGCGCACGCGGGCTGGTCGACGCCTATGATCACGTCGCACGGGGCGAGCAGGCGTACAGCTGGATCGGCCGCACCGGAGACGGCTACCGGTACGACTACCTCCATGTCGGGCCAGGCCTCGCCGGCCTGATCGGCGCCTACCCGAGGCTCACTTCGAGATCGGCCGCAACGGGCCGACCGGCCGGCTCCTTCAGGGCCGCCGACCAAGTGAGTCCTACATCCCGATACCAGTCAGCCGGAAGGGGCGGCGCAACGGCCAGCAGGAGATGTTCGACTTCGATGTCACCGGCGAGCGGCGTGAGCAGAACTCGCTGATCAACGACATCCGCCGCAAGGTCGAGCGGTGGCGGGCCAGCAACTGGAACGGCGTCACCCCGTACACCCGCAAACTGCTGGCGCATTGGGCTGCGCGCCCGCCCGACCGCGACGAACCGGTTCTCTTCCGCCAGCGCGAGGCGGCCGAGACAGCGATCTTCCTGGCCGAGATCGCCGGCCGTCACGGTACCGCTGACTATAGGCGTCGCCTGGAGCCTGAGAACCGGCTGCATAACGACGGGCTGCCGCGCGTTGCGCTCAAGATGGCCACCGGCACGGGCAAGACCGTCGTGATGGCGATGCTGATCGTCTGGCAGACGATCAACAAGGTCATGACCCCGGCCGACGCCCGGTTCGCCAAGCGGTTCCTCGTCGTGACGCCCGGCATCACGATCCGGGACCGGCTCGGGGTGCTGCACCCGGAGCGGGACGACAACTACTACCGCGAGCGCGACCTGGTTCCCGCGGACCTGTGGGACGCGCTGCTGCAGGCGCAGGTGGAGATCTTCAACTACCACGCGTTCCTGCCCAGGGACGCTAAGGAGATCCAGGGCGTCGCGGCTAACACCCGCAAGCTGCTGCGCGCGGGCAAGTCGCAGGACGAGGATGCGTTCCGCGAGACCCCGGACATGGTCGCCGCCAGGATCATGCGCGAATTCGGCAACGGCAAGGGCGAGATCGTCGTGTTCAACGACGAGCCCCACCACTGCTACCAGTCGAAGCTGCTCGAAGCCGACGATGATGCGGACAGGGAAGACGAGGCGCGTAACCGTGAGGCCCGGGTGTGGTTCCGCGGGCTGTGCGACCTGCGTCGCCGGGGCCGCATCAAGGCCCTCTACGACCTATCCGCGACCCCCTACTACCTGAAGGGGTCGGGCTACAACGAGGGGTTCATCTTCCCCTGGGTGGTCAGCGACTTCTCGCTGATGGACGCCATCGAGTCCGGGATCGTGAAGATCCCGCGCATCCCAGTCGATGACGATGCCAAGGGCAAGGAACTGGTGTACTTGCGGCTCTGGGACAACATCCAGCCGCCGCTGCCAAAACGCCGGGCGCTCAAGCCACGTGATGTAGACACCGGGCCGCAGGGCTGGGTGATGCCCGAGACACTCGAGGGCGCGCTCCGCAGCCTGTACCGCAGCTACGAGCAGAACTACGCCGGGTACGAAGCGAGGCTCGAAGCGCTCGGCGAGCCGCCGCCGGTCCTCATCGTCGTGTGCCCGAACACGATCGTCTCCAAGTTGATGTTCGACTGGATCGCGGGCCGGAACGCCGAGATGCCGGATGGGACCAGCCTGCTCGTGCCCGGCGACCTCCCACTGCTGAGTAACGTTCAGGACGGCACCTGGACCACTCGGCAGCGCACGATCCTCATCGACTCCGAGCAGCTCGAATCCGGTGAGCCGCTCGGGGCCGACTTCAAGCAGTCCTACCGGCTGCGCAACCCGGGCGCGGACGTCGACAAGCTCACCGACGCCGACCTGCTCCGCGAGGCGATGAACACCATTGGCAAGAAGGGCAAGCTCGGCGAGCACATCCGCTGCGTGGTGTCGGTCGCCATGCTCACCGAAGGCTGGGACGCCAACACTGTCAGCCACATCCTCGGCGTCCGCCCGTTCCGCAGCCAGCTGCTATGCGAGCAGGTCGTCGGCCGCGGCCTGCGGCGGCGGAACTATGCGGTCAACCCCGGCATCGGCCGGTTCGAGCCTGAGTACGCGGAGGTCTACGGCGTAACTCCTACCTCACCTACCTCCGCGACCGCCTCACTGTAGCCAAAGAACTTCTGGCCGACAGCGGCTCGATCCTCGTTCCCGGTAGTACGGGCTGGCTGCCACTGCGCGCTTGGTGACCCGGTCGTGCCGGGAGACCGACAGCCAGTCGCGGGCGCGGGTGAGCGCGACGTAGAACAGGCGCCGCTCGTCACCGTCGCCTCCCTCGTAGCGGGCGGCGTTGAACTGGCCGCGGGGGACCAGCCACTGCTGGATCTCGCCAGCCCGAGTAGTCGGGAACCGGTTCGCGGTCACCGAGGGCACGAAGACCGCCGGCCATTCGGTACACCGCCTTCGCGGTCGAGGATCACATCGGCCCGCCCGGCCACGGTGACGCCGTCGAGGTGCACCCGAAGTGCGGCGCGGTGGCGGCGCGGGTCAAGGAGCGGCCCGGCCTCGATCGTCTTGCCCAGGCCGACGTCGTCGGCCAGCAGCAGGTTCACCCGCGGCGCCTCGATCGCGCGCACCAACCCGCAGCTCAAAGCCCGTGCACCGCGTTCTGGAGCGGGTGTGTATACAGTCGGCAGATGCCGCTGTCATGTCGTGATTCAGGTTGCAATTGACGCGAGCGCCCGCGACACAAGGGGATCATTCGGCAGCAGGCCATAGCGGTCGGTGTAAATCGCCCGGACCAGCTTCCGCAGCTGGTCGCCCTGAACGGCGGGGACTGCGGCAGGGGTCGCCGCCATCAACAACATCGCCTCTGTCGTCCCGGAGGCGGTGTAATCGGGCAGAACATATCCTGAAATGGGCAGCTGGCGGGCGCCGCACGCGGTCCAGAAGTTAATACGACGCTGCCGGATCACTCGTTCGGCTTTGTCACCGTTTGTTTCGCTGGGGTTTTCCACCTCGAAGATGATGCATGCGGGCCAGGCTTCCTTCCGCAGGGACTGGTCAAGGAACTGCCAGAACTGGTGGCCGAGCCCTTGGCTCCGGCGCTTTCCAGTGATCGCGAAGTAGCGCAGAAATGACCAATCCACCGAGCAGAGCAGCCGCAAAGCGGCGACACCTGCCGGCGCCCTGCCGTCCATGGCCACGAACGTCTGGTCGGCCTCGCCTGGCCTAGTCAGTTCACTGAACGGAACCCGCAGGCCCGGGCTAAACGCCTCCTCGTAGATCACCTGCACCTGGATGAGCTGCTCCTCGTCTAGCGCCGCAATTCGCTTGACAACGAGATCGGCCATGAGTTCTCAGGTCCTTTCCGCCGTCCATCAGATCATGGGAGCGTGTGGGGTGCTAAGACTGCGTCCGGGCCGTTGTTCTGCAGTTTACTGAATCAGCAGGTGATCTTCATGGCGCCTGCCGTACTCGTTGGTCAGCCCGCTTGGGACCCAGCGGTGCCGTATCTCCGCCGTCGCGGGTGCAGTAATGTCGGCCGGAGCGATCTTGTCAGCGCCCGGCAGTCCCGGTTGCGGGAATGCGCCACGATCAACCTTTACGACGCCGGGAGCAGGTAGAGGCGACACTGCCTGCAGGGATGACGAATCGTGTCGTCCGCTTCCGCCGGAGGACCGTCATGAGAAACTCCGAGGTCGCGGCACGCGGAGCGGTCGGCCGGCGCGTGCTCACGTGCCCGAGGCGACTCGCAGCCGGCCGGCGGTCTCGCGATTCCCCGCGCGGCCAGCGGTAGTGCCACCCGCCCGGTGCCGACCGCGGACTCCAGCGCGGGCGTTAGCACGCGGGCTGGAACACGAGGCAGCGCGCCTTGCCCATCATCGGATATCTAGATATCGTTAGATCACTATGGCAGAGAAGCTGGCGCGAGGTGATGGCAGCGCCCCAACGAAGAACATGGTGCTGCGGCTCGATCCGGACCTAGCCGAACGGCTGGCGGGCATCGCGGAGGTGGAGGGGCGTTCGGTGTCGGACGTTGCTCGCGAGGCGATCGCGGCTCTGGTGGAGGCACGCCGCAAGGACAAGCGGTTCCGCAGGCTGCTGGAAGATAGCCTGGCCCGCCACCAGCGCTTGCTCGATCTGCTGCGCGGTGACGAGCCGTGACCTCGCTGGATGTCGCCGACCTCGTAGTGATCGCAGGGCGGTTGCTCGGCATCAAGACGGGCGCCGCACTTGAACAGATAGACACGCAGGCCGCTGAGATGGCCCTGGCCGAAGCCCCGGCGCCGCTGGCCCTCCCCGATAGCTACGCCGCGGCAGCGGCCTGCGCGCGCCTGATGCGCGGCCTTCTACGGCATCCCCCGTTCCCGGAGCACCGGGAGCGGGTAGCGGTCGCAGTTGGCCTGCAGTTCCTGGCCGTCAATGGCTGGCAGGCCGACCTGGACCCGCCGCAGATCGCCGCCATCGTCGTTCAGTGCCTGGCATCCGGGCGCATCGAGCCTGACGACATGGCCGGGTGGCTAGCGGCCAGGCTGTCTGCACCCGCTGCCCGCCGGATCAGGATGCCGCACGTCAGTAACAAGGAGAGCATCGTTCGAGCCCCGCTTCACGGCCGTGCCCGGCGCGCCCGCGGGGGTGCCTGGCATGTCCGTCGATGGCCGGATGCTGGCGCGGTTCAGCGACCACGCCGCCGCCGCTGTCTTCATGGCCCGTCAGGAGGCCCGGCGACTGGGCCACGGCAGCGTCGATCCCGAGCACTTGCTGCTCGGCCTGATCCGAGTTGGAGAGGGGACCGGGATCTCCGCGCTGGACAGGCTCGACGTTAGCCGGGAGGCACTGCGGCGGCAGCTAGAGGAAAGCATCGGCCACGGCCCCGGAAGGACTTACGGCCCCGTCCGGTTCAGCCGCCCGCGCGGCCAGAAGGTACTGAGCTCTGCGCTGCCCGAGGCGCTCGCGCACGGCACCACCGACATCTGCACCGCGGACCTCCTGCTCGCCCAGTACCACGACGACGGGCCCGCTTCGCGGACGCTGGCCAGGCTCGGGGCCACCGAGGTCCGGGTCCGCGACACCGTCGCGGCGCTACGGGCGCAAAAGCCGGAAGGGCGTGTGACGCGCCGTGCTCGCGCAGCCCGTGTATGACCGCATCGGCCGTCAGTACCGCGAGGCCCGCCGGGAGGAGCCGAAGATAGCAGCCGCGATTCTGGCCGCCCTGGGCGGCGCGTCGCTGGTGCTGAATGTGGGGGCGGGCGCGGGCTCGTACGAGCCGCGGGACCGGCTAGTCGTGGCCGTCGAGCCATCTGGGGTGATGGTGGAGCAGCGCCCGCCCGGGGCGTCGCCTGCGGTGCGGGCGCAAGCTGAGGCACTCCCGTTCGGCGACGGAGCGTTCGGTGCCGCCATGGGGGTGCTGACCTTGCACCACTGGAGCGACCGCTCCCGTGGCCTAGCCGAGATGCGGCGCGTGACGGACGGCCCGGTTGTGCTCTTCCTCCGTGACCCGCGCGCCGTCCCCACCTGGTGGCTACATCATTACTTCCCGGCCACTAGGAGGCTGGAGGCGCGCCGGGAGACCCCGCTGGACCAGCTCGCGCTGCTGCTCGGCCTGCCACTGGAGGTGACCCCGGTGCCCATCCCCGCCGACTGCGCCGACGGGTTCAACGCCGCGTACTGGCGCCGTCCCCGTGCCTACCTGGATCCCCGGGTCTGGCGGCCGATGTCGGCGCTGGCGCTTATCCCTGACGCCGACCGCGAGAAAGGCGTGCACCGCCTGCGAGCCGACCTTGACAACGGCGAGTGGGCCAGGCGGTGGGGGCACCTGCTCGCACTGGACGAACTGGACCTTGGCTACCGGGTCGTGGTCGCGGCTCCGGACCGGCAGCCCAGCGGCGCCTGCTCCATCCCGAGGCAATACCAATCAGGAGGCACGACATGGCCAGGATCACCTACGACGACGAGACCGCGGCCGCGTTCAAAACGGTCCGTGAGGTCCCGCGAGACGGGCTCGGGGAATGGCGTGACGCGATACGACGTCACCTCACCCCGTTGCCCGAGATGACCGTGGCCGACATCGGCGCCGGGACTGGCGCCTTCGCCGCCGCCTTCAGCGACTGGTTCGGCCTCAGCATCGTCGCGGTCGAACCGTCAGCGGCGATGCGGGCCCAGATTCCGCGCCGCCCGGGCATCCGGGTACTGGAGGGACACGCCAGCGCCCTCCCGCTTCCAGACGGCTCGGCGGACGGCGCGTGGCTGTCCCTCGTGATTCACCACATCCCCGACCTCGAAGCCGCCGCGCGAGAAATCCGCCGCGTTCTCCGCCCTGGCGCTCCCGTGCTCATCCGCCAGGGATTCCCCGGCAGGGTCGACCGGAACGAGTTCGTCCGCTGGTTCCCCGAGACTACCCGGACGGTCGATACCTTCCCTTCCGTCGAGCAGACCTGCCAGGTGTTCGCAGCCGCCGGATTCAGCCGGGATGCCCTTGAGGAGATTCCGGAGACATACCGGGCCTGCCTCGCCGAGTTCCTCGCCCAGGCGGACACCTTCCGCCGCGCCGATACAACGATACGCAACCTCACCGAGGAGGAATTCCTCCGCGGCAAAGAACGACTCCGCCGGGCCGCGCAGGACGCCGAAAAGACACCCAGCCCGGAACCCCGAACTTCGTGGCTTGACCTGCTGGTTCTGCGCTGAGGTTGCTGCCTGCCTTGGATCAACCGTACTCAGATGGTGTACTGCGGCCGCCCGAGTGCCCGGCTTGACATGAACCCGGACCGTCACCGAACCTCAGCAACGTTCGGGACGTCCTCGCCCGCGACCGCCGGACGGGCATTGTCGCCGGAACAATAAGTCGCCGGAACAATAAGAGGAGACCGTCATGACTGATGAATCGGCAACCCCCGGCGAGCCGAAGGCGAGCGCCACCAACGCACCGAGCCTGCCCGCGGCCGTCGACCGGGGCACCTTCCAGGCCGAACTGGACGGGCTGCGGGTTCGCGAGAAGGCGCATACCCGGGAAGGCGACGCGATCGCCGCGGCCCGACGGCGGCTGCCCATGGTCGAGGTGGACGCCAGCCTCGCGCTGATCGGGCTGCATGGGCCGGTCACCCTGCTCGAAGCGTTCGAAGGGCGCCTGCAGCTCATCGCCTACTACTTCATGTGGAACCCCGGTCGGCCCGCGGCCGAGCAGTGCGAAGGCTGCACGTGGGTCACCACCCAGGTCGCGGAGCTGTCTTACCTGCATTCCCGTGACATCACCTACGCGGTGTTCTGCCAGGGTCCCTACGACGAGAGCGTCCGCTACCGCGACTTCATGGGCTGGGACATGCCGTGGTACTCAGCGCACCGGTCCCTCGACGCGCTCCTCGTCGGGCGCCAGATCGGCTTGTTCCACCTCGTGTGCTACCTACGGGACGGCGACCGCGTCTACGAAACCTACTGGACGACCCGCCGCGGCGCCGAGGCCATGGACTACAGCTATGCGCTCATGGACCTCACCGTGTACGGGCGCCAGGAGCCATGGGAGGACTCGCCCCCCGGCTGGCCGCAACAGTGCTCCATCACGCGGACTGACGGCGGCTCGCCCGCCTGGCCGCCAGTGTCAGCGTGGCCGGGCGGCCGCCCCATCGCCCAGTGGCCGCGCCTGGCCGCCGGACGCTCCGATGACCTCACCGCTGGGCCTTGATCCTCAGTGGCCAGGAGTGCTCCTCAACGCATCCGTGGGCGCCGCCGTCAAGGTGAGCGCTACGTACGTGACGTACAATAGGAGCATGAGCGAAAATGCGATACCGCTGCCGTATGAGATCCAGGAGATGACCACGACCGAGGCGCGCAAGCACCTCCCGGATCTGGTCAACATGGCCGCGTACGGCCACGTCACCACGGTGCTCACCCGCGACGGCCGTCGGCTCGCCCGCATCGTCCCCGAGGAAGACGCCTGGGTCTACAGCCCGGCCTGGCAGGAAAAACTCCGTGACGCCGAGGCGGACCTGGCCGCCGGGCGCGTCCGGCGGTTCGCCGACGACAACGAGATCCTCGCGCACCTCGAAGCACTAGACGACGAGGCGGGCGGGTGAGGTACCAGACCACCGCTGGGTTTGACGCCGCGCTGGCTAAGCTTCCCCGAGAACACCGCTGGCTGTTCATCGACACCGTCCGTGCCCACCTGACCCCGCGCTGGCCGCCGGGGCGCATCGCGGGGAGGCACCGTGGCCCAAGCGCCTCCGCGTCCACAAGATCGGCGAGGTCCACTCACTTACCTGGAGCTTCTCAGGACCCGATGGCAGGGCACTATTCACCATCAGCCCTGACCCCGACGGCGAACCACTTCTGACCTGGCTTGCCATCGGCTACCGCGACATCTACCCATAGCCGGCGTCCGGCTCCTCGCCCCTCGGGCCGGGGGCGGTATTCGCTGCCGGGCCGCCGTGCTCGCCACCGCCGGTCCCCCGGCACGATCCGCCGGGACATCACCTGGCCTCGCTGGCAGCACCTGCCGGTGAACCGCAGCCGCCCCGGCTCCGTGTTAGGCGATAAGGATCGGTCCAGCTGGCGGGCGGGCGCTCTCACCGCAGCAGGCCAGCCTCATTTCGTGTGCAGCCCCCAGGGCTGGCCGAAGGAGGATCACGGTGAGACGGATAACGAAAGCGGCGCTCACGCTGGCCGCCACGATGAGTACGGCGGCGAGCTTATCGGCGCTGGCCGCAGGCCCGGCGTCGGCGAAGCCTTACCCGCCGCCGAGCATTCACCTGCTATGCACGGCAGCGGCCAACGGCGGCGCGCTGCACGGCAGCGTATGCGCGCTGCCTCCCGGAGTCACCACCGCGCCCAATAGCTACTCCGCGACCATCGCGGTGAGCAAGGCTGGCGCCGCTGGCCCCACAGTCACCTTCGCGCTGACCGCGGGCCGCCTCCCGCCCGGCCTGTCCATGCCCGCCCAGTCCGGGTCCGGCACCGTCATCTCCGGGAACCCCACCCAGGCCGGAACGTTCAACTTCACCATCAGGGCGACCGACGGGAGCCTGGCCCCCACGCTGGCCTATCAGATCACTGTCACCGTGCAAGGCCCGCCGGACCAGCTGCTGTGCAACGCTGCCAACGGCGGCTTCCTGATCAACGGGGTCTGTGTGCTGCCCGACTCCGTCGTCGGCCAGCCTTACCAGGGGCACCTGCCCACCAGCCACAACGCCGGCGGCACGCTCAGCATCGTCGCTGGCGCCCTGCCCCCGGGCCTGTCCCTGCCCGCTACCTTCGGGCCGTCCGGTGCGATCATCGGCGGTACTCCGGGCCAGCCGGGCGTCGAGCCCAGCTTCGCCTTCACCGTGCAAGGCACCGGCGACCAGGGCCAGCCCCTGTACCAGGCCTACCAGATCAACGTGAACGAGGACCTGCCGCTGACCATCAACGCGAGCGGCGGATCAATCCTCGGCCCGGGGATGGTCGGCGGGGCGTACGCGCAGAGCTTCTTCCTCAGCGGCGGGGCCGGTCCCTACACCTGGTCCGTGGCCGCCGGTCAGCTCCCGCCTGGCCTGACCCTGCAGACCACGGCGGGGCCGCGCGACGCCAGCAACGAGCTCGCCGGAACACCGACCACGGCCGGCACCTTCACCTTTACCATGCGGCTCACCGACTACGCCGGTCAACAGGCCACCCAGAAATTCAGCCTGACCGTCGACCCGCCGCTCCAGATCAGCACCACCCCGCTGGCCACCGGAACCGTTGGCGTGCCGTACAGCCGTGACCTCATTGCCCACGGCGGAACACCTCCGTACTCCTGGTTCGTCGTCATCAACATCAATGAGCTCCCGCCCGACCTCACCCTCGGTGCGACTCCTCCGGACTTCAACAACGTCCTGACGGGAACGCCGACCCAGGCTGGCACGTTCAGCTTCCCCATGCAGGTGCAGGACTCACAGGACAACTGGGCGAGCGGGACGGTGACAATCACCATCCGTCCGTAGAGCCGGGCGATGGTCGCGTCCCAGGGGCCGGGCAAATGAGCAGGGCTCTGCCCACCGGACGGTAATCGGTGATCGCTGGCCAGTACAGCGGTAGTGACGCGGGAACACCCGGCCGTGATCAAAGAGAGCAGGTCACGGCCGGGCCCAGCGTTTAGCGGCACGAAGAACCTTACGGCGGCCCGGCGAGCACGGCCTCGATGCGGCCCGAAGCTAGCCCTCAGGGGGTGGTGGCGGGTAGCCGAGCTGGGCGTGCAGGCGGCTGATGCGCTGCCGCAGTGGCTCGGGGCCCGTCGGCAGCCAACGGGACGGCACGGCGGTTGCGCTTCGCCGGGGCTTGGCCCGCCGGCACCGGACCGTCACCGGGCCTGGCCGCGGGCCCGTCGGCGCCGCCCGACGGCTCCGGTACCGGATCGCTTCCGGGGCGGCGCCACCGCCCTGCCGCCCACATCAGGCTCGGCGGGTACCGCAGTGACCGGGACACGCAGGTCCGCGGGCGGCTCGGTGGTGCCCCCGGCACCGTCGATCGCGAGGTAGCCCAGCTTGCCGGCCAGCTCATTCATGACGGTAAGGAGCTGCGGTGCGATCATCCCAACCGGTATCGACCAGCCGCGCCCGACCGATTCGGTGCTGATCTGCGACGTGTACCAGATCTCGTAATCCGCCGGGCCGAACCGCTCCCGCTCCGCGGAGAAGCAGGTCGCCGAGATCCCGGGCACGGGCGCGACCCCAAGAATTCAAACAGCGCTGCCGCTGTTGGTTCCGAATCGGCGACCAGGTCCTCATACCGCAGCCGGAAGCACTGGTCCGCGAATTGCTCTTCCACGGCCAGGGTCGCGTGCACGTTATCGGTCCAGAAATTGGCCAGCGCCATCACCGCGTTTCCTGGCGTCGCAGCGATATACGGATCGAAGCCGTACCCGTTCAGCCCCCCAGATATGACCCGACCATCCGGTCCATCGTGTTCCGCACCCCGGCGATCGCCGCCTCGGGGATCTCGGGCGGCTCATCCCCCCGGTTCGCCGACAACGGGGCTCCATCGATCAGCGACCACACCGTCGCCAGCTGCACACACAGCCCGGGGAGGTTCGTTTCCGGCGGGCAGGCCGGCTCCGGATGCGCATCCAGCACAAACCGCAGCAACGTGGAACCCGAGCGGCCGTTGCACAAAACGAACACCGGATCAGCAAACGACCCGGGGCCCTCCGCTGATGGCGCCGGCTCCGGTACCCCTGGCACGCCTGCTAGGCCCTCCATGTCATGAACAGCCAACCCGCACAACTCCTCAGCCGACACGGAAAGGTCGCGGGATCCCCCGGCACCGTGACCAGAGACGGCGGGCGAGCCACTGACTGAGGCGACAACGCGGCGTTTGCGGGGCCGGATCCCTGTCCGGGATGATAGGGCCCGCGGCATATGTGCGGCAATGGCATCGGCCGGAGCCAAGGCGCCAGGCCTCGGGCTACCGCCTGGCCGGATTATCTCCTAGCGTGCGTAATTCCGTGCGACCTGGCCGCGATCAGCCCGCGGGCACCCGGGCACGGCAGCGGCGGCTTCGGGCCCGCAGGCTCGGCGGGTCCCGCCGGCGGCGCGGTCAGGTCAGGCTCGCGCGAATAGCCAGGCAGCGGCGCGCGGCGCGCCTGGCGAGCAGCAGCCGGGCGAGGCTGGCCGTGGCCGCGACGGCAGCCAGGACCGGGGAGAGCTTTCCCGGTGCGGTGGCCAGCTGGGCCGCGAGCAGCGCCAAGCCGAGGCCGTCGGCGCTCACCGCGCCGAATCCGGCGACGGCCGCGGCCGTGGGGGCCTGGCGCGGCCGGGCAGGCAGCCAGCGGGTGAGCCGGCCCGTCGTGGCGATTCCCAGCAGGGCGGCCCAGGCGGTGACCCCGGCCGCGACAGCAATGAGGCCGAAACCGACGCGCGGGCCGGGTGGCAGGCCCGTCCACTGCCAGGGCGGGGCGAGGCGGACGCCAAGGTGGCTGGCCATGGCCGTGGCGATCCACAGCAGGCCAACCAGCGGGCCGGTCACCAGCAGGGCGACCGCGATGCGACGGGCCTGGCGGGCGGCGATCTCGGTCCTGAAGCCCGCGGCGACCTGGGCCGGGGCGCCGAACTCGCGGATCGCCGACTGGACGGCCTGGGCGGGCGGCAGCCCGGCGGAGCCGGTACGCGTCCGCGGCGTCCAGGAGCCCGGAGCGCAGCTCGGCCACGATGCCGGCCTGGGCCCGGGCCGGGCCAGGCAGCCCCGCCGTGACCTCGGTGAGATAGCGCTCGACCGCCGCGCCGGGCCTGGTCATGCCGAGCTCACCGCGGGCGGCGCGGGCTGCAGGAGGGCGGTGACGGCGGTGGAGAAGTCCCGCCAGGTGCTGCGCTCGCCGTCCAGGGCACGCCGGCCGGCCGGGGTCAGCTGGTAGACGCGGCGGCGGCGGCCGCCAGCGGCTGACCAGCTCCCCCGGACCAGGCCCGCCCGCTCCAGGCGGTGCAGCGCCGGATACACCGTGCCGGTCGGCAGGTCGACCTGACCGCCGCTGCGTAGCCGCAGCGCTTCCATGATCGCGTAACCGTGGCCCGGCCCCGGCTCGAGCACCGCGAGCAGGATGCCGTCCAGGTGGCCTTCAGCGTTTCCGCCCTCATAGGTAGTCATGCTACCCTTCTCATTATAGGTAGCAACACTACAGCTAGTGATCCTACCTATTAGCAGCCGAGGAGAGGACACTGGCATGCAGGCCTCGACCGAGCCGCTGGCTACCGCCAGCCGCTGCCGATTCGCCCGCCGCCGGTCCGCCGCCTACTGGATCGCCACCGCGGCCGTGGTGACCGAACTGGGACTGGGCGGCATCTGGGACATCGCGCGTATTCCCTTCGTCCGTGACCTGGCGACGCACCTGGGTTACCCGTCCTACTTTCTGGTGCTGCTGGGAACCTGGAAGGTACTGGGCGCAGTAGCGCTGCTGGTTCCGCGCCACGCGCTGCTCAAGGAATGGGCCTATGCGGGCGCCTTCTTCACCTACACGGGGGCGATCATCTCCCACCTGACCACTGGCTACGACCTCGGCGAGGTGGGGCTGCTGGCTGTCTTGACCGCCCTGACCGTGCTGTCCTGGGCGCTGCGGCCGGCCAGCCGCCGCACCGGTCACGTCACCGGGGGATGAGCGAGGATGGCCCGCACGCTCAGCCTCATCGTCCGCAATCTCGTGTTTACCGTCGTGGTGCCGGGGCTGGGGGGCGTCTGGGTTCCGTGGTGGATCCTGACCAGCCACGGGCGCACCGCCACTCCCGCCGCCTGGGAGGCGGTCGGGCTCATCGTCGCCGGCGCGGCCCTGTACGTATGGTGTGTCGGGAATTTCGCGGTGGTGGGGCGCGGCACTCCCGGCCCGTGGGACGCGCCCTCGCACTTGGTCGCGACCGGGCCCTACCGCTGGGTGCGCAACCCGATCTACATCGCCGCGCTCCTGATCGTCCTGGGTGAGGCGTGGCTGTTCTCCTCGCTGCGGCTGCTGGCCTACGCGGGCGCCATGGCGGCCTGCTTCCACTTGTTCGTCACCGGCTACGAAGAACGGGCGCTGCGCCGCCGGTTCGGCGGCACCTACCTGGAGTACCGGCGCGCGGTCCCGCGCTGGATCCCCCGCCCGCCGCGCGCCGCGGCTGACCGGCAGTGACGGGGACCGGGAGTCGCTACGGCCGGCGGTCACAGCGGTTACCGTCTCGACCAGAGCTGGAAAATGCGCGGACCGCTGATCAGCGTGCGCGGATCTTCGGTGAAGGTCCTGAGGTCCGTGAGCGCGGCCGTCACCTCCTCCCGGGTGGCCAGGCCCTCGGACACGATCGCCTCTGCTGACCCGTCCAGCGTGGTCCAGGCCAGCGTCTTTTCCGCGCCGCCGGTACGCACCGGCTGGACCAGGGCCAGCTGCGGGCTCGGCAGGCCCGCGGCCTGGAAATAGCCGTACAGCTTGCGCCCGACCGCGTGATCCCCGCCGCGTCGCTGGAGGACCTGGCCGTAGCTGCGCAGGAAGAAGCCGAACCCTTCGCTAGGCGGATGACAGCACCACCCGTCGAAGTCGGCATCCTCGACGATGAGGACACCCCCGGGACGGACGCCGGCCCACATGCGGCGCAGCAACCCGACGGGCTGGCTCAGGTGCTGGAGCAAGAACCGGCAATAAACGGCGTCGTATCCGCCTGGCTCGGCCCAGTCGCTGACGTTCAGCGCGCGGAACTCGACGTTGCCCAGCCCGCGCTCCTGCGCCGCCCGGCGGCCCAGGGCCAGCTTGATCTCGTCGAGGTCGACGCCCATGACCGTTCCGCCTGGCGCGACCAGCCTGGCCATCTCCAGTGTCACCTCGCCGCCACCGCAGCCCAGATCGATGCAGCGCATCCCCGGGGCCAGGCCCGCCCGGCCGAACAGCGCCGCGGTGTCGGGCCACCGGTCGCGGGCCAGCAGCAAGAGGCGCTCGTAGCCCTCCTGACCGCCCCGGATCACGTACCGGTCCACGCGGGCGATTCTAGGGCGGCCGCGCCATGCCATCGCTGGTTACGGCGCGCGGAAACCGGCCAGGCAGCCGCCGGGCAGGCGTCCGGCCCTGGCCGCGGTTCTGCGCGCCGCCAGGGCCGGAAGCATGGTTCAGGTCAGTAAGAACCTGATCTAGCAGCCGTCATAAGGTGCCCAGGGCTGCGCGCCGTCCCTCGCGTAGAGCCGGTTGAACGCCGCCTTCTGCTGGGCGACCGAGGCCTGGCCGACGGTGCCTGAGTAACCGAGCGACGCCCACGTGGATGGCAGGATCCCGAACAGCCCGTCGGGCTCGGTGGGAAAGTTCGAGCTTTCGCGCCAGGCCACGCACTGCTCGAACGAGGACGTGCCGCCCGTTGCCGACGACGTTCCGCTGCCCGGCGACGCGGGCGCCTGAGTCGGGGATCCCGGCGTCGTTGCCTCCTGCGCCGGGGCCGGGGCCGGCGCGGACGGGGACGACGGCTGGGGCGCAGTGAACTTCGCGGGCCATAGCGCCGGGTCGGCCGGAATGCGCAGGCGCTCGCCGGTTGTCACCACGTTGGGGTCAGAAATCCGCGACCTGTTCGGGGGGCGGTGTACAGCGCCTCCCACGACATGTGATGCCTGGCCGCGATGCCGCTGAGCGTGTCGCCGGTGTGCACCGTGACCCACTGGTGGTATTTGTCCGGCGCGGCCTGCTGGCCGGCGGCCTGGTGCGCGGTTGCCGCGCTGGCCGGGCTGCCCGTCGAAAGTGCGACACCGGCGATGGCCGCCGGCGCGATCATTGCTGTTGCGATGTGCTTGATAGCCACGGGAGGATCTACCTCCTCAGTCCGCCCTCAGCTCTTCGCGCGGAGCGCGACTAACGGTATTGGGCGTGACCTATAGCGCCACGACCCTGCGGGGTCATGGTCATGGTGCTGGCATGCTCGCGTATGGCGCGCTGAGTTCCAGCCGCTCGGTCTCCCCTCGGTCGACGGCAATAGCCCGCCCGCCTCAGGCACGCGGCATTAGCTGTGAACCTGACTCAGCCACAGATCCGGGGGGCTAAGGGGGCGTACCCAAAAAGTGACCTCCAGCGGAGATCACCCTTGGTATAACGTCCCGGCGGAGCAGCGAGCATCCACCTCACGCTCAATATGATCCTTGTCGCTGGTGGACGGTCACGGGAATACGCCGCGGGCCGCAGCGGCGGCCTGCCGCTCGCCTCGCCGCCGGGCTCGCTGACCGTAGGCGATCATCCAGCCGATCAGCGCGGCGGCGACGGCATAGGGCATGACCTTGGAGACGGCCAGGGCGGTCGCCGTGCTGGTCGTCTCGACGATGAGCACCCGCGCGGCCGCTTCGGCCAGGTATGCGACACCCCAGACGACGGTGAAGAGCCGGAAGATCCGGCGGAATCCGGGGTAGCGCCAGTGGGCGGCGAAATCGCGCCCTCTCGGGGTATCCGCGCCCATGAATTCGACGGCGAAACGGTACATAAGCGGGCGACTGGACCACAGCGAACCCAGGCATACCAGACCGAATACCGCGGTGGGCACCGACCCTTCGATCAGCACCTGCCGGGCATCGCCGGTGGCCAGCCCGAGGATCGTGCCCACGGCGATGCCGATCAGCACCAGGGCTCCGATCACATCCAGCCGCCGGTCCCGCATCGCGCCCAGAGCCACGCCGAACGCCGGGAAGACGCCGCTCAGGACGAGCGCCGACACCGCGCTCTGCCCGGCCCCCCGCAGCAGCGAGTAGGCGACGAGTGGCCCGGCGACGTCGAAGACAGCGATCATGGCCAGGGACAGCAGACGGTTACGGTTACGGTTACGGGGCGCCGGTACGCCGTGCTTCTCGACGGCCGGGCCCGGTCGCGGCTTGCTTTGCATCATGGTTCATAACGCTAAAAGCGCGGCCCGCCCCGGCCCAGTGCGCCACATCCCGACTTGGGCATGACGGATGTCATGGTCGGTCGGGTGCCAGAGGGCCGGGCAGGCTCAGCCAGGAAGCAGGGTGCCCAGGGTCGGCTGCACCGGTCCGCAGCCACCGTCACGAACTCGCCGTCGGCTCCTGGCGCTCTGCGGCGAGTTGCTCGTGTGCAACCATGCCCTCGTGACGTTTGCCACGAAAACTGCGCCGAAGTTGCTTGCCGTCAGCGATCTGCACATTGCGTTTCCGGAGAACCGGAAGATCGTCGAGAACCTGCGACCTGCCTCGGCTTCAGACTGGCTTCTGGTGGCCGGTGATGTCGGTGAGCACTTCGCTGACATTGAATGGGCGCTTGAAACGCTTAACGAGCGTTTCGCCAAAGTTGTATGGGTACCTGGCAACCACGAGCTATGGACACACCGCGCTGATCCGGTTCAGCTACGCGGCGAGCAACGCTACTTGCACCTGGTACAGATGTGCCGGAGGCTGGGCGTTATCACTCCAGAGGATACGTACCCGATATGGGAGGGCGCGGACGGCCCGGCAGTGATCGTGCCGTTGTTCTTGCTGTACGACTACTCGTTCCGGCCAGCCGACGCGACCACGAAAGCGGCCGGGCTCGCCTATGCCTACCAGGCCGGCGTGGTGTGCACTGATGAGGTTATGCTGCATCCTGACCCGTATCCGAGCCGGGAGGCGTGGTGCTGGGCGCGGGTAGAGGCGACCGAGCGGCGTCTGACCGGCCTGGACTCGCGCATTCCTCTCATCCTGATGAACCACTTTCCGCTCACCCGCGATCCCACGCGGGATTTGCGGTATCCGGAGTTCGCGCAGTGGTGCGGCACCACACACACTTCTGACTGGCACATCAGATTCAAAACTGCGGTAGTCGTATACGGTCATCTACATATTCCTCGGACGTCCTGGCATGACGGGGTACGGTTCGAGGAAGTTTCTCTCGGCTACCCCAGAGAATGGCAGAGCCGCAATGTCCCGCCTACCATACCGTGCCAGATACTCCCGGCCGCTGGTACCTGAGGTGATAGCGGATATCTTGCCCGCCAAGGCCGCCGCCGTGGAGGCTTTCGGCGACCTGCCCGGCGTCACGCTATTCCCGGAGGAGAAAACCTTCATAGCAAAGGCGGTGGACAAGCGGCGCCGGGAGTTCACCACCGCCCGCGCATGCGCCCGCGCGGCGCTGGCCACGCTGGGCCTCCCACCCGCGCCCATCGTGCCTGGCCTGCGCGGTGCGCCCCAATGGCCGGCCGGTGTGGTGGGCAGCATCACCCATTGCGCCGGCTACTGTGCCTGTGCTCTGGCCCGCACCGCGGATCTGGCTGCGATCGGCATAGACGCCGAACCGCATGACGCCCTACCCGGCGGCGTGCTTGATGTCATCGCCACCGCCAGCGAGCGCGCCCGGCTGTCGCAGTACACGACGCTGATGCCAGGGACATGCTGGGACCGATTGCTGTTCAGCGCGAAGGAATCGGTATACAAGGCATGGTTCCCGCTCACCCGTCGCTGGCTGGACTTTGACCAGGCAGAGATCACGATCGAGCCGACCGCGGGGACCTTCACCGCGCACTTGCTGACCACCGGGCCCGCGCTTAACGGCCGCGAACTGAAAGACTTCACCGGCCGCTGGCTGGCCCGCGACGGCTACATCGTGACCGCAATCGCGGTACCTACCTGAACGATGCCTTCACATCAGACACCCTGCCTATGACCGGCGGGCACGCTCGATGTGACGGGACGGCATGGTCACCGGCCGGTCGTGCCGTCGATTGCCTCGCGGAGCAGGTCGGCGTGGCCGTTGTGCCGGGAGTACTCGGCGATCATGTGCACGTAGACCAGCCGCAGCGAGCAAGGCTCGCCATCGAGCAGGAAGGTGTCGTCGAAGGCCAGGCCGGCGGCCGCGGCGTCGGCGAGCCTGATCTCCTCGCCGAGCCTGGCGAAGTCCTGCTCGGCCAGCGCCGGGTCCAGGTCATTGAAGTCGGCATCCTTGCCCAGGGCCGGGTCATACATCGGCTCCACGGACTCGCCGCCCGCGCGCTGCCTGAACCAGGTCCGCTCCACCTTGGCCAGGTGCCGGACCAGCCCGAGCAGCGAGAGGTTGGATGAGGGTACCGGCCGCTGCGCCAGTTGCCCGGCGGTCAGGCCGGCGCAGATGTTCAGCAGGGTGCTGCGTTCCCAGGCGAGGAAGCCCTCCAGGATGGGCCGGTCGGCTCCGACCAGTGGCCCGTCCTCGAGCGCGGCAGGGCTCGGTGCGATCCATGTCATGGCACCAGCATGGCTGGTCGCCTGGGCGGTCACCGGAGCGGGAACGGGTCAGCGGCCGGTCACCTCCTCATGCGGCCCAGCGGGGGCTGAGCGGCGTTCCGTTAGGCCGTCGGCGCCTGCGCCGGGGCGGGCCACGCCTGCATGGCCAGGTCGACCACCCGGGTCAGGTCCTCGTGACTGGCCCCGTCGCACGCCTGGGTGGACATGCCCTGGATGACGGCGGCGTAGTAGGTGGCCAGCGCCACGGAGTCGGTCTGCCCGGGAAGCAGGCCAGCCCGGACGTCGGCGTCGATCTTCTCCGCGATGGCCTGCTTGGTCGCCTCGCGGAAGCCTCGTAGCTCGGCTTTCACGTCCTCATCGGCGGCCGTGACATTGACCGCCCCGTTGATCACCAGGCATCCGGGCGGGTGGCCCGGCCGGGTGTACTCGGTGGCCCGGCGGTCAAGGTGGAGGGCGTGAGCAACCCGGCGGACCCGGACGCCCAGCTCCTGAAGACCGGCGCCCTGCTCCCCGGCCCCGGCGCGACCCTGGCCGGCCCGGGCGGGAGGATCCGGCGGGCGGCTCAGCCGGGCCTCGCCGGCGGCGCGCTGCAGCAGGACCGTGCGCTCGGCCGCGTTCCTGGCCAGCGCGGCCGCGCGGGAGAATTCCTGGCTGGCCTCGGCGTCGCGGCCGAGCCTGGCCAGCAGGTCGCCGCGCACGCTCGGCAGCAGGTGATAGTCCCGCAGCGCGGGCTCGGCGGTCAGCGCGTCGACCAGCTGCAGGCCCCGCTCCGGGCCGAACGCCATTCCCACCGCGACCGCCCGGTTCAGCTCTACCACCGGGGACGGCGTGAGCCTGGCCAGCAGCTGGTACAGGGCCGCGATGGCCGTCCAGTCCGTCTGCTCCGCGCTGGCCGCCCGGGCATGACAGGCAGCGATCGCGGCCTGCACCACGTACGGGCCCGGCGGCTGGCCGAGTTCCTCGCAGCGCAGCAGCGACGCGAAGCCCCGCCGGATCAGCAGCTGATCCCAGCGCCCGCGGTTCTGCTCCAAGATCGGGATCGGCGCCCCGTCCGGCCCGATCCTGGCGCGCAGCCGGGAGGCCTGGATCTCCATCAGCGCGGCAAGCCCGTGGACCTCCGGCTCGCCCGGCGCGAGCCCGGCCAGTATCCGGCCGAGCCGCAGCGCCTCCTGGCACAACGCCGGGCGCATCCAGTCAGCACCGGCGGTCGCCGTGTAGCCCTCGTTGAAGATCAGGTAGATGACCTCGAGCACCGAGGCCAGCCGGGCGGCGCGTGCGGCCTGCGGCGGGACGTCGAACGGGATCTTCTCGCTGGCCAGGGTCCGCTTGGCCCGGACGATCCGCTGGGCAACCGCCTGCTCCCTGGCCAGCACCGCGCGGGCGATCTCCTCGGTGGTCAGGCCGCCCAGCAGCCGGAGCGTGAGCGCAACGCGGGCCTCGGTGGACAGCACCGGGTGGCAGGAGATGAACATCAGCCGGAGCAGGTCGTCGTCGACCCGGTCGTCATCGAGGACGGCGTCGAAGTCCGCCACGCCGCTGGACGCGGCCATCTCCTGCCGCGCCACGGCCTCGTGCCCCAGCTCCTCGAGCTTGCGCTCCAGCCGGTCGTGGCGGCGCAGCCGGTCGATGGCCCGGTGCTTCGCGGTGAGCATCAGCCAGCCGCCGGGGTTGACCGGGATGCCCGCGGACGGCCACTCCTCGAGCGCGGCGACCAGCGCGTCCTGGGCGAGCTCCTCAGCCAGGCCGACATCGCGGACGATCCTGGTCAGGCCGGCGATAATCCGCGCCGACTCGAGTCGCCAGACAGCCTCGATCGCCCGTTGCGCATCCGCAGCCGTCACGCAGCCGATCAGAGCATCGTCACCGGCCCCGGCGCAAGCCGCTCGCGGTCACGGCCGGGGGCCGGGGCCGGCCGATGCGGCCCGTTATTCCGGGCCGAAGACCTGGCGGATGTCACCCTCGCCGTTGCCGACGATCTGCCAGAAGCGCCTCGACAGCTCGATCGCTTCCTCCTTGGACCGGACATCCACCAGCGCGAAGCTGACGATCGCCTCCTTGGCCTCGGTGAACGGGCCGTCGGTGAAGGTGATCTTCCCGCCGGACGACTTGACGTGCGTGCCCGCCTGGTCCAGGCCACCCGCCGCGAGCAGCACGCCGGCCTTGGTCAGCTCCTCCACGAACCTGCCCATCTCGGCCATCAGCTTCTCGTCGGGCTCGTCGCCGCCTGTGGTGGTCATCAGGAACCGCATCGCTCATCTCCTTCTGCTGTGATCCGCAGACTGGGCGCTAGGACGGTCCGCACCGGCCCGGTCCAGCCTCTCTACTCGTGCTGCGAACAGCAACCGGCCAGATCGACACGTCGGCGATGGGCACCCGAAATCTGTTAGAGCCTGTCCGGAAACTCGGCGTTGGGCTAGTGGCGCGTCTGGGAACGTTGGCTTCGTGGCATCATGCGAGCATGTCCGCTTACGTGATCTCTGAGGTGGAAGTTCTTGACGAGGCCCAAGGCCAGCGGTACCGGGAGCTAGCCGCCGCGTCGATCGCGCGGTTTGGCGGCCGGTACATCGTCCGGGGCGCTGAGCCGGAGGTGCCGGAGGGGGGAATGGTCATCGGCTCAGCGAGTGGTCATTGTCGAGTTCCCGACGATGGGCCACCTGCACCGCTGGTACGACTCTCCGCAGTATGCGGAGGCGCTCGCCGTCCGGTGGTCCGCGCTGAGCCGCAGGCTGCTGTTTGTCGAAGGCGTCTCCGCGGCACCCATGAGGGCCACTGTTGTCAAGAGGGCATAACGGTTTGACCCGGTGACGTGCGTTGCGGTCGCCGGGGTGGCCTGACTGTTCGTCGGGATCTTCCTCGCAGCTGCCGGGTTCTCGTTGCCGCCTTGGAGGGGTCCTGCTGGAGCGCCCGCAGCCGGGTAGCGGCGAGGACGAACGAGCTGGACGCCGGCGAGCGGCGACAGATCATCTGGGAGCGAGGACGGGTTCGGTTCGCGCTGTGGTGGAAGGGTCGCGGGTGTTCCCCGGTTCGTGGCTGGCGGAGTGGTCTCGCAAGCACCCATTCGGCGTCTCGTCATGTAGCGGGCTGCCGGAGTGGTGTGCGGCATCGTGGCTGGTGTCCCGGCGGCGTGGGCGGCGAGGAGGTGGATAGGCGCGGGTGAGCAGCTTGCGGGAGATCGCGGTGGTGGCGATCTTCTTGCCGCGGCGTCTGGCGATGGCCTGGTAGCTGGCGGCGAACTCCGGGGAGCGCCCCAGCTGGCCAGCTTGCGGGCACTGCCGAGCCGGGTGATGTCACCGATCTCGGCCAGCATGACCAGCGCGGTGAACTCCCCGACGCCGGGCAATGTCCTGAGTACCTTGACTCGCGGGTCGGCCTGGGCGTGCTGGTGCAGTGCGCCGCCGGGGCCGCTCGATGACCGGGGCCAGGGCGTCGACGAACGCCAGGCAGTCCGTGATGATCTCCCGGGACACCGGCGGCAGGCCGGGCTCGGCTAGCCAGCCGCGGCCCGGGCCGGTCCAGTAGCTGCCGGTCCGGTCATACCCGTGATCGGCGGCGACCGCGTGGATCCGGTTCCGCAGCTGGGTGCCCAGCCGCACCAGGCTGACCCGATGGCGCAGCAAGGCGCGGAGCTGGCGCACCGGCTGCGGGGCGATCCACGCCTCGGGCAGCAGGTCCGCCCGCAGCAGCTGCGCCAAGATCGCGGCGTCGACCTTGTCGTTCTTCAGCCGTGCCGAGGCGATCGCCTTGCACCGCAGCGGGTGGACCAGGTGCGGGTCGAACCCGTAGTCCTCGAGCAGTTCCACCAGCCAGCCCCGCCCGTAAGGGCGTGTCTCTAAATTATATTTACATGTCCTGATTGTCCTGGCACAGTTCTGGTATGGCACTGGTCATGGAGATCGACGAGCGGGTCCTTTCGGCGAAGTTCGACGCGATCGTGCCGCACCTGGACGAGCGGCAGCGCCGCCTGGTGCTGGCCGCCGAGGCCCGCTCGCTGGGACACGGCGGGATTTCGCTGGTGGCGCGTGCCTCCGGGGTATCCCGGGTGACGATCACTGCCGGGGTCGGGGAGCTGGAAGGCGGTGGGGACGCGATGCCCGGGCGTGCCCGGCGCTCCGGGGCCGGCCGCAAACCGCTGACCGAGACCGACCCCGGCCTGCTCGACGCCCTGGACGCGCTGGTCGAGCCCGAGACCCGGGGTGACCCGATGAGCCGGCTGCGCTGGACCATCAGATCGACCCGCAACCTCGCCGGCGAGCTGGCGGCACAGGGGCACCATGTGTCCCGCCACAGCGTCGGCCGGCTGCTGAGCGGACCGCTGGGCTACCGCATGCAGGCCAGCGCCAAGACCGTGGAAGGAAAGCAGCACGCAGACCGGGACGCCCAGTTCCGCTACATCAACGGCCAGGTCACTGCCTGCCTGGCCGAAGGCGAGCCGGTGATCAGCGTGGACGCGAAGAAGAAAGAAACGGTCGGCGAGTACGCGAACAAGGGCCGGGCCTGGCGACCGGCCGGCGAGCCACGCCGCGCCGGCGTGCACGACTTCCCCGGCGAACAGGGCAAGGCGGTGCCCTCCGGGGTCTACGACCTGGCCGCCGACACTGGCTGGGTATCGGTGGGCTGCGACGGAGACACCGGGCAGTTCGCCGTCGAGACCATCCGCCGCTGGTGGTCCACCGTCGGCGCCGCCGCGTATCCGCAGGCGGCCAAGCTCATGGTCACCGCAGACGCGGGCGGTTCCAACGGCTACCGGCTGCGGCTGTGGAAGAAGGAACTGGCGGCCCTGGCCACCGAGACCGGCCTGGCGATCACGGTCTGCCACATGCCGCCGGGCACGTCCAAGTGGAACAAGATCGAGCACCGGCTGTTCAGCCACATCTCGATGAACTGGGCCGGGCAGCCGCTGACCAGCCACGAGGTCGCGGTGAACCTCATCGCCGGGACCACCACCCGCACCGGCCTGACCGTGCGTGCCGAACGCGACACCGGCGCCTATCCGCGCGGAATCAAGATCCCTGACCGGGAGATGAAGAACCTGCTCCAACGCCACGTCACCCCGCACGAGTTCCACGGGGAATGGAACTACACCGTGCACCCAGCCGACATGCCTGATTGAGCGTGTCGTTCATTTCCAAGCCCTAAGCCGCCTCGAACGCCACCGGCGTCCCGGACGGCAGCCCGCCGATCAGCCGCAGCATCGGCTCGGAACCGTTCACCACGTTCCGGTTGACCTGCACCCGCCCGTCCCCGGTGACCACCGCCACCTGGGACCGCTTGCGGTGCACATCGATTCCGACGCAGACAGACATTGCCGGGCCTCCTTTGCCGAGCTCGTTCTTTCACCCGGAGCGTCCCGCTACCGGGCTGAGCAGGGAAGGGGGCCCGGCCCTCATAGGGTCAGATAACCCATGATGACGGCAGCTTCTGGGAAGCCGATGTTGCCTGACGCGGCGCCAGAGAGCCTCAGGTGCCTCATTGAGCTTTCGGGACGCGGGGGTCGTATGACACCGTGTCGCGTGTCGGTCCGCCGGATTGGGGGGCGCGGACCCGATGATCGCGATTTGTGCAGATCAGCGAACCATCAGGGTCTGCGCGATCCCAGGGGATGCGGCTGGTGCCTGAGCTGCGCCGGCAATGCCGCGTCGCGGCAGGCCGGGCACCCCGCCCGTCCGCCGCGATCATCGACTCCCAGTCGGTCAAGGCAGCCGAGGACGCCTCTCGGACCAGCCGCGGCTACGACGCGGGAAGAGAAGATCAACGGCCGCAAGCGGCACATCGACACCGGCCTGCTGCTCACCGTGCTGATCACCGCCGCCGCGGTGCGGGACCGCCACGGCGCGAAGCCGCTGCTGTGGAACCTGCGCCGCGCCTTCCCTTCGGTCAAGCTCACCTGGGCCGACGGCGGTACGCCGGAAAGCTGCTCGGCTGGGCCAAAGACAAGCTCCGCCCGACCCTGGAGATCGTCAGGCGCCCCGATGACCTGCACACCTTCAAAGGTCCTGCCCCGCCGCTGGGTCGTTGAGCGGACCTTGGCCTGGATCACCCGCTGCCGGCGTACCGTCCGCGACTACGAACGCCTGACCGGGCACCACGAGACCATGGTCTACTGGTCCATGATCATCACCATGAGCCGACGGCTCGCCCGGCGCTCAGCCCCGCGCCGCCTTAGGTTTCCAGACAGGCTCTTTAGAAAATCTTGGCTGATCTGTCGATCCGGCCGCCGCTGGTTCGCAGCGTCGGTAAGAGGCAGGCCGGGCCATTGGCCGGCCCCACGTGACGAGGAGATCAGCATGAGGAAGATCGTGGCGGGCCTGTTCATCTCGGTGGACGGGGTCGTGGAAGCACCAGAACAGTGGACCGGTCCCTACTTCAGCGAGGATGTCGGCCAGCTGGTCGGCTCACTGATCGCCGGCGGGGACACGCTGCTGCTCGGCCGGGCCACCTACGAGGGATTCGCGGCGGCGTTCGGCGCCGACACCAGCGGTGACCCGATGGCGGCCACCATGAACAACTTTCCGAAGGTGGTCGTCTCCACCACGCTGGAGCAAGCCGGGTGGCAGAACTCGGTCCTGATCAGCACCGACATCGCCGCGCAGATCACCAAGCTCAAGCAGCAGCCGGGCCAGAACATCAACGTCAGCGGCAGCGGCACGCTGGTCAGCTGGCTGTTGCGGGAGGGGCTGCTGGACGAGCTCCACCTGCTCGTCTTCCCGGTCGTGCGGGGCAGCGGCCAGCGGCTGTTCCCCGGGGACGGCAACCAGCTACCGCTGAAGCTGACGGACTCGGCCGCCCTCAGCTCCGGCGTCCTGCACGTCACCTATCAGCCGGCCTGAGGGCGCGCGCGGCCGCCCTCAGCTCCGGCGTCCCGCACGTCACCTAGCGCCTGAGGGGGCGCGCGGCCGCCCTCAGCTCCGGCGTCCCGCACGTCACCTATCAGCTGGCCTGAGGGGGCGCGCGGCCGGCGGCGCGGCCTGGCCGGGGCTGAGCTCAGCGGATGGCCGAAGGCCGGCTGAGCGCGCGGCGGCCATCGACCCGCCAGGCCCGCACCGCGAACGACGATAGCCCCGACAGTACGGCGAACGCGCTGGCCACCGAGCCAATCGAGAACGCTGAGACCAGCGAGCCCGCCGAGCCGATCGACAGGATGGAGCCGGTCGAGCCGATCGACAGGATCGATCCGCTCGAGCCGATGCTCAGGATCGAGCCCGCTGCACCGCGCCTGGTCTGCATGCCGGCATTCTTTCAGCTAGCGCGCCCGGCCGCGGGCCCAGGCAAGGAGCGAGCATGACAAAACGCGGGGCGGCTTCGGGAGCCGCCCCGCGTTTGCTGTCCAGACGACCGAGCTGACGGGTGACCCGCCGGACTTCGGTCTATCGCAGCCGACCGGTCAGATCGGGCGAACCTGCTCGGCCTGCGGCCCCTTGGGGCCCTGGCCGGCAGTGAAGTCGACCCGCTGGTTCTCCTGCAGGCTGCGGAAGCCATCAGCCTGGATGGCGGAGTGGTGAACGAAGACGTCGGCGGTGCCGTCGTCGGGAGCGATGAAGCCGTAACCCTTGTCGGCGTTGAACCACTTCACGGTGCCCTGAGCCATGTTGCTTTCTCCTACTAAGACGATCTTCAGGATCCACGAGCGTGTGCCCTGGGCTGTTGCGATCGCCTGCCTGGGAAGGCTGGACTCTGAGCATCCTCGGCGCCCGCTGTCAGAATTCCGCAGGCGCTGTGACACGTACGAACTTCGACTACAACCGAGTTCACTCTAGCACGATCTTGTGACCGCGCCGGCTAGCGGGCCGTCGCCGCAAGTCAGCCAGGCAGCCTTTCGGCCGATGTGACGTTCCGTCACGGTTGTTCCGCATGATGCCACGCTGAGTAAGCGGGCCGCGTCGGGGTGGTTGGCCGGGGCCGGAAATGCCGTCATCAGGTTGCCTGGGAGGCCCGGTCAACCCGATCGAATAGCGGCAATGCGCCAGCGCTGCTGCTCTTTCAGCAGCAGAGTGACATCGCCGTTTAATCGAATGGATGCGATGGCGCAGCGCTGCGTTTGGCCCGCCGCAGGGATCTGGACCGCAGCAGGCGCCACGACCCCGGCCGGCCTGGGCTGAGCGACCCCGGCCGGCCGGAGCTGAGCGGCCCGGCCTGGGCTGAGCGACCCCGGCCGGGCGGGGCTGAGCGGCCCCGGCCGGAGCCGAGCAGGCACTACCCGGTGAAGACGATCTTGATGTGCCGGAACTCGGTGAACCGGTGCGGATAGCCGTCACCGGGTCCGTTCTGGCTGTCGTCGCCCGCGGCCGCGATCTTGCGCAGCACCGCCATTCCGGAGATTACCGTGGCGAACGGCGTGTAGTTGGGGGCGAGCTTGGTGTCCTTCCAGACGAAGAAGAACTGGCTGCCGTTGGTGTTGGGGCCGGCGTTAGCCATGGCCACCGTGCCCGCCGGATAGGTGGCGCCGGCCAGGTTCTCGTCGTTGAAGCGGTAGCCGGGGCCGCCCGATCCGGTTCCGGTGGGGTCACCGCACTGCAGCACGTAGATGCCCTGGGTGGTGAGCCGGTGGCAGTGAGTCCGGTTGAAGTAGTCGCGCTGGGCCAGGAACCTGAACGAGAACGTGGTGCACGGCGCCTGGGCCGTCAGGGCCCGGATCACGATCACGCCCTGGGTGGTGTACAGCCGCGCGTCGTAGGGCCGCGCCGCCCGCGCCGGGGTGAAGTCGGGCAGCCCCTTGTAGCTGTCGAACGGAACCGCGTTGGTGAACCCGCAGTCAGGCGCGGCCGGCTCGCGGCGGACCGTGCCGTGCTGGAGCAGCGCCGGCTGGCCAACCTGGGCGTGCGTGGCGGCCAGCCTCGCGCCGGCCTGGCTCACCGGCGCCTGGGTTAAGGCGCTGGCGGAGGCCGCGCCGGTCAGCCCGAGGGCGAGCGTCGTGGCGACGAAGGCGAGGAACTTGCTCTTTCGCATGATGCAGACCTTTCTGTCGGCTTTGGGGCGGCGCCAGCCTAAGGGACCACAGCAGCCGCGGAAAGGGACCGCGGCCGGGCCGGGCAGGTGCGTACCGAGTACCAGCGCGGAAGCGGCCGAGGCGGTAGATTGTGACTGCAGCTTTCGCGCTGCCTAGCGTGGAGTCACGGATGGGCAAACTCCCACGCAACGTAACGGGGTCTTCATGTTTTGCGGGTAGACCAATCGCGTGGGGGCGCCCGGTCCTGTCCCGCATGGCGCGGTGGTAGCGGGTTTGTGACCGGGCGCCTCCACGCGGGGGCTATCGTCTGAGCAGCGGTCATCGCTGCTGCGATATTTTCGTCGGCTGGCGGACCGGGGGTAAGGGAGGGCGCGTGCGCGATGCGGCGACGTCCGGCCCCGGCCAGCAGACTGACCCGGCGGGCTCGTCGCGGCGGCCTGGCGGGCACCGGATCAAGCCGCGCCGCCAGCTCAGCCCGCGCGGCCAGCTCAGCCCGCGCCGCCAGCTCAGCCCGCGCCGCCAGCTGCTGCCGAGCCAGCTGCTGCCGCTCCGGCGGAACAAGCCGCGCCGCCGCCTGCGGGACCGCCGGGGGCTGCGGATCGCCGCTGTCGTGCTGGCCGTCTTCCTGTGCCTGGTCGGCTGGTCGGTCGGCAACGCGCTGACCGCCCCGGGCGGCGGCACCATCGCTGAGCGGCTCGCTGAATGGGCCCGCGACCACTATCTCGGGCCCGTCGTCACCCTGGGTGAATGGCTCACCTACCGGGCCCCGAAGGTCGGCGGCAAGCCGTCGTTCGCACTGACCGGCCCGACCGCGGGGCCGGTGCCGCCGCGGCCCGCGGGCCGGCTCAGACGAAGCTGCTGGCCAGCTTGGATCCGCCGCGGCGGCTCAGCTCGCCCGCCGGGAAGCCGCTGGCCGGGGAGGGCGCCTGGCGGGTCCTGGCCACGGCGGGCGGCGAGCCGGCGATCTTCGGCACCTACCTGCGGCCGGACAGCGTGCACACCTCCTACGTGTCCGGGATTGTCTCGATGAATCCGCGACTGGTCAGGTTCCAGCTGCACCCCGGCTCGGAAGACCCGGGCCCGGGCAGCTGGCATTCGGATTCGTTCATCCCGGCCGGATCCCGCCGGGGCCTGATCGCCACCTTCAATGGCGGATTCAAGATCTCCACATCGGACGGCGGCTTTTTTCTTAACGGGGATCGCCGGGGAACTCTCAACCCCGCAGTGGCATCGATCGTCTACTACAGGGACGGGCATATCGCGATCGGCCTCTGGGACCGGGGCGGGCTGCGCATGACAGGAAAGGTCGCCGGCGTGCGCCAGAACCTGCATCTGATCGTCACGAACGGCAAGGTACCTGCGTCGGTTGACAATAATGTGGAGACTAGCTGGGGCGCTACCCTCGGCGGCGCGTACTATGTCTGGCGCTCGGGGATCGGCGTTACCCGCGATGGAAGGATCATCTTCGCCTATGGACCGGCGCTCGACGTGCGGACGCTAGCGGGCCTGCTCAAGCGCGCAGGCTGTGTTTCGGCGATGCAGCTCGACATCAACCCGGACTGGATGTCCTTCATGTATTACCTGCCCAAGCACCATCCAGGCGATCCGACTCCGGTCAACCTGCTGCCCGACCAGGTCCAGCCGCCCGACCGCTACTACGTGGGCGCCAACCGCGACTTCACGGCGGTCTACGCACGATGACGACCCGGTCGCCGGATACGGGGGTCAGCGGTCCGCGAGCGGCTGAACGGCTCGCGCGTTACCCGGCCCCGCTGCGCTGGGTCGCAGCTGTCGTGCAGACCTCCAGGCCCCGGCAGTGGCCGAAGAACCTGCTGGTCTTCGCGGCGCCGCTGGCCGGCGCGACGCTTGGCCGGGCCGACGGCCTGGCCTACGCGCTCGTCGCGGCGGCCGCCTTCGTGGCCGCCTCCAGCGCCGTCTATTTCGTCAACGACGTCGTCGACGCCGAACGCGACCGCAGCCATCCGTACAAGCGGTACCGGCCGATCGCCTCCGGCGAGCTGCCGAAGGCCCAGGCGCTCGGGCTGGCCGCGGTGTGCGTGGTCGCGGCCGAAGCCTCGGGCTTCGGCATCGGCGAGCCCCGGCTGACCCTGGTGATCTGCGTCTACCTGGTCCTGTCGGTCCTGTACACGCTGGTGCTCAAGCACGTTCCCATCGTCGAGATGATGTTCGTCGCGTCCGGATTCCTGCTGCGGGCGCTCGGCGGGGCGGTCGCCACGCATGTGCCGCCGTCCGGCTGGTTCCTGCTGGTCTGCAGCCTCGGCGCGTTCATGGTGGCCATCGCCAAGCGCTTCACCGAGCTGCGGGTGCTGGGCGCCGACGCGACCCGGCACCGGCCGGTGATGCGCTGGTACAGCCCGGGACTGCTGCGGCTGGCCGAGCGAGTCGTCGCCGCGGCGATGATCGGGGCCTATCTGATGTGGGCGTACACCGCGCACGGCGCCTGGATGCGCGGCTGGCACCTGGCCAGCGCGGTGCCGCTGGCCGCGGCGCTGGTGCGGTTCGACTGGCTGACCGCCAAGGCCAGCAGCAAGGCCGTCGAGGACCTGATCGCCCGGGATTCCGGGATGCTCGCCTGCGAGCTGGCCTGGCTGGTGCTCTTTGCGGTGGGACTGTAGATGAACGATGCCCTGGGACGGCCCGGCCGGGTGCTGCTGCTCGGCGGGACCAGCGAGATCGGCCTGGAGATCCTGGCTGCCCTGGACGCGCCCGCCGAGACCGAGGTCCTGCTGGCGGGCCGGGACCCGCAGCGGCTGGAGGCGGCGGGCAAGTCGCTCCGCTACCAGGTGCGGACCCTGCCCTACGACGCCACCGCGCTGCACGCCCACCAGGCGCTGATCGACGAGGCCTTCGCCGGGGGCGACGTGGACCTGGTCATTTCCGCTGCGGGCGTGCTGGTCCCGCAGGAGAAGCTGGACGCGGACCCGCTGCGGGGCGGCCAGCTCATCGAGACCAACTTCACCGGGCACGTCACGACCCTGCTCGCCGCCGCGGACCGGATGCGCGGCCAGGGGCACGGGACGATCGTGGTGCTCTCGTCCGTCGCCGCGATCCGGCCCCGCAAGGCCAACTTCGTCTACGGCGCCGCCAAGGCCGGCCTGGACGCCTTCGCCCGCGGGCTGGCCGATGCCCTGCACGGCACCGGCGTGCGCGTGCTGCTGGTCCGGCCCGGCTTCGTGACCGGCCGGATGACGGCCGGCCTGACCCCGGCCCCGCTGGCCACCACCCCGGCGGCGGTCGGAACGGCCGTCGCCGCGGCGCTGCGCGGGACCGCGGCCGTCGTCTGGGTCCCGCCGCAGCTGGCGGTGCTGGCCGCCGTGCTGCGGTTGGTGCCCAGGCCCGTCTGGCGGCGACTGCCCCGGTAGCGCCCGATGAGGTCAGCCGGCCAGCCGCGCCGCACCCCGAACTGGGCCCGGCCACAGCCGCCGAGCAGGTAAACCTATGACCATGAGGGTGCTGGTGGCCGAGGACGACCGGGGCCTGCGCGAAGTCCTGGCCCGCGGACTGCGGGAGAACGGCTATGTCGTGGACACCGCGCCGGACGGCGAGGCCGCCCTCGGTTACCTGCGGGCCTACGAGTACGAGGTGGCGATCCTGGACTGGCGGATGCCCGCCCGGACCGGCCTGGAAGTCCTGCAGCAGATGCGCCGGACCACCTCACCGACGGCGGTGCTGATGCTGACGGCCAGGGACACGCCCGCCGACCGGGTCACCGGGCTCGACCAGGGCGCCGACGACTACCTGGTCAAGCCGTTCGAATTCACCGAGCTGCTGGCCAGGATCCGGGCCCTGCAGCGCCGGCCGCGGACCCTGCAGCAGCCGCAGCTGGTGATCGGCGACCTGGTGCTCGACCCGGCCACGCGCGAGGTCAGGATCGGCAGCCAGCGGCCGGCGCTGACCGTCACGGAGCGGGGCATCCTGGAAATGCTCATGCGCCGGGCCCCGGCCGTGGTGGAACGCCGATCGATCGCGCTGCATGTCTGGGATCACGAGGCCGACGCGCTCGGCTCCAACACCATTGACGTCCACCTCGCCCGGCTGCGGTCCAAGCTGGCCGGCAGCACGGTCCGGATCGAGACGGTCCGCGGGGTCGGATACCGGATCCTGGCCAGGTAGCCATGTGGCGCCCCTCGCTTCCGCCGCAGGCCGGCCACCCGATCCGGGTGGCGCTCGCCGCGACCTTGCTGATCGCCGTGGTCTACGCCGGATCCGCCGCGATCCTGGACAAGGTGGTAACGGACCGGATGGCCGGCGAGGTCGACGCCCGGCTGGTCGAGCGCCTGGCCGATTTCACCGGCAGCAGCCCGGCGGCCTTGTCCCGCGAGGACGACGACGACGTGGACGTCGACGGCGCGCCGGTGTTCCTGTGGCTGGTCGGCCCGGGCGGTGCCGCCCTGCGGCTGAGCGTCGACGGCCCTGGGCTGCCCGCGGCCGCGGCTCCGGCCAGCGGCCAGCGGCGCCAGGCCCGGCTCGGGTCCAGCGCCTTCATGCTGAGAGCGGCCCGCTCGGGTGACTCGCGCCTGGTGGCCGGCGAGAGCCTCGCGGAGGAGAAGCACGTCCTGGCCGTGCTGCGGGACGGCGAGCTGCTGGGCGCGCCGATCCTGCTGCTGGCCATGTTCGCCGGATCACTGATCATCGGATTGCGGGCGATGGCACCGGTCGAGCAGTCGCGGCGCCGTCAGCTCGAGTTCACCGCCGACGCCTCACACGAGCTGCGCACCCCGCTCAGCGTGATCAGCGCGGAGACGTCCATCGCGCTGAGCGCGCCCAGGAACGCCGCCGATTACCGGTCCGCGCTGGTCCGCGTGGACGGCGAGAGCCAGCGGCTGCGCCGCATCGTCGAGGACATGCTGTGGCTGGCCAGATTCGACTCGAACCCGCCGCCGCCGACCGATGAGCCGCTCGATCTCACCACGATCGCGCAGGAATGCGCGGATCGGTTCGCGGCGGTCGCCCGGTCGCAGTCCTTCGACATCTGCGTGCTGCCCGCCGATCCGGAGGCGGCCTGGATCAGCGCGCCGCCCGAATGGATCGACCGGCTGGCCGGCGTGCTGGTGGACAACGCCTGCCGATACGCCGGGCCGGGCGGCACCGTCCGGATCAGCGTCGTCCCGCGCGGCAATCGGGTCAGCCTGGTCGTGGAGGACAGCGGGCCGGGCGTGCCCGAGGCGGACCGGCTGCTGCTGTTCGACCGGTTCCACCGCTCGACCGAGCAGGGCGGCGGCGCCGGCCTCGGGCTGGCCATCGCCGACTCGATCGCCTCCTCGACCGGGGGCCACTGGCGGATCGGCGATTCGCCGCTCGGCGGTGCCCTGTTCGAAGTTTCCTGGCGGCGGTACACCGCACGCCAGCACGGCCCCGCGTCCTGGCCGCTGCCGATCCGCTGAGGCAGCGGGGAGCACCCCGGAGCTCCGTTCAGGCCACTCCAGGACCCGGCGTCGCCGGGCTGGCCTGGGGTGAGCGTGATGCTGCCGGGCATGGCGCTGTTGGCCAGGCCGGGCGGGGCTGCGACACTACCGGTCATGCAAACGCTGGTAGCTGACCACCCGCTCATCGCGCACAAGCTCACCGCCCTGCGTGACGTCCGCACCGATACGCCGACCTTCCGCAGCCTCACCGAGGAACTGGTAACCCTGCTCGCCTATGAGGCGACCCGTGACATGCGAGTCGAGCGTGTTTCGGTGCAGACCCCCGTCGCGATGGCGGACGGCGTCAAGCTGGCCCGGCCCGCCCCGCTGGTCGTCCCGGTACTGCGCGCTGGCATCGGGATGCTCGACGGCATGGCGCGCCTGCTGCCCCGCGCTGATGTCGGTTTCATCGGCCTGGCCCGCGACGAGGAGACGCTGATCGCCTCCACCTACGCCGACCGGCTGCCCGCCGACCTGACCGCCCGCGAGGCGTTCGTGCTCGACCCGATGCTGGCCACGGGCGGCACCCTGGAGACCGTGATCACCATGCTCGTCTCCCGCGGCGCCGCGGCAGTCACGGCCATCTGCCTGCTGGCCGCGCCGGAGGGGGTGGCCCGGCTGGAGGCGGTGTTCGGTGCTGACTCGGCGGCCCCGGTTCGGGTGGTGACGGCCGCGCTGGATGACTCGCTGAACGACCGCGGCTACATCGTCCCGGGTCTGGGCGATGCCGGTGACCGGCTGTTCGGTGTGATCTGACCGCTCGTCGGACCGGCGCGGGTCCGCAGCGGAGCGACGAGGGTGAGATGAACCAGAGCGAAGCGAGCCCGGGTCGTCGCGGCCCAGCCGGCCCGGCCGACGGGCAGCCGCCCTTCCGCTACACGGCGCGGCTGGCCGGCGAGATCGAGTCACGCTGGCAGCGGTGGTGGGCGGCGAGCGGCACCTTCGGCTCGCCCAATCCGGCCGGGTCGCTGGCCGCGGGCTTCGCGCAGCAGGCCGGGCGGCCCAAGTTCTACGTGCTGGACTTCTTCCCGTATCCGAGCGGGACCGGCCTGCATGTCGGCCACCCGCTCGGCTATATCGCCACCGACGTCTACGCCAGGTACCTGCGGATGACCGGGCACCACGTCCTGCACTCGCTGGGTTACGACGCCTTCGGGCTGCCCGCTGAGCAGTACGCGATCGACACCGGCCAGCATCCGCGGGTGACCACCCAGGACAACATCGGCAACATGCGCCGCCAGCTCCGCCGCCTCGGCCTGGGCCACGACACCCGGCGCGAGATCTCGACCGCCGATCCCGGCTATTACCGCTGGACCCAGTGGATCTTCCTCAAGATCTTCAATAGCTGGCGCGACGAGCGGACCGGGCGGGCCCGGCCGATCGAGGAGCTGGCCGCGCAGCTCGAGACCGGCCAGCGGGACACCCCTGGCGGCCGCCGGTGGCCCGAGCTGTCCGACCGGCAGCGGCGCGAGCTGATCGACAGCCACCGGCTGGCCTATATCTCCGAGGAACTGGTCAACTGGTGCCCCGGGCTCGGCACCGTGCTGGCCAACGAGGAGGTCACCGCCGACGGGCGCAGCGACGTCGGCAACTACCCGGTGTTCCGGCGGCCGCTGCGGCAGTGGAAACTGCGGATCACGGCGTTCGCTGACCGGCTGATCGATGACCTGGACCTGGTGGACTGGCCGGAGTCCCTGAAGCAGCTGCAGCGGAACTGGATCGGCGCCAGCGACGGGGCCTATATCACCCTGCCGGGCGCGCGGGACGGCACGGCGATCGAGGTCTTCACGACCCGCCCGGACACCCTGGCCGGGGCCACCTACGTGGTGCTGGCCCCTGAGCATCCGGCGGTCAGCCAGATCATCCCGGAGTCCTGGCCGCAGCGCGTCCCCGAATCCTGGCGGAACCCGGCGGGCCGCCGCGGCGCCGTGACCTGGACGCCACGGCAGGCCGTGACCGCCTACCAGCAGCTGGCCGCCCGGCTCAGTGACCGGCAGCGCACCGCAGGCGCGGCGGCCAAGACGGGCGTGTTCACCGGCGCTTACCTGATCAACCCGGCCACCGGCGGGCAGCTCCCGGTGTTCGTGGCCGACTACGTCCTGATGGGCTACGGCACCGGCGCCATCATGGGCGTGCCCGCCCATGACCAGCGGGACCTGGAGTTCGCGGACCGCTTCGGGCTGGACGTCCGGCCGGTGCTCGGCGCCGACGGCGGCTACCTCGCCGCGCCAGGTCCGAAGCTGACCGGGCTGAGCATCCCGGACGGGATCACCGCCGCCATCGGCTGGCTCGAGCAGGCCGGCGCCGGCCGGGCCGCCCGGTCTTACCGGCTGCGCGACTGGCTGTTCTCCCGGCAGCGCTACTGGGGCGAGCCGTTCCCGATCGTGTATGACTCCAGCGGGCTGCCGATCGCGCTACCCGAGGACCAGCTGCCGGTGCGGCTTCCGGAGATGACCGACTTCCGGCCACAGCCGCAGGACGAGGATTCCGCCAGCGAGCCAGTGCCGCCGCTGGCCCGGGCGACCAGCTGGGCCACCGTCGAACTCGACCTGGGTGATGGCCGCCACTCCTACCGGCGCGAGCTCAACACCATGCCGCAGTGGGCCGGCTCCTGCTGGTACTACCTGCGGTACCTGGACCCGGACAACCAGCAGGCGCTCGTCGATCCGGTGGTGGAACGCTACTGGATGGTGCCGCCTGATCCCGCGCACGTCGGCGATGGCGGCGTCGACCTGTACGTCGGCGGCGTCGAGCACGCGGTGCTGCACCTGCTGTACGCGCGGTTCTGGCACAAGGTGCTCTACGACCTGGGATACGTCTCCACCCGAGAGCCGTTCCGGCGCCTGTTCAATCAGGGCTACATCCTGGCCGATGCCTTCACCGACGAGCGGGGCAGGTACGTGCCGGCGGCCGAGGTCACCGACGGCGACGATGGCGAGCCCAGCTACCAGGGCCGGCCGGTGACCCGGCGGGCCGGCAAGATGGGCAAGAGCCTGAAGAACGGCGTCAGCCCGGACGAGATGTATGACCGGTACGGCGCGGACACGCTGCGGCTGTATGAGATGGCGATGGGACCGCTGGACACCGACCGGCCCTGGCACACCAGCGACGTCACCGGCGTGCACCGGTTCCTGCAGCGGCTATGGCGGAGCATGATCGACGAGCAGACCGGGCAGCCGCGGGTCAGCGACCGGGCGCTCGACGAGGGCACGCTCCGGCGCCTGCACCAGACGATCATGGTGGTCCGCAGGGACTTCGAGGCGCTGCGGTTCAACACCGGCATCGCCCGGCTGATGGAGCTGACCTCGCGCGCGGGCCGGATCACGGCGGCGGACGGCGCGCTGCCCCGGGCCCTGGCCGAGCCGCTGGTGCTGATGGTGGCCCCGCTCGCCCCGCACATCGCAGAAGAGCTGTGGCAGCGCCTCGGCCACGAAGGGTCGCTGGCCTATGCGGCCCTGCCGGAGGCTGACCAGGCCCTGGCCGCCGAGCAGGCCGTTAGCCTGCCTGTCCAGATCAACGGGAAGACCCGGTTCACCATGCAGGTGCCCGTCGGCGCCGACCGGGAGCAGATCGAGCAACTGCTCACCGCGCACCGGGATTTCGCGCTGCACACCACGGGCCTGGCTGTCCAGCGCGTGGTCATCGTGCCGGGCCGGATCGTCAGCGTGGTGGCGCGATAGCGGGCTAGCTCCCGGAGCGGTCCCGGGCAGCACCTCCACCACCGCCTGCAGCCTGATCCCCGCTGTCAGCCCCGCCGTGGAGCTACCCCCGGCGGCCGCCCACACCGCACGGCCGGCGGTGGGCAGCCATCGACTGCCCGGGCCCTACCCGTTCGGCGTGATCGTTATGCCGGGCCGCCACCGGCCGGCCCAGCCAGCTCAATGATCAAGATCGCAGCGGACACCGGCCACGCGAGGGCCGACCAGTTCGGCGTCCGCCAGATCGAGCCGTACCACAACGACGCCACCGCCTGGTCGCGTTCAACGCCGCTGGGGCAGACAATGGCAAGCATGCTGTTGCTGGAACGGGAGACTCAGCTGGCGGCGCTGGCTGAGTATGCGCGGGATGCATGCGGCGATGCCTGGCTGCGCGGCGCGGTTGGCGTATGGCTGCGCCGTACCGCTTCGCCCCGGCTGCCGCGCGGTGCGGTCGCCGAGCCTTACCAGCGGCAGCTCCAGGGTGACTGGCAGCGGGCCGCGCAGATCTGGACTGACCTGGGCTGCCCCTGGGATGCGGCGCTGGCCCTGAGCGATGCAACGGATGAAACGGCGCTGCGCGAGGCACTGACCATCCTCAATGGGCTCGGTGCAGCCGCGGCCGCGCGGATCACCCGGCAGAAGATGCGCCTGCTCGGGCTCCGGTCGATCCCGGCCGGGCCGAGGACGGCGACCCGCAACGCCGCCGCGTCGAAAGCGGCCCGGATGGCCTTGGCCGGCGCAGCAGAAATCTAGCTACGACATCGACGCCGCGGGCGCCAGCTGGTTACCGGGTCGCTCATCGGCGGCGCACGACCAGCACGGCCGAGTCGACCTGGGGCGGCGGCCGGAAGGCGCGGCGCGGCAGCGTCAGACCGGCCTGCACATCCCAGCGCCGATGCCAGCGTCCCGCGCCCGGCGCCCGCAACTCGGCGTATCGCCGGACCCCGGCCCGCTGCAGCACTACATCCGCGGCGGCCAGCTGAGACGACGGCCCCAGCAGCTGGCGGAGCAGCGGGCTGGACAGGCCGTACGGCGGGCTGGCCACCACGCGGAACGGCCGCCGCGGCAGCCGGAGCGAGATGGCATCGGCATGCGCCACGGTCACCGGCATCCCGGCGAAGCGCTCGCGGAGCCGCCGGACCCGAGCCGGGTGCAGCTCGACGGCAATGACGCGGGCGCCCTGCTCGAGCAGGTGCGCGGTCAGCGCGCCCTGGCCGGCGCCGATGTCGAGGACAAGATCACCGGGCCGGACCCCGGCTTCGGCCACGATCCGTGAGGCCCAGTCGTCAACGAGCGGGTGCCAGTCCCACGCCCGCCTTGACCGCCCGGTGGCGGACACGACGGACCATGCTCATGATGGAAGCCATGCCGGGACGGTATGCAGGCGCGGCCCGCACCGGCAACCGATTTTCCGCTCGATCTATCGTGGAGCCGTGACCGGGCCGCTGATAACTCAGGAGCTGACCGACGCCTTCGCCAGCGACGGCGTGGTCTGCGTCCGGCGGGCGCTGGATCCCGGCGAGGTGGCTAACGCGGCCCGGGCGATCGATGCCGTGCTGGCCAGCCCGGGCCCGCTCGCCCAGGTGGCCAGCGGCGCGGACGATCCAGGTTTCTTCATCGAGGACTTCCGCCGGTGGCGTGAGATCGGCGAGATCGAGAAGCTGGCCAGGAACTCGCGCCTGCCGCAGATCGCCGCGGAACTGATGTCGACTTCGCAGGTCAGGTTCTACCACGATCATGTGCTCGTGAAAGAGGGCGGAACGCGGCAGCGCACCCCGTGGCATCAGGACCAGCCGTACTACAACGTCGACGGTCCGGGCGTGAGTGCCTGGATTCCGGTGGATCCGGTACCCGAGGCCGGCTGCCTGGAGCTAGTGGCGGGCACCCACAGCGGGCCGTGGCTGATGCCCCGCACCTTCCTGGCCGGCGAGGCCAGGTGGTTCCCGGAGGGAAGCCTGGCCGAGCTGCCCGACATCGAGGCCGACCGGGACGCGTTCGACATCCGCAGGTTCGAGCTGCAGCCCGGCGACGCCATCTTCTTCGACTTCCTCACGGTCCACGGCGCGCCCGGCTTTCCGTATCTTGGCCGCAGGCGGGTGCTGTCGCTGCGGTACCTGTCGGCCGGGGCCCGCCACGCGCCGCGCGGCTGGCGTACCTCACCGCCGTTCGACGGCCTGGACGCCGAACTCCCCGCTGGCGCGATCATGGACCACCCGTTGTTCCCGGTCGTCTGGCCGCCCTCAGCCTGAGCCGCGCGGTTGATCCGGCCACGGCAGAGCACCCTCTGGCTCGGTCCGGACGAACTAGCCGAGATGATCGGCGCCAGCGCGAGGTCCTGGCCGGTAAGTGATCGCGGTAGCCCGAACCATGGGAGCACGCTGGTGTCGAAGCGGGTCAGGGCGCAGATCCGGTCGCCGGTGACGGTGAGGACGAACAGGCCGGTCCCGTGGCGGATGCCGGTCGGGGCGCGCAGGTAGGCTCCGAACGCCGGCTGGCCGTTGGCTCGCGTCGGTACCAGCTCGAACCTGCGGCCCGCGCCGAAGATGCTGGCGCAGAAGCGGGACACGACGTCCCGGCCCTGATATTCGAACGGCATCGGCGGCATCGACATGAACACGTCGTCGGTCAGCAGGGCCACCACCGCGTCGAGATCGGCGGACTCGTAACGGGCCTCGGGGCCGGGCGGCACGCCGATCCCGCCGTCCAGGAGGGCGTCGGGAAAGGGCTGGAGCCACACGATCTCGCCGAGCCGGGCCGGCTCGGGCGGTTCAACCCCGGGAATGTCCCACTCCTGGGCGGGTCGCCGGCTGGCCGAGCGAAGCGCGTTGAGACACCGGTTGCTGGCGATCCGGTGAGCCAGGTGCGGATCGAGGCGCGCCCCTCGAACCCTCCCAGGCCTTGCCGGGCGGCCAGCAGCGTCTCCTGCAAGGCGTCCTCGGCGTCCTCGAAGGATCCGAGCATCCGGTAGCAGTGCACCTGTAGCTCCCGGCGGTACGGCTCGGTCATCTCCCCGAACGCCTCGCCGTCCCCGGCCCGCGCCCGGGACATCAGGTCGCCCGTCACCACCCTCACCGTCACCTCACCTGCTTCCCGCACCATGTCGCGCTTCCATCCTGATATAGACACCGGCCGAGGGGCGAACTGGGCGGTTGGTCGCCGCCCACTTTCCCGACATCGCGGTGACTACATCATCGACGGCTCTGACGATCCGGTGGCCGGTGGATGGCGAAACGGCCGCCCCGCGTAGCTGAGTCTCAGCCGTCGGTCGTCATGCATGAGGTGGCAGGCGTGACCACCCGGGCCCAGAGAGGAATCAGAGATGATAGTGCAAGACAAGGTTGCGGTGATCTACGGCGCCGAAGGCGCGATCGGCGGCGCTGTCGCACGCGCCTTCGCGGGCGAGGGGGCCAGGCTCTTTCTCACCGGGCGCCTCCGGACGCGAAGATTCTGGGTGTGCCGCTGGTCGACCTGGACGCTGGGCAGTTTTCCCTGCCGATCACGGCCTACACGACGTCGTACTTCCTGACCGCACGCCTAGCCGCCAGGCACATGATCCCGGACAAATCGCTGAATGAGGGTCAACGTGAACGCCCAGGCCCGTCCTGGCCTGGGCGTTCTCGCGTGGAGCAGCAGGGGGCCGCCGACCGGTCCGCGAGTCATGTCGAAGACGGGCGCCTGGCTCCGTCCTAGCGGGTGACAGCGCCGTTCCGCGACGCGAGGGCGGAGCGGCGGACAACGTCCGGTAGGAGGCCGGGATGCGGAAAGTGATCGCGAACGAGTGGATGACGCTGGACGGGGTGGTGCAGGCTCCCAGTTATGCCGATGAGGACGTGGCCGGTGGCTTCGGGCACGGTGGATGGCATACCCGCTACTTCGATGACCTGTCCATGAACTGGGTGATCGAGAACGTGCGCGGCGCGGGCGGCTACCTGCTGGGGCGCGGCACGTACGAGATCTTCGCGGCCCACTGGCCGAACGCGCCGCAGGAGCAGCAGGTGCTCGCCGAGCCCCTGAACGCGTTGCCGAAGTATGTCGCCTCGTCGACCCTCGACGAGCCGCTCGGCTGGCAGAATTCGAAGCTGCTGCGAGGCGACATCGGCGCGGCCGTGCGCGCGCTGAAGGCGGAGGAGGGCAAGGACCTCCATGTGATCGGCAGCCCTGGGCTCGTCCAGACCCTGATGGTCCTGGGCCTGGTGGACGAGCTCCGGCTGATGATCGATCCGCTGGTGGCGGGCGGCGGCAAGCGCCTCTTCCGCGACGACGGCGCGCTGCGGCCGCTGCGGCTGGCCGACAGCCAGGTGACCAGCACGGGCGCGATCATCGCGACCTACGCTGCCGCTGGCGGCTGACCCGGCGATGGCCAGCGGAGCGTTCCAGGGCTTGGTGATGTCGAGAAGTCGTGGCCGGTTCCGTCCTGGGTGTGACGGCGGCACGATAGCTGCCACGGAATACGAGGAGTGACGATGCCGAAGTACCTTCTGCTCAAGCACTACACCGGTGGCCCCGAGCGCCACCCGGACTTCGTGCCGATGAGCGAGTGGACAGAGGACGAGATCACCGCGCACATGGCGTTCCAGCGCCACGTGGGCGAGCTGCTGCGCAACCGGGGCGAGTTCGTCGACGTGCAGGCGCTGAGTCCGGAGGGGACGTACGTCCGCTACGGCGGGCCGGGCGCGGCGCCGGTGACCACGGACGGCCCGTTTCCGGAGACCAAGGAACTCGCCGCCGGCTGGTTCATGATCGATGTCGAGTCCGAGGCGCGGGCGCACGAGGTGGCGGCCTAGCTCTCGTCCGCGCCAGGCAAGGGCGGGCAGCCGGTTTACGAGTGGATCGAGATTCGGCCGGTGATGAGCGACGCCCCGGCCGCGACCGAGTGAACGAGGACGTCGTCCGCGTCCTGGCGCCGCAGGTGCTCGGCATCCTCGTCCGTCGCGGGAACGACTTCGCGGCGGCCGAGGATGCCGTGCAGGACGCGCTGCTGGAAGCGCAGCGGTCCTGGGGCGACGCGCCTCCCGGCGACCCGAAGGGCTGGCTGCTCACCGTCGCGGGCCGCAAGCTGATCGACGCGCGGCGCTCCGAGGCGGCGCGGCGCCGGCGCGAGGACGCGCTGAGCCACGAGCCCGTGCCCGGACCCGCCGAGCAGGCTGACGACACGCTGCTGCTGCTGTTCCTGTGCTGCCACCCGGCGCTGAGCCCGGCGTCGGCGATCGCGCTCACGCTGCGCGCCATCGGCGGGCTGACGACCCGAGCAGATCGCCGAAGCGTTCCTAGTTCCGGAGGCGACGATGGCGCAGCGCATCAGCCGCGCCAAGCGAACGGTCAGCGGCCAGCCGTTCGCGCAGCCCAGCGACGTAGCAGTCGTACTGCGCGTGCTGTACCTGATCTTCAACGAGGGCTATTCCGGACGGGTCGATCTGTCCGGCGAAGCGATCCGCCTAACCCGCCAGCTGACGCTCGCGAGCGACGAGCCCGAGGTCGCCGGGCTGCTCGCGCTGATGCTACTGCACCATGCCCGCCGCGCCTCGCGCACCGACGAGCACGGCACACTCGTCCCCCTCGACAAGCAGGACCGCACGCGATGGAACGAGGCCGAGATCGCCGAAGGCGTGCGCATCCTGCAGGCGGCCCTGGCCCGCGACCGGCGCGGTGAGTACCAGATCCAGGCCGCCATCGCCGCGCTGCACGACGACGCCGCTACCGCTGAGGAAACCGACTGGCCGCAGATACTCGCCTGGTACGACGAACTCCTCGAGCTCACCGACAATCCGGTTGCCGCGCTCAGCCGCGCGGTCGCGGTCGGCGAGGTCTACGGCCCACTAGCCGGGCTGACCGCCATCGAGCAGGTTGCGACGCGGCTTGGCGACCATCACCGGCTCGACGCCGTGCGTGCACTCCTGCACGAGCGGGCAGGACACCACGACGTCGCCCGCGAGCACTACACCCGCGCGGCGGCCCGTGCGCGCAGCACCGCCGAGCGGGACTACCTCACCAAGCAAGCGGCCCGATTGCGCCCTGGGTGACCGTCACGAGTTGCCTTCCACGGACGTGGTGTTGATCTTCAGATTGCTATAAGTGAGTGTCTGACTATTGGCGGGCTGAGCCAGGCGCCGGGCCATGAGGGCGATCATGGCCCACAAGATCATGGAAGGCGTGCGGGTCGCGCTTGGAGACGATCCGCAGGGTCATCTTCATCGCCGTGGCCCAGGCGGACAGCTTGCCGGTGTATCCGGCATCGGCCCAGATCAGGCGGACCTGGCGGCCAGTGCGGTGCAGGTTCCACAGCAGCGGCCGGGCGGCTTGGCGGTCCTGGACGGAGGCGGCCGTGATCACCACGTCCAGGACCACTCGCTTAGGGCGTGCCAGCGGTCTCCACGAGCCTGGCGAGGTTCGCCAGTGCCATCCGGGTGCCCGCCTCGTTGTCGGCGGAGGGCACGCTGTCGGGAATTCCTTCGTGCACGACACGGACATCCGTGCCGCTGCCTGAGTCGGTGAGCGTGGTCGTTATCGTCATCGTGCCGCTCAGGGCCGGATCTGCGGTCTCGAACTCGAGCACCTCAACCACCTGCTGGTCCGGGACGAGCTCTTCGAAGCGGCCGTGATAGGTGTCAGTGCGCAGCGCTGACTTGCCGGTTCTGTCCGGCGCGTCGTAGGTCAGCGAGACCCGGAATGAGCCGCCCTCGCGGCTGTCGAATTCATGCACATGGCTGCTCATACCGGCGGGTACCCGCCATTTCTCGATCGCGCCGGCATCCAGGAGCGCCCGGTAGACCGCTGACCGTGGAGCTCTCACGTGACAAATGACCTGGGTCGAGTACATGCCGCCATCGTATGTATGTGGCGTAGCGTGGACGGTGAGGGTCCGATGCCCGGGCCCGGAGCGGCGTTGAGTCCAGTCCCTGCTGACGCCTTCCTTTTTCAGGCGAAGGAGGCAGCAGGTGAGCGATGGCACGGTGTCGCGGCAGGCGCGCCGGGGTCCTGGCGTGGCATCGGGGTGCTGAATGGCCGGCGACAGGCTGCGCCGGGTCCTAGTAGCGCTGTCTGCGGGGGGAGGTGGGTGGTCTTCTGGCCGGCTGTGCGGGGCCTGCCCGGCTATCGTGGGCGTGAACGGGGCAGGGGTCATGCTCATGTCGGGTGACATACCGCGAGGGTCGTTGTGCACCACTGATGAGGTGAGCATGCTGATCGAGGACTTGCAGTACACGCTGGGCGAGGGCCCGTGCGTGGACGCCTACCAGCAGGACACCGCCGTGGCCGAGCCCGACCTGGCCGATCCGGTGACACGCCGCTGGCCGGCCTTCACTCCGCCGGCACTGCAGGCCGGGGTGCGGGCTGTCTTCGGGTTCCCGCTGCGGGCCGGGACGGTGCACCTGGGCGCGCTCAACCTCTACCGGGATTCGCCCGGCCCGCTGACCGGCGACCAGCACGCTGACGCGCTAGTGGTGGCGGATGTGGCCGCCCGCTGGGTGCTGGAGGCCCAGGCCGGCGCGCCCCCTGACATGCTCGCCGCGGAGCTGGAGGCCGGCGCCGACTTCCATTTCGCGGTGCACAACGCGGCCGGCATGGTCTCGGTCCAGGAGGGCATCAGCGTGACCGAGGCGCTCATCCGCCTGCGGGCGTTCGCGTTCAGCAGCGATCGCCTGCTGGCTGACGTGGCCCGCGATGTCATCGGCCGCAGGCTCCGGCTCGGATGACTCGCCCTCAGCGCGCCAGGGCGGGGACCGGCCGCCACTACGATGGATGCGGCGGGGCAGGCCCCGATCCGGCGCGCGCAGCCCAGACGTGCTGCTGGCGCCCTGGAGGTAGAGATGGCCCGGGAAGCCGACATGGTCAAGTCACTGGTCGAGATGGCCGACACCCTGGTCGACGACTACGACATCGTCGACATGCTGACCGGGCTTGCGGACCGGTGCGTCCACCTGCTCGGCGTCTCCGCCGCCGGGGTCATGCTAGCTTCCCCGGCGGGCAGCCTGGGGCTAGTGGCCTCCTCCAGCGAGGCGATGCGGCTGCTGGAGTTGTTCGAGCTGCAGGCCCAGGAAGGGCCATGCCTGGACGCCTTCCGCACCGGCGAGCCGGTCGAGCATGAGAATCTGCAGGCCGGCGCCGGCCCGTGGCCGTCGTTCGCCGCCGCCGCCCGGCAGGCCGGCTTCCGGTCGGCGCTCGCGCTGCCGCTGCGGTTGCGGGAGATGACCCTCGGCGCGCTGAACTTGCTCAGCAATAGCCGCACTCCGATGACCAGGGCGGATCTCATCGTCGCCCGGGCCTTCGCCGACCTCGCCGCGCTCAGCATCGCCCAGCATCGGGCCAGCGCCGAGGCCCAGCGGCTGAACGAGCAGCTGTCCGCCGCACTGACCAGCCGGGTAGTTATCGAGCAGGCTAAGGGCGTGATCTCCGAACGCGCCGGCGTCGACCTGGCCGATGCGTTCTCCCGGCTGCGGGCCTACGCCCGCAATCACAATCGTCGCCTCACCGATGTGGCCCGGGCTGCCATCGACGGCACGCTCGACCCGCTCGCCTGGGCGCCGCCCGACCGACCCTGACCGCACGGCGCACCGCCGGCCGCCGGTCAGCACGTACGCCTGGACTTCACCGACCTGTTCGTCTTCCCGGCGCCCGACGACCCCGGCCAGACCGTGCTGATCATCGACGCAGCCAGGCCCAGCAGCCCGAGCCGGGCCTCAAGTCGCACGACGACCTGCTGGCCGAGTTTCCGTTTGTCGGCCCGCCGAATCCCTGACCCGAAGTTACGCGCTACAAGCGCATCATGGAGATGACTGTCCAGGTTTAGGAGATGATGACTGTCCCGGCCGGCGAGCCAGCCGGCTGGGCGGCTATGCCCGCCACCCATACAGCCGCAGGGCGGCCGGGCGCGCCGGCGAACTGGCCGACGGCGAGCCCCGGGTCGCCCCGTAACGGAGTAACGCCCGCACCGCCCAGAGCTCTCTTGTCCGGCCCGTGAAAGAAGGACTGATGAGTAAGCAGCCTGTTCCCCGGCCGCGCGGCGACCGGCCTGTTCCGACCGCACCACCGCCGCCGCCCGGCTGGCGGCACTGGCTGTGGCCGGTCGCTCTGGGGCTCACGTTCCTGCTGTATCTGTTCCTGCCGGCGATTCATATCAGCTCGCCGGTCACTCTCAGCTATTCGCAGTTCATCGCGGACGCGGGCGCACACAAGATCAAAACCGTGACGTTCGCGTCCGGTACCGGCAACACGCCCGCGAGCGGCACCCTTGCCGACGGCAAGCAGTACACCACCATCATTCCCGGCCCGCCCAGCGCCACGCTGAACCAGCAGCTCACGGCGGACGGGGTCCAGATCAAGGCGTCGGCGCCCAGCTCCGGCTTCGGCACCGAGCTGCTGTCCTGGCTGATTCTGCTGCTCCCCCTGTTTTTCGTCTTCTACCTGTTCCGGCGGATGGCCCGCGGCGCCGCGAGCCCGCTCGGGGGGGTCCTCGGGGTGGGCAGGTCCCGCGCGAAGGTCTTCGACGCCGAGCGGCCACAGACCAAGTTCAGCGATGTCGCCGGCTACGAGGGGGCCAAGGCCGAGATCGCCGAGGTGATCGACTTCCTGCGCAATCCGGAGCGCTACCGGCGAGCCGGTGCGATGGCGCCGCGCGGGGTGCTGATGGTCGGCCCGCCAGGGACCGGCAAGACACTGCTCGCCCGCGCGGTGGCCGGCGAGGCGTCGGTACCGTTCTTCTCGGTCTCCGGGTCGAGCTTCGTGGAACTGTTTGTCGGCGTCGGCGCGGCCAGGGTCCGCGACCTGTTCGCCGAGGCGCGCAAGCTGGCCCCGGCTATCATCTTCGTCGATGAGATCGACGCCATCGGACAGCGGCGGGCGGGTACCGGCGCCGCGGTGTCCAACGACGAGCGCGAGCAGACGCTCAACCAGCTGCTGTCGGAGATGGACGGCTTCGAGATGGCCCAGGGAATCGTGGTCCTCGCCGCGACCAACCGGCCGGAGATCCTCGATCCGGCGTTGCTGCGGCCCGGCCGGTTCGACCGGCAGGTCACCATCCCGCTGCCTACGCTGACCGAGCGGGCCGCGATCTTGGCCGTCCACTGCCGCGACAAGCGGCTGGCTCCCGATGTCGACCTGACCGTCGTGGCCCGGGGCACTCCCGGCTTCTCCGGCGCCGACCTGGCCAACCTAGCTAACGAGGCCGCCATCGTCGCGGTGCGCGACAACCGCGAGGTGCTGACCGCCGGCGACTTCGACGCGGCCAGGGACCGGATCCTGCTCGGCCGCCGCGAGGGCTCCAACGTGCTGCTGCCCGAGGAGAAGCAAGCGGTCGCCGTGCACGAGGCTGGCCATGCGATCGTCGCCGCCCTGTCAGATCACGCCGACCCCGTCGCCAAGGTGACCATCTTGCCGGCTGGCCAGACGCTGGGCGTCACCGAGCAGCTCCCGCTGGACGAGCGGCACCTTTACACCCAGGACTATCTCACCGAGTCCCTCGCGGTGCGGCTCGGGGGCCGCGCCGCCGAGCTCGTCGAAGCCGGCCAGGGCTCGACCGGCGCGGCTAACGACCTAGCCAGCGCCACCGATCTGGCCATCAAGATGGTCCGCGAGTTCGGCCTGTCACCGGCGCTGGGCCCGGTCGGCTATCCCGAGGGCGGGTCAGTGTTCCTGGGCGGCGGCGGCCCCGGCCTGTCCAGCCGGCCGTTCGCCGAGAAAACCCAGGCCACCATCGACGACGAGGTTGCCCGGCTGCTGCGTGAGGCGGAGCAATCCGCCGTGACGCTCATCCATGCCCACCGGGCCGAACTCAGGCAGCTCGTCGAACTGCTGCTGGAAAAAGAAACCGTGGACGGCGAAGCGGTCTATCAGATCGTAGGCAAGCCAGTGCCCGGGCCCCGGCGCGAGGAGCTGGCGATCGCCCCGGCTGCCCGGTCAAAGGCCGGCGCCGCGGCCGAGAACAAGTGATACCAGATCGTATAATACGAAAATATGAAGTCCGAATCCGTGCCACCTGGGTGGTCGGCCCTGCTCGCACTGCAGCGGGCCACCCACGCCACCTTGCAGGTGCTCGCCACCGAGCTCGCCGACCTGGACCTGACCGCCTCCGAGATCAACGCGCTGGCTAACCTCGCCGACGGCCGCGGCCGGACCGTATCCGAGCTGGGCGCCGCCGCGGGCGCCCGGCCCACCACGCTAACCAGCGTGCTGGACCGCCTGGAACGACGCGGCCACATCAGCCGCGGCAGCCTTCCGGGAGACCGCCGGGCAGTGCTCATCGAACTCACTCCCTCCGGACGCGTGATCGCGGCCACGATCCGCCGGGCGGTCACCGATCTGGAACGGCGTGCGCTCGCCGGCCTGTCCGCCGACGCCCTCGCTGGCCTGCGCGTCGCCCTGCAGGCCCTGGCCGAGGTGTCCGCATGACCCCGGGCCAGCACAGGACGCACCCCGGCGGCTCGCCCCTCGCCGAGCTGCTGGCCGAGGTGATGGCGACCACCGAGCGGTTCGGCCACCGGGAGCATGTCCACCTGACCTGGCTGGCCGTACGGCGGTTCGGAGTGCCCGCGGCAGTCGGCCTGGTCAGCGACGGCATCCAGAGCACCGCGCGCTATGCCGGGGCGCCCCAGAAATACCACACCACCGTCAGCCGGGCCTGGGTGGAACTGATCGCATACCACGCAGCCGAACGCAGTGACGACGATTTCGCAGCGTTCGCCGACCACCACCCCGCGCTGCTCAGCAAGCGCCTGCTGACCAGGTTCTACCGTCCGGCCACGCTGGCCAGCCCGCTGGCCAGGAGGGGCTGGGTCGAGCCCGACCTCGCCCCGTTCCCCTGGCCGGACGCGGGTGGCCGAGCGGCGGCGATCGACAGCTAGTAGTTCACGGCGGGATACCAGTCACCCCGGCCGCGTGGCGTGAGGTCAAGGAGGTGCCACACCGGGCTGAGCAGGTCGATGCCGCGCTCGCGCCGGTCGTCGGCCAGCTGCGCGCCCTTGGAGTAGACATGCCGCACGGCGCCATCGCCCGCGCGGGTGAACACCGAGATCCACTCGGTCTGGGTGCCGTCGGCCTCCTCGCTGCCGAGGTCGTACTTGAACGTTGTATCGCCGGCACTGAGCAGGCGCAGGTTGCGCCAGCCACGCGACGCCGCGTGGGCGCCCAGGGCCGCGGGCTCGGCCGCGGCGACCACGGCAAAGTCGACGTTCTGCGTGAGGTGGGGCGCCGCCGCGTTGTATCCGTCGATCCACATCGTGCACAGCGGGCACGGCTCCGTCTGGGCCTTGCCGTACATGAAGTGATAGAGGAGCAGCGCCCGATCCGGGGCGCTGAACAATTCGGAAAGCCGTACCCGGTCACCGCTCGCCGCGTCGATCAGCGCGTAGTCGTCGACGACCGTGTCGGCGGGCAGCTTCCGCCGTAGCGCGGCGACCCGCTCGACCTGATCGATCAGGTCCAACTCGGCGACCCGCAGCTCCTCACGCTGACGCCGGTACTGGTCGGATTCCGTCAGCCGGGTGAACTCCATGTCCACGCTCCTGTCCGGTAGCGCTCGGTCCACGGTGCTCCGGGCCGCGCATGTTCAGCATCGCCCGCTAAGACCGGCCGGCTGCGCTGCCGTCCGCAACCGACCCCTCGAAATGTACTCACCGCCCCTAAGTGTATGTCGATAAATAACCTTGACATTTTGTAACTGGCGGGTCATGATGTGGTATGGCCGTTGCCGTGGAGGTCGAGGAGGCGCTGGCGGCGAAGTTCCCGGTGCTGCTGCCGCACCTGGATGAGCGGCAGCGCCGGCTGTACCTGGGCTCAGAGGCGCGGTCGCTGGGGCATGGCGGGATCGAGGCGGTGGCCCGGGCGGCGGGGGTGAGCCGGGCAGATCGTGGCGGCCGGGGCGGCGGAGCTGGAGGCCGGCGGGGAGCCGCTGGGCCGGGCCCGGCGGCCGGGCGGGGGCCGCAAGCAGCTGGCCGACGCCGACCCGGGGCTGCGCCCGGCGCTGCTGGCGCTGGCGGGCCCCGGCTCGCGGGGGGACCCGGAGTCGCCGCTGCGGTGGACGACCCTGTCGCTGCGGAACCTGGCCGCCGAGCTGACCCGGCAGGGGCACCGGGCCGGGCCCGACACGGTGGCGAAGCTGCTGAAGGAAGAAGGCTTCAGCCTGCAGGGCAACGCCAAGACCGCCGAGGGCGCCCGGCACCCCGACCGGGACGCCCAGTTCCGGTACATCAGCGCGCGGGCCCGGGAGCACCTGGACGCCGCGCAGCCGGTGATCAGCGTGGACGCCAAGAAGAAACAGAACGTCGGCAGCTTCAGGAACGGCGGCCGGGAATGGCGCCCCGGGGGCAGTCCCGAGCAGGTCAGCGTCTACGACTTCATCGACAAGGACAAGGGCAAGGTCACCCCGTACGGGGTGTACGACGTGGGCGCGAACTCCGGGTGGGTGTCCGTCGGCACCGACCATGACACCGCCGCGTTCGCGGTGCAGACGATCCGCACCTGGTGGCAGAAGGCCGGCCAGCCCGCCTACCCGCACGCCACCCGGCTGCTGATCTGCGCCGACGGCGGCGGCTCCAACGGCTACCGGACCCGGCTGTGGAAGACCGAGCTGGCCGCCCTCGCGGCCGGGACCGGCCTGGAGATCACCGTGTGCCACTTCCCTCCCGGCACCTCCAAGTGGAACAAAATCGAGCACCGGCTGTTCTCCCACATCTCGATGAACTGGCGCGGCCGGCCGCTGACCAGCCACGAAGTCATCGTGCAGACCATCGCGGCCACCACCACCCGCACCGGGCTGACCGTCGCCGCCGAACTCGACCCAGGCCAGTACCCCAAGGGCATCAAGATCCCCGACCGCCAGATGAAAGACCTGGAACAGCGAGCGCTTAGGCGCCACCAGTTCCACGGCGAGTGGAACTACGACCTGATCCCCGCCCGCGGCCCATAACCCGGCGTGTTATTCATCGATGGGCACTAAGCCGTGCGCCGCGGGCCGGTAGACCGGCTGGCGGTGGCCCGCGGTGCACGCCTTGACCGGGCCGGGGGCGTGCGTAGGCTCGCTGGCACGCGGCGGAAGGAATGCGGATGGATCACTTCGAGCAAGCGCCAGGGCGACCGCGCGGGTTTCTCGGCGAGATGCGCGCAGCGGTCAAGCGGGGATCGGCTGGCCCGGTGAACATGGCCCCGCCGGCCGGGCGCGCCGAACGGCTCGGCCTGGTCGCGCCGGGCCCGGCCGGCAGTCAGGCGGAGGTGCTGCCGTCACGGATCGTGCATGCCGGACACCGCCACAGCATCGGCTCTGAGCTGGCGGGCCACTGGCATGGCCGGCCGGCAGTGATCTTCGATCTGCAGCTGGCCACCGATTACGGCAGCCGTGGCGAGGACCCCGGCGGGGTGGTGACAGGACGCTTCCACGTCGCGGCGATCGCGGTACGCCAGCCATTCGGCTGGTGGGCGATGACCCGCCCGGACGTGCGGGAGCACCTTCCGCAGGCTGGCCGCGGCGCCCGGCTGCCCGGCACCGGCCGGCTGGAGCGCGTCCTGATGCCGTCCGACCCCGGCACCCTGCCCCCGGTCCCGCCGCTGGTGATCGACTGGGTTGGCCGGGACGTCGCCGGCCTGCGGATCGGCCGTTATCCGCCCAGTGCGCTGGAGCTGTCCGGCTCATGGGCACTCGCCGCGGTCCCGGTCGCCGGCCTGGAGCATAGCGACGAGAACGCGGCTGCTCAGGCCAGCCGGCTCGGGCGGCCCCAGCTCGGCCCGTGGCCTGAACAGCTACTCGGGCTAGTGGCGGAGTTCGGCAGTCAGCTGGAGACAGCGCCGCGCTGAGCGCACCGGATATGCGGCGTCCGCACCCTGATCGGCTCAGGCGACCGGGCCCGCTGGGCCCGGCTCGGTCAACGCGGCAAGCATCTCGTCGAGGTGCTCGTAAATTCCGAAATGACCTTCACCCTCGCGCAGCACAAGCCGCGCGCGGGGCAGATTCTCCGACAGCCACAACCCGTGCGCGGGCGGCGCGAAGCGGTCGTCGCCGCCGTACCACAGCAGCACCGGGCAGCGCACCGCGCTCAGGTCAATGTCCCATGACCCGATCCAGGAAACATTGTCCCAGCCGCCACCGCTGGTTCCCTGGCGCAATGCCTCGTGCATCGTGGCGGCAAATGTCGCGGCGTATCGCTGGTCGGCCAGCAGCTCGCGGTCGCGGGAGGACAGCTTATCCGCGAAGGCGGACACCATGGCCGAGCCGCCGGATACACCAGACAGCTCAGCCAGCGGCTCGAACCCGGCAGCGAACGCGGCTGCCAAGGCCGCGGGATTACCCGGCAGCAACGAGAGCGCGGCGCGGTCATCGTCATCGAGGTCCTCGAGTGCGCCCGGAACCAGCTGGAACGGCCCGGCGCCCGATGCGATCCCGGCCCGGGTGACCCGGCCGCCCGGCACCGCGGCAGCAGCGAGCGCCGCCGGTCCCCCGCCGGACATGCCGAGCGTCGTGAACCTGGCCACGCCCAGCTCGTCGGCGACCGCATGCGCGTCGGCAGCAATCGATGCCAGCCCGAACGGCGCAGGCGTGGAACCGCCGTAGCCAGGCCGGTCGAAGGAAACGAGCCGGACGCCGCGCTCGGCCGCGAGCTGCTCGCCGAAGGCAAGGTCCAGCCGGGAACCCGGAGTCCCGTGGAAGTACATCACCACGGCGCCCCCGGGTTCACCCGCGTCACGGACCCGCAGGATCCGGCCGCCGCGTCCAAGCTCGGTCTCACGCATCTGATGACAATAACGATTCCCTACCGCCACCAGACACCACGCTGCGCCGCGGCGACCCAACCGCGCTGGCGCTCGACCGCCGTCACCACCTGGTCGGGCGAGACCGCATCCTCCAGTCTCGCGGATCTTGACTGGCGGCGGCTATCCCCACTGGCCGGGCTGGTAGTCGCCGGCAGGCTGCGCGGTGATGACGTTCAGGCGGTTGTAGGTGTTGATGAGGGCGATGAGGCAGACCAGCGCCGCGAGCTGATCATCGTCGTAATGCTTGGCCGCATTCGCCCAGGCCTCATCGGTGACGCCACCGGCGGCATCGGCGATGCGGGTGCCCTGCTCGGTGAGTTCCAGAGCGGCCCGTTCTGCCTCAGTGAAGACCTTCGCCTCCCGCCACGCCGCGACCAGATTGAGCCGCACCGAGCTTTCCCCAGCGTGCTCAGCGTCCTTCGTGTGCATGTCGGTGCAATAGGCACAGCCGTTGATCTGGCTGGCCCGGATCTTCACCAGCTCCTGCGTCGCGGCCGGCAGGGGCGAATCTGACACGACCGCGCCTGCCGAGTTGATGTACTTCGCGAACTTCGCCGCCACGGTGTTCCCGTAGTAGTTGAAACGGGCGTCCATGATGATCTCCTTACCATTCGTGCGGGTTCACCCCACTGACCCAGCGCCCCGGCCAGGTGTGACGCTCCGACGAATGTGATGCGCGTCACTCCGGTGCACATGAGCCTGCGGCTGTCCCGCTGGCTGGCCAAGCACGCCGGGCCAGCCCTGTTCAGCCCGCGCAGCGACGGATCGGGCTGATCGCTGACCGAACCGTTGGTCACGACGTGGCCGTCCTCGTTCAACCTGGCGTGATAGGCGAGATGCCATTCCAGCGCCGGAATGACCTTCGGCTCGGTGGCGATCGAGCGGACTTCCGCTGAGTTCACCCGAATGCCCCACCTATCGGAAACGCTCTCGAGCCTTTCGCGCAACTCCGTGCTGAACTTCTCTCGGGACGCCAGCACCTGCTCCAAGTCGGTGCTGCCGATGAGGCCCAGCGACAGGCCGGACACATGTCGCTCGACCGCCAACCTCTGGTCACCGCACTCGTCGGCTGCCGCTTGTGGGTTGGTGACCTGGAAGGACACCACTGTGTCAACGGTTACGGCCTGGTCGTCCGCGGTGATCTCCCGCTGGTTCAACGAGACCACCTGCGGGCGCAAGTCAATCGGTGCGCCTGCTTGGTCCACTCCCGGGATAATCATGTGCAGGCCCGGTCCCATTGTCCGGTGGAACCGGTCTGGGGGCGACAGCCACGGGGGGCCGAACCACCGCTTGCGCCACCGCACCACGTTCCGCGCGTGGTCCCGGGGCACCTGCGCTTCCTGCGCTTCCTGCGGCAGGTCGCCGGGGCCTACCCGCGCGTCACGCTGCACTTCACCCCGACATCCGGGTCCTGGCTGAACATGGTCCGTCCGCTACGGCCTGGCCTACAGGTTGTGGGCTTTCAGCCAGGTCAGTGCGGTGTCAGCGACGTCACGCCAGCCGCTATCGATGGTGAGCGAGTGACCGCGGTTGGCGAGCCGTCGCAGGTCGGTCACCGCCGTCGAATGACGGTACTGACTGAAGGTCGCGTGCGTGACCGAGTTCGGGACCGTGTGATCCTTCTGGCCGGAGATCAGCAGTAGCGGCCCCCGGGCCGAGTTCCTCGTGTTCACCTTCGCGGGCGAATGCGGGGTGAAGTTGGCGACCGCCGCCTCGAACAGCGGGCGGCCGGGCGCGGGGATGGTCCAGGTGTCATACAGCTCGGCACACTCCCGCTCCGGCAGCGTATTGCCGAACGCGTAGCGGAATTGCGCGGCGGTCAGCGAGACCGACCGGTTCCTGTTGGCCGGATTGCCGAGCACGGGGAAGGCGGCGCGCAGTTGCGTCGGCGGTAGCAGCAGTACGCCCTTGATCGGAGCCGGGTCGATGGCCACCGCGGCGGCGGCCAGATCCTGGCCGAGCAGGCTCTGGGCGATCAAGCCGCCGAACGAATGGCCGATGACGATCGGCTTGCGGCCGGCCGAGCCCACGATCCGGGCGTAGTGCCCGACGGCATCGGCGATGCCCTTGCCGGCTTGCAGTTCCGGGTGTTCTCGGGCCCCGGCGACAGTGTCGGGCACGTCTGGCCAGCCGGGGGCGGTTGCCTCGTAGCCCGCCTCGCTGAACAAGTCGATCCACGGCTGCCAGCTGGTGGCATGCAGCCATAGGCCGTGAATGAACACAATCGGGACCTTCGGTGTAGTCATAGCGCCCTGCCCACAATGTCCTCAACCGGTGACGTGGCCACCATGATCCACCGGGTTCGCCCCGGACGCCAGCGCGGACTGACCTGCGGCCCGGCCAGCCGGGGACCACGGGCCCGGCAACCTGGGCCGTTAGCCGCTCACGCCGCACGAACCCGAAGGGCATCCTGAGAGTAAGCACAACCCCCGGGAGCGCAAGTGCGGCCGGTTGACTCGGGCTCGCAGCGCGGACCAGGTCCCAGCCTGGCGGAGTTCGACTCTCCTCGCTCCCACCAAGCCCCTTCGCCTGACCGGCCGCAGGGTTACCCGGCTGCGGTGTCCTTGCTATAGTCGCCGCGCAGGGCCAGGACCTTGATACTGATGTTGGTGCCGTGCACCAGCAACTCGCTCTGGAATATCAGGCTGATCTCCTTCCGGCTGAAGTACCGCCCCGCGTCCTCGAGCGAGTCGAAGGTGAACTCGACGACGCGATGGGGCGTCGCGGAGAACACGTTGTCGTACGACGCCAGCCGCCGCAGCTCACCGGGAGCCTGGAGAGTCTCCGCGATCGACCGGACCCACTCCAGGTACTTGCGCTTCTCGCCGAACGGATAGTCGATCTCGTACACGTACTTGATCACCGGACGGGCCTCCTCCGCTCTCCGCTGCCACCCCCTGCACCCACAGTGGCATGCCGTCATGGTCCGCCCCACCTGGGCCCCAGGCAAGACCGGCCTTACGGCTGATCGAGGCTGCGGCTGATCGGAGGCTACAGCTGATCGAGGCTACGGCTGATCGAGCACGGCGAACAGCAGGCCGCCGATCATGGCCAGGTTCTTGTGGAACTGGATTCGCTGCAGCTTCCGGGCGGCCGGGTCCTCGATCGTCCAGTACGAGTGCCCGGCCAGGGTGGTGGGAATCAGCGAGCCGACCAGGGCCAGCGCGCACAGGCGCGGGGCCCGGCCCAGGGCCAGGAGCGTGCCGCTCACCACCTGTATGGCGGCGTTCCCCCGCACCACCAGCGTGTCGTCGGCCGGAAGCGGGACAACATTGCGCATCGCGGCCAGCACCGGGGCGGCCAGATCGACGCGCGCGCCCGGGGCCCGCAGGGCGTCGAAGCCGAGCAGGACATAGGTGGATCCGGTCAGGATGCGGGCGGCCGGGCGCAGGGGCGCCAGCATGCGCCGGGTCGTAGTCATAGCGCCTCGATACGGGTCGGGGAACTCCCTCAGCAGGACTGTACGCGCCGGCCAGCAGGCGAACTACCACGGGCCTGTGCGCTACCCGTCGTGGCGCCAGGGCTTCAAGGAAGAGCTGTCGTGACGGTCAGTCCTCGAGGGCTCCGGGACTCGCCGGAACGTCGACGGCGTGCTCCCGAAGCGCAGCGAGGGGAACGATATCCAGCGCCCGCTCATGGGTTGAGGCCAGCACCACGTGGGCGGCGAGGCCATCGTGATGAGCCCGCAGCCAGTTCGCCGCCGTCACGCACCAGCGATCCCCGGGCACCAGGCCGGGAAAATGGTACTGGGGCATCGGGGTGCTCAGATCGTTACCGATGCGACGCTGATGCGCCAGGAACTCTGCGGTCACCACCGCGCAGATCGTGTGGCTGCCGAGGTCCTGTGGTCCGGTGCTGCAGCAGCCGTCTCGGTAGAAGCCGGTGACCGGGTCGGTGCCACACGGCTCCAGCTCACCGCCGAGCACATTGCGATCGCCCATCTCAGCAGTATCGGCGCCCGGAGGCGCGCCGGACAAGGACCCGGCTGGCCCGCGGCGGTTAGCCTGGCCGAGAGAAAAGCAGAACCCTGACCTCCCGGCCGGGACCGGTCAGGACCGGTCAGGCCGCCGGCCTGCTGGCCCGGATGCTGGTGGCCAGGCCGATGACACAAGCCAGCAGGGCCACCGGGATCAGCGGGGCCAGGCGGGGCGCCTGGGCGTAGGTGATGCCGCTGGCGATGGCGCCGGCGATGAGCGTGGCCAGCAGGCGCAGCCGGCTGGTAAAGGCCGGCCGGGCGCGGCCAGGTCGGCGAGTATGCCGGTCAGCATCCCGGTCATAGGTACTGGAGATGCCCGGTATGCCGAGCGCCAGGACGACAGCGCTCTGGCTGCCCATGGCGGCTGCGGCGGCGGCCAGCAAGGCCACCTGCGCCGCCCCGCCGGGCGGCCCGCCCGCGATCTGGAAGCCCACCGCGGTCCCGGCCAGCAGGATGCCCTCGGCGATCAGCGCCGCGAAGGCCGGCGCGGGCCGTTCTGCTGGCCGGCGCCCAGGCCGAGCAGGACCAGGTCGGCGGTCATCACGCTGGAGAACACGCCGCCCAGGCCGAGGAAGCTGATCGCGTCCATCGCTCCGGCCGTCATGGCCGAGTTGGCCACCAGGGCGTCCAGCCGCCGCGCTGGCATCGGCATGGCTTCCTCCCGGCGGGCCTGGCCGCCGGCGCAGCCATCAGCACATCATGCTCGACGGCGACGGCCGCCGAGGCCCGCCGGCGCGCCCATCCGGGGCCAGGAAAGTGCCGGGTGGTCAGGCCGCGTACTTCAGCACCAGCTCGCCGACGTGCGGCAGCGCGGCCTCGACGTGCTTGACCGCGCTGCCGCGGACGGTGCCGTACGCCTTGATGACCGTGGGCCGCCCCGAGGCCGCCGCACGGGCATCGGTTACCGACAGCAGCGCCTCCGACACCTCCTGGCCGCGCTTGGCCAGGTAGTCGCCGAACTCCGCGCCCCCGGAGGTATTGAAGTCCGCCCAGTACGGCTCGAGCTTGGCCACCAGCTGTGGCAGCAGGGAAGCCACCAGGTGGCGAATATGGCCCGGCTTGAACGTGTTCACCGTCTTGTAGGCGAGCTTGACCGCGGTCCCTGAGATTCCTGATTTCTCGGAGACCTCCTGCTCAATGAGCCGGTAGCAGTCGGTGATCACCTTTGGCTTGGTGTCCGGCGCGAGCAGGATCTGGTGAAGCGTGGCTGCCATGGGCTCGTTCCTCTCGTTATCGCGGGGGGCAGCATCCCTGCGGACGTGGCCCGCTGGATTCCGCACGCCTGCCGCGATGCGCCATCCGTCATAGGACGGTCGCAATGCGCCCGTCCGTCACTAGACGGTGAGCGCCCGGCCGTGGTTTACGCGAAAGGGCGAAGCGGCCACCGTGATCGGTGTCTGAACCCGCTGTGACGGGCAGCCGGGCCAGCCGGCCGCGCTGGCCGGGGCTAGCTGCCGACCGGGTGCCAGACCGTCTTGGTCTCCAGGAACGCCAGCAGCCGCCGCAGTCCAGGCGGCGCGGCCCAGTCCTCGTCGGCCGCGAACACGCGCTTCACGTTGCCCGCCGCCTGCCGTTCCAGCTCGGCCCGCCCGGCCAGGTCAACCCCGGACAGATCGATCGCGTTGACGTCCATGTGCGCGGCGAGCACCGGCACGAGCTCGGCCGTCCGGCCGGTCAGCAGGTTCACCACCCCGGGCGGCACGTCCGAGGTGGGGAGCACCTCGGTGAGCGTGACCGCGGGCAGCGGCCGGCTCTCGCTGGCCACCACGACCACCGTGTTCCCGGTCGCGATCACCGGCGCGACCACGCTGACCAGGCCGAGCAGGCTGGACAGGGCCGGCGCGACGACCGCGACGACGCCGGTCGGCTCCGGCACGCTGAAGTTGAAGTACGGGCCGGCGACCGGGTTGGCGGCGCCCGTCACCTGCGCGACCTTGTCCGGCCAGCCGGCATACCAGACCCACCGGTCGATCGCCCGCGCCACCTGATCACCGGCGGCGGAAAGGTCAAGACCTTCATTCTGAACGATTTCCGCGACGAACTGCGCACTGCGGCCCTCGAGCAACTCGGCCACCCGGTAAAGGACCTGGCCCCGGTTGTAGGCCGTCGCACCGGACCAGCCGCCCACCGCAGCCCGGGCCGCCACCACGGCGTCCCTGGCATCCTTGCGGGACGCCTGGGCGGCCAGGGCCAGCAGGGCGCCGCCGGGATCGGTCACCGGGTAGGAACGGCCCGACTCCGACCGGGGGAACGTCCCGCCGATGAACAGCTTGTAGGTTTTGCGGACCCCCAGCCGCCCGGCGCCGCCGTCATAGCCCGGCGCAGGTACCGGCCCGGCGGTCGTCGCGCCCGGCCCGGCGGTCGTCGCCCCCGGCCCGGCGGTCGTCGCCCCCGGCCCGGCGGTCGTCGCGCCCGGCCCGGCGGTCGTCACGCCCGGCCCGGCCGCCGCGGCTCGCGCCACCGGCCCCTCCGGTTCCCGGACCGCTCCGCCGTCTCCGGCCGCCCGGGCCGCCGCCCGCGCCGATGTCCTGGCCGGCTCGGGCGGCGCCGAGGTCCTGGCCGGCGTCGGCGCTGATGTCTTGGCCGGCGTCGACGCCTTAGCCGACTTGGGCGCTGATGTGCTGGCCGGCGTCGGCGCTGATGTCTTGGCCGACTTGTGCGGCGCCGGCTTCCCTGCGTCCTGCCGGGCTCGCTTCGCTGATGATGGGCCGACCGGCTGGCTCGCGGGCCGCTTCGCGCCGCGGTCAGCCATCGAGATACGCGGCCAGGCCGTGCCGGCCGCCCTCCCGCCCGAAACCCGACTCCCGGTACCCGCCGAACGGGCTGGCCGGATCGAACCTGTTGTAGGTGTTGGCCCAGACGACTCCGGCCCGCAGCCGCTGCGCCATCCACAGGATCCGGCTGCCCTTGTCGGTCCAGATCCCGGCCGAGAGCCCGTACGGCGTGTTATTCGCCTTGCTGACCGCCTCCTGCGGGGTGCGGAAGGTGAGCACCGACAGCACCGGCCCGAAGATCTCTTCCCTGGCGATCCGGTGCGACTGGCTGACCCCGGTGAACACCGTGGGCGGGAACCAGAAGCCCCGGTTCGGCAGTTCGCAGGGCGGCGACCAGCGCTGCGCGCCCTCCGCCTCCCCCGCGTCGGACAGCTCCGTGATCTTGTCCAGCTGCTGACGGGAGTTGATGGCGCCGATGTCGGTGTTCTTGTCCAGCGGGTCACCGAGCCGCAGCGTGCCGAGCCGGTCGCGCAGCCGTTCCACCAGGACGTCGGCGACAGATTCCTGGACCAGCAGCCGGGAGCCCGCGCAGCATACGTGACCCTGGTTGAAGAAGATGCCGTTCACGATGCCCTCGATCGTCGCCTCCAGCGGCGCGTCGTCGAAGACCACGTTCGCCGCCTTGCCGCCGAGCTCAAGGGTCAGCCGCTTGCCGGTCCCTGCCACCGTACGGCTGATTTCCTTGCCGACCTCGGTGGAGCCGGTGAACGCGACCTTGTCGATTCCGGGATGGGCGACCAGCGCGGCCCCGGTCTGGCCCGCGCCGGTGACGACGTTGACCACGCCCGGCGGCAGGTCCGCCTGCTGGCACACCTCGGCGAGCAACAGCGCGGTCAGCGGGGTTGTCTCGGCGGGCTTGAGCACGCAGGTGTTGCCCGCGGCGAGGGCGGGGGCGAGCTTCCAGGCCGCCATGAGCAGCGGGAAATTCCACGGGATGACCTGGCCAGCCACTCCGAGCGGGCGTGGCCGGGGGCCCAGGCCGGCGTATTCTAGCTTGTCCGCCCAGCCCGCGTGGTAGAAGAAATGCGCGGCGGCCAGCGGGACGTCGACATCGCGCGACTCCCTGATCGGCTTGCCGTTGTCCAGGCTCTCCAGGACCGCGAACTCCCTGGACCGCTCCTGCAGGATCCGGGCGATCCGGTACAGGTACTTGGCCCGCTCCGTCCCGGGCATCGGTCCCCAGACCTGCTCGTAGGCGGCGCGAGCGGCGGCCACGGCCCGGTCCACGTCGGCGGGACCGGCCGCCGCCACCTGAGCCAGCGGCTCCTGATCCGCCGGATTCTCGGTGACGAATCGCTGCCCGTCGGCGGCGGGCACGAACTCACCGTTCAGGAACAAGCCGTACTCGGCCGCGAGATTTACGACCTCCCGCGACTCCGGCGCTGGCGCGTACTCCCACTCCAGGCCGGCTGAGCGCGGCGTTACCTGAGCCGCACGCCCCGCAGCTGCGGTATCGCCGCTGCCCGGGGTACTAGCCGCCTTGCCGGCCTGCATCAGCAGTGCATCCCATCGTCCGCCGTCGTTGCCAGGGCCTCATTCTCGCACGGCGCGGCGCGCCAGCCGGTCCGGCGTGGACGTATCGCCGCCCGCTAGGATGCGGCCGGCTTCGGGCCCGAACGTGAGACCAGCCAGGATCATCGGCCGCCTCCGCCGATACCCCGGCATCGCGCATCATAACTAGTTGACATCATACTAGTTATGATGCAACTATTCCGGCATGACAAACAAGACGCAGCTTCACAGAAGCGAAACGACAACCGACCACGTCACCTCTCTCGATGGCACCCGCATCGGCTACCACAGCTTCGGGCGAGGCCCGGGCCTGGTGATGGTGCCCGGCTCCATGGAGGTGGCCGAGAGCCACCGGCAGCTCGGCGAGGCCCTGGCCGACCTGTGCACCATCCACCTGCCGGACCGCCGCGGCCGCGGCATGAGCGGTCCGTACGGCCCGGGCTACAGCATCCGCAAGGAGGTCGAGGACCTGGACGCCGTGCTGGCCAAGACGGGCGCGCACTACGTCTTCGGGGTCAGCTCCAGCGGGCTGATCGCGCTCGAGGCAGCCCGCGCGCTGCCTGCCGTACACAAGGTCGCGCTGTATGAGCCCGCGCTGCTGATGGCCGGGTCCACGCAGACCGACTGGCTGCCCCGCTACGACCAGCAGATGGCGCAGGGCAAGCTGGCGGCGGCGATGGTCACCAGCATGAAGGGACTGCAGCTCGGCGGTCCGGTGCTCAACGTCATGCCGGACTGGCTGCTCACCGCGTTCACCAACCTGGCCATCAAGGGTGAGGACCGCAAGGCCGGCTCGGACGACATGACGATGCGGAAGTTCGCCCCGACGCTCCGGTACGAGGCACTGCTGCTCGCCGAGATGACCGGGACCCTGGAGAGCTTCCGCACGGTCGAGGCCGACGTCCTGCTGCTCGGCGGGAGCAAGGGCCTGCCGTTCCTGAAGCCATCGCTGAAGGCCCTGGAGAAGGTCCTGCCGCACGCCCGCCGGGTGGAGTTCGCCGGACTGGACCACGGCGGATCAGGCGACGTCAGCAAGATCAACGCAGGCGGTCAGCCCGAGGTCGTGGCACCCGAGCTCCGCCGCTTCTTCGCCCAGCCGTAACTAGGCATGCTCCCCAGACGGCACCCATCGTCGTGGCGGCCCGGGCCACCGGCCCGGGCCGCCACCTCAGCCGAGGAACGACTCGATCAGGGAAACGAAAGCGGTCCTGTTCCTGGAACGGGCGATCCCCCCTTCATGATCGTGGTTATTTCGCCGGGCCAGGACCCCGCCAAATAACCACGATCACGGAAAAAGGCGCTGCCGGGGATGCTGGTCGCCAGCCACACCAGCGTGTCCGCGCCCCGCTCGCGAGATCTCATGGCCAGGCGGAACGGGGAGTTCCTGACTGGGCCGACTTCCCGCCGAGCCGGCCCTGACGGGCAGGAACCGACGGCCCAGCGGGGGCAGCAGCAGCGAGCCGACCGTCGCCCCCGCCGCCCTGCCCACCGCGATCGTCCACCCGACCGGGCCGATCGGCGTGCAGCCGAAGAACTGGCTGACCCCCGGCGTCTGCACGATCGCGACCAGCACCCCGGCGCTGGCCAGGCCCGCGAGGGCGACCGCGGGGCTGCGCCCGCCGACCAGGAGGGTCTGCCCGAGCTCGGTGCCCACCAGCGCCGCCAGGCCTACGGTGCGGGCCCGGGCCGGGCGGCCGGTCAGCCGGGCGCCCAGCCAGGCCGCGGTGGCCCCCGCGGCCGTCGCCACGGCGCGCACCGCGACCTCCCCGGTCAGCGCCGACCCGAGCGACGCCTCCGGTCCCTCGGCCAGCAGCGTGCTGGCCGACTCGGGGTCGGGGGGGCGCAGCGCGACAGCGAGCGCCGGGGCCAGGTCGGTTAGCAGGTTGACCAGCAGCAGCTGGCGGGCCGACAGCGGTGACCGCCCGGTCAGCAGCGAGCCGAGCAGCGTGTAGCCGATCTCGCCGATGTTGCCGCCGATCAGGATGCCGATCGCCTGGCGGACCGACGCCCACATGGCCCGGCCCTCGACGACCGCGGCGGTGATCGTCTCCAGCCGGTCGTCGCTGACGACCAGGCCGGCCGCGGCGCGGGCGGCAGGCGTGCCGCGCCGGCCAAGCGCGATGCCCACGTCGGCCAGCGCGATCGCGGCCGCGTCGTTGGCGCCGTCGCCGGTCATCGCGACCGTGCGGCCCAGCCGCTGGAACGCCCGGACCACCCGGACCTTGTGGGCCGGCGTGCTGCGGGCGATCACCGACGCGTCGGCCAGCGCCGCGCCGAGCGCATCGTCATCGAGCCGGTCCAGCTCGCTGCCGGTGACGATGGTGCCCCCGTTCAGCACGTCGAGCTCGGCAGCGATCGCCGCAGCCGTGACCGGGTGATCGCCAGTGATCATGACGACGTGAAGGCCTGCCTCACGCAGCTCGCGCACCGACGCCCCGGCCGTGGTCCGGACCGGGTCGCCGAAGGCCACGAAACCGGCAAACGACAAGTCCGCGACCTGGTCGTCGGCCAGCGGCCAGCAAGGTCCCGTTCCGGGTATTTCCCAAGGTCGCGTGGTAGCTGCGGCTCGGCTCGAACGGCAGTGCGGCGATCCGGGTCCAGCCCGGGTGGCCGTCCCGCCGGTCCACCCGGCCCGCGGCCGCGGCGGCCACCACCGCGGCGTCGGTCATGTGCCCGGCCCTGGGTCAGGGTGCCGGTCTTGTCGAAGCACAGCACATCGACCCGGCCCAGCGCCTCGATCGTGCGCGGGTTTCGCACCAGCGCGCCGCGGGCCGCCAGCCGCCGCGGCGAGGCGAGCTGGGCCGCGGTGACCAGGAACGGCAGCCCTTCGGGCACGGACGCGACCGCCAGCCCGACGGCAGCTCCGATGCTATCGGCGGCCGGCCGGCCGCGCAGCAGGCCGGCCGCCACCACCGCGCCCGCCGACCCGAGCGCCAGCGGCAGCGTGGTGCGGGTGATCTGGGCCAGCCGCGCCTCCACCCCGGTGACCAGGGCAGGGCCGGATGCCGCCGCCAGGCTGCGGCCGGTCTCGGTGCCGCTGCCGGTGGCCACCACGACCGCGGTGGCCCGGCCGGCCGCCATCGCCGTGCCCTCGTACAGCATCGACCGCCGGTCAGCGATGGCCGGGCCGGCCACCGGCTCGGCCGTCTTGTCCACCGGGAACGACTCGCCGGTCAGGGACGACTCATCGACCTGCAAGGCCCTGGCCGCCAGCACCCGGCAGTCGGCGGGCACCACGTCGCCGGCCCCGGAGCATCACGATGTCGCCGGGGACCAGCCCGGCGGCCGGTACCGTCTGCTCGCGGTCATCGCGCAGCACGCGCGCGGTGACAGCCGAGGTCTGGAACAGCTGCGCCATCGAGCGGTCAGTCCAGACCCGCTGGGCCCCGCCGATCAGCGCCGACAGCGCGCCGACCCCGGTGACGATGACGGCGTCGGTCACCGCGCCGATCGAGGCGGACAGCGCCGCGCCCCCGGCCAGGATCGGCGTGAGCGGGTTGGCCAGCTCGGCCAGGAAGGCCCGCAGCAGCGACGGCCCGGCCGGCTGGCGTTCGTCGGGGTGCCAGCGGCGCTGCGCCTCCGCGCTGGCCAGGCCGCCCGGCCCGGTGCGCTGCCGGTCCAGCACCACCTCGGCGGGCATCGCGTGCCAGCCGGTGCGCGGCGGCGCGGACACCGGGCGGCGGGCCAGTTCGCCGGCCGACCAGGCCCCGCTGGTCAGCGCAATGGCGCCGGCCCCGTTGACCGCCAGCATGCTCCGCCGGGCCGCGTCGGGCGCGCTGCCGCCGAAGGCCAGCGCCGCCCCCAGGGCGCTGCCGGCCTGCGCGAGCGACACGGAGCGGCGGGCCACGGTGCGCGCCGCCGGTACCGCCTCGATGATCAGCGCCACGACCGCCAGGTCCTGGCCGGCCAGGATGTGCGCGCCCCACGCGGGCCGGCCCGCCGCGGTGGCCAGGCCGACGCCGCAGTCGGCGGCGGCCAGCGCCCGGCGCTGCCTGGAGACCAGGAGCACGCCGGCGCCCTCGGCCTGCAGCCCCCGGATGGAGGCCACCAGCCGCCGACCGTCGGGCAGCAGCCGGTCACCGAACCCAGCGCGCCCGGGTCAAGCACGACCGTGCCGCGCCTGGCCAGCAGGCCGCCGAGAGTCGCCGCGAAACCCTCCCGGCCCAGCCGCGCCGCCTTGGGAAGCCCGGCCAGCGCGACGCCCGCGGCCCGCCGCGGGCTCTGCGATACCGCCAGGACACCGCCGAAGGCCCCCACCGAGCACAGGCCGATCTGCTCGCTGTAGCGCTCGATGGGCCCGGGGGGCAGCGGGGCCGGCCGCTCCGGCGTGACCGGCTCGGCGGCGCACCGGACCCGGTCGCCGCACAGCCGGGGCTCGGCCCGCGACCAGGTGTCCCGCTGCAGGATGGCCTCGGCGAGCCGGGCGCCCCGCAGGCCGACATCCAGCGCCAGGCCGCCCACCCCCTGCGCTGCGGACTGGGCCAGCGCATTGGCCGCAGCCAGCGTGACCTCCGCGCGGCCTGGCCCGATGGCCCGCTCGACGGCGCCGCGCAACCGGGGCTGGGTGTCGATGAAGTTCACCAGCGAGCCGAGTTCGGCAGGCAGCCGGACGGTCCGGAACGCCCGGCCAGCGCCGGCGAACGACAGCCCGGCCACGCTGGCGGCCAGCGCGGTCACCGCGCCAGGCACCCGGTCGATCGCAGCGGGGCGGGCCGCGGCGGTCTCGGGCGGGGCCGGGTAGTCCAGTTCGGCCCGCTCGATGAGGGCGATGAGCTCGGCGGGCTCGGTGTCGCCTGCGCAGCTGACCACCACCGTCCCGAGCGGGGCGTTGACCGCCGCCCAGCGCACCGCCGGGTGCCGGGCCAGTTCCGCCTCGACCGCCCGGGCCAGGCCGGCATGGCGCTCCTGGGTGACCCCGCAGACGGCCAGATGCAGGCGGCCGTCGCCGCGCCACACCACCCGCCGCACCGGCTGCCCGCGGACCGACCGGCCGATGGCGGCCGCCACTGCGGCCGGGCGCGACAACAGCGAACGACCAGGCATCCTCACTCGGGCCCGCTCAGCCGGATCCAGCGCAGCGGGCTCGCGCGCGGGCCAGCCCGCAGTCCCCGGTTCCGTTCATCACTCCCCGCATGGTGGTCGGCAGCGGGCCCGCATCGCATCACCCCGGCCGGGTGATGCGGGCCGGAGGCCGCGGGCCGATCATGGCCGGATGAGCGCGAAGACTGCCGAGAAATCGGCCGCTGACCAGCGGAAATCCGCCAATGGCCAGGCCGGGCAAAACGGTCACGATCATGCACATGAGCACCATTCGGCCGGAATGGACCTGCCCGTTTTCGGTCACGTCGCGTACAAGAGCATTGGCTTCTGGGCGGGCCTGGGCGTCGCGGGTGCGGTCGGCGTCATCGAGTGGCCGGTCGTGGCCGCCGTCGGCGTGGGCTACGCCCTGGCCCGCCGGTGACCGGCCGGTGACCGCCGGGCCGGCCAAGCCCGCGACGGCGCCCCGCACCGCCGCCCGGCCGGAGCAGCGCGCCGTGGCGCGGGCGATCGAGAAGGAAGCGGGACACATCATGCTGCCCTACGGCATCGGGCCGGTTCGGGTTCCGGCCCCGGACCGGCTGGCCTTCTACGGCGGGATCGCAGCGCTGGCCATGTTCGGCATCGTTGACTGGCCGATCGCCCTGGTCATCGGCGTCGGGCACCTGCTCGCCGAGGATCACCACCACAAGCTGCTGGCCGACTTCGGCGAGGCCCTCGGCGAGGCGTAACGGCGGTCAGCTGAACCCCTGAAGCCCGCCCCCCGAGCCGCCTCCGAGCCGCCCGTCCTTGAGCCGCCCCCGAGCCGTCCTTGAGCCGCGCCCGAGCCGCCCTCGAACTGCCCCCGAGCCGCCCCCGAGCCGCCCTTGAACCGCCCCCGAGCCGCCCTTGAGCTGCCCCCGAGCCGCCCTTGAGCTGCCCCCGAGCCCGCGCCAGCAGTCGTGCCGACCGACCAACCTTCACTCGCCCGGCTCGGATCACTCCGCCTGGTGATCGATCGCCGGTCGGGCCGGTACCGAAGTCACATCAGTATCAGCAGTCCGCTTGACGTAGACATGACCAGGGGCGTTAGCTGATGCCGTTTCTGTCTGGCGCAGTTTTCCCTGAATCGGGGCTTGCATGGGACATTCTCGTTTTGCTCGGCACAAACTGGGTGTCGGGCTGCTCGCGGCCGCCACGGTCGCGGGCATGACCGCCATGGCTGTTCCGGCCTCGGCCTCGGCCGCTCGGAATGCGCACCCGCTGCCCGGGAGCACGCCGCGCTGGCTGCACCGGGCCCGTGACCTCGGCGCCACCCCGGCGGCGAACCGGGTCAACTTCGGCGTGCTGCTCGGCATGCGTAACCAGGCCAATGCGGCCGCGACCCTTCAGGCGATCTCGGACCCGACCAGCGCCAGCTACGGGCACTGGCTGTCCAACGCGGCGTTTGACGCCCGCTATGCCCCAGCCAAGTCCAGCGTGGCCGCGGTCCAGGGCTGGCTCCGGTCCCAGGGCTTCCGCATCACCAGCACCCTGCGCAGCGGGATGTACGTGGCGGCGAGCGGCTCGGTCGCCCAGGTCGAGCACACCTTCGCGACCAAGGTGAACAATTACTCCTACCTGGGCAAGACGGTGCGGGCCAACTCCACCGCGCTGAACCTGCCCAGCAGCACCCCGGCCGCGGTCAGCAGCGCCGTCGCCGGAGTGATCGGCATCGACCAGGGCTCCACCCTGAAGCAGCCGGCCGACACCCTGCCCGGCCCGCCGGACGGCGCCCGGTACGGCGTTCAGCCGTGCTCGGCCTACTACGCACAGAAGACCGCGTTCACCAACCGGCCGGCTACGGCAAACACCAGCCGTACGTGGTCTGCGGATACGTGCCGCAGCAGTACCAGTCGGCTTACGGCGAGACCGCGCTGCTGCGCTCCGGCGTGACCGGCCGCGGCGTCACCGTCGCGATCACCGACGCCTACGCGGCGCCGACGATCTACAAGGACGCCCAGCGGTACAACGTGGTGCACCACCAGCCGCTGTTCCGCCACGGCCAGTTCCGCCAGATCACCCCGGCCGCCAACGGGTACGACCTGATCGACGAGTGCGGCGCGCAGGGCTGGTACGGCGAGGAAACCCTCGACGTCGAGGCTGTCCACGCGATGGCACCCGGCGCCAAGATCGTTTACGTCGGGGCGTCGGACTGCGTCGAGTGGCCTGGACAACGCCTGGGCCAGTGCCATCGACAACCACGTGGCCGACGTGATCACCAACTCATGGACCGACGGCACCGACGACATCAATCTGCTGGGCTCCGCCTACGTGGACTTCTACCAGCAGTTCTCCCTGGAGGCGGCGCTGACCGGGATCACGGTGAACTTCTCTTCCGGTGACTCGGGCGACCACACCGCCGGCGGCAGCGACCCGTCCGCCAAGACGGTGGAGTTCCCCGCCGACCTCCCCTATGTCACCGGCGTGGGCGGGACCAGCGTCCTGATCGGCCGCCACGGCCAGTGGCTCGGCGAGCACGGCTGGCAGACCGCCTACTCCACGCTGACCAACCGGGCCTGGACCCCGGCCCCGCCAGGGACCTACAACTCCGGCGGCGGCGGCGGGACCAGCCGGCTGTTCACCCAGCCCTTCTATCAGGCCGGCCGGGTGCCGACGAGCATCTCGGAGTACTACGGCAGCACCCCGATGCGGGCGGTGCCTGACATCGCGATGCCGGGCGACCCGAACACCGGCTTCGAGGTCGGTGAGACCCAGGTCTTCCCGGATGGCACCTACTGGGATCAGTACCGCATCGGCGGGACGAGCCTGTCCTCGCCACTGCTGGCCGGCGTCGTGGCGGTGGCCGACCAGTTCAACCACCGGGCGCTGGGGTTCATCAACCCGCTGTACTACCGGCTGCTGGGTACCCGGGCGCTGCATGACATCGTGGCACCGGCCGCCCCGCTGGCCCAGGTCCGCACCGACTACGCGAACTTTGTGGACAACTCCCAGGGCAAGCTCTTCCGGCTGCAGACCATCGATGTCCAGAGTTCCACCCTGCACGACACTCCGAGATACGACAACGAGACCGGAGTAGGTACCCCCCACGGCCCGGCGTTCTTCATCGGGACGTTGTTCGCCAGTCACCACTGACGTCACGGCCCGGGGACCGCACTGGCCCCGGGCGGTACGTTCGGGCACCGACCCAACGGCCCGGGATTCGCATTGAATCCCGGGCCGTTTCGTTCGGCCGCCAGCGGTGCCGGAACTTCCGAGAGCGATCGGGTGACTCAGGTCAGGCCGGCATCGCGCATCATGATCGCCACCTGGACCCTATTGGTCGCGTTCAGCTTGGGGCTCGCAGGGGATTAAGCCGTAGCTTCACGTTCTGGCTGTCATTGTTGTGGTATGCGAGCCGAGGAGGGGTTTGAGGAGTCGCTGGCGGCGAAGTTCCAGGTGCTGTTCCCGCATCTGGACGAGCGGCAGCGGCGTCTGCTGATGGGAGCCGAGGCCCGGGTGCTGGGCCATGGCGGGATCCGGCTGGTGGCCCGGGCCGCGGGCGTGCGGGAGGCGACGGTGGCGCTGGGCGTGACCGAGCTGGACTCCGGTGCGGAGCCGCTGGGCCGGGCGCGCCGGCCGGGCGGGGGCCGCAAGCGGGTGGCCGAGGTGGACCCGGGGCTGCGGCCCGCATTACTGGCCCTGGTCGAGCCGGGTACCCGGGGTGATCCGATGTCGCCGCTGCGGTGGACGACGAAGTCGACCCGCAAGCTGGCCGGCGAGCTGACCCGGCAGGGGCACCGGGTATCGGCGGACACGGTGGGCGATGTGCTGCGGGAGGAGGGCTTCAGCCTGCAGGGCAACGCCAAGACCATCGAGGGCCGCCGGCACCCGGACCGGGATGCCCAGTTCCGGTACATCGGCGGCCAGGTGGCCGGGCACCTGGCCGCCGATGTACCGGTGATCAGCGTCGATGCGAAGAAGAAGGAGAAGGTCGGCAACTTCGCCGGTAACGGAGCGGAGTGGGAGCCCGAAGGCCGTCCGGTCCAGGTGCGCGATCACGACTTCCCTGATAAGGAACTCGGCAAGGCGGTCCCGTACGGGATCTACGACGTGGCCGCGAACACCGGCTGGGTGAACGTGGGCACCGACGGCGACACCGCGGCGTTCGCGGTGGAGTCGATCCGCCGCTGGTGGCAGGCAGTGGGCTCGCCCGCCTACCCGGACGCCACCCGGCTGCTGATCACCGCCGACGCCGGGGGATCCAACGGTTACCGCACCCGGGCCTGGAAGGCCGGGCTCGCGGCGCTGGCCGCCGAGACCGGGCTGGACATCACGGTGTGCCACTTCCCGCCGGGCACCTCCAAGTGGAACAGGATCGAGCACCGGCTGTTCAGCCACATCTCGATGAACTGGCGGGGCCGGCCGCTGACCAGCCACGAAGTCATCGTCGAGACCATCGCCGCGACCACCACCCGCACCGGCCTGACCGTCCGCGCGCAGCTCGACACCGGCTCCTACCCGGCCGGCATCAAAATCAGCGACCAGCAGATGGCCGCCCTGCCGATCACCCGCCATGACTTCCACGGCGACTGGAACTATTGCCTGCACCCGCGACCCGGCGACACCGCCGGGCAGGCCGGCGACGCATCACACGCAGGCCATACCCGGTGGGACCGCACCGCCCTGGCCGACCCCGCGCTCACCGGGCTGTCCCGCCAGGCCCTGGACGACCTGGCCGCCGGACTGGCCGCGGCACGGAGCGCGCAGCGGGAACAGGGCCTGTACGAACGGCGGGGCGGGCAACGGCGCCGGGCACCAGGAGCCGGCAGCCGCCCCCAGCTGACCCTCGCCGACCGGGTCCTGGCGACCCTCCTCCACCTGCACCTGTCAATCTCCTGCCCGCTGCTGGCCCAGCTGCTCGGCGTCAACCGCACCACGATCAGCCGGGCGATCCGCGACACCCTGCCACTGCTGGACCAGCACCCATCTGCCATCCCGGAACCAGCAACCGCCCGGATCCACACCCTGGCAGACCTCCGCGCATACGCGGCCAAGGCCACAGCCCCGGCACCAGAAATCAAATCAGCGTGTTAATCATCTGCGAGCCCTTGGTGAGTACCCGGGAAATGTGCGCCTTCACGGTAGCTTCGCTCATGTGGAGCAGCCCGGCGATCTCAGCGTTGGACCGGCCGCGCCCGACCTCCGCCGCGACCTCCTTCTCCCGGCCGGTCAGCACCCGGATGCAGTCCGCGGCCACCGCCGCACGGGCAGCCGCCATGTCCGCGGCGTAGTGGTCGATCAGCGAGCGGGTGATGGCTGGTGAGAGCATGGCGTCGCCGCTGGCGACGAGCCGGACCGCCTGGACGATATCGGCTGGCGGGGAATCCTTGAGCAGGAACCCGCTCGCCCCCGCCCGCAGCGCGCCGAATACGTACTCGTCGAGATGGAAGGTCGTCAGCACGATTACCTTTGGCGAGTCAGGCCGCGCGGAGATCCGCTCGGTGGCGGCGATCCCGTCCACGCCCGGCATGCGGACGTCCATCAGCACCACCTCCGGGCGGTAAACGCCGACCGCGGTAACGGCGGCGGCACCGTCGGGCGCCTCGCCAACAACCGTCAGGTCATCCGCGGATGAGAGAATCATCCTGAGCCCGGCGCGGACCAGCGGGTCATCGTCGACGAGCAGCACCCGTACCCGGTGCCCACCGGCAGGCTCGCCCGCGGTTGCCGCAGCGGTCACGGTTGCCACAGCAGCGCGGCGTTGACGACGAAGTCGCCATCCGGGCTCGGCCCGTGCGTGAAAGTGCCGCCCGCCAGGCTGACCCGTTCGGCCAGGCCGACCAGCCCCAGGCCGGCCCCCAGCAGTTGTGCCGCTGCGGACTGCCCGGCGGCCCGCCGGTTGCGCACGGTGACCAGGAGCCCGCTCCCGGCCTGTCCGGAAACTGACACCGTGACGGCCGTCCCGCATGCGTGCTTGCTCACATTGGTCAGGGCCTCCCGGACGATCCGGTAGGTGTCCCGGCCAAGCGCTCCCGGTGCCGTGTCGGGTTCCTCAATCTTCATGTCCAGCTTGACGTTCATCCCGGCCCGCCGGGATTCCTCGACCAGCGGGACTATGTCGCGCAGCGAGGGCTGCGGGGTGCTCGGCACGCCCGCCTGGGCGCCCTCGCCGTCCCTGAGCACCCCGATTATGCCGCGCAGCTCCTCCAGGGCCTCGCGGGCGGTGGACCAGATCAGGCCGGCGGTCTCGCGGACCTGCTCCGGCGGCAGATCCGGCCGGACTTGCAGGCCGCCGGCATGCAGCGCCATCAGCGAGACCCGGTGGCCGAGCACGTCATGCATCTCACCGGCGATCCTGGCCCGTTCCGCCTGCCTGGCCTGGCGGGCCAGCAGCTGCTGCGCGGCCTCCGCCTGCTCGGCCCGGTCCCGCAGCGACGCGACAAGCTGGCGGCGGGCCCGGATGTACATCCCCCAGGCCACCAGCGCGGCGAACTCGGTCAGCGCCCACGGCCATGCGATCCAGAACGGGTACCGCCGGTACCAGAGCAGGTAGTAGCCGATGAACGCGACCTGGTACAGGCCCGCGACGGCCACCGCAACACGTGCCTGCCGGCGGATGCCGACGTTGAACAGCGCGAGCAGGCCCGCGCCGCCGGCGGACAGCGACACCACGAACAGCGGGAGAATCGCCAGGGCGATCCCGGCCGGCCACCGGCGCCGCAGCCATAGCGACGCGGACGCGGCCGCGCCGAGCCCGGCGTCCACGCCGACGGCCAGCTCGCGCGGCCCGGGCAGCACCTCGTGGCCGGACGTGCCGGAATTGAGGACCAGCAGCAGCGCGCCGATGGCCGCGGACAGCGCCACCCAGGCCACGTCCGCGGCCACGTCCCGCCCGGCCCGCCGGGCCTGATCCGCCATGACCACAGGCTACGGACACATTCCGGATCCGGATACCGCCGACCGGCTCGCCCTGCATCGACGAAAGTCGTAGCCCAGCCCGGCGCGCACCGCCGAACGGCGGCCCAGGCAGCACCGTGGCGCCGCCGCCCGGACCGGGGATCGTGGCCGCGCGGCCGATGCGCCGCTGCGCTGTCGCCCGGCAGCCTGGAGACATGATCACTGCCACCAGCCTCAGCAAGCACTACGGACCGGTAGCAGCCGTTGACGACGTGTCGTTCGCCTGGGCACCGTCACCGGCTTCCTCGGCCCCAACGGAGCCGGCAAGACCACCACCTTGCGCATGATCACCGGCCTGGCCCGGCCAGACGGCGGCCACGCCACCGTCGCCGGACGGCCGTTCACCGAGCTGGCCAGCCCGGCCCGGGTCGCCGGCACCCTGCTGGACGCCTCCGCCATGCACGCCGGCCACACCGGACGGGCCACCCTGCGCATCGCCGCGGCCATGACCGGAATGCCGGCGGCCAGGGTGGAGGAGGTGCTGGCCGCCGTGGGCTTGACGGGTGACGCCCGCCGACGGGTCGGCACCTACTCGCTGGGCATGCGCCAGCGGCTCGGGCTGGCGCAGGCGCTGATCGGCAACCCCAGCGTGCTGATCCTCGACGAGCCCGCCACCGGCCTCGACCCGCAGGGCATCGCCTGGATCCGCTCGTTCCTGCGGGACTTCGCCGACCGCGGCGGCACCGTGCTGCTCTCCAGCCACCTCCTAGCCGAGGTACAGGCCACCGCCGACCACCTGATCGTCATCAGGGCCGGGAAGATCGTTGCCGCCGGAGCAATGGCTGACCTGCTGGCGGGCAGCGGGCTGATCGTGCGGGCCGCCGACCAAGCTGCCCTGACCCGGCTGCTGACTGCCGCTCACATCCCGTTCAGCCCCGGCCCCGGGAGCGCGCTGCGCGTCGACACCCGGACCGGCGCCAGCCCGGACCGCATCGCCGCGGTCGCCATGGCGGCAGGGCTGCCGCTGACCGAGCTCCGCCCGGCCGGCGACACCGGCCTGGAAGACCTGTTCCTGTCGCTGACCCACCCCGGCCTCGATGTCGCGCCGCCCAACTCGCAGGAGATCCGATGACCATGCCCCTGACCGCCCAGTCCGCACCGACTGCGCAGTTCCCCCCGATCCCCTTTGGCCGGCTGTTGCGCGCCGAATGGCGCAAAGCAACAGGCACCCGCGCCGCCCGGTGGCTGCTCGTCGCCGTCGCGCTCGCCACGATCGGCGGGCTGGAGATCCCGCTGCTGTTCCCCCGCGATGTGACCCAGTCCCGCGCGTCCTACCTGGCCTGGGCCGGGCTTGGCCTGACCAGGCTGCTGCCGATCGTGCTGATCCTCGCGATGACCGCCGAATGGAGCCAGCGCACCGCGATGATCACCTTCACTCAGGAGCCCCGGCGCGGGCGGGTGCTGGCCGCCAAGATCGCAACGGGAACGGGCATCAGCCTGGCTGGCGCGGTCTACGCGTTCGGCGTCACCGAATTGGTCGTTAGTGGCGCACAACTAGCTGGCCGTCACATCGCCGTCAGCTGGAACTGGCCGCAGCTGACCGGCTTCGCTGCGTTCGTCCTGCTCACCAGCGCCATCGGGATCGCCTTCGGCGCCCTGCTGCACAACACCGCGGTCGCCATCGTCACCTACTTCGTCCTCGGCGGTGCCTTCAGCCTGCTGATGATCCCGGCCCTGCAAGCGACGGGGAACTGGGTCAACACCAGCCAGACCTACGGCTGGGTGCTCTACGGGCAGTGGGCCGGCCACGGGGCACAGATCGCCACTTCCACGTTGCTGTGGGTCGTCCTGCCGCTGGCGACAGGGATCGCGCGCACGCGGCGCCGCGAGGTGCGCTGAGGAACACTGGTAGCCGGTGCGTCAGACCAGTTGCCCGGCGACATCATTCCTTTCCTCGACGAACTGGGGAGCGATGTCGGTGATCGCTGATTACGGGCCTGTCCGGCGTGACCCCCCGGGCGCTGCGCGCGAACGTGCGATTCCTGGCCCGGCGCGTCCTGCCGCAGCTGGTCCCGGCGGACAGGGCCGTTATCGCCCGGCATGCCATGGACTGCCTGCGCCGGTTGGGGCGCGCGGCGTGAGGGGGTGATCGGCGCCTTGGTCTTCGGCCTGATGCATGACCGCATTCGGTGCCACGGCGCGCGGTGGCGTGCCGCACAGGCTGCACGTGAGCGGCTGCGGCAGGCCCAGGGCCCTGACGAGCACGGCAAGGGTGACAGCGCCGACGAGGGGACCGAGCATGTAGGCCCACAGATAGGAGAACTGTCCCGCGAACAGCAGCGGGCCCAGCTGCCGGGCCGGGTTGAAGCTCCCGCCGCTGGTCAGGCCTCCTGCGAAGATCAGCACAGCGACGCCGGTGGCGACCACGGCCGGGGTCCACCGCAGGAGCGCGGGCCGGTCGAGGAACGCGACGACGAATGCCATCAGGACCGCCAGGGAGATGGCCTCGCCGGCGAAGACCGCGCTGCTGGACCACCCGGCGGCGGGGCCGATCGCGGCGTAGTTGACCGCTGGATCCGCGATGACGGCGCCGAGGACGGCCCGGGCGAGCATCACGCCGGCCAGCGAGCCGGCCAGCTGGGCGGCGACGTACGCGGTGGCGTCGCGCCCGGGCAGGCCGCGCAGCAGCCACAGCGTCACGCTGACGGCCGGATTGAAATGCCCTCCTGAGCTGCGCCCGAATGGCGAGATAATGAGCAGCCCGATAACGGCGCCGATGAACGCGCCGTCGATGGCCATGCGGCCGGGCATCCCAGGTACTGCGCTGGCCAGCGCCGAGTGCGGGCCAAACAGCCACCGGGTGCCAAGCACCGAAGCGAACAGCAGGATCGTGGTGCCAGCGAATTCGCTGAACCACGCCCGGGCGTGCGGTCGTTCCATGACATGCCTCCTCATCGTGTGCCCGTGCCGCGAACCGCGACCTCGGGTGGCCAGCCGAGTTCCGGGGCGTAGAAGCGGTGGATCTCGCCTCGCTGCCAGGCAGCCCGGACCTCGGGATCGGATAGGTCCCAGTCCCAGCGGCACTTCCTGAGCACCGCGCGCAGGTCCATGCGTAGTTCCTCGACTGTCGGGCGGCCGAAAAACCAGTAGCCGTTGTAGATCTTGTAGATAATCAGCCCCGGCTCGCACACGATGGTGTGCGGCACCATCTGGTTGTGCACGGGGTCGGTGTACTCGGCAATGTCGAGGTCGCGCTGCACGATGCGGCCCGGATCGGCCAGGAACGGCCACTCCGCGCCCACGCCCGAGCGGTAGTTGTAGGTCTCCTGCGGATCGCTGGTCGTGATGGTGACCATCCGGCAGTACCCGACCCCGGGCTTCATCTCTCGCCACAGCCGTGCCAGTCCCGCCTGTTGCCACTGGTCCTTGGCGGAGTAGGCTTCGCGGGCCAGCACGATGATCATCGGATCGCCAGCCTGGATTTCTGACAGGCGCCGGGGTTTGCCCGTGTGGTCGGGAATCTCGTAGTCGGGGAATGCCGTCCCCGCCGTGACATCGGATCGCATTGTCTTTCCTCCCAGTAAGGGCGCGCTTGGTGAACGCAGGCCCTTGTCATGGGCCGGACCGCTCTCACACCGCGAAGGTTGGGTCGCGGCGATAGCGCCGGTCAGGCCGTTCCGGTCACGCCCGGGAAGCAATCGGCGCGCCCGGGCGGGGCAGGCCTTGTGCTGCGGCGTAGGCATAGGGGTGGTAGAAAGCGTGCAGGGCCTTGCCCGGCGCGGCGGCAAACTGGATATGGGCGCCCGTGTGGTGGTTGCGCACTGAGACGGTCAGCGCGCCGGTCCGCTCGTTCCACATGAGGGTGACGTTGGTCCCGCTGCTCACGCGTTGCGCTAGCTCTCGCAGCGGCGGGCTGGTGAGGCCGGTGGCTTTCATGATCGGCTCCCTGTGGTTGACGGGGCATGTCGCGGAGCGCTCGTAGGTATCGGCTCCGTATGCTCGAGCCTTCCGGCCCCGCGGCCGCAGTCCAATGGAGCAGCCTTGAGTTCAGGGCTCGGGCCGACCGCTGACGGGCATGGGGATAACCCCAGGCCGTGCGCTCGCTGGATACGACCGTGTCAAGCTGCCGGGCGGCGGCGTCACTACGTGCGCAGGTGGGTGACCGGCGAGGGCTTCGCCGGTGCCGGGCTGCGTCGGCTGCGGTGCCCGTCGTGCTGTCTTCCTACTTGGTGGTGATATCGCGGCGGCGGAACAGCAACCCCGCCAAGCCGACCACAAGCGTGAGCTCGCCGATGAACACGCCTGCATGGAGCAGCACCCGGCCATCAGCCGGGGACATCAGCTGACCAGCCGCCCCGAATGGCAGGAAATCCGATGCGGCCTTGGTCGCCAGGCCAATCAGCGGCTCCACCGCGAATGCCCACACGCAGATCAGAAGCACTGCCAGGATGGTGCTGCGCGTGACGGCGCTGAGCGCGACGGCCAGCGCAGCGACCGCCGCGAGGTAGAGCACGCTGAAGCCGATCGCCCGTAGCTGCACGGGATCAAGGACTCCGCCGTGTAGATGTGAGCGGAATCCCAGTGCAGCGATCAGGGAGACCGTGGCGGCCGAGATGGCCGCGGTGATCGCCGTGACCATGGCGATCATGGTCATCTTGGCGGCAAGCAGCCGCCACCGGCGGGGAAAGGCTTGCACCGTCGGGCGGATGGTGCCGTATCGGTACTCGTGCCCGAAGGCCTGAGCGCCGAGGACTATCAGCAGCAAGAACGCGACCGGGATATAGGTGTTTACCGTGCCGGCGAGCGTCGGGGCCGGTTGCCCGCCGACAGCGGCAAGTTGGGGTACGGCCCTGATCAGGAAGGTGCCCAGGCCAGCCACCACGGCTAGGGCGAGCACTGTTCCAGTCAGCATCCAGGTAGCGCGGATGGAATTGATTCGCCGCCATTCATAATGGAGTGCATTCATGTCAGCTCCCGCTCAGAATCTGCTGGGGCGGGCGGCCGTCGTAGTCGCCGCGGCCCGATGTTGTCTCCAGGAAGGCGTCTTCGAGTGAGGCATGCTCCTCGATCAGCTCATCGACGCGGATGTTGTTCTGGAATGCCACCGCGCCGACCTCATCGGTTGTCGCGCCGGCGACCTGGAGCCGCCCATCACCGGCTCGTTTGACAGCCAGGCCCCGTGCGCTGAGCAGCTCGGCAAGAGATGAGGCGTCCGGTGACCGCACGAGGACGTCGGGATGGTGTGAGCCACGCGCCATAAAATCGTCGATGGGGGAATCGGCGATCAGCCTGCCCTGTCCGATAACCAGCACATGGTCGGCCATCTCCTGCATTTCGGCGAGCAGGTGGCTGGAGATGAACGCGGTGCGGCCGTCGGCGACAAAGGAACGTAGGAGTTCACGCAGCCACGCGATTCCCTGGGGATCCAGGCCATTGGCGGGCTCGTCCAGAATCAGCAACCGGGGATCCCCAAGCAATGCCTGAGCCAGGCCGAGGCGCTGCGCCATTCCGAGAGAGAAACTACTTGGCCGTTGGTCAGCCACCGATGACAGCCCAACCTGTTCCAGCATCTGATCGACGCGCCGGTCCGGCGCACCGACAGATGCGGCCATCATGCGCAGATGCCGCCGTGCCGTACGCGTGGGGTGAAACGGCCGTGAGTCGAGCAGCGCGCCGACCACACGTCCGGGCACCCCAAGGGCGTCATAGCTCTGGCCGCCGTACAGGGTGCAGCCCTCGCCGTGAATCAGGCCGAGCATCAGCTGCATCGTGGTGGTCTTCCCGGCCCCGTTAGGACCCAGGAACCCGGTGATCTTGCCCGGCTTCAGGCTGAATGACACGTCGTTGACGGCCAGCTTGCCCCCGTACCTCTTCACGAGGCCGCGGGCCTGCACCTCTACTGCCAGATGTTGATCCATCGATCGTCCTTTCTTGCCGACTTCAAGGCCAGGGCGAGACCTGCACAACAGCCCCGGCGCCAGAACAGAGCCTGGTCAGCACCGCAGAAGATTCCCTGGCTGTCGACGGGTGGTCCCGCAACGCCCAGCCTGCCGACACGGCCTCCTGGCCCCAATGGAGCGACCTTCAGTCCGCAGCTCGGGATCGCTCGCACCCGTCATCGGGCTGGCCCGACACAACGGCCGCTGCGGTATATGCGCGCAGGCGGGCGAGTGGGCCCGCTCAGCAGCCAGACCTCCGTCGGCGCCGCTGGTCAGCGGGCCGGCCACCGGATCACCTCACGCCGGGCTCGGAAGCTCGGCGGAGGCCGGTTCCCCGGCTCAGGTTCATGGCCTAGCGCCTCGGGTTAACCCCAGGGCGGGCGCGGGCCCGCCTAGCCAGTGAAATGAAGGCTGCCCCATGTGAGGGCCGACGTGGCCGCAGCAGGCTGGGCCATGAGGAGCCGACCCTGCGAACGCTCCGGGAACCGCCCATCGAGCGCAAGGAGCGTGAGCGTTCATGAAGTCGTACAGCCGTCCCCACACTCGCCGGACAGGGGCATCCTCCGCGGCTGTCGCCGGCCTGGCCGCGCTGGCCTGCTTGCTGCCCGCGACCGCATCCGCCGCCCTGGCCCGGGGCTCTTCGCCCGCCGCGGCTGCCACGGTAACCACGCTTGGCCCGCGCATCCCCGATCTGGACTGGACCGGCTGCGGCAGCGGCTTCCAATGCGCGACCGCCCAGGTGCCGTTGGATTACAACAGCCCGCGCGGGGCGACGATCTCACTGGCGCTCATCCGGCTTCCCGCCAGCGACCCCGCCCGCCGGATCGGCTCACTGTTCCTCAACCCCGGCGGCCCAGGCCTGTCCGGGGTGAACCTGGTCGCCACGGCCGGCAACCAGTTGTTCTCCCCCGAGGTACGAGCCCGGTTCGACCTGGTCGGCTTCGACCCGCGCGGCATCGGTGCCAGCACCCCGTTGCGCTGCTTCGACACCGGTGACCAGGCGCTCGCCGCGCAGGCGCCGTTCCCATTCCCGGTGACCGTGAGCGAACAGCGCACCTGGGAGCGGTCCAACCGCGTGATCGCGCAGGCGTGCGCCCGCCGCGGCGGCCCAATCCTGGGTCATATGGGAACCGCCAACGTCGCCCGCGACCTAGACCTGCTGCGGCAGGCCGTCGGAGACACAAAGCTCACCTACTACGGCGCCTCCTACGGCACCTACCTCGGCGCCACCTACGCCAACCTGTTCCCCGGAAATATCCGGGCGCTCATCCTCGACGGCGTCGTCGACCCCGTCGCCTGGGCCACCGGCCGGGGAAACCAGGCCCGCACCGAACCGCTGTGGAACCGCGAGCAGAGCGCAGAAGGCGCCTACGCGACGCTGCTCCAGTTCTTCCGCCTCTGCTATCAGGGCGGATCCAACTGCCCGTTCTCGCCTGGCAACCCGCGGCTGCGGTACCAGGCGCTCGCCGAGCGGCTCCGCCGCCAGCCAGTTCAACTTCCGGACGGGCACGGCGGGACGACAACGTTCACCTATGCCGACCTGGTCGCTACCACCCTTCAGGCGCTATACAGCCCGCAGCTGTACTGGCAGCAGCTCGCCGTCGAGCTCCAGCAGCTCGACACCATGACCAATCCAGCAGCTGCCGCGACCGCGGTGCGGACGCTGCGCACGGAGCTCAAGCCTGGCGTATCCGCGCAACAGGCCTATTTCAACGAGGTCGAAGGCCAGCCCGGCGTCGTATGCTCGGACACTCCGAATCCGGGTGATACCGCCGCATGGGCTCGGGCCGCGGCAATCGCCGATCGGCAGTCCCCCTACTTCGGCCGCCTCATCACCTGGCAATCAAGCATCTGCCAGCCGTGGCGGCCCGCGACGCGGACCGCTATACCGGGCCCTTCACTGCGCGGACCAGCAACCCCATACTGATCATCGGCGGCCGGTTCGACCCGGCCACCCGCTACCAGGGAGCGGTGACGCTGAGCCACCTGCTGCCGCGGTCACGGCTGCTCACCCTGGATGGCTGGGGTCACATATCACTCACCAAGTCGGCATGCATCACCGCTGACGCGAGCAAGTACCTGCTGACCGGTCAGCTTCCGCCGCCCGGGACAGTCTGTCAGCCCGACTTCATACCATTCGCACAGCCCTGAGCGACCGGCTCACGATAAGAGCTGCGCGGGCCATCGTCGTCCACCGCCCAGGGCAGTGACTGGATGACTCTCGCCGGGGCATCTCAGAAGCTTGGACTCGGGCTCGCCCGCCGTGCAGGATCGGTACTCGTGCCCGAAGGCCTGAGCGCCGAGGACCGTCAACAGCGCGAGCGCGGCCGAGTCCCAGGTAAACGATGGGACTAGCAGGCGAAAAGACCATCGAGGTCGGCAGTGGCCAGTTCGACCTTTGGTACAAACGCAGCAGCGCCGCAGGCACGCAGCGCTGAGAGCGGGACGTTGTCGACGTCTGCCGAGGTGAGGACGATCCTGGTGGTTGGGCAAGCGGCCGAGAGCGATGCGGCTACCACGAAGCCGTCTCGTCCGGGGAGGTTAATGTCGAGGAGCACCCCATCGGGGCAGGCCTGACCGACAGCGGCGATCGCTGCCTCGCCGTCGGCGGCTGATCCGATGAGCTCGAAACCGCGGGCGGCAAGGAGTTCTCCCGCCGACTGCCGGAAATGCGTGCTGTCATCGACCACCAGGATCCGTTTGGTCACATAAGCCACCATGGTTGGGGGCGGCCGGACCGGCAATGGGGTAAACCCGACGGCTGGGCGGACGGCCAGGCCGGTCAGGCCTGAAGGTAGTTGAGCACAGCCAGCACGCGCCGGTGCTGCTCGGGCGATTGGCGCAGCCCAAGCTTGTCGAAGATGCTAGTCACGTGGCGCTCCACGGCAGCGACCGTGACCACGAGTTCCTGCGCCACACCCGCGTTGGAACGACCCTCGGCGATCAAAGACAGCACTTGCCGCTCGCGGCTCGTCAGGCTGTCCACAGGACTGTTGTGCCGCCTGCGGCCGACAAGCCGGGTGACCACGTCGGGGTCGAGCGCCGACCCGCCCTCCGCGACGCGGCGCACAGCTTCGGTAAAGGTACGCAGGTCGCCGACCTTCTCCTTGAGCAGATACCCCACTCCCTGAGCGCCGTCGGCGACCAGATCGAACGCATAACGGTCCTCCAGGAACTGGGAGAGGACAAGCACGCCTATCGTCGGCTCGGCCGCGCGGATCTCCAGCGCAGCGCGCAGCCCATCATCGGTGCGATCGGGCGGCATCTGGATGTCGGTGACCACAACGTCAGGGCGGTAGACGCCAACCTTCCGGACCAGGTCGCGCGCGTCGGCCGCGGTTCCGACCACTTCAAAGCCGCGGTCCTGGAGGGCGTGCACGATGCCTTCGCGGACGATGGGCTGATCCTCGCCTACCACCACACGAATCCGTCCCGGCGGATCCACGACACAAAGCTACGCGATCAGCAGCGCTGAGGCCAGGCGCAACGGGTGCTGGTACTGGCTCAGAAACCAGAAGGTGGCCGCCTGGAGCTAGGCTCGCAGATATACCACGCGTACGCTGTCCATCATGGACGCGGAGTTCGCGCGCGACCTGCACCGAAGTCTGGGACGGCGGACTGCCAGCGCCGTCGTCGGGCTGCGGCTGGCCCAGTGCTCTGCCCGGGAAACGGACTGGGCTGGCTGGCTGCACTGCGACGCGCTGGGTCATGCGCAGGACGGGCTCCAGGAACTGGCCGGTTGACGGCCGACGGCGATCGCGCGATCCCTGCCGCTCAGCCGCAGCGGCTCGGCAGTGATGAGGAACAAGCGCTGCGCGAGCGCGGCGCGATCCTCGCTTCAATTGTCCAGCCGGTGTACGTCGGCACCCACGATGGGGTGATCACGTTCGCCAATCCCGCTGCTGCGAGGGTGCTCGGCTTTGACAGTCCCGCCGAGCTGGTAGGCCAGAACGGCCACCGGCTCGTGCACTACAAGCATCCCGACGGCTCTGCGTTCCCGATCGAGGAATGTCCGCTGAGCCACTCCCGCGAGAGCGGAGAAGCTCTCTCGGTCGAGGAGGACTGGTGGGTGCGCAAGGACGGATCGATGGTCCCGATCGCCTACACCGCGGTCCCGGTAAAGACGTCGGGCGGGTATGGGCTCGCGATTGCCTTCAATGATACGAGCGAGCGCCGCGCGGCCGAGCAGGCCACGCGGGAGCGCCAGGTGGCCGAAGCGAGAGCGGCTGAGCTCGCCGCTAGCGAGGCCCGGCAGCGGGCGATTCTCGACGCCGCGCTCGAGTGCGTGATCAGCATCGATCATCGCGGTTGCCTGACTTATCTCAATGCGGCAGCCGAGCGCACCTTCGGGTGCCGGGCCGAGGAGGTCCTGGGGCGCCAGATGGCCGAGGTGATGGTGCCGCCATCGCTGCGGGACGCACATCGCCGGGGCTTCGCGCGGCACCTGGCGACCGGCGAGGAGCGGGTCATCGGCCGGCGCATCGAACTGTCCGCCCTGCGCGCAGACGGCAGCGAGTTCAGTGCCGAGCTGGCTATTACTCGAATCAACCTCCCCGGAGCGCCGGCGTTCACTGGCTATCTGCGCGACATCACCGACCGCCAGCGGGCCGAGGAAGAACTGGTCGCCGCGCGCGGGCGGCTCAGGTTCATCGCTGAGGAGCAGGCGGCACTGCGGCGAGTCGCCACGCTTATCGCCCGGCAGGCCAGTCCTGGCCAGGTGTTCGCAGCCGTAGCTGAGGAAGTCGCCCACGTCCTGGGCGTGCGGTATACCAGCGTCATTCGCTACGACGCAGACAAGACCGCCACCCAGGTAGGCGTGTGGGGCAAGGAAATCCCATACCCCGTCGGCACGTCCTGGCCGTCGGACGGAAGCGGCGTCTCGGGAATGGTCTGGCGCACCAACCGTCCAGCGAGAGCCGATTACGCAGGCGTAGACGGGACCATCGCCTCGACGCTCCTCGGTGAAGGCCTAAGATTCGCCGTCGGTGTCCCGATCACCGTGGGCGGAATCCTGTGGGGTGCGATGATGGCGCTCTCCGCCGACCAGTCCACGCTGCGGCCCGACATCGAGGATCGGCTCGCCAGCTTCACTGAGCTCGTCGCGACTGCAATCGCCAATGCGCAAGCCCGCGGCGAGGTACGACGGCTCGTGGATGAGCAATCTGCCCTGCGCCGCGTCGCGACCCTGGTTGCCCGGAACGCGGCTCCCGGCGAGGTGTTCGACGCGGTCTGCGAAGAGACAGGCAGGCTGATGGGCGCCACCAACGTCAACCTCGCCCATTTCACGCCAGACGGTTTCAACCTGACGATGGCGGGCTGGAGTTTCCGCGATAACCATGTCCCGGCCGGGACACGGCTCCCGCTCGACGGCGAGGCCATCAACGCCATCATCCAGCGCACCCGGGCGCCGGCGCGCATCGAGAGCTACGACGGCGTCGCGGGAGAACTCGCAGCGCTGCTACGGAACCTGGGAATCCGAACCGAGGTAGGCGCACCCGTAGTCACCGGCGGGCAGGTGTGGGGCGCACTGATCGCCGGCTCGGACCAGGCCGGGGAGTTTCCTAGCGACTCCGAATCACGACTCGCGAGCTTCGCTGAGCTGATCGCCACGGCGGTCTCGAACGCGACCGCCCGTGCGGAGCTGATCGCTTCAGGGGCCCGGATCGTCACCGCTGGCGACGCGGCACGCCGCACCCTGGCCCGCGACCTGCACGATGGGGCGCAGCAGCGGCTGGTTAGCGCGATGATCGGCCTGCAGCGGGCAGACCAGGAATTCGACCAGGACCGAGCCCGTGCCCTGCGCCTCCTTCGTGATGCGCTTTCCCACACACGAGGCGGCCTGCAGGAACTCCGGGAGCTCGCCGCCGGAATGCACCCCGCCATCCTGACCAGCCACGGGCTGCGCGCGGCGGCTGACGCGCTGGCCTGCCGGTGCGCGCTTCCGGTCGCGGTACAGGTGCCCGAGCAGCGTTATCCGCCGCACGTCGAGGCCGCCGCCTACTTTGTCATCGCCGAAGCCTTGACCAATACGGCCAAGCACGCGGACGCATCGTCGGTGCGGGTAGACGTCGACGAGCACGACAACCAGCTCATCATCGATGTCCGCGACGACGGCGTGGGCGGCGCCCACCTCCGGGGAAGCGGACTTCTCGGGATAAAGGACCGGGTGGAGGCGCTGGGCGGCGGCATTCAGCTCGACAGCCCGCCAGGGCGCGGCACTGGGCTGCACGCGGCATTGCCCCTAACAGCGTCGTACTGATGCGCAACTCGGCGACGAGGGACGATACGTGACCCTATTGCCTGGGGAATCCGCTTCGGCGAGGCTGAGGGGGGCGAGGTTTCGCCTCGCTTGCCCGCCGCCGCGATCGCACCAGCCTGCGCGCGGCTAGGAGGCCGAGTGCGCAGCGCGGTGTCCGGGGCCTCGATTAGCCATGACTTCTCAACAAGCAGGACGGGGGTCGTGCCGCTTGAGCGGCGGCGGCCGATGTGGCATTTCGCGGGCCTGTGGATGACGTTCGTCGCCGGTTTCTCCTTCCTGGTGCCCGGCTTTGTGATGCATGACGGCGGGTACAGCCTCGCTGCGACGGCCGGCATCAGCCTGCTGGGGTACGGGATCTACATCGCATATGCGCTTGTCGGCGCTCACCTAGGCGCGCGAACCGGGCAGACGCTCACGCTGCTGACGCGGGCGGTCTACGGACGGGCAGGCTCGTGGCTGGTCTCACTGTTCGTGATGATCCCGGCGCTGGGCTGGGTCGGCTTCCAGGCCGGCATCCTGGCGCAGCTGTGGCACGGCTTTTATGGCTGGGGCCACCTGGCAGCCGTTACGGTCGCCCTGGCGGCGGTGATGATCTTCAACAATCTGTTTGGCTTCGCCGGGATCAGCCTATTCGCGCGCTACCTTGTCACCCCGGTCATGGTGATCTGGTGCGCCTACCTGGTCGTCAAGGGCTTGGCGACCGGAGCGGGCAGCCAGCACGCCGGGACTGGCCCGGCTGCCGCACATCTGCCCTACTGGGTGGCCGTCGCGACGGTGATCGGCTTCGCGATGTGGGGCAACGAGCCGGATATCTGGCGCTATGGCAAACCCCGCTTCCTGTGGCCGCTGCCGACGTACCTGCTCGCCGGCTTCTGGTTCCTGCTCTTTGCGGTCGGGGGCTGGATGATGGCGAACCTGGCAGGTGACGGCAGCCGGTTCAACTTCACCGTGCGGTTCTCGATGTTCGGCGCGTTCTGGCTGGCCTTCGCGGTCGCGACGGTCAGCCAGTTCGCGATTAACGACGGCAACTACTACGAGTCGGTTAACGCTGCCCAGAACTTGCTCGGCGGCTGGTGGCGCTGGCGCCGCGCCTATACGTGCCTGGTCCTGGCCGGCGGCGGTGCCCTGGCCGGCTGGATCGTGAACTACAAGATCGCCGATGCCTGGTACAAGGTGCCGGTCTTCCTCGCCATCACGGCGCCGTGCGCTACGATGATCATGTCAGTCGACCAGTTCATCCTGCCGCGATGGCTGAAGATTTCCCGGCCGCTGAACCGGGTGCCCTCCTGGCAGCAGACTGCGGTCGCGAACTGGCCGGCGGTCGTCTCGCTGTTGGCGGCCGCCGCCTATGGAGCAACCGCCAGCGCCATCTTGCCGGCCCACCTGGGGTTCGCCGCCCCGCGAAACTGGGGACCGATTCCGCTGGAGTCCTGGCTTCTCGCCGGGGTCCTCTACCTCGCGCTGGCCGCGACCGCGCGACACCTCAGGGTGGACATCGGCCACGTTCTCGGCTTCCCGCAAGCAGGTGAACCAGAAGGTCACTAGCATCGGCGGGCAGTCCACACCGGCGCGCGACAGCCCCCGGGTGCTGCGTGCCGGCGTCAGACCGCACGGCTTCCAGCCCGCCGCTGCACCGCTGGCCCAGCCGGGCCTGGCCGCTGAGGCCGGTCTGAGCAGATGGTTTCTCAGTGCCCACGAGCGGGGTAACGCGGCCACCAGGCTGGACTCCCGTCACCCGCATGGGGCCGCCTGGACGGCAGGGAACCGGGTGCGGGCGCTGTCGGCCATCACCAACCTCGGCGGTCGCGCGATCTTGTTCTGGCTGGTAACCGTGACCGTGACGACGATGCTGATACACCGGGAGTATCGCCTCACGGTGTATCTGGCGGTGACCGGCCTCGGCGCGCTCGCGCTCGACCCGACGATCAAGCTCCTTGTCGGGCGGCTGCGGCCGGTCGTGCCCACGCCCTTCGCGATGGCTCCGGGCAATAGCTTCCCCAGCGGGCACGCGCTTGACGCTACCGTCTTCTATGGCGTGATGCTGCCGGTCTTTCTGCCGATCATCCCGCCCCGCCTGCGTAAACTGGCCGTCGGCCTCGTTGTCACCCTTGTGCTGCTCGTCGGCTTCAGCCGGGTCGCGATCGGGGTGCATTATCCGTCCGATGTGGTCGGAGGCTGGCCGCCCACCGCACACCGCAGCTCAACAACGTCAGCTTCGTCCTGAGTCAGGCCGACGGCAGCCGCTGGATCCTCGCCATCGCGCTGATCATCGTGTCTCTGGCGATTGCCATGATCGGCCGCTGGCAGCCCGCAGTGTTCGTCGCAATAGTCATGCTGGGCGAACTCGGGCTGTTCCTGAGCGTGACCACAATCGTCGACCGGGCCCGGCCGCACGTGACCCACCTTGACGGTCAGCTGCCCACATCGAGCTTCCCATCTGGGCATACCGCCGCCACGCTGTGCCTGTACGGCGCGCTCGCGATCCTGGTCGTGCCCCGCACCCGCGGCCCGCGGAGATGGCTCGCGCTCGGCGGAGCCGTGCTGATGCCGGCGCTGGTCGCGTGGTCGCGGATGTACCGCGGAGAACATCATCCCCTTGATCTGGCCGGCGGCGTTGTCCTGGCGCTGCTGTGGCTGGCTGCTGTCACCCTCATCCTGCGGCCCAACGCCAACCTCGAGGAACCGGACCCGTCCCTGGGGCCGCTCACCTCGCCATCCCCGGCCTCAGCGCCGTCGAGCCCCGCAATACCGTTGAGCCCGGCCACTAGGGGCGCCAGGCAGGCCGGCAGCCCACGCGATCAGGTTCGTGATACCGGCAGGCGCCCGGCTGTGGTCGCCAATCCCATCAAGGTGAGAAATGGGGGCCCCCGCCATACGCAGATCCAAGCCGCCCTGGCCAGCGCCTGCTGGCCCAAGCCACTCTGGCTGGAGACCACCCGCGAGGATCCGGGCGGCGGTCAGACCCGGCACGCGGTCCAGTCTGGCGCCGATGTTGTCCTCGCCTGCGGCGGCGACGGCACCGTCACCGCATGCGCCAGCGAACTGGCGGGCACCGACATGGCCCTTGCCGTGGTGCCATCCGGAACCGGCAACCTCCTGGCCGCCAACCTCAAACTGCCCGCACGCGCGGCCGACGCCGTCACTGTCGCCACGGGATGCCACCAACGCCGGCTTGACGTCGGCCGAGTCGAGGGCCGCTATTTCACCGTCATGCAGGCATGGGGTTCGACGCGCAGATGCTCCGCGACGCCCCCGATTCACTCAAGGCCAAGCTCGGGTGGCCGACCTACGTGATCGCCGCCGCGTGGCACCTGTGCGAAACGCCCATGCAGGTCAGCATCAGCCTCGACGATGCCCCGCCGATCACCCGCCGGGCCAGGACCGTCCTGGTCGGCAACGTCGGCCGCCTCCGGGGCGGGATATGGCTGCTGCCTGAGGCCAGGCCCGACGACGGCCTGCTCGACGTCGCGATAGTCATGCCCCCCGAGCGGCGCAGCTGGCTCCTTCTCGCGTGGGCCCTCATCCGCCACCGCCGCACCGGCCCGATGATGGAAACATTCCAGGCCAAACATGTCGAGATCAGCAGCGACCGCGAACACCCCCGAGAACTCGACGGAGACCTCATCGAACCGTCCCGCAACCTCACCGCGGAAGTCAGCCCCGCCGCGTTGTGGGTATGCGTGCCCCGGTCGGACGCCGGGTCATCATCCTATGGCGCCACCGCCCGCAACGAAGACGGCCATGCCAGCGGCGGCGTTCACCCCGGGAACGGCATTGACCCCGGGCGATTGGTACAGGTCAAAGGTCCCTAGCGCGCGCCTGCCTGCGGACGGACAATGAGCGCCACATACCATGGGGTGCCAGGGCCGTGAACGAATCGGGGACAGCCAGCCGCCGGTGTCGTCTGCGTTACGTGGCGCTACGCCTGTGGGTGCTGATGGCCGCTGCGACCGGTGTGCTATTCGGGCAGATGAACAATGGGCGCGCGCGGTTTTGGGCCCGGTGCCGACGGGGTACGCGGCTACCTAGTGAGCGGGCCGGGCCGGTGTCCGGGAGCGCACCTCGCGACGTGGCGGGCGCGTGGCTGAACCGGATGTCTTCAAGACTGTCCTGTTTCGCTTGCGCCTGCGTCCACATGAGTCCCTTACTGGAGGCATGGCATGGCCGACCCTGACCGTCATCAGTACATAGAGGTCAAGCACAACGACCGGACGGTCGCCGCGGCCGATGTCATCACCTGTGGGGGCTCCGGCGGGACCGTCCGGGCGTCGTTCCGCGCCGAATCCGGGCACGTGCCGCCCGGCCATCGCGCGAGCCTGGTCGACGCCGTGCTTGACCTACCGGAGGTACGGCAAAGCGCGCGCCTGGAAGCTGCGTTCCCGCTCGGCGACACCGAGTCGCTGCACCGGCTTCAGGAGCGCTGCCAGGACGTGCGGACCCGCCCGGCCGGAGGAAGCGCGCTGCTGGACGCGGGACTGCCCGCCAGCCGCGCCCGCACCGTCAGCAGCGGCGCAGGAGCGGCGAGCCGGCACGCGCCGGAGCCGGTCTCGCCACCGTCCGCGCCGTGACCGGCTGAGCTGAGCGAACGGCCATTTGCCGGGCGGCCCGGCCGCCCGGCAAATCAGTTGCCGGATTGCAGGCCCGGCTGCTTGACTGCCGATAGCAGCCGGCCGTCAAGGGAGAGAGCGAAGTGCGCGAGGCCTTCATGTCCATCCAGTACGGAAGTTCCGCCTATTCCGAGGACATGACGCTTCGTGAGAACGCTGAATTTGGGGATTCTGGCGCATGTAGACGCCGGTAAGACAAGCCTGACCGAGCGGCTGCTATTCGCCGCGGGGGTCATCGGCGAGGTCGGCAGCGTCGATGACGGCAGCACCCAGACCGACTCGCTGGCGCTAGAGCGCCAGCGCGGCATCACCATTAAATCCGCGGTTGCCTCCTTCGCCCTCGATGACCTCGCGGTCAACTTGATCGATACGCCCGGCCACCCCGACTTCATCGCCGAGGTCGAGCGGGTGCTGAACGTGCTCGACGGAGTCGTGCTGGTGATCTCCGCCGTGGAGGGGGTGCAGGCACAGACCCGGGTGCTGATGCGCACGCTGCAGCGGCTGCACCTGCCCACGCTGATTTTCGTGAACAAGATCGACCGGGCCGGGGCGGGTTACGAGCGCGTCCTGCGCAGAATTGCGGACCGGCTGACGCCGGCCATCGTGGCGATGGGATCGGTACCTGACCTGGGCTCCCGACGGGCGGGATTCGCGCCCTTCGGCGCGGCCGACGAGGCGTTCACGGCTGGGCTGACCGAGTTGCTGGCCGACCACGATGACGCCCTGCTGGCTGCCTACCTCGATGACGAGTCCACGGTCTCCTACCGCCGCCTCCGGAGCACGCTGGCGGCGCAGGCCCAGCTGGCCCTGGTGCATCCGGTCTTCTTCGGTTCGGCCAGCACCGGTGCGGGCGTGGACGCGCTGGCCGCCGGCCTCGGCGAGTTGCTTCCTGCGGCACCCGGCGAGGCGGATGGCCCGGTGTCGGGCACCGTCTTCAAGGTCGAGCGCGGGCCGGCCGGCGAAAAGATCGCGTACGTCCGGATGTTCTCGGGGCTGCTGCGGACCCGGGACCTGGTGCGCTTCGGCGCGGGCTACGCGGCGAAGGTCACCGCGATCAGCGTCTTTGACCGCGGCCCGGCCGTGCGGCGCGGGTGTGTCGCCGCGGGGCAGATCGGCAAGCTCTGGGGGCTCGGCGAGATCCAGATCGGGGACACCATCGGCGAATCGCAGCCGAGCCAGGTGCGCAGCTATTTCGCCCCGCCCACGCTGGAGACGGTTGTCGTGCCCAGCCTGCCGGCGGCCAAGGGCGCGCTGCACGCCGCGCTCACGCTGCTCGCCGAGCAGGACCCGCTGATCAATCTCCGGCAGGACGACGTCCGCCAGGAGATACTCGTGTCGCTCTACGGTGAGGTGCAGAAAGAGGTCATACAGGCCACGCTGGCCAACGATTTCGGCATCGAGGCCGGATTCCGCGAGACGACGACGATCTGCCTGGAGCGGCCCACCGGGACCGGCGCGGCCCTGGAGATCATCGACCAGCCGCCGAATCCGTTCCTGGCCACGGTGGGGCTGCGGGTCGATCCGGCCCCGGCCGGGTCGGGCGTGCGATTCCAGCTGGAGATCGAGCTCGGCGCGCTGCCGCTGGCCTTCCTCAAGGCCATCGAGGAGACCGTGCGGGAAACGCTCCGCCAGGGCATCTACGGATGGCAGGTCACCGACTGCACGGTTACCCTGACCCACTCCGGATACTGGCCGCGGCAGAGCCACGCCCATGGCACGTTCGACGCCAGCATGTCGAGCACCGCCGGGGACTTCCGCAACCTGACGCCGCTGGTGCTGATGAGCGCGCTGCGCCACGGCGGCACCGGTGTCTACGAGCCGATCCTCCGGTTCCGCCTGGAGGCCCCGGCGGACATCTTCGGAGCGATGCTGCCGGCCCTGACCAAGCTGGGCGCCGTCTCGCAGCCGCCGGTCATCCAGGGCTCGCTGTGCGTGCTGGAGGGCGAGATCCCGGTCGCACAGGTCCGTGAACTGGACCAGCAGCTGCCGGCGCTGACCCGTGGCGAGGGCGTACTGGAAACCGCATTCGGCCGTTACCGGCCGGTCCGGGGCCCGATCCCGGTCCGGTCCCGGTCAGACCGGGACCCGCTCAACCGCCAGGAGTACCTGCTGCGCGTCGCCCGGCGGCGGTCGGGGCCGCTGACGGTGTGAGCGCTGGCCCCGTCGGCAGGCCGGCCGCCCTCAGTCGATGGTGAAGTAGTCCGGCCCGGCGTAGGCGCCGGTGAGCTGCTTGCTGCGCTGCATCAGCAGGTCATTCAGGAGGCTGGACGCACCGATCCGGAACAGATCTGGCGTCAGCCACTGCGTCCCGGCCGTCTCGCGGACCAGCACCAGGTAGCGGATCGCGTCCTTGGCGGTGCGCACCCCGCCGGCTACCTTCACCCCGACCCGGCGCCCGGTGGCCTGCGCGTAGTCCCGCGCGGCGGCCAGCATGACCAGCGTCACCGGCGGCGTGGCGGCCGGGCTGACCTTGCCGGTCGAGGTCTTGATGAAGTCGGCCCCGGCCAGCATGGCCAGCCAGGCGGCCCGGGACACGTTGTCGAGGGTGGCCAGCTCGGCGGTTTCCAGGATCACCTTGAGGTGCGCGCTGCCGCACGCCTCGCGGACCTGGCGCACCTCCTGGAATACCTGGCCGTACCGGCCCGCCAGGAAAGCGCCCCGGTCGATGACCATGTCCACCTCGTCGGCCCCGGCCGCGACCGCGTCGGCCACGTCGGCCAGCTTCACCGCCAGGGACGCCCGGCCGGACGGGAACGCGGTGGCCACCGAGGCGACCAGGACCGGGCTGCCGGCCAGCTCGGACCGGCAGATCCCGACCAGGTCCGGGTAGACGCACACGGCGGCCACCGGCGGAACGCCCGGGTCGGCCGGGTCGGGGCGCAGCGCCTTGGCGCATATGGCCCGGACCTTGCCCGGGGTATCCGCGCCCTCGAGCGTGGTCAGGTCCATCATGCGGACCGCCAGCTCCAGGGCCTGCAGCTTGGCGTCCCGCTTGATGGACCTGGTGGCCAGACCCGCCGCCCGTGCCTCGGTACCGACCTGATCGACTCCGGGCAGCCCGTGCAGGACCTGCCGCAGCGCGGCATCTGAGGTCGCGACCTCCGACAGCCAGCGCCGGTCGGCGGCCGGCTGCGTCATCGTCTCGATACCCACATCCTGACGTTACCTCGGCCCGCCGCTACCCGGGCTGGCGCACGGCCGCGAATCCCGGCTTGATCACCGTGTTGATGATCGTGAGGCGCTCATCGAAGGGAGCGAACGCGCTCTTCATGGCGTTGATGGTCAGCCACTGGATGTCCGCCCAGCCGTAGCCGAAGGCCTCGGTCAGCGCGTGGAACTCAGACGACAGGCTGACCCCGCTCATCAGCCGGTTGTCGGTGTTGACCGTCACCCGCAGCAGCAGCCCGCGCAGCAGCCCGATCGGATGATCCTTGATGGACGCGACCGCCCCGGTCTGGACGTTGGAGGTCGGGCACATCTCCAGCGGTATCCGGCGGTCCCTGACGTAGCTGGCCAGCCGGCCCAGCGTCGCCGTGCCGTCCGGCAGCACCTGGATGTCGTCGATGATCCGGACGCCATGCCCGAGTCGTTCCGCGCCGCACCACTGCAGCGCCTCCCAGATGGACGGCAGCCCGAAGCCCTCGCCCGCGTGGATGGTGATGTGGAAGTTCTCCCGCGCCACGTACTGGAAGGCATCCAGGTGCCTGCTCGGCGGGCTGCCCGCCTCGGCGCCCGCGATGTCGAAGCCCACCACGCCCGCGTCCCGGTGCCGCACCGCCAGCTCGGCGATCTCCAGCGAACGCGCCGCCGTGCGCATCGCGGTCAGCAGCGCGTAGACCCTGATGCCCCGCCCGCTGCTGCCGCGCCGGAAGCCCTCGAGCACCGCCTCGACCACCTGATCGAGGCTCAGGCCGCGGCTGACGTGAAGTTCCGGGGCGAACCTGACCTCCGCGTAGGCGACCCCGTCGGCGGCCAGGTCCTCGGCGCACTCGGCGGCCACCCGGATCAGCGCCTCCCTGGTCTGCATGACGCCGACGGTGTGCTGGAAGGCCTCCAGGTAAAGCTCGAGCTTGCCGCGCTGCGCCACCCCGGACATCCAGCGCGTCAGCTCCGTCACGTCGGTGGACGGCAGGCCCTGGTAGCCGGTCTGGTCGGCGAGCTCGATGATGGTGGCCGGCCGCAACCCGCCGTCGAGATGGTCGTGCAGCAGGACCTTGGGCACGCGGCGGATCTCGTCTAGGGTCACGGGCACCTTTCCCATGGTCACAAGCCGATGCGCGCCAGCACCCGCGGGCCGGGCTCCGGTGCATGGGCCGCTATCTCGATCGCGCCGGCGAGCGCTTCGCGGGCCCGGCCGAACCGGTCCTCGGTGTCGGCCCGCAGCTCCAGCACCGGCTGGCCGCGCTCGACCCGGTCCCCCGGCTTGGCCAGGCAGATGATCCCGGCGGCTGCGCTGACCGGGTCCTCCTTGCGGGCCCGGCCCGCGCCGAGCCGCCAGGCGGCCACCCCGACCGCGCGGGCGTCCAGCCGGCGCAGCCAGCCGGGCGCCGGGGCCGCCATCGTCTCGGTGTGGGCCGCCTGCGGCAGCGGCGCGTCGGGATCACCGCCCTGGGCGGTGATCATGCGCCGGTACCTGTCCATCGCCCGGCCGTCGGCGAGCGCCGCCGCGGGGTCGGTGTCGATACCGGCCAGCTGGAGCATCTCGGCGGCCAGCGCGAGGGTCACCTCGACCAGGTCGGGCGGCCCCTCGCCGCACAGCGTCGCCACCGCCTCGGCCACCTCCACGCCGTTGCCAACCGCCCGGCCGAGCGGGACGTCCATCGCGGTAAGCAGCGCCGTGGTCCGCACGCCCTGCTCGCCGCCCAGCGCCACCATCGTCTCGGCGAGCCGCCGCGCATCGGGCATCTCCCGCATGAACGCCCCGCTGCCGACCTTGACGTCAAGCACCAGCGCCGCCGTGCCCTCGGCGATCTTCTTGGACATGATCGAGCTGGCGATCAGGGGAATCGACTCCACGGTCCCTGTGACATCCCGCAGCGCGTACAGCTTGCGATCGGCCGGGGCCAGACCGGGCCGGCCGCGCAGATCACGCATCCGGTCCCGGCCAGCACGCGCATCATCTCGGCACCGGACAGGACGGCCCGCCAGCCCGGGATGGACTCCAGCTTGTCCAGCGTGCCGCCGGTGTGGCCGAGGCCCCGGCCGGACAGCTGCGGAACGGCGGCCCCGCAGCTGGCCACCAGCGGCGCCAGGATCAGCGACACCTTGTCCCCGACCCCGCCGGTGGAGTGCTTGTCGACGGTGGGCACCGGCAGGCCGCTCAGGTCCAGCCGCTCGCCGGAGCCGACCATCGCCGCGGTCCAGGCGCGCAGCTCGGCCCGGTCCAAGCCCTGGAAGTAGATGGCCATCGCCATCGCGGACATCTGCTCGTCGGCGATCAGGCCGTCGGTGTAGGCGCCGATCAGCCAGCTGATCTCGGCGCCGGTGAGGGTCCGGCCATCCCGCTTGGCGCGGATCAGCTCGACGGCGTCAGGCATCGGCGGGCCTGGCGTCGGCGCCGCGCCGGGCGGTCAGGTCGACACCGGTAAACGCCTCCGGCAGCAGGGCGCCGAGTTCGCGCGGGCCGGCCTGCGCGTCGAGCAGCACCCCGGGGCCGCCCGCTTCGAGCAGCAGCTGGCGGCAGCGCCCGCAGGGCACCAGCGGGGCGCCGTCCCCGGCGACCACGCTGAGCGCGACCAGGCGCCGGGCCCCGGCCGCGTGCAGCGCCGACACCAGGCCGCACTCAGCGCAGAGCGTGAGGCCGTAGGAGGCGTTCTCCACGTTGCACCCGGTCACCATGCGGCCGTCCGGCGCCAGGCCGGCCGCCCCGACCTGAAGCCGTGAGTACGGGGCGTAAGCGTTCGCCGCCGCCGCCGTGGCGGCGGCGCGCAGCGCAGGCCAGTCGATCTCCATTCGGGCCTCCTGCCGGACGAGGACGGCTGGCTACCGGGCGCCGTGGCGCCCCAGCCCGCAGGCGGCCCGGCGATCAGGCAACGTGACACCCCGATCTTCGTCAAGATTGCTGCTGATCTACGATCTTAACGGTCTCGATTTAGCAACAGCGCAGCCAGTGGATGGTTTCCGACTTCCAGGATGGCAGCACCAGGAATAACCTTCGGGCATCCCGGGGGGGACTTCCGGGACAACTGCTGCCCCAGCCGGCTGGGGCCACTTCACCGAGCCGGCGGTCCTTCAGGGTGGCCGCAGGCCGCCCCCTGCAGAGGAGGTAACTGTGAGAGGGACAGTCAGGATCGCCGCCGGCTTGAGCGTCGTGGCCCTGCTGGCCGCGGCGTGCGGGTCCAGCGGAAGTTCGACTGCGTCACCAAGTGCCGCATCAAGTTCATCGAGCTCGTCCAGCGCGTCCACCACGGGCAAGTTCCTGGCCTGCATGGTGACCGACACCGGCGGCATCAACGACAAGTCGTTCAACCAGTCGTCCTACGCCGGCGTCCTAGCCGCGGCGGCCGCCAACAGCAACATCACGCCCAAGTACCTGCAGTCGAACTCGACGTCCGACTACGCCTCGAACATCACGGCGTTCCTCGGGCAGAAGTGCGGGATCATCGTCACCGTCGGGTTCCTGATGGGCCAGGCCACGCAGACCGCGGCCAAGGCCAACCCGAGCCAGAAGTTCGCGATCGTCGACTTCGCCTACACGCCGCCGCTGACGAACGTGGACGCCCTGCTGTTCAACACGCTGCAGGACGGCTTCCTCGGCGGCTACCTGGCCGCCGGCATGTCGAAGACCGGCAAGGTGGCGACGTTCGGCGGGCAGAAGCTGTCCACCGTGACGATCTACATGGACGGCTTCTACGACGGCGTCCAGTACTACAACAAGAAGCACAACGCTCACGTGGCCGTGCTGGGCTGGAATGAGGCCAGCCAGAACGGGAGCTTCACCAACAGCTTCACCGACCTGACCGCGGGCCAGCGGATCACCAACACGTTTATCACCGAGGGCGCGGACGTGATCTTCCCGGTCGCCGGCGGTGTCGGGCTCGGGGCCGCCAAGGCGGTCCAGACCGCCGACCAGTCCGGCCAGAACGTGAACATGATGTGGGTGGACACCGACGGCTGCGTTAGCGCCGCGCAGTACTGCAAGTACTTCATCACCAGCGTGGAGAAGGGCATCACGACGGCGGTGAAGACCGCGGTCCTGGCCGCCGCCAGTGGCACGTTCAAGGGCGGCAACTACATCGGCACGTTGGCCAACGGCGGCGTGGCGCTGGCGCCCTACCACGACTTCGCCGGCAAGGTGCCCGCCTCGCTGCAGGCCGAGCTCACGACGATCGCCCAGCAGATCAAGCTCGGAACGATCAAGCCGGCGACCAAGAGCCCCGTCTAACCTGTCGCCGGTGTGACCTGGCGGGGCCCGTCCCCGCCAGGTCACATTCGGCAGGTCAGGGGCTACGGACCAGCCTGGGAGGAGGCCAGCCGGTGCGGCTGGAGCTGCGGGGCATTACCAAGAGGTTCGGCTCCCTCGTGGCCAACGACCAGATCGACCTGGTGGTCGAGCCCGGCCAGATCCACGCCCTGCTCGGCGAGAACGGGGCCGGCAAGACCACGCTGATGAACGTCCTGTACGGGCTGATGAGCCCCGACGACGGCCAGATCGTGATCGACGGCCAGCCCGCCGTGTTCGGATCGCCCCGGGACGCGATCGGCGCCGGCATCGGCATGGTGCACCAGCACTTCATGCTGGTACCGGTGTTCACGGTCGCCGAGAACGTGACTCTCGGCGTGGAGCCCACCCGCACCCTGGGCCTGCTCGACCGGCGGCGGGCGCGGCGCGACGTGCGCGAGTTGTCGGAGCGCTACGGCCTGAACGTGAACCCGGACGCCTACATCGAGAGCCTGCCGGTCGGCATCCAGCAGCGGGTCGAAATCATCAAGGCGCTGCTCCGCGAGGCCAACGTGCTCATCCTCGACGAGCCCACCTCCGTGCTCACCCCGAGCGAGACGGAGGACCTGTTCCGGGTGATCCGTGAGCTGAAGGCCGGCGGCAGGTCGATCATCTTCATCTCGCACAAGCTCAAAGAGGTCCAGGCGATCGCCGACACGATCACGGTCATCCGCCGGGGCGCGGTCGTCGGCGAGCGGCCGCCGACCGCCACCGACGCGGAGCTCGCGGCCCTGATGGTGGGCCGGCCGGTGGAGCTGAAGGTCAGGAAGGGGCCGGCCCGGCCAGGCGAGGTGGTGCTCGACGTCCGCGGCATCACCGCCGTCGATGATCGCGGCCAGGCCATGCCGGACAATGTCTCGTTCCAGGTGAAGGCAGGCGAGATCCTCGGCGTGGCCGGCGTGCAGGGCAACGGGCAGACCGAGCTCTGCGACGTCCTGATCGGCCTGCGGCCCGTCGTGGCCGGGTCAATCCTGCTGGACGGCCAGGATCTGGCCAATGCCACGCCACGAGACCGGCTGCGGGCCGGCCTCGGCTACGTGCCCGAGGACCGGCAGGAGGACGGCCTGGTCTCGGACTTCTCGGTGGCGGAGAACCTGGTCCTGGACGTCTACGACCGGCCGCCGTTCGCCTCCGGCGTCGCGCTCGACTTGGATGCGATCCGCGCCAACGCGGTCAGCCGGGTGGCGGAGTTCGATGTCCGGACGACGTCCGTAGAGCGGCCGGTCGGCACGCTGTCCGGCGGCAACCAGCAGAAGGTCATCCTGGCCCGCGAGCTGAGCAGGAAGGTCCAGCTACTGCTGGCCAGCCAGCCCACCCGCGGCCTGGACGTGGGTTCGATCGAGTTCGTGCACCGGCGCATCGTCGATGAGCGCGACCGGGGCGTGGCGGTGCTCATCGTCTCCTCCGAGCTGGACGAGATCTACGCGCTCGCCGACCGGATCGCGGTCATGTACGAGGGCAAGATCGTCGCGTTCCGCCCGCCGACCGTACCGGTGGAGGAACTGGGCCTGCTCATGGCCGGGGTCGGCGGCGAACCGGTCAGCGCGGCCGACGGTGTGACCAGTGCAGGCGACGGTGTGACCAGTGCAGGCGACGGTGTGACCAGTGCAGGCGACGGTGTGACCGGCGCGGGCGGCGGTGGTGCCGGCGACCAGGGCCCGCGGCCTGATCCGGCCGGACCGTCCGATCCCAGCGAGCCGACTGCGGGACCATCATGAGCGAACCAACCCCTCCCCCGGGCGCGCCGTCTGGGCCGCCACCGCCGGACCTGGACCTAGGTCCCGAGCGGCCGCGGGTCCAGCCGCCGTGGTACAGGTCCGGCCAGGGCGCCCGGGGCATCCTGATCGACTCGGTCGTGCACGGCAGCCCCGCGGTGGTCACGTTCCTGGCCATCGTGTTGGCGCTGGTCCTGGGCGCGCTGCTCATCGCCTTCACCGACACCACGGTGCTGCACGCGTGGAGCCAGTTCTTCTCCGCGCCCGGCAACGCGATCGCGCAGGCCTGGGACGCCGTGTCGGCCGCCTACTCCGCGTTGTTCGACGGCGCGATCTTCAGTCCGGGCACGGTCGCTGCGGCCTTCCACGGCGGCTCGGTCGCCGCCATCTTCTATCCGATCTCGCAGACCATGTCCGACGCCACCCCGCTGATCCTGACCGGATTGTCGGTCGCGATCGCGTTCCGGTGCGGGCTGTTCAACATCGGCGCGGCCGGCCAGTGGATCGGCGGTGCCATCGTCGCTACCTATCTCGGCTTCGGGGTCAGCATGCCGCCGGTCATCCACGTGATCGTCTGCCTGATCGGCGGGATCGCCGGGGGCGCCGTGATCGGCTGGATAGTCGGCGAGCTCAAGGCCCGGACCGGCGCGCATGAGGTGATCGTCACGATCATGCTCAACTACGTGATGTATAACCTGCTGTCCTACCTGCTCGGCACGCCGAGGGGGCTGCAGGCCCCGGGTCAGTCCAACCTGATCAGCCCGAACGTCGCAGCCAACGCTCAGCTGCCGCACGTAGGCGGCCCGCCGCCGCAGGTCGACACCGGCTTCCTGGTCGCGCTGGCCGTGGCCGCCGCGATTGGCTGGCTGCTGAACCGCAGCACCATCGGGTTCCAGTTCCGGACCGTGGGCGCCAACCCGAGCGCGGCGCGCAGCGCCGGGATGAGCGTCGGACGGGCCTGGGTGCTCGTCATGACGATCGCCGGAGCCCTGGCCGGGCTGAGCGGGGCCTCGGTGATCCAGGGCAGCGCGGTCCATGCCCTCACCTTCAACAGTTACGGCACCTACGGCTTCGACGGCATTACCGTGGCCCTGCTCGGGCGGGCCAAGGCCGGCGGGGTGGTGCTCGCCGCGCTGCTGTTCGGCGCCTTGCACGCCGGCGGCACCGCGATGCAGGCCGCCACCTCGGTCCCGACCGACATCGCCACCGTGCTGGAGGGGCTCATCGTGCTGTTCGTCGCCGCCCCGCCGCTGATCCGGGCGGTATTCCGGCTGCGCGAGGCACGCGGGGCCGGCTTTGAGGCGGTCGCGAAGGGGTGGAACGGATGACCGCCCTGGCCACCACGGCCGGCGCGCCGGTGACCGTGAACCGCAGGCTCGTCGCGGCCGGCTCGTTCATCCTGTTCGGGCTGATCGACATCCTGGTGTTCGGGCTGTTCTCGCACCACGGCGACGCCACCTTCGCGCTGTCGCTGCCCACCGCCTCGGTGCACGTGCCGAGCATCCACGCCCCCGCCGCGCTGGTGTGCTACGTGCTCGGCGCGGCCTCGATCGCCCTCGGGATCTGGCGGGCGGTCGCCAATCCGGGCCAGCGGGCCCGGCGGATCAGCATCGCGGCCGTCCTGCTGTTCTTCATCATCTCGCTGCTGTGCTGGGCCGACGCGGGCAGTGCCATCCCGCTGAACATGGTCAACCTGCTGCAGAACACCCTGACCGGCTCGATCCCGCTGATTCTCGGGGCCCTGGCGGGCTGCCTGGGCGAGCGCGCGGGTGTCATCAACATCGCGATCGAGGGGCAGCTGCTAGTCGGCGCGTTCGCGGCCGCGGTGATGGCGAGCGTCTCGGGCGTCTGGATCGGGCTGATCAGCGGGTCCATCGCAGGCGGCCTGGTCGGCGCCGTGCTGGCGGTGTTCGCGATCAAGTTCTTCGTCGATCAGATCATCCTCGGCGTGGTGCTGAACGTGCTGACCCTCGGTCTGACCAACTACCTGTACGACCGGCTCCTGGTCACGAACTCCAATCTCAACCAGGCATTCACCTTCAGCGTGGTCAAGATCCCCGTGCTCGGCAACATCCCGGTCATCGGGCCGATCTTCTTCGACTCCAACATCTTCCTCTACATCACCTACGCGGCGATCATCCTGGTCCAGATCGGCCTGTTCAGCACCCGGTGGGGGCTGCGCGTCCGGGCCGTGGGCGAGCACCCGGCCGCCGCCGACACGGTCGGCATCAGGGTCCTCGCGACCAGGTACCGCAATGTCATCCTGGGCGGCCTGCTGGCCGGGATCGGCGGGGCGTACCTCACGGTCGGCTCGGTCGGGACGTTCAGCCCGGGCATGTCGTCCGGACTCGGCTACATCGCCCTGGCGGCGATGATCTTCGGCCGCTGGACGCCGCTGGGCGCGACCGCGGCCGCGCTGCTGTTTGGCTTCACCGAGGCGCTCGGGAACGTCCTGGGCAGCATCAACGTGCCGATTCCCAGCTACATCCTGGCCATGGCGCCGTACGTGGCTACGATCATCGCGGTGGCCGGGCTGGTCGGTAACGTCCGGGCGCCGAGGGCTGACGGAAAGCCGTACATCAAGGCATGACCACGAACCCCTACGCAGCCGCGGCGGCCAGCGCGGCGCGGCTGGCGCAGCTCACCGGCCGGCCGGCCCATGACATCGCGGTGGTGCTCGGCTCCGGCTGGGCGGCCGCCGCCGACGCCCTCGCCGCCGCCCCGGACCCGGCCGCGCCCCCGGCCGGCGCGGCCCAGGTCGAGGTCGCGCTGGCCGACCTGGGCGGCTTCCCTGAGCCCACCGTCGCCGGCCACGTGCCCACGGTCCGCTCGATCACCGTCGGCGGCCAGCGCGTCCTGGTGTTCCTGGGCCGGGCGCACCTGTATGAGGGCCATCCGGTGGCGGCCGTGGTCCACGGCGTGCGGACGGCGGTCGCGGCAGGCTGCCGGGTCGTCGTGCTGACCAACGCGGCGGGCGGGATCCGGGACGGACTGCAAGTCGGCCAGCCGGTGTTGATCAGCGACCAGCTGAACCTCACCGGCCGCTCGCCGCTCGCCGGGCCGCCACCGCCCGAGGGGTACCCGTCCCGGTTCACCGACCTGACCGACCTGTACGCCAGCCGCCTCCGCGCGCTGGCCAGCCGCGCCGACCCGAGCCTGGCCGAAGGGGTCTACGCGGCGCTGCCCGGCCCGCACTACGAGACCCCGGCCGAGATCAGGATGCTCCGCGCGGCCGGGGCCGACCTGGTCGGGATGTCCACCGCGCTTGAAGCCATCGCCGCCCGCCATCTGGGCGCCGAGGTGCTGGGCATCTCGCTGGTCAGCAACCTGGCGGCCGGCCTGGGTGCCGCGGGACTCGATCACCTGGACGTCATCACCGTCGGGCGCGACGCGGCGGCCCGGATGGGCGCCCTGCTGGCCCAGATCCTGCCCAGGGTCGGCTGACATGCTCCCTGAGGACCTGCAGGCGCAGGTGGACGTCTGGCTCGCCGACGATCCCGACGAGCGGGACCGGGCGGAGCTGAAGGCCCTGGCCGCCGACCACAGCCCGGCAGCGCGGGCGGAACTGGGCGACCGGTTCAGCGGGCGGCTGCAGTTCGGCACCGCCGGGCTGCGCGGCGCGGTGGCGGCCGGCCCGAACCGGATGAACCGGGCGGTAGTCCGGGGCACCACCGCCGCGCTGGCCCACTGGCTGCTGGCCCGCCGCCGCGACGCGGCGCAGGCCGGCGTGGTCATCGGCTGTGACGCCCGGCACCGGTCCGGCGAGTTCGCCGAGGAAGCCGCCGCCGTGCTGGCCGGGCCGGCCTGCAGGTGCACCTGCTGCCCCAGCAGCTGCCCACGCCGCTGCTGGCCTTCGGGGTGCGGCGGCTGTCCGCCGCGGCCGGAGTCATGATCACGGCCAGCCACAACCCGCCGGCCGACAACGGCTACAAGCTCTACCTCGGTGACGGCGCCCAGATCATCCCGCCGGCCGACGCCGAGATCGAGGCGGCGATCCGCCGCGTCGGCCCGCTCGCGCAGATCCCGCTGGCCAGGCCGGACAGCCCGCTGATCACCCGGCATGGTGACGAGATCGCCCGCGCCTATCTCGACGCGGTCTGCGCGGTCTCCCCCGCGCCGGCCGGCGCGGCCTGGCTGCGCTTTGTCTATACGCCGCTGCACGGGGTCGCCGCCGCGACCGCGCTGCGCGCCTTCGAGCAGGCCGGCTTCACCGAGCCGGACCTGGTCACCGCGCAGGCCGAGCCCGATCCGGACTTCCCCACGGTGGCCTTCCCCAACCCGGAGGAGCCCGGGGCCCTGGACCTGGCGCTGGCCCAGGCCCGCCGGTCCGCCGCCGACCTGGTGATCGCCAACGACCCGGACGGTGACCGGCTGGCCGTGGCCGTCCCCGACCCCGCGGTGACCGGCGGCTGGCGCACGCTCACCGGCGACCAGGTCGGCGCGCTGCTGGGCAGCTACCTGCTGGCCCGCAGCCAGTCCGACCCGCAGCCGGAGAACCGGCTGGTCGTCACCACGATCGTGTCCGCCACCCTGCTGTCCCGCATCGCGGCGGCGGCCGGCGCGCAATACGCCCGGACCCTCACCGGATTCAAGTGGATCGTCCGAGCGGGCGAGCACCGCCCGGATACCCGTTTCCTCCTGGGTTATGAGGAGGCTCTCGGGTACGCGGTCGGCGACCTGGTCCGGGACAAGGACGGGATCGGCGCGGCGCTGGCCGTGCTCGGCCTGGCCGCGCAGGCCAGGTCCAAGGGGGAATCGCTGCTGGAGGCCTACGACGCGCTAGAGGCCGAGCACGGCGTGCACCTGACCGCACAGCTCACCGTCGGCACGGGAGCGCCGCTGGACGTCATGGCCCGGCTGCGGGCCACCTCGCCGCGGGCCTTCGGCGAGGCGACGGTGTTCTCGACCGACGACCTGACCGGTGGGACCTGGGAACTGCCCTCGGCTGACGTGCTCATCTACCACCTGGCCGGAGCCCGGGTGGTGATCCGGCCGAGCGGCACCGAGCCCAAGATCAAGGCGTACCTCGAGGTCGTCGAGCCGCTCATCGGCGGACGGCTGGACGAGGCCCGGCTGGCCGCCCGCAAGCGGCTGGACCCGCTCCGCGCGGCTGTGCAGGACATACTGGCCACATAACGGCCCGCCCGCGCCGGTCAGCGCCGCGAAGCCGGGCCGGACCGGCGCCCGTCCCGGGTGACGCAGGGGCCCGCCGGCCTCGCCGCAGGGCGCCAGGCGTGGCAAGCTCAGCATCATGGCCAACTCGCATGACGACCCGGCCTGCGAAGTCGCGCACGGCACCGTCCCCGCGCAGCCAGATGAGCGGGTGCTGGTGGCGGTCTTCGCCTCCCCCGTCGCCGACTTCCTGCTCAGGTACGGTGCCGACGCCGGCTACCGCACGGTGCTGGTCGAGCCTGACCCCGAGCACGCCAGGTTGGCCAGCCAGGCCGGCACGCCCGTGACGGCCGCCATGCCGGACTACCTGGCCGGCTCGGCTGACGTCGTGGTCACCGATCATCACCGGCCCGAGCTCGGGGTCATGCTCCGCGACGCCCTGGGCGGCAAGGCCCGCTGGGTCGGCATCATGGGCAACCCACGGGTTCCGGCGCCGCACATCCCGGCGCTGGCCGCGCTGGGCGTCCCGGAGGAGCAGATCAGCCTGGTCCACCGGCCGGTGGGCCTGAACATCGGGTCACGGACGCCCGCCGAGATCGCGGTCGCCACGCTCGCCGGGCTGATCGCCGACCGGAACGGACGGCCGGGGGGGTTCACGTTCTGACGAGGCGGCGCACCAGGCCGCCAGCGCGGGCTCGGCATCGACCAGGGCGGCCAGCCTGACCGAGTCGAGGACCAGCACCCGCGAGCTGATCAGCAACCGCACGGTCACCCCGGCGGGCGGTCGCGGCCGCCCGTCGCGGCCGATATCACCCACGAATTCCCCGCTGGCCAGGCTGCGCAGGCTGGCGCCATCCTGCTCGATCACGGCCGCGCCGGCCAGGATCACGAAGCACTGATGGCCGGGGCGCAGCTCGTCGCAGAGCCTGCTCCCCGCGGGCAGCTCCGCTTCGTCTCCCGCCAGCCCGAGCAGGCGAGCTACCCCCTCGTCAACTCCTCGCTCAGGCCGGACGTTCATCCTGCAGTTGTGCCTGACGCCAGTTACAAGATGGTGACAAGCTGTCTGGCAGCAGAGCGGAGGAGATCGTCCATGCAGGCACAAGGGCTGCCCCGACAATGACGCAGGACGCGGGATACTCGCAGACGCCGTTGCCGAGGAAGCTGGGCATCGGCGCGGAAGACACCATCGCGCTGATCGGCGCGCCTGAGTGGTTCGTCGACCGGCTGGGCGGGCTGCCCGAGGTGGCCGCCGTGCACCTGGACCTGGCCGGTGCCGAGCTGTTCGACGTCATCGTGGTGTTCGTGGAACGGCGCGCGGAGTTCGAGGCCGAACTCGGTCGGCTCCGGGACCGGATGGCACCGGCCTGCGGGCTGTGGATCGCCTGGCCGAAGAAGTCCTCGGGAGTGCCCACCGACATGTCCGACGAGGTGATCCGCGAGGTCGCGCTGCCCACCGGGCTGGTCGACAACAAGGTCTGCGCGATCGACGCGACCTGGTCAGCGCTGCGCCTGGTGATCCGGCGCGAGAACCGCCAGCGCTAGCCCCGCCCGGCCGGTCAGTCGAGCAGCGGCACCCCGTTGAAGACGCCGAGTTCCTCCCGGTACAGCTCCAGGCCGATGCCGTTCGGGTCGCGGAAGTACATGCTCTCCTCGACCCCCCGGTCCGGCCCGAGGTAGTCGACGCCCGCCTGCTCCAGTTTCTTCTTGGCCGCGTCGAACTGCTCGGGCGACACCGAGATGGCCAGATGCTGCACCCCGCCGATCGTCTCGGTGAACGGCGGATGATCATGTCCGGGGAAGTCGAAGAACCCGAGCAGGTTGCGGTTGCCGATGTCGAAGAAGAAGTGGTTCGAGCCCGCGTAGTCCCGGTTCTCGACCAGTTCCACCAGCGGGAACCCGAGGAACTCCTGGTAGAAGCGGATGGTCTCCTCGGCGTCCTGGCAGATCAGCGCCAGGTGATGCACGCCCTGCACGGTGGTCGGCGGCCGCTCGCCGGCCGGCCGCAGATAGCGCTGCCGCAGCTCCTCCCGGCGTGCCCTGACCCGCTCGAGTTCCTCGCCCTGTGGCTGTGGCATGGTTGCGCCCTCCCGTCTTCTCGCTCCGCCGGCCAGCCCGCCGTCAGGCCAGCCGCCCTCGGCTGACCTCCAGTCTCCCTCAAGGTGTCAATCCGGGTGGCGCCCGGTTGACGGCACACCTCAGACAGTGGTTTAGTCGGCCACGTCCGTCGACGGCAGTGCAGGAAGCCGGTGTGAGTCCGGCGCGGTCCCGCCACTGTGACCGGGGAGCGACCCTCGCGTTAGCCACGACCGCGCAGCGGTGGGAAGGCTGGGGGGAGCTTCGATCCGGGAGCCAGGACACTCCGGCCGTCGATCCTTCGTTCCGGGGCGTGGTTACCCCGAGGAAGGCTGCCGATGTCCCGATGACGCACCCCGACCACGCCTTCGCCCGGTCCGATATCGACGCCTTCTACCGGCTGGCCGCAGCGCGCCGCGACGTGCGTAACGGTTTCCTGCCCGACCCGGTCAGCGACGAGGTGCTGACCCGGGTGCTGGCGGCCGCGCATCAGGCGCCCAGCGTCGGGCTGAGCCAGCCGTGGGACTTCATCATCCTGCGCGACCGGGCCGCCCGGGAGCGCATCCACGCGCTCGCGCGCGCCCAGCAGGGGGTGTTCGCCGCCTCCTTGCCCAGGTCCCGGCAGCTCGCCTTCAGCCAGCTCAAGATCGAGGCGATCCTGGACACGCCGCTCAACATCGTGGTGACCTGCGACCCGACCCGCGGCGGCAGGCACGTGCTGGGCCGGCACGCGCAGCCCCAGGTGGCGGTGTACTCAAGCGTCTGCGCGGTGCAGAACCTGTGGCTCGCGGCCCGGGCGGAAGGGCTCGGCGTCGGCTGGGTGAGCTTCTTTGCCGAGCAGGACCTGGCCACCGCGCTGGAATTGCCCGCGCACGTGCAGGTCGTGGCGTACCTGTGCGTGGGATACGTGACGGACTTTCCCCCGGCCCCTGAGCTCGCCCTGTCCGGCTGGGCCCGGCAGCGGCCGCTGGCCCAGGCGGTTCATGACGGCGGCTGGGGCCGCCGCGGCCTGCCCGGCGCGGAGCCGCCGGCCCGCTGACCGACGCGGTTGCCGCTATCGGGCCGCCCGACGACGCGGCGATGGCCCAGGCCCGGGAGCGCCAGGAGCACCTGACCAAGCCGAGCGGCTCGCTGGGCGTGCTGGAGGACCTGTCGGTGCAGCTGGCCGGGCTGGCCGGCGAATGCCCGCCGCCGGTTCCCGAGCCGGCCGTGATCGCCGTCTTCGCCGGTGATCACGGCGTGCACGCCCAGGGGGTGACGCCCTGGCCGCAGGAGGTCACCGAGCAGATGGTCGCGAACTTCCTCGCCTCCGGCGCGGTGGTCAACGCGATCGCCGCGCAGGCCGGCGCCGAGGTCTGCGTGGTCGACGTGGGCGTCATCGCGGAACTGCAGGCGGCGCCGGGGCTGCTGCCGCGCAAGGTGCGGCCAGGTACCGCCGACATGACGACCGGCCCGGCGATGAGCCGGGACGAGGCGGAACGCGCCATCGAGGTAGGCATCGAGACCGCCAGGGACCTGGTCGCCGCGGGAAACCGCGGCCTGGTGACCGGCGACATGGGCATCGCCAACACCACCGCGTCCGCCGCTCTGGTCTCGGTCTTCACCGGAGCCGATCCGGGCGCGGTCACCGGCCGCGGCACCGGCGTCGATGACCAGACCTGGGCGCGGAAGGTGGACGTGGTCCGGCGCGCCCTGGCCAGGCACCGGCCCGATCCGGCCGATCCGGTGGGCGTGCTGGCCGCGGTGGGCGGCCTGGAGCACGCCGCGCTGGCCGGCTTCCTGCTCGGCGCGGCGGCGCTGCGGGTGCCGGTGGTGCTGGACGGCGTGATCGCCTGCGCGGCGGCGCTGGCCGCCCGGGCCCTCGCGCCCGATGTACTGCACTGCCTGGTGGCTGGTCACCTGTCCACCGAGCCGGGAGCCCGCCGCGCGCTGGCCGTGCTGGGCCTGCGCCCGCTGCTCGACCTGGACCTCCGGCTGGGCGAAGGATCGGGGGGCGCCCTCGCGCTGCCGATCCTGCAGTCGGCGGCGCGGGTGCTGCGGGACGTCGCGACGTTCGACAGCGCCGGGGTGTCCGGCGCCAAGGACTGAGCCGATGGCCGCCGAGCGCCACCGGTTCTGGCGCATCCGGACCTCCGCCGCGCGCCGCGCCGGAGGCGTGCTGGTGCTCGGGGGCGCGCGGTCCGGCAAGTCGGCGAATGCCGAGGCGATGCTGGCCGGCCAGGACCGTGTGCATTACGTGGCCACCGGCCCGCTGCCCGGCGCGGGCGACGCGGAATGGGACGACCGCGTCCGCGAGCACCAGAAGCGGCGTCCCGCGCACTGGCGGACGGAGGAGACGCTGGACCTGGACCGGGTCCTGGGCACGGCGGACCCGGGGACGCCGGTGCTGATCGACTGCCTGTCCACCTGGCTGGCCCGGGTCATGGACGACTGCGGCGTCTGGTCCGACCGCCCCGGCGCCGACCGGGAGCTGGCCACCCGGGTCGACCGACTGGTGCGGGCCTGGCAGACGACCTGCCGCCCGGCCATCGCGGTCAGCAATGAGGTCGGATCAGGGGTGGTGCCGGCCACCGTGTCCGGACGGCGGTTCCGGGACGAGCTGGGACGGCTCAACGTCCAGATCGCGGCCGGGAGCCGGGAAGTGTGGCTGTGCACGGCGGGCATCGCCCAGCGGCTGCGATGAGACCGGCACCGCGCCCAGCACCAAGTCCGGCACCCCGTGCCGCGCCCTGGCGGGCCGCCCTGAGCCTGTTCACGGTGATACCGGTGGCCGGTCCGGCGCAGATGCGCAGGGATACCGCCGCCCGGGCGCTGTGGTGGCTACCGGTGCTGGGCGGCCTGCTCGGCGCGGTGGCGGCCAGCCTGCTCCTGGCCGTCGAGGCCGGCGGTCACTCCGGACCGCGCCTGCTGCTGGGGGCGGCCATCGCCGTGGCCGTGCTCGCCATGCTCACCGGCGGCCTGCACCTGGACGGGCTGGCTGACACCGCCGACGGGCTCGGCAGCCGCCGCCCGCGCGCCGAGGCTCTCGACATCATGCGCCGGTCCGACATCGGCCCGCTGGGCGTCGCGGCGCTGTTGTTTATCGTTCTCCTCCAGGTAACCGCGCTGGCCACGATCACCCCCGGGCTGCCCAGCGCGGTGGCGATCGTGGCGGCGGCGATCACCGGCCGGGTGGCGGTGATCGTGGCGGCCGGTTCTCCAGCCGCGCGCCCGGCCGGGTTCGGCGCGCTGGTCGCCGGCTCGGCCTCGGCCCGGACCCGGGCCGTGGCGGTCGTGACGCTGCTCCTGGCGGTCGCGGCGGGCGGGGCCGCGGCCGGCGGCACGTCCTTGGCGGTGCGGAGCCTGGCCGCCGTGGTGGCGGGCCTGGTCGCTGCGGCGCTACTGCAGGCGGCCGCGTGCCGACGGCTCGGCGGCACCACGGGCGATGTGTTCGGGGCGCTGATCGAGGTGGGCACGGCGACCGTGCTGCTCGTTCTCGCGCTGTCGGGGTAACCGCGGCGCCGTCCGCCCAGCCGCAACACTCCGGCGGTAGACGGTGCCGCCGGCCGCTGCGCGGAGTAAGCTCCCGCATGTCCCGGTGTACCCCCGGGACGGCGCTGAGCACAGCGAAGCCGGTGTGAATCCGGCGCTGTCCCGCAACGGTAATGCCTCCCAGGAGGACGAGCCCGGACGCCTGGCTCAGGGTCGACGGCCTGTCCTCGGAGGAAGGGCGGCTCGTTCCGGTGCCTCTCCAGGCCTCGCAACGGACGCACTTCGTCCTCCGCGACCCTGGAGGATGAAATGATCATGCGGGTTCTTAACCGCCGACTGCCAGCTCTGACGATCGCGGCGGTCCTCACCGTGGCCGCTGCCGGATGCGGCAGCTCCCCGCCCAGCTCACCAACCGGCTCCGCCCAGGGCAGCGGCTCCCCCGCGAGCGGCTCCTTCCCGACCATGGTGATGGCCGCGAACGGTGCGGTGCACATCAGCAAGCGGCCGACCGCGATCATCTCGCTATCGCCGACCGCCACCGAGATGCTCTACGCCATCGGCGCCGGCCGTCAGGTCCGGGCCGTGGACCAGGACTCCGACTACCCTCCCCAGGCACCCAGGACCAAGCTGTCGTACCTGGACCCGAACGTCGAGTCGATCGTGGCACAGAAGCCTGACCTGGTGCTCATCTCGAATAGCCCGGGAGTGCTGGCCAAGCGCCTGGCCGGGTTCTCCATACCGGTGCTCGAGTTGCCCGCGCCGACCAGCCTGTCCGGCGTTTACGCCCAGTTCGATGAGCTCGGGCGGGCCACCGGAAACCTGGCCCAGGCCGAGCGCGAGGTGGCGAGCCTGAGCCGCCAGGTCAGCCAGGTCAAGGCGGCGGTGCCGCCGCACTCGGCGCCGGTGACTTACTACTACGAACTGGACCAGACCTACTACTCGGTGACGTCCGCGACATTCGTCGGCAAGCTGCTGGGACTGCTCGGCATGAAGAGCATCGCCGACTCGGCCAAGGGCGCCGCCGCCGCGGGCGGGTATCCGCAGCTGTCCGCGGAGTACATCGTGAAGGCCAACCCGGACTACATCATCCTGGCCGACACGATCTGCTGTCATCAGAATGCCGCCACGGTGCGGAGCCTGGCCCGGCTGGGCAGGCCTCGCGGCCGTCAGGTCCGGGCATATCATCGGGCTGAACGACGACATCGCGTCGCGCTGGGGACCCCGGATCATCGACTTGCTCCGGGTCGTGCTGGCCGCCCTCCGGCGGTAACCCTCCCCCGCGCCCCGCCACACCCTGCCCGGCCACACCCTGCCCGGCCACGCCCTGCCCGGTCGGCCCTGTCCGGCTGGCCCTGCCCGGCCGGCCGGGCAGGGTGGCCGAGGTAGGTACCCTGCCCGGCAGGCCAGGCAGGGCCAGCCTTCCGGCGTCACCCTCCGCGGGCTCGCCCAGTTCATTCGGCGCGCAGGCTCGCCAACTCTGGCTTCAGTCCGCGGTGCCGGAACGCCCAGCCGCGCGGGCCATGGCTGAACCTGGCCAGCGCAGGCGGCGGCACCGCCAGGACCGGGCAGCGCGCATGCGCCAGGCAGTAGCGGCTGATATGACAGGCCAGCGGCCGGGCCACGCCGCGCCGCCCCGCGCCGACCGCCAGCACATCCCCGGGCTGGTTCGCAACGTCGGCCAGCACCCGGCCCGGCTCGCCGCGCAGCACCTTCGACCTCACCGCCAGATCCATGGAAACTCCGCCGATGGCCAGCTCCATGGCGCTCCACAGCCGCTGCCACGCGGCGTCCTGCCAGACCTGCCGCAACGCCTTCGACGGGTACCTCCGGTCGGCGAGGTCACCGCCGGGGGGCAGCCAAGTCAGAACGGGAACGAGGGCTGCGTCATGCACGCGGGCCAGATCCGCCGCGTAGCGCAGTGCCTGCAGGCCTCCTGGTGATCCGCTCACGCCTACGATGACCCGACGTACGCCGGACACGGTTGGGCTCCTTCCGCGAATAAAGGGTCACTTCGCTCAGTTAACCCCGGCCCAGGTGCCCGGAATCGGACGCTAACGCCGTTCATATGCATTGCATGTCAGACTCATACGCGTTCCTCACACCTCGGACGCACCGGCGCGAGCCGACCGTTCGCCGCCCCGGCCGGTCCGCACGGCCAGATCGGCGGGCAGAATAACGAGCATGACTGAGGCGGACGGGCCCGCGAGGCAAGCCGGGCTCAGAGAACGCAAGAAGGCCAAGACTCGCGCGTCCATCAGGGAGCAGGCGCTGCGGCTCTTCCGGGAGCAGGGCTACCAGGCCACCACCGTCGAGCAGATCGCCGCGGCGGCCGAGATCTCCCCGGCCACGTTCTTCCGCTACTTTCCCACCAAGGAGGACGTGGTCCTGCAGGATGACGTCGATGTCCTCACCATTGAGGCCTTCGATGCGCAGCCGCCTGACCTCAGCCCGGTCGCCGCAGTGCGCGCGGCCGCCGCGACGACCTTCGCCGCGTTGACGCCCGAGGAGCTGGCCCGGTTCCGCGAGACCACGGAACTGACCCTCTCGGTACCCGAGATCCGGGCCAGGGCGGTCGATGAGTTCGTCAGGTCGATCGAGGTGACCGCGGCCGCCGTGGCCAGGCGCACCGGACATGCCCCCGATGACTTCGCGGTCCGCAACCTGGCTGGTGCAATGGTCGGCGTCATCATGGCCTCCGTGCTGACCACCAAAGAAGATCCCACCGCGGACCTGTTCCAGCGGATCGACGCGGCCCTGGCCCACCTGGAAGCCGGCCTCCCCCTGTAGTTCCCCGCCGCCCGCATCCCCGCCGCCGCATCCCCCGCCGCCCGCGGTCCCCCGCCGCCTGCAAGTCCCCGCCGCCCGCAGTCCCTTGGAAACCGACAAATCATGCGAACCCGGCCGCCGCCCACCGCTCACCAACCACACCGATGTGCCACTGCGGTGGTTCGCGACCGAGTGGATTCGGCAATCGGTCAGGCTATTCAGTACCGAATCCCGAATCCACTCGGCCAGGGTCACCTATGATCCGGGGTTCGGTCGGGGCTTCCCGGGCCCGCGGGCGCAAACGTACACTGCAGGTGTTCTGGCCGTGACTGAGCGTGTTGTGATGTCGGCCAGGGCAGCCTCAGGGCCGGCGAAGGCCGCCTCAGGGCCGACCAAGCCAGGTGCTCAGCCGGAGTAGCGCCCGCGGTCGCCACGCCAGGAATGTTGCGGGTTCAATTATCGTTAGCCCGGGCGACACGCCATCGAGGAGGAAGCAATGCCAGCGGTCACCGTGGATGATGTCCTGGTTCTGCCCAGGATCGCCGAGCCAGACCGCGCCACCGCGCCGGACCGGCCGGTCCTGGCTGTGACGACCGCGCCGTCGGCTTATGAGGGCGAGGGCTTCCCCGTGCGCCGGGCCTTCGCGGGCGTCGACCTGCGAGCGCTTGACCCCTTCATTCACATGGACCAGATGGGCGAAGTCAACTACGCGCCGGGCGAGCCCAAGGGAACAGCGTGGCATCCGCATCGCGGTTTCGAGACGGTCACGTACATGATCGACGGGACGTTCCGGCATCAGGACTCCAATGGCGGCGGCGGCCTCATCACCAACGGCGACACCCAGTGGATGACGGCAGGCGGCGGCATCCTGCACATCGAGGAGCCACCCGAGCAGCTGGTCATGACCGGCGGCTTGTTCCATGGCTTCCAGCTGTGGGTGAACCTGCCCGCGAGGCTGAAGATGGCCCCGCCGCGCTATCAGGACATCCGGGCCGGACAGGTGGCGCTGCTCAGCTCGCCGGACGGCGGCGCGCTGGTGCGCGTCATCGCTGGTGAGGTGGGCGGGCACCCAGGTCCAGGCGTGACCCACACCCCCATCACCCTGCTGCACGCGACGCTGCAGCCGGGCGCCCAGCTACGGTTGCCGTGGCGGCCCGACTTCAACGCGCTCGGCTACGTGATGGCTGGTTCCGGAACCGCGGGACCCGACCGGCGGCCGATCCGGACCGGCCAGCTGGCGGTCTTCGGCGCCGGCGACGTCGATCACCTTCGACGCCGCCGACCGGGCCGAGGGGCCGAGTCAGGGCCTGGACGTCCTGGTGCTCGGCGGCCAGCCGATCAGGGAGCCGGTCGCGGCTTACGGCCCGTTCGTGATGAACACCAGAGACGAGCTGGTCCAGGCGTTCGAGGACTACCAGGCCGGCGACTTGGCTCGATCCCGGCCGAGCCGCGCGTGCTGCCCGACGAGCCGCGCCCCGGTCACGACGTGCTCTAACCTCGCCGACGCGGTAACGGCCAGGCCACGACCATCCGGGGACGCCTGTGCGCCATGACGGCGCGCGGCGTCCCCGTTGTCGTGGGCGGGGCCCGGCGGCTGACCGGGCCCTGGTCGGCTGACCGGGCCCTGGGCGGCGGCTCACCGGGTGTCGCCGGCTCACCGGGCCCTGGCGGCTCACCGGGTCGCGGCGGCTAGGCCCGCCGGGCCTCGAACGCGAAGCAGCCGTGCTCGACGGCCCGGACGTGGACGACGGCCACGGCCGGATCGGCCAGCACCTCAGCGAGCACTGTCCCGGCCGACTCGGAGTCAGCCAGCTCCGCCGCGCTGGCCAGCCGGCCGCCCAGGATCTGGCCGCCGGCTGAATAGGCGCGGAGCACCCGGTGCGCGCCGGTGAGTTCGGCGGGGAAGCCGGTACCGTCCGGGCCCGCGCACTGCGTGGCGTGGATGAAGACCGGTCCGGCGCGAATCTGGACTTCGGTCTCGGGCGGTGCTTGCGTGGTCATGACCTCCATGCTGGACGGACCGCCCCCCGAAAGCTGGCGAGAATCGGACATCGCGCTGCCTGCTGGCGCAGCCGCGGCGGCTCGCCGTCGCCACCTCACGTCGCCGCGATGTCGCGCGGTCTCACCCGCCCGCTCCCGGCTCGGCGGGCTAGGTCGCGAGCGCGGCGAGCAGCTGCTCACGAGTGGGCTGGGCCACCGGGGACGTGCTCCCCGGATGCCGGAGAACCTCCTGCGTGCGCGCGACAACCTGCGGGTCTGCGTAGACCTCGTCAGGCCTGCGGATCATCCCCTGGATCTCCCAGAGGCCCGGAAGGCCGTCGGGTCGAACGACGCTGCCGAACGCAGCTGCGCGTAGCTGACCCGGCCGGAAGGAACAGGCGGCGCGTCCGGGGCCGGATCACCAAAGACACGATGCCGCAGCATCGCCAGCCGCACGAAGTCGATGGCGGCCTGGTCCGCATAGAAGGGCACAACATGATCGGCGGCCAGTCCGTCCAGCACGAGGGCCTGCGCCACGGCGTCGTCAGCGTGCTGGCCGATGGCGTCGAGGAGGTCTGCCGCGCCCGACAGCGCGAGGCTCAGGCCGCGGCCGAGGGTCGGATTGGTCGTGCAGACGGAGTCGCCGATCGCGTGCAGGCCGGTCGCGACCGGTACTCCGCGGACGACCAGGCGGCGCATGGTGTTGTGCAGCCCGGCCATCGGGAAAACGCCGCTGATCGGGTCCAGCACGTCGAGCCACGCGGCGTAGGTCGGCACGGTCCGCAGCACCGCGGTGAAGACCTCCGGGCGCTTGACCGCCCGGAAGCGGTGATCGGCGGCCAGCGGCGCCACGGCCAGCTGCATCGTCCCGTTGTCGGCGCCCCAGATACCGACCGTGAACTCGTCCAGGCCGGTGACGATCCGCGTCGTGGGCAGGCCGGGCAGCTCAGCCGCCGGGCGCAGCCGGTAATGACGGCTGAAGTAGGCCAGGCCGCACTCCGACCGGCACAGGCCGGTGGGCCGGGCTCCGGCCTCGCCAAGCCAGCGGTCGATCGGCGAGCGGCGCCCGGTGGCGTCGACCACCAGGTCCGCAGCAAGGCAGCCATCCTGGCCGGTCCGCAGGCCGGTCACGTGCGGCGGCCGGCCAGGCACGGTAAGCAGCCCGGTAGCCCGCACACCGCAGCGAAGCGTCACGCCGGGCTCGGCGCGAACCGCGCGCTGCAGCACCCAGTCCAGGGTTGAGCGCCTGCTCATCAGCATCGTCAGCCATTCATCGCCCGGCCGGGCCGCCGGGTCGGACAGCGAGGCCGGCATCTGCGTCGAGACGGGCGCTTCGGCTACCCCCGCCGCCAGCAGCGCGTCGTACACATCCGGCAGCCGCTCGAGAAGCATGGACCGGCACCTGGCCATGACGATGTGGGGCTGGACGATCTGCGGCGCCGTCGGGCGAAACGCCGTCGCGGCGGCCGATTCCACATTGGGTGCGGGTTCCAGCCGGTCCTGCTCAAGTACGACAACCTCGTGCCCGGCCCGCGCGAGCAGCAGCGAGGCGAACAAGCCTGCGGCGCCTGCGCCCGCGATGGCGATCTTCACGGCACGGTCCCCTGGCCGGCGCTGCGAGCGAACGCGGCCGGTGCGTCCCCGTCGAGGATCAGCTGATTCGGGATGCTATCTGACCAATCATGGAGTGTGACTCTATAGATAGAGTGATACTCTACTGATGTGGATGAAGCCGTCAAGGCCCGGCCGGGCCGGCGAGCACGCAAGGCCCTGGCGACCCGGCATCGTGTGCTCGACGCCGCCGAGACGCTCTTCGTCCGCGATGGCTATGCCGCCACGACCATGACCGCCATCGCCGACGCCGCCGACGTGGCCATCCAGACGGTTTATGCGGTCTTCGGCACCAAGCGGGCTATCCTGACCCAGCTGCTCGACATCCGCATCGTGGGAGACGATCACGAGACTCCCCTCCGGGACCGCGCGGACTGGCAGGCCATGGAGCGCGAGACCGATCCTGGCCGTCAGCTAGCCCTGCTGGCCGCGATCGCCACCAGGATCGGCAACCGCATCGCGGCCCTCGTGGAGGTCATGGCTTCGGCCGCCGACTCCGACCCCGAGATCGCCTCGGCCTACCAGCGGCAACAGCAAGCCCGCTATCACGACCAGCTCCGCATCGCCCAGTCCCTGGCCCGCCGGGGCGCGCTTCGAGCCGGGCTATCCGAGGCTCATGCCGCCGACATTATCTGGACCCTCGCCAACGCCCGCACGCACCGCTCACTCATCGGCCAACGGCGATGGACCGCCCAGGAATACGAGCACTGGCTCGGACAGCTGCTGGCCGCCGCACTCCTGGCCGATTCGCCGGTGTGACGCCCGGCGACACGACGTGCGCTGAGGCGCCGTCGCTGATCAGGCCGCTAGCCGGCGCAGCGCGCCGCGGACGACCTCCGGATCGGTCGTGGTCCAGAACGGCGGCAGCGAGGCCCGCAGGAAACCGCCGTATCGCGCCGTGACCAGGCGCGGATCCAAGATCGCCACCACGCCCCGGTCGCTCATCGTGCGCAGCAAGCGTCCGGCCCCCTGGGCCAGCAGCAGCGCAGCCTGAGCGGCGGCGACGTCCATGAAACCATTTCCGCCGCGAGCCGCCACCGCCCGCTGCCGGGCCGACGCCAGTGGATCATCGGGACGGGGAAACGGGATCCGGTCGATAACCACCAGCTGCAGCGCCCGGCCGGGCACGTCGACGCCTTGCCACAGGGACAGCGTTCCGAACAGGCAGCTGGCCTCGTCGGCGGCAAACCGGCTGACGAGCTGCGAGGTCGGATCGTCGCCCTGGCACAGCAGCGGATAATCGATGCGGCCGCGCAGCTCGTCGGCGGCCTGCCGGGCCGCGCGCATCGAGGAGAAGAGTCCCAGGGTGCGGCCGCCGGCCGCGGTGATCAGCTCGCGTAGCTCGTCCAGGTAGGCCTCGGACAGCCCGTCGCGGCCCGGCGGCGGCAGCCGCCGGGCGACGTACAGGATGCCGCTGCGCGGATGGTCGAACGGGGAGCCGACGTCCAGCCCGGACCAGGCCAGCGAGTGTGCCTCGGCCGTGCCGCCGGTGGCTGAAGTGTCGGGTGTGGCGGGAGGCTCGGGCGTGGCGGGAGGCTCGGGCGTGGCTGAAAGCTTGGGTGTGGCGGGAGCCTCGGATGCGGCCGGAGCCTCGGATGCGGCCGGGGCCTTCGATGCTGGACTGGCGGCCACGGAAGCCGCTGGCGCGGCGGACCGCGGCAGGCCCCACTGACGGGCCAGCGGCTCGAAGGACCCGCCCAGGACCAGCGTGGCGGAGGTCAGGATGACGGTGCGCTGGCCGAACAGGCGCTCCGCCAGCAGGCCGCCGACCTGCAGTGGCGCCACCCGCAGCGTCGGAGGCCTGGACGACTCCGCCGCCAGCGGCCGGTCCATCCACACCACGTCCGGCCGGGCCGCGATATCCGGCCCGAATGCGCCGAGGATCCGGTCAGCGCTAGCATGCAGCTCGTCCAGCGCGGCGAGGGCCGACCGGCGCGTGGCGATCCGTTCTGGATCTTCTTCGGTATTCCTGGCGCTGCTGCGAAAGTCGGCAGCACAGGCCCCGGCCGCGTCGCGGATACCCTCCAAGGGCAGCGCCAGCGTCTCGGCCAGCACGTCGAGGCGCCCGGCGGGCACCTCGGCCAGGACGCGGCCGAGATCCTCGCCCGCCTCTTTCAGCCTGGTCACCAGCTTTTCCTCGATCATCCGGCCGCAGCGGCGAGCCGCGGTCTCCGCCGCCGCCGCCGACAGCTCGGCGGAGGCCACCGAGGTGACCCGGTCGACGAGGTCATGCGCCTCGTCGATGATGACCACGTCGTGCTCGGGCAGCACGATGAAGTTCTCCAGCGCGTCGATGGCCAGCAGGGCGTGGTTGGTGACCACGATGTCCGCCCGGCCCGCTTCATCGCGCGCCTGCTCGGCGAAGCACTGGGTGCCGAACGGGCAGCGCTGGGCCCCGACACACTCGCGGGCGGTCACCGCGACCTGCCGCCAGGCCTGCTCGGTGACGCCCGGCACGAGCTCATCGCGGTCACCGGTCCTGGTCGTCTCGGCCCATTCGTGCAGCCGCTGCACCTGCTTGCCCACCGCCGAGACCGTACGCGGGTCGAAGAGCGCGTCCTGCGGCTCGTCCTGAGCCCCCAGGCGCAGGCGCTGCAGGCACAGGTAGTTGCGGCGGCCCTTGAGGATCGCGAAGACCGGGGCCCGGCCCAGCGCCGGCTCAAGGGCCTCGGCCAGCCGCGGCAGGTCGCGGTCGATGAGCTGGCGCTGCAAGGCGATCGTCGCGGTGGACACCACCACCGTGGCGTCCTGGGTGACCGCGTGCCGTACCGCGGGGACGAGGTAGGCCAGCGACTTTCCGGTTCCGGTGCCCGCCTGGACCGCCAAGTGCTCGCCGGTCTCGATCGAGCGGTGCACGGCCTCGGTCATCGCGACCTGGCCGGGGCGCTCGGACCCGGCGATGCCCGCCACCGCGGTGGCGAGCAGGGCGGCGACCCCGGGCAAGCCGGGCGAGGCGCGCGAGCCAGGCGAGCCAGGCGAGCCACGCGGGACGGGCGAGGCACGCGAGCCAGGCGAGCCACGCGAGCCACGCGGGACGGGCGAGCCGGGCGCCTCGTGTTCGTCCGGCTGCCGGTGGCCGTCCTCGCCCAGCGCGGGGCGAACCCCGGCGGCCGGGGATCTGCGCGCGGGACGGGTAGGCACGTCATAGAACGCTATCGCGCCCGGCATCGTTATCGCGGCCTGGAGCCAGCCCCAGGACCGGTGTCTTAGATGCCTTGACAGTTATATGCCTGGCTAGGCATGCTAGGGGCATGACGACGGTCTTCGAGGTGGTCGCGGAATCGCAGCGGCGACGGATCCTCGATCTGGTCCGCGACGGCGAGCGCTCGGTCGGGGAACTGGTAACCGCGCTGTCGCTGAGCCAGCCCGCGGTCTCCAAGCACCTGCGGGTGTTGCGCGAGGCCGGGCTGGTCGCGGCGCGGGTCGATGAGCAGCGGCGGCTCTACCGGCTGCGGCCGGGCCCGCTGCGCGAGCTGGACGCCTGGCTGCTGCCCTACCGGCAGGCCTGGTCCGCCCGCCTCGACCAGCTGGAGGCACACCTGGACGAGATGGATGACGACGATCGGAGGACGCTTTGATGTCCGAGCAGACGATGGGCACGCTCGAGCAAGCGGACGGCCGCTGGCGGCTGCGGTTCACCCGTCCCCTGGCCCACCCGCCGGAGAAGGTATGGCGCGCGATCACCGAGCCGGAGCATCTGAGCGCCTGGTTCCCGCAACGGGTCACCGGCGACTGGGTGACCGGCGCCACCCTCATGTTCTCCGATGCCGAAGGCCGCGGGCCCGACTTCGCCGGGCAGGTGCTCGCCGTGGAACCGTCCCGGCTGCTGGAATTCCGCTGGGGTACCGACGTCATCCGGCTCGAAGTCGCCCCGGCCGACGGCGGCAGCACACTCACCCTGCTGGACACGATCGGCGAACTCGGCAAGGCGGCCGGGGACAGCGCGGCTGGCACGTGTGCCTGGACAATCTCGGTGCCCACCTGGACGGCCAGCCCCGAGGCCAGCGGGCGAGCGCTGGCTCGCGGTGCACCGTGGCTACGTCGAGTCCTTCGGCCCCGAGGCAGCTGCCATCGGGCCGCCGCCCGGCTACGACCCGCGGGAGCGGACGCAGTAAGACGCTGGGACTAGGAAGGATCGCTGCCACCTGCACCGCGGGCCCCGATAATTGCGGGCCGGGCGAAGGCGTTCCGCGATACGGTCCGGCGATGAACGCTGAGGACGGTTACTTCGGGGAACGGGTAGCGGCGGGGTACGACGAGTCGTCTGCGGAGATGTTCGCGCCCGCTGTCATCGACGCGGTGACGGGCGTGCTGGCCGGGCTGGCCGGCCGCGGCCGGGCCCTAGAGCTGGGCATCGGGACCGGACGCATCGCGCTGCCGCTGGCACGGCGCGGCGTGCCGGTCCACGGCATCGACTCCTCGCCGGCGATGGCGGCCCGGCTGCGCGCCAAGCCGGGCGGCGACCAGGTCGGGGTGACGATCGGCGACTTCGCGACGGCACCGGTCGAGGGAACATTCCGTGTGGCCTATCTGGTCTTCAACACGATCATGAACCTGACCACGCAGGACGCGCAGGTGGCCTGCTTCCGCAACGTCGCGGCTCACCTGGAGCCCGGCGGCTGCTTCGTCATCGAGGTCGCGGTCCCCGATCTGCGCAGGCTCCCGCCCGGGCAGAACGCCGTGCCGTTCGAGGTGGGCCCGGCACGCTGGGCGTTCGATGTCTACGACACCGCGACCCAGGAGATGAGCTCTAACTACATCGAACTCGCCGGCGGCCGCGGCGAGTACACCACGATCCCGTTCCGGTACGTGTGGCCGGCCGAGCTCGACCTGATGGCCCAGCTCGCCGGGCTGCGGCTGCGCGAGCGCTGGGACGGATGGACGCGCGCGCCCTTCACCAGCGACAGCCGCCAGCACGTCTCCATCTGGGAGAAGCCCGCCGGCTAGCTCTGGCAATTCACTCGGATTCGTGGCTGACCGGCGCACCGAAATAGGAAAGCGCTCCTGGCCCGCACGTATGGGTCACCGGGCCAGGCTGAACGTTTCCGCGCAGCATCGCCTGCGCTATTGCGCCGGGCCGAAGGGACTGGGAGGCCGCAAACAAGAGCAAATGCACAAGCTTCTACCTGGACACCGTCGAGGGCATGAGCAACAACTTTCCCTATACCGAAGGAGAGGATCATCATCAGGGGCTGGCCAGGACGCACAAGCTCTCCGACGGATCGATCTACTTTTTCCTGTCACACTCCGAAACCGATACCGGCGATCAGGGAAGCCTCTCTCAGTACCGAAACGCCGCCCCGACCGATCAGGACCATATTCTCAGTACCAACCCCCTGACCGTCGCGCCCATGAAGCAGCTCGTGCTGCTGGACGAGCAGCATCCGTCCGACATCACCTTCCTGGCCGACGTCAACGGCCTCGACGCCGGGGTACCTGTTCGTGATCGAGGAGTATGACCAGCACTGCCTACAGTAGTGGTCTACCGCTGGGATCCGGTCAACGGGCTGGCCGTTCAGGACCGATCTTCCAGGGATTCGGATCGGGCGGGCCCAACTTCGTGTTCGTGGACAAAATAGGCGGCTACTATTATCCCGGAATCGCCAGCAGCAACTGAGGCTCGGGAAAGGTAACCAGTCAGGCCCCCTGTTGATCTGCGGCGTGTCGGTGCTGGTGCCCGGTTTGTGATCATGGTTAGGTTCGGGGATGCCGCATCCGGAGCAGCCCTCGTATGGGGAGCTGGCTGCCCGGAACGCGGAGCTGCTGGCGTTGGTGGCGGAGCAGGCTGCGCTGATCGGGGCGCTGCGGGCCGAGGTCGCGGCGTTGCGCCGGCAGGCGGGCCGGGACTCCTCGAATTCCTCCCAGCCCCCGAGCCAGGACGGCCCCGCGGCGAAGGCGGAGAAGAAGGCTGGCCAGCGGGAGGCGCGGCGGGTGCGGCCGGGCCGGCCGCAGGGCGGGCAGAAAGGCCATCCGGGTGCGAGCCTGGCGTGGGCCGCCCGGCCGGATGAGACCCGGGTCGTCGAGCCGGGCGCATGCGGCGGGTGCGGCGCCGGCCTGGCCGGCGCTGCCGGGAGGGTCGCTTCTGCCGTGCAGGTTTTCGATATCCCGCCGGCGGCGCTGACGGTGACTGAGTACCAGATGATGTGCCGCGCCTGCGGGTGCGGGCAGGTCACGACCGCGCCGCCGCCGCCGGGCGTGACCGGCGGCCCGGTCTGCTACGGCCCGAACGTGGTAGCCGCGGCGACGCTGCTGGCCAGCACGGACGTGATCGGGGTCGAGCGGGCCGCGGACCTGATGGCCGCCCTGCTCGGGGCGCCGGTCTCCGCGGGGTTCGTGTCGCGGTGCCTGGTCCGCCTCGACGCGGCGTTAACCGCCGCCGCGTTCGAGGACGCGCTCAAGGACGCGCTGAGAGCGGCGGACGTGCTCGGCACTGACGAGACCCCCGCCCCGCTGACCACTGCGGCGGCCAGCGAGCAGGACTGCGGGAACCCGCACGTCTACACGGTGCGGACCATGCGTGCCTATGCCGGCGGCGGGCCGGACCTGATCTGGTACGGCGCGGCGGGCGACCGCACCAAGGCGTCGATCACCGGGTTCGGGATCCTGGATGGCTACCGCGGGGTCCTGGTCCGCGACGACTACGGCGGCTACCTCAGCTACGACACCACGCTGGCCGGAGTCCAGCAGTGTCTCGCCCACCTGTACAGGTACCTCGACGACGCCTACGCGATCGACCCGGTGTCCCAGGCCTGGACCCGGCAGGCCGGCGACGCCCTCCGCGAGGCCGCCGCCGCCGTCAGGGCCGCCCGTGGCGCCCGCCAGGCCAGCCTGGACCCCGCGCTCCTTGCCCGCCTGCGCCACCGCTACGACCAGGCCATCGCCTACGGGATCTCGGTCAACCTGTCCCGGCCCTGGCACAAGGGCAACCACCCCGGGCTGATCCTGGCCCGGCGGCTGAAACGCAAGGCCAGCCAGGTCTGGCTATTCGCCACCCGCTTCGACGTGCCCGCCACGAACAACGGCTCAGAGAACGCCGTCCGCGGCTACAAGCTCGCCGCGAAAATCAGCGGCTGCTGGCGGACCCTCGCGACCCTGCAGCGCCACTGCCGCATCCGCTCCTACCTCACCACCGCCCGCAGCCACGGCCGCCACCCCCTCGCCGCCATCCGCGACGCCCTCACCGGCAACTGCTGGATGCCGCCCCACCCAGCATGATCAACTAACCACGCACCCCTGACTGGTTACGGGGAAAGCTCTTCTGCGCCCTGGACAGTGACCTTTTCCCGAACTGTGAGCAGGGCGCCATGAATGTATCCGCATTCGAGCCCGCCGCCGGGGAGAGCATGTTCCCGTTTCCGGTTACCGGCGGAGCCTCGCAGAACAAGCTGATCAGGGACGCGAAAGGGCAATGGTACCTGCTCGGCTTCCGCAGCGACCCGGACGACGATCCGAACGGGACAGACTACGTAGACGTGTACGAGGTGGCCTTTTCCCCGTTCCGCATCTCATACCGGCTGGGCAGCGTCCACATATCGTTCCGGCCCGGCGATACCGGATTCGCGAGCACCGGCACGCACTACGTGGAGCGGTCAGGAAGGCTGCTGGTTTCCTCTTCGTACCGGTGGGCCAAGGACGAAGGCCGGGGAATTCGGGCTACGTCAGCCGCGTGGACGAGTGCCCCTCGTCGTAACATCACCGCGGATCGAGGCCGGCCAGGGCGGCTAAGCTAGGTCCACCGGTCAGCCAGCCGTGCGGCACCTTCTCGCCCGGCCCGGGCCAGCGAGCCGGGCAAATGACTGATTCGAGGCGACGGGAGCCAGCGTGGACGAAGCGGTGCGCGGCTACCTCGACGCGATCCCCCCCGATCATCGCGCGCTCTTCGAACGGATCCACCGGCTGATCCTCGCCGCCTACCCCGATGTCACCGTCGTGCTCTCCTACCAGATGCCCACCTACAAGGTCGGCGGCCGCCGCCTCTACGTCGGCGCGTGGAAGCACGGTGTGTCGGTCTACGGCTGGCAGCAGGGCCGCGAGGCCGGCTTCACCGCCCGCCATCCCGGGCTCAAGACCAGCAAGGGAACCATCCAGCTGCGGCCCGAAGACGCGGCGGGCATCGCCGACGGCGAGCTGGCCGGGCTGGTGCGCGCCGCCCTGGATGCACATCAGTAGCGGGACGGCGGGGGCTGCGGAGGATCAGGCGGGCCGAGCCCGTGCCGGTAGGCGTAGCTGACGGCCTGGGCCAGGTCGCGAGCGCCCGTCTTGGCCAGCAGGTGATTGACATGGCTCTTGACGGTGGTCTCGCTGACCACCAGCCGCTCGGCTATCTCCGTGTTCGACAGGCCCTCGGCGATGAGCGAAAGGACCTCCGCCTCCCGGGGCGTGAGCCGGTCCGGAAGCTGGGAGGCCGGCTGCGGGCCTGCCGGTGACGCGGACGGCCCGCGGCCGCCATCGGCGATCGCGTCCACCAGGTGGCGCTGAACGGCAGGGTCGATGGCCGCCTCGCCGCTGGTCACTCTCCGGAGGGCCTGGTGGATCTCGGCCGCGCTCGCGTCCTTGGTCAGGTAGCCGCGGGCGCCCGCCCGCAGCGCCTCGATGACCGACCGGTCGTCGGCGTAGGTGGTGAGCACGATCACCTCGATCCCGGGCGATCGCTCCCGCAGCCGGCGGGTCGCCTCGACACCGTCGAGGCGGGGCATGCGCAAGTCCATCAGGACGATATCGGGCTGCAGCTGCTCCGCCAGGGCCAGCGCCTCCTCGCCGTCGGCGGCCGCCCCGGCCACCTCCACCTCGGGTAGGAGCCCGAGCAGCGTACTCAGGCCTTCGCGGACGACTCGCTGGTCATCGGCGAGGAGCACCCGGATGGGCGTTATGGCTGCGCCGGTGGCCCGTTCGGTCATGGGCCGCCCCCGGCCGCCTCCGGCACCCACAGGTCCACCCGGAAACCCGTGCCGGTCTCGGTCGCGCTCAGCGACCCGCCGAGCAGCTCCGCGCGCTCGCGCATGCCGGTCAGCCCGTAGCCGCCGCCGTCTGGCGGTCGCGCCGCGCGGTCGGCCCGGCACGGCCGCCGCGAGCGGTCTGCGGCGCTGAAATCCTCGACGGTGAGGCGGGCGCCACCGGCTTCGTACCCGAGCCGCACCTCCGCCTGGCCTGGCTGAGCGTGCTTGCGGCTGTTCGTCAGCGCCTCCTGCGTGACACGGTACAGCGCGAGCTTGGTGGCAGCATCGAGGTCGCGCTCCGCACCGGTCAGGATGAACCGGCACGGAATGCCGCTGTCGCGCTCGAAGTCGGTCACCAGCTCCGCCAGTCGTCCGGGCCCGGAAGCTCGTCACCGCGGAGCGTCCCGATCGTCCGGCGGGCCTCCTCCAGCCCGGTCCTGGCCAGGTGGTGGGCCCGGTCGATGGCCTGGCCAAGCCGCGGATCGGCCGGGCTCTCGGTCGCGAGCAGCCGCGCGACTTCCAGCTGCAGCGCGAGCCCGGACAGGGAGTGGGCGAGCACGTCATGCATTTCGCGCGCGAGGCGCTGGCGCTCCGCGAGGGCCGCCTCGCGGACCTGCGCGTCCCGGGTCCGTTCGAGCTCCACCAGCAGCTGGTCGTCGCCCTCCCGTGCGCGGCGGGCGGCCGACACCGCGGTGTAAACCGCCACGACACCGAGCCAGGCGAGCAGGATCGGCGATCCGTTCCGGTGCGCGCCGGAGAACTCATGGGCTACCCCCAGGAAGACGATGGCCGCGCCGACCAGCGCCGCGCCGCGCACGCCACGCACCAGCCGGGCCGCCACCGCCACCGAGGCCAGCATCCCGAAGATGGCAGGCCCGGCCGACTGCAGCCACACCAGCGCCGCCGAGCTGATGAACATGACCGCCAGAAACGCCTGCCGGACCCGCACCGGCGCCTGGTAGGTCACTATCAGGCCGGTCGCGCCGACGGCCAGGCCGCCCAGCGCGAGCGAGATGCCCAGCGCCGCACCGTGCAGCCCGGGACCGGGCTGGGTCCGCAACGCGCGGGCCACCACGTAGGCGAAGCACAGCGGCAACAGCAGTCGTGACCGCCGCAGTATCGCGTCCCGGTGCGCCCGCTCCCGCCGCAGCGCCGGGAGGCTCGGCGCCACCGCATCCTCCGCGCTCACGGTGCCACCCTACGGCGCGACCGCCGGGCGGTCGCCGGGCAGTCGCCGGCCCCGGGTTGGATTACCCGGGCCGCCGTCATCCACCTGTGTGCTGGTGTCGCCCTCCCGCGGGTGGAGGAGCGTCCCCGGGGTGGATCGACCCGTGCGCCGAAGACACCCGCACGGCCGGTCCCGCAGGCTTATGGGCGAGCGCAACAACCGTGACCGCACGAACCCACGAAAGGCAACGAAATGACGTCACTATTCGGGAAGAGCCCCCTGGCCAGGGCCGCCGTCGGCGTGATCCTGATCGCCGCAGGGCTGGCGCTGGGCAAGGGGCTGATCGTCGGGATCGGCGTCGCTGTCACCGCCGTGTCCGGCCTCATGGCCCTGGCCGGCGGGCGGGGCCGCGGCCTGATCGGGGGCAAGGGCGACGGCCGGTCGCTGCGATGAGCGCCATCCGCGCGGAGCATCTCGTCAAGCAGTTCGGCGGGCTGACCGCCGTAGACAACGTCAGCTTCGAGATCGAGGCCGGGCAGGTGACCGCCTTGCTCGGCCCGAACGGCGCTGGCAAGACCACCACCATGGAGATCCTGGAAGGGTTCACCGCGCCCAGCCGGGGCACCGTCCGGGTGCTCGGCCATGACCCGCGGCGCGCCGACCGGCCCTGGCGCGCCAGGATCGGGGTGGTCCTGCAGTCCACCAGCCTGGACGAGCAGCTGACGGTCGATGAGGCGGTGCGCCTGTTTCGCGGCCTCTTCCCGCGGCCGCGCCCGCTGGCCGAGGTGCTGGAGATGATCGATCTCGATGCGGACGCCGACACCAAGATCGGCGCGCTGTCCGGCGGCCAGCGCCGCCGCGTGGATCTGGCCCTGGGCATCGTCGGCCGGCCGGAGCTGCTGTTCCTGGACGAGCCGACCACGGGCCTGGACCCGCAAGCACGCCGCCGGGTGTGGACCGTCATCGAGAACCTGGCCGCGAACGGCACGACGGTGCTGCTCACCACCCACTACCTGGAAGAAGCCCAGCGGCTGGCGCACCGGGTGATCGTGCTCTCGGACGGGCGGATCGTGGCTGACGCCACCCCGGATCAGGTACGCGCACGGGGCGGCGCGCCGGTCATCCGCTTCGCCCTGCCGGCCGACGCTCCGGTGGACGGCCTGCCCGCCAGGCTGGCCCGCCACATCGACCGGGGCCGGGGCGAAATGGCGGCGCCGTCCGCCGATCTGACCGGCGACCTGGAAGCTCTCGTCGGCTGGGCGCGCCGCAATCACCTCGACCTGGTCGGCCTGGAGGTCGGCTCGCCCAGCGTCGAGGACGCCTATCTGACCATCACCAGCGAGCCGGGCCTGTCCGGCGCCGAAACGGAGGCCATCTCCCGTGACTGACATCTGCGCGCCTGCGGCCGGGGCGGCCCAACGCCTGCCCGGCCCGCTGCCTGTGCTCGCCGCGCAGGTCCGCTACCAGTTGCTGCTCCTGCTGCGCACGCCCCGCGCGGTCATCGCGGGCCTGATCCTGCCGGGCGCGCTGCTGGCCCTGCGGCTCGGCCAGCTGACCCACGTCGGCAGCCACGGCCCGGCCGGTACCTCGCTGGCCGCCGCGGTGGCGGGCCTGGTGGTCTTCGGGATCCTCAGCACCGCCTACGTCTCTCATACCTCCGGCCTCGTCTCGGCCAGGGAGGACGGAGTGCTGCGGCGCTGGCGAGCCGCGCCAGTACCGTCGGGCGGCTACTTCATCGGGCGGATCACCGCGACCGTGCTGCTCGCCGACGCGTCCGGCCTGGTGCTGGTGCTGGCGGGCGTACTGCTGGGTGACCTGCACGTCACCGCGGCCATGATCGCGGGCCTGCTGCTGACCGCCACCGTGGGCGCGCTCACGCTGGCATCGGTCGGGACGGCGGTGACCATCTTGATCCCGACCGCGCAAGCAGCGAACCCGGTGCTGATGATCACTTACCTGCCGCTGATCATCTTCTCTGGCGGGCTCGGCTCCATCTCGGGGCTATCCCACTCGCTGGCCGAGGTGATGTCCTATCTGCCCGCCCAGCCACTGATCAGCACTATCGCCCGGATCCTGCAGCACTCGGGCGGCGGCCTGGTCCTGTTCTCCGGCCGGGACCTCGCTGTGCTCGCGGCCTGGGCCATCCTGGGCCTGCTCGTGTCGGTGCGCTGCTTCCGCTGGGATCCGCACCGGCCGGCCCGTAGCCGCCGCCAGCCAGCCTCCGTGCGGTGAGCGGGGTACGGGCCGCGCCCGAGGCACCGCCGCCCCGGGTCGGCCCGGGCCATGCTGACCAGCTTGCGCTATTGCCGGGCGTAGCCGGATTTCGCCGTCGTCACCTGAGACCATGGGACCATGACCGATCCGCGTCCGGGCACCGCCGCCTTCCGCGCCGCCCGTGATCTGCTGCTCGCCACCCGCGAGGACTACGAAGCGGCCAGGAGCCGCTTCAGCTGGCCTGAGCTGACCGAGTTCAACTTCGCGCTCGACTGGTTCGACGTGCTTGCCGCCGAGCAGCCGGGCACCACCGCCCTGCGCGTCCTCACCGAGCGCAGCCACGAGCGGCTCAGTTACGCCGAACTGGCCGCCCGGTCCGATCAGGTGGCCAGCTGGCTGCGCGGTCTGGGCGTGCAGCGCGGCGACCGGCTGCTGCTCATGCTGGGCAACATCGTCCCGCTCTGGGAGGTGATCCTGGCCGCGATGAAACTCGGCTCGGTGATCATCCCGGCCTCCACGCTGCTCGGGCCTGAAGACCTCACCGACCGGGTAGCCCGCGGCGAGGTGCGGCACATCGTCACCGAGGCGGTCCACACCGAGAAGTTCGCGCACCTCACCGGGGACCAGACCAGGATCGCGGTGACCACCTCCGCCGATGAGGCGCCGGGCTGGCACCATTACCGCGAGGCCGACAGCGCGCCGCCGCACTTCGCTCCCGAGGGCGTGACCAGGGCCAGCGACCCGCTGCTGCTCTACTTCACCTCGGGGACCACCGCGCAGCCCAAGCTGGTGGAGCATACCCAGGTCTCCTACCCGGCCGGCCACCTGTCCACGATGTACTGGCTCGGCCTGCTCCCCGGCGACGTGCACCTGAACATCTCCTCCCCGGGCTGGGCCAAGCACGCCTGGAGCAACGTCTTCGCGCCCTGGATCGCGGGGGCCGCGGCGCTGGTCCTGGGCCATGAACGGTTCTCTCCGGGGGCGCTCTTCGATGCCATCGGCAGCTGCGGCGTCACCTCGCTGTGCGCGCCGCCCACCGTCTGGCGGATGCTCGTCCAGGCCGACCTGTCCCGCGCCGATATCACCAGCCTGCGCGAATGCGTCGCCGCGGGCGAGCCGCTCAACCCCGAGGTGATCGAGCAGGTCCGGCGGGCCTGGAACATCACCGTGCGGGATGGCTACGGGCAGACCGAGACGACCCTGCAGATCGGCAACACCCCGGGTCAGCCGGTGCGGCTGGGGTCGATGGGCCGGGTACTGCCCGGCTATGAGGTAGCCCTGGTCGATCTGCTCACCGGCCGGGCCGGCGAAGAGGGCGAGATCTGCCTCGACCTGGCCAGGCGGCCGCTCGGCCTGATGGCCGGGTACCAGGACGACCCGCAGCGCGCCGCGGAGGCCATGCGGGGCGGCTATTACCACACCGGCGACGTGGCCAGCCGGGACGCGGACGGCTACATCACCTACATCGGCCGGACCGATGACGTGTTCAAGGCGTCCGACTACCGGATCTCGCCGTTCGAGCTGGAGAGCGTCCTGATCGAGCATGAAGCCGTGGCCGAGGCGGCGGTGGTGCCCTCCCCCGACCCGGTCCGGCTCGCCGTCCCCAAGGCCTACGTCCTGCTGGCCGCGGGCCACGAGCCGTCCGCCGAGACGGCGCTGTCGATCTTCAGCTATACCAGGCAGCGGCTCGCCCCCTACCAGCGGATCCGCCGCCTGGAGTTCGCCGAGCTGCCGAAGACGATCTCCGGCAAGATCCGCCGGGTCCAGCTGCGGGCGCTGGAAACCGAACGCCACGGCCCGGCCGAGGACCAGCCCCCAGCGCCCGGCGCCGCTACCGCGCCCGGTGCAGCCACCGCCGCCGCGTCCGGCGCCCCCGCCGCGGCCCGCGGCCCGGCCGAGTTCTGGGAAGAGGACTTCCTCGGCCTCAAAGCAGTTTCCCCAGATCAGGGCGACTGAGGGGGCTTCCCGTTCCCGGCCGGTCCCGCGACGTGGCCATGGCGGGTTTGTTTACAGCGTGCGCCCGGCGGCGAGGCTGGGACAGGGCCGTAGGGCTAAGTATCCGCCGTTACGGGCGTGTTCGTGGTCCTTCGGCCTCGCCGCTTGCGGAGTTCCGAATGATTGTTATGGATGCGTGCTTGAGTTGGGGTGCCGGGCTTGCCGGGCAGCGCGAGTGACAATCCTGCGAAGCTCGCAGTTGATGGCTTGTGCCGTATGGCGCGGTGCACGATCTCTTCACCGTTGCTCGCCGTGGAGCAGGCAGCCCGCTCCCCGCCGTTTAGTCCAATGGTTCCAGCCGGTAGTTCCCGCCCTCCTCGATCAGCAGAACTCCTTTGCCCTTGCCTGTCGGCGGTATAACCTGGCCGGCCAGCCCAAGCACGGCCGCCTCGTTGGTGGGGCTGTGGCCCACCACGAGCGCCCGGCCACCCTCGGGCAGGGCCTCCACCACTTGTCGCAGTACCCAGCCGAGCAGGAATGATTCTCGCTCAACTAGGTCCGGGTCCACAGCCCGGATGGCATCCAGGTTCGCGCCCTTGCCCGCTGCCTTCGCCGCTTGCCGCCAGCGGTCCTCGACCGGCGACCGCAACCCCGTCGCCGAGGTGATAGGCATTTCGTCCTGCCCGGCGGCGTGCCGCAAGATCTCCAGCATCTGGGTGGCGCGCGCCGCGCCGGTGGAAACGAACGCCGCGTACGGCGGGTGCAGCCGGTCCCGGCCGATCGCCTCGGCATCCGCCGCTCCCTGCGCGGTGAGGCGGTCACCGTCGTTGTCGGTGTGCCGGCGCAGTTCTACGTACCGCATTAGCTGGTCGTGCCCCAATGTGGGGTTGTCATGCTCAACCCTGTGGTATCCGGCGATGCCCCGTCGTGCGGACTGCGCGGTCTCGCCGCTGCCCAGCCATCGTGGGCTGGGCAAGTGCGATCGGCGGTTTGTCCACGCCGGCGCCGACGGTGCGATCGTCAATTCCGCCTCCCACCAAGCGCAGCGTCGTGTTGCATGCACGGCGCGGTGGGGGGTCGTGGGGCTGGGGCATCCCGGTGGCCAGGCGGCCTTCCGGGTGACCAAGGCCGGGCGGAGAAGGCCCAGGCCACGTGCGCCTGCCTTGTGTCCGGGATCGCCCCCTTTGACCCGGCACCAGCTGGCACCGGGCACCGGCGAACCGCTGCTCCCGAGCACGCTGCGCGATGGCGGGACAGGTCGTCAATACTGAACCATGAGAGGCGGAAGCGGACAGGAACGAGGGCGGTCCAGGCCGGCTGCTTCCGGGCCCCCCGCTCTGAGAACCATCACGGCGTACGCGGCCGCGATCGCCGCGTTCGCCTACGCGCTGATGAGCCTGTACTGGGCCGTGGGCGGGCGTGGCCTGATCAGCACGGTCGGTGGCTATGTGGCGCAGTCCGCCCGCCGGGGCGGGGCTGTCCCGGTGGTGGTGGCGCTCGCGGCCACGGCGGCGAAGGTGGCCGGTGGCCTGCTCGCGCTCGCCCTGGTCCGTCCGTGGGGGCGGACAGTTCCGCGCAGGTGGCTGCTGGCCGGCGCCGCCGCAGCCAGCGCGCTGTTGGTCGGGTACGGCGCTGTCAATGTGGCCGCCGGTGCCCTGGTCCTGTCGGGTGTCATCCATCCTGCGGGACGGGTGGACCGCACAGCGCTGCGCTGGCACGCCGGGGTATGGGACTTGTGGTTCTTGGTGTGGGGCATTTTGCTGGCGCTAGCTACCGCCGGCTACTGGCGGCGGACCGCCAACCGCGCCGGCACGTGACCGGGTGGGCCACGAAGACCGATAGCTGACAAACCCCGCCCGACCGCGAAAAACACACTCATTCGGCCCGCGATGCGGTGCGCCAGGACGCCGGGCGCCTGCCGGCCAAATTCGCCTATAACGGGTGCGGATCCAGCCTCTGGGCCTCAGGCACGGCGTCACGGACGCCGGCGAACCCGCGCATCCCGGACCTAGCACGGTGATCGCAGAACGTAACCAACCGCCGACGACCGCCTGCGCGTGTAACCGCCGATATGGACGCGCTGGTGGTGTGTCGCGCCGGTCGTCTGCGTAGCGCAGGAATGGTCGTTCTGTTCGGGCGCCAGCGGGTCGGCGTGCCGGTGGGAGGCGGAGGGCCTGCGCGGCTCTGCTTGGCAGGCGCGTGGCCTGGAGACGGATTTGTTATTGGTTGCTGGGTGGAGATGCCGGTTTGAGCGGATGTTGCCGGAGGGTTTCCTGAACGCGCCGGGCGCGTGGGGCTCCGATGCGCTGGTAGATCGCCAGCGCCTGCTTTAGGTGGGCGATACCTTCGCCGGGGTTGCCTTCCCGGAGGTGGCTGTTGCCGATTCCTTCGAGGGCGCGTGCTTCCTCGGGGGCCGCTTTGATGTCGCGGGTGATGGCCAGTGCCTGAGTGTGCTGGTCGCGGGCCTGGCCGGTGGCCGGGGTGCGGAGCGAGAGTTCGCCGAGGCCGTTCAGCGCTTCGGCCTGGCCGAGCAGGTTGCCGAGGTCAGTGAACAATGCCAGGGCGTGCTGGTGGCTGGTGGCGGCGGCCGGGTAGTCCCCGGTCTGCTGCTGGACGAGGCCTAGGACGGCACTGAATAACTGACGAGCCGCGGATCAGCGTTTCTGCCGGCAGTGTGTTCGATCTTCTGGGATGATCTTCTTATGCAGGGAAGATCGCGGGTGGAGCGGGACTTGTGGGACGCGGGTGAGGTCACCGGGCATCTGGTGCCGCCGGGCAGTGTGTTCGCGTTCTTGGCGGAGCACCGGCGTGAGCTGTTCCCCGATTTGTTTACCGCGGACTTGTTCCCGTCGCGGACCGGGCGGCCGTCGCTGCCGGCGGACCTGGTCGGGTCGGTGCTGGTGCTCAAGGAGCTGTATGACCTGTCGGATACCCAGACCGCCGATGCGCTGAAGTTTGATCTGCGGTGGAAGGTGGCGTGCGGCCGGTCGCTGCTGCAGGTGAGCTTCGACCCGTCCACGCTGGTGTACTGGCGCAAGCGGATCGCCGCCTCGGACCGCCCGGACCGGGTGTTTGACGCGGTGGCGGAGGTGATCGCGCAGACCGGGATCTTGCGGGGGCGGCGCAAGCGGTGCGTGGACTCCACGGTGTTCGACGACGCGGTGGCCACGATGGACACCGTGTCGCAGCTGGTGGCCGCGATGCGGAAGGTGGCCCGGGTGGTGCCCGGCGCTGGCGAGGTGATCAGCCGGGTGTGCGGGCTGGATTACTCCCGGCCGGGCAAGCCGGACATCGACTGGGACGACCCGGCCGCGAAGCAGGGCCTGGTCGGCGACCTGGTGAATGACGCGCTGGCGGTGCTGGACGCTCTGGCTGGCCCGGATGCCCCGGAGCGGGACGCCGCCCAGGCGGACGCGCTGGGGCTTTTGGCGCTGGTCGCCGGGCAGGACGTGGAGCCGGCCGAGGGGTCGGACGGGACCGACGGGCGGTGGCGGATCGCCCGTAAGGTCGCCCCGGACCGGGTGATCTCCACGGTGGACCGTGAGGCCCGGCATACCCGTAAGTCGAAGTCGAAGCGCCGGGACGGGTTCCGCGGGCATGTGGCCGCCGAGCCGGAGACCGATCTGATCACCGACTGCGAGATGACGATGGCCGCCGGGCCGGGCAGCACCGATGCGGAGAACGGGGTGAAGATGGCCTGCCGCGACCGGTTCCACGGTGACGGCGGGGACGCGGCGCCCGGGCCTGCCGGTGACACCGCGGAACCTCCGGCTGCGGGCGGGCAAGCCGGGCCGGCGAGCGGCCGGGACGCCAGCGCGCAAGGCGGTGCCCGGCCTGCCAGCGCCCCGGGTCAGGTGGCGGATACCGCAGATCAGCAGCATGCGCAGGCAGACGTCGGCCCGGCCGGCGCCCCGCAGGACGCGTCCGGGCAGGGCACGCAGGACCAGGCGCAGCCGGCGAGCGCCCAGGCCGGAGGGCGGCTGGAAGTGTATGGCGACTCGGCCTACGGCAGCGGGGAGGCCCGCGCCGCCTACCGCGACGCCGGGCACGACACCATCATCAAGCCCGGGCCGCTGCGCCCGGCCGTGGACGGCGGGTTCACCCTCGATGACTTCACCATCAACGAGGAGCAGGGCACCGTCACCTGCCCGGCCGGGAAGGTCCGCCCGATGACCAAGAGCAGGACCGTCACCTTCGGCGCCGCGTGCGCGGCCTGCCCGCTGCGGGAACGGTGCACCACCGCCAAGGGCGGCCGGTCGATGACCATCCACCCGCACGAGGGGCTGCTGCGCGCTGCGCGCGCCCAGGCCCGCACGCCGGAGTTCAGGCAGGCCTATCCCACCCGGTCGATGGTCGAGCGGGTCATTTCCTGGACGGCGACCTGCAGCGGGCGGCGGGTCAGGCTGCGCTATACCGGCACCGCCAAGAACGACGCCTGGCTGCACAACCGGTGCGCCGCGATCAACCTGCGCACCCTGCTGCGGCACGGCCTGACCCGCCAGGACGGCGCCTGGGTCCTGGCCGGCCTGCGAGGACCCGCCGCACAGGCCCGCCGCCGATCCTCGCGCCGCCCCCTGAGCGGCAGCCCGGGCCGCTGCCAGAGACCAGCCTGGCGGAGGGCGGCATATTCCCGGTGCCACAGCCGGATCAACCGACTGCAAGGCCATCCACCGGATTCCGGTTATTCAGAGGCGCCTAGGCCGTTCAGCGCTTCGGCCTGGCCGTCCAGGTTGCCGAGGTCAGTGAACAATGCCAGGGCGTGCTGGTGGCTGGCGGCGGCGGCCGGGTAGTCCCCGGTCTGCCGCTGGACGAGGCCGAGGGAGTTCAGAACGTAGGCCTGGCCGAGCAGGTGACCGAGGTTACCGAACAGGGCCAGGGCCCGGTGCTGGCTGGCAACCGCGGCCGGGTAGTCCCCGGTCTCTTGCTGCAGGCCGCCCAAGACATTGAGAGCTTGAGCCTGGCCGTGCAGGTCGCCGAGGTCGCTAAACAGCGCCAGGGCCCGCTGGTAGCTGACGGCGGCGGCTGGGTAGTCCCCGGTCAGCCGCTGCACCACGCCCAGGCCGGTGAGAGCCCATGCCTGGCGGGGCAGGTGGCCAAGGTCGGTGAACAGTGCCAGGGCCTGCTGGTGGCTGGCGGCGGCGGCCGGGTAGTCCCCGGTCCAAGTGCTTAGCATGCCTAGCTGGTCGAAGATCCATGCCTGGCCGGACTGGTCACCGAGTTCGCGGTAGAGTGCCAGCGCCTCGGCCAGGCTCGCGGCGGCGGCCGGGTAGTCCCCGGTCTCCCGCTGCAGTTCGCCCAGCATGCCGAGCGTGTCGGCCTCGCCGAGGCGGTCTAGCAATACGTAATGGAACCAAGGCGACCACAACAT
>CAVZKE010000018.1:0-200439 GCA_963775745.1 uncultured Actinomycetota bacterium
GCCACCGATGGCGTCTTCTCGATGGACGGCTACGTCGCGCCACCTCGGCGAGATATGCGACGCTGGCCGAGCGCTACCACGTCGATGGTGATGGTCGATGACTCACACGCGGTCGGCTTCGCGGGGCCGACCGGGCGCGGCACGCCGGAGCTGTTCGGCGTGACCGAGCGGGTCGATATCATCACCGGCACGCTGGGCAAGGCCCTGGGAGGGGCAAGCGGCGGATACACGAGCGGCCGGCGGGAGATCATCGGGCTCCTTCGTCAGCGGACCCGGCCGTATCTGTTCTCGAACTCGGTTTCTCCGGCGGTGGTCGGCTGCCTCCCTCAAGGTCCTGGACCTGCTCGACAGCAGTGACTATCTGCGAGCCCGGCTGCACGAGAACACCACCTGGTTCCGGCAGCGGATGACCGACCTCGGCTTCGACATCCTGCCGGGCGACCATCCGATCGTCCCGGTGATGATCGGCGATGCGGCCCGCGCGGCCCAGATGGCTGACCTGCTGCTGCAGAAGGGGATCTACGTGATCGGGTTCAGCTATCCGGTCGTCCCCGTCGGCAAGGCCCGGATCCGGACCCAGGTATCGGCCGCGCACACCCGCGCCGACCTCAGAGTCGGCGGCCAACGCCTTCGCGGCGGCCCGCGAGGAGATGGGCTGATACCCGGACTGGTCGCCAGCTCAACGCGACAAGGTCCCGCGCCCGGAAACGGGCGCCGGAGACTTCGGGCGACGGCCTACCGCGCCGGTCGCCTCATGAACGAACCGGCCCGGCACCGTTCATGCCGCGGTCTTCCGCTTCGCCGCGGTCTTCCGCTTCGCTGCGGTCGTCCGCCTCGCTGCGGTCTTCCGACGCGCCGCGGTCCTCGCCGACGAGGTCCCCGGCTTGGCGGCCGACCTGAAAGGTTGCGGCGGTCAGCGCCTTGGCCGCATTGGTCATGGCCTTGGTGGCGGTGTTCATCGCCTGCATGGCAGCGGACATCGTCTTCGCCGACGCCACCCCCTTGGTCGCGGCCGAGGTCATGCGGGTCGACGCCGTGGTGACCTTGGCCGCTGCCGACGAGACCTTCTTCGCGGCCGTGCCCTGCTCACCACGACCCGGGACGGCTTGCGCGTTCCCGAGCCTGCGCTGGTCTTGCGCGCCGAACTGGCGGCGGGCTTGCGGGCCCTGCTGCCGGCGACCTTGCGGGCCCCCGTGCGGGTGGCCGGCTTGCGGGCCGCGGTGCTGGCGACCGGCTTGCGCGCGCCGGTACTGCGGCCTTACGCGTCCCCGTCCCCGCGACGGCCTTGCTGCCGCCTTGACCTTCGGATGGCTGGCCGTACTCATGGACGCACTGCTGCCGCTGTCCGCCGGACGCGGACGATATCCGCCGAGCCGCGACGAGTGGCCGAGTGGGTCCTAGTGTACGAAGAATTGATCATGTTTACGCTGGCCGTGGGATGACATGCCCAATCTCGGTGGCACCAAGAAGTTTGGCCATACGGCTGGTGACAGCCCGGACCTTCTCAATGATCTCGTCGGCGGTCGCCACCCATCTGAACGGTCTGGCGTCAGTGTTCCAATCAGCAGCGAACCGCTTGATCGCGTTATTAACTGCCTTCACCGACGAGAAGGTCCCGCGCCGGATGAGGTTGCGGGTGATAATGCCATTCCAGATCTCGACCTGATTCATCCACGACGCCCCCTTCGGCGTGAAATGAAAGACCACCCTGCCATCCTGGCCCGCCAGCCACTCACTGGTTTCACCGCACGTGTGCACCGACGCATTGTCCAGCACGACGCGGATCTTCTTCCTGTCCGCATACTGCGCCACGATCCTCTTCATCAGCCGCAGGAAATCCTGAGCGTTATGCGTAGGCGACAGTTCCACCGTCACTTTGCCCGTGACGATATCGAACCCGGCGTACATGTCAGTCGTGCCGTTCCGCTTGTAATCATGCGTGCGCTTCTCGCTCTTCCCGAAAGCAACCGGCAGCAGCGGCTGCGTCCGGTCTAAGGCCTGGATCCCGGACTTGACGTCCACAGACACGACTGCCTCGCCCTCCGGCGGATTCAGATAGAGACCAGTCACGTCACGCACTTTCTCCTCAAAGTCCGGATCTTTGCTGATCTTGAATGTCCCCTGCCGCCACGGCTGCAGCCCGTGCTCCCGCCACAGCCGCGAAACCCACGGCTGAGAAACCGAGATCCCCTCGGTCTTCTTGATGTAAGCGGCCATCTTCACCGACGTCCAGTGCGAGATCCCCAGCTCCTCCGGCGGCGTCTGCCTGGTCAGCGCCAGCACACGGCCCCGGATAGACCCGGGAATCGTCCTCCGCCCGCCAGGGGACGTCTCACTGGTAAGCCCGCCGAGCCCATATAGAGCGTACCGGTCAATCCACTTGTCGATCGTTGGCCGCGACGCACCCGACATCTCCGCGATGTCAGCTTTCCGGTAACCCTCGTGGTGCCATAGCACGATTTGTGCCCTGGCTGAAACTGATCCGTCATAGTTACCTGGCTTGATTGCCGTCCGCAGTTCGCTGAGTTGCTCCTCCGAAAGCCTCATGCTTACCATTATCACACGTAACGAGTGATGATACAGACGTTTGACTCATGTAAAGCTAACCAATTCTAGGTACACTAGCTGCGTAAGCTTTTATCGACTTCTCAAGGAACGTACGCAGCAGATCAAAGGTGGCGTTGGGAAAACGGTTCACATTAATTGATGAAAGCTCTCCCAAAATGAATCCTATGGCTGGCGGGAAGCCAGCAGCGTGAAGACCGTCCGTTTCTAGGTATATGCTCGACGAAGCCTTGTTCTTGGTCTTTCCACTGGCTGAGCTACCGTCCGAGTCACTCGTTTGGCCACCCTGGGCACTCTTTCCATTTGCTGACGTGCTACTACTCCCCGATGGCGATCCGTTCCCGGTCGCCGACCCACCTCCAGGGGTTGACCCACTGCCTGCCACGTCACTGCTTGCGGCAGACGAGGTACCGTTCTTAGACGCGGCAGGCAAAGGTTCATTAACGAAGTCTCGCAGCTCCCGCATATAGTCCTTGTAGGAAGGACTCTGAGTCGAGTTCAGGATACGGGTGTCAATCCGCTTACTCTTGATATCAGAAATGATCTTCCCAGCCAGAAGGCTGAACTGCTGCTTACTCCCGCGAACGGTAACACGAGCCCTATCTTGATTGACCTCAATCTGGGCAAGCTCTTGAAACTTATCGTACTCATACAGTCGCGCTAGGGTAGAAACTGGAAACCGACGCTTAAAGACGTAATCTTTAAGCCCGGGATCCCGATAATGTGCTGAGCGGAACAGTTCGAGCATCTTGCTACGCACAACAAAGTCTTTGACATCTATGTTTGGATACTGCGTCACAAGCTGAGAGACAGTTTTACCGGCGTCAATCTGAGCCTGGAAGAAAGCGGCCTGACGAGTTGGCGACCAAGCCCGTCGCTGATTCCTGGTATGAAGAGCTGCTATGACTTGATTGGCATCGTCTTGGCTCGGTGCCATCTTTACGCTAATTTGCCTAAGCGAGTTTCGATTTGGGATCCGCTCAGCGAGCTTTGCTATTCTTGCGCGATAATCTGGGGCGAGATAAGGGTTCTGAATCGCCTTCAAGGCTGCCAGCCTGCGATTACCATCAACAACGACAATTCGCTTGTCGCGTATTACTGCTATTGGCAGTTCATGATTGAAATAACCGTCCTGGGCTATCGCCTCTACCAGATCCAGCGCTTTCTCGTTTGCAAACAAGTCCTGAATGATGTCAGACTCCGGCACCTCTTCCGGTGTCTCTAGATCCAGGCGAACGTTATTTGGATCGAGATGGAGACCGTCAACAACATCCGCCTGGCGATCCTGCCAGGTAGACATGTCGATCATCAGCCTCTCCTTAGATGTATAGGTACCGCGCGCCAGACAAGCAAGACTAACTTCATGCCGCACCGTTGGCGAGCGACTCGCCCAAAATTGGCTTCCAGGATCTCAGTAACCGACAAGAAGCACTCCCCGGAACGGTAGCTGCAGGACTGGCTGGACGCGCTGCACTGATCTAGGGATCAAAAGGCAGGTCGACTGAGGCACAGTCGGCCTCGGGTGGTGAGAGCGCTTCGGGACCGACTCCTGAAGCGAGGGCCTGGATGTCCTGGAATCGCCATCTTGAGAAGCCGCTCAATGCGTTCGCTTTGGCAAGGAAGGCCCGGAGGTCAAACTTGCGCCTGACTGTGCCGGTCCTTGTAGTAGGCGGCTCAAAGCGCCCTGGCTCGGTGAGCACATGGAGATCCGTTGGGCCCAGACCATCCACGTATCTGTTTCGGAAGTCGACCCAGACCAGCACGTCGGCTGCGAGGTCGCGCAGTTTGACCTCCTGGAATGCGCTCGCTCCTGTTGCCTTGACCTCGACGCTCAAGGGGCAGCCAACAGGGCAGCGAACGATCAGGTCAGCTCGTGGGCCGCCGAATGTAGCCACGCATGCGTCTCCGAACAGCCACTGGGCTGAGTATCCGACCAGGGACTCGCTCAATACTGCCGGGATCGGCGGACGGGCAATGAAGCGTGCCGCGGGCCTTTCCACCCGAAGCCTGCTGTGCATCCGGTACGCCGCTATCAATGCCGCGTCCAGGTCTGCGATCTCCTTGGCCGTGAGGAGCGCGCGAGGGCTCAACGGAACGGGCCCGTCATGGCTGCTCTTAGCGTTCATTGCAGCGTCGGCGCATGACGGCAAGATATCGGAGAGCTGCTCCAGTATTGAGGAAGGCACGCATGGTGCCTCCGGCGGGGGCACTCCGGCTCCGGGATGACCACCATGAATCGCAACGATCAGGGAGGGCTGGGGTGGGCTGATCATCCTGCCCGCCATCGACCCGGGCGAGCCCAGCAGACCAGGCCGTCTGCGTCCAGATCGTTCGTCCAGCGGGGCGCTCCATCTGGACGCACACGGCCTGACCCGCTCCCCTGGCGGGCGGGTCGACGGCAGACGGGATGATCAGCAGGTCACGCGCGAGCGCAGGGGCGCCGTGCCCGTGGCGTGCCCGATCGGACGGTGATCCGCGGGAGGTGATCTCGGTCGCGGTCCGCTGGTACGTGCGGTACGGCCTGTCTTACCCAGATGTTGAGGAGCTGCTGGCCGAGCGCGGTGTCGCCGTCGATCACGTCAGCATCTACCGGTGGGTGTAGCGTTTCACCCCGGAGTTCCTCGCCGCACGATTGTCCAGCTCGCGGCCACCGCGTCAATGGCGGCCCTTCCAGGCAGTCGCACGCGATCGGCTACGCCGATCCATTGACCCGGCGACCACTCCCAAGGATCTTGGCGCCTGCGAGGAAGACGGACCGGACCAGGACACCGCCGCGGACCCATCGCTAATCTTGACCCATGGCGGTTGCAGGCTTGATCATTAGCATCTTGGCCCTCGTAGCAGCAGCAGGAGCAACGCTCTATGCACGGCGCATATGGCTTATCGAGCGGGGACGGGATCGCGTTGGGCGGCAGCCACAGATATCAGCAGACTATGAGGACTATGGCGGTGACTATCCATGTCTGGAAATTACCAACAACGGGAACGAGGATCTCACTAATGTCGTTCTAGAACTGCGAGAGCCCCTTGCTGGCTACGTACCAGCTCTCACGGCGTTGGGTGCTGAGGGCGGTGAACCTGCTCGATCCGTCCATCTAGGAGGGCTTGCGTCCGCTGAATCAAAAAGGGTCCGAGCCTATCGAGACGACACAAGGGGCCAATTTGGTGAGGTTATTATATATGTCTACTGTTCGGCCGCAGATGAAGCGGAATGGCGCGTATCCATCAAAGCCCGTATCCCAGAGCTCTAGCGCTGAGTTGGCCACGAAGAGTCGTCTATCCGCAGTTCATGCAGACGGTCTCCTATGACGTTTTGGAATGTCGAACGCCTGGCGGCTCCGTTCACGCGCTCGGAAGCGAGCGTCACTGCCCGGCCGACGAACACCACCGGGCAGACGGGTTACTAGAGTGGGCGGAAAGGAGGTTACCCACCGGACTGCCGAAGGGCCTCAACCATCGTCTCCAGCGCGGCCCTGGACCCAGGGTTCAGGTCGGCGGCCTGAGGGCCGATGTAGTCGATCATGATCATGAGTAGTGCAGCGGCTGCGCCAGGGTCAGGGGTGACGCGCGGGTCCGTGGTCGCGGCAATGTACCCAGCGAGTTGGTACGCGGCGGCGATGGCGTCATTTCGGCTCACCGTGCCGTTTGGGCCTGGGGTTTGCGTCATCTGCATCCCAGCTCGACTGGCCAGCCGCCACGCGCTGAGCGTAGCGACGGAGCATGTGTTCCATGGCGCGGAACAGGGTGTCGCCTTCGAGAGACGAAGGCTGCTGCGAGTTCATGGCCATGAGGGTAGTTCCTCGATAGGCATGCGACAGTCAACCCTTCGACCGCGCAGCCGCGGCTCGGCTTACCAAAGCCCGGTGAGCCACCGCCACCGCCGCTGTCTAGTGGCGGCTGTGCCGGGCATCACCCGTTGTGTGTGCCGATGCGGCAACCCCGCCTCCTCATGCTTGGGACCGCCGGACTCCTCTCTGTCCGTGGCTGCGATGGCCTCAGCTAGGCGCACGAGAGCGGGCCAGAGTGGGCTGTTTGCGTTCTTCTCGTAGTAGGCGGGGCCGCGTGGGTTGCCTGCCTTCGGCAAGGCACGTACGGCAGGCGTCTTGCTGAGGCGTATCAGCACGTCTCTGACGAGGCTATGACCGAACCCTGTCCGACGGGAGATCTCCGCGGCTAGCAGGGCCCCAGGCTCGGCGTCGAGCAGCAGAACAATCTCCGCGATCTTCTCATTGCCGAAGATGTTCGTGGAGATGCGGCGTGCCGTGGTGTCGTGATCCATGCTGTGTGGGACGGTGAACCCTAAGGGCTTACCGCTAAGCGGTTAGCACTGCGCGGTCAGTCACGATCGTACTCGGGTAGTAGGACGGAGGGAAGACGATGCCTCATACCGTATGGCGTGTCGTTAGACAGTACGCTTATCGTTGTGGTATGGGCGCGCGTCGGAAGCCGATGGAACCAGAGCGAAGGCTGCCTGAGCTGGACCAGTTTGTGGGGCTGTGGGTAGCAGTCAAGGACGGCAAAGTCATCGCAGCCGCCTCTACTTCACTTGAACTCGTCGATGCGCTGCACAAACTGCGGCCGGTTGGCGCCGGACGCGGAGCGGTAGCACAATACGTACCGAAACCGACCGACCAGATCATGATCGGCGTTGGATAAGCTTCCTGGAGGGGGCTTCGATGGTGAAGTTCCCCTACAGGGAAGAAGGTAATCCACCAATACTGCGTCCTACTGTGGACGTTCGCTTGGCATGTGAGCCTAACGGTGAGTGGACGACCCGCGCTCTTATCGATACAGGATCGCCTCTTACTGTTTTTGACCGTGGAGTGGCAGAGGCGTTGGTTATTAGCATCGGGCGTCTTGGTTGTGAGAAAGGGCATATCGCGCTACTCGGTGCGCGACGTACAGTACAATTCGAGTATGTTGAATTGAGTTTGCCGCATTACCCAGGTCTATCATGGACCGCCAGGGTCGCATTCATCACGGATAGAGGTTTTCAAATGCCGTTCCAGGGAATCCTTGGAGCAGAAGGTTTTCTAAACAGGTTTGTTGTGACGTTCCATGCGTATGAAAACTACTTCCTCATAGAACATCCCGATGCGTGGGGTGAACGCAATCAGTGAGTCGCTCCAAGGCAACAACGAATGCTGCAGTGAGTCGGGGCAGTTGGTCCGGCACGGGCAGGACCTATACAGCAGGAGTCCCAGGCTGTGTGCTTCTGCCAGACCTAGGATCTTTCACGGCTTTCTCACAAACGACCCGATCCGATGTACCTCGATCGGGGTGGTCAGGCCCTGACGCCGCCGAGGACTTGCCAAGCTAGGCCAGTGCAACACAGCCGTCAGGGCAAGATTGCTATCGGACTACCTGAGTCGAGGCGACCGGGACCGGGCGATCAAGATCGCCGTGCCACTAGTGTACGAAGAATTGATCATGTTTACGCTGGCCGTGGGATGACATGCCCAATCTCGGTGGCACCAAGAAGTTTGGCCATACGGCTGGTGACAGCCCGGACCTTCTCAATGATCTCGTCGGCGGTCGCCACCCATCTGAACGGTCTGGCGTCAGTGTTCCAATCAGCAGCGAACCGCTTGATCGCGTTATTAACTGCCTTCACCGACGAGAAGGTCCCGCGCCGGATGAGGTTGCGGGTGATAATGCCATTCCAGATCTCGACCTGATTCATCCACGACGCCCCCTTCGGCGTGAAATGAAAGACCACCCTGCCATCCTGGCCCGCCAGCCACTCACTGGTTTCACCGCACGTGTGCACCGACGCATTGTCCAGCACGACGCGGATCTTCTTCCTGTCCGCATACTGCGCCACGATCCTCTTCATCAGCCGCAGGAAATCCTGAGCGTTATGCGTAGGCGACAGTTCCACCGTCACTTTGCCCGTGACGATATCGAACCCGGCGTACATGTCAGTCGTGCCGTTCCGCTTGTAATCATGCGTGCGCTTCTCGCTCTTCCCGAAAGCAACCGGCAGCAGCGGCTGCGTCCGGTCTAAGGCCTGGATCCCGGACTTGACGTCCACAGACACGACTGCCTCGCCCTCCGGCGGATTCAGATAGAGACCAGTCACGTCACGCACTTTCTCCTCAAAGTCCGGATCTTTGCTGATCTTGAATGTCCCCTGCCGCCACGGCTGCAGCCCGTGCTCCCGCCACAGCCGCGAAACCCACGGCTGAGAAACCGAGATCCCCTCGGTCTTCTTGATGTAAGCGGCCATCTTCACCGACGTCCAGTGCGAGATCCCCAGCTCCTCCGGCGGCGTCTGCCTGGTCAGCGCCAGCACACGGCCCCGGATACACCCGGGAATCGTCCTCCGCCCGCCAGGGGACGTCTCACTGGTAAGCCCGCCGAGCCCATATAGAGCGTACCGGTCAATCCACTTGTCGATCGTTGGCCGCGACGCACCCGACATCTCCGCGATGTCAGCTTTCCGGTAACCCTCGTGGTGCCATAGCACGATCTGTGCCCTGGCTGAAACTGATCCGTCATAGTTACCTGGCTTGATTGCCGTCCGCAGTTCGCTGAGTTGCTCCTCCGAAAGCCTCATGCTTACCATTATCACACGTAACGAGTGATGATACAGACGTTTGACTCATGTAAAGCTAACCAATTCTAGGTACACTAGCGTGCCATTAACCCCGGTCAAGGGCGGTACGCCGCGGTTACCCACGGGCAGTCACCCGCCCAGTTCAGGCCGCATTACCCGGCCGATCACGGCGATTTGCAAGCAGGGGGCCGGGGGTTCGAGTCCCCCTAGCTCCACGAGAAGTAGCAGGTCAGAGTGATTTTGATCTCTACAAAGATCGTTTAGGGGCCATAGTCGGGAGCCATTGGGGCGGTGGCTTGTCCGCGCCCGGCCCCGGCCGCGGGCGGCTGTGCTCGTGCTCAAGTCACTGATTCTCTCCTGGCAATGGGGCGGGTCTTAGGGCAGCATCCTCGCGCGAATAGCCGCCGTTATCTCAAGTCAGTTTCGGGTGTCCACCATGTAGCTGGATGAGCCTTCGAGCTGCGTCGTAGACGCGTTATCTGAAGCGGTGTATACGACGCACCCCGACGCGGTGGCACCCATGTGACCTGCGCCAATCCCCTTGTCGATGCTGCTCTTTGGGCTTTGCTCCTCGCGTAGGACCCTCGTCAGCGACATGTCCACGACGCAAAACCGCCCTCCCACCTGCGCTTTATCAAAACGGACTTAAGAGGCTTCGTTCTGGCGCGCCCGCAGGTCCGCAAGGAGGATTCTTCGGGAGCTGATGAGAACTGGGGATCCTGCGCCCAGTCTGATCAGCGCGAGGCGCTTTGTTCCGGGGCGGGCGATGCGACCGGTGAGGTCGCCGTAGAGCTGTTTGATCGCCGTACGAACTGGCTTCGCCAGTGGCCAGAGGCCGCCGTGGCGGGAGGAGAGCCGACATCTGATCGGGCCGCAAGGCAAGAAGCGTAACAACGTCGGTACGCTGGAGCTTCGCCGTCAAGGGCCTGGCGTACGGCATCGGCGACCATTCGAATGTTTCCACCGTCAGTCAGGAGGCCGCTGTGCCTGAGTTCCCGCCGATCGCCCATGTCGCCGTGACGGTGACTGATCTCGGTCGAAGCACCCGCTGGTACGGCGAGCTGCTGGCCGCCGAGCCTGTCCTGGACGAGGACGAGCAGATCGGGGGCTTTCACCATACTGTGTTCGCGGTCGGTGGAGGGCAGCTGCTCGGCTTGCATACGCACAGCGATGCCGCGGGTGACAGATTCGACGAGCACCGCACTGGCCTGGATCATGTTGCCTTCGCGTGCCGTGACCGCGGTGAGCTGCAGGCGTGGGCCGCACGCCTGGACGAGCTGGGCATTGCGCATGGCGGGATCGTGGACGCCCATTACGGCTCTGGTGTCTCCTTCCGCGATCCAGACGGAATTGCGCTCGAGTTCTTCGCGCCGCCCGGCTGACCCAGGCCGCTTGCCCCCCATGAGGGCATAGGCATAGGCCGTGACCACGGGTCGCTCATCCGCAGTCGCCGGAATGGTGAATAGGGCTCAGCTACGACGATGGCCGCGCTCCGTGATCGGCGTTCGACTTGGGCGAGGCGCGCAGTCTGCCGCGGCGCGCATCACTCCTTCGGCGGCTGCTGGTCTGGTGTGTCATGCACGGTCGCGTGCTGGGTGGCTGCTAAGGATCTCGGCTTGGTGTGCTGGCATGGGGTTCTGGGATGGCCGCTGCTGCTTCGCGGCGGGCCCAGCGGGTGTGTTCCAGGGCCAGGGTGATGAGGGTCGTGGCGACGGACAGGAGGATCGTTGCGGCCAGGATGGCCGCGATGGCCCACGGCGGGAAGCGCGCGGGAACTGCGGCGGGGGGCGGGAGTGGCGGTACCGGTGCAAAGGAAGGCTTTGGCGGCGGGGGGGTTGCCCACGTGGCCGGGGCCAGGCCGATGGCGGCGGCCAGGCAGACCGTCAGCCCGTCGAGCCCAGCGAGCGTCCTCGGGGTGCGGCGTAGCTGCGATGCCGCGGGTCGGTGAATCATCTGGGTAGCTCCATTCGGCTTGGGTGGACGTTTCTTTGGATGCCCTTTTGCGTTGTACGCACTGACACACCAGCGCTCGGCGGCCGGAATTGTCTTGGGATCGGCTTGGACCACGGCTTGGAACAGGAATGGGTCTGGTGGTGAAATGGTCGAAAGCCGCTGGTCCGGGTGGCTAGGGCAGACAACCGGGTGGGGGGACATGGCCGCTGAGGCGGTGGCCAGCGAAGCGTTGTCCGTGGAGTTCGGCATTCTCGGACCACTAGAGGTCCGGCGGTCCGGGCGTGCGGTGCCGCTGGGCGGTCCGCGGCAACGGGCGGTGCTGGCGCTGCTGCTGCTTGAGGCGAACCGGGTCGTGTCGATGGACCGGCTGGCTGAGGACGTCTGGGGCGGGGACCCACCCGAGGGGTGGGCCACGACGTTGCAGACCTATGTGTTTCACCTGCGCCAGGCGCTGGAGCCGGACCGGTCGCGGGGCGCCGCGGGAGGTGTCCTGGTGACCAGGGGCCGCGGTTACCTGCTGCACGTAGACCGCGAGCACCTGGACGGAGCGCTGTTCCAGGACGGTTTTACCGTGGGGCGGGCCGCGCTGGAAGCGGGCCGGTACGCCGAAGCGGCCGAGACGCTGCGCAAGGCGCTGGATCTGTGGCGCAGTCCGGTGCTTGCCGACCTGGCCGACTACGCGTTTACCCGGCCCGAGGCGGCCCGGCTGGAGGAACTGCGGCTGGCCGCGCTGGAGGCGCGGATCGATGCTGACCTGGCGCTTGGCCGGCACGACGCGCTCACCTCCGAGCTGGAGCGTCTGGTCGCCGAGCATCCGTTGCGTGAGCGATCGCACGGGCAGCTCATGCTGGCGCTGTATCGCTGCGGCCGGCAGGCGGATGCGCTCACCGCCTACACCCGGGTCCGCGATCTGCTGGCTGGCGAACTCGGTATCGACCCGGGGGAGCCGCTGCGGCGCCTGCACGCATCCCTTCTGGCCCAGGACCCGGCGCTCGACTGGAACGGTGCCCGCCAGGGCCCGGCCGAAGATCACCCGCCGGCCGCCCCGGTTGCTGCCCCGGCGCCGGGATCAGCTGGTCGGCGGTTCGTGGACAGCGGGGAGCTGGCTTGGGCGCGGCGGCGTGCCCGCCGTCTGCTGGCCATTGGCTCGGCGCTCGCGGTCGCCGCGGCCGCGTGCATTGTCGCCGTGGCCTGGCCGTGGGCGGGAGAACCGACCGGCCTGCCCGCCGACAGCGTGGGCCTGATCGACTCATCTGGGGGGCGGGCCGGGGCCCCGGTGATGGTGGGCAGCCCGGCAGGCCTGGCGTACGGCGACGGATCGGTCTGGGCCGTGGACAGTGCCGAGGGGACCGTTTCCCGGATCAACCCGGCGACCTATGCTGTGCAGACGATCCCGGTCGGCACCGATCCGGCCGCGGTGACCGTCACCGGCAAAGACGCGTGGGTGGCCAACAGCGACGACGGGACGGTGTCCCAGATCAGCACCACGACGAACGCCGTGGTGCAGACGATCACGGTGGGCAATGTCCCTGTCGCCATCGCCAGCGGGCCTAGCGGCGTGTGGGTGGCCAACCAGGGCGACGACACCGTGGACCGGATCGATCCGGTGACCGGCACCGTGACAAAGAGAAATATCGAGGTTGGGGGGCTCCCGGACGGCATCGCGGTCGGCCCGGACGCCGTCTGGGTCGCCAACAGCGAGGACGGCACGGTTACCCGGATCGATCCGGCCACCGGCCAGCCCAGCGGCCCGATGCCGGTCGGTTCCGGGCCGGCCGGCATCGCGGTCACCCCGGCAGCGGTGTGGGTGGCCAACTCGCTGGACCTCACCGTGTCCAGGCTCGACCCGGCGACCGGCCGGGTGACTTTCACCATCCCCGTCGGGGATGGCCCGGGTACGATCGCCGCGGCCAGCGACGGTGTGTGGGTCAGCGATCAGTTCGACGCGACGCTCGACCGCATCGACCCGCGCACCGATCGCGTCAACCGCGTGGTCCCCGTGGGAAGCTCGCCGCAGGGGATCGCAGTGGCCCGGTCCGGCGTATGGGTGGCGGCGCGCCCATTCGCGGCGGCCAGTCACCGCGGCGGCACGCTGACCGAGGTGAGTACCTTCCTGCCTCGTATTGACCCGGTGCAGGATTACAACATCGGTACTCCTGCGCTCGCCGCCGTCTACGACGGACTGGTCGCGTTCCGCAAAGCTGGCGGCGCGCAGGGGGACACGCTCGTCCCGGACCTGGCCGTCAGGCTGCCGCGCCCAGCCGACAACGGCACGACGTACACATTCACGCTTCGCCGGGGAATCCGGTACTCCAACGGCGCGCTCGTGCGGGCGTCCGACTTCCGCCGCGGCATCCAGCGCGAGCTCAGCTTCGGCGAAGTTCCCGACTATTACGAGGGCATCCTCGGCGCCCCAGCGTGCCACCGGAACCCGCGGCGGTGCGACCTGGCGGCGGGGATCGTCACCGATGACACGGCGGGCACGGTCACCTTCCACCTGGGCCAGGCTGACCCTGACTTCCTCGACAAGCTCGCCCTGCTCATGGCAGCGCCGGCCCCGCCCGCCGCTGCGAGCCATCTCATGGACCGTGCGCCGTTCCTGCCCGGAACCGGCCCGTACATGATCTCGCACTACCGGCCGAACTCGCCGCTGACCCTGGTGCGGAATCCGTATTTCCGCCAGTGGTCGTACGCGGCACAACCAGCCGGCTACCCGAACGTGATCCGGATGAAGCACATGACCGACCCCCGCAAGGAGCAATCAGCGGTGGCCGCCGGGCGGGCGGATCTCGTCGATATCAGCGATGACGGCCTGCTGTACCGCTCTCTCGCCATCCGGTACCCGGCCAGGGTCCATCCCGGCCTCAAGCTCGGCACCGTGTTCGTGTTTCTCAACACCCGCCAGCCGCCGTTCACCAGCCTCAAAGCCCGGCAGGCGATCAACTACGCTATCGACCGCGGTCAGATCATCCAGTTGCTCGGCTCCCCCGGCCAGGCCACCCCGACGTGCCAGATCCTGCCTGCCGGTTTCCCCAGCTACCAGCGCTACTGCCCCTACACCGCCGGCGCCAAGGACGGCACCTGGCACGGGCCCGACCTGGCCAAGGCGGTACGGCTCGCGCACGAATCCGGCACCACGCATGTGCCGGTAACCGTGTGGAACGAGCAGGGCAACCCTGTCGGCGCCTACCTCGTCCATTTGCTCAGGCAACTGGGATACCAGGCCACCCTGCGCGTTGTACCCGTTGACCACTTGTTCCGCACAGCCAGCGACTCCCGCCACAAGATCCAGCTGGGCCTCACCGGCTGGGCACCGAACATTCCCTCCTCATCTGACTTCTTCCTCCAGGTACTGACCTGCCGCTCCTTCTACCAAGATCCCACCACCACTTGGAACCTCGCCGAGTTCTGCGATCCTCACGCCGACCAACTTGTCGGCGAGGCGCGGGGGGCGCAGCAGACCAACCCAGCCGCCGCCCGAAGACTTTGGGCACAGGCGGACCGCGTCGCCACCGACCAGGCTCCCTGGGTCCCGATCTTCAACAGGTCACTAGGGATATGGTTCGTCTCCGCCCGGGTCCGGAACTGCCAGGAGTCCCCGTATTACACCGGCCCGCTACTCGACCAGATGTGGGTCCGATAGAGCGCGTAACACCACCACCCGGGTCTGCGACTGTGCTCTGGTCCTGGCGGATCCGGGGGTGAGCAGCCACCAGACCCTTCTGACGCAGCAGCCCGTTGCTGATCTCGCTCGAGTCGAGCTGCCAGGGGTTGTGCGACTGGCAGAAGCGCCGGGATGCCGGCGGCGATAGTGAAATCCGCGTGGTAGGCCATTCTGTTTGCCTTGGTCCCTAGTGATGGTGTGGGCCAGGTCGGCGGGCCGGGTGGTGATCGCCTGCCGCATCGCGTGCCCGGCCAGGTAGGCGTCGCCCCCGCGGGCAGGTGCAGCAGCAGGCCGTAGCGGGTGGTCGGCTCGACCAGGGTGCCCACTGCTGACTTACAGTCCTTGCCAAAGAGCAGGCCGCCTCTCCAGCGGCCGGGCACGGCCCGGTCGTCGGCGTCACCCAGCCGCCCGTTCACGGCCTCTCACCCTTCCACACCGGTTCTGCCGCCGTTCCAAGCGGCAGGTCCAAGCCAAATCCAAGCGCGCTCCGACTGGGCCGCGCTGCGCTGGTGGGGCAGGGCCCCGGGTTGTCCGGGTGCTTCGCGGCATAGCCGCGCAGGCTAGCCAACGCCCGTGCGCAGTTGGCACGGCCACGAATTGGTTGTGGTCGGCCGTAAGGAAACCCCCAGGAGGTGGGTCATCATGCAAATCTCACGCCGGGCGGCCGCGGTCGGGGCCGCCGTCTTCACCGGGCTGGCGTCGCTCGGCGCCGCTGGCGCCGCGTTCGCGTCCCCAGCAACTCCGGCAACACATGACAGGGCGCAGGTGCTACGGCTCCACACCGTGTTCGTCTCCCTTGCGGTCAATCACGCCGGTCACGGCGGCCCCGGCGACGTAACGGCGGTCGTCTTCGACCTCCGGACCCCGAGCGGGGCCGAGGCGGGCAAGGCCTACATCTCGTGCACAGGAGCCACGGCGTCTGTGTCACTGTGCCACGCCGCATATGTGCTCAAACACGGCCAGATCGACGTTCAGGTGGCCGTCCCGGAAACCGCGGCCAGGTATACCCTCGCAGTCACCGGCGGCACCGGCATCTATGCGGGGGTCACCGGCCAGGTCCGCAGCGTCGAAACGGGACCGGGAACGGCCGACCGGACGTTCTATCTGATACGGCCAGACCAAGACTGACGCACAGCCGCAACTGGGTGCCCGGAACGTCGGCAAGCCCACATCCCGTACGGGCAACGGCCAACACTGAGACCAGCGGGCACCCCCCCGGCGGAGCCCTGAACGAGAGCGTTCGGACCGAACCCCCGCCCAGCGAACCAGCCCCTTCCACCCCGTCGGCATCCTGCGGCCGGACAGGCCGAGATCTCAGCAGTCACCCATCCCGCGATCGTGCATGACATACCTAGTGGAAGAGGGGGTGATCCTCGTGAACGCGGTTCAGGTTCAGGCTGACGGCTACCTGGGCGCTGCGAAGCTGCTCCACGCGACCGTCGAAGTATTCGTGTCGTCGGCTTCCCGGTTGAGTGTGACCGAACCCGGCGCCAATCTGAGGTTTGGTGCGATGTATTACGGCCTAGGAGCCGAGATCGCACGCGCGGAGCACACGGGACTGGCGCGGGAGGAGATCCGGGAGATTGTGGCGCCAGTTCGCGAGATCTTCGCCCGGTCTCCCTTCGTCAGGCGGGCGCAGGTCTGGCCGAGGGGCTACCCGGGGGACTTTGAGACCATCGAGCAGGTTGTGTCCCAGGCCAACCGGGCACCCGAGGGGACGCTTGGGTGGCTGATCGAGTCCTACTGCCTCGGTTCACCCTTCGCCCAGCAGCATCGCAACAAGGTCGTGCATCAGGCCGGACTGATAACTGAAGCGATACTGCGGCCGGGACCCGGAGCGCGGGTGCTGATCATCGCGTCCGGGGCAGCTCCCGACCTTCGGCTCGTCCCCGCTCCGATCGTGGGCAACGTCTGCCGGTTCGTGCTCAACGACTACGACCAAGCCGCGCTCGACCTCGCCAAGGATCTGCTGGGACCCGTGGCGAGGTCGTGTACGTTCATAGCGGGCAACGTGCTCAGGGCGATCACCGCGCTGGCTGCCCACGGTCCCTACGACCTGGTCCTGGCAGGCGGGCTGTTCGACTACCTGCCCGACCGGGTGGCGCGGGTCGTGGTCGGCAAGGTGATGAACCGGCTCTGCAAGCCCGGCGGCCTGTTCTACTTCTCCAACATCGCCACGGGTAACCCCTACCGCTGCTGGGCCGAATACGTCAGCGACTGGGTACTGATCGAACGCGATGAGCCGGACGTCCGGAGGCTGCTTGACGACTCACACGCGCTGATCGGCGACATACGCATCCACCGCGACCCCACCGGACTCTCCCTCCTCACTCACGTGCAGCGCAAAGCCACCTGACTCCGTGCTCCCGGCGTCGACCAGCGTCTGCTGCAAGTCGTCAGCCATCGTCAGAGGTGGTGGAGGATAGGAGATTCGAAGTCCTGAGGGCTTGCCCCCAACACGCTTTCCAACACTGTTGGCCGGGGTTCATCAGGATTCGCCATCGTCCGTGACCTGCTCGGATGCGTGCGGCCGACCACCGGTGAACGGTGCCGGACGGGCGTGAATGAGACACAAACTGAGCCAAGGCGCAGCGGCAGGGCGCGGCGCGCTAGCCGGTCGCCTGGAGGTGGCCGTCAGTCGCAGTTGACACGCGGTGGAGTAAGAATCCGCGCCCACCGAAGGGTTGCACCTTCACACGCTTTCGAGGACTGCGCAGCGTCATCCACCGTCGGCCGCGAGCATACCTGACCTCGGCGGAGCGGCATTCGCGTTCGCCTGTGAACTGCGGACAGGGGTGAATGAGACCGAAACTGAGACCGCCATCTCAGCGATGCCCGGCTGCCACTGGTAGCCGCGGTACCGGTGACGCTGAGCGGAACGGGTGGGTGACCCGAACCCGTTGTTGCGAACACTCCGGATCGGGCTCAATCGACGGGTCGGTCCAAAGGCGGCATCGAAGGAGAGATTCGCCTGTTCCGCCGCCGTCACCTGGTCCCCGTCCCCGCCGTCGCGTCGCTCGCACGCTGAACCAGCTGATCGCCGCCGGTGACCTGGCGGACGACGGTCGGGTGATCGCCCGCCGTCGGGTCACCATCGCCGCGGGTTCGCCGCCGAGCAGCCAGCACTAGTAGTCGCTGACCGTGCAGTCGTCCGGTGGGCTAGCGTGCTTGACCTGCTGGGTGGCAGGTGCTCGATAGCGGGTTCGATGATTCGAACAGTCCGAGATCTTGATCCCGCCCGGGAGCCAAGTCCGGGAGCCATCCGGCGAAGAGTCTCGAGAGGTCTGGAGGCGTCCGCAGGATCACTTGCCCAGCTAAACGGCCATCTGTGACTCTCGCAGACACCCCTGGGCATGGGTCGGGCCTAATTTGCAAGCAGGGGGTCGGGAGTTCGAGTCTCCCTAGCTCCACCAGGCAAGACTCCCTCTCAAGATCGTTACCTGAGGGGCTCGTGGCATTATCGTGCCGGTCAGCCTGCCGAGGCCAGCGCGGTCCTGGTGCCGTCGTCGCGCTCGTCCTGGCTGTCGTCGGCTGGCTTCGGCGTTCGCTTGGTACGGCCTTCGATCCGCTTGTCGAGGGCATCGGCGATGGCCTGGTCTGCCTCGGCCGTGGCGTGCTGGTAGATCATCGCGGCGCTGGCGCTGTCGTGTCCCATCCGGGCCTTGAGGCCAACCAGGCTTCTGCGCCGGGCTCTGCCTCGGGAAGGCCCGCCCGGCGCAAGCCGGGCCACATTCCACTGAGCGTACAGATCGCACGTGGCTTACGCGGCATACAGCCCCGGCCAGCGCGCAGCATCTTCCGTGCTCACCATGCAAGCCCCGGGCATCGGCGCGAACCCGGGCGACCAGGGCCCCGGGCTTGTTCTGCTGCCCCGGGCCGCAACCGAGGCTGGCCGGGCGGATCTCATCGATGATGTGGCCAGCCGGTGCCTGCGGTTATTGGACGAAACCCCGGGGGACGATGCTCTTCAATGCATTTACCGTTCGCGAGGTGCGCCTGCGCGGGCTGCTCGACCTCGGTCGCACCGCCTCAGCCGCCGCCCTCGCCGCGCAGATCCCGGAAGCTGCCGGGCCACCCACTCCGCAATGGCAGGTGATCGAGCGCATCACCACCGCCAAGGTGCTGGCCACTGCTGGCGATGCAGCTATGGCCGCAGGGATGCTCTCGGTCGCGGTCAGCGAGGCCGCAATCCTCCGCCTGCCCCACCAGGTCCAGCGGTAATCCACATCAGCAGGGACCTGTGCCCACTCATCGTCGGACAGAATCCGATCGCCAGGGGCGCCCTCCGGGCGTCGCTTCGCGATGGCTTCGCCAGCCTAGACCCAGCGCCCACTCGCAAGGGTTTGGCGGCTATCGGGAAGACGGACAGGACTAGGACAGGGGCAGTCTCCAAACTCGGCTACCGCAGCTCGCCAGGCAGCAAGCTGTATATCACGCTGTCGCGGCGGGCTCCCTTGAAGGGCACGTGGGAACGAAGAAGGCCCTCACGGGAAAACCCGCAACGCTCGGCGACATGCTGCGATGCCTCATTGTCGGGACCGCAAGTCAGCTCCAGCCGGGCCAGCCCCAGCTCAGCGAATGCCCACCGGGCGAGCAGGCGTACCGCATGTGTCGCGGCACCCCGGCCGCGAGCCTCGGGGGCGAGCCAATACCCGACCGCCGCGCAGCCCTGATCCAGGCGAACCTCATGCAGGGAGACGCCGCCGAGCACCACGTCCTGGTCGCGCGGTTCGACCAGCGCGAAGTTCAGCTCGTCGCCACGCAAGCGTGCCTCTTCCTGCTCAGCGAAGTAGTCGCGCGCATCAGTCTCGGTGTACGGAGTAGTACGCCACGAGAACCGCTGCATCACCGGGTCACTGAACGCCAGCACGATGCCCGGCACGTCGGCCTCGCCCCAAGGACGCAGCAGCACCACATCGCCAGCCAGCGGCGGTACTGGGAACCAAAGCTCGGCCATGTCGAGATGGTCTCCCTTAACAGCAGGCGAGGCCAGCGGATTCTGACAGCCTGCCGCCTGGGACCGGTACCGCTGTCGCCATGTCGAGCAGGGCGTTCGTGGGGATGGCTGCAGTTCTTCCTCGACGGGGTCGCCGTCCAGGCTCAGGGAGTTGAACGGCCACCATGTGACGGCCCGGATTGGATCACCGACCATGTGAAGCATGCTGGTGTCCGGCGTTCTTGGTCAGGGATGGGGTTCATCGTGCTTCAATCATTGCTGTTGACAGCCCTGGGCGGCGTCCTTGGGGCCGGGGGAGCGCTCCTCGCGTCACGGTCACAGGCACTGGAAGCCAGACGTATACGCAAGGAGCAGGACACTCGTGAAGATCGATACCGCCTGATGCAGGAACGCATCAGGGCGTACAGCAGCTTCTTTGTCGCATCAGGATCTGCCCCACTGCCCTTAACTTCTGGAACTTTCTTCCAGTTTCGGCAGATTTGACGGGGTGATCGTGATGGTGTGAGTCGCTTCCTCGGTGTGGCGGCTCCGCCGCTCCGCTGCTGTGCGCCCGGAAGTGCGACTTCGGCCGGTCCGGTTCCGGGGGTGGGCCAAGATGCCGGCTAGCAGCGGTGTGAGTGGGTCGTTTGCGCTGGCCGGGCGCCTGCCGCAGTGCCGGCAGCAGACATCGGCCATGACGTGGGCGCGGACGAGGAATAGCGTGGCGGCGAAGCTTATGGTGTCGGGATCGATGCCGCGAGCGCGGCGGCCTGGGCCGCGGCGGTGGCGATCATGTTGTGCACGATGAGGAACGCCCATGCTTCCTGGCGGACCAGCTCAACCGGCCGGCCGCGCAGGACCCGCCTGGTGCCGCGCAGCGTCTTCTTCAGGTGCAGGTAAGCCGTTTCGATTTGCCATCGCTCGGCATAAAGCGCAGCGATCTGCGTGGCGGGGAAGGAGCCAGGGTCCAGCAGCGTTGTGAGCAGCCGTATCGTGGTGGTCTTGGTCTTGCCGCGCTCGGTGCGGGTGAGGACCCTGAACTGGATCAGGCGGGAGATCGTGTCAGGCAGCCGCGGCGCCGTCGGGCCGGCGATGTCGCGGCGGCGCTTACCCAGCATGGCCGCCGATTCACGGAGCACCACCAGCTCCGACCCGCCGGGCCAGCGCTTTGACGGTCCTGAAGGGGACAGACCTGGCGCCGTTCTTGACCCGCCAGATCAGGTGGGCGCCGGTGCCAGAAAACCGCAGCCAGCGGTCCATGGAGAAAAACCCCCGGTCGGCCAGGTTGAGCATGCCGGCGCCCAGGGTGTGCTGCAGCTGATCTACCAAGGCATTCTCGCCGTCGTGGTAGCCGCCGATCGCGGCGGCCTTCCAGCGGCGGGAGCCTACTGACAGATGGGCGACCAGCCGGATCTTCGGCTTGGTGCCGCCCGTGGGCACCCCGAACTCCTCCGCGAGCTCGTCGTTGCTGAACATCTCGGCGGTGGTGCCATCAAAAGCGGTCAGCTCCATCCCGAACGCGGTGGCCCCGGCTCCGGGCACGACATCTGCGCGGGCCGCGTCCAGCTCGGAGATCTTCCGCATCACCTGCTCACCCAGCAGCGCCCGCGCCTTGGACAGCGCCGGCCCTGACGGCACCGTGGTACCCAGCTTGCGGGGAAGGCCTGGCAGCCCGAAGACCTTCGCCAGGATCGAGTCATAGCCCTGGTCAGGGAAAAGGCACCCGGCAAGAACGCAGACCGCGGTTGCCTTCGCCGTCAGCAACCGGTCAAGCTTGTGACCGTGACTGGCCTGCGCCACGCCCGCATCGATCACGCCATCATCCAGGAGCTCTTCCAGCAGCCCATCGCGCTGCAATTCCTCCAGCCAGCCCAGCCACAGGCCCGGCCCGGCAATGACCAGTTCCGCCAGGTCCCCGCGGGCCTTCTCGCTGAGCTCACCGTCACCGCCAGCGACGGCCCGCAGCAACGCGCGCTGCCCGCCCGGCCCAGCCACGGCCCGGGCCGCTTCCCTGGCAGGCGACGGTGACATGACCATGGCAGACCGCACGGACAACGAAGCTCCTGTAGTGACGTGCTGGCTTGATCACCTCACGTCCTAGCAGGGGCTTTGTTGCTTCACGGGGACCGCCACGTCAAAGATCAGCATCGTGATCAGCATGTGACCAAGTGATCAGAAACCGAACATCCAGGCACATAAGTACCGGAAGTTAAGGGCAGTGGGATCTGCCCGGATGGTCATTACACGCCACCCTACGCCTCAGCCTCCGGCATTCAGCATTGGCTCGTTCACCGGGACGTAATGGTTGCTTCGCGGCTTTGAGCTGCGCTTTTGTATCGCCGGGCTGCCGGTATCGCGTAGTAATAGGACGAAGCGCTGGAGGCGCCTGCTGGAGCCTGCTGAGGTAGGGACGTCCTCCTGGTGCGATAGTGCGGGCTTGGTGTCCCAAACGCAGCCAGAGAGGACGTCCTGTGAGCAAGGGTAGTAGCGGCATGACGCGGGGGGACCGGCGGCGGAACGCGCGGCGTGAGCTGCTTCGCGGGCTGCTGCCGCGTGACGGCGCGGTGATCGGGATTGACCTGGCGGATGAGAAGCAGGCGATCGCGGTGATCGATCATGATGTGCGGGTGCTGGCCCGCAAGACGGTGCGGGTGAAGGCGTTCCGGCTGGGTGAGGCGCTGGACTGGGCCGCGGGGCAGGCCAGGGTGAAGGGGTTCACGGCCGTGACGGTGACGTGTGAGCCGACCGGGCCGCGGTGGCTGCAGGTGCAGCGGCTGTGCGCCGAGCGGGGTCTGCCGGTGGTGTGCGTGCAGCCGCTGGTCTCCCATATCGCCCGCCAGCAGCAGGATTACACCAGCCATAAGACTGATGAGGCTGACTGCGTGATGATCGCCCGGCTGGCCGCTGAGCTGCACTGCTACATTGCGGAAGCACTCGATGAGGTGTGGGCGGACCTGCGGCACCTGGGGCGACGGCGCATCACGCTGATCACGTCGGGGACCGCGTCGGTGCAGCGGGTGCGGGATTTCCTGTCGGTGGCCTGGCCGGTGGCGGCCGAGGCGTGCGCCCGGCCGTTCCACTCGGTGACCTGGCTGGCGGCGATGCAGGTGGTGACATCGCGGTGCGGCGGTGAGCCGGAGAAGCTGGCCGCCCTCGGCCTGGAGGCCTTTACCGCCCTGGTCCGGTTCGCCGTGCCCGGCTGGGGCGGGCAGCGGGTCTGTGGCTCGGTATGCCGGGCTGTGTTCACCGCGCTGACCAGCACTGAGGGCGTGGTGCGCGCGCACCGGCGCGGGCTGCTGCGCCGGATCGCCGCCGAGCTGGGCGACTTGCAGCGCGCCCGCGCCCAGCAGCGGGAAACCGAGGCTGCGATGGTCGCCTGCCTGGCCAGCCTCGGCCTGGCCCGGCTAGGCGAGATCCCGGGCCTGAACGCAGCCGGGGCGGCGGCGATCTTGGCCGAAACCGGGGACCCGGGCCGGTATGACACATCATCATCGATGGTCAAGCACGCAGGGCTGTCCCCCTCCGATAACGCTTCGGGCGCGTTCGACAGCGAGCGCCTCTCCCGCCGCGGCAGGCCCGCCTGCGCCTGACCGTGTGGCGCGCGGTATGGCCGATGCTGATCCACAACCCCGTGATGGCCGCGAAGTACGCGGCGATGACGCAGGCCGCTGACCAGGCCGCCGCCGAAGCCCAGGCCAGCGACGGCCGCCGGGCCGGGCTGCCACCTCGGCTGCCGAGGCGCAGGCGCCGCCGCGCCAAGGCCCGCGTAGCGTGCGCTGCCGCGCTGCTGCGCTGGATCTACTCCCTGGTGGTCCATGGCACCTGCTGGGACCCCGCCGTGGCGGCGGCCGCAAAGACACCCAGGCTGCCCCCAGCTACCAGCCGGAGGCGGCCTGACCAGCGCTTACCGCCCATCCGTGCCGCACCCCGGTGCCCGAGGCCAACCCCCCCAGATGGGGGAAGAGCGAGCCCGCCTTCGCGTCGAGGACCAACCTCGTCCCAAACCCTGGGCAGCTCTCCCTTGGTCGCCCGGAGCTTCTCACCAGCTCGGTTGAACGCTGTCGGGGCAGGCCCTCCACGGGCCGAGCCCGCTTGCCACTACGTAGAGCGAGAAGCCACGGGCCGCAGAGCACCGCACCACCCGGGTAAGATCCTCTTCTGGCCGGGTGGCTCCGGCATGCCCGTCACCGGCCCGGCCACCTCCAAGCCACCACGGGGCGAAGCGCCAGCCGTAGCAAGAGCCCCAGGCCAGTGCCCCAAGCAAGATCAACAACGGAATCCCGCCGGCACCGCTTGACATTCGCCCTCTTACGCTGGTTTGGGCGTGCACCCGATGGGTGTGCGGGTGGCCGTGACTGCCGGCGGGCTGGGAGACCTGCCGGGGCTGGCGCCGCTTGCTGTGTCAGCATGACCGGTCCAGATAGCGAAGAGCGCCCCGGTTCTGGGAGATTACGCGGTAACCACACCATTCGTAATCTCTCAGGCAGGAGCGCTCTTCGTGATGCAGGATACGGGCTGGGACCACGCGCTGAAGGTGACCGGCGAACGGCGAGGGCCTGGTCGGGCATGCCGGGGCGGTGCTGCTGCGCAAGCTGGCCGACCAGGCCGGGCTGACCGCGGCGCTGGGGTCGGCGCTGGCGCGGGCCGGGAAGTTCCCGCTGGTGGACCGGGGTATCGCGCTGGTTTCCATGGCGGTGGCGATCGTGCTGGGGGCGACCAGCATGAACGACATCACCCTGCTGGCCCACCAGGATCCGGTCTTCGGGCGCTGCGCCGAGCGACACCACGGTGCGGCGGACGCTGGAGCTGGCCGATCCGCGCACCCTGGAGAAGATCGCCCGGGTGCGGGCGGCGGTCCGCGCGCACGTGTGGTCGCTGATCGCGCGACCCCGGCCGGGTTCCCGTGGCTGGCGATCGCCGGGAAGCTGCTGGCCGGCTGGCTGGTCATCGACCTGGACGCGACGCTGATCACCGCGCACAGCGACAAGGAAGGCGCCGCACCCACGTTCAAGAAAGGCTACGGCTTCCACCCGCTCGGGGCGTGGCTGGCGAATACCACCGAGTCGCTGGCGATGCTGCTGCGGCCGGGCAACGCCGGCTCGAACACCTTCGCCGATCACGCCGCGGTGCTGACCGCGGCGATCCGCCAGATCCCGGCCCGCTTCCGGTCCCGGATGCTGGTGCGCGTCGACGGGGCCGGCGCCAGCCATGAGCTGATCACCCACCTGCTGTCGCTATCGGCCACGGCGCCGACACCAGGTGCTGTTCACCTGCGGCTGGATGATCACCGGGGCCGACGAGCAGGCGATCCGGCTGCTGCCCGCCACCGCGTGGCAGGCGGCCGTGGACCAGGACGGCGCCGTGCAGGAAGACAAGCACGTCGCCGAGATCACCCACCTGATGAGCCGGGCCGCCGGCTGGCCGCCGGGCTGCGGTGGATCGTGCGCCGCACGAAACCCTCGCGCCGCCAGGCCAAGAACCTGACCGCCTTCGAGAGCGCCACCGGGTGGCGGTACTCCATCATCGTCACCAACATCCCCGGCACCGGGATCACCGGCGTTCCCGGCAGCCATCACCCCCAGTTCATCGACGTGCTGCACCGCCAGCACGCTGTCGTCGAGGACGGGGTGCGCACCAGCAAGGCCATGGGCCTGCGCAACCTTCCGTCGAAGACCTGGGTGGTGAACTGCGGCTGGGCGCTGGCCGCCAACATCGCCGCCGACCTGTCCGCCTGGTGCCGCCTGCTCGGCCTGTACGACTGCGACGACCTCAAGGACGCCGAGCCGGACACGCTGCGCTACCGGCTATGGCACCTGCCCGCCCGGCTGGCCCGCCACGCCCGCCAGCGCGTCCTCAAGCTCAGCCGCACCTGGCCCTGGACGGACGCCTTCCTAACATGCTGGCAGCGGCTGTGCGCCCTGCCAGAACCTGCCTGACCAGCCATCCCGCCCCTGCGACCCCGGAAAGGAGCCCGCCCCGGCGCAGTCGGAGCCGGTGCCCGCCCCGAGCACATCGGGCAGCACCGTCACCCGCCGGAAACCCGCGAACCCGACACCACAGCCGAAAATCGGCATAACACGATCAGTAACCAGCCCCGCCCGCACCCTGAATCATCGAGGTCAGGAGGTAATAAAGGCGCGAAACGATTTGTGGGAAGCGTTTACACTGTCGGCGCTTGTCGGTGACGACAGTACCTGGAGTTGTGCTAACGCCCTGCTCAAGGTGATCTCCGCGATAGCATATAATGGATCCCCTTACAAAGCAGATGAGTGGGACGAACTGATTCAAGCCTTTGTCCAAGCAGCCAGGCTCGAGCTCATACCGGCTCGACTGGAAATTTAGTCCGGGACTAGCATCTGCGCCGTGCCAAGCACAAAAATCCCACCGGCGGGCTGGCCCGTCGGTTCACGTTGCCCGGCCGGTGCTCGCGATCAGTTCGCCGCGCTGCTGCCGACGATGGAGCTAGTGCGAGGCGTTGAGCACACCGGCCCGTCCCCGGCGGGCGGGGGCGGGCCGGTGTGGCACCGTGCCGGGTTACCCGAGCCCGCCCGGCTGCCGGATCCAGGCGTAGTAGCAGTTTGTTTGCACCAGCGTGCAGTTTGACGTGGGAGTCTGCACGTAAAGCTTTGTCCCGTTCGCACTCGAGTTGCTGCTTGGATGTATAGCACATTCGCCCGCGCCGCCGCAGTTCCCGGCGGTGGCTATGTTATAGAAGACGAACGTGGTATCTCCGGAACCCCCGAGGAACCAGTTCTGAAGCCTGCTACTGCTGTTGCATCCCCATTGAACCACTGCGGCAGCCGGGTGGCTGTTGGCTGCGGCCAGGCACAGGCCGGTGCCCCGGTTCTTGATCAAATAACCGAGGTTGGTGGGTACAAGCTTCCAATACTGGGAGTTATTTGTATTGCAGGTGAACTGAATTGCCTGTGTGCCGGACGCAGTACCGGGCATGCCGATGCACAGGCCGTCCGCCTGATTGCGGTAACGGTAATAGCACGGTGTGGTCCCGCAGTTGACAGCCGGTAGTGATGCCACGGCCGGCGCACTGGCGGGCAATGTTGCCGCTCCGGCCGACGGCGCCATGACCAAGCCGCCTACCGCGATGCCGGATGCGGCGACGAGCATCAGGGAGCGCCTGATCCTCGTCGCCCAGTGGCGCGTCCGCGCGCCCGTCGGGGCACGACCTAATGGGTGGCAGTGCCCTCTATTAGTTTGCGGGATCACCGAATATGAAGGTCTGAGTATGCTCATAATTTCTTCCCTTCTCGGCCGTGATTTCTAGGGCAGCACTTTAAGTCAGGCGCGCCTGCTGAGCATGGGACAAACGGCACTTCCTGCGGGACCAAAGTCAGTTCCACACCGAGATAGGCCGTCCGCTCTGGCGGAAATGGAAATCCTGAGGGGCTCTCCTCGCTGGCTGCCCCGGCCGCCGCTCCTGGACTGCGGGGCTCCGAATCCAGCCCGTCCAGCCCCTCGTTGCTAGGGGTACCGCAGAGCTTCGGCCCGCGACCAGATGGCCAACGCCACTCCAGAACAGATGAAGGCGGGTATCGACTCCTGGATGGCGTGGGCGGGCAAAGCCGCGGACGCAATCGTCGATCTCGGGCTCATGGTTACGCCCATTTAGGTGTGCCGATGATTGCCCGGGTCTGGAGCAGGATGCTGGTGATCGGGTTGTCGCCCGACGCCGCGAGGGTCGCCTTGACGGCGGCGGGCAGGTTGTTGGTCAGTAGCCGCCAGGCCTGTTCGGTGGGCATGGTCAAACTGGCCACAACGCGCGGGCCAGGCTGATCACCGAACTCCCATCCGGACGCAGTAGCGATCAGGCGCCAGGTCCTGGTGACCGGGCCGCTGACCGTGATCTCCACGGTGTCGCCAGGCTGTGCCCGGGCCTGGGCCAGGCGGTGGGGGTAAGCCCACCGCAGGCCGTCCAGGACCGGCCCGGCCAGATCGGCGCGCAGGTCGCTGGGACGGCCGAGCGCCTGGAGGATCTGCTGCCGGTGGATCCAGTACTCCGATAGCTCGCGTGCCTGGTCGAGCCATTTCGGCACGAGGCCCGGCCCGGCCCACGTCACCGAGGCGGTGCGTGCCTGCGGATCTTCGCGGCGGAAGGTCGCGGCGATCTGCGGCCCAGCCCACCGCAGCAAGTCGGCAGCGATACGCGGGCTGAGCCGCCGGGTGGCGCGGACCCATTCGGCCTGCAACTCATCCAGCCAGGCCACGAACTCCGCCTCCGTGGCGCCGTCCGGGCCCGGCGTGCCGTAATGCCCGTCACGGTGGCGGGCCAGCAGCCCGAGATCGTCGCCGGCCAGATGGCAGCACAATCCCAGGACGCTCCATCCCGGGCACGGTGAAGGCCGCTTCCAGTCCGCGCCGTTCAGGCCGTCCAGCAACTCGTTCAGCCGGTCCCGTTCGACGGCGAACAGGCCCGGATAGTCCCACGAAGACTCGGCGGGCGGCCCGATCCGGTTCCTCCCGGCGGCATGGTAAGCCATCAGAGGCCGGGCCAGCCGGCTGGTCGGCGCTGAATCCGCCGATCAAGCAACGGATACCAGTCACCTCCCCATCGGGGAACGCCGGCGTGATCGCCCGCACGAAGCGCACGGGCCGGGTCTCGGGGGAATTTTCAAGCACCCGCTTATCCTGGCTGATCTGCGCCATCCTGGGCGATTGAATTACCGGCACCGTCACCTGTCACCAGGCCCATCTAAGCCACCACGCTGAGTGACGCCGTTGCGAGCCGCCATCACCGATCGGCAGCGCCGGATCATCTATCGGCAGTGCCGGATCACCGATTACGGCTCATTCGTAATGACTGGCCGCTGGAGTCGCACCGTCCAGATTCTCCCGATCTGTATGGGTGCTCGGACAAGTCCGCACGGCTTAAGGATGACCAGATCGAGCTCCCGCTTACCGTTGCCTGGGGCGCTCGCAAGCACTCCGAAAAGCGGCAGCATAAGCGAGGTTTCTGCGTGGCCGGTGATCTGTTGACAATCCGGGTGTAGCGTATTGCCGAGGGGAACGTCCGTTTGCGGAAATTGCGCATAATTGTGGCGTTATCGCCTCGCAGGGTGGGGTTCATCATCTGCTAGGAGGGGGTAGATCATGAAAGCGCTGAGGCTTGTCCTGGTCATCGTGCTCGGATTTTTCGGATTAGTCGCGACGACAACCGCGGCGAGCGCATCGCCGTCGTGGGGCGGCAACAGGTACAACTGCACCGGCGGAAACGTGCCCCCGGGAACGTACCACTCGATGATCATTACCGGTATCTGCTACATGCCGGCCGGGACAATCGTGGTCAGGGGCGACCTCACCATTGCGCCCGGGGCCTTGCTCGACGCGGCCACTCCGGGTGACCCGGCCGCCAATCCCCTCGCTGCCGGCGACGGTGCTGGTCGGCGGGGACGTCCGGGTGGGCCGCCGGGGGGTTCTGGTGCTGGGCTGCTCACCGGCCGGCGGATGCACCGCCGTCACCTACGACCGCATCGGCGGCAACCTCACCGCCATCGGCGCACTGGGAGTGGTGATCCAGGCGGTCTCCATCGGCGGCAGCGCCACCGTGCTGGGTGGTGGCGGCGGCGTGGCCGGCGGCGCCGGGTCGGGCGGGTGCTTCACCAGTCCCATTCCCGCGCCGTGGTCCGAAGACCCGGCCCTGAGCAACCCGACGACCGGCTCGCCCCAGTACAGCGACTTCGAGGACAGCACGATCGGCGGCAATCTCCGTGTCATCGGCCTGCGGACGTGCTGGCTCGGATCGTTCCGGGACCGGGTCGCGGGCAACGTCGTCTTCATCGGCAACACCACCAGCGACCCCGACGGCAACGAGCTGGGCAGCAACCTGGCCCGCGGCAACCTGGTCTGCCTGGCCAACCTGCCTGCCACGCAGTTCGGGGACTCTGGCGCCGCTCCGAACATGGTCGGAGGGCTCGCGATCGGGCAGTGCGGGTTCCACGTTGTCCTGCCCAACCCGACACCCGGGCCCACGCAGCCAGCCGGCCCTGCCGTGCACATCACGGTGAGCGCCCGCAAGCTGGGGACCTACTCGGGAACTCACACCCAGGTCGGGCCGAGCACCCCGGTTCCGCTCGGGCCGAATGTCACCGAATCGGGTGACACGCTCGTCGCCGAACTGAACAACGCGATCCTGGCGGGGACGGGCCTCACCGGATCGATCACGGTGGTGCCCGGCGCCCCGCTGGGTAGCACCGGTGAGGTGGTCGTCGCCACCATTCATCCCGGCGGCTCGCAGTCGTTCGAAGCCTTCGACAACTGCACGTGCAGATTCCACGGTCAGACGGGCACGGTGGCGATCATGGCCTTCGGGAGAACGACCGCGCATGGCGTGACCCGGGGCACCTTCCTGATCACTTCCGGCGGCGCCGGGCATGGCGGGCTGTCGACGCTGGCCGGCTACGGGACGTTCTCCAGCTTCGGCCAGCCAGCCGGAACCCTGCGCCTCGTCGAGCATCTCAAGATCACCGGCAAAGGCAGCAAGGCGACCGCTGGTGACCGGGAGCTGTGGCCCTTCGGGGGGATGTCCGGACTTAACCGGGATCCTGCTTCGGGCCGGTAACGGCGCATCCCTGGCACGTCAGGCGGATCGCCTGACGTGCCAGGGGTCGCGTGGGCCGTCGCCCGTTCGGCGCAGGCAGCCGTCGGCTCAAGGCCGGGCCGCGATAAGCACTTCAACCCGCAACGGCTCGGTGACCACGCCCGCGGGGTGCAGGTCCAGGACTGCAGCGCGGACGTCACTGCTGAACGCCAGGGCTTGGTCGCCCAGCCGTGCCGGGCTGGAGAACGAGTACGACAGCTGCAGGCCCGTCACCTCCTCCACGGTCAGCTGCCGTGACCATGACCAGGTCAGCGTCTCCACTGCACAAAACGCCGAGCTGGCCAGGACATCGTGGTGCCTGTAGACCTCGGTCCCCTCGTGGCGCCCGGCGCCAAGATACCGGGCCCGTATCCGGGTAATGGCGTGCACCCAGTCGGGCTGCTCGCTGTCACCGAGGATGTCATTGATAACGACAACAGTCCCGCCCGGTGACAGTAGGCCGTCCAGGGCGGCCAGGACGGCGGGCCGGTCGGTCCAGTGGAACGACGCGGCGAATACGGCCAGATCTGCCCCCGGACCGGCGAGCACGGAGATCTGGCTGGAGTCGCCCTGCAGCCAGGTGATGTTGTCCGCCCCGGCCGCCTGGGCTGCCTGGGAGCCGTGGGCCAGCATGTCCGCGACCGGGTCGATCGCCACGATCGCGCGAGCGTGGCGGGCCAGCGGGATCGAGATCTGGCCGGTACCGCATCCGATATCCAGCACGCGCTGGGTGCCATCAAGGCCCGCCCTGACCGCCAGCGTGTCCACCAGGTCCTGTGGGTACCCCGGCCGGTATCGCGCATAGTAAGCAGCAGCCGAGCCGAACAACTGCTGTGAGCGCCCGGATCTAGCGTTCAAGCCCGGAGCCGCTACGGATCGGCGTGCCTGCGGTCGGCTTCACGCCCGGTGGCCTGGGCGCCGGCCCCCAGGGCGGCCCGCCGCGCGGAGTCCCGGGATCGGTCCAGTCCTCGCGGCCCAGCCATCCCGGGGAAAGCCTGCCGCGGACGGGGAACATGGTCCGCAGCGTCTCCACGGGGATCGCGAGCGCCGTAATGCTGCCGACGCTGAATACCTCGCCATCGCGGGCATTGTTGTGCTGCCACCAGGCTGCGAGTTCCGCCGTCATCCCCAGGTCGGGGTAGATCTTGTCGTCGCAGCATTGACCGTTGCGCAGCAGCACATAGCCAGGATGCATTCCCGGGTCAGTCGTCATGTGTCACCGCCCTGCAGATCTGCAAGATCCGTGCGTCCCCCCGGGTAGGTTCCGCTCGCGAGCCGGCTACGGTGCATTCGGAGTTCCGGCGCACACCCGCAGCCGCGCGCTTCGGTCACCAGGCCGAAACGGGTGGCGCATCTTTGCAGCCTGGTCCGGGCAAGCGGTGCAGGACGCGCCGCGACCCGTCTCTGCTGACCCGTGCCCGCTCTCTGGGGGGGCTGAGAGCTGACGATGGGCCTCGCAGGGCCTGTTCTTACGACGCGCAGACGCGCCGGCTGGTGCACATAGCACGCATCGTGCATCAGCCGCCACCTCGGGACTCTACCGCCCAAGCGGGCTGCAATCCGGCACTCGCCCCATTCCCGGTGGGCTCTGGGAGCTGCCAGTCGGCTGGATGACTTCCCGGGGGTCTCATCAGCCTCCCGCGTCCGGGCGGCTCACAAGTGGTCGGATGGGAACAGGCAGTCTGACCGTGCCGCGCGTAGCGCGGATCGCGCAGCGTGCCTATGACGCAATTGAGATCAGCCGCCAGAGCTCATCGCCCCTCGACGGCGCACGGGCATCACAGCACAACGGTCCTGACCCGCTAACAGCGGACATCGGCTTCGGCCCGGTTACACCGGGATCGCCCTGATACTGCTCGGTGCCTATGTCATTACCGGTCAGCTTGTCGCATGAGCGCCGAGGCAGGTCAGGAGCGTCCGGCCACCGGGCTGGTCACGGGGCCGGTCGACCACGAATACCCGCCGTTCACGCTTGGCTGAGAACCCGTTCGTCCAGGAAGTCTTCCCAGGTGCGGTGACCCACTGCTCGTTCGGGAGCCAGATTCGCGCCAGCCCGGACCGCGCGGGCCGCCCGCCCGGGGAGCCGGACCGGGATCATAGGCCGGTGCGTATGCCGGGCGCGCAGGTAGCCACGGAGCAGGTCAGCCAACCCGTATACCCGCGGCCCGCCCAGGTCGGGTACCAGACCGGCCGGGGTGCCGAGCGCCAGTTCGACGAGCCGGGCAGCGACTTCGCCGGTGTCGACCGGCTGGAAGCGGAAGCCGGTCGGGACCGGTATCACCGGCAGCTTCGTCATCTGCTGCGCCACCATCAGGCACAGGTCGTGGAACTGAGCGGCGCGCAGCGTCGTCCACGGCAGGCCGGAGCCGGCCACGATCCGCTCCGCGGCGAGCTTGAACCCGAAGTAGCCGAACATCGCCCGGTCCATACCGCTGACCACTGGTATCCGGTCTGCTCCGATCACCGAGATGTACACCAGGTGCCGGGCACCGGCGCGCGATGCGGCCCGCACGAGGTTCCGGGTCGCTTCGTCATCGCCCTTATTGCTGCCCGCGCAGTGCAGGATGATCCCGGCGCCGTCCACCGCGGCCTGGATGCCCTCATCCTTGAGCAGATCACCGGTCACGTAGTCAATACCGTCCGCGGCCTCGTGGGTGTGTCGGCTGAGCACCCGCACGGCGCAGCCCGCGTCCCGCAGCCGGGGGACGATGTGGCGTCCAAGCGTGCCCGTTCCGCCAGTGACCAGAACGCTTGACATTGCTCACCTTCCTCGCATGGTGTCCCTAATGGCCCCCGCATGTCACGTCCGCGGGGTGCCGGGTGTCAGTGTGGTGACACCAGGCGACAAGGAAACGTGACAGATGGCCGACATCGAATCGCTGGCAGCTGCCTTCGAGGAGCATCGCGATCACCTCCGCGCGGTGGCCTACCGGCTGCTTGGCTCGATGACTGACGCAGATGATGCGGTCCAGGACACCTGGCTGCGACTGACCGGCGCGGATGCCGACGAGGTGGAGAACCTGGGTGGCTGGCTCACGACAGTCGTCGCCCGGGTGTCCCTCAACATGCTCCGGTCGCGCCGTCACCGGCATGAGGAACCAGTTGGTGATTCCTGGCCGGTGGCCGCGGAGGCGGGGGTCAGGGGCGGTGCGGTGGCCGCGCCAGGTGCGGCTGGCCCGGCCCGGCCACCCGGAGATCCGGAGGACGAGGCGGTGCTCGCGGACTCGGTCGGCCTCGCCCTGCTGGTCGTGCTCGACACGCTCACGCCGGCCGAGCGGCTTGCCTTCGTGCTGCACGACATGTTCGCTATGCCGTTCACCGAGGTGGCGGCGGTTCTCGGGCGCTCGACAGACGCGACGCGGCAGCTCGCCAGCCGGGCCCGGCGCCGGGTGCGCGGTACGCCCAGCCCGGAACGAGCCGTCGACCTGGCCCGGCAGCGGGAGGTGGCTAGCGCGTTCCTCGCCGCATCCCGCGGCGGCGACTTCTCGGCCCTGGTCGCACTGCTGGACTCCGAGGTCACGCTGACCGCCGATGCCGCTGCCGCCCCGTCCGGCAGACCGGTGCGGCTCCAGGGCGCGGCCGTGGCGGCCAGGGGCGCGGTTGCGTCCGCCACCCGGGCCGGCCATTCCGAGCTGGCGGTGGTGGACGGGGCCGTGGGCATCGTGTTCGCGCCGACCGGACGGCTGCAGGTCGTGCTGGCCCTGACGGTCGGCGCCGCGGGCCAGATCACCGCTATTGATGTCATAGCCGATCCGGGCCGGCTGCAACGGCTGCGCCTGGCCGTGCTACCGGGCTAGGCATCCCGCGAGCCGGGGACGGTCCAACGGCCCGCGGCGCGACCGTGAACGACATCCACGGGCGGCTGGCGGTCGCCGCCGGGCGCCCAGTTAGTGCTCGCCGATAAATAAGCTTTACATTATGTGATTTCCTGGGCCATCATGTGGTATGGCCGTTGCCGTGGAGGTCGAAGAGTCGCTGGCGGCGAAGTTCGCGGCGCTGCTGCCGCACCTGGATGAGCGGCAGCAGCGGTTGTACCTGGGGTCGGAGGCGCGGTCGCTGGGGCACGGCGGTGTGGCGGCGGTGGCCCGGGCCGCGGGGGTGAGCCGGCCGACGGTGACCGCGGGGGTGGCGGAACTGGAGGCCGGCGGGCAGCCGCTGGGGCGGGCACGGCGGGCCGGCGGTGGCCGCAAGCCGCTGGCCGGGACCGACCCGGGGCTGCGCCCGGCGCTGCTGGCGCTGGTGGATCCCGGCTCGCGCGGCGACCCGGAGTCGCCGCTGCGGTGGACGACGCTGCTCGACCCGCAACCTGGCGGCCGAGCTGACCCGGCGGGGGCACCCGGCGGGGCCCGACACGGTGGCGAAGCTGCTGAAGGAGGAGCGCTTCTCGCTGCAGGGCAACGCCAAGACCGCCGAGGGCGCCCGCCACCCCGGCCGGGACGCCCAGTTCCGGTACATCAACGGCCAGGCCAGGGAGCACCTGGACGCCGGACAGCCGGTGATCAGCGTGGACGCCAAGAAGAAAGAAAACGTCGGCAACTTCAAGAACGGCGGCCGGGAATGGCGGCCCAAGGGCAGCCCCGAGCCGGTCAACGTGCACGACTTCAAGGACAAGGAGCTGGGCAAGGTCACGCCCTACGGCGCCTGCGACGTGGCGGCCAGCGCCGGATGGGTGTCGGTGGGCACCGACCACGACACCGCCGCGTTCGCGGTCCAGACGATCCGCACCTGGTGGCAAGGCCGGCCAGCCCGCCTACCCCGGCGCGACGCGGCTGCTGATCTGCGCCGACGGCGGCGGGTCCAACGGCTACCGCACCCGGCTGTGGAAGACCGAGCTGGCAGCGCTGGCCGCCGGGACCGGCCTGGAGATCACCGTCTGCCACCTGCCGCCTGGCACCTCCAAATGGAACAAAATCGAGCACCGGCTGTTCTCCCACATCTCGATGAACTGGCGCGGCCGGCCGCTGACCAGCCACGAAGTGATCGTGCAGACCATCGCGGCCACCACCACCCGCACCGGGCTGACTGTCAGCGCCGAACTCGACCCAGGCGAGTACCCCCAGGGCACCAAGATCTCAGACCGGCAGATGCAGGACCTGGAACGGCGAGCGCTCAGACGCCACCGGTTCCACGGTGAGTGGAACTACCGCCTGATCCCTGCCCACGGCCGATAACCCGGCGTGTTATTTATCGGCGGCCACTTAGCTGCGCTGACCAGCGTCCCTGTGCCAAGCTCGGGCTGTGCGTCAGACGCTGTTCGAGTTCGCCGGGGGTGAGCCCGCCTTCCTGGCCCTGGCTACCGCTCATCACGCCAGATGCCTGCAGGACCCGGAGCTGAACCACCCGTTCTCGCATCCCGGGCAGCACCCGCAGCATGTCGAACGGCTGGCCGCCTACTGGGCTGAGGTCATGGGCGGGCCGCCGCGGTACTCACAGGCATGCGGCGACCATTCCGGGCTGCTGCGGCTACACGCAGGCAACGGTGACATGGAGGATCTAGGCCGGCGATTCGTGGATTGCTTCGTCCAGGCCGCCGACGACGCCGGTTTGCCCGAGGATGCCGAGTTCCGCGCCGCGCTCCGCGCCTATATGCAGTGGGCGGTCGCGGAGGTGCTGTCTTACCCGTCTCCGGATGCGGCCGTCCCGGCGGGCCTGACCATGCCGCACTGGTCATGGGACGGCCTCCAAGAGGGATCGCCAGCAACATGACGGCGACCTCCGGCAACGGCGGCTGTGGCGCGGTGCTGCTTCTCTTTCAACACCAACGGCACATCGCCGCTGTTCGCTAACAACAGCGGTGCGCCATCGCGTCCATTGGCGGGCGGGAGGGCAAGGCGGGCAGGAGGCCGAGGCGGGCAGGAGGCCGAGGCGGGCGTTGTCGCCCGGGTCAGCCCACGGCTTATCGGCCGGCGTTAATCTGTGGTGCTGCCCAGCGGAATTGTCCTGGCCTTGGTCATTCTGACGCCCGCAGGCTCAGGGTCCTGCGAGCCCGCTCCCGTCCGCGCTTCAGCAGCACCGCGGCCAGACTTGCGGCCGTCACTTCGCGCACCAGACGGTCGGCCATGGCGCGCTGCTGCTGCGAGTCGGCCGTCTGGCCGGTGACACCGCATGCGATCAAGGTTCCGAGCACGGCCTGCGCTGCGGCTTCCAGCGGGATCAGCCGCGCGGCCAGCCCGGCATCCGCCGGAGTCTCCGGCGGGCCGGCCGGTATCCTGCCGAGAGTCGAGAGGTCCCCGACGACACGCACGCCAAGGACCGAGATGTTCCGCGCCGTCCTGGCGCCGATCTGGGCTGCCCGCTCCACGGCCCACGCCGGGTCACGATCTTCGGCTCGCCCGGGATGGCTGCCGGGCCGCCTTCATCTGCTCGATTGCGCGGTATCGCATGAATCGGGCGTAGCTGCTGTCGGGCCACTTCTGGCGCTTGAACTCCTTGTTGAGCAACCGCACCACCTCGGCCTCCGCTTGGGTGAGAGACCGGTTCGTCACTCCGTCCTCGAGGACCAGGAAACCGTCCGGCAGCCCGAGCAGCGACTCGAACGTGCGCAGCAGCATGAGCCGGTCCGATTCGTCCACCACGATAACGGTAAGGTTCTGCGCGCCGACGGCAGCCGCCCACCGGGTCACCAGCTCATCATGCTGATGTCGCCGCCAGAAGCCCGGAGTCGGCGTGTCCGGGCGTTTGCTGAGTATCCCGTCCAGCCAGTCCAGATAGGGCATGCAGTAACCGTTCTGCAGATACTGCTGCCATTGCGAGGGCAGGATCCTGGCCAGCGGGCCGCAGCGTCACCACCACATGAACACCGGTGCCGCCCAGATCTTCGATAATGCGGCGCGCCGCTGCGTCATCGGCGCCCGCGAAGAACTCACTGCTCACCAGGACGCGCTGGTTGACTGCCTGGCGGATCTCGCGGGCCAGTTTCTTCCAATGGTCTATGTCGGGGCGCATCCCGCCCAGTAACGCGGGCTGGCCCGTCACCGCCAGGGCGGGCAGCAGCGGCTGTCTCCCGGCACCGGAGTAGCCGACGCCATAGGCGGCCAGTCGCGCGCGGGCCAGGTCAAAGGCACCCTGGATGGCGGTCGTGCCAGTCTTGTGCGGCCCGATATGCAGGAGACGGGCGTCAGGCTTCAGCAACAGGTCCGAGGCGCCAGGTTCCCGTCGCAGGCTGGGGCGGCCGGGATCCGCAAGCAGTTCGTCCGGAACCATCACGTCTCCCCCTCCGGCTCGCTATCCCATCCCCCCACATGTTGGACTCTTAGAGTAATCGCGAGGTAACAGAAGGTAGATCTTCTGAGTCATGCGCGCCTCTGGCCTGGCGAATCAGACGCGCCGGGCGAACCGGCGGGAGCCCAGCGCCTGCGCTGGCCCGCCCCGGACCGGCCGGCGCAGGGCCGGGCCCGTCACCAGGCCGTTCGTCATGACCTGGGCCGGTAGCACAGCAGGTAGCCAGGCGTCACCGAAGAGTCGCTCGGCCTGCCTGACCAGCGGGATGCCCCGTGAGTGACCGAAGAGTCGCTCGGCTTGCCTGACCAGCGGGATGCGTGAGTGGCCGGCCGGATGCTCCGGCGGCGGCGTGTAACGTCGGCTAACGCTAACGACTGGGCGCAGCTCAGCACCCGTCGTAATTCGTCCAGTTCGACGCGCCTCCCGCGGCGATGGCGTTGTCGAATATCTGATCCTGGTAAGCGGGGCCGGCCACGCCGTACTCGCTGGCTGCGCCGCCGTAGGCCTCCCAGGTGCCTAGCTGGAACTGGTAGGCACCGCCGCCGTTACCTGGGCCCCAGGCGTAGCTACCGCCTTCTTCGGCGTTGCGGATACAGACCCCGAGCGGGGAGTTGGCGGCGTTCCCGCCGCTGCTGGGTTGGGCCGGGCTTGGGCTCGGGCTGGGCTGCGGTGCCTGCGCGGCGGCCTGCTGGGCCTGCTGGGCGGCCTGCTGCTGGGCGGCCGCCCGTTGCTGCGCGAGCCGGGCGGCTGCGATCGCGGCGAGCCGCTTGCGCCGGGCAATCCGCCGGATCGCGCGGGTCCTCAGAGCTGCAGCGTCGCGGCGCACCTCGGCGGTGACCTGGTAGGCAGTGAAGCTCGAGGTGGTATCGGTCACCGGACCTGAGCTGGTAGTCGTTACTGGAATCGCCACATGAGAGGGCTTGGGCGCTGCGGCCCCGCCCGGTACGAACACGAAGGCCGCAGCGACGCCTGCGAGCGTTGCTGCGGCCACTGCCACCGGCCTGAATCTGGCGGCGGGGGTTTTGAGCTTGGCATGTCGGGGTGCTTCTGGCATCACGCTCCTATCCGCGAGGCTTCGCGTTCACCCGGCGAGCTGACGCCAGGCGACGTCAGGTGGCACGGGAAACGCCTGTCCCGGGGAACCTACTTCAGGTGCGGGGCAGGCGCAGGTAAACCCGGAAATAGGGCTCTGGCCAGCCAATGCCACAACATCATCTGCCGAAAGCTGGCACGAGCCCGGACGCGCCCAATGCAATGGCTCGCCGCAGCGCGCTGGTGACGCGCGGCGCCGTAGTCGGCGGCGCCGGCGGCGGGCGGCGCTGAACCGGGCGGCGCTGAACCGGGCGGCGCACGGGACGCTGGTCGGTTAGGCTTGCCCTATGAGGATTGCTGCCGTCACGACGACGCCGGAGACCATCCCGGCGTAGTGACGGCTGCGCACCAGCCAGGCCCCGGGGTGACCGCCCGGGGCTTTGTCGTCGGCGCTCACCCTTCACTATCAGGGAGAGCGTGATGCACGACCATCGTCAGCTGGGCCGCGAACTCGGCCTGTTCAACTCCGACCCGTTGATCGGCGCGGGACTGCCCTATTGGCTGCCCGCCGGCGCCGCCATCAGGCATGCGATCGAAGAATTTGTCCGCGAGGCCGAGCGCCGCGCGGGCTACCAGCATGTCTACTCGCCAGTCCTGGGCAAGCGGGAGCTGTATGAGCTTTCCGGCCACTGGTCGCACTATCGCGAGGACATGTTCCCGCCCATGGGCGCCAGCCACGACCAGATCGTGCTGCGGCCCAGCCTCTGCCCGCATCACGCCCTGATCTACCGCTCGCGCCAGCGCAGCCATCGTGAGCTGCCGTTGCGCATCGCGGAGTTCGGCGGGCAGTTCCGCGAAGAGGCCTCCGGTGCGCTGGGCGGCCTGACCCGCGTGCGGGCCATGCAGCTCAACGATGCCCATGTGTTCTGTCCGCCCGCGGACGTAGCCACCGAGGTCGCCGCGGTCCTCGACATGATCGACTACGCGTATGGCGCGCTCGGGATCACTGCTCATCGGTATCAGCTTTCGCTGCGCGGCGACACCGGCAAGTACGTTACCGACAACGGGATGTGGGAGCGGGGCGAGCAGGCCCTGGCCGATGTGCTCGACCAGCGGGGGATGTCCTATGACTGCGCGCCTGGCGAGGGCGCCTTCTACGGTCCCAAGATCGACGTGCAGATCGTGGACGAGGCGGGCCGGGAGTCGACTCTGTCGACCGTCCAGCTCGACTTCTACCAGCCCGCGCGGTTCGAGCTCTGCTATGTGGCCGCCGACCAGAGCCTTCAGCGCCCGGTCATGATTCACCGCAGCATCCTGGGCAGTCTGGAGCGGCTGGTTGCTCACCTCACCGAGGTACACGCGGGAGCGTTTCCGGCCTGGATGGCACCCGTCCAGGTCGTGGTGCTTCCGGTCACCGCCGAGCAACTGCCCGCGGCGGTCGCGCTGCTGCGCCACTTCATCGATGCCGGTCTGCGGGCTGAGCTCGCCGGATCGGATCGCGGAACCCTGAGCGCCCGGATCAGAAGCCACCGCCTGGTGCCCTACCAAGCGATCGTCGGTGCCCGGGAGGCCGCCAGCGGTACCGTCTCGCTGCGCCTTCGTACCGGGCAGGCCCGCGATCGGATCCCGGCCCGGGAAGCAGCCGAGCTCATCCTGGCTGCGGCTGAGCCCACCGACCCGACCGGACCCGACCGGACCGGACCCGAAACGCACCGGACCCGAAACGCACCGGACCCGACCGGGCGGACCGCACCGGACCTCAGCGCCGGGCGATCGAAAAACGCGTGAGCATACCCCGGTCCGGCGGGCAGGATAGCAGCACATGAGCGAAGTTCCCCTCCGGCGGAACCGCGACTTCGTGCTGCTGCAGGGCGGGCAGTTGCTGTCGGCCATCGGCACCGCATCGACGACGGTCGCCTATCCGCTCCTGACCCTGGCGGTGACGCACTCGCCGGCCCGGGCGGGATGGGTAACGTTCGCGAGGATCATTCCCAGCTTGTTCGTCAGCGTGCCCGGCGGCATCGCCGCCGACCGCATGAGCCGCAAGAAGCTGATGATTGTCTCTGATGCCTGCCGGGCCGCCGCGGTGGGCAGTCTCGCGGTGACGATCTTGCTCGGCGATCTGAGGTTCTGGCTGATCCCGGTGGTGGCTTTCGCGGAAGGATCATTCACGTCGCTGTTCGGCCCCTCGGCGGCCGGAGCGCTGCGGTCGGTCGTGCCAGCCAGCCAGCTTCCGGCGGCGGTCGCGGCCCAGCAAGGACGGTCAGCCACGGCGAGCCTGGCCGGACCGCCGCTCGGCGGCGCGCTTTTCGGTGTCAGCCGGGCCCTGCCTTTCCTGGCCGACGCCGTGTCCTATGTGTGCTCGGCCGGCTCGCTCCTGCTGATGAGGACGCCGTTCCAGGAAACCAGGAAGACGGACCCGGCCAGCCTTCGCTCGCAGCTCAGCGAGGGTTTCCGGTTCCTGTGGAGTCAGCCGTTCCTGCGCACCACCACGTTCCTGTATGGCCTGACTAATTTCATCGGCCCCGGCGTGCTGCTGGCCATCGTCGTCATCGGCGATCAGCAGGGACTGCCTGGCTGGCAGATCGGCGCGCTGCTCGCCGCGTTCAGCGCCTGCACACTGGCCGGCTCGATGGCCTCCGGTTTCGCCCGGCGCGTCCTGGCGCCCCGCACGATCATGCTGCTGGAGCTGTGGGCGTGGCTCGGCCCGTTCTTGTTCTTCCTCTGGCCTAGCGTGTACGTCCTCGCGGCGTCCATCCTGCCGGTCGGGCTGGCCATCCCGGTGACCGACTCGGTGGTCGTCGGTTTCCGCCTCGCCCTGACACCCGACCGGCTGGTCGGCCGGGTCGAGAGCGTCCGGAGCAGTATCGCCCTGGCCCTCGCGCCATTCGGCTCGCTGACCGCCGGCCTGCTGCTGAATGCCGTAACGCCACGGCTGGCGATGCTCGCCTTCGCAGCGGCCGGGCTGCCCCTGGCCCTCTGGGGCACGCTCAGCCCGGCGATCAGGAATGCCCGGCCCGGCCAAGCGCGTCCCGCCAACTCGGCACCGGCCCGGCCAATTTCGTCCTAGAAATCATGCACCACTGCGTGGCGCTGCCGTGGGACACGAAACTGGGTCCCTCCCGCCGCCGGGCGGGTGCGGGTCGAAGACGGCTGGGGTCTTTGCGGTGGATCGGGCGGCGGCGGCCGTGGTGGAAGGTGCACAGTTGGTACTGGCGTGCCGCCCGTCGTGGCCGTTTCGCCTTGGACCGTTCGAGGCCGTGTCCTAGATTGGCGCCGGAGCCCCTTCTCGGGTAACCCCCGTTGCTGCTGCGTGCGCGTGTGTCAGTCTCCTGTACTGGCCGGGGCTCTGGCGGGCGGTGCGCCTGTTCCCATCCGGTGGGGGGGTTGCCGCTGCAGGAGGTGGCCGCGCATGAAAGTTATGTACGAGCGCGTCGCGGGGATCGACGTGCACAAGGACATGGTCAAGGTCGCGATCCGGTCGCCCGGAGACAAGCCGTGGACCCGCAAGACCGAGATCCTGGAGTTCCGGACGTTCTACGGGGTGCTCCAGCACATGGCCGCCGAGCTGCGCCGTCGCGGGGTGACGCATGTGGTGATGGAGGCCAGCGGGGTGTACACCGAGCCGGTGTATTACGCGCTGGCCGGGCAGGACTTCGAAGAGGTCGCGGTGATCAACCCGGCGCACGCCAGGGCGCTGAAGGGGCACAAGACCGACGCCAAGGACTGCGCGCGGCTGGCGGAGCTGTTCGAGTGCGGGCTGCTGCGCGGGTCCTACATCCCGGCTCCGGAGCTGAAGGAGGTGCGGGACCTGACCCGGTACAGGATGAAGACGGTGCAGGCCCGCACTTCCGAGATCCAGCGGCTCGGCAAGGCGCTGGAATCGGCCGGCATCAAGCTCGGCTCGGTTGCCAGCGATATTACCGGCAAGGCCGCCACCGCGATGATCGAAGCGCTGATCGACGGGGAACGCCGCGGCCAGGTGCTGGCCGACCTGGCGATCGGCCGGATGCGCACCGCCGGGAAGCTGGCTGACCTGTCGCAGGCGCTGGCCGGGCGGTTCACCGGGCATCACGCGCTGCTGTGCCGCCTGCACCGGGACCGCATCGCCGGCTTCAGCGCCGCGGTCGATGACCTTGATGAGCGGATCGCGGGCAAGGCCGCGCGCTGGCAGCGCGAGGCGGGCCTGCTCAAGACCATCCCGGGCTTCGGCGACGTGGTGGCCTGGGCGTGGCTGGGCGAGATCGGGCCCGCGCCGCACCGGTACTTCCCCGACCACGAGAAGCTCGCCTCCTGGGTCACCTTGTGCCCGGGCAACAACATCAGCGCCCGCAAGCGCAAGCACGGCCGGACCGGCGACGCCGGCACCTACATCAAGCCGATGCTGATCCAGGCCGCCTGGGCCGCGATCCGGGCGCGGGGCCGGCTGCAGGCCAGATACAACCGGCTGGTCCGCCGCTTCGGCGGGGACAAGAACCCAGGCGCGAAGAAAAAGGCGATCACCGCGATCGCGCACACCCTGCTGAAGATCGCCTACCAGGTCCTCCGCGCCGGCCAGCCCTACCAGGAGCCGGGCGCCGACTTCTACACCCGCCGGGAATCCCCCGAGCACCGCCAGGCATTCCTGCAGCGCCAGCTGCAAAAGCTCCACCCCGGCTGCACCATCACCATCACCATCAGCCCCCCGCACGCCGCCCTGGCACCCGGCGCTTAACCACAAGCCCTGATTCCCGACAGCCCGGAGCCGCACCCGACCCCGCACCCGACCCCGCACCCGACCCCGGCCCTTCAGGCCGAGCCATCAACGCCATCCCGGACCCTCGCCACCACGCGGGCCAGGGTTCGCTGCCGCGCGCCCACCGGGACCCAGTTTTCGTGTCAGACCTGGCCAACGGGACCGAGCCGACGGCCATCGCCCCGAACCGAGCCGACGGCCATCGCCCCGAACCGACCCGGCTGGCGGCTGGCGGTCATCGCGGCGGCACCATCAGCGCCTGGCGATCCGCCGGCCATCCATGGTCCACGAGCGGCTACACCCCGTACAGCCCAGGAACGCGCCGGCCTCGGTGGACGTTCGCCCGATCGTGCCGCCGCACAGGCACAGATCGCCCGGGGTTACCCTGGGCACTCGCCGTACGATCCTGTGGACTGCCACCCGGGACGGCCACGGGACAGAGCGCAATTCAGAGCGTACGTGCAGGGCGCCCGCGGCAGTAAAGGCCAGCGCCAGGACGACGGCGGCCGTCAGCGCAAAACCCACCTGCGCCTCCCGTGGCGAGAAGTAGGTCAACGTTACTGCCCGGCCGGCGTCCGGCTAACCGTCCATGTCTGTAGTTCTCAACCCGCGGCGGGCGGGGCCAGCGCGCGCCACTCGTTCTCGAGCATCGCGTAGACCACCTCGTCGGTCCACTCGCCCTTGAGGAACTCGTTGTGCACGAAATGTGCTTCGCGCCGCATGCCCAGGCGCTCCAGCACCCGGCCAGAGGCCGTGTTACGCGCATCGAGGCGGCCGATTATCCGGTGCAGTCCGAGATCCTCGAAGCCCAGTCGCAGCATGACCTGGGCCGCCTCGGTGGCATAGCCCCGGCCGCCGTGATCGGGATGGAAGACGTAGCCGATCTCACCCTGCCGGTTGGCCCGGCTCAGCCAGAACAGGGTGACATCTCCGATCAGCACGCCCGTCTGCGGCAACACCACCGCCATGGTCAGGTTGCCGCCCTCGTCATTCAGCTCCGAGGCCGCCATCTTCAGCTCCAGCGACGCCCGGGCCTGTTCCCGGTCGCGCGTGTCGAACAGCAGGTAACGGGTTACCTCGGGCCGCGACTGGATGTCGTACAGCGCCGTGTAGTCGTCGGAGGTGTACGGGCGGAGGATGAGCCGGGGCGTCCTGATCGGATAGTCAGGCTTCAGCATTACCTGATCGTATCGACCGCGCCGGGATGGAACCGCTACGTGCCAGGCGGCTGCCGGGCAGGCGCACCGGCTAACGCGGGAAGGTGGCCAGCTCCCGAAGCCCGCGGGCCAGGCCGGCGCGGCCAGCCGCGCTCATCGGCTGAACGGCCCGGCGCAGCACGTCGCGGCGGCGGGCCCGTACCCAGGCGGCCAGCCGGCGGCCGGCTTCGGTAGCGTGCACCACGGTCTCCCGGCGGCCGGCCGCCGGGTCCCGGGCCAGCAGCCCGGCCGCGGCCATCCGGTCGCACAGCCGCCGGGTCGCCGACGGGGACGCACCCAGCGCCCTGGCCAGCCGGGTCAGGTTCAGCCGGCCCTCGCGGTCGATAACCAGCAGCGCGCGGAGCTGGGCAGCCGGGACAGCGCTGCTGAGTTCCTCGACCGAGCTCTCCCACGTCTCGACCAGGGCGGCGAGCTTCGTTTCGGCGAAAGCCACATCCAGGTGGCCGTCGCCCGAACCCGGCGCCGTGTCGCGTTCCATCAGGCCTCCTCCGGCGCTCACTGGCGACCGCGCCGTCGCGGCCAACTCGCGGCAGCCGCTGCGGGCGCCGCGGGCGCCGCGTTCCTGCCTCGTCGAAGGAGCTAACCGCGAGCGAGGATTTCATGCAGACCGCTGCCTACTGGCTGCGATCTCGTGATCAGCGACGAAGGCGTCGCCGGCGGTCAAACGCGCTGGTGAACGCGGATCGCCGTGCCGCTGGCCGACGAGCAGATCTGAACGAGATCGCACAGCTGGTTAGCGAGCCACAGGCCGGCCCCGAACCCGTCGTCCAGAGGCGGCGGAATCCGCCCGACCAGCGGTGAGGTGATGTGGCCCCGGTCGGACACCTCGCAGACCAGCGAGTCGGCGTCGCGCCACACGCGTACCTCGCCGTGCCCGCCGCCGTGCCGCAGGCTGTTGGTAGCGATCTCATTGAGCGCCATGACCAGCGCCCCGGTCGCGTCCTGGCCCAGTCCGGCCAGCGCGGCCTGCTCGGTCAGGAAGGATCTCAGCCGGCCCAGACCCCCCGTCTCGAAAGACATCCGGGCCGCGTCGGCCGGCGGGGGCGGCAGCTGGCGGGCGAACGGGCCGGCCGCGTCTATCGGCCGGAAGGCAGCCGCGGCCTGCCGGGCCTCGCCGCCGACGATGAAGGGGTGGGTCCGGTGGGCCTCACCGATCACGTCACCGGCCAGCGCCTCAAGATCGTAGGGACACAACAGCGAGAACGGCGTGTCGGCGTCAAACGCCACGTTCAGCAGGGCCTCGTGAAGCTGGCACTCGGCTAGCTCGGCCGGGGACCGGTCGGAATATATCGGCTCTCCGATTCCCCACAGCTGCGCGGCTCCGGCGTGCTTGTCGACAAATGCCCGCCAGGCGGTGATGAGCCGCGCCGGGTTGCCGACCCTAGCCATGTCGGTAAAGCCCACCTGCGCGGCGTCGGGGCCCAGCTCCTGCCGGATGAGCTCGATCTTCGGGCCGCTCACGATGACCAGGACCGGGTCGCCGGCGCGGACGGCGCGGCGGATGAAGGACGTCGTTCCGGCCAGGAACTCAGCCGGGCCCGAGTACAGAAACGCCTCGTGGCGGTAGCCGCTGATGGCTCCCTCCGGTGGCGCCCGCATCATGCTCATCGTCTCATCGCTAGTAATCGCACCGCCTGGCTGGCCCGCCCCGGCCGCCGGGCGCGCCCGGCCTGCTTCGTCCAGGTCATCAGGTCACCTGGTGTCGTTGGCAACACGATGATAACCCGCGCTCGGCGAACACGGCGCCAGCGGCCCCGCCGGTGCCGCTGACCTGGTGACTCGCCCGCGCCCCGGGCAGGCATGGCCGGGTAACGGGAAGCGCAGGCTGGTTAGCGCGCCGTAGGCCGGTCACCAGCCACGAGCGCCGCGGCCAGGACGGCCGCGGCGAGCAGCGCGATTCCCGACAGCCACAGCGCTTGATGCAACCCGGCTACGAATTCGGAGCCCTGGACCCGGCTCCGCCGGCCCCCTGGGCTTCCGGCAGGCAGCCGCGCGTACACCAGCGCGCCGAGCACCGCGATCCCGAAGACCTGACCGACCTGCCGCATCGTGTTGACAATGGCCGAGGCCAGGCCAGCCCGGCTGGCCGCGACCGCCGACATCGCGATGGTGCTCATCGGCGTCCCGCACAGCCCGATGCCCGCGCCCAGCAGCGCGAAGTTCCACCAGATAGCGCTGACCGGCGTGGCTGGCTCCAGCCGCAGCAGGCCGAGCGAGGCTGCTCCCGCCAGCACCAGCCCGGCCAGCAGCGGCCATCGCTCGCCAGCGCGGCTGATGAAGCGGCCCGTCCAGGCCGCCGCGAGGGCGTAACTGATCCCGATGGCCGCGACGTCAAGTCCCGCCCCGACCGCCGAGCGCCCCTGCACCTCCTGGAAGTAGGCGCTCAGGTAGACGAGGCCGCCGACGAAGGCGAAGAAGACGACGAAGGCGGCCGCGTTGGCCGCCAAGAACGGGGCCCGGCCAAACAACGAGAGGTCGATCAGCGGTTCGGGCCGGCGCCGCTCGGTCACGATGAACCCGGCCAGCGTAAGCGCGCCGATCGCGAAAGCGGCTAGGACTACCGCGGCTGCCCAGCCGCGGGCCTGCCCCTCGATGGTGGCGAAGGCCAGCGCGCCGAGGGCGCACGTGACCAGCAGGCCGCCCGCCCAGTCGAGCCGCCCGCGGTCCGGGCTGGACGGCAGCCGCGGGACGAAGCGGCTGGTGAGCAGGATGACTGCGACAGCGAGCGGGACGTTGATCAGGAAGACCCAGCGCCAGCCGAGCCCGCTGACCAGGATCCCGCCGACGGGCGGCCCGACGGCCAGCGCGAGGCCCGAGGCCATCGACCACACGCCGACTGCCCTGGCCCGCTGCCGGCTGTCCTCGAAGGTGGCCCGCAGGATGGTCAGGCTGCCGGGTACCAGCAGGGCCGGCCCGAGCCCTTGGATGACCCGGCCGGCCAGCAGTACTCCCACCGACGGAGCCAGCCCGCAGATCAGCGCGCCCAGCCCGAATATGGCCACGCCCAGCATGAACAGGCCGGTCCGTCCGTACCGGTCACCCAGGACTCCGCCGACGGCCAGCAGGCTCGCATACACGATCACGTAAGCGTCGACAATCCACTCGAGCCCGGTGGCGCCCGCGTGCAGATCCCGGCCGATCGTCGGGAGCGCGACGCTGACCACCGTCGTGGACATCACCGCCAGGAAGAGCCCGGCCGCCATGGCCAGCAGGGTCAGCCGGGCGGCCAGGGCGGCGGGCGCGGCCGGCTCGGGAGCGGCCGCACCGCCCGCGTTCGCTCGTTCCGCGAACCGCCGGGCCAGGGCGGCAGGAGCGGTCCGGGCCGGAGCGGTCTGGGCCGCCCGCGGGGCGGTCTCGGTCATCGCGAAGTCTCCTTTCCACTCGGCTGGCAGCCACGCTCCCGCCATCATCGGCGGCTGCTGTTGATAAGTCCAAGAGTTAGTTCTTCTCAGAACTAGAATCAGCAGTTATGGAACTCAGGCAGCTGGAGTATTTCGTCACTGTGGCCGAGGAGGCCAACTTCACCCGGGCCGCCGCCCGGCTCCGGGTCGCGCAGCCCGGGGTGAGCGCGCAGGTGCGCCAGCTCGAACGCGAGCTCGGGGAGCCATTGCTTGATCGGTCCGGGCGCAGGGTGCGGCTGACCGGCGCAGGCGCGGCGGTGCTGCCCTACGCGCTGGCCGCACTGTCGGCCGTGGCGGGGACCCGGCTCGCCATCGACGAGCTGCGCGGCCTGGTGCGCGGCAGCGTCGCGGTCGGGATGGTCCCGTCGTGCTCGGCGGTGAACCTGCCGGACATCCTGGCCGATTTCCACCGCCAGCATCCCAGCGTGGTGATCACTCTCTCGGAGGCGAACTCCGATGAGCTGGTCGACGGCGTGGTCTGCGGCACGCTCGACCTGGCGCTGGTCGGAATGGCGGGCCCGCCGCCCGGCGTCGATATCGTCCTGGTCGCCGACGAGCCGCTGGTCGTCGCGGTCAGCTGCGATGACCCCCTGGCGGGACGCACGACGACGACCCTCACGGCGCTGGCCGAACGAGCCATCATCAGCCTCTCCCGGGGCAGCGGGCTGCGCGCCGCCCTGGACCGCGCTTGCGCTGCCGCGGGCGTGCGGCTGCGGGTCGCGTTCGAGGCCACCGACCCGCAGGTTCTTGCGCACCTGGCCAGCCGGGGTCTCGGCGTGGCCGTGCTCCCGGAGTCTGCCGCCGCCAACAGCCGCAGTCAGCTCCGCGTGGTCCGCATCGCCGGCCCTCGGCTCCGCGCCCGGCTCGCGCTCGCCTGGCGGACCGGTGGCCCGGTCAGCCCGGCTGCGCGCGCCCTGCTCGGCCACGCCCAGGCCGCCCTCCAAATCCCGCCGCCCGGTCCCACGCCCGGTCCGCCGCCCGGTCCGCCGCCCGGTCCCACGCCCGGCCCCACGCCCGGCCCCACGGACTCATGATCATGGTTATCTAGTGGGGGTCAGGGCACCACCAAATAACCATGATCATGAAAGTCTGCGGCCTGCGGCGTACGGGTCGGCCGGGGCCCCGGGCGGGGCCTCCGCTTCCAGACGCTTCCGCGCCGCCGCCAGTTCGCGCTGGGCGGCCGGGCTCACCTGCGGATAGTGCGGGTCGATCTCGATCAGGGTATTCGCGATGATCGATGACACGCAGATCCTCGCGAACCACTTGTGGTCGGCCGGGATGACGTACCAGGGCGCCCAGGACGTGCTGGTATGGCTGAGCATCTCGGAAATGACCTGCTGGTAGTCGTCCCAGTGCTGGCGCTCGGCGATGTCGTTCGCGGAGAACTTCCAGTTCTTCTCGGGCAGGTCCAGCCGCTTCATGAACCGGGTTCGCTGTTCCTCCTTGGACAGGTTGAGGAACAGCTTGACGATGCGGAAGCCGTTTTCGCTCAGATAGCGCTCCCAGTCGTTGATCTCCCGGTACCGGCGGCGCCAGATGCCCTTCCCCTGGGCCGCGGCCGGGAGCCGCTGGCGATCCAGGTTCTCCGGGTGGACCCGGACCACCAGCACCTCCTCATAGTGCGACCGGTTGAAGATGCCGATCTCGCCCCGGGCGGGCAGGTGCTGGGCGTACCGCCACAGGAAGTCGTGGCTGAGTTCCTCGGCGGAGGGCACCTTGAAGCTGTGCACCGTCACGCCCTGCGGATTGACCCCGCTCATCACGTGGCGGATGGTGCCATCCTTGCCGCCCGCGTCCAGCGCCTGCAGCACCACCAGCAGCCCGTAGCTGTCCTGGGCGGCCAGCCGGGTCTGGTACTCCTCCAGCAGCTCGACCCCCTGGCGCAGCAACTGCTTCCCGTCTTTCTTGTGCAGGAAGCCGGCCCGGTAGCCCGGATCGAAATCCTGGGCCAGGGTCACCTTCGCGCCTGGCTTGACGCGCAGCGGCTTAATGAGCTGCGCGGCTTGCTTGGCTCTGCGGTCGGCCATCGCTGCGGTCCTTTCCGGCGCCGTGCACGAGCAGTCTACGGAGCGGGCCCGCAGGGCAGGCGGGCCGGGCCGACAGCCGCCCGCGATCGGCCCGCGATCGGCCCGCGATCGGTCCGCGATCGCCGCGGGCGATCAGTCCGGGTCCGCTAAAGCCCGACGATCGCCTCGACCCGGCCCGATGACACCGCGTCCACAAGGCGCCGGTAGTCCAGTTCGTTCTGGTCCGCGTAGGAAGTGGCGAACTCGCCGATCGCCCGGTCGGCGAACGGCGCGAGCACCGACTCCTGGGCCTCCTTGAGCTGCAGGAACAGCGGCTCGTCATCGCGGTCGCCCATCAGCAGCACGACAAACGCCTCGGTACCGACCGATCCGACGCCCACGACCTTGCGCGCGAAGTCGCCGAAATAGTAGCGGCGCAGCACCTCCCACCGGTCCGACTGCAGGGTCTGTTTATACAGGGCGACCGCCTCGCGCAGCTCGTCCAGGATCCCCGGGTTGCTGTGCACCGGATACCTGACGATGACCGGCGGGGCCACCCGGACCCGGTAGTCGCCGTCGACCTGGTCGCACATTTTCATCAGGGCCCTGCAGCTGGTGCTGCTGCGCGCCTTCGGAGAGCCCGTTGTCACGGGCCGCCACCGCGAAGCTCGCGGCCAGCCGCTTGACGTCCCATTCGAACGGGCGGGCAGCGTCTCGTCGAAGTCATTCACGTCGAAGACCAGCCGCCGGTCCGGCGCCGCGTACATGCCGAAGTTGAGCAGGTGCGCGTCGCCGCAGCACTGGACCCGGATGTCGCTGGTCGGCGTGTGGGCCAGGTCCCACGCCATCGGCGCGGCAGCGCCGCGGAAGTAGGCGAACTGGGAGGCCATCATCCGGCCATGCCTGATCGCGACCAGCTCAGGGACCCGTGACTTGGCCTGGTGCTCCAGGATCGTCACCGGATCGGGTCGCTCGGCAGGTGCCTCCCAGGCCGCGTGAGAAGACCGGCTGGCCACCCGGCGCCGCCCCGGCCCCGGATGTGCCATTCCTCGGGTGTCAGTACCTCATGTGGCGGGCAAGCACCCCCGGTGACATTCTGCTCATGATCCCCCCAGATCACCGCTATGCGACGCTGGCTGCCGCAACGGGCCCAGGCACCCCCGATAGCGGTCTAACCGGCCTGGCCGCAGACCCAAGGTCTACGATCGGGCTCGCGCGGCAGCGGGCCCCGGGCTCACCGTGACCCCGGATCCGGGAAGTACGCGCGCAATACGGCCATCGGGCCCGGCCGGTTGCGCACCGTCCGCCTACCCGCTCCCGGCGAGCGTTCCGACCAGGTCGGTGAGCACCTGCTCGGCGTTGCGGCTAGGCGCGGAGTGGCCCTGGCCGTGCCAGGTGGTCAGCCGGGCGCCGGGGACCGCGCCCACCACCCGCTGCACCGCCGACAGCGGCGCGTTCGCGTCATCATCGCTGTGCCAGAAATGCGTCGGGCACCTGATCGAGCCAGGGTCGAACCCCCACGGGTCGTTGATCAGTGACATCGAATCGTCGACCCAGCCGTCCACGCCAGGCCGCAGGGCGTCGGTCATCGCCGTCGCCATCATCTGCTGGACGTCGGGCCGGGAGAACCACTCCTGGTCGGCCTCGGGCGCATCGGGGAGCTGGGCCAGCAGGCCGCCGAGCGGATCGGCGAGGAGCTGCTCGCGCAACTCGCTCAGCCTCCGGATCATCCCCGGACGGCCCTGCTCCTTCATGACCCGGTTGGACTCGCGGTTGATCTCGACCATCGAGGCCTCTTCCGGCTCGCTCGTCGGCGCCGCCGAGCAGACCGGCACGCAGGCGCGGACCCGCTCGCCGAGCAGCGCCGCGACCGCCAGCGCGTGCGGGCCGCCGCCCGAGCCGCCCAGGACCGCGAGCAGGCCGGCGCCCAGATGATCGGCCACGGCCGCGACGTCGGCCGCCACGTGCGCGACGGCGCGGCCCGGCAGCGGAGCGGACCTTCCGTAGCCGGGCCGGTCCACGGTCACCACCCGCAGCCCTAGCCCGCTCCACAAGGACAGGTCCGGATGCCGCCAGAACCGCCCGCCCGGGGTGCCGTGCAACCAGAACAGCAGCTCACCGGCCGGGTCCCCCCACTCCTCGAATGCGTAGGCCCGGCCGTCGGCCAGGGTGATCGTGGTCAATGCCTTCCTCCGTGTCGCCCGTACGCTGCCCACTCCGCCTGCCCAGTCTGGCACCAGGACACCACCGGAAAAACCATGCTTTAACGGGAGTTGCGCGCCGGTCCAGCAGATCTAGCGCGGGCCGCGCTCCACAGGGCCCCCGCGCCAGGCTGGGATGGGCTGCGCGCCGGCGGCGACGTCGAAGGCGACTGGTGGGCGCCGTGATCGCGGCCGGCCTGCGCGCCTGGGCTGGCGCTCATCGCGTGGCCGGAGTGCTCATCCGGGCTGCCGCCCATCATCTTGAGCATCTGGCCGCCGCCCGAGGTGAAGAAGCGCGCCAGCAGCGCCGCGGCCAGCAGCAGGAAGATGATGTTGAGGATGGTGGTGTAGTTCCAGCTGATCCCTTGCTCGGTGATCCGCGCGGCCCGGTGGGCCGGGATGAGCCCGGCCGCCCCGAACAGGACCTCGACGATATAGCCCGCGATGACCATGCTCGCGTAGAAGATGCCGAGCAGGGCCAGCATCATCCTGGTCCCGTAGTACTTCCGGTAGATGATCAGGATCGGGATGATGATCAGGTCGGCGAAGATGAACGCGATCACGCCGCCGAAGCTGATCCCGCCGTTCCACAGGACCGCGGCCAGCGGCACGTTGCCGATCGAGCAGACAAAGCTGAGCATCGAGATGACCGGGCCGATGACCGGTCCCCACAGCTGGGCGGCGACGGGGTGACCGGTCAGGAACAGGTGCTGCCAGAAGCTGGCGGGTACCCAGGCGCCGACCGCTCCGGCGATCAGCAGCCCGATGACGACATCCCGGATGACGGCCGCCCACTCCATCACGAAGATCTGGCTGACCGCGGTGTAGCCGTCCCGGCTGACCATCCGCCGCCAGAACCCGCCCCCGGACCGCAGGCTCATGTCCATCGCGGCGTGCCCCTCCATCGAGCCCGCCCGGCCCCGCCCGGCCTGCCGCCTGGCCTCATCGATCAGCCTGGCCCTGACGAACAGCCGGAACGCGACCGCCACCCCGACGATCATGACAGGTCCGCCGACGAACTCCGCCAGGGTGAACTGCCAGGAGATCAGCAGGGCGAGGATGATGCCAAGCTCGACGACCAGGTTGGTGCTGGCGATCTCGAACGCCATCGCGGCCGTGAAGCTGGCGCCCTTGCGGAACAAGGACCTGGCCAGGGCGACGGCCGCGTATGAGCACGACGACGAGGCGGCGCCGAAGCCGGTGGCGGCGGCCAGCGCGGCCGGGGAGTCGCTGCCGAGCAGCCGGATCACCGTCTCCCGGCGGACCACCGCCTGGACGACCGCGGACAGGCTGAAGCCGAGGATCAGCGACCAGGTGATCTGCCAGGTCATCGAGCCCGCGACGCCCAGGGCATGGCCCAGCGCATCAAGGACGGTCATCATGGCCATCCGGAGCGGCGATCGTCAGCAACTGCCGCAGGCAGTGCTCGAGCAGCGGATGCGGAAAGCCGTCGCTCAGCCGGTAGAAGACCATCCGCCCGGCCTTGCGGTAGCTGACCAGGCCGGCGAACCGCAGCAGTTTCAGCGCGTAGGTCACCTGGTCCTGGGTGACATCTAGGGCCAGGCCCAGATCGCCGACGCACAGCTCTCCGGCCGCAGCCAGGGCGAACAGGATCCTGGATCGCACCGGATCCGCCAGCAGCCCGAGCAGCCCGGCCAGCCGCCCGGCCTCGTCAGGCGACAGCAGGTCGGCCCGGGCCGCAGCGACCCGCTGCTCGTCGACGGGATGCTCATGGCCAGGTACCGGCCCGCTCGGGCCCGGCTGCGGTGCTGGCTCGCTGACGCGGGATTCCGGTGACATCAGACGTCTCCTCCCCGTGTCCACCGTACATCCGTATAGTCGCACGGATATACAGTCGTGTCAACGGGCCCGGGCCCGGGGTAGCGGTGCCATCCAGCTTCCCGCGCGCCACCGACCGCGGCCTCTGCGGCGGCACCGTCGGCACCAGCCTCCGATCGGCTTTCGCTGAGCACCGGAGCCGTCCCTGGTTTATCCTCGGACCTGCACTTACGGCGACGGGGGGACGTCGCAGCCCGGGCAACGGCCTGTCGGCGACCGCTCCGGCAGAGTGCACGGTTACCTCGGGCGGCGGATTCTTTCGCCGCTTCGGGCGAATTGGGCATCCGGGGGAAGAACATGCTCAGGGGGCTTGGCCAGCGACGGCCGCCCGCGCACGCGGGGCGCCTGACGCGATGGGAACGCATCGCCTTCGCGGTGGTCTTCCTGTCCATGCTCCTGTACGTGCTCGCGGTCATCGTCTCGGCGGTCCGGTCAAGCGGGCGGTAGCCCGGACCAGTTAACCTTGGTCCCGGTCGCAGCAACCTGCCGCGCGGTCGTCAGCCGTAAGGAGTGAGTGCCTTGCTCCTGACCATGTCGACGACGCATCGGCCCGCGACCGATCTGGGCTTCCTGCTGCACAAGAACCCGGCCCACCGGCACCTGGCCGATATGGGATTCGGTACCGCCCAGGTGTTCTACCCCGAAGCGAGCGAACAGCGCTGCACAGCCGCGGTCCTGGTGGACATCGACCCGGTCGCCCTGGTGGCCCGGCGGCGCGTTCCGGGCGGCGGCCAGTTCGCCCTGGCCAGCTACGTCAACGACCGGCCGTACGCGGCGTCGTCCTTTCTCTCCGTCGCGCTCGGCAGGCTGTTCGGTACCGCGATGAGCGGCCGCAGCAAGGAGCGGCCGCAGCTGGCTGATCAGGCTATCCCGCTGGAACTCTGGATGCCGGTGGTGCCGAGCCGGGGCGGCCAGGCCCTGGCGCGCCGCTTGTTCGAGCCGCTCGGTTACGCCATGGAGGCCACGCCGCTGCCGCTGGACCCGCAGTTCCCCGACTGGGGCGATAGCCCCTACCTCACGCTGCGCCTGACCGCCACCGCCCGGCTGCGCGACGTGCTCGGTCAGCTTTTCGTGCTGCTCCCGGTGCTCGACGATGACAAGCACTACTGGGTCTCCGCCGACGAGGTGGACAAGCTGCTGCGCCGGGGCGGCCCGTGGCTGGCCGCTCATCCCGACCGTGAGCTGATCAGCAGCCGCTACCTCCGGCACGACCGGCGGCTGACGGCCGACGCGCTGGCCAGGCTCTTCGACGACGAGGCCGGCGATCCCGATCGCGCTGACGAGCTGGCCGACGCCGCCGAGGAGTCGGTGGAGCAGGTCATCAGCTTGCCGGCGCAGCGGCTCGCGGCGGTCCTCGACGCGATCAGGGCCTGCGGGGCGCGCAGCGTGCTCGACCTCGGGTGCGGCTCGGGCCGCCTGCTTGAGGTACTACTCGCCGAGCAGGGCCTGCAGCGCATCGTGGGCCTGGACGTGTCGTCCGGGGCGCTACAGGGTGCGGCCAGGAGAATCCACCTGGACACCATGGCGCCCCGCCAGCGCAGCCGGATCGAGCTGCTGCACGGCTCGCTCACCTACACCGACGCCCGGCTGCGCGGTTTCGACGCGGCGGCCGTCGTCGAGGTGATCGAGCACCTGGACCCGCCGCGCCTGGGCGCCTTCGAACGGGCCCTGTTCGGTTATGCGCAGCCCGGCACGGTCATCCTGACCACGCCGAACGCGGAGTACAACGAGCTGTTCCCGGGGCTGCCGGCCGGGAGCATGCGGCACCGCGACCACCGTTTCGAGTGGACCAGGCGGCAGTTCGCGCAATGGTCGGCCAGCGTGGCGGCCCGGCACGGCTACCAGGCCGAGGTGTCCGGCGTCGGGCCCGCTGACCCGCGCCTGGGCAGCCCGTCCCAGCTGGCGGTGTTCCGGCGATGACCGCCATCAAGCTCCCGGACCTCGCGCTGGTGGTACTGATCGGCGTCACCGGATCAGGCAAATCCACCTTCGCCGCGCGGCATTTCCGGCCCACCGAGGTCATCTCGTCGGACTTCTGCCGGGCGCTGGTCAGCGACGACAGCAACGACCAGTCGGCCACCCGCGATGCCTTCGACGTACTGCAGTTCATCGCGGGCAAGCGACTGGCGGCCGGACGGCTCACCGTGGTGGATGCGACCAGTGTCCAGCCGGCCGCGCGCAAATCCCTCATCGAGCTGGCCAGAAGGCATCACGTGCTGGCCGTGGCGATCGTCCTTGATGTGCCCGCGGACGTCTGCGCGGCCAGGAACGCGGCGCGCGCGGACCGGGCGTTCGGCGCCCATGTGCTGCGCCAGCAGCAGGAACAGCTCCGGCGCGGCCTGCGCGGCCTGCGCCGGGAAGGCTTCCACCGCGAGTTCGTCCTGTCCGGGGAGACCGAGGTCGCCACGGCGGTGATCGAGCGCGAGCCGCTCTGGAATGACCGCCGGTCCGAGCACGGGCCCTTCGACCTCATCGGCGACGTGCACGGCTGCTTTGACGAGCTGGCCGAACTGCTGACCAGGCTCGGCTACACCGTGGACCCGGGCGGCGGCTCAGCCAGGCACCCGGACGGCCGGACGGCGGTCTTCGTGGGGGACCTGGTCGACCGGGGGCCGGCCACGCCCGCCGTGCTCCGGCTGGTGATGGGCATGACGGCCGATGGATCCGGGCTGTCGGTGGCCGGGAATCACGAGGTCAAGCTGGTGCGGGCGCTACGGGGCCGTAAGGTCAGCAGCAGCCACGGCCTGGCCGAGAGCCTGGCCCAGCTCGCGGCCGAGCCGCCCGAGTTCATCAGGCAGGCCACCGACTTCATGGACCGGCTGGTCGGCCACTTCGTGCTGGACGACGGCCGGCTGGTCGTCGCCCACGCGGGGCTGCCCGCCGCCATGCATGGCCGCGCCTCGGCGGCGGTCCGGGCGTTCGCGCTGTACGGCGATACCACGGGTGAGACCGATGAGTATGGGCTCCCCGTTCGGTATCCGTGGGCTACCGAGTATCGCGGCCGGGCCTTGGTGGTCTATGGCCATACGCCGGTCCGGCAAACCGCCTGGGTCAACGGCACGATCTGCGTCGACACCGGCTGCGTGTTCGGCGGCGCGCTGACGGCGCTGCGCTATCCGGAACGCGAGCTGGTCTCGGTGCCCGCCCGGGCGGTCTACTACGAGCCGGCCAGGCCGCTCGGCGGCCCCGCTGAGGCCGGCGGCGCGCCGCAGCGCGCGCCCGCCGATCTCGACATCACCGACGTGGCCGGCAAGCGGCAGATCAAGACCAGGCTGCCCGGCACCACGGTGACGGTCCGTGAGGAGAACGCGGCCGCGGCCCTGGAGGTCATGAGCCGTTTCGCGATCGACCCCCGCTGGCTGATCTACCTCCCGCCGACCATGTCCCCGACCGCCACGTCCGCCCAGCCGGGGCTGCTGGAGCACCCGGCGGAGGCGTTCAGCGCCTACCGGGCCGCCGGCGTCGCGGAGGTGGTCTGCGAGGAAAAGCACATGGGGTCCCGGGCCATCGTGCTGGCCTGCCGGGACGCCCCGGCCGCCCAGCGCACGTTCGGCGCGCCGGGCGGCTGGCCTGGCGTGATCTACACCCGCACCGGGCGCGCGTTCTTCGCCGACCAGATCACCGAGCAGGAACTGCTCAGCCGGGTCACCGCGGCGATCACCGACGCCGGGCTGTGGGACGAGCTCGGCACCGACTGGCTGGCCCTCGACTGCGAGCTGCTGCCCTGGTCAGCGAAGGCGGGCGAGTTGCTGCGCGGCCACTACGCTCCGGTGGGCGCCGCCGCCATCGCGGCACTCGACGCCGAGACGGCGGCGGCTCGCCAGGCGGCCGCCCGCGGCGTCGACGTCGGCGATCTAGCCGAGCAGTCCCGGCAGCGCTCGGTCATGGCCCGCCGGTTCGTCGAGGCCTACCGCCGGTACTGCTGGCCGGTGGGCTCCGTCGACGACCTCAGGCTCGCGCCGTTCCAGATCCTGGCCGGCGCGGGCTCGGTGCACGCGCTTCGCGATCATCACTGGCAGCTGGAGGTGCTGAGCAGGCTGTGCGATCGTGCTCCGGCGATCCTGCGGCGCACCCGGTCGATCACCGTGTCGCTCGATCAGGGCGCTGATGCGCAGCGCAGCGTGGCGGCGGCCACCGACTGGTGGCTTGAGCTGACTGGGGCGGGCGGTGAGGGGATGGTGGTCAAGCCGGCCAGCGTCGTGCACCGCGGCGGCCGGGGCCTAGCCCAGCCAGGGATCAAATGCCGCGGCCGTGAATACCTGCGCATTATCTACGGGCCCGAGTACACGGCGCAGGCCAATCTGTCCAGGCTCAGGTCGCGGTCGCTGGGCCACAAGCGGTCGCTGGCCCTGCGCGAGTTCGCGCTCGGGATCGAAGCCCTGGAGCGGTTCGTGGCCGGCGAACCGCTGTACCGGGTGCACGAGTGCGTGTTCGGCGTCCTGGCCCTGGAAAGCGAGCCGGTCGACCCGCGCCTGTGAGCCGGAGCTCAGGAACTTAGCGATTAGCGCGTACCGCTGGGTTGACCGTCTGATGGGCCCGGCGGGCGGTTTCTGGGACGGGCATAGCCGCGGGCGAACCCGGCGGCCGGTCGATGGGACGGGCATAGCCGCGGGCGAGCCCGGCGGGCGGGTCAGACCGGCCGGACGGGCCGGTAGGCCGGCTCCCACATCAGCGCCCGGATCCGCTCCTCCAGGGGCTCACCGGGATGGATGTCCGACACGCCCTCGCGCACCGCGGCCGTCGCGACGGCCGCGGCGACCGCGACTGAGGTTTCGCGCAGCTCGGCCACCCGGGGCAGCAACGGGGCGCCGGCGGCCGAGGTGTCGACCCGCGTCGCGACCGCGTGCGCGGCGGCCGCGAGCATCTGGTCGGTCACCCGGGTGGCCCGGGCCGCGATGACGCCGAGGCCGAGACCGGGGAAGATCAGGGCGTTGTTGGCCTGGCCGATCTCGTAGCGGGAGCCCCCGTAGTCGACGGAGTCGAAGGGGCTGCCGGTGGCGACCAGAGCCCGGCCCTGGGTCCAGCGGATCAGGTTGGCGGGGGCCGCTTCGGACAGCGAGGTCGGATTGGACATCGGCAGGATGATCGGCCGCTTCGCATGGGCTGCCATCTCGCGGACGATCTGCTCGGTGAACGCGCCCGCCACGGTCGAGGTCCCGATCAGGATCGTCGGGTGTACCCGCCTGACCACCTCGGCCAGGCCGATCCCGCCGCGCTGCTGATCGGCGGCCCAGTCCGCCACTTCGGCATGCTCGCGCGCGTACCTGCGCTGCGAATCGCTGAGGCCGGGGGTGCGCGTGGTGAGCAGGCCGGGCCGGTCGACGGCCCAGAATCGCGCGCTGGCCTGCTCCCGGGTCAGCCCCTGGGCCAGCATGGCCGCCGACAGCTGGTCGGCGATGCCGGTGCCCGCCGTACCCGCCCCGAAGATCACGACGCGGTGCTCGGCCAGCGCGCTGCCGGCGGCGCGGACGGCGGCCAGGACCGCGGCCAGGTTGACCGCGCCGGTGCCCTGGATGTCGTCGTTGAAGGTGAGCAGCCGGTGCCGGTACCGTTCCAGCAGCCGCCGGGCGTTGCTCACGCCGATGTCTTCCCAGTGCAAGAGCGCGCAAGGGAAGAGCCCGGTCACCACGTCGACGAAGGCGTCCATGAAGCGGTCATACTCGCCAGCGGGGACCCGGGGGTGGCGGTTACCGATGTACAGCGGGTCATCCAGCAGGCTCTGCCGGTCGGTGCCCACGTCGAGCATGACCGGCAGCGCCCGGTTCGGGTTGATCCCGCCCGCGGCCGTGTAGACGGCGAGCTTTCCGACCGCGATGTGGATTCCGCCGACGCCCCAGTCCCCGATGCCCAGGATGGCCCCGGCATCGGTGGCCACGATGAGGTCCACGTCGCCGTCCTCCAGGCCGGCCGCGCGCAGCGAGGTCTCGATCAGCTCAGGATGGTCAACGGAAAGATAGACGCCGCGCGGCCGACGGTACTCGTGGCTGTACTGCTGAATCGCCTGGCCGACCGTCGGCGTGTAGACGATGGGCAGCATCTCGCTCAGGTGACTGGTGAGCAGCCGGTAGAACAGCACCTCATTGCGATCATGCACGTCGGTGAGATAGACGTTCTTGGCCAGGTCGCCCGACTGCTGGAGGTACTGCGCGTAGGCCCGGTTGACCTGCTGGTCCAGCGTGACGTGGCCGGATGGGATCAGGCCGATGACGCCCAGGGCGTGCCGCTCGTCATCGCCGAACGCCGTGCCCTTGTTGATCCTGGGCTCGGAAAGCACCTGACGGCCGCGTAGCGTCGTGCGCCAGGAACCGTCGGGGTCCAGCCACACCGTCCGCATGCGGGTCCCTCCGGCTCAGGTCACTGTCCCATCATGGCCGCCTGGCCGGGCCGTCCCCGGACGGTCCCGGGCCGACCACCGCCGGTCCCGGGCTGCCCACCGCCGGTCCCGGGCTGCCCACCGCCGGTCCCGGGCTGCCCACCGCTGGTCCCGGGCCGCCGCCGGGCCAGCCCGCCGGCCGTGGCCGCGGATTCCAGGCGGCCGTGGCACACAACAGCACCAGGACGACCACAGCGGCGAGCCGGACCACGGGGGCGCCGACGTTGCCCAGGTGATTGTTGGTCCAGTGCAGCCATGTCGGGCTGAGCGGATGCGTGGCGCCCCCGGCCACCAGGTCCAGCGTGGCGGGTACCGACCGGATCAGGACCAGCCAGTCGATACGGGTCGCGGGAAAGATCGCTAGCAACGCGAACATGATGACGTCGTACCAGGCTCGCTGCAGCGGCCAGATGAACAGCCAGGCCAGCGCGGCTACCAGGGCCGGCCTGATGGCCGGCAGCCCGGGGGGCCCGGGCGGCAGCCGCCAGGCCAGCAAGGCGGCCAGGGCCAGGAAGGCCAGCGCGGCGATCATGGTCAGCCCGCGCGGCTCGGTGTTGTACCCGAAGGGCGGGTAGAACAGCCGCCAGAAGCTGTCGAAGGTCACCAGGTTGCTGCCCCGGGTGGTCAGGTCATGGACGGCGGCCGGCCCGGCGATAAGGTAACCGGGCACCAGCACGATGGCAATCCCGGCCGCCCCGGCCGCCACCGCGGACCAGGACCGCCGCAACGCCCAGCCCAGCCCGATCACCAGCAGGGCGAACGGGCTCTTGATGGCCACCGCCGCGCCGACCAGCATCCCGGCCGCCAGCGCCCGGCCCGGGCTGATCACGGTGCCCGGCGGCCCGGAGCCAGCGGCCTGGCGGGGGCGGGCCATGATCAGGCCGATGAGCCCGAGGCCCGCGGCCAGCCCGTCGATGTGGCCGCCGCCCAGCACCGCCCAGAGCATGAGCGGATTCACCGTCCACAGCAGGTGGGCCCGGATCCGGGCGGCGGGGTCGCCACGCAGCAGCCGGTCCAGGGTGAGCGCGATCGCGCCGAACGCCACCGCGAACAGGAGCTTCAGCCAGAAGATGATGCGGCCTATGGAGGTGCCGCCCAGCCTGGCCGCGCCCCACTGTGCTCCGGTGGCCAGCGGGCCGTACAGGGACGGGTCGTTCTCCCAGTTCCGGGTGGTCTGCTGGCCAATCGGGTCGCCGCTGGCGCGCAGCTGGGCCGGGGTCATGACGTAGGGGTTGTGCCCGATATCGGCGATCCTGCCGTAGGTGGCGTAGCTGATGCTGTCCGTTGATCCGGCTGGCGGCAGCACGGTCAGCACCGCCACCGCGATGGCCGCGGCGGCCAGTATCGGGCGGATGGCGGGGCGGGCCCCGCGCCGGACGGCGAGCAGGGCGCAACCGACCCCGGTGGCCCCGAGGATCACCGCGGCATAGATGGCTCCCACCGCCTGCAAATCCGATGGGTGCAACGACCACCACCAGGGCGGGATCGGCCAGGTCCGGCCGATCGGCGCGACGACGGCGCTCGGCCCGGCCGCGGCGGTCGCGGCCATGAGCAGGACAGATAGCGCGATGGCCGCTGCAGCGGCCCGGCCGAGCAGCCGCGTGCCCTGGGTCGGCTCGGTATGGGCCCCGGCTGGCGTCGGCCGGGACACGCCGGTGACGGAGGTACTCAAGACGGCCGTCCCACGGTGTCCTGCTGCCCCTTTCCGGCCGCCTGCCCCTTTCCGGCCGCCTGGCGGTCGGCTGGAGCGATGGCGGTACCAGCACCGCCGGGCAGTCCGCTCCCCGGGGGGCAGATTACCTCACTCACAGTACGCGGCACCGTCCGCCGCAGCCGTCAGATTGCCATCGGCTGACCGATCCGTCCCGGCCAGGTCCGGTCCGCCATCGGCTCAGCCATATGGAGCCGCAGGTCGCGGGTCCGGCGGGGCTGTCGGGGAAGTTGTTACTAAAGATTTCTTGACCGAGATGCCTACTTGGCGGTAACTTCCACGCGATTGCACGGTGTGGCGCTGGTCACATACGGCAATCCTTACCGTCGGCGATGCAGGCACCTTTCCTCGCCGTGCCCGCGCGCTTGAGTTTGCAGGAGCTGGCGTGAAGTCCTCTGGGATCACTAATTCAGGCCAGCCCGTGTCCCGGGGCCGCACCCGCTGGCGGCGTTTTGCCGTCATCATGGTGCCGTCGCTGGCTGCCATCGCGGCGGTTGTCGTCTTGACCGCCGAAGGCGCGATTGCTGCCTCGTTCTCCATTTCCGGCCAGCAGTTCGAGGTGTCGGCGGATTCGCTGACCGGCACCGGATTCCAGCAATTTGCCACCGTCGACCAGACCGCCGGCTCCAAGCTGGTGCCCGTTGCGGAGTCAGAAATCGGCTCGGCGAAGATCACTAACCTCTGCCAGAGCGTCGTCGCGCCGTTCCCGTTCGGCCTCGGTGACTTCACCCTGCGCATCACGGCCGGCACCGGAGCCACGCCGGTCAGCGCGGATTCGCTCATCATCGATGCCAATCAGCTGTCGGGCAGCACCGCGACGTTCACCAACATCAACATCGGCCAGGACGCGAGCACCCTGAATGCCGTTTCCGGGGTGCCGGTTGGCACCGCGGGCACCTTCGGCCAGCAGGCCTCGTCCGTGTCGATCAGTGGCCTGCAGCAGGTGGCGTACTCGACGTCGGCTGGCACGTTCACGCTGCCTGGGTTCGGCCTGAGCCTCGCGGCCGGCAACAATCCCTGCTTCTGAGCTTTATGCCTCATTCATACGACCCTGCGGACTCCGCCGGAGCTTCTCCGGCGGAGTCCGTTCCTGAAGGCGGTCAATCCATGGCCGAGGGCGAGACGGAGCGGGGCGCGGGTGCCGGGCCGGGGGCGGTGGCTGAGCGGGCCCCCAGGGCTGAGCGGGCCGCGGCTGAGCCGGGCGCCGCAGTTGAGGCGGCGGCCGATGCTGAACTGGCGATCAGTGACGAGTCGGCCCCTACCACGGAGCTGGCCGCGGCCAAGTCCGAAGCTGCGCTGCCGGGCCAGTCCGAAGCTGCGCTGCCGGGCCAGTCCGAAGCTGCGCTGCCGGGCCAGTCCGAAGCTGCGCTGCCGGGCCAGTCCGAAGCCGCGCTGCCGGGCCAGTCCGAAGCCAGGCAGCGTCGGCGCGCCTGGCTAGCTTGGCGCAGATGGCGACGGAGTCGGCCGTTCTGGGCTGGCGTCCTGCTCATCTTGGCCGGCGCCGAGCTATTGCTCCTCCCGCTGCCGCTGAATTCATTCGGGCTGATCATCCATGTCGGGATCGGCGGGATCGCGGGCATCCTGATCGGTTGCGTCCTGATCGTCTGTGCGCTGCTGCTCTGGTTCAACCCTGCGCAGCACACCTTCCACTCGATAGTGGCGGTGGTGCTGTCCATCGTTGCGCTCATCGCCTCCAATCTCGGCGGCTTCTTCCTCGGCACGCTGCTCGGCATGATCGGCGGATCGCTCGGCTTCGCCTGGACGACGGACCAGTTACCACCCAGTAGGCCGTGGTTCCGTCGGCGCACGCCCGCCGATGCCGGGCCATCGGAGGGATTGGCACTCATCCTGGGCGATACGGAGCGCCGCGCGATCGAAACCCCGGCCAGCGGCCCGCCCGAGCCTGATGGGGCCGAGGACCCGCAGCACCCGGCCGATGCGGCGGACAGCGACCCAGGTTCGCCGGAAAGCGTGAATCAACCGCTGCCGCCCGCGTCGTCGACGGGCGGCTGGGAGATCTGGCCCGACTCGACCAGCGCCGGCGGGCCCTGCGCGGACCCGCAGGAATCCGGTGCCCAGGCCCAGAGACGTCCCGGCCAGGCGGAAACCCATCGAACGGGCGGCACATTCCTCGCGCTCAACGTTGTGGTGCTGGTGCTGGTGCTGGTGCTGGTGCTGGTGCTGGCGGTCGCGGTCCTGAATCAGCCGCTCCGGGCCACCAGCGGGGGCATGTCACCGCACGCTCTCGGCGCCGTCGTGGCCGCCATGACCATGCCGGGCCTGAGCCCGGTGACGAGCCAGGCGCTGCCGGCAACGCCTGGCCCCGGCCCCGGCGGCACGCCTAGCCCGAGCCCGAGTGCCAGCCCGAACCCGAGTGCTAGTGCAGCACCGCATTAATCCTTGACGGGTTCGGCTGCTGGCCTGGGCGGGGTTACGCGGCCATCGGGAGGCTGCTTTCTGGGGTGGGCCAGGTGGCTACGGAGTCGCTGTGCCCGGCGTGGCGGGCGAGATGGCGGGCATGGTCGGCGCGGGCGTCGTAGGTCCAGGTGTAAGGCCGGGCGGTGCGGTTGTAGCGGATCGTGAAGTCGGTGATCTTAGCGGCGAGGCCGGCGCGGGAGGTGAACTCGCCGCGGCGCAGCAGGCCGCGGGTCAGGACGGAGAACCACAGCTCGGCCATGTCCAGCCAGGAAGCATGCTTTGGGGTGTAGGTGACCGTGATCCGCGGGTGCGCGGCGATCCAGGCCCGGGTGGCGCGGGAGGTATGGGACGACCCGTTGTCCATGACCAGGTGAATGGTCAGGCGCGGGTCGATGTACTGATCTAGGCGGTGCAGGAAGCCGGTGAAGGTCGCCGAGTCGTTGCGGGCGATCGGCTCGGCGACGACCTGCCCGGTGGCTACCTCCAGCGCGGCGACGATGGAGACGGTGCCGTTGCGGATGTACTCGAATTCCCGGCGGGCTAGCCGGCCGGGCCGGGCGGGCTGGTCAGGGTAGCGGCGGTACTTGGCCTGGATCCCGGTCTTCTCATCGATGCAGATCACCACGGTGCCTGGCGGCGGGCGCAGGTACACCTCGCACACTGCGGCGGCCTGCGCCCAGAACTGCTCGTCATCGCGGCGGTTCAGCCAGCCCCGGACCCGGTGCGGCGCCAGCTCCAGCCCGGCCAGTATCCGCCCCACCTGGCTCGCGGAGATCCCGGTGCCGGCCAGCTCGCCGGCGATCATGTCGTGCGTCCATGCCGGCTCGCCGTCCGGCGGCGCGGAGGTGGCGGTGGCCACGATGGCCAGCCGCACGTCCGGCCCGTACACCTCAGGCCGGCCGCTGCGCGGCCGGTCAGCCAGCGCCCGGATGCCGTCGCGGACGAAGCGGCGCCGCCAGGTCCGCACCGTGCCCGCCGAGCAGCCCAGCTCCGCGACGATCCGGGCGTTCGCGCAGCCCTGGTAGGCCAGCAGCACGATCCGGGCGCGCTGCACCAGCGACTGCGGCGAGGACGGCCGGCGCACGGTCGCCTCCAGCCTTGCCTTGCGACGCGATCCCAGGATCACGATGTCCTCGCTGGCGGCACGCGCCATGCCCACCTCCGGGGTGATCAGTGCCGATCGCCCGACAATGCCCGCATAAAGATCACAACTGGCGGCGCCGCGCCGCACCCAGCGACAATGACCGTATGCCCGTGCCACCCCGGCGCCTGAAAGACCTCATCGAAGGCACCGTCGACCACCACGCGTCTCAGCGCTGGCCAGTCCTGGAAGAGGTCACCATCCGCTGGCGCGGCTCCTACGGCTACCTGACCGGCTACCTCAGCGAGAACGACGACGACACGATCCCGCTCTGCCGCATCCAGTACCTCGGCGACCCCGACGAGTGGGCATTCGCGACCTGGCAGGCCAGCACCGACAGCTACGCCGAATCCGTCCTGCTAGACGGGCGGCCGACAGGCCACCCCAACACGGCACTCGACACCGCCTGCACTCTCTACCTCGCCGACACCAGCGACCACCCCGCGCAACCCGGATGAACCCCTCAAGGACTTACGCGGCGCTGCACTAGTCCCAGCCCGGGTTCCAGCCCGGACCCGACCGCATCACCCTCGCCGGGACCTAGCACGACCGCTACCCTCGCCCCCAGCCCGACCCCGACCAAGTCAGGCGCATCGTCCCCGGCCGGGGGCGGCGGCCGCGCGGCGCGTGCCGCAGCCGCACCTGCGGACGTGGCCGCGGTCGCAACCTCGACCCTCACGGCCGGGTCGGCGGATCTGGCCGGCTTCTCGTTCGATGGCGTGGCCAATGTGGCGACCGCCAACGGCGTGGTGCCGATGCTCGAGTTCAGCATGAACTCGCTTGACCTGTCCGGTGGCGCTCAGATGACCGTCACCGCAGGCGGTCACCAGCTGGTGGCCCAGGCATCCTCACTTAGCTTCGCCGGGCACGTAACCCTGTTCACGACCAGTTTCTCCGGTGACCTGCTGGGGTAAAGGTCACCTTTACGCCGCAGAACCCGCCGCCAGCGGTACTGCCTCATGGTCTTCACCAACGTGGTCACTGCCCAGCCGCCCACGACGGCCGACTCGGTCGACGAAGACGGGATGCAGATCAGCAGCGGCTAAGCCGGAGCTGACCGTCAGGATCGGCCCGGCGGCTCGCCGTGGCTCCAGATCGCCCGGACGGCATCGATGGTGTCCGCTTCGGCGGGGCTCTTGTCTGGCCGGTACCGCACCACTCTGGCGAACCGCAGGGCCAGGCCTCCCGGGTAGCGGCGGCTCGCCTGGACTCCGTCGAACGCGATCTCCAGCACTAGCTCAGGACGGACCCGCACGGTGCCGTACTGGCCGGACCGCTCAGCATCGGCCAGCGGCGGGTGCGGCGGATCGGCCAGTTCCAGCAGCCGGGCGGTCTGCCAGGCCAGCATTTCGTCGGTCAGCCCCTTGAACGTCTTGCCTAGCATGATCAGATCGCCGGTGGCGGGCTCGCGGGCGCCTAGGTGCAAGTTGGACAGCAGCCCCCGGCGCCTGCCATGACCCCACTCGGCCGCGAGCACGACCAGGTCCAGCGTGTGCCGTGGTTTTACCTTGATCCACTCGCTGCCGCGCCGGCCCGCTACGTAGGGCGCATGCAGCGACTTGACCACGACCCCCTCATGCCCCCGGCTGACCGCGTCACGGAAGAAGGAGAGCGCAGCGGCCGGATCCGACGTCACGGTGCGCGGGATGAGCAGGTCGGGCGGGGCGACCTGGGACAGCCGTTGATACCGTTCGCGGCCCGGGGCGTCGATCAGGTCCGTCCCGTCCAGGTGCAGCAGGTCGAACAGGAACGGGGTCAGCGGGGTGCCGGCGCGCTGCCTGGTCAAGTCAGTCTGGCTGGCCGTTCTCGCCGCGGTGACCTGGAAGGGGCGCGGCCGCCCGTCCGGGTAGAGCGCCACCGCCTCGCCGTCGAGCACCGCCCTGGCGGCGTCCAGGGCGCTGACGGCCTCGGTGATTTCGGGGACGCGCGCGGTGATGTCCTCCAGTGTCCTGGTAAACACCGTGACCTGGTCGTGGTCCTTGTGTGCCTGAATCCGGATACCGTCGATCTTCCACTCAACCGCAGCCGGAGACACCCGCTCCAGGGCAGCGGCGACATCCGGGGCCGACGCGGCGAGCATCGGCCGGACCGGATGGCCGATCTGCAGGCTGAAACCGCGCAGCGCCGCCTGGCCGGTGCCGCCTAGCGCGGCGCGCGCGACTTCCGTCAGCGATCCGCCCAGCTGATGCGCGCGACGCACCTCCTCGGCAGGTACCTCAGCTGCCTGGGCGATGGCCTCGGTCATGACGCCCTCGAGGGCTCCCTGGCGCAGGTCCCCGGCGATCAGCCGGACCAGGAACTCCTGCTCCCCGGGGGTGGCGCGGCCGAACAGGTTGCCCAGCAGCCTGCGCCGGCTGGCCTGGGAGCCCGGGCCCGCCGCCGCGCCGATGGCCTCGAACGCCGCATCGGTGTCGGTCAGGGTCAGCACGGCCGCGGCAGCCGGGCCCTCCGCGGGCGTGTGATCCGCGGGCGTGTGATCCGCAGGCGTGTCTTGCGCCGGGCCTTCCGCAGGTCGGCCCTCTGCGCCACCGGAGGTCGCTGGCGGCACACTCCGGTCGGCCCGCAGCAGATTCGTCAGCGCCGCATAGCCGACACCGATCTGCCGCTGCCGCAACTCACCGGACAGGAATGCCACCGCGATGGCGACCTCGCCCGGGGGTACGCGGCGCAGCAGGTCGGCGATCTCCGCAATCTTCACCCGTCGCCCGGGCGCGGATGCCACAGCGGCGGATGTATCGACGAGTTCGGTGAGCAGCACAGTGAAGATTCTGCCCGAGCCTCCGCAACCCGGGCCGGGCGGCCATGAGCTCATCCGCCCCGGAGCGACCAGCCCGCCGGACTGGGCGTCCTGGGGCGGGCAGCCGACCGGACTGGGCGTCCTGGGGCGGGCAGCCGACCCCGACTCGGGAGCCCAGAGCCGCTAGCCACCGCCACTCGAACCGAACCGCTGAGTCACGGGCCGGGCTGACCGGGCGTTCTGGTCAGGGCATCCGGTGCTGGCCGTTGACCTCCTGCTCGGGCGCGGCCTGGTCGCCGTTGCCCATCTCCTGCGCGGTGGCCGAACCGAGGCCGGAGCTGCCTGGCACCGGGCGCGGCTCGTAGCCGAGCGAGTAAGCGCGGCGACGCATCGCTACCGCTGCGGCAGCGGTGCCCGCGGCGGCCAGCATGGCCATCGCGCCGAGCATCCGTGGCCAGCGGCGCTGCTTGGGCTGTGCCTTCTCCAGCCGACGCGCGGTCGTGACCAGGAGCGACGAAACCTTCGGCGCGACGTTGTCCCGCACGGCCAGGCCGGTCCGCTCAACATGCGGTGCGGCCCACACGCGGGCATTGTCGATATAAGGCATCGCCCAGGTCATGACGGCGTCCGCGCGATCCTTCGCGGCGCGGCTTGCGTTCTTCGCCATCGGGCTGGCGTTCTTGGCGATCGGAACTAGGCGCGCCCGTACCGTCACGGTTTCGAGAACGTCCGGGCGCTTCCTGGTCAGAACAGACACTTAACCTCCCGTGGATCCTTTGTCGCCACACAGTTTCCCCCTATCCCAGGCCGCCAACCGTAGCCGTCCCGATTCGCGGCAATCCGCCTGAGTCGCGTATGCCGCCGCCCGCCGGATTCGCCGCAACCCGCCGGAGGTGGGAAAATGGGTGCTGACACGGCCGGACAGGGTGCCGTGTGCTGGCCGCTTGGCTGCCCAGGCTGCCCGGCCGTGCGAGGATTCCTTCCATGACGAACACGCTTACCGCCAAGCTGCGGACAAACCGCGGGACGGTCACCGTCCGGCTCTTTCCCGACCATGCACCCAAGACGGTGCGGAACTTCGTCGAGCTGGCCGAGGGGACACGCGAGTGGACGGATCCCGCGACCCGGCAGCAGTCCAACGCCAGGCTCTACGACGGGACGATCTTCCACCGGGTCATCCCCAACTTCATGATCCAGGGCGGTGACCCGCTCGGCACCGGGACCGGTGGCCCGGGCTACAAGTTCGCCGACGAGTTCCACCCGGATCTCAGCTTCAGCCGCCCTTACCTGCTGGCCATGGCCAACGCAGGTCCCGGGACCAATGGGTCGCAGTTCTTCATTACCACCGTGCCCACCCCCCACCTCAACGGCAGGCACACCATCTTCGGCGAGGTCATCGAAGGCAGCGACGTCGTGGACCAGATCAGCAAGGTGGCGACGGGGCGGACCGACCGGCCCATCGATGACGTGGTCCTCGAGTCGGTGCAGATCGACCGCGGCGACGGCGGCGACGGCGCCGGGAACTTCGCCGGATAGCACGGTGGCCGTCCCCCCGGGCCCCGAGTCCAGCCCTGCCACCAGCAGCATCCCGACCTGCTATCGGCATCCTGGCCGCGAGACATATGTGTCCTGCGTCCGGTGCGGCCGTCCGGCCTGCCCTGATTGCCTGCGCTCGGCGGCGGTCGGCCAGCAGTGCATCGAGTGCATCCGGGAGGGCAACCGCACCATCCGGCAGCCGCGCGCGGCGTTCGGCGGGCGGATGATCAGTGGCGCGGTCGTGACCTGGACCCTGGTGGCGATCAACGTGGCCTGCTACTTCGCGGAGCTGGCCTCCCAGACTGTCGTCAACGATGGGGTCATGGTCGGACGGTTCAACCCGACCATCGGGGTCGCCGACGGCCAGTGGTACCGGCTCATCTCGAGTACGTTCCTGCATGAACCGGGCCTCAGCGGGGTCGGGCCCGCGCACATCATCTTCAACATGTGGGCGCTCATCGTGGTCGGCCCGTCGCTCGAGCGGCTGCTCGGCAGGGTCAGGTTCCTGACCGTTTACCTGGTCAGCGGGCTGGCCGGCTCGGTGCTGTTCTACCTGCTGGCACCGCCCACGAGCCTGGCGCTGGGCGCATCCGGAGCGATCTTCGGGCTGTTCGGGGCCTGGTTCGTGGTGGCCAGAAAGCTCCGGCTGGACAGCCGGGCGATCGTGTTCCTGATCGTGATCAACCTGGTAATCAGCTTTGCCTTCTCCGGAATCGCCTGGCAGGCGCACGTCGGAGGCCTGGTGGCGGGCGCGGCGCTGACGGCCGCCTATGCATACGCGCCCCGTCAGGGCCGCCAGCCGATCCAGCTGGCGGCCACCGTGGTCATCGTCGTCGTGCTGATCATCGCGGTGATCGTCCGCGACCACCAGCTGACCAGCGCGACCCTATCCAGCGCAGCGGCAGCGCCCTGAGCGGTGGCGGGTCAGTGCCACTTGGTGGCGAGCATCACGCTGGCGATGATGAACCCGAACCCGAGGACGAGGTTCCAGTCCCCGAGCGGCTGCTGTACTGGCGTGCTGCCCTGGGTGACATAGAACAGCGCTATCCACGCCAGCCCGAGCAGCAGGCAGACCACCATGGTCGGCGCCAGCCAGCGCGGGCTTACCTTCGCCTTCGTTGACCTGGGCGGCGGCGTATAGACCGCCTTGCTGCGCACACGGGACTTGGGCACGGTCGTTCTCCTGATCGAGGTCTCGCCCGCACCGCGGGCGGGGCTGCGCGGCACGATCGCCGCGCCGGAAGCGCGCGGGCTTTCCTGGTAAGAGTAGTTGCTCCGGCCTGGCCGCGGGTAATGCCCGGGCACACCGCGTAACGCCGGCCGCCACCCGGGCGAGGAAGAAGCTGAGGGCTTGCGCCGGCGCATCCGCGCCGCGCGGGCCCTCGCCATCGTCCCGGACAAGCCCGCGGGGCCAGTTCTCCGCCGCAGAGAACTGGTCCCGCGCAGCGGACGGTCACCGATTAAGGACCGGTACCCGGTTAGCGACCGTCACGGGCTCTAGGTGTCGGTCGGGCTCGGAGACGTCGACGTCGATGTCGACGGCGACGGGCTCGGTGAGGTCGTGGACGGGCTCGGCGTCGGCTGGGCGGCGACGTAGACGGTCACCGTGGACCCGGACGGCGCGGTCCCCCCGCTGGGATTCTGCGAGAACACGTTGCCCGGGGTGGAGCCCGGCCGGCCCGGCGATCGTGTGCGTGACGACCTTGAAGCCGGCCTGGCTCAGGATCTGCTGGGCCGTGCCGACCGGGTCGCCGACCACGCTCGGGACCGTCACGCCGCCGCTGGAGTAGTACAGGGTGACCGACGTGCCCGGGTTCACCTGGGTCCCGGCGGCCGGGTTCTCCTTCACCACCTGGCCAGAAGGCGCGGTACTGGACACCGATACCTCCCTGACCTGGAGGTTCATGCCCGTCAGGGTGTTCGCTGCCGCGGACACCTGCCTACCGCGCACATCCGGCACGGTCACCTTGCCCGGTCCCGTGGAGACAAACAATGTGACCGTGCTGTTCTTCGGGACGAACTTCCCGTTGGGCGGATTAGTGCTGATCACATGGCCCTTGGGAGTACTGCTGGACGACCGCGTCTGCACTACGGAGATCAGGTGCGCGTTCGCGATGTCGGTCTCCGCTGCCTTCACCGTCATGCCGTTGACCTGCGGCACCGCGATATTGCCGCCGCTGCCCGAGATGTAATTGAAGGCGAAGATGAACCCGGCCACCAGGAGCAGGGCGACCAGGATGGCCACCACCCAGGGCCAGCGCCGGCGGCGGCCGCGGCGCGGCGGCTGGTCTTCTGGCCCGTAGTCGTAGGCGGGAATCGCGCCGGTCGGGCCGACCATCGCGGTGGATGGCCCCATCCGCCGGGTGCCCTGGTAGCCGGCCGCGAAGGACGGCGCGGCGACCGGCACGCCGGACAGCGCGCGCTGGATGTCGTTGCGCATATCACCGGCGGACTGGTAGCGGTCACCCGGGTCCTTGGCCATCGCCTTGAGCACGATCGCGTCGGCCCAGCCCGGGATCTCCGGGTCCACCCGCGACGGCGGCACCGGCTGTTCGCGGACGTGCTGATACGCGATCGCCACCGGCGAGTCACCGGTGAACGGCGGGCGTCCGGTCAGCAGTTCATACAGCAGGCAGCCCGCCGAGTAGAGGTCGCTACGGGCGTCCACCCGCTCACCGCGGGCCTGCTCCGGCGAGAGGTACTGGGCGGTGCCGATGACCTGCGCGGTCTGGGTCATGGTGGCCTGCGCGTCACTGACGGCCCGGGCGATGCCGAAGTCCATCACCTTGACCTCGCCGGTCCTGGTCAGCATCACGTTGCCCGGCTTGATGTCCCGGTGCACGATGCCGTTGCGGTGGCTGTAGTCCAGGGCGCGCAGCACGCCGTCGGTGATCTCAAGGGCCCGTTCCGGCAGCAGCCGCCGGTCGTCGCGCAGCAGGTCGCGCAGCGTGCGCCCGTCCACGAACTCCATCACGATGTAGGGGACGGGGGTGGAGCCGACCATGTCCTCGCCGGTGTCGTAGACCGCGACGATCGACGGGTGGTTGAGCGAGGCCGCGGACTGGGCCTCGCGCCGGAACCTGGCCTGGAAGGTCTGATCCCTGGCCAGGTCGTCGCGCAGGGTCTTCACCGCGACGATGCGATCAAGACGGATGTCACGTGCCCTGAAGACCTCGGCCATGCCGCCTCGGCCGACGATGCCGTCGAGTTCGTAGCGGCCGCCGAGCAGCCGCGGCTGGGTCATATCTCGCACTTGAGGTTACCGCCCTGCATCTTGGTGATCCTGGCCAGCCGGGGCGGGCAGTGCCGCCGTCGATGGCCGTTCAGTATTCTTTCCGGTCTGGTTCGGGGTCGGGCGCGCCGCGGCCGCGCGCCAGGCTGGCCCGCGGTCATTTCAGCCCCAGGTAAGCCTGGATGATCTTTACTGCGATCGGTGCCGCGGCGTCGGCGCCGAAGCCGCCGCCCTTCACTATGACGCCGACGGCTATGCGGGGGCTGTAGGCAGGTGCGAAACAAGTGAAGACCGCGTCGTTGAGGTTGGTGTTGTTGATCCCGTTCTGCGCCGTTCCGGTCTTGCCCGCGATCAGCACGCCGGCGATGCCCGGGTTGGCGGTGGCGTAGGCGGTGCCGCCCTGGTTGGTCGTCACGCTGACCATCATCTGCCTGACGTAACCCGCTACCTGCGGGCTCACCGGCCGCGAGAGCACCGACGGGCTGGCGTTCTGGATCGGGTTGAGGTCGGGGGCCTGGACCTGCTGGACCAGGTACGGCTTCATCAGCGTGCCGTTGTTGGCGATCGTCGCCGCGAACATGGCTTCCTGCAGCGGCGTCACCGTGTCGTCGAACTGGCCGATCGCCGACAGGGCCGTCTGGGCCTTGTCGGTCAGCAGCGGGAAGTTGCTCTGGGCCACCGGCAGCGGGATGGTGAGATTCGGGTTGTTCATCCCGAATGCGGTCGCGTACGTGTGCAGCGTGGGGCTGCCGAGCCGCATGCCCAGCGCGCCGAACGCGGTGTTGCAAGAGATCGTGAACGCGAAGATCAGCGGCGGATGGCCGTTCCCGCACGCCTCGTTGCCGTCGTTGATCAGCGAGACGGTAGACCCAGGCAGCTGCAGGTTGGTCGGGGCGGGCACGGTGGTCTGCGGGTTGGCCACCTTCCCGGTGGAGAAGGCCGCCGAGCTCGTAACGATCTTGAACGAGGAGCCCGGCGGGAAGGTGGCCATGGTGGCCCGGTTGAGCAGCGGCTGGGCCGGGTCGCGCAGGTAGGCATTGTCGATCCGCCTGAGCTTGTTCCCGTTGAGGGTGGCGTAGGCGTTCGGGTTGAACGTCGGGTAGGAGGCCAGCGCCAGGATCGCGCCCGTGCTCGGGTCGATGGCAACCGCCGCCGCCGGGTGACCGGCGGCCTTCAGCGCCTGGTAGGCGGCCTGCTGCGCCTTCGGGCTGACGGTGAGATAGACAGTGGCGCCCTGCTTCGGCTTGCCGGTCAGCAGGCCGATCAGGTTGTGGACGGCCAGCCTGGGGTCGGTGCCGGCCAGTTGCTTGTCTTGCGCGGCCTCGATACCGGTGGCACTGTAGATCGAGTCGTAGCCGGTCACCGGGGCGTAAACCGGCCCATCGGGGTAGTAACGCTGGTACTCATTGGTGCCCTTGATCAGCCGCGATTCGGCGATCTTGACACCGCCGGCTGCGTTCACGCCGCCGGCCACGATCGCGCCGCGCTGGTACTGGAACTGCTGGTCGAAGGTCCGGGCGTTGCCTGCCTTGGTCGCGAGGGTGCCTGCCTCGAAGGCCTGCACATAGTTCACGTTGAGCAGCAGCAGCACGAACATGGCCAGGCAGGCCAGCGAGAGACGGAGCAGCGCGCGGTTCATCCGGCCCGCACCACCTGGGTCATGCCCTCGTCCTGGATCGGCTGCGGGGCCGGCCGCCGGGCGGTGTCACTGACCCGCACCAGCAGCGCGATCAGCGCCCAGCTGGCGATCAGCGACGAACCGCCCTGGGACAGGAACGGCGTCGTGACGCCGGTCAGCGGGATCAGCCCGGTCACGCCGCCCACGATCACGAAGACCTGCAGCGCCAGCACGAAGGACAGGCCGCCGGCCAGCAGCTTCGCGAACGGATCGCGGACCGCGACGGCCGCCCGCAGCCCGCGCTGCACGATCAGGCCGAAGATGAGCAGGATCGCCATCAGCCCGGTCAGCCCGAGTTCCTCGCCGAACGCGGTGATGATGAAGTCGCTTTGCGCCAGCGGGGTCAGGTACGGCTGGCCGTGGCCGAGCCCGCTGCCGAACAGGCCGCCGAAGCCCATCCCCTCCAGTCCCTGGACCAGCTGATAGGCCGAATGCGTGGCGTTGTCACCGGCGAACGGGTGCAGCCAGATGTCGAACCGCTCGCCCACGTGCGCGAACAGCTTGCTGGCCACGAACGAGCCGAACAGGAACAGGCCGATCCCGATCAGCAGCCACGATGTCCGCTGGGTGGCTACGTAGAGCATGGCGACGAACATCCCGAAGAAGATCGCCGAGGTGCCGATGTCGGTCTCGAAGACCAGGATGAGCAGGCTGGCCCCCCAGGCGATGAGCACCGGTCCCAGGTCGCGGCCGCGGGGCAGGTCGATGCCGAGCACCCGGCGGCCCGCCAGCGCTAGCACGTCCCGCTTGGCGACCAGGTAACCGGCGAAGAACACCGCCAGGGCCAGCTTGGCGAACTCGCCGGGCTGGATCGAGAACCCGCCCAGGATTATCCAGACCTTGGCGCCGTTGACCACGCTCATGCTGGCCGGCAGCAGCGTCGGGATGGCCAGTAGCACCAGGCCGACCGCGCCCAGGGTATAGGTGTAGCGCTGCAGCACCCGGGGCTCGCGGATGAAGGCGAGCACCGCGACGAATGCGGCCACCCCCAGCGCGCTGTACATCACCTGGTAGGTGGTGGAGGACGCGCTCATCGTGCTGATCACGAACCCGGGGTTACCGGCCCGGCCGGAGGCCTGCAGCCGGGAGATCATCACGATGCCGAGGCCGTTGAGCAGGACCGCGAGCGGCAGCATGAGCGGATCGGCCCAGGGGGCCAGCCACCGGACCGCCAGGTGCGCGGCGCCGGCGATGGCCGCGAAGGCGAGACCGTAGACGACCAGGCCGGGCGGGAGCTTGCCGTTCAGGCCGAGGCCGGCGCTCGCATAAGCGAACAGCACCACGGCGATCGCGAAGACCAGCATGAGCAGCTCGGCCCCGCGCCGGCCCCGCGGCATGGGAACGGACGCGGCGGACGGCGCCGCGGACCGTGCCGTGTGAGGAGCCGCCGTCACGCCGGCGCCCCCTGCTGGCCTGCGCAGTAGGAGGGGACCGCGGGCTTCGGCGGATACGGCTTGGGCTTGGGCGTGACCAGCTTGCCCTTGACCCGCCTCGGCTTGGGTGGGGCGGGCTTGTTCGCTTCCCACTTCTGCAGCGCGGCCGTCGCCACCTGGCAGGTGTAGGCGTGCTGGATGTTGACCACGATCTGCTTGGCGCCGTTCAGGCTGTCGGCCGAGATCGTGCTCTTGACCTGCGGGAGGTCGTTCGCGGTCACGTGCGCGATGGGGATTGCGGTGCGCTGGTAGACGCTGGACAGGCTCAGCCCGGCGACGTTCTCGTTGACGCCGCGGTAGATGATCACCTGCTGGCCGTCGGTGCCCACGTAGTACTGGCTCTGGGTGTAGCGCCACGCCGCGTACCCGCCGGCGGCGATCACGATGATGAGGACGGCCAGGATCGAGGTGACCAGCGGCCAGCGCCGTCGCCCCTGCGGGACTTCGGCGGTGTCCGCCTCCTCCGGCTCTGGTTCGGTCAGGCCGGCCACCGTGCCCGGCTGGGTCACCGTCGCGGTCCGGGCGGCCCGCCCCGGCTGCGTGGTCACGCCCGCCGTGGCCACGCCGTCCGGGGGGGCGGCGGTCGTGACGGGGGCGCCCGCGACCTGCGGGTGAACCGCCGTCTGCAGGCCCGGGCGGGTGAGCTGGCTGGCGCGGGCCGCGGGGCTGTCGCTGCGCAATCGCGGCCGCCCGTCGCCGTTGGAGGCCGCGCCGACGATGACCGACGCCTGCGTGGCGGCCCCCGGATCGGCGGCGATGTCCACCACATCGGCCACGATGCAGGTGATGTTGTCCGGGCCGCCGCCGCGGATGGCCAGATCGATCAGCTGGTGGACCGCTTCCTCCGGATCGGTGAACTTCATCAGGGTCTTGTGCATCGTCTGCTCGCTCACCACGTCGGACAGCCCGTCCGAGCAGAGCAGGTACCTGTCTCCCGCGACCGCTTCGCGCACCGAAAGGTCGGGCTCGGCGTCGGTGCTGCTCTGCAGCGCGCGCATCACCAGTGACCGCTGCGGGTGGGTGTGCGCCTGCTCCGGGCTGAGCCGCCCGTCATCGACCAGCGACTGGACCAGGGTGTGATCATGGGTGATCTGGTAGAACTCGCCGTCCCTGAGCAGGTAGGCGCGCGAGTCGCCGATGTGGCAGACCGCCACCGTCGAGCCGGACCAGAGCATGGCCGTCAGCGTGGTGCCCATGCCCTCGACCGACGGGTCCTGCGTGCTCATCTCGTGCAGGGTGGCGTTGGCACTGGCGACGGCGGCGGACAGCAGCTCCAGCAGGTCGCTGACCGGTATTTCCTCGTCCAGCCCGGCCAGCGCCGAGATGGCTACGGCGCTGGCGACCTCGCCCGCGGCATGCCCTCCCATGCCGTCGGCGATGGCAAGCAGATGTGGGCCCGCGTACGCCGAGTCCTCGTTCCCCTCGCGGAGGAGGCCGACGTCTGAGCGGACCGCATAGCGGAGTGCAAGTGTCATTTGCGCAGTTCCAGAACGGTCTTGCCGATACGGATCGGTACGCCGACCGGCACCGGGGTTGGCTGGGTTACCTTCTGACGGTCGAGGTAAGTGCCATTGGTCGAGCCAAGGTCCTCGACAATCCACTGACCATCCTGCGGAAACAGCCGGGCATGTCGGGTGGAAGCGTAGTCATCGTTGAGCACCAGTGTGGCATCATCCGCCCGACCGATGGTGATTTGCTGATCAGTCAGGTCAACACTGGTGCCGGCCAGGGCACCGGCCGTCACGTGCAGGTGCTGCGGGGCGCCGCGCCCGCCCGCGGCCCGGCCCGGCCGGGTCTTCTTGGGGGGCTTGGCCGGCGCGGGCGGCCGTGGCCGGGCGGCGGCCCGCTGTCGCCGCTGCCTGCGCGCTGAGGTCGCCGAGCCGAACAGGTCGGTACGCACCACTCCCACGGCCGCTATGACGAACAGCCAGAGCACGGCGAGGAACCCGAGCCTGATCAGGGTGAGGGTGAGCGCGTTCATCCGGTCATGAGTCCTTGCGTCGCACCTGCCTCTTAGCGGGCGTGGCCGGCGCGGGTTGGGTTGTCGGGCGGAAAGCTGCCGCTTGGATCAGTACCTGCCATCCCTGCGGAAGACCAATGTGGTGCGGCCCAGCGTGACCTGGGTGCCGTCGGTCAGCGACACCCTGCGTACCGGCTGTCCGTTGACGAAGGTGCCGTTGGTTGAGCCTAGATCGACGAGGACGACCTCGCCGTCCTCTACGCGCAGCTCGGCGTGGTGCCTGGACACGCCGGGGTCGACCAGGCGCAGGTCACAGTCCGTCCCGCGGCCCAGTATGGTCAGCGGCGCGCTGAGCTCGTAGGTGCGCTGCGTGCTGCCGTCCGGTCCTGTCTCAGGGCCGGAGACGAGCAGTCTCGGCCGGCCGCCACGCTGCCCGCCGGGCTGGGCAGGTCGCTGGAGGGCCTGCGTATCTCACCGTCCTCCACCGTAGTGCCGCGGATGACCCCCGAGCGGATCCGGAACGTGCCCGTGGTCAGGTCCGGAACTCCCTCGAAGCGCATCCGGACCGGTCCTACGAAGGAGTAGCCCTGCTCCCTGGCATGCTCGCGGGCGAGGGTGGCCAGTTCGACGCCGAGACTGTCCGCGTATACGTTGAGGCGCTCATGGTCGGCATCTGAGAGTTCCACGACGAAGTCGTTGGGCACCAGAGTCCTGCCGTGCGCGACGATCGCGGCACGGTCGTCCATCTCGCGCTGCACCGCGCTCGCTATCTCGACCGGCTCAAGCTCGGACTTGAACGCGCGCGCGAAGGCACCCTCGACCATGCCCTCTAGCCTGTGCTCGAAGCGCTGCAGAACGCCCACCAGGGGTACCTCCTTCCCCTACTCGCATCCGATAGTATCGGCGGCGCGGCACAGCTGGAGTACGTGCTAAGGTGACTCCTTGCCCAGGGCGGGTGGCGGAACGGCAGACGCGCACGGTTCAGGTCCGTGTGTCCGAAAGGACGTGAGGGTTCAAATCCCTCCTCGCCCACCGTGTGACCCGCCTCCGTGTGACCGCCCCAGTGTGACCCGCCCCAGCAGCCTGCGCAGCATCTTGCCGCAGTGCAGTCTGCCGCGGCTGCGGCATGGGCAGTCGCAAGGCAGAATCAGATTCGTGCCAGAACTTCCCGAGGTAGAGGCCCTCGCCGCCGACCTGCGTGAGCGCGCGACCGGTCGCGTGATCGACCGCGCTGACAGCGCGGAGATCTCGGTGCTCAAGACCTATGATCCCGCTCTGACGGCACTGCGTGACCGGGTGATTACCGGGACCGGGCGGCATGGCAAGTTCCTCGATCTTGTGACGGCCCCCGCCGAGGGCCAGGACGGTACCGGGCCGCCGCTGCATCTGATCGTGCATCTGGCCCGGGCCGGCTGGCTGCGCTGGCGGGACAGCCTCCCCGAGGCGCCGCCCCGGCCGGGCAAGGGCCCGCTGGCGTTCCGGCTGCGGTTCGCCGACGGCGCCGGCTTCGACCTTACTGAGGCGGGCACCCGCAAGCGGCTGGCCGTCTACCTGGTGACCGACCCGGCGGCGGTTCCCGGGATAGCGGCGCTCGGGCCCGATCCGCTGGATCCGGCCTTTACCCCGGCGGTCCTGGCCGGGCTGCTGGCCGGCCGCGGACGCAGATCAAGGGCGTGCTCCGGGACCAGAAGATCATCGCCGGGATCGGCAACGCCTACTCCGACGAGGTCTTGCACGCGGCCAGGATGTCGCCGTTCCGGCTGGCTTCGAGCCTGAGCCCGGAGGAGGTGACGGAGTTGCACGCGGTGATCGTGGCGACCCTTCAGGAAGCGATCGGCCGGTCCGCGGGGCTGGCGGCGGGCGACCTGAAGGCCGAGAAGAAGGCCGGCCTGCGGGTGCACGGGCGGACCGGCCAGCCCTGCCCGGTCTGCGGCGACATCGTGCGCGAGGTGTCGTTCGCCGACTCAGCGCTGCAGTATTGCGCCACCTGCCAGACAGGCGGCAAGCCGCTGGCCGACCGGCGGATGTCGCGGCTGCTCAGGTAACCGGCCCCCCGCGCCGCGGCCGGTCAGTTGAAGATCTGCCCGACCTCAGCCCAGCGCGACAGCCAGCAGCCGCCCTGGCTCATCGTCACATCGACCGGGCGGCCGTACCAGGAGCCGCTGACCGTCGCGACCTTGGTGCCCGCGACGATCATCGGGCACATGACGCCCTTGGGCAGCGGCGCGAACGGGTTCTTCGCATGCATCAGCACCCGGCAGGCCCGGGCCGGATCCGGGGCGCTGCCGCCGGCCGGCTGGCAGCGCAGCGTCCAGTGCCTGACCGTGGTACCCGGGCCGTGGCTCACCTTGATGTCCAGGGAGATCTTGGGCGGCGCGCTGGCCGACGGGCTCCCGGACGCGGCCGAGCCGCTCGGGGCAGCCGCGCTGCCGCATGCGGTGACGACCACCGCGCATACCGCCGCGATGAGCAGGTACCAGGCGCCTGCTCGCGCCGCACCGATTTCTGGCCTCATACGCATTGGACGTGACCGCTTCCGGATCGGTTCCGTATCCAGCTGCCCCGGGCGACGGGGCCCATGCGACGCTGGCGTGATGACAAGCCTGGCACAGCAGCTCGCCGAAATTACCGGAAGCGCGCACGTGCTGACCGACCCTGGCCTGCTGACCAGCTATGTCACCGACTGGACCGGCCGCTACTACGGCCTGGCCTGCTGCGCGGTGCGGCCGGGCTCGGCGGCCGAGACAGCCGCCGTGCTGCGCTGCTGCGCGGCGCTGGGCGTGCCGGTGGTCCCGCAGGGCGGCAACACCGGCCTGGTCGGCGGCTCGGTTCCGGCGCCCGCTGGCCCGAGCTCGCCGGGCCCGCGCTCGCCGGGCCCGCGGTCGCCGGGCCCGCGCTCCCCGGGCTCGCGCTCCCCGGGTCCGCGCTCCCCGGTTCCGCTCTCGCCCAGGCCCGCGCCGGTCGTGCTGTCCACCCGGCGGCTGACCGCCCTCGGCCCGGTGGATGCGATAGCCGGGCAGGTCACCGCGGCGGCCGGAGTGACCATCGCGGCCCTGCGGGAGCACACCGCCCGGGCCGGTTTCGAATACGGGGTCGACCTGGCCGCACGGGACTCGGCCACCGTGGGCGGCACCATCGCGACGAACGCGGGCGGCATCCACACCATCAGGTACGGCCGGACCCGTTCCCAGCTGCTCGGCCTGACGGCGGTGCTGGCCGACGGCTCCGTTCTGGATGATCTCACCGGGCTGCCCGCCGGGACCGCGGGCTACGACCTCGGCCAGCTGCTGGCGGGCAGCGAGGGGACGCTCGCGGTCATCACCGCCGCCCGGCTGCGACTATGGCCGGCCGAACCGCCCGCCGCGGTGCTGCTGGCCGGAGTGGGCGGCGCCGCCGCGGCCGCTGAGCTGCAGGCGCAGATCAGGGCGCAGGCACCGGCCTTGCGGGCGGCCGAGTACTTCGAAGCGGCCGGCCTGGACCTGGTTCGGCGGGTGGCAGATCTGCCGGAGCCGCTCAGCGGCTGGGCCCCGGCCTACCTGCTGGCGGAGATTCCCGCCGCCGAGCTTACCGACCGGCTCTCGGCGGTGCTGCCCGCGGACACGGCGGTCGCGCTGGCGGGCCCGGACCGGGCCCGGCTATGGGCCTACCGCGAACGGCTAGCCGAGGCGATCGCCACCACCGGGGTGCCGCACAAGGTGGACGTGGCCGTGCCGCTGGCCAGTCTCGGCGCGTTCCGGGCCGAACTCGACGAAGCGGTGCGGTACGCGGCCGGGGGCACCGACTGCGCGGTGCTGGTGTTCGGTCACATCGCGGTCGGCAACCTGCATGTGAACGTGGTCGGGCCGGACCCCGCGGATGATCACGTCGACGCGGCGGTGGCCAGGCTCGCCGTGGCCCATGGCGGATCAGCCGCGGCTGAGCACGGCTTCGGCCGGGCCAAGGCGGCCTGGCTCGGCTGGAGCCGGCCGGCTGCGGAGATCACCGCGATGCGCGCGATCAAGTCGGCGCTCGACCCGGCGGGGCTGCTCAACCCGGGCGTGCTGTTCGCCGCGGACGATGACCGCCGGGCCGCCGGGTTTCCCTGAGCCGCCGGGATTCCCTGAGCCGCCCGGTTTCCGTGAGCCGCCCGGCTTCCCTGAGCCGCCGGGCTTCCCTGAGCCGCCGGTCCCGGATCCGCGGCCGGCACGCCACCGGCGTCGGGTTTTCGCTGACGTGAGATGCATACCGGTGGAGCATGGGGGCGTGGGGCTGAGACTGCTGGCGTCGGCCGGGCGGGACCGGATGGACGCGACCGCGCGCGCGATCATCGACTGCGCCGCCGATGCGATCATGGCGTTTGGCGCCGATCGCAGGGTCCTGGTGTGGAACCCGGCCGCCGAGCGGATGTTCGGCTGGCCGGCCGCCGAGGTGACCGGCACCGAGCCGCCGATGGTCCCCGAGGAACTGAAGGCCGAGCACAACGCCGTACTCGAACGGGTCCGCGGCGGCGGCCAGATCTCGTTCGCGACCCGGCGCCTGTGCAAAGACGGCAGCCGGCTCGACCTGCGCATCGACACCAGCGCCCTGATCAGCCGGGGCGAGACGGTCGGCTGGGTCAGCGTCTGCCATCAGACCGGCGACGACGAGGCGGTCCGCCACTACATGGCCGAACGGGCCCGGGTCGTCAGGCGCCTGGGTGACGTGGTGGCCGACATGAACGCGCAGCTCCGCCTGGAGGCGGTCCTCGACCGGATCTCAGCCAGCCTGCGCGAGCTGACCCGGGCCGATGCCGGCGGTTTCGTGCTGATCGAGGGCGACCGGCTGCGCCTGGTCAGCATGGACGGGCTGCCCGCCCGGCTGCGCGGCCGCACCGCGGACCTGGCCTCCAGCACGGTCGGGCAGCTGATGCGGTCCGGCAAGACGGTGATGATGGCGACCGGCGAGTCAGGCCGCTTCGACGACCTGATCTGGTCAGCACTGCCCGGGCTGCACACGATCGCGCTCAGCCTGTCCCACGTGGCCGGGCGCCCCTACGGCGCGCTGTACGCCCTCTACTCCAGGCGCAAGGTCGGCCATGTCGAGCTAGAACTCCTCGAACTGCTGGCCGGGCACGCCAGCGTGGCCCTGTCCAACGTCACCGCATTCGAGGAGGTCGTGAAGCAGCGCGCGCACGAGCGCGCGGTGATCGACGCCAGCGCGGACGGCATCGCCGTGCTCGACGCCGGCGGCCTGGTCCGGCAGTGGAATCCGGCCGCGCACCGCCTGACCGGGGTGACCTACGAGGAGGTGATCGGCGGGCCGCCCCCGTTCCCGCTCCCCGAGCCCGGCGCCAAGCTGACGCACAAGCTGGCCAGCGGGCGCTGGCTCGACCTGATGTGCTCCGGGCTGACCGGCCGCGACGAGCAGGTCGTCGACTTCAGGGATGTTACCGCGGCCAAGGAACTCGAAGAGGCCAAGGACCTGTTCCTGGCCACGACCAGCCATGAGCTGCGGACTCCGATCACTGTGGTGCAAGGTTTCGCGAGCACGCTGGCCAACCGCTGGGACAAACTGTCCGACGCCGACCGCCGCGGCGCCGTGCAGACGATCGCCGAACGCTCTGGCGCCCTGGCCAGGCTGGTGGAACAGCTGCTGCTCGGTTCCCGGGCCGGCGCGGATCAGCTGGTCGTGAGCAACGGGCTGTTCGACCTGGCCGGGCCGCTGCGAGCCGCGGTGACCGCGTTCCGCCCGCTGTCGGACCGGCACACCCTGGCTGCCGACATCCCCGATGACCTGCCGCCCGCATACGGCGACCCGATGGCGACCGACATCATCGTCGGCCAGCTCATCGAGAACGCCTTCAAGTATTCGCCGGACGGCGGGGCGGTGACGATCCGGGCCGCCCCGGCCGGGGACCGGATTGAGGTGACCGTCGAGGACAGCGGGATCGGCATCGCGCCCGCCGACCGCGAACGGATCTTCGAGCGCTTCGTGCAGGGCGAGACGGGCGACCGGCGCAGGTTCGGCGGAATCGGCCTTGGCCTCTACATCGTGCGCCAGCTGGCTCAGGCGCAGGGCGCCGAAGTGGCCGCCCGCGAGCGCCCCGGCGGCGGCACGGTGATGCTGCTGCGGCTGCGCGGCACCGCACCAGGCGGCCCGGCGCCCGCGGCTGCCGCGCCCCCGGCCGCAGCCCCGGCTCAGGCCGCGGTCCCGGCTCCGGCGGCTCCTACCCCGGCGACTGCGGCGCCCCCGGCGACTGCGGCGCCCCCGGCCGCAGCCCCGGCCCAAGCTCCGGTCTCGGTGGCTCCCGCCCCGGTCGGCCCGGAGGCGTCGGCTTCGGGCAGCCCGGTGCCGCCTGCCGCCGCGGCTCCGGTCGCACTGGCTCCGGCGATCCCGGCTCCCGCTCCGCCCGTACCGCCCCCGTCCTCGGGCAGCTCTTCGGCCCGGCCTGAGGACTGACGGCCGTCGCCGTTCTCCTGAAAAAGCCTTAGCCCAATCGTTATAGTCGGTGAGCCAATACCGATTTGGCGCCGCGACCCGGGGGGATCAGGCGGCTTCATCGAGTATTCCCGGATACCAGGCAATGTTTATTTCTTGCTCTTAACGGAAATCCGGGCGTACTGTCCGGTTCCCCAACTGACTCCTGACGGATTTGACCTGCTTGCGGAGGATTCATGCGCATTGCCGGTTGGTCCCGGCGGGGGCCGGCGCTTGCGGCCTTCGCCCGGCACGCGGGCGTCTGCGCCGGGCTCGCCGGACTGGCGCTGACCAGCACGCCCGTGGCCACCGGCGCCGCTTCGCTCTCCCCCGCGCCGCCTGCCGGTGCCGCCCCGGGTTCGTCGCTCGCGGCGGGCGTGCAGGCGCGTCCGGCCCCGGGTTAGTCGCCCGGGGCGGCCCCGGCTCCGGCTCCGTCGCCCGGGGCGGCCCTGGCCTCGGGTTCGTCGCCCGCAGTGGGCCAATCGGCCCGTCCGGCCCCTCGTTCGTTACGCGAGGTGGGCCAGTCTGTCCGTCCCGCCCCGGCTCCATCGACCGGGGTCGGCCAGCCCGCTCGTCGGGCCGCGGCCCCGCAGGTGCCCGCCGGAGCCCAGTTCGTCAACTCACCCCGCGCCATGCCGACGTCAGGCGGAGCCAGGCAGGTGTGTCCCGTCCCGTCCAGGCCAGATGACCTGCATGGCACTGGTGCCCGGCCGCGCGCGGGCCATGGCCCAGGCCGGGCCGCCGGCCGGAGCGTACGCGCCTGCGGATCTGCTCGGCGCCTACGGCCTGGCCTCGGCCGTCGGCTCGGCGCCGGACGGTACGTTAACGGTGGCCATCGTGGACGCCTACAACGACCGGCGGGCCGCCCATGACCTGGCCGTATACCGGGCGCACTACGGCTTGCCCAGCTGCACGGCCCGCGGCGGGGCTCGGTGCCTGCGGATCATCAACTCATCGGGCGGCTCCACGCTGCCGCGGACCGATCGCAGCGGTGACTGGGAATTCGAGGAATCTGTCGATCTCGACAAGGTCTCGGCGATCTGCCCGCTCTGCCATATCCTGCTGGTCGAGGCCAAATCAGACGCAATTTCCAGCCTGGCCGCCGCCGAGAGTTACGCAAGCCAGCATGCGAGCGTGGTGTCCAATAGCTGGGGCAGCGGTGCGGAATTCACTGGCGAGAACGCCTTCGATTCCCGTTTCGACCATCCGGGGGTCGCGATAGTGGCGGCCGCGGGCGATTCGGGCTACGGGACCCAGTACCCGGCGGCATCCCAGTTCGTCACCGCCGTGGGAGGCACCACGCTGGTGGGCGCGACGCCCGACAGCAGCGGTTCCCAGACGGCCTGGAACGGCACCGGCTCGGGCTGTTCGTCACTCGAGCCCAAGCCAGCCTGGCAGCAGCCCGCGACCCCATCGGCCTGCCAGAACCGGACCGAGGCCGATGTCGCCGCCGACGCCGATCCGCACACGCCTGTCGCGATCTACGATTCGGCCGGCTCCACGGTTCCTGGCATCGCCACGGGCTGGAACGCGGCCGGCGGTACGAGCGTCGCGCCCCCGATCATCGCCGCCGTCTACGCGCTGGCGGGAAAGCCGCTCCGGGCACCTATCCCGCGTCCTACCCGTACCAGCATCCTGGCGATTTCACCGACGTCAGCTCGGGCTCGAACGGCCGGTGCGAGGACGCCCGGCGGTATCTGTGCGCGGCCAGATCCGGCTATGACGGCCCGACCGGCCTCGGTACTCCCAGCGGGCCCGGGCGGGCTGGCCGGTTCGCCGGGCGCGATGACCGTCACCGATCCGGGGACACAGGACATCGCGGTCGGCCGGCGGATCCGGTTGCGCGTCGCGGCGGCCGGCGCCCACAGCCATCAGCTCACCTTCGCCGCGACGGGACTGCCCGCTGGCCTGAGCATCGGACGATCCAGCGGCGTTATCTCCGGCGATCGGCGGTGGCCGGTACCTTCCGGGTGACGGTGTCGGCCAGCGGTCCGACGCTTGGCCGGGGGTCGGTGAAGTTCGCGATCATTGTCGTGCGGCGGATGGTTGATCGCTATCTGGTCGCCGGGCCGGTGCGGCTGGACGGCGGCGGTACGTGCCTGGTGACCTCCGGTGACCGGCTGGGAGCCCAGGCCGTGACCGGGCGCTGCGAGGGGCGTCGCGCCGACTACTGGCGGTTCGTACCGCCCGGCGCCCCGGGCGGTACTGGCACGCTCCGGGCGCACGGCGGTTGCCTGGGCCGGACCGGCGGCGGAGCGGGTCTGGCCCTGCGGGCCTGCACCGGAGCACCGGGCCAGCGGTGGCAGTACCGGACGCTGGACCAGCTCTACAATCCGGGATCCGGCCGCTGCCTGACCGATCCGGCCGCCCGCCGCCGCGCCGGAACCCGCGTGCTGATCCGGCCGTGCGGTCACCGCGCCGGCCAGTCCTGGGAGTTGCCGGCCGGGCCGATATTGTCCGTGCTGGTCGGCCGCTGCCTCACCGATCCGGCCGCCGCGCGCGCTCCTGGCATCAAGGTCACGATCTCGCCCTGCCGTCGCGCCAGTGGGCAGCGGTGGGCCAGGTACCGCAACGGCACCCTGCGGATCCGCGGGGAATGCCTCGCAGTCGCGGGCCGGAGCACGCGTGACGGCGCCGCCGCCGAACTGGCCCGTTGCTCGGGCTCCGCCAGCGAGAAATGGTTCTCCGGACCGGGCGGTGAGCTGCTCAACAGTGGTTCCGGCCGCTGCCTGGCCGACCTGGGCAATAGCTGCGCAGCCGACACCAGGATGGTTCAGGAGGACTGCTACGGCGAGCCGGGCGAGCTCTGGGCGGTCAGCTGAGCGCGCGAGGCTCCTGGGTCCGGTCGCGTCAGGCCTTCGCGTGCTCGCGCGCGCCCATCCGCTCGCCGGACGCGGGATCACGATCGACCGGCTTGCCGCCGGACGCGGCGATGTACTGGTCGATGATGCCGGTGACGTCGGTACCCTGCGTCACGATCTTGCCGCGCTCCATCCAGATCACCCGGTTGCAGGTCATCTCGACCTCCTCCAGGTTGTGCGCGACCAGGAACACGGTGCCGGCTTCCTTGCGCAGTTCCTCGATTCGGGCGTGACTCTTGACCCGGAATTCGGCGTCGCCGGTGGCCAGTGCCTCGTCGACGAGCAGGACGTCGTGGCTCTTGGACGCGGCGATCGCGAACCGCAGCCGGGAGCCCATGCCCGATGAATAGGTCTTCATCGGCAGGTCGATGAACTCGCCGACGCCGGAGAAGTCCACGATGCTCTGGTACTTCTCTTTGGCCTCCTGCTTGGTCATCCCCATGGCCAGGCAGCCGAGGATCACGTTGCGCTCACCGGTGAGGTCCTCGAGCAGCGCGGCGTTCACCCCGAGCAGGGACGCCTCGCCGGTGGAGTACACGTTGCCCTGTTCCGGCGGCAGTAGCCCGGCGATGGCGCGCAGCAAGGTGGATTTCCCCGATCCGTTCCTGCCGATAACGCCGACCGCGTCGCCCCGGTAGGCGACAAACGACATCCCCCGGATCGCGTGCACCTCGCGGATCGAGCCCCTGGTCTTGCGGCCCAGTATCCGCAGCAGCGCGGTCGCAGCCGTGCCACGGTCGCCGCCCGCGCCGTAGACCCGGTACACGATGTGCAGGTCATCGACGACCACCATTGGTTTAGCCACGGCCGTACTTCGCCTCCGCCCGCCAGAAGAACAGGAACCCGGCCCCCAGGGCGACCACCGCCCAGGCTACGCCGTACAGCCAGAAGTGATGCGGGTCGGCGTAGTAGTGGCAGTGCGCGCTGTCGTACCAGTACTGCTTTTCTTTGGTGTTCCACAGGGCGCACAGCCGCGCGTTGTACGGCTGGCTGCCCGGCGAGCTCAGGCGCTGCGACATCAGCAGTGAATTGCGCATCAGCGTGATGTACAGCGCCGCGGGGTTGATCTCCAGCAGCGCGACTGCCCAGCGGTACGAGCGGATCTGCAGCGCGGCGATGCTGAACAGCACGCCGGACACGTATAGCCAGGTGCGCATCAGGAAGGGCAGCAGCTGGCTGAAGTCGTTGACCGTGGAGCCGATCCGCGCGACCAGCAGCCCGATACCGATGTTGAAGATCGTCTGCAACAGCAGGGCCGGGATCGCGAGCAGCCAGTACCAGGTGACCGGCTCGTGGCAGAGCGGGCTGACCAAGATGATGGCCAGGACCGCCATCGACAGCAGCATCTGCTGGAACTCGATCATCACGTACGCGAGCGGGAGGCTCGCCCGCGGGAACTGCAGCGCCCGGATCAGTGGCAGGCTGTTGGTAATCACCGATGACGTCGAGATAACGGCCCGCTGCGTGAAGTTGAAGACGAACACGCCGGTGACCAGGAAGCCCAGGTAGTCGGGGATGCCTCGGTTGATCTTCAGCAGCACGCCGAAGATCAGGAAGTAAACGCCGGCGTTCAGCAGCGGGGTGAGCACCTGCCAGAGCTGGCCCAGCCTGGCCTCGGTGTACATGGCGATGTTGCGCGCGGTCGCGAACGCCATGATGAAGCTCGTCCGTCGCCAGAGCTGGCGGAGATAGCCCACGACCGGCGGCCGCGCGGCGCTCGGACGCAGGCCGTACTGGGTGGCCAGTTCGCCGAGCGGCACATCGGGCAGCTCTCCGGCCCGGGCAGCATCATCGGGCAGATCGTGCCCGACCAGCAGCTGGCCTGGCGCGCTGAGGCGCCGGTCGTTGCTCATCGGGCCGGTTCCTGGGTGGCCGGGCGGGCACCGGGCCGGGCGATTGCGCCACTCTCCCGCCGCGGGCGGTGCCGCACGCGGCCAGGCGAGCGCCCACGGCCGGCCTGCGTGCGGTCCGGACCCGGGGGGGATGAGTTGTGCGGGGCAACAATCACGTCGCGACTGTACCACCACGACAGTTGTGCGGTACAACTATAGGTGTGGCGAGGGACTCCCTGGAAGATACCGAGCTCGCTCGGCTGCTAACCCAGCTACTGCGAGTCGTCAGCCCGGCGATAACGGCGAGCGGAGCCCAGGCGGCCGGGCGCGCGGAGCCGGCGGCCGCCTCCGGGTCGATGGCTGCCTCGGGGTCGATGGCTGCCTCCGGGTCGATGGCCGCCTCCGGGCAGGCTGGGTCGGCGGCGGCCTCTGGGCAGGCCGAGTCGGCGGCGGCCTCTGGGCAGGCTGGGCGGGCGGCGGTCTCCGGGCAGGCTGGGCGGGCGGCGGTCTCCGGGCAGGCTGGGCGGGCGGCGGTCTCCGGGCAGGCTGGGTCGGCGGCGGTCTCCGGGTCGGCGGGCCCGGCTACCGCCGACCAGACGCCGACAGTGGCCACGGGTGAGGCGATCACTGCGCTGAACGGGTCTACCGCGGAACCGGGTACCCGCGGGAAGCCCGGGACCCAGGGAAACGGCGCTGCTGGGGCCGCGAGTCGGCCGGTGACCGGGAGCCGGACTGGGACCGCGAGCCTGCCGGAGACTGGGAGCGGGCCTGGCACCGCGGGTCGGCCGCGGACCGTGAACCGGCTCGGCAACGAGCCAGCGGCGGCCGACAGCCTGGCTGCCATTTCGGCATCCGAGGCTCGCGCCCTGATTGAGCTGGTAGCGGCTCGCGGGATCGCCCAGGGTCAGCTGGGCGGCTTGCTTGGCCTCGAGAAAAGCACGGTAAGCCGACTGGCGGCCGGACTGGAACGGAAAGGCTGGATCCGCCGCGGCCGCGATGAGGACAATCAGCGATACATCCGGCTCTACCTGACGCCGGAGGGCCGGGCCGTCGCGGCCCGGGTCCTGAACGCGTGGCAGTCCCGGCAGGCGCGCATCCTGGCCGCTCTGAGCGCCGATGAGCGAGCAGGCCTGGAGGCCGGTCTGCGCGGGCTGGTCCGGGGCCTCGCGGCCGAAGGCATCATCGGCGATCCGGCGGCTGGCGGAGACGGACGCTAGCCGCCGCGCCGGCTGGTCAGCACGTGGGCCGGTTCAGCACGTGGGTCGGGCACCAGGCGTGCCCGTCGGCGCGTTCTCCGTTGCCGTGATCACGTAAAATTCGGCGCGCGGACCATGATCAGGTAAAAAAAGGTGCCGCAGAGCGCGCAAACTTTACCGGATCATGGCCCGCCCGCTTGCGGATGGCGTCGACGGGCGCTTACTGACCGGTAAAGCGGTAGACCGAGATGCCGTTTGCCCGGTAGGCGAAGCGGAACCCGGTTGCGAGTAGGTATCGGACCGCATAGGGATGCTTGGGAGCGGTGTACACCAGCGCCCAGCCGACGTGCATGGCCCGGACATCCCGGCGGGCGGCGGTCAGCTGGGCAGCGGAAACATGCTGGCCGTTTCGGTTGACCGCGGGCGCGAGCGGTATCCCGTGCTCGGACCTGATCAGCTGTGCGTAGAAGGCATGAGCAGAGACGGCGTTGATGGTCTTGCCGGGCACCCACGAGGTATAGGAGATCGCCCGTGGATGGCCGTCCGCGGTCGCGATCAGCAACGCCTTGGCGGAGAACTGGCTTCCGTCTTGCGGGATGCCGCCGCGCAGCCCGTAGGGGACATCGACCACGATCGAGCCGGAATGATCAGCAGCGATCGGCCTGTCCACGTGGGGCAGGGTGGTGGGCATGATGCCGACATCGGCGCCACCCGACCAGCCTGCTTCGAAGATGGCCAGCCCCGCCACCACGATGATCAGCGGCCTGGCGTGCCTGGCTAGCCAGTCGACCGCAGCTCCGGCTAGCACCACCGCGCCGACCAGGCCGAGCAACGCGAACCGGTCAGCCTCCCGGAGCGCCGACAGGCCGGGGACATGCATGAGCCAGGCGTAAGGCATCAGCCAGGAGACTCTGACTCCGTGCAGGTCGGCCGGCAGCGGGAGGTACTGGTGCATGCCGATGTACAGGGACGGCCCGAGGGCCAGAACGGCGCAGCTCAGCCAGAGCAGTGTGAAGAGCCAGGCGGGGCGCCGTCGCCAGCTGGCGGCCAGGCCCAGCACGGCGAGGATGGTCAGCAGCAGGCCGAACATCGGCATGCCCTCGCCGGTGCGCCCGTTATGCAGGGAGGACGCAGCGGCCAGCCCTCGCAGCCCGAAGTCAGCGACCCGGGCCGTCGGCGCGAACACGCCGGGCAGGCCGACCCCGTACCGGTCGCCGTTGAGGGCCAGCAGCGCTGGGTCCGCGTTGGCTCCGCCTGCGCCGAGTTGCTGGACCATGGCGATGAGCTGAGGGCTGGCCAGGACGGCGGCGACCAGCGCGGCGAGCCCGGTGACCGCGAGCCTGGTCCGGGGTGACGGGCAAGCCAGCACCGACGGGGCCGGGGCGGTAAGAACGGGCTGAGACGATGCGGCGGCCAGGGATGAACTCGCGGGCGCTGGCCCCGGGGCTGCGGATGAACTTGCGGGCGGGGCGCCAGGGGCCGGGGACGAACTCGCGGGCGGGGCGCCAGGGGCCGGGGACGAACTTGCGGACGGGGGACCCGGGGCTGCGGATGAATTGGCGGCGGCGGAGGCAGGATCGGCGGCGGCAGCGGCAGAATCGGCGGTGCCGGAGGCAGGATCGGCGGCGGCCGGAGTGGCGGCGGGGCGGTTGGCGCCCAGGCCCAGCAGGCAGGGCAGCAGGATGAGCGCGGCCAAGATCGCGGCCAGGACCGCGGATTCCTGGTTGACCAGGACCGAGGCGCCCAGGATCAGGCCCAGGATGACGGCCTGGCGGCGGCCGGGGCGGCGGCGCAGCCGGATGGCGGCTTCCAGGGTCATCGGCAGGAACAGGGTGCCGAGGGCGATGTTGAGGTGGTACCAGTCCTGCCAGTCCAGCATGGCCGACAGGCCGAACAGGGTGCCGGCCGCGATGGCGCCGGGGGCGGCCAGCCACAGCCGGGCGGCCCGGTACATCACGTAGCAGGCCAGGCCGGGCGCCAGGATGGTGAGCAGGGTGAAGGCCGCCGAGGGACCGAACCCCAGGGTGACCGGGGTCATGATCAAGCCGACCAGCGGCATCGTGGTATCGAACCCGAGCTGGATGCCGACCGGGGCGGCCATCTGCGTGGTGAACCACGGGTTGCCCAGATGAACGACCTGATGGGCGATCCACTGCAAGTCCCACACGTAGCTGGACACATCGCGGCTCTCGGGCAGAAGACCGGTGATGTAGCTGGCCCGCGGCCAGGTCACCGCGACGCCAGCGGCCAGATAGACCAGCAGCAGGGCCAGGTGCCGCACCACGGGCCTGGACGTAACCGCCGCCAGCCTCCCCCGGAGCCGGTCGGGACCGTCCGGCCCGGGCGGGCGGGAATCGGGGTGGCCGGCCGCTAGTGTGTCTGGCCCCGGCACTCCAGCGTCGGCGGGATCAAGCTGGTCCCGCCGACTCTGGCCTGCTCGGTTCATTGGCTCACCCTGTCCAGCATCTCTCCGGCAGCTCACCGCCCTCTGCGATCACGGCGTGATCCCCTGCGGCCAATCATCCGAGCGTGGCGGGGATGCCTGCGACACTGCGGCGCCGCCCATGATAGCGGCAGGGCGAGCTCCGCCAGCCCGGGCCCGAAGCGGGACCCGGCCGGGTTCGCTCCTTGCTCCCGCCAGTCCGCCCTGGCGCCCGGCCCGGCTCTTGGAGCCCCAGGTCGGCGCATTCCGAAGCGGCGTCATCGCGAATTGCCCCACTGCTGCGTGCGGAGCAGTGCGAACTCATGAGACTAGGCGGACTCCTGCTACTGAAGGGTCTTGTGTCGGTTTCCAGGGCTGGTTGACGGGGCATTCTCGCTCGCAGCGGTCTCGTTCGTCATGGCCGCAGCATCGGGGGCGGGGACGCGGGAGGTGAGGAAGTCGAGCATCGTCCTCCTGCCCTGCACTCCCGCCAGCGTCGCCATCGCCCGGCGCCGCTCATTGAAGACCTGCTGGCGGCAGGGATCTTCACCGCCGCCATCGCTGACGCTGCTCTCGTCGTCAGTGAACTGCTGAGCAACGCGATACGACATGCGCGTCCGCTGCCGGGTACGCAGCTACAAGTCACCTGGCTGCTGGCCGCCGGGTCCGTCGAGGTCGCCGTCAGCGACGGCGGGGGGCCCACCAGGCCCCATGATTCCCATCCGTCCCTGTCCTCCCTGGGCGGCCGTGGGCTGGGCATTGCCGCTCACCTCTCGCATAGCTGGGGGATGCGGAACGATGCGCAGAATCACGCCACGGAACCGGGACTTGCTGCTGTTCAACTTGTTGCCCTGGGTGAGCCGTGCCCAGCAGGAGCATGACATCTTCACGCGCGCACTTCGTGATCACGGAGTTGAGGTCCTGTACGTGACCGAACTGTTGCAGGAAGTCCTCGAGTATCAGCCAGCCCGAGATGAGGCGATAGCTTCGGTCCTGGCGGACGCCACGCTGGGTGATGATCTGCGGGGCCAACTCCGCGACTACCTTGACGACCTCGATCCAGAGGACCTAGCGGAGGTCCTGATCGCCGGGCTGGCCCCTGGCGACCTCAGAGTCGGTCATGGCGTCGTATTCGAACTGCTCGACCGGCATGACTTTGTCATCGAACCGCTGCCGAACCTGACGTTCTGCGGGGACTCGAGCTTCTGGGTCAGCGATCGGGTCGCGGTAGCCAGCCCGGCGGCCGCTGAGCGGGTCCGGGAGGCGGTGCTGACCCAGATGATCTACGAGCACCATCCGAGATTCGCCGGAACCAAATGCCTGCGCTTGCCGCGCTTTGAGCACGTGGAAGGTGGTGACGTGCTCCTGCTCGCGCCCGGCGGTGGGGGTGGGCAGCAGAACGACGCCAGCCGGAGTCGAGCGGCTGGCCCGGTGCGTCTTTGATTCTGGTCTCGTTCACGCGGTTCTCGCCGTACCGTTGTGCCAGCGCGGGCCGAGCGGTCACCTGGATACCGTTTGCACGGTCGTCGATGCCGAGACGGTGGTGATGTACCCCGCGCTGGCGTTCACCCTCACCGCCCATACCATCACTCCGCACGCCGAAGGCATGCGGATCTCGCGCCCGCAGCCGTTCCTCGAGGCGGCCGCCCAGGCGATGGGCATCGCCCAGCTCAAGGTGATCGACACGGGCCTGGATCCGCTCTCGGCGCCACGAAGGCAATGGGATGACGCGAGCAACGCTCTGGCGCTCGGCAGCCGAGTGGCCGTCTGTTACGAGCGCAACACCGAGACCAATGCCCGGCTAGAGGCGGCAGGCGTTGAGGTCATCCGGATACCCGGCAGCGAACTCGGCAGCCTCCGGGGCGGCCCGCGCTGCATGTGCTGTCCGGTGACCAGGGATCCGGCCACAGAACAGGATTCGGGCGAAATGCCAGCGATAACTGGGGAACTGGCCAGCATACGGGAACACCCGTTGCTGAACGCCGACGTCGAGATGGCGGATGCAGTCACCAATCCGGGCGAACCGGTCCGTCCGTGCGAGCAGTTGACGCCAGGCTGGCTAAGCGGATGGCCCCGGGAGTTCTTCGGGGGTCACGGGGCGGGTTCATGGCCGAGGCCGACGAGGTGGACGGTGCAGGCGGTGTCGAGGGCCTCTTGGAGGGTACCGACGGGGAGCCCGGTGACTAGGACGGCGTCCTGGTAGCGGTCGTGGGCGGCGGAGTAGATCGCGAAGCCGGAGGAGTGCGCGGAGCCACCGTAGCGTAGGCGGCATAGCGGGATGGTCTCGCCGCCGGGCAGGACCCCGGCGACGTAGGCGAACGCCCCCCGGTACCTGACCTGCACTTTGTCCAGCTGGGGCCAGTGCTTTTCCGCATGTGCCTCTGTCGTCACATGCGTCCTGGCGCAGCCGGACGGGCCGGGTGCTGTTTGCCGAGTGGATTCGGCATTCGGTCAGGCTATTCAGTATCGAATGCCGAATCCACTCGGTCGGTGCCGCGGCAGGCCGGGAGGCGTGCTCGGGGCGCGGCAGGCCGGGACGGTAGCTAGTCTCGCTGACGTCTGCATGTCGCACTTCGGTAGGTGGTGCCATCTCGCCATGGAACGGTCGGGTGGAAGGACCCAGTGATCGGCCGGATCTACTTCGAGCGCGGCAAGCCGGTGACTGTGCTCGCGCGATGGGTGGGGAACGGGCCAAGAAACGTGCTGATCCGCCGGGCATCCGGCGCGGTCAGCGTGACCGTGGGTCGGCGGGCCTGACTCCGGCTGGCTCGGTTACGCCTGCTCCGGTCCGTTCTCCATGATCTCGGCCAGGGTCAGGAAGGTCGGACATGGCCAGCGCCACATGCAGCTCAGGCAGCGGGGCACCCAGTCGGCCGGATCACCGGTGCCTGCGCCAAGGTCCATAGGCTGGTGCAGTTCGAGCAACCGCAGCCCGAGATCGGCGAACCCGGCCAGGTCGTCGCGGGCCATCCTGAGCAGCTCCAGCTCCTGCGGCCCAGCGTCGGCCGCCGGGGTCAGCCCGGCCGGGGTCAGCCCGGCTGCCGGGGTCAGCCCGGCCGCCCCCGGGGCCTGCGCCTGCCGGTCACGGGCATCCAGCCATGCTGAGGCGGCGTAGGCGCGGCGCCGCACCTGGTCGAGGTACCCACGGAGCCGCGCGCCGCGCCGGTGCAACGGTGGCAGGGCCGAGGCGATGAGGCGCTCGCGCTGTGCCGACAGGCTCGCAGGCGAGAGCGTCGGCGGAAGCCGGTGGCCCGATGCCGCGCCTGAACCCGGCTGGCCGCCGTGAGGTGGTGGCCAGGCAGGCGCGGCCGATGAGGGCATGGGCTCTGGCGCGGCGGAGCCCGACCCGCGGCCGGGCTGGATACCTGGAGGGAAGGCATGCTGAGGCGGCGGATAGCCAGCCTCCGGCCCGCCCGGCCAGCCGACTTCGCCGGTCGCGGACGGCGGCTCTGGCAGTGCGTGCGCGGGCCTGCGCCAGGGAGTGGATCGCCGCCCGGGGCCTTGCTCCCGCTGGTCCGGCGCCGCCCGGTGCATCGGGTCCTGATCTGCGGCGAGGTGCCCAGGCCGGGGCTGGTCAGGCGGAGGCTCGCTGGATGGGGACGGCTCACTCGCGGGACGAAGTACCGGCAGCGGAGTAGCGGGGAAATAGCCGGTCACGTGCTGGTCGGCTGCGGGCTGGTCCGCTAGGAGCGGGCCGGTGGAGGGCCGGTCGGGCGGAAATTGGCTGGATGGGGGGAGTTCGGCGGGGGCCTGAAGCTGCGATGGCGGCAGGGCCGGGCTCGGCGGTGGGCTGGAGGTCTGGGTGCGGTGGGGGGAGTTCGGCGGGGGCCTGAAGCTGCGATGGCGGCGGGGGCAGTTCGGTGGCGGGCTGGAGGTCCGGGTGCGGCGGGGCCGCCGTGGGCTGACCGGGCGGTGGCTGATCAACCGGCGCCTGGCCAGGCTGGCCCAGCTCGGTCGGCGCCGGACCGGGCAGCGCGGCGGCCGGGCCGCCTTCGCTGAGATCCAGGATCCGGTCACACCTGGCCGCCACCTCGGGGTCGTGCGTGGCGAGGATCAGCGATCCGCCGTTGATGGCGACCTCGAACATCCTGGCCAGCGCCACAGCACGGGCGGCCGGGTCGAGCTCGGCGGTCGGCTCGTCGGCGATCAGCAAGCGAGGCTCCAGCGCCAGCGCGCGGGCCACGGCGGTCCGCTGCTGCTGGCCGCCGGATAGCTCCTCAACCAGCTGGTCGGCGTGCGCTTCCAGGCCCAGGTGCGCCAGGATCTCGCGGGCGGTCCGGGTGGCCACTGCAGGAGAGCGCCCGGCCGCGCGCATCGCCACCTCGATGTTCTCGGCCGCGGTGAGCAGTGAGACCAGGCCGTAGCCCTGAAGTACGACGGCTACGCCCAGGGCGGGCCCGGCGAAGCTGGTGAGCGGCTTGCCATCGATGTAGACCTCGCCGGCGGTGGGCCGAGCGAGCCCGGCCAGCAGGGACAGCAGGGTGGTCTTGCCCGATCCTGACGGGCCGGTGACGGCGAGGCTCTCGCTGGGCTCAACGATCACGTCAATGTTGGCCAGGATCTCCTGGCCGTCCCGCACCGATTGAAGTCCCTGCGCCTTGAGCATGATCAGCCCTTCTCCAGATCCGCCCGGTGCAACTCCACCCCGTCCACGGTGCGGACGGCCCGGGCCAGCGATCCAGGCGGCATGATGTCGAGCAACTCTTGAGGCAGCTGGACCGAGCCGTCGCGCCCGACGACCAGGTAGTCCTCCCCGGCCCGGCCTTCGGTGCCCACCCGGCCGTCGCGGATGGTCACGGTGCGGCCCAGCGCGGCGCCCACGGCGGGGTCATGGGTGACCAGAACGACGGTGGTGCCGGTGTCGCGGTTGGCGGCCCGGATGAGATCGACCACGGCCGCCCCGGACTCATGATCAAGCTGGCTCGTGGGCTCGTCCGCGAGCAGCAGCCGGGGCCCGTTGGCCAGCGCGATCGCCACCGCGAGCCGCTGCTGCTCGCCGCCGGACAGTCGGCCCGCCGGCCGGTGCGCCACCTTGGCCAGCCCGACGGCGTCCAGCAGCGCGGCCGTCCGCCGCCGCTTGGTGCGCCGCGACCGGCGCGTCGGGGTCTGCGCGAACATCACGTTGCTGGTGGCTGTCTCGTACGGGAGCAGGTTGCGGCCCGGGTTCTGCATGACGATGCCGATGTCACGCAGCCGCATCTCGGCAGCGGACTTCGCGGTCAGGTCGGTCAGCCGCCTGCCGCAAACCTCGACGATGCCGGCCGTCGGCCGCAGCAGCCCGGCGAACAGCCACAGCAGCGTCGACTTCCCGGCTCCCGACGGGCCGAGCAGCGCGAGCATGTCCGCCTCCTCGACCGTCAGGTCGACGCCGCGCAGCGCGGTGACCTCCTCGCCAGGCAGGCCATAAACCTGGACAAGCCCATCGCAGCGCACCATCGCTTCCGTCACGCCGGTGCCTCCCGTAGCTGGTCGAGCCGGACTCCGCGGATGAGCGTCATGCTGGCCGTCACCGCGGTGATGAGCAGCAGCGCGACGGCCACCCCCAGCAGCACGGCCACCGGGATCGGCGACGGCACGTAGTACAGCGGCGGGGCAGCGGGCAAGGTGATGAACTCGGGGACACTGCGGAGCGCGAGCGCGGCAGCAGCCAGGCCGGTGGCGATGCCCACGATCGTGCCGAACCCGAGGACGGCGGCCAGCTCGATGAGCACCGCGACGCGCAGCGTACGGCGTTTGACGCCGGATGCGGCCAGCGCGGCATATTCATAACGGCGCCGCCGCGCGGACAGGTACAGGCCGAGGATCGCCGCGCCGGCGGCAAGCAGGGCGGCCGCGGCCGCGTCGGCCAGGAACAAGATGCTGGCCAGGCCGGGGCCCTGCCGTCCCAGCAGCGCAGCGGTGCTGGCGGTGGTGGTCACGGAGGTCACCTGGATACCGGCTTTGATCAGCCGGGGCTCGATGATGCGCTGCGCGCCGGGGGCGAGCCAGACTTGCTGCATGACCTGCGCGAGGTTCTGCCCGGCGGCCAGTTCCGCGTAGCCACGATCGACGATCAAGCCGTAGGAGGGCGCGCCAGGGATGGCCGCGGCCGGAAAGACCGGGCCCAGCGGCAGGGTGTTGCCGTCCAGGCCGATGCCGGCGAAGGTACCGTTCCCCCTGCCCACCAGGGCGCTGGCCGCCACCGCGGGCAGCGGGAACGGCCGGTTGGCCGACTGGAGTGTCGGCGCCACCGCGCTCGGAGATACGAATTTCCAGCTGAGCCCGCCGGAGCCCGCGGTGATCACGTCGGGCGGCGTGTCGTGGTTGGCCGGCCGCCAGGCCGTAGCGGACTTGAGCACCCCCGGGCTGACGGCCCGCCACCGGCCGCCGCTATGTTCCTGCAGGCTGATCAGGACGAGATCGCCCTGGATCGGCCCTCTGAGGTGCCGGGCGAGCTGGCGGCCGGTCGGGCTCAGGGACAGATCCTGCAGCACGCACGGGCATCCCACCAGCTGGCCGGTGCGGGTGACCGTGCCGTGGCCAGGCAGCGTGCCGAGGCTGACCGGGGATGCGCCGGTGGTGACGTCCGCGGCGAACTGCACGCCGGGCAGCGACAGCGAGGTGACCCGCACCTTGATCCGCAGAGCGTTCCCGTTGAGCACGACCGGGCGGGTCGGCGCGGGCGGATCGATCCGGGCCATGAGCGTCCGCAGTGGCTGCGCGGCGTAGCTGGACCGCCAGCTGGCGATCCGCGCGAAGCGCTGCGGGTCCACGCCCAGGGTGACGGTGCCGCTGCCGGTGGTGCCGCTGGAGACGCTGGAATAGACGTCCACCGCTACGGCCATCCGCCCGCTGGGATCGGCCTTGTCGACCACCGAGCCGAAGTCCTGGGCCGACGGGGCCACGACGTTCAGCACGGTGGGGGCGCCGACCTGGGCGCCCGCCACGAGCTGGTAGTTGTCGCGGCCGACCGCCCAGGCGGTGACGGCGAAGGTGGCCAGCGCGAAGGCGGTGGCCAGCACGATCGTGGTCCGGACCCCGCCGGGGCGCCGGGCGATGTGCCGCACGGCCAGGTAGAAGCCCAGTCCGCCGCGCCGGCTCGTCCGCGAAAAGACGGCCCGGCAGGCCATCGGCAGGATCCGGGACGCCGCGACCGCGATGGCCAGCCCCAGCAGCCCGGGGACCAGCAGGCTCAGCACATTGTGGCTCGCCGAGCTGATCTGCCCGGTGAACAGCAGGTCCAGCAGCCCGGCGACGGCTCCGGTCAGCAGGATCGCGTCGATCACCCAGCCGCGGTCGGTGGCCCGGTGGCCCGACCGGCGCCACTGGTCCACCACCGGCCGCCGCAAGGTCCGGCGGGCCGCCAGGATCACGGCGGCGATCCCGCCCGCGGTGGCCACCGCCGCCGCTATCCAGCCGAGCGACGGTATTCCGACGGCCGTGCCCGGGCTCAGCAGGACCTTGCCCAGGACCGTCGTCGCGGCCCAGCCGAGCAGAGCGCCGAGCGGGAGCGCGAGCAACAGCAGCGCGGCCGGCTCCGACAGCCCGAACAGAACCGTCCGCAGCCGCCCCTGACCGCGCAGCTTGGCCAGTGCGACCTCCGGTCCCCGGGCCTCCACCGCATCGGTCACGGACAAGAACAGCAACAACCAGCTCAGCGTCAGCAACTGCACCGTGATCAGGAACACCGGCACTTCCACCGCCCGCCAGCTGGCCTGCAACGTGGCGAACGTGGTGGGGATGCTGCTGCTGACCGTGATCTGGTCGCTGGTCAGGGCGCTGCTGTCCACCATGGCGAGAATGCCGGACTGCAGGACGGGCACATCGGCGGGCTGCAGGTGGCGGGTGAGCATCAGGTCGTCGATCACGGCGGTGCCCTGCGCGAGACCTCGTGAGCCCGAGGCCATGGTGGCGGCCGGGGTGAACAGCGCGTCGTACACCGAGCCGCCTGCCTGCGGCGTGGGTATCCCGCCGCCGACCGGGAGCGGAGTCGGTTCCTCCATCGGGAAGTAGGTCGCGCCCCGGTTGAACCAGTAGTCTGCGTTGACATGCGGCACCTGGTAGATGCCCGTGATCGTGAGCGGCTCCCACCCGGCGAGCCTGATCCGCTGCCCAATGTGCCAGGAGGTCGGCTGGGTGGCGGACTGGCTCATCATCACCTGGCCGTTGCTGACCGGGCACGAGCCGTGGATGATCCGCAGCTGGCGGCACACATTGGCGCGCCAGACCAGGTCGACTTCCTTGCCGAGCTGATTGTCCTGGGCGGTGACCTCAAGCGCCTGGATCGGCGGCGCGAACAGCCGGCGTGCCGCGGCCGGGCCGCCGATCGAGGCGGCGAGCTGACTGGTGATGGTGGCTTGCATCGGGGCCATCAGGCCAGCGACAGGGCCCGTCTGGACGGCCTCGAAGCCCCGGCCCACGATCGGGGCGCCGCTGGCCGTGTCAGCCAGGATGGACGTCTTTGCCGCGGCGTAGTAGATCGGACCGGCCGCCGCAGCGGCGGCGGCCACCAGGGCCACGGCGAGAATAACCAGAGTCGAGCCGCCCCGGTGGAGCAGGCCCCGTAGCGCTGCTAGCAGCTGCATCATCGCCTGCCGCTGGCCTTGATGAGCGCCGCAGGTCCGCGATGCCGCCGGGCTTCGCTGAGATCCTGCTGGTCACAAGGCACCTATTCACGATAGGCGGCGGGTGAAGCAGGTAATACTGGCGCGCCTTTTATAGTTAGAGTTTAGTTAGCTAAACGTAACAATATGCGCGGATCGGATGCCTAGAGGCCGGGCATTCCCGATGAGGGCCTGGCCGGGCGGCGCTAGGGGAGCCAGGCGACCGGGAACCCGGTGCCGGCGGCGACGGTCATGGCCCCTCCTGATGCGCTCGCCAGCAGCCACTGCCGACTGTTTTCCTGACCGCCATAGCCGCACAGCAGCGTTTTCCCGTCCGGCGACCACAGACAGGAGCTGGGTTTGGCGCCCGTCGGGAACGCCTCGGTCCGGAGCTGGCCGCCGCTCCAGATGCTCAGGGCGGGTCCCGTCGCCCCCACCGAGACGAAGGCCAGCGAGGTACCCGCGGGGGACCAGTTGACGGCGTCCGTGCCCGTCGGCCCTTTCGGCGTGGTTATCGTGCCGAGCACCCGGCCCGCCCGGGTCATGATGACGACACCGGAGGTGCTGCCGCCGATCTGGGGCTGGACGGTGACCGCGATCCGCGATCCCGAGGGATTCGGGTACGGGGTGAGCGCGACCCGTAGCCGCGGGTCCTGGCCCAGCGCGCGGTTGATCGCGGCGGCGGTGGCCAGCACCCGCGCCGGCCGGCCCGCCTCGCGTAGCTCGACCCGGGTGTCCGGCGAGACGTCGGTCACGCTGGTCGTCGGGGCCACCTGGCCCGCTATCGAGACGAACACGCCGCGGCCCCGCGGGTCACCGGCCGCCTGATGAGCAATGCCGAGCGGCACCGAACGGCCGGTGGCCAGGGAGACTTCGGAAACGACGAAGTCGGTATCGGTATTGAAGGCCCCCAGCAGGACGACCATCTCGCGGTCGTGGTCGGCGAACGGCTCGATGAACCCGCTGTTCTGGTCGCCAGGGAACAGCCCCACCCTGGTGCTGGCGAGGGCAGGTACGCGCGTGGGGCCGGTCGCGACGACCTGCCCGTTGCCGAGGGACAGGTAACGATTGTCCAGCGCCGGATAAACGGCGTCGCCGACGTTCCCGAGTGCCTTCACCTCCACTGGCTTCGAGCCGTCCGCGTTGGACACCACCAGGTACTGGTCCGGCGCGACCGCTACGATGCGGCCCGTCAGTCCGGCGAGACGGCGGGGCGGCGGCCCGGCCCCCGGCCGGGAGCCTGGCGACGAGGCTGGCCACAGCGCGATGGCCGCCCCGACCGCGCCCGCAGCCACGATGACGGCGGCCGGGACGAGCAGGTGCCGCCACCATGGCCAGGGCGGCGGCTCCTCGTCCAGCACAGGGAACCGCCGTGGCTCACCAGATGGCACCTCGTCGGGGGGCATGTCAACCACGATAAGGGCCTCCCAAAGCCGGGCCGTTACGGCAGCCAGGTGACGGGCGTGCCGGGTCCGGTCACCTGGGTCATGGCTCGGCCGGCCACCTTCCCGATCACCCAGTGCGAGAACATCGCATTCAGCTTCTTGTTCGCGGGAGCGGCGCAGAGAATCCACTTCCCATCGGGTGACCAGAAACAAAGGTCGTAGTTGACGGCGCCGGGCAACGGCCGGGACCTGAGCTGGCGGCCGGGGGACCAGATGCTCAGCGCCGTGCCACCGCTTCGGACCACCGTGAAGGCGAGCGCGCGGCCGGACGGCGACCAGGAGGCGCCAGAGTCCGCCCCGGTCGGGGTCGGGACCACGCCGAGCACCCGGCCGCTCCGGCTGAGGACCACGATGCCCGCGTGGCCGCTCCCGGACACCGGGCCGACCTCGACTGCTACCTCGCTGCCGGACGGATTCGGCTGCGGGTACACGCTTACCTTCAGGCTCGGCGGCTGGCCGAGGTCACGGTTGAGCATGGCCGCCGTGGCCAGCAGCACCACGGGGCGCCCGGCGTCCCGCAGCTCGATCCGGGCGTCCGGGAGGTTCTGGTTGCTGGTCTGGGCGGCCTGCGGCACCCTGGCGCCGACCGAGACGAACATCCCGCGGGCCTGCGGGTCCCCGGCGATCTCGTCCGCGGTGCCGAACGACGTCGACCGGCCGGTGGCCAGGGAGATCTCAGACGCCGCGTTGTCGGTGTACGGCCCGTAGTTGTTTGGCGTGAGCGCCAGCAATTCCTTGTCGTGGTCGGCGAACGGCGCCCCGTTCGCGCCCTGCATCCCGTTGGCGAACGGGTAGATCTTGGTGTGCATCATGGCGGGCAGGCGGCCGGTGGCCCTCGCCACCTCGCCGTCACCGAGCGACAGGTAGCGGTTGTCGAGCGCCGCGGTCACGAATTGGCCCGCCTGGTCCAGGGAGGGAACCTGCACAACGTGCGTGCCGTCGGGGCGGGACACCACGAGATTCTGATCCTTGGTGATCACCGCGATCCGGCCCGGGGCGTTGACGGTCGGGACCGGCGCGGTGGACGACGGCGCCTTATGCGACAGGGAGCGGACCAAGACGAAGCCCCCGGCGGCCAGGATCACGACCACGATCACCGCGGCCGGGATGGTCAGCCGCCGCCGCCACGACCGTGGCGGTTCCTCGCTGTCCAGGAGCGGGAACTGCCGGACGGCAGGTTCGGCGGGGGGCTCCACATCGTCACCCTAGAAACGGCAGGGCACAGCAAGGTCAAGGTCCAGCCGCGAACTCGGTAACAAGCCAGGTACCGGGCGGACCGCAGCGGCCTGGCCCGTTCGCCCGGGCCGGCCCAGGGCGCAGCCGCCCGGGTCAGGGCGCAGCCGCCCGGGTCAGTGCGCAGCCGCCCGGGTCAGTGCGCCAGGATCACCTCATAGTCGCCCCTGGCATACGCCTCGCGGATCCTGGACTTGGCGAACTTGCCCACGCTGGTCTTGGGCACCTCGCTGATGAACGACCACCGCTCAGGCAGCTGCCAGCGCGGCACCTTGGTAGCCAGGAACGACCGCAGCTCGGCCGCCGAGACCGTGGCCCCGGCCTGGAGCACGACGGTAGCCAGCGGCCGCTCGCCCCACTTCTCGTCCGCCACCCCGATCACCGCCGCCTCAGCCACGTCCGCGTGCGCCATCAGCGCGTTCTCGAGTTCCATCGAGGAAATCCATTCCCCGCCGGACTTGATCACGTCCTTGGCCCGGTCGGTGAGGGTGACGTAGCCGAGCCGGTCGATGGTCCCGACATCGCCGGTCCGCAGCCAGCCGTCCCGGAACTTGGCCGAATCGTCATCCTTGTAGTAGGAGCCGGTGATCCACGGGCCGCGGACCTCCACCTCGCCGACCGCCTGGCCGTCCCTGGGCAGCTCCGTCCCGCTGTCGCCGACCAGGCGGCCCTCGACCGCGCAGATCAGCCGTCCCTGGGTATCCCGGTACCGCCAGGCCTCCGTCTCGGGCACGCCGACCGGCGGATGCGCGACGCTGCCGAGCGGCGAGGTCTCTGTCATCCCCCAGGCCTGGACGATCCGGACGCCAAGCTCCTTCTCGTAGGCCTCCTGCAGAGCGTGCGGGACCGCCGACCCGCCGCACGGCACCAGCCGGAGCGACGACAGGTCCCCGCCGTGCGCCCGGACGTGCGCCAGCAGCGCATTCCAGATGGTCGGCACCGCGCCGGCCAGCGTCGGGGCCGCTCAGCTTCGATCAGCGCGGTCAGCGGCTCCGGCTGCAGGAACCGGTCCGGCATGATCAGGTCCGCTCCGGCCAGCACGGCGGCATACGGCAGGCCCCAGGCATTGGCATGGAACATCGGCACGACCGGCAGCACCCGGTCCCGCTCCGACATCGCGAACACGTTGCCCATGGCCACGGCCATCGAGTGCAGGTACATGGACCGGTGGCAGTAGACGACGCCCTTCGGGTGCCCGGTGGTCCCGCTCGTGTAGCACATCGCCGCGGCGTCCCGCTCGTCCAGCTCGGGCCAGCTGAACGAATCGGGCGCGGCGGCGAGCAGGTCGGGGTAGGAGTGCACCTGCGCGGACTGGCCAGCGAGCTCGGCTGGCGGGTACTTTTCCGTTGCGCCTTCTGGTCTGGTCACGATCACGTGCCGGATGCCCGGCGCGTGCGGCAGGACCTGCGCGAGCAGCGGAACCAGGGTGCCGTCGACAAGGACGATCTCATCGCCCGCATGCGTGGCGATGTAACCGATCTGCGCCGGATCGAGCCTGAGGTTGAGGGTGTGCAGCACCGCGCCCATGGCCGGGATGGCCAGGTAGGCCTCCAGGTGCTCGGCGTTGTTCCACATCAGGGTGGCCACCCGCTGGTCGGCATCGATGCCGAGCCCGCGCAGCGCGCCCGCCAGCCGGGCCGCGTTGGCGCCGGTCTGGCCGTAAGACTGGCGGCGCGGGCCATCCGCCGTGGCGGTGACCACCTCGCGGTCACCGAAGGCCGATACGCCGTAACGCATCAGCGCGCCGATGGTCAGCGGTACGTCCATCATCGTGCTGCGCACCAGGTACCTCCCGCCATCGCTATCCCCGCGGCGCCCGCCCACGCCGCGCCGGATTCATCCTTGGGGGGATAGTGCCATGCCGGCGCGGAAACGTCACTGGGCCGGCCGGGCAACCGTCCAGGCCGGCCGCGCGGCGTCAATCCTCGAGCAGCTTGGCGTCGCCCCGGAGCTTGGCGACGGCACGTGAGACCGTGCTTTTGACCGTCCCCAGGCTCACCCCCAGAGCGTCAGCCACCTCGGCCTCGGTCATGTCTTCGTAATAACGGAGCACGACCGCGGCCCGCATCCGTTGCGGTAGCCGCTCGACCGCGCTACGCAGACTGTCCCGCAGGTCGCTGCGCCCGGCGTGGTCGGCGACCGCCTGATCGGGGAGCTCGTCGGTCGGGAACTCCTCGAACTTGCGGCGGCGCCACCAGGAGATGTGGGTATTTATCATCGCCCGGCGGACGTATCCGTCCAGCGCGGCCCGGTCCTCGATCCGGTCCCAGGCCTGGAAGGTCTTGGCCAGGGCGGCCTGGACCAGGTCCTCGGCGTCGGCCCGGTTCCCGGTCAGCAGGTACGCGGCGCGAAGCAGGGACGGGCTGCGCGACGTCACGTAGTCCCGGAAGCCGTTCGCCCGGGTAGCGCCGTTGCCGTGGGCGGTTCCGTTGCTGTGGGCGGTTCCGTTTCCGTTGCTGTGGGCGGTTCCGTTGCTGGGGGCGGCCCGGCGGCCGTGCCGTGGCCCATTGCCTTCGGCCGCGCCATTGTCGTGCTCGGCGCCATTTGTGCGCACAGCCCGCCAGAAGTGATCGCCCCCGACGCTCACCCCTCCACGGTACCGGTGAAACAACCGCTGACGAGTTGCTAGCCGACGTAACGGCGAGTCTGTCCTGCGAATATAGACAGACTGAGATAGCAATTTCGTCCTATCCGAAATGTGGTCAGGCTGACGATTCGGGCTGAAGTCGACCGAATCGCTTGACGGAAGCGCGGCAGTTACGCAATGTCGTGACGCGGGATTACCGCCCGGGGAGGGCTGATGCTCGATACGCGCACAGGACGCACCTGCTGCGATCGCTGCGCGAGCACGTCCTGCGCGGTGCGAACCGCGCGACGGCGGCTGCTGAAGGCTGCGGTTTTCCGGGCCGACGAGAGCCAGGCTGACGACGGCTTCCCCGAGCTGGGCCAGCTACCCCGCACCATCATGGGCAGGGTGCTGGACGTCAGCCCGCACATCCTGGCGCTCAGCTCCGGCGCGACGCAGATCCGGCTGACGTTAACCGCCGGCGCGGCCGCGTGGCGCGGCGGCCCGGTCGATCCGGCCGCGCTGTTCCCCGGTGACCTCGCCGTGGTGCGGCTGCATCCCTCCCGGCGCGGCGTGGCCGACCGGATCTGGGCGAACATCGGCCGGGTGACCGGCACGATCATGGAACGTAACAAGAACACGCTGCTGGTGGACGCGGGGCTGACCAGGAAGCGCGAGGTCGTGGTGGTGCCGCCGCGGGCGGCCAGCCGGATCCAGGTCAGGTTCCCGAACTTAGAGCCTGGCTACCTGGTCGACGTGATCGGGCTGCGCCGCGCGGACGGCCTGGAAGCGCTCGTGCCCGCGACCTCGCAGCCCGCCTACCGGGTTAGCAACCTTCCGGCGCCGCCCCTGGTCAGCGGGCACGTCCCCGATGCGATCAGCGGCTCGGCCACCTGGCATGAGCCATCCGGCGAGCCATTTGGCCTGCTGGGCGTGTCCTATCCGGCCCTCGATCCGGACGCCGGATGCGCCGAGGAACCCGCCGGGGGGCCGCCGCCGGCCTTCGTCCGCATGCCCTACCTCTCGGTGGGCAGCCTGCTGTGGATCCGCAACGACTGCACGGGAACCACCTGCGTGCTCCCGGTGACCGGCTGCGCGCCGGTGGTCCGGCTGTTCGCGCCCGGCCGCCCGACCCCGCACCCGCCCAAGCGGCCGCCCGGGCCTGGCGCCCGGGCCTGGGCCCGGGCCAGAACCCGCCCCCGCACCCGCCCCCGCCCAAGCGGCCGCGCCCGGCCGAGTGCCCGGCCGAGCGCCCGGCCGAGCGCCCGGCCGAGCCTGCTCATTCCGCGGCACCAGGACCACGGGACGGCTCTCTGCCGTTCTCTAGGGATGTCTAACCCAGGCCAAAGATGGCGCGATAATCCGGGAGAGAGCCTGGCGGCTCAGGCGGGCTGAGCGCGCAGGAACTTGCCGAAGTGCGGCACGGTGAACGCGATCAGGCCACGCTCGGAGCTGTAGATCAGGCCCTTCTTGATCAGGCTGTCCCGGGCCGGCGAGACGCTGGATGGCTTGCGGGCCAGTTCCTCGGCGACCTGGGCGGTCGGCACCGGCTCGTCACCGAGGGCCGCCATCGCCCGCATGTACTCGCGCTCGGCCGGGGTGGCCCGCTCGTACCTGCTGCCGAAGAACCCGATGGCCAGCTCGCTGGCCGCCACCGGCGCCGCCACGCTGACGTCGTCGGCCGTGACCGGGCTGGCCGCGGCGACGTCCCAGGTCACCTTGCCGTAGGCCTGGACGAAATAGGGGTAGCCGTCAGCCGCGGCGTACAGGGCGTCCAGCGCGGCGGGCTCGAAGTCGGCGCCCTCGCGCTGGGCCGGGGCCAGCAGCGCGAAGTCCGCGGCGTCCCGCTCGAGGCGGTCGATCGCCACGTACCTGAACAGTCGTTCGGAGTAGCTCTTGCTCGCCGACAGGACCGACGGCAGGTGCGGCAGGCCGGCCCCGACCACGATCAGCGGGCCGCCATTCTGGGAGAGCTCGTGACAGGCTGCGCAGAGCGCGGAGACGTCGCGCGGCTGGACGTCCTGCATCTCGTCGACGAAGAGCGCGATTCCGACGCCCAGGTCGGCCGCTACGGACGCAGCGTCGGTCAGCAGCTCGGTCAGGTCTATCTCCAGGTCGCCAGAGTCAGCCCGGCCGCGCGCCGCCGGCACCTCGATGCCCAGTCCAGCCCCGTAGGCGCCCTTGGGAGCACCCGGGTCCCGGGCACCGAACGCCTTCAGCACGCTGAGGAAGTGATCGATCCGGTCCGGCGCGCGGTGCCGCGGCGCCAGTTCGCGCACCGCCATGTGCAGCGCCCCGGCGACCGGCCGCCTGATCGACTGCTCGGGCCGCGCCTCGATCTTGCCGGTGCCCCACAGGTGCTGCATCGCCATCGACCGGAACGCGTTCAGCAGCACGGTCTTACCGACGCCGCGTAGCCCGGTGAGCACCATGCTGCGTTCGGGGCGGCCGCGGGCGACGCGCTGGAGCACCACTTCGAACTCGGCGATCTCGCGGTCGCGGCCGGCCAGCTCGGGTGGCCGCTGGCCGGCGCCCGGAGCATAAGGATTGCGTACGGGGTCCACGTTATCGGAGCCTATGGGCTGATCTAGCGTGCTCCCTAGATTGACGTAGAAAGCCCTAGCCGGCGTGTCGCGCGCGGTGTGACCGAGCGCGACCGAGCCCCGCCGGGCCGGCCAGGGACGGGGCCACTTGTCCCTGGCCGGGGCCCGGCGGAGTCATCCCCGACCCGGTCCCCGGCGCTGCGGAACAGCACCGGGACCAGGCCCCTGACTCACTCGCGGGGGGCGTACACCGCGGGAGTCAGGCTTGCGGAGCCAAGCCCTCGGGCCTGGTCAGTGCAGCAGGCGCAGCATGTTGGTTATGTCATCGACGAAGTACACGCCGGCCCGGTGCGGAGCGATGGCCAGGCCGAACAGAGCGCCTGCCCCCTTCGGGCTGCCGGTCGAGTTCAGCAGCCGGCTGGCTACCTGGACGCCGCCCGGGCTGGTCTCGACGATCAGCCCGTTGTTCCCGTTGACGGTGAGCACGTCACCGCCGGGCGCGACGGCCAGGCCGAGCGGCGCGTTCAGCTTGCCGCCCTTGGTCAGCACCATGCCGGTGCCCGCCGATGAGTGGCGCGTCAGCGCGTTCGGGATCCAGGTGACCCGGTTGTTCACCGTGTCCGCCACGAACAGGGTGCCGGCCCGGTTGAGCCCGACTCCGGTCGGGCCGAGGACGAACGCCGCGGCGTTGGTCTGCTCGGCGAAGCCCGACCCGATCGGCGTACTCGCGACGACCCGGGGCGGGCGGTGGCCGAAGAGCCGCAGCCGCAGCCTGACCACGGTGCCGCGGTGCACCACGTGGCCGCCCGCCGCGACGGTGCCGTTCAGCACGTTGGTGACGAACACCTCCGCGGTCCGGCCGCGCTGAACCGCGGTCGCGTCCCACGGCCCGTTAATGCCATGCCCGGTTATCGTCTCCCGGACCGCGCCGTCGGGGCCGAGCACGATGAGGCAGCCGGACTTGGCCGTCGCGGCCGACCCGTCCTTGGAGGGCAGGCTGCCCACGATGACCCAGCCGGGACGCAGCGCGACGAGCCCGGTGGTCAGCCCGACGCCGCCCGGGCACCGCCCGGCGACCTGAGCGGCCCTGATGTGGGCGAACAGGGTGCGGTGCCCGCTGGGGGAGATCTCGACGATCGTGGTGCCCGTGCCCTGCAGGTTGGCCTTGTTGTTGAAGTTGCTGACCAGTACGTCACCGCGGTGCAGCCGGCCTTGGCTCTGGCGTACCACGGCGACCCCGTACGGGTTCACGTCCCCGTTGCGCGGGACGGTCGAGGCGATATTGGTAAGTTTGTGGAAATGTGCGATGAACGGCAGGCTTGGAGTGGGCGTGGCCCCCGCCGCAGGCCCCATGGCAAGTCCCGCCCCGGTAACCGTCGCCACGGCCGCCGTCACGGCGACAAACCGGTTGAGCAATGACATAAAGTCCCCCTTCTCGAATGGAACGGGTTCAGCCGCATTGTGCGCGGCGGCTTTAGCGCGGCGTGGGCAGGACGTCTGGCGGCCCCGCCCGCGCCGCTGTAGCTGTAGCTGTAACGGAAGTTTCACGCACGGGGTTCAGCGGAAATTCAAAACCGCCATTGAACGGATGCCCCGCGCCGGTCCCGCCTGGCCAGTGATCGGTCCGGGCGGCCTGCGGCGGCGGCTGGCTAGGGCCTGCGGCCGGGCTCGGCCTGGTTCAGCCTGGCCAGGAACGCGTTGTAAGCGGCGAGATGCTCGTCGTCGTCAATCCCGCCGTGGGCGTTATCGGTCCAGGGCGTCTCCGGCGCCGGGGCTGTGCTGTCGTCAGTGATCCCGCCTGCGGCCGGGGCGGAACGCGGCGGGTGGGCGGCCACGAGGCTGGCCAGGCTGGTCCGGCGAGCGGCCTCCAGCCAGCCGCGCCCGCTGACGGCCGCCCGGTCATCCATGCTCCAGAGCAGGTAGACCAGCATCATCAGCGCGAACATGAGCCCGTCGCCGGCCACCCACATCACTGCGCCGCCCGCGTGCAGGTCGGCCACGGCGCTGGGCGCCCAGGCGGGCCGCCCGACCGCGGACACCCCCGGGGTTCCGGCGTTGCCGTAGCTGAGGATCAGCCCGGTGAACGTGTCGATCGGCATAGCCAGGACCAGGATGATGAATCGCACCGGGTAGGACAGCCGCCAGCGGATCGGCTCGCTGCCCACGATCGGCAGGAAGAACAGGTACCCGATGATCAGGAAGCCCGCATGCTCGGCGTTGTGCAGGAGCTGGCTGGATTGGACGAGGTTGGCCAGGCCCGTCAGGTGAGCCGCGACGACGGCCGCTGTGTAGGCCACGAACCCGAAGACCGGCCAGGTCAGGAAGCTGACCACGCGGGACCGCAGGACCCGCTTGGCCCAGGTGTGCAGCGGATTTCGGCTCGCGTGCAGCAGCAGGGTCATGGGCTGGCCGAAGATCAGCAGCACCGGCGCGACCATCAGCAGCATCAGGTGCTGCACCATGTGATCCCAGAACAGCACGTCGTCGTAGGAGCCGATGCCGCTCTGCGTGGCCACCACCACGACAGCCAGGCCGCCCAGGAACATCCCCGTCCGCCAGGGCCAGGGCCGGGCGGGATGGCGGCGGCCGACCCGGACGACACCCCACAGGTACCCGGCCGCCGCCGCGACCGACAGCCCGGTCACGATGGGCGCGAATTGCCAGGCGGTGACGATGGCGTGCCAGCCGAACGGGGGCAGCATGCGAGTTCCCTCCCTCCCATGGTGAGCCTACTCGGCCACACCGTTGCCCAGGTGGCGCGGTGTGAGAGGCTATGGAAGCCGGCAGCTCGCGCTGGCCGGCGCGTGCAGTTGCGGATCACCGGCTGACCAAGGCGGCTTCGAGCGGCCAAGGTTCCCCGACGCGTTCGCAGCCAGGAGGGTTCGCCTAGTGGCCGATGGCGGCGGTCTTGAAAACCGCTAGGGCGTTGACGCGTCCTCGTGGGTTCGAATCCCACACCCTCCGCAAAGGGTTACCGACAGAACTGCCGGTGTGATATCGACAGAACTGTTTCGGTGACCGTTTCTGAGTATGCCCGCGGGGTCTGACGCTGGCTCTGCCCGCTGTGTGGGTCCTGTTTACGGGTGCCGGCAGGCGGGGTGCAGCGTTCTGGCGGGTTTGGGGCGTGGCTGCCTGGCCGGGTGAAGGTGATCGGTGGCGGGCGCTTGCTAGCCGTCGGGGAGGTAGTCGCGGAGGCTTGAGCGGCGTCGGCGTGCCCGGCGGGCGGTGGTTTTCTTTTCGTCAGGGGTCAGCGCCCGCCAAGCGCGGATTTTGCGGATGTTCGCGGCGGTCAGCAGCAGCGCGGTGAAGATCGACTGGGCGGCGATGCCGCGGACGCGGCGCCGGGCTGGCTGGGCGAGGGCTTCGTGGGCAGTGTCTTTGACGTAGCCGTTGAGGCCTTCGATGGTGTTGCGCAAGGTGGCGTACCGAGCGTGCCAGGCAGGGCTGGCGTAGGGCAGGTCCTGGCGGTAGCGGGCGCCGGTGCCGGGTGCGATGGTGATGGCGGTCTGGTGGCAGAGCCTGGGCGGTTCTTGTGGTGGCTGCAGGATCTTGGGCAGGCCGTCGCGTGGTGACAGCGAGGCTGCGCGCAGCGGGCAGATCAGCCCGGGGTGGTTGCCGGTGGCGGGGCAGGCTAGCCGCTGGTATCCGTCAGCGTCGGGCCCGTCTTTGTGCTTGAGCTGGTAACAGGCGCGGGCGGCGATCTGCTGGTCGTAGAGGTCGCGGGTGATGGCGTGGTCGCGCAGCCGGGTAGTGGCGGTGATCAGCGGTTCGGGCAGGGCGGGGCAGTACCAGGTGCCCTCGACGAGTAATGCTCCGCTGGTGTTTGCCTGGATGCCGGGCTGGTCGGTGCGGTAGTCCATGACCGGCTGGTAGCCCAGCGCGCGGGCGGGGAGGTGGAACCGCGCGGGCAGGGCCTGGGTGTAGGCGCGGTCGTAGCCGAGCCACCCGGTCTTGTGGCCGCGGGCGGCGACGGAGGCCAGGACCCGGGCGCCAGTGCCGCCAGGGTCTTCGCCGGGCCGGGTGACGGCCAGGCCGGCGGCGAGGTTCGGGGTGTCGGGCGGGGCGCCGGGCGGCCGGGCGGTGGTGGCGATGGTGGCTTCCAGCGCCCAGGCGATTTTCCGCAGCGGCTTGCCCTTGTCGTCTTCGTGGTCGCGGTGGTCGCCCTCGCGGACGTACCAGCCGCCGTCGGGGTCGCTGGCCGATAGGCCGGTGCGCTTGGAAGGGCCGCGGGAGAATAGGGGCACCGGGGTGGCGTCCAGGCCGGCGGCGCCGTCGTAGGCGGCGGATTCTTCCTGGTCCAGGACAGACAGGCTGGCTTCGAGCAGGGAGTTGAGGAATGCTTCGAGCCGGCCGCGGGCTCTGGCGGTCTGGGCGGGAGTCATCGGCTTGGTGCGCTTTGCGAGGTCGTCCGCGGTGAGACGGCGGTTCTTCGGCAGGGCCGAGGGGTCCATGACCGAGCAGATGGCGCCGAAACAGTACCGGACCCGCCGGTAAGCGGCCAGGAAGCCGCGGCGGCCGCTGGCGGTGCCCGTGACCTCCAGCAGCGCCCGGGAGGTGCCGCTGAGCCGGCGGAACAGCAGCCGGCTGGCCTCGGTCAAGAACAGCGGCCGGTGCGGTGAGCCAGCGCGGCCTCAATCCCCGGGGCCTTGCCGCTGCGGTCGATGAGCTCGGCGGCGAAGGCCACCACATCGTCGCTGATACCGCCGCCACCCGGCGGCAGCCTCAGCCCGCCGGTCACGGCGCGCGCTCCGCGCGGCAGCGGGCCCGCAGCGCCGCTTTCGAGGCGTTCACGCCGCGCACGTGGCGGGCATACCGGGCCAGGGATTCAGGCTCGGTGATCCCGCTGACCTCCAGCAGCACCGGCACCGGGGTGGCGGCGGCCAGGTGGTCGCAGATGAAGCTGGCCCGGCACCGGCCCGCCGACATCCGCGGCGCGGCCGGGTCAGCGGCCAGCCGCGCGGCGAAGACATTGACGAAGTTCTTATAGCCGCGGTTCGCCGGACCGGGGCAGAACACGAACTGCCCGCCCGCCGCGCGGGCCAGCGCCAGCGCCCGGCCCGCGTAACGCGGGTGCACAGGCACTGTGCGGGCCGCCGGGCCGCCGGTGACGTGCACGATGACCTGGCCGCCGGCCCGGGCGACGTCGGCGCCGCGCAGCGCGGCCAGCTCGCCGGGCCGCAGCCCCGCGCCGATCCCGAACACCACCATCGCCAGCGCCGAGGCGCGCCGGGCCGGGTCACGCTGCGCGGCGGCCACCGCGGCCAGCTCAGCCCGCTCCGTGAGCTGGTACGGCGCCAGCGCCCCCGAGCCCGCGAACGGCGTCCCCCGCCGCCCTGCCACCCCATGCACCGGCGCGGCCAGCAGATACAGCACCGACCGGTACGTCCCGCAGGTAGAAGAAGCCCGCCCCGCGCAGCCACGGACGCAAAACGCCTCCACCACGTCAAAGTCCAGCAGCCACTCCGGCGACGCCGCGATCCCCTGACCCGCAGCGAACCGCGCCAGCCCCGCCAGCACCGACCGGGCCCGCGGCAGCTCCCGCGCCGCCATCGGCACGCCAGCCAGCAGCGCGTCCTGCCACGGCCTGGCCGCCGCCGTCATCACTGCCCGCCTCCGCCCAGCCCCCGATGACAGCCTAGATACTGACAGGCCCGGAACCCGGCAGGCGCGCGGGACAATCACCACATGGCCGAAAACCTGCCCCAGCTGCGCCGCCGCCACCACGCCCTGGCCGCCCGCATCGGCCAGATCGGCTTCGCCGTCTCCGGCAGCCTGGTCCGCCGCTACACCACCTGCGGCAAGCCCGGCTGCCACTGCCAGGCCGACCCGCCCCGCCCGCACGGCCCCTACTACCAGCTCACCCGCAAAGTCGCCGGCAAGACAGTAACCGAGCGTCTCACCGCTGGCCAGGCCGCCCGCTACGCCGAATGGATCGCCAACCAGCGCGAACTGCGCCGGCTAATCGACGAGATGGAACAAGTCTCCCGGCAGGCCGCACAGCTAATCCTCAGCAAACCCCCCAAACCACCCAAAGCATCGGGAGATCAGCCCGCTTAACCCGGGAACCCACACCCCGTCAGCGACCCATAACCACTGGCCAGCGAGTTCTGTCGTTGGCCCGCAAAGGGTCACCGACAGAACTGCCGGTCTTGTACCGACAGAATTCTGGCGGTGGCCTGTTTTATTGTGGCGCCGGGTTCTGACGCGGGGTCGGCTGCTGGGTGGCCTGGCCGGGAAGCGCCGGCGGCCCTGCCTGGGGGTTGCTGGCTGGGCTGGGGCGTGGCTGACCTGCCGGGGTGAAGATGATGACGGTGATCGGTGGTGCTGGTGGCTGTCAGCCGTCGGGGAGGTAGTCGCGCAGGCTGGTCCGGCGCCGTCGTGCGCGCTGGGTGATGCGGGCTTTATCGCGGGCGGTCAGGTTGCGCCAGGCGCGGATCTTGCGGATGTTCGCGGCCGTGAGCAGCAGCGCGGTGAAGATGGACTGTGCGGCGATGCCGCGGACGCGGCGGCGGGCGGGCTGAGCGAGGGCTTGGCGGGCGGGGTCTTTGAGGTAGCCGTTGAGGCCTTCGATGGTGTTGCGCAGCGCGGCGTAGGTGTTGTGCCAGGCGGGTGAGCCGTAGGGCAGGTCCTGGCGGTAGCGGGCGCCGGTGTCGGGGGCGATGGTGATCGCGGTCTGGGTGCAGATCTTCGGTGGTTCGGGTGGTGGCTGGAGTGTCTTGGCGCGCCCGTCGCGGGGTGACAGCGAGCCTGCGCGGAGGGGGCACATGAGCGCCGGGTGGCGGCCGGTGGCGGGGCAGGACAGCCGCTGGTAGCCGTCGGTGCCGGGGCCATCTTTGCGGTGGAGCTGGTAGGGGCGGCGGGCGGTGATCTGCTGGTCGTAGAGGCCGCGGGTGATGGCGTGGTCGCGCAGCCGGGTGGTGGCGGTGATCAGCGGCCCGGGCAGGGCCGGGCAGTACCAGCTGCCCTCGACCAGGAGCGCTCCCTGGCTGTTCGCCTGGACGCCGAGCTGGTCATCGCGGTAGTCCATGACGGGGTGGTAGCCCAGCGCGCGGGCAGGGAGGTGGCCGTGTCAACCCCAAGTGGCCCCGGTGTTCTCTTCTGATTTGGCCCCACCCGGTCTCCGGCGCGCTGGGCGCTGGTTCAGGGTCAGAACTGGACGGGTCCTGCCGGGCTGCTGGAAGGCGGGTCGATGCGATGGACGGCGTCGCGCATTGCCCAGGTGAGCTGGTTGATGAGGCTGCCGAGGGCGTCGATCATGGCGGGCAGGGTGTAGTTGCTGCCGGATTCGCGCAGGTAGTCCTCGGCGGGGGCAGTGATGTGAGGTGCGGTGCCGTCGAGGTAGAGATGGCCGGGGGCGGAGTGGACGTCGATGAGCAGGTGGATGATGTCGCGGGTGCGGCAGGGGCCGGGGCTGATGTCGGCGATCTGCTAGTCGCCGGGTGGGCAGGGCATGGGCCGGCGCCTCCGTCGGGTGCGGGAGTTCAGGGTCCGCTGTTGCCGCGGCGGGTCTTGGTGGTGCGCAGCCGGTAGGAGTCGGTGCCGGTCTGGATGATGTGGGCGTCGAAGGTGAGCCGGTCGACGATGGCGGCGCACAGCCTGGGGTCGGTGAAGGTCCGGGTCCATTCGCTGAAGGCGGCGTTGGAGGCGATCGCGATGGAGGCGCGTTCCTCGCGTTCGGTAAAGACCTGGAACAGCAGTTCTGCGCCGCGGCGGTCGAGCTCGAGGTAGCCCAGCTCGTCCAGGCATAGCAGGTCGACGCGGCCGTAGCGGGCGATGGTGCGGGACAGGGTCTTGTCGTCGGCGGCCTCGACCAGCTCGTTGACCAGCGCGGCGGCGGTGGTGTATTTCACCCGGTAGCCGTTCTCGGCGGCGGCGGTGCCCAGGCCGATCAGCAGGTGCGACTTGCCGGTGCCCGAGTCGCCGATCAGGCAGGCGGGCTGCCCGGCGCCGACCCAGGCGCAGCGGCCGAGGGTGTGGATCAGCGCGGCGGGAACGCCGGGGTTGGCGTCAAAGTCGAAGTCCTCGAGCCGCTTGGCCCTCGGGAAACCGGCGTCACGGACGAGGCGGGCCTTGCGGCGCTGCTCACGGTCGTCGCATTCGACCGACAGCAGCTCGACCAGGAAGCCCTTGTAGCTGGCCTGCTGGCGGGACGCCGCGGCGGCGATCTCGCCGTGCCGTTCCCGGATGGTGGGCAGCCGCAGGATCCGGCAGGCCTGTTCGATCGCCGCGTCGGCGGCGGTGTCGGTCAGCTCGTCACGGGCGGCGGCGCGTGCCATCACGCGCTCCCCGTGCTGGCGGCGGGCGGGACGGTGAGCAGCTGGTCGTAGGCGGCCACCGACGGTGCCGGGCGCTGGTCGGCCGGCAGCCGTGCCTCGCGCCGGGGCAGGGTGACCACTGCCGCCCGCGACGGCCGCGGGCGCAGCGCCGGCCAGGGATCTTCGCTGGCCTGGCCGGGGCTGGCCAGGCCAGCGTGCTTGCGGGCCTCGATCGCGACCACATCCGGCGAGCAGCTGCCGGCCTCCAGCGCGGCGCGGATCCCGGCGGTGACCTGCGCGGCGGGCATCCGCCGGTGCAGCAGCAGCACCTCGATCAGCGCCCTGGTGCCCGCGCCGTCACCGAGCCTGGCCCGCGCCCGGTCCCAGAACCCCTGGTGGGCGGCGGTGAACGCGCCGCTGGCGCGGGCCTGGGCCAGCGCGGCCGCGCCGGGCAGCGCGCCCGGCTTGCGGGACAAGATCTCCAGGTAGTGATCCAGCTCCAGGTGCTCGGCCCCGGCCGCGATCAGCCGCGGATGGACCGCGGCCAGCCGCGACCCGTCGAAGACCTCCAGCTGGTTAGCCGACAGCCTTACCCGGACCCGGGCATCAATCAGCCGGGCGGGCACCGAGTACCGGCACTTGCCGACGGCGATCCGCGCATACCGGTCCACCCGCGGCCACAGCGTCGCCGCGGTGTCGAACGCCTCCGAGGGCAGCGGCAGCAGGAACGGCGCCTCGGCGGCGAAGTCCTCGCCGACCGTCGCGGCCCGGTGCTCGATGTGGCGGGCGTCCTCGGCGGCATCAGCCTCGGCCAGCCGGGCATTCAGCTCCGCCAGCGAAGCGGCCCGCGGGACCGGGACGAACCAGCGGCGGCGGAACCTGCCGATCTCTCCCTCGACGCCGCCCTTCTCATGGGCTCCGGCCAGTCCCGGCTCGCAGTAGAACGCCTCGAACCCGGTCTCCCGAGAGTTCAGCAATTCTGAAGGGCGACAGGAGCTGAACTCACGCACCGGGGGGCCTCTGGGGTGCGTCCGGGTCCGCGGGTTCCTCGGGCAGGCGAGCGGCCTGGGCGTAACGCAGCCCGGTGCGCGGGGCGAAGCCGAAGACGGCGGCCAGGTGCAGCGGGTCGGCCCGGCCGCAGAGGGCTTCGTCGACGATCCGGTCGTCGCGGAGCTGGCTGGCGGTGACGGGCAGGCCGCGGAACAGGCTGGTCATCCAGAACCGGCTGGCTGGCTCGCCGGTGTGGGCGGTTTTGCGGGTGACCAGTAGATACGGGCTGGCGGTCAGGGGCCAGCGCTGGCGGCGGTAGGCGAGGTAGCCGCTGGCCGCGGTGGCTGTGAAATCATCCAGCGGCCGGTCCAGCCCGCCAGGGTCGAGCCGCCGCCCGGCCAGGTCGATCTGGTCCAGGCGCAGGTGCCGGATCTGGCCGGGCAGCAGCGCGTGCACGCCGGCCAGGGCTACCACCACCTGCAGTGCGGGATTGTCCTGGGCCGCGGCGGCGGTCACGGAGAGGACATGTGATGACAACGGCGCGGGCACCGACGGGTTCCGCCTGCCGATGCGGACGCCGCGGGCCGGGTTGGCGAAGATCAGGCGTTCGGCCTTCAGGACGGCAAACAGTCCGCGCAGCGTGCTGGCGTCCTGGGGCCGCGACCGGCCGGGCCGCCCGGCGAGCCACGCCGTGATGTCATCGCGGGTTACCTGCCGCAACGTCGAGTACCGGCCGCCGGTGCCGGTGAGGAATGTCCGGATGCTGGAAATGTCCCGGACGATTGTCGTGCGTGCGCGCGGCCGGCGGCGGGGCCCGCCATAGCGGAGCAGGCCGAGCCAGGCGTCCAGCTCGGCGTGGATCTGGGCGGGCAGCCCGGCGAGCTGCTCATCGAGCCAGATGGCTAGTGAGTCGGGGCGGTCGTCGTCCAGTGCGCCGGCAGCGGCCAGCACGCCGGTGATGTGCGGGAACGGCATGTTCCGGGCGGTCAGCTGCCGGACCGTACTGGCCTTGACCGGCTCGCCGGGACCGTGAACGGCCATCAGGATCCGCAGGCCGCACCGGGTCAGGGACAGGGTGCGCGGTGACCAGCCGTGTAGTTCGGCGGCCCGCGCGGCTTCTGCGAGCAGCTGCTCAGCCAGGCCGGGGTCGGCGGGAGGGAGCTGGGAGCTGACGCCGGACAGGTCACGGGGCAGGTCGAACAGCAGCGGCTGAACCGAGCGGGACCGGGGGCGGATCCGCGCTGGCGGGACGGCCTGCGGCAGCGTATCCGCCGGCATGACGCCGACGCGGGCCAGCGCGCCGAAGCGGAAGCAGATCTGGTGCCCGGTGACGGACGCCGCCGACAGGTCCAGCGCCGTCTTGTTGCCGGGGCCGGCGACCAGGCTGGCCTGCTTGCGGCAGGGACGGCAGACGCCCGCATCCAGGGGCAGCTCCCGGCAGCAGGTCGAGCAGATTCCGGTGACGTACTTGCTGGCGAAGCCGCGGCACGCCTTGCACAGGTGCTCGGTCAGCATTCCCCAGGCCAGGCAGTGATCGCAGCTCCGCAGCCGGGATGCGCGCGGGCGGCGCCCGCGGCTGCTGCCGGGCTGCCGGGCAGGACTGGTCACACTGGCGGCCCGGAACGCCCGCCGTGACGGCGGCGGATCGGCTGCCCGGACCCTGCCGCAGCCGTCGGCATATCATCAGCCGCCGGCTCGCTGCGCCGCACCTTACCCGGCTCGCGGACCAGCAGGTCCCCGGGCTCGCAGCCGAGCACCTCGCAGATGACTTCCAGGTCATCGAGGCGGATGGTGACCGGCTGCCCAGACCACAGGTTCGACATCTTCCCGGCGCTGATCACCAGTCCCGCATCAGCGAGCATCCGCTGCAGCTCGGAGGCCTTCCAGATGTCGCGCTGGGCAGCGGCAAGGCGCAGGTTCCACCTCACGGACGCTCACCCGCCAGCCGCCCGGAGGCCCGGCGCCCGGCCTTGACCCAGGCGTCCTCGACGTGGCTGCGGTGGACGTGAACATAAATCATCGTCGTGTTTATCCATTCGTGACCAAGTACCTCCTGGACTGCGAAAACATCCATGCCGTTGCGGTAAAGCTCAGATGCGGCGTAGTGGCGGAGCAGGTGCGGGGTCAGCCGCCCGGCCTGCCCGGGCAGGTGCCCGGCCACCGCCTCGGCCAGCCCGTTGCGGAGCGCATCGTCGGTGACGGGGCGGCTGGAGCCGTCGGCGTGCCGGCGTTCGGAGGGGAACAGCGGGGCGGCCGGGTCGTTGAGACGGTCGTCGAACTCCCAGCGCGGCCCGCCGGCCCACCACTCCAGCAGGTCCCGTGACCCGTTGATCAGCGGCACCAGGCGGTCTTTCCTCCCGCGCCCGCGGCTGCCCTTGCCGTGCAGCAGGATCTTCCCGAAGCGGCCCAGATCCCAGCACAAGTCCGTCATCGTCAGCAGGCACAGCTCCGACACGCGCGGGCCGATCAGGCTGGCCAGCCGCATAGCCGTGTAGTTGCGGGCCGCCGGGGCGTACTTGCGGGCGGTGAGCATGTCTGAGCGCCAGCCGGTGAACAACCGCTCCACCTCCCGCTCACCAGGGGGGATCCGCAGCCGCGAGCTCGTGCCGCCGCGCGGACGGTTCACCTCATCCAGCGGGGACTCGACAACGAAGCCCGTCGCTGCGTGGATGGCTGGCTGGTGGCGCAACTCCAGGAACTCGAACCAGACGGCGAACGCCGCCGCCTTGCGAACCTTGGTGCCCGCGGCCATGCCCCGCTGGTCACGGCCGAAGAACCGGTCCAGGTCCCGGGCCGCCAGCTCCCACAACGGCCGGCCGAACCACTCCCGCAGCCCGACGACCGCCGTCACGTCACAGCGGATCGTCGTGTCGGTGATCCCCGCCGAGGCGCGGGCCAGCACGAACTCCGCGAGCAGGTCCTGCTCGAAGGCCTCCACCTCATCGGCGGTTTCCAGCCGCAGCTGCGGCCGGAGGTCACGCACCGCGGCCAGAGCCACCCGGGCCTCCTCTTCAGTTATCAGCTAAGACATCACTGATATCAGAAGAGACTCTCAGGAATCACGAAGAAACGCTACAGATGCGTCAATCGATACCTAAGACCGGCTGGCCGCACGTCAGGCCGCTGCCAGCAGCAATCCGGGAACCGGGCTGCCAGAGGAACTCACGGGAACAGGTTCATAGGACGCGCGAAAGCCAAGCCACCGGGCCGTCTCGCCGCGGTTGCGGCCGGTCAGCACCTTAGCCACGGCCGCGGACAGGTTGTCGTAGCGGATCTGCCGGGCAGGCACCCCTCCGATGGCCTCGAACGCCGCCACGTGCCCCTCCAGGAACGCCTCCTGCGCCTGGCTGGCATACACCCGGTGCACCGCCTTGCCCGAGCACGACAGCCGGAACGCGAACATGAAGCACCGGGCCTGCTCGCCCGCCAGGCAGACCGTCACGTCACCGAAATCGACCTGCGCCTCGGCACCCGGCTCCCTGGCCTGCGGCACGAAACCCGCCAGCCCCCCGCCGTCGGCACGCCCCTCCGCGGCGATCTCGGCCCGGCGCCCGTGCACGTACTTGGCCACATACGAATACGACACCCGCGCGTCATGCTCATCGCACAACCGCTCGAAGACCCGCCTGGCGGTATGCCGCTGCTTACGCGGCGCTGCCAGGTCCTCGCGCAACATGTCATCGATCACCCCCCGGACCCCATCCAGAACCGTGGCCGCCCGCTCCGGCGCCTTACGATCCGGCGGGACCGGCGAGGCGATCGCCTGGCGCACCGTCCGCCGGTGCACGTCGTACTTGCGAGCCAGCGCCCGGACCGACATCTGGTTCCGCTGCCAGTCAAAACGGATCGCCGCGAACAGCTCCACTCTCCTCGGCCCCATCCCGGCCCCACCCGACGCGGAGGAAAACCCGATGTGGCCAACAATCCACCCGGGAACCCCATCCATCCCGCAACCGGACGGCGTGTCGCCACGCAGCCCGACCCGGGCGGGGCCAGATCAGAGTGCTACACCACCACCGCGACCGCCCCCCGGTGGGGCCAGATCAAAGGAGAACAGTGGGGCCACTTCAGAGTGCTACGGCCAGCCCTCGCCCAGCCCGCCCGCCGCCGCGTCCGCGGCATCGCCGCCCAGTCGATCTTCACCGCGCTGCTGCTGACCGCCGCGAACATCCGCAAAATCCGCGCTTGGCGGGAGCTGACCCCCGACGAAAAGAAACCCATCGCCCGCCGGGCACGCCGACGCCGCACAAGCCTGCGCGACTACCTCCCCGACGGCTAGCAAGCGCCCGCCACCGATCACCTTCACCCGGCCAGGCAGCCACGCCCCAAACCCGCCAGAACGCTGCACCCCGCCTGCCGGCACCCGAAACAGGACCACACAGCGAGCAGAGCCAGCGTCAGACCCCGCGGGCATACTCAGAAACGGTCACCGAAACAGTTCTGTCGGTATGAGACCGGCAGTTCTGTCGGTAACCCTATGCGGGCCAACGACAGAACTCGCTGGCCAGTGGTTATGGGTCGCTGACGGGGTGTGGGTTCCCGGGTTAAGCGGGCTGATCTCCCGATGCTTTGGGTGGTTTGGGGGGTTTGCTGAGGATTAGCTGTGCGGCCTGCCGGGAGACTTGTTCCATCTCGTCGATTAGCCGGCGCAGTTCGCGCTGGTTGGCGATCCATTCGGCGTAGCGGGCGGCCTGGCCAGCGGTGAGACGCTCGGTTACTGTCTTGCCGGCGACTTTGCGGGTGAGCTGGTAGTAGGGGCCGTGCGGGCGGGGCGGGTCGGCCTGGCAGTGGCAGCCGGGCTTGCCGCAGGTGGTGTAGCGGCGGGCCAGGCTGCCGGAGACGGCGAAGCCGATCTGGCCGATGCGGGCGGCCAGGGCGTGGTGGCGGCGGCGCAGCTGGGGCAGGTTTTCGGCCATGTGGTGATTGTCCCGCGCGCCTGCCGGGTTCCGGGCCTGTCAGTATCTAGGCTGTCATCGGGGGCTGGGCGGAGGCGGGCAGTGATGACGGCGGCGGCCAGGCCGTGGCAGGACGCGCTGCTGGCTGGCGTGCCGATGGCGGCGCGGGAGCTGCCACGGGCCCGGTCGGTGCTGGCGGGGCTGGCGCGGTTCGCTGCGGGTCAGGGGATCGCGGCGTCGCCGGAGTGGCTGCTGGACTTTGACGTGGTGGAGGCGTTTTGCGTCCGTGGCTGCGCGGGGCGGGCGTCTTCTACCCGCGGGACGTACCGGTCGGTGCTGTATCTGCTGGCCGCGCCGGTGCATGGGGTGGCAGGGCGGCGGGGGACGCCGTTCGCGGGCTCGGGGGCGCTGGCGCCGTACCAGCTCACGGAGCGGGCTGAGCTGGCCGCGGTGGCCGCCGCGCAGCGTGACCCGGCCCGGCGCGCCTCGGCGCTGGCGATGGTGGTGTTCGGGATCGGCGCGGGGCTGCGGCCCGGCGAGCTGGCCGCGCTGCGCGGCGCCGACGTCGCCCGGGCCGGCGGCCAGGTCATCGTGCACGTTACCGGCGGCCCGGCGCCCCGCACAGTGCCTGTGCACCCGCGTTACGCGGGCCGGGCGCTGGCGCTGGCCCGCGCGGCGGGCGGGCAGTTCGTGTTCTGCCCCGGCCCGGCGGACCGCGGCTATAAGAACTTCGTCAATGTCTTCGCCGCGCGGCTGGCCGCTGACCCGGCCGCGCCGCGGATGTCGGCGGGCCGGTGCCGGGCCAGCTTCATCTGCGACCACCTGGCCGCCGCCACCCCGGTGCCGGTGCTGCTGGAGGTCAGCGGGATCACCGAGCCGGAATCCCTGGCCCGCTATGCCCGCCACGTGCGCGGCGTGAACGCCTCGAAAGCGGCGCTGCGGGCCCGCTGCCGCGCGGAGCGCACGCCGTGACCGGCGGGCTGAGGCTGCCGCCGGGTGGCGGCGGTATCAGCGACGATGTGGTGGCCTTCGCCGCCGAGCTCATCGACCGCAGCGGCAAGGCCCCGGTGATCGAGGCCGCGCTGGCTCACCGCACCGGCCGCCCCCGCCCGCTCCCGGTGCGCGCGGTGCTCACCGCGCTTTTGTGCCTGGCGCTGGAGGACCGGCCGCTGTTCTTGACCGAGGCCACCCGGCTGCTGTTCCGCCGGCTCAGCGGCACCTCCCGGGCGCTGCTGGAGGTCACGGGCACCGCCAGCGGCCGCCGCGGCTTCCTGGCCGCTTACCGGCGGGTCCGGTACTGTTTCGGCGCCATCTGCTCGGTCATGGACCCCTCGGCCCTGCCGAAGAACCGCCGTCTGACCGCAGACGACCTCGCAAAGCGCACCAAGCCGATGACTGCCGCCCAGACCGCCAGAGCCCGCGGCCGGCTCGAAGCATTCCTCAACTCCCTGCTCGAAGCCAGCCTGTCTGTCCTGGACCAGGAAGAATCCGCCGCCTACGACGGCGCCGCCGGCCTGGACGCCACCCCGGTGCCCCTGTTCTCCCGCGGCCCTTCCAAGCGCACCGGCCTATCGGCCAGCGACCCCGACGGCGGCTGGTACGTCCGCGAGGGCGACCACCGCGACCACGAAGACGACAAGGGCAAGCCGCTGCGGAAAATCGCCTGGGCGCTGGAAGCCACCATCGCCACCACCGCCCGGCCGCCCGGCGCCCCGCCCGCCACCCCGAACCTCGCCGCCGGCCTGGCCGTCACCCGGCCCGGCGAAGACCCTGGCGGCACTGGCGCCCGGGTCCTGGCCTCCGTCGCCGCCCGCGGCCACAAGACCGGGTGGCTCGGCTACGACCGCGCCTACACCCAGGCCCTGCCCGAGCGGTTCCACCTCCCCGCCCGCGCGCTGGGCTACCAGCCGGTCATGGACTACCGCGCTGACCAGCTCGGCATCCAGGCAAACACCAGCGGAGCGTTACTCGTCGAGGGCACCTGGTACTGCCCCGCCCTGCCCGAACCGCTGATCACCGCCACTACCCGGCTGCGCGACCACGCCATCACCCGCGACCTCTACGACCAGCAGATCGCCGCCCGCGCCTGTTACCAGCTCAAGCACAAAGACGGGCCCGACGCTGACGGATACCAGCGGCTAGCCTGCCCCGCCACCGGCAACCACCCCGGGCTGATCTGCCCGCTGCGCGCAGCCTCGCTGTCACCACGCGACGGCCGCGCCAAGATCCTGCAGCCACCACAAGAACCGCCCAGGCTCTGCCACCAGACCGCCATCACCATCGCACCCGACACCGGCGCCCGCTACCGCCAGGACCTGCCCTACGCCAGCCCTGCCTGGCACGCTCGGTACGCCACCTTGCGCAACACCATCGAAGGCCTCAACGGCTACGTCAAAGACACTGCCCACGAAGCCCTCGCCCAGCCAGCCCGGCGCCGCGTCCGCGGCATCGCCGCCCAGTCGATCTTCACCGCGCTGCTGCTGACCGCCGCGAACATCCGCAAAATCCGCGCTTGGCGGGCGCTGACCCCTGACGAAAAGAAAACCACCGCCCGCCGGGCACGCCGACGCCGCTCAAGCCTCCGCGACTACCTCCCCGACGGCTAGCAAGCGCCCGCCACCGATCACCTTCACCCGGCCAGGCAGCCACGCCCCAAACCCGCCAGAACGCTGCACCCCGCCTGCCGGCACCCGTAAACAGGACCCACACAGCGGGCAGAGCCAGCGTCAGACCCCGCGGGCATACTCAGAAACGGTCACCGAAACAGTTCTGTCGATATCACACCGGCAGTTCTGTCGGTAACCCTACGTGGGGCCGGTGGGATTCGAACCCACACTGGCAGGATCCTAAATCCTGTGCCTCTGCCGTTGGGCTACGGCCCCGGGAGCGAGATCCGCCCGGGCATCACCTCGCTCAGCTGCCAAACCACTCAGGCCGATCTGCCGCCAGACCGCCAGACTGCCAGACCGCCAGACCGCCGCCAGACCGCCCAGCCGCCAGGCGCCAGGCCGCTCAGCCGTTCAGATGCCGAGCTCCTGGCGGAGCCTGGCGACATGCCCGGCCGCCTTGACCCCGTAGTACGCGTGCTCGATCTTTCCGTCGGGGCCGATCACGAACGTGGACCTGATCACGCCGGTCGTCTTCTTCCCGTACATCATCTTCTCCCCGAACGCCCCGTACGCCGTGAGCACCGCCCGGCTGGGATCGGACAGCAGCGGGAAGGTCAGGCCTTCCTTCGCCCGGAACTTGGCCAGCTTGGCCGGGCTATCGGGGGAAATCCCGAGCACCGTGAATCCGCTGGCCGCCAGGTCTGCCTTGCTGGCGGAGAAATCGCAGGCCTGCTTGGTGCAGCCCGGCGTCATCGCCGCGGGATAGAAGTAGATGATCACCCGGTTGCCGCGCAGTGAGGAAAGGCTGACCTGATGCTCATTGTCGTCGGACAGCGTGAAATCAGGTGCCTCATCACCTGGCGCCAGCCGCTTGTCGGTCACCGTGACTCCTTCCGACGATCTCAACCGCCCCTACCGTACCGGGCGCCCTGCTGACCGGCACCGGGTCCGCAGGCGGCGTCCGGTAAGAAACCAGGCCCGCGGCCAGCCGCCAGCGGGCGACCAGCCTCATCCGGCGGCCAGCGCCAGCCAGCCGCCAGGCCGCTACCCGCCGACCAGCGCCGCGATCACCGGGGCCAGCCCGCGCAGCGCCCGGCCCCGGTGACTGATCGCGTCCTTGGCCGCCGGGCTCATCTCCGCGGTGGTCAGCTCCGAGGAGTCAGGAACGAAGATCGGGTCATAACCGAACCCGTTGCTGCCCCGCTCCTCGCGGATCAGCCGCCCGTACACGGTGCCCTCGCTGACGTGCTCCCGGCCGCCCGGCAGGACCAGCGCCGCGGCACAGGCGAAGTGCGCGCCGCGCCGGCTGTCGGGCACATCGGCCAGCTGGGCCAGCAGCAGCTCGATGTTCGCCGCGTCATCCCCGTGCTTGCCCGACCACCTGGCCGACAGGACCCCGGGCATCCCGTTCAGCGCGTCGGCGCACAGGCCGGAATCTTCAGCGACCGTCGGCAGCCCGGTGAACGCCGCCAGCACCCTGGCCTTGAGCAGCGCGTTCTCGGCGAACGTGGCGCCGGTCTCCCGGACGTCGGGAGCGTCGGGATACTCCTCCAGCCCGGCCAGGGTCACGTTGACCCGGCCCGCGGCGAGGATCCTGTCCAGCTCGGCAAGCTTGGCCCGGTTGCCGGTCGCCAGGACCAGCCGCGGCGCCGCGGACTCCGGCGCGGTCATCCGGACCCCGCTCATCCGGACAGGGCCTCGGCCTGCAGCCTGGTCAGCTCGGCGCAGCCCAGCACGGCCAGGTCCAGCAGTTCGTCGAGCAGGTCGCGGCCGAACGGCTCGCGCTCAGCGGTGCCCTGCACCTCGACGAAACTCCCCTCGCCGGTACAGACCACGTTCATGTCGGTGTCGGCGGCCACGTCCTCGGTGTAGCACAGGTCGAGCCGCGGCTGCCCGTCGATGATGCCGACGCTGACCGCGGACACCGAGGCGACCAGCGGATCGCCCTTGCACCGGCCCCGGCCGCACAGCCAGGCGATCGCGTCGGCGAGCGCGATATACCCGCCGGTGATCGCGGCGGTGCGGGTGCCGCCGTCCGCCTGCAGCACGTCACAGTCCACGATGATCGTGTTGTCGCCCAGCGCCTTCGGGTCGACGCAGGCGCGCAGGGACCGGCCGACCAGCCGGGAGATCTCCTGGGTGCGCCCGCCCGGGCGGCCCTTGACCGACTCGCGGTCGCTGCGGGTGTTGGTGGACCTGGGCAGCATCGCGTACTCGGCGGTGACCCAGCCGAGCCCGCTGCCCCGGCGCCAGCGCGGCAGTTCCTCGGTGACGCTGGCCGCGCACAGCACCCGGGTGGCGCCGAACTCGACCAGCACCGAGCCTTCCGCGTGATCCAGCCAGCCCCGGGTGATCCTTACCGCGCGTAGTTCGTCGGGCTTGCGCCCATCCGGTCGGGTCATGCCCGCCAGCCTAACGGGACCCGGCTACCGCTACGTTCAGTACCCGGCCCGATCCGGGGTGCCAGCCTCGATCCACTGGTAGACGGCCCGGATCCCGTCCGCGAGCCGCGTCCCGGCCTGCCAGCCCAGGTCCATCCGGGCCCGCTCCACCGCCAGCGCGCTGCGCTGCAGCTCGCCGGGACGCATCGCGGCGAACGCCGGCGCCACCGGCCGCCCGGCGATCTCGCCGATGATCCGGGCCAGGTCGAGCACGCTGACCTCGATCCCGGTCCCGATGTTCCAGGTGCCTGGCCGTCCCCGGTCGGCCGCCGCCAGGAAGGCCGCGACCACATCGCCGACGTACACGTAGTCCCGGGTCTGCGTGCCGTCGCCGTAGATGACCGGCTCCTGCCCGGCCAGCACCCGGCCGCAGAAGATCGGCACCACCCCGGCCTCGCCGGTGGGGTCCTGCCGCGGGCCGAATACGTTGGCCAGCCGCAGCACCGCGTGCCTGGTCTGATGCAGCCGGTTGTACAGGTCGACATACTGCTCAGCGCAGTACTTGGCGATCCCGTACGGGGACTCGGGCAGCGGCAGCACGTCCTCCAGCGACGGGATCGGCGCGTCCCGCCCGTACAGGGCGCCGCCGGTGGAGCAGAACAGCACCCGCACCCCGGCCGCCCGGGCCGCCTCCAGCACGTTCACCGTGCCCACGATGTTGGTCTGGGCGTCCTGCGCGGGCGCCGCCACCGACACCCGGACGTCGATCTGCGCCGCCAGGTGGCAGATCAGCTCCGGCCGCTCCTGGGCGACGATCGCGGCCACCGGCTCGGCGTCGGTAACGCTCAGCTTGTGCAGCGTGACCCGTTCGTCCAGGCGGCCGACCCGGCCAGCGGACAGGTCGTCGAGCACCGCCACCTCATCGCCCCTGGCCAGCAGGGCGTCGGTGAGGTGCGAGCCAATGAAACCGGCACCGCCGGTAACCAGTACGCGCATCTGAGTAGTCTATGGCCGCCCGCCTGGCCGGGTACGACGGGTAGCGGACAGCCGGCCGTCCGGATAAAGGCAGCTGTCCAGCGAGCCAGAGGTCAAGACCGAGTAATAACGGATAGCCGTCCAGCTGGCCGCCCCCCAGGCCCAGTCCCGGCCCGGGCTCGAACCGCCGGCCGGACCCGCCACCAGTCCCGCCGCAGCCCGCGCCGCCCCAGGCCGGACCCGCCACCAGTCCCGCCCCGGCCAGACCGGCGATCAGTCCCGCCGAGGCCCGCCGGGCCGCTAGCCGAGGTCCAGGCGCAGCCCCGGTTCGGCGCGGACCAGCGGCCCGCTGAACCCGGCTCGCCCCTGGTCCTGCGTTACCTGCTGGTCATTCCACGGGACCAGGTGGGTCAGGACCAGCTTTCCCGCGCCGGCCCGGGCGGCGTGCTGGCCTGCCTGCCGCGCCGTGAGATGCAGCCCGGTGGGCAGGTCGGGCCCGTCCAGGAAGGACGCCTCGCACAGCAGCAGGTCCGCATCGCGGGCCAGATCGACCAGGGTGGCCGACTCCCCGGTGTCGGCCGAGTAGGCCAGGGTTCGCCCGGCGTGCTCGAGCCGGAAGCCGAACGTCTCCACCGGGTGATTCATGCGGCCGGTGCTGACCCGCAGCGGCCCGATCTCGATGGTCCCCGGCACCAGCTCGGTGAAGCTGAAGGACTCGGTCATCGCGGCGCTGCCCTGGCTGCCGTAGCAGGCGGTCATCCGCTCCGCGGTACCCGCCGGCCCGTACACCGGGATGGCCGGCCGCGGGCCCGCCGGGTGGTGATACCGGGCCACCGCGTAGGAGCACAGATCCAGGCAGTGGTCGGCGTGCAGGTGACTCAGGCAGATCGCGTCGATGTCGTAGAGCCCCGCATGACGCTGCAGCGACCCGAGCGCTCCGTTACCGAGATCCAGCAGCAGCCGGAACCCGTCCGCCTCCACCAGGTAGCAGGAAGCCGGGCTGTCCGGCCCGGGAAAGCTGCCCGAGCAGCCGATGATGGTGAGCAGCACGATGCTCCAGATTACGCTGCTCGCCGCCGTCGCGGGACCCGCCGTCCCCGGGGTCGCCGTACCCCTGATTAAGAGCGGCCGCCAGCCTTGACCGGGCCGCGGCCGACCCGGGCGATCTGGCGGCTCTGCGCGACCAGCGGGCCCGCCGCGTCCCAGACCTCCGCCTCCTCATCGAACCAGCCGCCGCTGACATTGCGGCAGCGCGCGGCGACCTGCAGCGGGCCGGGCACGGGCACCGCCCGCATGTACCAGGTCAGCTCGACGGTCGGGGCCCAGCCGGTCGCGCCCAGGCCGAACACGACCGGCGGCAGCCCGTCCACCGCCAGGGCGAGCAGGTAGGCGTCGGGGTCGCGGTGCTCCCGCAGCTGGAAGTAGCCCCGCATCTCGGGCACCCCGGCCGGCGGCCGTGCCGCCACCCGACGGTCGCCGGGTCCAGGCGCAGGTCAACCTGGGCGGCATAGCCGGCCGTGCCGTCCGGGCCAACCGTCCCTGGCCACGGGCCCAGGCTGACGCACTCCTCGAAGGGCGGCAGCTTCGGCCGTTCGCCGGTCCAGGCCAGCCGGTCACCGGTGACCGGCGGCTCGGCCAGCGCGGTCAACGGCTCGTCGGCCCGTCCCTGGCCCGCCGCGCGGGCCATTCCGCCAACCAGTCCGTCCGGCCCGCCAGCCAGGCCGGCCACCGGATCGCCGCCCAGTGCCTGCTCCGCGGCGCCGGGCCGGACGAGCAGCTGCGCGGACGGCGGCCCCGGATCCCCGGCGGCCACGGCAGCATCCGGGAGGGTGCCGGTCGTGACGGTCAGGTCGAGCACGGGGCGCGCGTCCTGGACCAGCGTGGCCCGGGCCGTCGCGGCGGTGCCGCCATGCTTCAGCCACACCACGTCCAGCTGGGCCGGGGCCAGCTGCGGCACCCGCAGGAAATGCGCGCTGGTCGCCACCGGGTGCGGATGCGGCGAGGTGTCGAGAACGGCCCGGAGCATGGTCGCCAGCAGCACGCCGCCATTGACGGCGGGCGGCGCGGTGCCGCCGGGCGCCACCAGGGCAAACCGTACGTCGGGCCGCACCTCGTACTGGCCCTCACCCACCCGCCGGATCGCCGTGGCCTCGTCAAAGACGGTCATCACGCCCATAGCTGGCCTTCCAGCCTCTCCTCGGCCTCGTCCAGGGTCCCCGTGTAGGCGCCGGTGGACAGGTACCGCAAGCCGGCGTCCGCGATCACGACCGCGATGTCGGCCCGGCGGCCGGCCGACTGCGCCTTGGCGGCCAGGGCCAGCCCGGCGTGCAGGGCGCACCCGGAGGAGATCCCGGCCAAGATGCCCTCCACCTCGAGCAGTTCCCTGGTCCGGCGCAGCGCGTCCGTGGACGACACCGAGAACCTCGAGGTCAGGACGGACTCGTCGTAGAGCTCGGGCACGAAGCCCTCGTCCATGTTGCGCAGGCCGTAGACCAGCTCGCCGTAGCGGGGCTCGGCGGCGACGATCTGCACGCCGGGTACGTGCTCGCGCAGGTACCTGCCGGTGCCCATCAGCGTGCCGGAGGTGCCGAGCCCCGCCACGAAGTGCGTGATGTCCGGCAGGTCGGCCAGCAGTTCGGGCCCGGTGGTCTCGTAGTGCGCGCGGGCGTTGGCCTCGTTGCCGTACTGGTAGAGCATGACCCAGCCGGGATTCTCGGCAGCCAGCTGCTTGGCCACCCGGACCGCCTCGTTGGAGCCGCCGGCCGCCGGGGAGGAGATGACCGAGGCGCCGTACATCGCCAGCAGCTGCCTGCGCTCGGCCGAGGTGTTCTCCGGCATCACGCAGATCAGCCGGTAGCCGCGCAGCTTCGCGACCAGGGCCAGCGAGATCCCGGTGTTGCCCGAGGTCGGCTCCAGGACCGTGGCGCCCGGGGTGAGCAGCCCGTCCTTCTCGGCCTGGGCGACCATGTAGAAGGCCGCCCGGTCCTTGACCGAGCCGGTCGGGTTCCGGTCTTCCAGCTTGGCCCACAGCCGCACCTCAGGGCTGGGCGACAACCCGGGCAGCCCGACCAGCGGCGTGTGGCCCAGCGAGTCGAGCAGCGAGTCGTAGCGCATCAGGCCTCCGGAAACCGCAGCTCAGCGGGCCCCGCCCGCGACCGCCGGCAGCACGGTCACGGTGTCGCCGTCCTTGACCGGGGCGTCCAGGCCGCCGAGGAAGCGAACATCCTCGTCGTTCAGGTACACGTTGACGAACCTGCGCAGGCCGCCCTGGTCCACCAGGCGCTCACGCAGCCCGTTGTGCCGCGACTCCAGGTCGGACAGCAGGTCGGCGAGCGTGCTGCCCGAGCCCTCCACTGACTTGGCCCCGCCGGTGTAGCTGCGCAGGATCGTCGGGATACGGACCTCAATGGCCATCGGTAATGCTCCAGGTCTGGGTGAACATGGTGAACAGGGCCGACTTTCCCCTGCGGTGCAACCGGCCGCCGGCCGGGATCATTCCGGGGGCGGGTCCGCGATGACGCGGACCTCCTCCTCGGTGACCGTGCCCGCCACGATCCGGAACGAGCGGAATTCGGCCTCATCTGGATCCCGGGTGGAAACCAGCACGTAATGGGCCTGCGGCTCGCTCGCGTACGAGATGTCGGTGCGCGACGGGTACGCCTCCGTGGCGCTATGCGAGTGATAGATAACCACCGGTTCCTCATCCCGGTCGTCCATCTCCCGCCATACCTTCAGCTGCTCCATCGAGTCGAACCGGTAGAAGGTCGGCGACCGCTCGGCGTTGGTCATCGGGATGAACCGCTCCGGCCGGCCGCTGCCGGCGGCCCGGCGATTACTCCGCAGGCCTCGTCCGGATGGTCCGCCCGGACGTGGGCGATTATGTTCGCCTGCAGCGCGCGGCTGATCGTCAGCATGCACGCGAGCGTAACCCGGCGCCGGGCGCGCTCAGGACAGCGCCTCGACCAGGCTCTCCTGGAGGATCGCCAGCCACTGGTAGACCCACAGATACGCGGCCCGGGGGTCGTCAGGATCGGGGGCGGCCTGCTCGTCGAGTTCGTCGGTGATCTGCAGGCGCACGCTGAGCGCGAGCCGGACATCGTTGAGCGACCGCAGCCAGGCCTGGGCCTCGGGCTCGGACAGCCGGACCTTCCCGCCCGAGGGCGGCAGCGTCGCGAGCACTGTCCGGGCCGCGGCGACCTTGCCCGAGCGCAGGCCCTGCTCGGTGTATTTGCGGAACTCCCCGGAGGCGTCCGGGTCGTCGCTGTAAGCATCGGGCAGCAGGCGGGCCAGCACCGGGTCGTCGGGCGGCTCGGTGGCGTCGCTCACCCCCAGCTGCAGGGCCAGGTCGGCCGCCGGTCCCGCACCGTCGCTGCTGTCGGGCATGTCGGTCGCGACGAGCTCGGCCACCTGGCTGACCAGGTCGCGGATGATGGTCGCCTGGGCCGCCGCGAACCGCGCCGTCGCGCCGCCCGCCGCGGCGCGGAAACCGGCCACGGCCTCTCCCTCATCTCCCGCATACTCGGTCACGAGTCGTGACTCACCGTGGCCCACAGGCCGTAACCATGCAGGGTCTCCGCGTCCCGCTCCATCGCTTCGCGGGCCCCGGACGAGACCACGGCCTTGCCCTTGTGGTGGACGTCGAGCATCAGCTTCTCCGCCTTCGGCTTGGCGTAGCCGAACACGGTCTGGAACACATATGTCACATATGACATCAGATTGACCGGGTCGTTCCAGACGATGGTGACCCAGGGCGAGTCGGGGACCGCCTCCTGGTCGGTCTCCGGCTTGTCGACCTCAACAGGTGCCAAGCTCACCGGCAGTCACCTCCCTCCGTCATAGTCTTCCACTCTGCCAGCACGACGGTTGTGCCCCCCAGTCGGCTCACACTGGGCGATCCGTCGCGCCGCCGCGGATAACTGGCCGTTTGCTGAAGACCCTCCCGTGGTACCCGAATAACGCCGCTGAGCCAATTCCCGCCCAGGCCGGCGTCCGGCCGACTCCTTCCTGTGCTCCCCGTAGGCTGCCATCGTGACGAGCAATCCCGGTGACCTCGGCCCCGGCGGCAGCGCGGCGCCGCCCGGCCGCCCCGACGATGCTGGTGCCATGGCGAGCACCGCCCTGCTCACTGACCATTACGAGCTGACCATGCTGCGCGGCGCGCTGCACAGCGGCGCGGCGCCGGAGCGGGCCGTGTTCGAGGTCTTCGCCCGCCACCTGCCCAACGGCAGGCGCTACGGCGTGGTGGCAGGCACCGGGCGGCTGCTGGAAGCGCTGCCGCGCTTCCAGTTCGGCGCCGCCGAGCTCGGCTTCCTGCACGAGGCCGGCATCACCGACGAGGCCACCCTGCGCTACCTGGAGTCCTATGCGTTCGGCGGCGATATCTGGGGGTACGCGGAAGGCGATTGCTATTTCCCCGGGTCACCGATCCTGGTCGTGGAGGGCACCTTCGCCGAAGCGGTCATCCTGGAGACGCTCGTCCTGTCGATCCTGAATCACGATTGCGCCATTGCGTCAGCGGCGTCCCGGATGGTCACCGCCGCTGACGGCCGGCCGCTGATCGAGATGGGCTCGCGCCGCACCCATGAGCTGGCCGCCGTGGCCAGCGCCCGCGCGGCGTACCTCACCGGCTTCGCGTCGACCTCCAACCTGCGGGCGGGCCGGGACTACGCGATCCCGACCACCGGCACCAGCGGGCACGCCTTCTCGCTGGCGCACGACAGCGAGAAGGCGGCCTTCGGCGCCCAGCTGGCCGCGCTGGGCACCGGCACCACGCTGCTGGTCGACACCTACGATGTGGCCACGGCCGTGCGCACCGCGGTCGAGCTGGCTGGTAATCAGCTCGGCGCGGTCCGGATCGACAGCGGCGACCTGCCGGTGGTAGCCATCCAGGTCCGCGCGCTGCTCGACTCGCTCGGCGCCTCGAAGACCAGGATCGTGCTCACCGGGGACCTGGACGAGCACTCGATCGCCGCGCTCGGGGCCACCCCGGTCGACGGCTACGGCGTCGGCACCTCGCTGGTCACCGGGTCTGGCGCGCCCACCGCGGCTCTGGTGTACAAGCTGGTGGCCAGGGCGCAGGGCGCCGCGCCTGACGCGCCGCTGCGCCCGGTGGCAAAGCGGTCGGTCGGCAAGCCAGGCCGCGGCGGGCGGAAGTGGGCGGTGCGGCACGTCAACGACCGCGGCACCGCCGTCGCCGAGCTGGTGCTGACCGAGCCGCCCGATCCGGGTCCCGCCGACCGGGTGCTGCTGCGGCAGCTGGTGCGCGGCGGCGAGATCGTCGGCGCCGAGCCGATGGAGGCGGCCAGGTCGCGGCACCGCCGTGCGGTCGCCGAGCTGCCCGCCCATGCGCTCCAGCTGTCGCGCGGGTATCCGGCGATCCCCACCCTGTTCGGCCCCGATGACGAGGACCCCGGCCGCGACGATTGATGGCGGCCCGGCCGTGGCGAAAACGGCTCGATCACGCAACTCCAGGCCAGTTACAGTGCGAGGATGCATCCAAACGCCGAGAAGGTCGGCAGCGTGCTGCGCGCTTACGGGGCCTACGGGGCGATCAGGGAGCTGCCCGAACCAGCCCCGACCGCGGTCGCGGCCGCGGCCCAGCTGGGCTGCGACGTGGGCGCCATCGCCAACAGCCTGCTGTTCAACGCCGATGGCGAGCCACTGCTGATCATGACCAGCGGGGCGCACCGGGTTGACACCGGCAAGGTCGCGGCCCAGCTCAGCGTCACCGAGCTGCGGCGCGGCGACCCGGAGTTCGTGCTGGCCAGCACGGGCCAGCGGATCGGCGGCGTGGCGCCGGTCGGTCATCCGCAGCCGATCCGCACCCTGGTCGATACCTGGCTGGAGAAACATGACGTGATCTGGGCGGCAGGCGGCCACGTCCATACCGTCTTCCCGACGTCCTTCACCGAGCTGCTCCAGATCACCGGCGGCACCCCTGCTGACGTCGGCTGACCACCTCACCGGCCACCGGAGCCCGCACGCCTACGCGACCCGCCCGCCGCCGCGACGGCACCGGATCCGGTTAGGCTCGGCGATATGGTGCGGGCGCTGGTGATCGTCGATGTACAGAACGACTTCTGCGAGGGCGGTTCGCTCGCGGTGGCCGGCGGCGGCCAGGTGGCCCGGGCGATCAGCGCCTACCTGGCCAGCCCGGGCAGCCGCGGCTACGCCCACGTGGTGGCGACCAAGGATCATCACGTCGATCCGGACGGCCATTTCTCGGCCACGCCTGACTTCACCGACTCGTGGCCGCCGCACTGCGTGGCGGGCACCCGGGGCGCCGACTTCCATCCGGACCTGGACACCAGCCGATTCGAGGCCGTTTTCCTGAAGGGCGAGCACGCCGCCGCCTACAGCGGATTCGAAGGCCGGGACGCCGCCGGCACGCCGCTGGCGGACTGGCTGCGTGCGCGCGGCGTGACGGACGTCGACATCGCCGGGATCGCCACCGACTACTGCGTCCGGGCGAGTGCCGCCGACGCCCTGGCCGCCGGGCTGGCCACCCGGGTCCTGGTCGGCCTCACCGCCGGAGTGGCGCAGTCCAGCACCGAGGCGGCCCTCAGCGAGCTGCGCGCCGCGGGCGCTGAACTCGTCGAGAGCCCTGAGCCGGGCTCCGCACCCGGGGATTAGCGAAGGATCCGGGGAGCGCGAAGGATCCGGCGCCGCCAGGTACGCGGATCTTACCGGATCCTACCGATGCGCCAACCCTCGGCCAGGTCTACGCCTCGATGTTCCCGAACCGGGTCAAGCGCCTGGTCATGGACAGCAACGTCGACCCGCGCAACGTCTGGTACAAGGCCAACCTGAACCAGGACATCGCGTTCAACCGGAACGTGAACATCTGGTTCGCCTGGCTGGCGAAGTACCACAGCGTCTACCAGGTGGGCACGACCGAGGCCGCGGTCCGGCACCGGTTCAACGCCGAGGAGGCCAAGCTGGCCAAGCACCCGATCGACGGCCAGGTGGGCCCCGACGAGTGGGTCGACATCCTCCTGGGCGCCGGGTACTACGAGCAGACCTGGCTGGGTCTGGGCGCGCTGTTCTCGAACTGGGCCACCACGCACAGCGCCAGTGCCGGGAACGATGTCGTCTCGGCGTACCAGGGGACCGACAGCCCGGCCAACGACAACGAGTTCGCCGTCTACAACGCGGTCCAGTGCACGGATGTGCAGTGGCCGCTGAGCTGGGCGAAGTGGAGCCGCGACAACCGGCGGGTCAACCGGATCGCCCCGTATGAGACCTGGGCCAACGCGTGGTTCAACGCCCCGTGCCTGTACTGGCCGGCGCCTGCGTCCCCCCTGAGCACGTCAACGGAAGCAAGGTCGGCAGCGCGCTGCTGATCGACGAGACGCTGGACGCGGCCACGCCGTTCGAGGGCAGCGTCGAAGTCCGCAAGCTGTTCCCGCACTCGGTGCTGCTGGCCGAGCCGGGCGGCACGACCCACGCGGACTCGCTGTTCGGCGACCTGTGCGTGGACAACACGATCGCGAAGTACCTGGCCAACGGCACGCTGCCCAAGCGCAGCAGCAACCCCAAGGCCCGGTGGGACACGACTTGCAAGCCGCTGCCGGTCCCCGTTCCGACCGCGTCCGCGGCGTCGGCGGCATCGGCCGCATCGGCGAACAGGAACGCGGCGGTGCTGAACCGCCTGGCCGGAGTCCGGCCCTAGTCCAGGGCACCGGCGCGCTGCGCGTCACGCTGCCGCGCTGACCTGCCGCCCGGCATCCGGCGGCGCGGGCGCGGCAGGTCAGTCGTCCCCTTCCGGGAGCGACTCGTAGATCTCCTTGCATTCCGGGCAGACCGGGAATCGCTTGGGATCACGGCTCGGCACCCAGACCTTGCCGCACAACGCCACGACGGGCGAGCCGCTCACAGCGCTGTCGACGATCTTGTCCTTCCGGACATAGTGGGCAAACCGCTCATGGTCGCCATCGCCGGTGGACAGATCCGGTCGCGTGCCGGTGTCTTCGCGGACGCTGCTCTCAGGCAGGACTTCGGTACTCACAAGAGCCGAGTTTACGCTGCCGCCGCCAAACCCCCGGGTTCCGGCCCGAACCGGCGGCCCCGGGCGGGCCCAGGCTCAGTTGAGCCCAGGGTCGTCGGGAAAGGTGGCCAGTAGCGCCATAACGCCCCCCTGGCGCCGGAGAATCGCGGGCCAGAGCCGTTCTGGCTGGCTGAAGAACGCATCCGCGGGCTCGCCGGGCAGCAGGTACCACGCGCCCTCGTCGATCTCCGCTTGCAGCTGGCCAGGGCCCCAGCCCGCATAGCCGGCGAAGACCCGGAACGACGTGATGCCATCGGCGATCAGCTCGGGCGGGGCCTCCAGGTCGACCAGCCCGATCCTGGACATCAGCGGGGACCCGTCCAGTGACCGCCAGCCGACCGGCTCGTCCTCGCCGCGGGCCAGGGCCAGGGCCAGGGCGCTGTTCGGTGACACGGGCCCGCCCCGGAATACCACCGACGGCCCGGTCACCAGTTCCGTCCAGGGCTCGAGTACCTGGCCCACCGGGACTTCGGTGGGCCGGTTCAGCACGACGCCGAGCGTCCCCTTCCTCAGCCTCGTCCTCCACGATCAGGATGACGGTGCGCCGGAAGTTCGGATCGCCGAGCAACGGCGTGGCCACCAGCAGCCGGCCGCCCCTGGAATCGTCGCGCATGTATCCATGATGCGCCCGTATCCGTTGGCTGCGCTGAACGCCCGCCCCGAAGGCGCTGAGTCGGTAGCCCATCCGGCCGGCACGTACCCTTCAAGGGTGTCCAGTACCAGCACTGCCGGGCCAGGGCCGGCCGTCGGCGCGCCACCGCAGAGCAGTCAGCAGCTCGCGAGACGGACCTCTGCCGCGGCGTCCGGGCCGCCGGACGGCCTGGCCATCGACGTCGCGCGGCTGCGGGTGGCGATCGCCAGGCTGTCCAGGCGGCTGCGCAAGCACGAGCTGGCCGGGCTCACGCCGACCAAGCTCTCGGCCCTGGCGACCGTCTGGCAGGCCGCCGCTGCGCCTCGGCGACCTGGCCGCCGCCGAGCGGATCGCGCCCTCGACCCTCACCCGGCTGGTCAGTGCCCTCGAAGAGCTGGGTTACCTGGAGCGGTGCGCGGTGCCTGGCGATGCGCGGGCCAGCACGGTGGCCATCACCCCGCAGGGCCGCGAGGTCCTGGAACGCATCAGGCAGGAAAGCACCGTCCTGCTCAACGAGAGCCTGCTGACGCTGACCACCGAGCAGCTGGCGGCACTCACCGCGGCACTGCCCGCGCTGGAGCAGCTCGCGGCGGCGGTCCCCGGCGAGGCCGGGGACCGCTGACCGCCGGGGCCGGTTCCCCAGTCAGGGGCCGGCCGCTGATGTCAGAACAGCAGGCTGGACAAAGTCGCCCGGGCCTTGGCCACTCGCTGGTCCTTGGGGGGAAGACACTGAACAGGCCGACCAGATGCTGGCGGGCGCGGTTCCGCTCATCACCCGACGTCCGGCGCACGGTATCGAGGAGCCGGTCGAACCCGGCCTCCACCCGGCCCAGGGCCAGGTCGACATCGGCCGCCCGGGCCTGCGCGTCCGGGTCGTCCGGGTTATCGTCCGCCTCCCGCTGCACCTTCGCCTGGTCGTAGGAGTTCACTCGCCTGATCAGATCCACCTGCGCCAGGCCCATCTCGGCGACCGGGTGCCCGGGTGTCGACGTGAGCACCTTCTCGAACGCCGTCGCCGCGCCGTCCAGGTCGCCGCGCTCCATGGCCTGCTGTGCCTCGCCGAAGGCCGGATCGGCCATGAATGCGCCCGGGTCAGGGCCACCGCCGGGGCCTGGCCGCCCAGGTCCTGGCCGGCCCGCGGGTCCTGGCGGCGAGCCGGCCCCCGGCGGCCCCGGCGGCGCCTGCCCGGGCCCGGGGGGCCCGGGCCGCCGGTAGGCCGGCGGTACCTGACCGGGTGGCGTCTGGCTGGGCCGCGCCGGGCCGGGCGGCGCCTGGCCGGCCCCGGCCTGCGCGGCCCCGGCCTGCCCGCCGTCCGCCGCGACGGCGCTCGCCGTCCCGGTACCCCCGGACCCGGGCAGCCCCAGCTGGCTGGCGATCTGCATGACCGCACCGAGCCATTCCCGGACCTGAGCCTCGGGCATGGCGCCGAGGAACGCCTCGACGATCTGGCCGGCCGCCACGGCCACCACCATCGGGATGCTCTGCACCTGCAATGCGGCGCTCAGCTGCGGATTGGCGTCCACGTCAACCTTGGCGAGCAGCCAGTCGCCGTCCGCCTCCGCAGCGAGCTTCTCCAGCACCGGCCCGAGCTGCTTGCAGGGCCCGCACCACTCCGCCCACAGGTCCAGGATCACCGGCGCGGTCGCGACCGCTCAACGACCATGGCGTTGAACGTCGCGTCCGTCACCTCGATCACGTTCCCCGGCTGATCCTCCGCGGTCGGCGCCATTGCCCGACGCCTGGCCGCCTGCCTGCGCTGCGCGGCCTGCCGTGCGGCTAGGTCAACGGCTCCGTGGAGGGAAAAGTCCCGCGGCTGCTGTTGCATGACTCCATCCTGCCGCATCGGCGGCACCGCCAGGCACCCTAAGGCCGCCCAGCAGGCCGCCAGGACAGCGGCCGGGCTCGAAGGCTCAGAACGCGGGGGCCTCGAAGTAGGTGCCCCACTTCGTCCCGCAGCGCGCCGCAGATCTCGCCGAGCGTCGCCTCGGCCCTGGCGGCGTCCAGCATGGCCGGGATCATGTTCCCGCCGGACCGGGCCGCCGCGAGCATCGCGCCGAGCGCTGCGTCCACGGCCGCCTGGTCGCGGTCCTGCCGCCGGCGCGGCCAGCTCACGGACCTGCACCCGTTCGACCTCATGACTGACCCGGAGGATCTCGACCGGCTGCCCGACCGTCTCGGGGTGGCAGTTGACGCCGACCATCCTTTTGTCGCCCTTCTCCACCTTCCGCTGATAGGCGAAGGCGGCCTCGGCGATCTCCCCCATGAACCAGCCTTCCTCGATCCCGCGCAGGATCCCGCCGGTCATCGAGGAGTCCGGGCTCATCGCCTTGATCCGGGCGAAGATCCCCTCGGCCTCGGCCTCCAGCCGGTCGGTGAGCGACTCGACGTACCAGGAGCCGCCCAGCGGGTCGGCGACGTTGACCACGCCGGTCTCCTCCATGATCACCTGCTGGGTGCGGAGCGCGATCTCGGCCGCCTTCTCGCTCGGCAGCGCGAGCACCTCGTCCAGCGCGTTGGTGTGCAGCGAGTTGGTCCCGCCGAGCACCGCGGCCAGCGCCTCGATCGCGGTCCTGACCACGTTGTTGTCGGGCTGCTGCGCAGTCAGCGAGACGCCGGCGGTCTGGGTGTGGAACCGCAGCCACTGCGCGCGCTCGGTGCGGGCCCCGTAGACGTCGCGCAGCCACCGGGCCCAGATCCGGCGGGCGGCGCGGAACTTCGCGATCTCCTCGAAGAAGTCGATGTGCGCGTCGAAGAAGAACGACAGGCCGGGCGCGAACTCCTCGATGTCGAGGCCGCGCGACAGCCCGAGCTCGACGTACGCCGAACCCGTCGGCCAGCGTGAACGCGAGTTCCTGCGCGGCCGTCGAACCGGCTTCCCTGATGTGGTAGCCCGGACACCGACAGCGGCTTGTAGTCGGGGATCTCGCGTGCGCAGTACTCCATCAGGTCGCCGATCAGCCGCAGGTGCGGCTGCGGCGGGAAGAGCCATTCCTTCTGCGCGATGTACTCCTTGAAGATGTCGGTCTGCAGGGTGCCGTTGAGCTTGCCGAGGTCGGCGCCCTGGCGCTGGGCGGCGGCCAGGTACATGCAGAACACCGGGACCGCCGGGCCGCTGATGGTCATCGACGTGGTGACATCGGCCAGCGGGATGCCGGAGAACAGGATGTCCATGTCGGCCGCCGAGTCGATGGCGACGCCGCAGTGCCCGACCTCGCCCGAGCGCCCGCGGGTCGTCGGAATCGCGGCCCATCAGGGTCGGCATGTCGAAGGCGACCGACAGCCCGCCGCCGCCCGCCGCGCAGCAGCATCTTGTACCGCTCGTTGGTCTGCACCGCGTTGCCGAACCCCGAGAACTGCCGGATCGTCCAGGTCCTGCCGCGGTACCCGCCCGGGTAGAGGCCGCGGGTGAACGGGTACTCCCCGGGCCAGCCGATCCGCTCGAAGCCAGGGACGACGGCGCCGTCCGGCGGCCCGTAGACCGGGTCGACCTCAAGCCCGGACAAGGTGGTGAAGTCCGCGTCCCTGATCCGTGAGGCGTCGTAGCGCCGCTGCCAGCGCTGCCTGCCGTCGCGGTCGCCGCTGCCCCCGTCCGTCGTGCCCTGCGCGTTCATCTGACTCCTCCGGCGGCTGCCCGCTGACCGAATTAGTAGGACGTCCTACTATCTGGTTCCCAGTGTATGCCGTCCGGGCGGGCCGAAAAAGGGCGCTGGCCCCCAACCACCGGCGGCCTGCGGCGTCTCAAGGAGTGCCTGGGTATCGCGGGAGCTCAGGCCGCCCGGGCCCGTGACGCGCCGAATGTGTGGTAGAACCGATGCAGTATCGCGCAGGCGACGTGGGCCGCACAGCGGTCCTCGGGGACGTCGTGACCATGCAGGGACCATGGACCGCACCGCCGGTCCCGGCGGCACGGCAAGGGAGCTCCGTGGGCAGGCTCCGGGTTGCCGACAGCGAGGCGGCAGAAGATCTCTTCAACGCGTGCTATCCACGGCTGGCTGGCTGGGTCCGGCGGCTGGTCGACGACGACGAGACGGCGCACGAGATCGCGTCCGAGGCATTCACCCGGCTGCTGGCCCGATGGAAATCGCTGGACAATCCGCAGAGCTATCTCTACATGATCGCCACCAACCTGGTCCGGGACCACTGGCGGAAGACAGGCCGGGAACGGCGGGCGATCAGGACCCTGACCGCCGCTACGCCGGTCGACCCGGCCTGCCACCCGGCCCAGGACGTTGATGTGCGAGCGCTGATCGCCGGGCTGCCGGCCAACCTGCGCAGCGCGTTCCTGCTGCACTACTACGCGGGGTTCGCGGTCCGCGAGGTCGCCACGATGCTGGGGCGCCCCGAGGGAACTGTCAAGGCGGACCTGCACCATGCGCGCGCCCGGCTGAAAGCAGCCATCGGAGCTTCCGGTGACTGATCCACGAGACCAGATCGACTCCTGGCTGGACGCGGACGTGGAGCCGCTGCCGCCGCCCCCCGGCGCGTTCGGCCGGATCCGCCAGCGCGCCCGCCGACGGAAGATCAGCCGGGCACTGGTGTCGGTAGCTGGCGCCGTCATCCTGATCGCCGCGGCCGTGGCGCTGCCGCAGGCCGCGCGGACCCTGCTGCGCGGCAGTACCAGCAGCGCCCCGGGCGCGGTCGCGGCGCCGGCCGTCACCGAGCCAGCGGGCCGCCAGCCCGGTCAAGACGCGCCCGGCCGGGGGCGGCGGCACGCCTGCGGGCTCGGCCACGCCCGCGCCGTCGGCCACCGCGAGGCTGGCGCCCGGCGGCTCCGGCTTCCCCGTGCCGCCCAAGTTCCAGCCCACCTCGGTGACCTTCATCGGCACCCAGATCGGCGCGGTGATCGGCCAGGCCGGCCACCCCGGCCAGTGCGCCACGGCGTACTGCACCTCGCTGGCCGGTACCTCGGACTACGGCGCCACCTGGTACGGGGTCAGCGCCCCGCACACCGGCCCGCCGTCCGGCGGCACCGGGGTGAGCCAGCTGCGCTTCCTTGACCTCCAGGACGGCTGGGCGTTCGGCCCCGGGCTCTGGGTCACCCACACCGGCGGAGCGCGCTGGAAGCCGGAACGGACCTCGGGCCTGCGGGTAACCGGCCTGGAGACCGCAGGCAGCCGCGCCTTCGCGCTGTTCGCCAGCTGCACCGGGACCACCGCCGCCTACGCCGCGGACTGCGCCAGCTTCTCGCTGTGCTCATCACCCGCCACCGGCAGCCAGTGGCAGCAAGTCCCCGGCCCGACGAGCGATCTCAGGCTGCCGGGCGCCGGGGCCGGTCAGTCGGCCAGCTTGCTGCTGGCGGGCAGCACCGGATACCTGCTCGCGCCGTCCGGCCAGGTGTACAGCGGCCCGCTGGACGGCAGCGCCTGGCGCCCGGCCGGAATGGCCCCTAGGCCGCCCGGCCCGCCCGGCCCGGCCGGGCAGCCGACCAGCGGCCTGCTCGCGGCCGGGCTCCCAGCACCTGTACGAGCTGACGACAATGGCCACCACGGCCGGGGACGTGCAGGACAAGGCGGTGTACGTCTCAGCGGACGGCGGTCACGGCTGGCAGCAGGTCGGCGCGGCCCCGGCCGCCGGGATAGCCAGATCGCTGGCCGCCGCCCAGGGTAACCTCCTGGTCCTGGCCACCACCACGGGCCTTGACGTCTCCGCCGACGGCGGAGCCAGCTGGAAACAGGCCGCGACCGGGCCGCCGAACGCACCGGCCGGCCAGGGCGGATTCAGCTACGTCGGCATGACGGACTCCCTGCAGGGAGTGGCGGTGCCCGCCGATCCGCATCTGAACGAGGTGTTCATCACCACCGACGGCGGCCGCACCTGGCGGGCCCGGCCGATCACGCGCTGAGATCCCCGGCCCGCCCAGGCCGTGCTCAAGCGGCTTCTCCGCCGCACCGCCATCCGGCGCCGGAGGCCGTGCGTGCCGCGGTCGGGCAAACAGTTCCGGGCCGGCGATGGAAGCACCGTCTGGCCTGCTACGGCGCTAGCTGTCCTTGAAGTCGCCTGCCGCGACCCGCAGCCTGCGTAGCATGCCGAACATCTCGGCCAGCTGATCCTCGTCGTAACCGCCCATCCCGAACCCGGCGGCCATCAGATCCGCCGTCGCCAGGTCCACCACGGCGCGGCCCGGCGCAGTGATCTCCGCGAGCGTTCCCCGGCCATCTCGCGGGTTGGGCCTGCGGGCCACGAACCCGCCGCGCTCCAGCTGGTTGATGATATTGGTCACGCTGGTCGGATGGACCATCAGCCGCTCCCCGATCAGCCGCAGCGGCAGCGCCCCCGACCGGCTGAACCGGATCAGCACCAGCGCCTCATAGCGCGCGAAGGTCAGGCCGTGCGGCCGCAGCAGCGCATCGAGCTCGCCGATCAGGATCTGCTGCGCGCGCATGATCGAGGTGACGGCCGCCATCGCATGAGCGTCGCCGAAGCTGCGCTCCCATATCTCCGCAGCCCGGGCGATCGGGTCGAACGGCAGGTCCAGCGGCTTGCGCACAGGCACAACGTACCGGTCGCCGCGGCCGACCGCCGCCGCCCATAGCGGGCGCCGCTGGCCATTTCGTGCCGTCGCCCGGTCGCTGATTGTCCACCGGTCAATTACAGTACGTTATATTACCTGCTGGGGAACCTGGTGACCGAGCAGAGTCGGGGGATAATGTGCGGTCAGGGCACGCCGTCATGGTTATGCCCCCGGTGCTCGCCGCCGGGGTCGGCGTCCGGCGCGGGTGGACATGGGCGCTGCGCACCGCCAGTTTCCGGATGGACTCGCCGGCCCCGGGCCGGACCGGATTCGGGATCGCGGTTGACCGGTACCGCACCGCGAAGGCCGTCGTTGATCTGCTGGCCGGGTCTACTCCGCCGAGCTACGGCGAGCTACGGGTGCTCGGTGAAGACATGAGTACGGCCCGGGGCCGGGCCCGGGTGGGGATCGCGCGCCGGACCGCCCGGCCGCGGCCTGCCCTGCGGGTCCGGGGCCTGATCGAGCACGCTGCCCGGCTGGCCCGGCTGCCGGGATGCGACTACCACGTGCTGACCGCGGCGATCATCGACGGGCTCGCCCTGGCCCCGTGGGCCGACGTGCAGCTGCGGGCGGTGCCCGACCCGGTCTTGAGACGGGCCAAGCTAGCCGCGGCAGCCGTCCATGAGCCGAACTTGCTCATCCTGGACAGGCTGCTCGACGATCTGGCCCCGGCTGACGCGGCCGCGCTGGCCGCCAGCATCCGTGACCTGGGGCGCGACACGGCGATCGTGGCGACCGGATCCGACGCCAGGGCGCTGGCCCTGGCCTGCGACGAGGTGATCAGGATGGCCGACGGCATCATCGTCAGGGCCTGAGCCGCTGCCGCCGCGGCGCAGCACGGGCAGCGTCGCGGCGATGGCCGCGGCGCACAGGCAGGCCCCGGCGCCGAACCCGAGCCGGTACCCCCCGGCCAGCGCCGCCCGGGGGTCAAGCCCGGCCGCCTGCAGGGCGCTGGTCCGGGCCGCGGCCAGCGTGGACAGGGCGGCCAGGCCCAGCGCGGCACCGATCTGCTGGCTGGTGTTGAACAAGCCGGAAGCCACCCCGGCGTCGCTGGGGGTAGCGCCGGACATGCCGAGCGTGGCCAGCACCGGCAGGGTCAGGCCGCCCCCCGCGCCGAACAGCAGCAGCGGCGGCAGCAGCAGCAGGTGGACCAGGTAGCCGCCATGCGCCGGGACCCGGGTGAGGATGGCGAGCGCCGCCGCGATCAGGGTGAGGCCAGCGAGCAAGACGCCGCGTTCGCCGAACCGCGCGCCCAGCCGAGCCGAGACACCGAGCGAGATCGCCCCGATCACGACCGCGACCGGAGCCAGGGCCAGCGCGGCGGCCGCCGCGCCGTAGCCGAGGACCCGCTGCAGATAGAGCGTGCCGAGCACCTGGAACGCGAACGCGGCGGCGATCACCAGGACCTGGACGAGGTTGGCGCCGGAGAGGTCGCGGGCGGCGAAGAGGCGCAGCGGCAAAGCGGCGTGGCGGCGGCTGCGGGCTGGCCGCCAGGCCGCACAGCAGCGACGCGGCGGTGAAGACGACCAGCCCGGAACCGAACATCGGCTTGCGGCCGATCAGGTCACCCAGCCGCCCGGCCAGCAGCAGCAGGCCGCCGAAGGCGATCAGGTAGGCGTTCAGTACCCGGGTCAGGCCCGAGGCAGGAAAGGCCAGGTCCCGCTGGATGGACGGCAGGGCCACGGTCACGATGGTGCCATCGAGGATGATCATCAGGGTCGCGGCGCAGAGGATGGCGAGCGCGGGTGAGACGCTAACAGATAGTTTTATTAGAGACAATCCGTTATAGATCCATCTGTTATGGGTCTATAACGGCACCGGCCTACCGGACCGGCTGCCGGGCGCGCCGGACCGGCCGCTCGCCCTCGGCCGACGCGGCCAGATGCCCGTTCACGAGGCGGACGAGCGCGGCCGTGAATACGTCCCGCTCGTCGGCCGGCAGCGCCTCCAGCACCTCCCGGTGGACGCGGTCGGCGATCTCCTGGCCGGCGGCGGCGATCCGGGCGCCTGCCTCGGTCACCGCGACGGTCCGGGCCCGGCGGTCGGCCGGCGACGGGCGGCGCTCCGCGTAGCCGGCCTCCTCGAGCTCGTCGAGCGTCACCACCATCGTGGTCTTGTCCAGGTCGGTCAGCTTGGCCAGCTCGATCTGGGTCAGGTCGCCCGGCATCGCGTGCACCAGGACGCAGTGGCCGCGCGGCGTCATCCCGATCTCGGCGAACGCCGCCGTCATCCGGGTGGCGAGCACGTGACTGGCGTGAGCGAGCAGGAAGCTGAGGTCCGGGCGAGTCCGCTCCGGCGAGTTCGTGGCCATCCGCCCAGCGTACCGAAGTAGTTAGCTCCGAGATAATCTGCCAGCAGACTAATTGCGCGGCCCGTTACCGGCCAGGCCAGCCTGTCGTAGGCTGCGCAGGTGGACTGGAGCCTGCTCGCCTGCGGACGCTCCGGGCATGTGACATACGCGCCCGATGAGCCCGCCTTGCGTGAGCAGCTGAGCGCCCGGACGGCAACCGGGACCGCCTGGTGCTGCCTGCGCTGCGGCACGTTCGTGGTCGGTGCGCCCAGCGGGCACGGTCCGGCCGCGCAGGCACCGGTGGTCCGCCGGGGTGACCAGGTACGCAGTGCGTTCATCCTGCGGTTGTTCGCGGTCGAGCGGTTCCTGCGAGCGATCGTCTTCGGCGCTGCCGCCTACGTGGTCTGGCGGTTCGAGTACCGGCGGGTCTCCATCGAGCAGGCCTTCGACCGCGAGCTGCCGGTGGTACGGACGCTGTTCAGGCAGATCGGCTTCGACATCGATCATTCCAAGCTGGTCGGCCTGATCTCCCGGGCGCTCACCCTGAGCAACGGATCGATCCAGCTGCTGGCCGGCGGCCTGGCCGTCTACGCGGTGATCGAGCTCATCGAGGGCACCGGGCTGTGGCTGGGCAAGCGCTGGGGCGAGTACTTCGCGATGGTCGCGACCTCCATCTTCCTGCCCTACGAGATCTATGACCTGACCGCGAAGGTCACCGTGACCAGGGTGCTGTTCTTCCTCATCAACCTGGCCCTGGTGCTGTACCTGGTGCTCACCAAGCGGCTGTTCGGCGTGCGCGGGGGCAGGCGGGCCTATGACGCCAGGCTGCGCAGCGAGTCCATCATGGACGCCGCGCTGGCCCGCGCGGCTGCCGCCGAGCGCGCCGGCTCCGCCGGGGCTGCCGGTCCGCCGCCCGGTTCCGCTGCCGCCGATCCAGTGGCCAGCCAGCGCACCCCCTCGCCCGAGCAGTAACCGCGGAGCCGCGAACGCTGTCGATGTAGTAACATGTCAAACATGACAGGCCTACCGCAGCGCCAGCGGCGCCTGGTCGGGCTGCGCGAGCTGAGCCAGCGCACGGCCAAGGTCATCGGCCTGGTCCGCCGCGGCGAGACGGTCGAGGTGACCGACCGCGGCACGGTCGTGGCCCGGATCGTTCCGGCGGCCGATGACCGCTACGCGCAGCTGGTCGCGGCCGGGGTTATCCGGCCCGCCCGGCGCCCGTTCGACGTCGGCAGCCTGCCGGAGCCAGGACCGGCCGACACCGACCGCAGCAGCGACGAATGGCTCGCCGACCTGCGCGGCGACCACTGATGCCCGCCCGCGCCTACATCGACACCTCAGCGGCGGCGAAACTGTTCATTGCCGAGCCTGAGTCCCCGGCCCTGCGGCAGTGGCTGGGCGGCCAGGCCCAGCCGCAGCTGATCTCCTCCGCGCTGCTCGCCGTCGAATTGATCCGGGTGCTCAGCCTGGCGCGCCCGGCGGCCATCCCGGCCGCGGAGCGCTTCCTCGGCGAGGCCGTCGACATCGTCGAGATCACGCCCCCGGTGCTGGCTGACGCCGTCCGCATGCCGCCGCCGGGGCTCCGCACCCTGGACGCGATCCACCTCGCCACCGCGTTCGATCTCGGTCCGGTGATCGACGTCGTGCTCAGCTACGACCGGCTGCTCACCGCCGCGGCGCGCAACGCCGGGCTGGAGACCGGGCAGCCTGGCCCGGCCTGACCGGCAGCCTGGCCCGGCCTAACCGCCGATCAGCTGATCCGCCGCCGCGTACGGGTCCAGCTCGCCCGCGGCGACCAGGGCGGCCAGCTCGTCAAGCCGGTGATCGCCGGGCAGGCCGCCCATCCGGGCCCGCAGCGCGGTGATCGCGATCGCGGAAACCTCCTCGCGGGCGCGGGTCCGGCGCCGGACGTCCCGCTCCCCCGACTCAGCCAGCCAGGCCCAGTGCTTCTCCAGCCGGGTCACCAGCTCGTCGACGCCCTCGCCGGTCACCGCTGACATGGCCACGATGGGCGGTTTCCACTCCCCCTCGGCGTAACGCGCCATGGCCAGCATCGCCCGCAGGTCCCTGATCGCCTCCTGGCTCCCGGGCCGGTCGATCTTGTTCACCGCGAAGATGTCGGCGATCTCCAGGATGCCGGCCTTGGCCGCCTGCACCGAGTCGCCCATCCCCGGGGCCACCACCACCAGCGTCGTGTCGGCCTGCGAGGCGATCTCGACCTCGGCCTGGCCCACCCCGACGGTCTCGATCATGATCAGGTCGAAGCCGGCCGCGTCCAGGATCCGGACCGCCTGCGGCGTGGCCCAGGACAGGCCGCCCAGGTGCCCCCGGCTGGCCATCGACCGGATGAACACCCCGTCATCGGTAGCGTGCTCCTGCATCCGGACCCGGTCCCCGAGCAGCGCGCCGCCGCTGAACGGCGAGGTGGGATCGACCGCCAGCACCCCGACCCGCAGCCCCTGGGCCCGGTAGGCGGTCACCAGCGCGCCGGTCACCGTCGACTTCCCGACGCCCGGCGATCCGGTCAGCCCGACCACCCGGGCCTGGCCGGTCAGCGACGCGATCGCCGCCATGACCGGGCGCAGCTCCGGCGCCGCGTTCTCGACCAGCGACACCAGCCGGGCCAGCGCACGCGGGTCACCGGCCCGGGCCGCCCCGATCAGCGCCTGCGGATCCGCCCAGGCCGCGGCCCGCCGCCCCGCCCGGCCGGGGGCCTGGGGCCGGGACGCCGCGCGGCCGGGCCGCTGCGGCGAGCGGACGTCAGCCACCGGCGGGCGGCACCTTGAGCAGCAGCGCGTCGCCCTGGCCGCCGCCGCCGCACAGCGCGGCCGCACCCAGGCCGCCGCCGCGGCGCCGCAGTTCGTGGACGAGATGCAGCGCGAGCCGGGCGCCCGAGGCGCCGATCGGGTGCCCGATGGCGATCGCGCCGCCGTTGACGTTCACCTGGTCTGGGCCGACGCCCAGGTCGCGCATGGACTGGATCGCCACCGCCGCGAAAGCCTCGTTGATCTCGATCAGGTCCAGGTCAGCCACCGACAGGCCGGCCTTGCCCAGGGCATGGGAGATCGCTCCGGACGGCTGGGACTGCAGCGAGTTGTCCGGGCCGGCCACGTTGCCGTGCGCGCCGATCTCGGCCAGTACCGGCGCCCCGGCCGCGGCCGCGGCCTGCGCCGAGGCGACCACGACCGCACAGGCGCCGTCGGAGATCGGCGATGAGGAGCCCGCCGTGATGGTGCCGTCGGGCGAGAACGCCGGACGGAGCCTGCTCAGCACCTCGGCCGAGGTGTCCGGCCGGACGCCCTCGTCAGCGTCGAAGATCACTGGCTCGCCGCGGCGCTGCTTCACCGCCACCCCGACGATCTCCTCGGTGAGCAGGCCGTTCTTCATCGCCTCCGCGGCGCGCTGATGCGAGGCCGCGGCGAACTCATCCTGCTCGGCCCGGCTGATCCGCAGCCGGGCGTTGTGCCGCTCGGTGGATTCGCCCATCGAGAGGTGGTCGAAGGCGTCAGTCAGGCCGTCATGGGCCATCGCGTCGATCAGCTCGGCCGAGCCGTACCTGAACCCGCGCCGCGCGCCGGGCAGCAGGTGCGGCGCCCCGGTCATCGACTCCATGCCGCCGGCCACCACGATGTCGAACTCGCCCGCCCGGATCAGCTGGGCGGCCAGCGCGATCGCGTCCAGCCCGGACAGGCACACCTTGTTGATGGTCAGCGACGGGACCGTCATCGGGATCCCGCCGGCCACCGCGGCCTGCCTGGACGGTATCTGCCCGGCGCCGGCCTGCAGCACATGGCCCATGATCACGTAATCCACCTGGTCGCCGGTCAGGCCCGAGCGCTCCAGCGCGGCCTTGATCACGATGCCGCCCAGGTCGGCGGCGCTGAAATCGCTGAGCGAGCCGAGCAGCCGTCCGAACGCCGTCCGTGCCCCGCCGGTAATTACCGCATCACGCATGCCTGAAACGATACCCATGGGCCGAAACGGCTACCGGAGGGAGCACGCGATGCTGACCCGAATCGATCACGTGGGGATTGCCTGCCGGGATCTTGGCGAGGCGGTCGCTCGCTACCAATCGGTATTCGGGCTGATCTTGGTAAATCAGGAAATTAACGAGGATCAGGGCGTAAGAGAAGCAATGCTGCAGGTGGCAGCCGCTCCGGCGGGAGCCTCCTATGTCCAGCTCCTGGAGCCGCTCGGCCCGGACACGCCGGTCGGGCGCTTTTTGGCCAGGCGCGGGGAGGGCCTGCATCACGTTGGCTACGGTGTGGCCGACATCTCAGCGGCCCTCGCCTCGATCGGCGCCACCGGGATCAGGCTGATCGATGCCCGGCCCCGGCACGGGTCGATGGGCGCGTCGATTGCGTTCCTGCATCCGGCCGATGTCGGCGGCGTACTGACCGAACTGGTCGAGGCCGCGGATGGGCCGGCAGATCGGCGCAAGTGAACAGATTGAATTACCCGAAAAACTGGATCTACACCATGAGCGAGAGCGAACGTACCGCCAACCACTCATCCGGGGAGTACGCTTCCTAGGCACCGGGCGAGTGAACTTGCGGGTCGGCAGGGCTGGTGGCGGGATGCAACGCGACGCCGGTCCGGTGGCCGGGAACGCGGGGCCATCGCCCGGGCGTGCGTATCCCCTCCCCCGGTCTACACAGGATTAGGCGACATGCAGCCCGATATCGATGCCCAGCTCAGCAATTTCTTCGAGGAAACCCCGCAGCGTGACTTCGCGAGGGTCATGCGCGGGTACGACCCGCACCAGGTCAACGAGGCTCTGAAGCAGCTCGACAACGAGCTGCGCCAGCACCGTGACGGTACTCAGGCTCTGCAGCGGGAGCTGTCCGAGGCGCACCGCCAGCTCCAGGAGCAGGAGCGCCCGACCTACTCCGGTCTGGGCTCGCGGATCGAGCAGCTGCTCAGGCTGGCCGAGGAGCAGGCCACCGAGATCCTGCAGGAGGCCCGCGGGGCGGCGAACGAGTTCAACGCCAGCGCCAAGGTCGAGGCCGCCGAGGTCCGGGCGGCGGCTGAGAACGAGGCCGCCGAACTGCGGGCCAACGCCAAGCGCGAGACCGACGACCAGCGGTCGTCGGCCGAGCGGGAGGCCGACGCGATCAGGACCGGCGCGCGGCGCGAGGCCGATGAGCTGACCTCCACCACCGAGCGCGAGGTGGCCAAGCTGCGGGCCACCGCCGATCACGAGGTCGCCGAGAAGCGGGCCGCGATCGAGCGCGACATCGCCAAGCTGCGCACCACGACCGAGCGCGAGGTCGCCCAGCTGAAGGCGTCCTCGAAGCGCGAGCGCGACGAGATCCTCACCACCTCCAAGCGCCAGGCCGACGAGATGCGCAGCCAGGCCCAGCGGATCCTCGAGGAGAGCGAGGCGCAGCGAGCCCAGGCCGAGGCCGAGTTCGACATCCAGCTCGCCTCCAGGCGCGAGGAGGCCGAGCGGCAGGAGGCAGAGCGCCTGGCCGCCGCGCAGGCCGCCACGCAGAAGATGGTCTCCGAGGCCGAGCAGCGCGCCGCGACCGCCGAGCAGCGGGCCACCAAGGCCAGTGCCCAGGCCGAGCAGACCCGGCGGGACGCCGATCAGCACTCCAGGCAGCTGGTCAGCAACGCCAAGAAGAACGCCGACCAGATCGTGGCGCAGGCCAAGGCCCAGGCCGATCAGCTGCTGGCCGACACCAAGTCCGAGGCCGAGCGGCACCGCAGCGCCGCGCAGCGCCACGTCGACGAGCTGAACAAGCAGAAGGAGAGCGTCGCCGCTCACCTGGCGCAGATCAGCCAGCTGCTCGGCGGGCAGATGCCTGGCCTGGCCGACGCACTCAAGACACCGGCGCCTGCCGTGCCAGCGCCGGCCACCAAGGCCGTCGCCGCCGCGCCGCACCCCGATGGCAACGGCGCACCGGCCGCGGCCGTCTCCGCCCCGCCGGCCAGGCCCGCCTCAGGCGGGATGACTGCCCAGGAAGGCAAGCCGAGCAACGGCGCGGCGGCCGCGGCCAGGCCGGGCAGCGCCAAGGCGGCCGAGGCCGAAGAAAAAGAATGGTGGACCGAATAGCACCTCCCGCAGGACAGGAAAGGCGCGCCCGGACCGGGCGCGCCTTTCCTGTCGGCAGGATGCCGCGCCGCAACCGGTGACGCGCTCCGGGCATGATCCGGTAAAGAAAAGTGCCGCGGAGCGCGCGGACTTTACGTGCTGACGCGCAGTACGTGCTGACGCGCAGCCATGCCTTATCCGCAGCCGGTAAGAGTGCCAGCTATGGGTGGACGGTCTGGCCGCCGTCGATGAGCAGGACCTGGCCGGTCATGTAGGACGACGCGGGGCTGGCCAGGAAGACCGCGGGCCCGGCCATCTCCTCAGCATTTCCCCAGCGCCGCATCGGCACCGTCGCGACGGTGGCCGGCCCCGCATCCGGGTCCTCCCACAGGTTCCGGTTCAGCGCGGTTGCGGTCCAGCCCGGGCACAGCGCGTTGACCCGGACGCCCTCGGCGCCCCATTCCACGGCCAGCGACTTGGTCAGGGAGATCAGCCCGGCCTTGGCCGCGCCGTACGGCGACAGGAACGGCGAGCCCATCACGCCGGCCACCGACGCCACGTTGATCACCGAGCCCTGCCGCCGCTCCAGCAGGTGACCGGCGAATGCGTGACAGACATACACCGCCGAGTCGAGGTTCAGCCGCATCAGTTTCTCCCAGCCGGCCAGCCGCAGGTCGCGGAAGCCGACCATGAAGTTGGACCCGCCAGCGTTGTTGACCACGATGTCCACGTAACCAAGCTGGTCGATGGCGGCCGCCGCCGCGTCGGCCACCGCCTGCTGGCTGGTGACATCGGCGGGGATAACGAACGCCTTGCGGCCCAGCGCGGTGATATCCGATGCGGTCTCGGCGAGCCCGTCCTCGCTGCGGGCCACCAGCGCCACATCAGCCCCAGCGGCAGCCAGGCCCACCGCGATGGCCTGGCCGATCCCGCGAGACGCGCCGGTCACGAACGCGTTCTTACCTGACAGGTCGAAGGGGTTCACGGTCAGTCCTTCCATTCGGTGGGCAGCGGCCAGGCAGCCGGGTTGAGGTGGCGCACGATCTCATTCAGCACGATACGTACATACGGCTCGCCCACCCACAGGTGCCTGGCCCGCTCCCCCACCACGAGCTCGGCTTGCGGCACCCGGGCGAACCTGGCCCGCGCCTGCTCGGGCCGCAGATAGTCGTCGAACTCGGGGACCAGCACGAGCAGCGGGCGCCCCGACGCCGCCCAGCCGTCCAGGTCGGCGTCGGCCGCCCGGTGCAGGGCGGGCGAGAGCAGGATCGCGCCCTCGATCTGCGGGACGTTGCCCCACTTGAGCGCCAGCTCGGTGCCGAACGACCAGCCGAGCAGCCACAGCCGCGGTAGCCCGGCCGCCGCGCAGTACCCGATCGCGGCGGCCACGTCGTGCCGCTCGGTCTCGCCCTCGCCGAACCAGCCGTCGCTGGTCCCGTGGTCAGATGAGGTGCCCCGGGTGTTGAACCGGAGCACCGCGAGGTCAGCCAGCGCGGGCAGCCGGTAGGAGGCCTTCCGCAGCACGTGACTGTCCATCATGCCGCCGGCCGTGGGCAGCGGATGCAGGCAGACCAGCGTCGCGGCCGGCGCCCGGTCGGCGGGCCTGGCCAGCTCGCCGACCAGGTTCAGGCCGTCGGCCGTGCGCAGGGTGACGGTCTCGCGGATGGCCGGCAGCACGGTGCTCGCCATTATCTTCGTCATGTTCTGCCTCACCGGTGAGTGCTCGGCCCCGGTCCGGACCGGCGTGGCCGCCGCAGCCAGCACGCATTGTGCCAGTGCCTGCGCTCGTCCGGTCCCGGGGCGTACTGCGGCCAGACCACCACATGCGCCGTGCCCGGCCTGATTTCCTGGTCGCAGCCCGGACAGCGGTAGGTCTTGGCGGCCGCGGCGCCGGGCACCTGGCGGACTACCCAGACCCCGTCCGGCCATTCCTGCGGCTGCGGCGGCCCCAGCCGGGCCGCCGGCTCGGCGCCGTCACCGTCCTGCTGGCGGCCGGGCACCCCGGCCGCCCGGCCAGCCCGGCGCGGCCTGCGCGGGAGCTCGCCAGGCAGCCGGCGGGCCTTACGCGGGCTCATGACTCGTGGCTAGCGGAAGGCCAGGCCGGCCGCGGCGTGCTCGGCGAGCAGTGGCGCGGGCGCGAACGCGGGATCGCCGTAGCGCTCATGCATGCGGGTCAGCACGGCCAGCGCCCGGCCCGGGCCGGCCGCATCGAGCAATCGCAGCGGGCCGTTCGGGTAACCGCAGCCCAGCATCATCGCCGTGTCGATGTCGGCGGCCAGCGCGTAGCCGTCCTGCACCATCCGGACGGCGTCGTTCAGGTGCGGGTACAGCAGCGCACCGGCCAGGAACCCGGCGCGGTCCGGGCACCGGACCACGGTGACCCCGAGCCGGCCGGCCAGGGCGGCGGCCGCCCGGCCGGCGCGGGGCGCCGACAGGGGGGTGCTGATGAGCTCGGCCAGCTGGTCACCGGCCAGGTGCAGGCCGATCACGTCCGCGGGCCGGCCGGTGGCCAGCGCGTCGGTGAGCACGTCCTCACTGGGTTCGGCCACCGGCACGATGATCAGCCCGCCCGGGTCGTTGTCATGCGGCTCGTGACTGTCCGGGTCGTTGTCGTCGGGCGCGCCGCCCCGATGGCCGCCGTGATGGCCGATGCCGCCGGGTGCGACGGCGAGGGGCCAGCCGGCCGCCGCGATCATGGCCCGGAGCGGGGTCCCCGGACCAGCCCCGCCGCCGGCCAGCGTCACGACGACGGGACCGGCGGTGTCTGTCCCGTTAGGAATGCTGGCCGGACCGGGCGACGGCGGCGATTCCTGCTGGTGGTAGTCGTAGAACCCGCGGCCGGTCTTGCGCCCGGTCAGGCCCGCCTCGACCAGCCGCCGCAGCACCGGAGCGGCCGCGTAGCGCGAGCCGCCGAATTCGGCGTGCAGCACCTCGAGGACCGACAGCGAGGTATCCAGGCCGATCAGGTCGAGCAGGGCCAGCGGGCCCATCGGCAGCCCGAGGCCAGCCGTCCCGGCGGCATCGATGTCCTCCCGGGTGGCGTAGCCGGTTTCCAGCAGTCGCGCCGCGTGGTTGAGGTAAGGCAACAGCAGCGCATTAACGATGAACCCGGCCCGGTCGGGCACCCGGACGGGGGTCTTGCCCAGGCGCCGGACGAGGTCGGTCACCGCCTGGCCGGTCTCGGCTGCGGTACGCACCGTGGTGACCACCTCGACCAGCCGCATCACCGGAACCGGGTTGAAGAAGTGCAGGCCGGCCACCCGGCCAGGATCCGCCGTGCCGGCGGCGATCGCGGTGACCGACAACGACGAGGTGTTGGTGACCAGGATCGCGTCGCGGCGACAGGCCCGGTCGAGCTCAGCGAACACCTGGCGCTTGATCTCCAACTGCTCCGGCACCACCTCGACGGCCAGGTCGGCATCGGCCGCCGCGGCGAAACCGGTCGCGGGCCGGATCCGGCCCAGGATGTCCGCCTTTTCGGACTCGGTCAGCTTCCCCCTGGTCACGGCCCCGGTGAGGGACCGGTCCAGGGTAGCCATGCCCCGCTCAAGCGCGGCGGGGCCGATCTCGATCGCCACCACGGTCAGCCCGGCCCGGGCGAAAACCTCAGCGATGCCGGCTCCCATCGTGCCCAGCCCGACCACTGCCACCTCAGATGCGTCCATGCGGGCGAGATTACAGTTGCAGGACATGGAACTGACAGCGGTCCACAGCGGCTCGGGCGTCTTCCGGGTGCATCGCGCCGGTTGCTACGACATCGCCAAGGACGCCGCCCAGGGACACGGCGCCAGGGACATCGAGGCCGACAGCCGGGAGGCGGTGATCCGGCTGCTGTGGGCCGAGGTGCTGGGCGACAAGAGCAGGCCGGGAGCCTTCCAGGCCTGCGCCGGGCGCACCGACTTCATCGGCTGCACGTGGGGCCTGCCCGCCACGTCCCCGGCCTGATCGGGCCAGGGCCGACCGCGAGCCGCCATGCACTACAGTTGCCTGCCGTGCGGCTAGTCATCGCCCGGTGCAGCGTTAACTACGCGGGACGCTTGTCGGCTCATCTGCCGCTGGCGATGCGCCTGCTCATCGTCAAGGCCGATGGCTCGGTGCTGGTACATTCGGACGGCGGCTCCTACAAGCCGCTCAACTGGATGTCACCGCCCTGCCGGCTGACCGAACAGCCCGGCCAGTGGGTCGTGAGCGGGAAGTCGGGCGAGACGCTGACCATCGATCTCGAGGAGATCGTCACTGATTCCTCGTTTGACCTGGGAATTGATCCTGGCCTGGTCAAGGACGGCGTCGAGTCCCATCTGCAGGAGCTGCTGGCGGCGCAGATGCACGTACTCGGCGAGGGCTGGCGGCTGATCCGCCGCGAGTACCCGACCCCGATCGGGCCCGTCGACCTGATGTGCCGCGACTCGTCGGGTGCCTGCGTGGCCATCGAGATCAAGCGGCGGGGCGAGATCGACGGGGTCGAGCAGCTCACCCGCTACCTCGAGTTGCTGAACCGCGATCCGCTGCTTGCCCCGGTCCAGGGCATCTTCGCAGCTCAGGAGATCAAGCCACAGGCCCGCGTCCTGGCCGAGGACCGCGGCATCCGTTGCCTCGTCCTCGACTACGACACGATGCGCGGCACTGACGACGGCGCACTCCGGCTCTTCTGAGGCCAGCCACTATCGGCAGGTTGTCACTTTCCGTTAGTAAGACGACTGGTCAAGGACCCACTTATACCGGATTTGCGCAGTATTTCGTTCCTGAATGTCCGTTCTGTTCTCACTGAATCCGGTATAAGTGAAGAGACTGCTCTCCCGGAAGCCGCCACAGATCCGGATCGGCCGGAGTTGCCCCTCAATTCGCTCACTGTCAGTGACATCGGCTCCCCCGGCGACGGTGAGAGTTGTGCCGCCCGGACGCTCAGGGGCCAGCGCGGCAACACACCGGCGTGATTCATGTTTCGGGTCCTCATCTGAGGTATCGTTTCGCGAAGTCAGCAGGCGGGCTGCTGAGACGCGAGGGAGGTGGCGGCCAGATGCCTACCCGGGTGCTTGCCGAGGGCGCCGCCATCGACCGGCTGGCCGAGTTCGGCCTGACTACTGAGATCGTCGAGCGGGTGGTACGACGGGCGGATGCTGAGGCGAGCATGTGCACGGCGCTCGACCCGCCGATCATGGAAGGCCTGACCCGCTGGGCCCGCACCAACAGGTTCCTCCGCGAGGAGCTGATCCCCGCGGGCTGGGGCTTCGACAACCCGCGTAACCTGCCCCGGACCATTCATCCCAGCGGCGAGTTCGCGATCGTGGCGACCACTGGTGACGAACTGACCGGGCTGGCTGAGCTGCTGCCGGCCACCAAATACGCCAAGGGCTACGCCACGGCCCAGGCGATCGGGATCAACGAGCAGCTCGCCCTGGATTTCGGCGACTTCGATCCGGGCCTGGATGATGGCCGGGTGCCCGGCGCCCGGGACGCGGCGACCTGGCTACTGCTGTTTCACGTCGATGAGGACGGTTTCCGGGCCGAGCTGTCGCTGCCCAACGCCATCGTCGACGGCCGGATCACCGGCTGGGCCGAGCGGATCATCCTGCCTTCCTTCCCGCGGGACCAGGACCGTCTCGCCGCCCTCCTGACGGCCTTCGGCGCCGATCAGGACGAGGACATCGTCGTTGCGGTCAATCGCCGCTGAGGGCCGGAAGGACGGCGAGCGATGCTGACCCCGTCGCGGCTGGAGATTGCCCGAAAGCGACGCGGCCTCACGCTGATCCGGCTGGCCGAACTGACCGGGCTCAGCACTCGCAGCATCTCCCTGTACGAAAACGGGCACTCCGAACCATCCGAGGAGACGCTGCTTCACCTGGCCGAGGTCCTTGACGTCGCACCCGGGTTTCTCGGTGCACCCGACCTGGACCAGATTCCCGAAGACGCAGTGAGCTTCCGGGCGCTGAGCAAGATGACGGCCAGGCAGCGCGACCGGGCGCTGAGCACAGGCCGGATCGCGCTAGAGATCAATGACTGGATCGACGCGAGATTCCAGTTGCCGGCGGCGGACATCCCGAGCCTGACCGGCCACGATCCTGAATCCGCGGCGGAGATGGTCCGGGCCCGGTGGGGGCTCGGGGCCCGCCCCGTCACCAATGTGCTGCACCTGCTCGAGGCGCACGGCATCCGGATCTATTCGCTGACATCCGAGAACCACGAGCTGGACGCCTGCTCGCTCTACTGGAACGGGCAGCCGGTCATCTTCCTGAGCACCGGCAAGTCGGGGGAGCGCGGCCGCTTCGACGCCGCCCACGAGCTGGGGCACCTCGTCCTGCACGGCGAGCACCTGGTGCCGAATCGACCGGCGGCGGAGGTCGAGGCCAACCGCTTCGCCGCGGCCTTCCTGATGCCGCGCTCCAGCGTCCTGGCCCAGGGCCTGCGGGACGCCACGGCAGACCAGATCCTGCAGGCCAAGCGGGTCTGGAAAGTGGCGGCCATGGCGCTGACGCACCGGCTGCACGAGCTAGATCTGCTGACCGAGTGGGGCTACCGCACGGCCTGCGTGCAGCTCTCGCGACTGGGCTACCGGCGCTCCGAGCCCAACGGCATCCCCCGCGAGTCTTCGCAGTTGCTGGCCAAGGTCTTCCGCGCCGTGCGCGACGGCGGCGACACGCCGGCCACGATCGCTGATGCCATCGGCATCAGCGCCGACGAGCTGCACGCCCACGTCTTCGGCCTCACGCTGGTCGCTGTGACCGGCGACCGCGGCGATCCGGCCAGGCAGAAACGGGCGGGCCTGCGCCTCGTGCCGCCCACCGGCAAATAGCGGCCGGCCGCGGGCCCGCCACCGAGAACCCGCCGCCCGGGCCCCACCGGGGAAACCTGCCGCCGGTCCGCGCGACATGGAATCTGCCGCGGGCCCGGTTCGCCTGCATGGTTCGCGCCGCATGAGAGAGTTTGCGCGATGACTTGCGGACGCGGGACCGGGCGAAAGAGAGGGCAACGCCAATGCAGCCGATGCCGGAGGACTGGAGCAGGGGCGTCGCGGTGGTGGCTCACCCCGATGATCTCGAATACGGTGCCGCCGCGGCCATCGCCCGCTGGACCAGCCAGGGCAAGCAGGTCGCCTACCTGCTCGTGACCAGAGGCGAGGCCGGGATCGCCGGGATGCATCCCGATCAGGTCACGCCCCTTCGGGAAGAGGAGGAGCGGCGCAGCGCGGCCGTCGTCGGGGTCAGCGATGTCCAGTTCCTCGATCATCCGGACGGGCTGGTGGAGTACGGGGTACCGCTGCGGCGCGATCTGGCCGCCGCGTTCCGGCGACTGCAGCCCGAGGTGGTCATCACGATGAGCTTCGATCTCACCTGGGGCGAGGAGGGTCCGGTCAATCACGCTGACCATCGCGCGGTGGGCCTCGCCGTGCTGGACGCCTGCCGGGACGCGGCCAACGAGTGGGTCTTCCCGGAGGCGGGACCGCGCTGCACCGGCCTGCGGGACGCCTATGTGGCCGCGACTGGCCACCCGACGCATTTCGTGGACGTGACAGCCACCATTGAGGCGGGCATCGCCTCGCTCCGTGAGCATCGGGCCTATCTCGACGGTCTGGGCGGCGATTTCGATCCCGACGAGTTCCTGCGCAACATGGCCGGCTTCACCGGCCTCGCGGCGGGCTGCGAGTACGCGATCGGCCTGCGCCGCTATCCGATGGGCTAGGCGGCCCGGACCGGCGGGCGGACTGGTCAGGCGAAGCTGGTGGCGCCACCGTCCAGGACGAGCGGGTGCGCATTGACGTAGCTGGCCTCGCTGGACAGCAGCCAGACCGTCGCGTACGCCACCTCCCAGGCGGTTGCCTGACGGCCAAAGGGAAGGCGGCGGGCGGTGCGCCCGGGATTGAGCCTGGAGGCCTCCCGGCCGAGCGGGGTGTCGACCAGGCTGGGCACCACGAGGTTGGCCCTGATCTGGCTGGCCATCCCCTCTCGGGCCACCTGGCGGCAGATGCCGAGCAGCGCGGCCTTGGATGAGTCGTAGGACGGCACCCCGGTCGCGGCCCGCAGGCTGGCCGCTGAGCTGATGAAGACGATCGCCGAGCCGGGCCGAAGAACCGGCAGGGCAGCGGCGGACACCAGGAAGTGCGCCCGGGCGTTAACCGCGAAGGTGGCGTCCCACTGCTCGGCCGTGGTGCCGGTCATCCCGCGGCCCAGGGCCACGCCGACGTTGAGAACCAGACCGTCCAGCCCGCCCAGCGCGGTCACCGAATCTGCGACGACCGTAGCGCAGGACCGCGGATCGGCCACGTCAGCCAGTACCACCTCGGCCCTGGCTCCCTCGGCCCGGACCAGTCCGGCGGTGACATCAGCCGCAGCCCGGTCCCGGTCGGCACAGACCACCGATGCGCCTTCCCTGGCCGCCAGGATCGCGATGGCCCGGCCGTTGCCGACCGGCGCGTCGGGCTCGGGTGACGGCCGGGTCCCGGCCCCGACCACGAGCACCCGGCGGCCGACCAGCCGTCCCCGGCCAGGTGCCGAGCCGGTCGCTTCGGCAGGGAGATAGGAATCATCGGGCGCGTCGGTCACCCAGGAGCTCCTTTCGGGAGAAGCCGGCCGCCAGACTCGCGAGACCCATCTGGGCCCGCGCCGAGTGGATTCGGCATTCGGTTCGGATATACAGGACCGAATGCCGAATCCACTCGGTCGCGCCTCACGACCCGGCCTGCGCTCACGACTGGGCTGGCGCGGCGGGCCAGGTCGGCGCCGCGCCCGGCGGGAGGGGCACGGTGAAGGCGTTCAGCAAGAACGAGATCAGGGTGTAGTAGCCGCACAGCGAGACCAACTCGACGACACCTGCGTCCCCGAGCAGGCGTTGCGCGGCATCATAGGTTTGCTGGTCGACCTGGCCGGATTCCGTCAGCTGACGAGCCACCGCGTAAACGGCCCGCTCATCGGCCGCCTCGAACGGCGGGTCTTCGCCCCGGCCGATGGCGTCCACCACGGCGTCGGGCACGCCGTGCTTGCGGGCCATCCGGGAGTGCGCCCACCATTCAAACTCGGCCTTCCAGGTGGCACCCACGGTGATGATGGCCACTTCGCTGAGCCTGCGTTCGATCGACGTCTCGAACCGCAGCACCCGCCCGAGCGCGGTGAGGTGCCTGCCGACATCGGGCGCCTGCACGAAGGCATTGAACGGACCGGCCAGCCCGCCTTGCTCATTGATCAGCAGGTCGCCGCGTGAACCGACGACACTGTCCCACACCTGTCGGCGGTCGGGGTCCAGGTCGTCGCGGCGCAGGTATGGCAGTCGGCTCATAGCATGACAATAGATCCGCGGCCTGCCGTGCGGCAGGTCAGCCTATCCGGTCCTGGCTCGGTGCCGGCGCTCGGCCGCACCAGCCTGCTCACCCGATCACCCGGCGAATATTCGTTCAGAATTCTCCCTTTTCTCCGTCGCGGATGACTGCGAAGGTGGGAGCTAACTAGCAAACGGGGCCCGGGACAAGGGAGACGCCCATGTTGGGAAACGGGATCAGCTGGCGAGCCCGGGCACAGCTAGCTTGCGCCATCATCGCCGGGGGCGCGCTGGCCGCCGGCGTGACCGCGGCCGCCAGTGCGGCACCGGTCCGCCATCTGGGCTCGGGCCGGTCCCCGCTCATCGCGACCGCGGGCGGACTGGTGCGCGGCCTGGCTACCGGCCCCGCCGACGAGTTCCTCGGTATCCCCTATGCCGCTCCCCCGGTCGGCCCGCTGCGCTGGCGGCCACCGCAGCCGGCCGCCCGCTGGCCGGGCGTGCGCGACGCGACGACATTCGCTCCGCACTGCCCGCAGCCAGCCACGTTCTTCGGGGTGGCCAGCACGTCGGAGGACTGCCTGTACCTGAACGTCTTCACGCCGCCGGGCGGCGGCTGGGGCCATCGCCGCCTGCCGGTCATGGTGTGGATCCACGGCGGCGCGCTGATCACGGGCGAGAGCGATGACTACAACCCGGCCGCGCTGGTCCGCCGCGGCGTGATCGTGGTTACCATCAACTACCGTCTTGGCGCGCTCGGCTTCCTGGCCCACCCGGCCCTGGCCAGCCACCCGGGCGGACCGTCCGGCAACTACGGGCTGATGGACCAGCAGGCCGCGCTGCGCTGGGTGCAGCGCAACATCCGCGCGTTCGGCGGCGACCCGCGCAACGTAACCATCTTCGGCGAGTCGGCAGGCGGCCTGAGCGTGCTGTCCCAGCTGGCCTCCCCGGGCGGCCGCGGCCTGTTTTCCCGGGCCATCGTGGAGAGCGGCGCCTATAACCTCACCCAAGCGCCGCTGGCGACGGCCGAATCGGAGGGCGAGGCGTTCGCCGCCCAGGCAGGCTGCGCCAGCCAGACCGCGGCGTGCCTGCGCAGCCTGCCCGTCTCGACCATCCTGGCCAACGAGAACCCCGGCGGCTACACACCCGACGTTGACGGCCGGGTGCTGACTCAGTCGCTGAAGACCGCGTTGGCCAGCGGCCAGTTCAATCGCGTGCCGGTGATCAACGGCAGCAACCATGACGAATGGCGGCTGTTCGTCGGGGAAGCCGAGCTTGAGGGTTCCCTGGTTACGGCGGCCAATTACCAGGACATGATCGCGGCCACGCTCGGCGTCCCAGCTACCATCGCGGCCGCCATCGCCGCTGAGTACCCGCTCAGCAGCTACTCCAGCCCCGCGGTCGCCCTCGGCGCGGTGGGGACCGACGCGATCTTCGCCTGCCCGGCGCTCACCGTCGATCAGTCGTTGTCGGCCTACGTAGCGACGCGGGCGTATGAGTTCAATGACGAGAACGCCCCGGAGCTCTTCCTGCCGCCGGTCACCGGATTCTCCTACGGCGCGGCGCACGCGTCCGAGCTCCAGTACTTGTTCGCCCTGCGCGCAGGGTTCCCGGCTCCGCTCTCACCGCAGCAGCAGCGCCTGGCCTCGGCCATGACACGGCTCTGGACTAACTTCGCGGACCGCGCGTCGCCTGGCCCGCGCTGGCCGGTTTTCGACTCCGCCACCGAGCAGGTGCTCTCGCTGGTGCCGCCGCAGCCGCAGGTCGAAACCGGCTTCGCCGCCGGGCACCACTGCGCGTTCTGGGCTCTGGCGGGCTGAGCCAGCAGAACGGCCATGCTGATGCCGGTCGTCAGGCTGAGCAAGGCTGATAATGACTGCCCGCCAGGATCGTAGCCGTGGGTGGGGCAGTCAGCGCAGCCCAGCTCATGAGCGGATGACTGCGGCGATAGTCACGGACAATATCGTAGCCAATAGTGAATGCGGTCCAGTGGGGCACACCGTTACCGCAGAAAAACCATTGATTGTAGAGTTGAAGGCCGGGGTCGGATTCCCCCAGCAACGGCTGGACTTTCTGCCACAGGACACATTCCTGGCTTTGCGATATGGCCCGGTCCCATGGGTTCGGCGGGCCCGGGAAGGCTGCCTCGTCGAACACCGAGGAGATGCCCTCGCCGATGATCTCATCAAGAAAGCTGCAGCAGTAGTCGGACGATGTCTTGGACCTGACGATGTGGTCGACCTCATGAGAAAACGATTGCGGCAGACATGGTCGCCGTCGACCATCTAAGACCGCCGCAAAACGATCATATGCGTCGGCGACCCGGCGGGGGTCACGCCTTCGCCGGGCTGCCACCGCCGGCCCGCCGCCGGGCGGGCTTGACGATGAGTGCCGCCGATCCGGCCAGCAGCACGACCCCGGCGGCCAGCAGGCCAGCTGCGATCCTGGGCAGGGCGGGCACTGTAGCGGCCGTGGTCACGCGCCCGCCGACCGAGGGCGATCCGTCGGCGTTCATGGCCACCAAGACCAGGGCGCCCTGGTGCGCGTGAGCGTCGAACTGCAGGGTCAGGGGGCCGGTCCCGGTGGCGGCTGCGGTCCAGATGCCGACCCGGCCGGGCGGCAGGGCCGGGGCACCCCCGGTGTGCTCGGTGAAGCTGACCCCGTGCCCGGTGCCCTTGCGGCCGGTGGCGTAGGCAACCGAGGCCAGGTACCGCTGCAGGGCGGCGGGCCGGGCCAGCCCGGCGAAGGCCTGAGTGGCGCCGCCTTCGGGGGTGACCCGGACGCGTACCTGGCCCAGGCTGCCCAGCAGGTACCTCGCGCGGCCCCACTCGGTCCCGTCGCTGGTCACCGCGTAGTCGCGGCTGTGGTAGGTGGCCTGGCCCAGGCTCACGTAACCGCCATTGCTGCTGACCTGCGACAGGGCGGCGGCGCCGCCCGCGATGAGACTCACCGCGACCAGTGCGAGCACGCCGCCCGCCAGCACGGCAAGTGGTCCTCTGCGCCGGGCTGACCTGGCGGGCTGGCGCTGGTATGAGACGGCAGTCATGACTTGCCTCCTGATCATCGGTCACGCCACGAACGGCGTGAGCTACAGCGGACTCCTGTCAAACTTGGCGTACTAAACTTGGAACTTGAAACATTGTATTTCAAGATGCAGGAATAGCAACTGTGATCCAGGACACGGCCACGCAGGCCGGAAGTCCTCAAGCCCAAGGGCGGCCCGGAGGTGAAGTTTGTCATCCCCGCGCCCTGGCGCGGCTGAGGAACGCAGCCCGCTAGGCTCCCTGGCATGATTACGGCCGTTCACACGCTCGTTTACGCTGACGATGCCCAGGCAGCGCGGGCTTTCTTCCGTGATGTCCTCGGCTGGGCGAACGCCGACGCCGGCGACGGCTGGCTGATCTTCCGGACCGGCCCCTCCGAGCTGGGCGTGCACCCGGCCGCCGCTGACCGTGGCGGCCCGGCCAGCCAGCACCACGAGATCAGCCTGATGTGCGATGACATCGAGGCGACGGTTTCCGAGCTGGCGGCCAGGGGCGCGGAGTTCACCGGCGGCGTGCAGGACCGGGGCTTCGGCCGGACCGCGATGCTGCGGGTCCCCGGGGCGGGCGACATGATGATCTACCAGCCGAGCCATCCGCCCGCCTACGCCCTCTGACCCCGCGGGGCGCCGGGCCGAACCCAGATCAGCCGGCAAACAGGTGCGCATTGACCGCGCGGGCCTGCGCGGCTAGCTCGGGGAACTCCACGACCGTGACGCCAGCTTCGCGCAGCCAGGCCGCGCCGCCGCCGGTTACGAAGACCGGCGGCTCCAGCCAGGCCACCGCGACCCGCCTCAGGCCGGCCATGACGATCAGCTCGGCGCAGGGGCGCGGCCGCGACGCCCGGCGGCGGCACGGCTCCAGTGAGCTGTACAGCGTGGCGGCGGCCAGCTGCTCCGACGAGCCGGCCTTGGCCAGCGCCACCTCCTCGGCGTGGTCCGCCGGCTCGCGTTCGCGCGAGTAACCGGTCGCGATGACTTGCCCGGCGGCGCTGACCAGCACGGCTCCCACGGAGAAGGCGGCAGGTGACGGCGGGCAGCGCCTGGAGAGCTCGATCGCCTCAGCCAGCCAGCCCCGGTCGGCGGCTCCGGTCCCGGGAACGCCGGGGCCCGCGGCATCTGCGCCCGGCCCCGTAGGGTCCGGGCCGGGTCCGGTCGAACTCAGGCGAGGAGCCTCGGCCATGGCGGAACTCCGGTGCTGGCTGGCTGAGCTGGGTAGGAATTCAACGGTATCTTGACCTAGTAGCGGGTGATTTACTGACGCGCGACGGCGACCTGCCGGGCGCTGGCGTTGGCACTGCACAGGATGGCGGTGTGGAGCGATGGTAGCGACATGGACCCAGGGGCAGGCAACGCCCGCGGCGACCTTTGACACGCTGAACCCGGCGACATCCGAGGTCATCGCCACCTTCCCGGTCTGCGGCGAGGCCGAGGTGAACCAGGCGGTAGAGCGCGCCCGCCCGGCGGCGGCCTGGTGGGCGGGCCTGTCCTGGAAGGACCGTCAGGTCCGGCTGCTGGCCTGGAAGTCGCACATCACCAGGTACATCGGCCGCCTCGCCGAACTGGTGCACACCGAGACCGGCAAGCCGCTGGGCGACGCCCAGCTGGAGATCGTGCTGGCCATCGTGCACATTGACTGGGCCGCGCGGCACGCCCGCAAGGTGCTCGGCCCGCGCCGGGTGCGCAGCGGCCTGGTCGCGATCAACCAGGCGTCCACTCTGGAGTACCAGCCGCTCGGCGTGGTGGGCGTCATCGGGCCGTGGAACTACCCGGTGTTCACCCCGATGGGCTCCCTCGCCTACGCGCTGGCGGCCGGTAACGCCGTGGTGTTCAAGCCGAGCGAGCTCACCCCGGCGGTCGGCGGCTGGCTGGTGAGCTCGTTTGCCGAGGTGGTGCCGGAACAGCCGGTCCTGCAGCTGGTGACCGGCAGCGGCCAGACCGGCGAATTCCTGGCCCGCAGCGCGGTCAACAAGATCGCCTTCACCGGCTCGGCCGCCACCGCCAGGAAGGTGATGGCCGCCTGCGCGCAGAACCTCACCCCGCTGGTCGCCGAGTGCGGCGGCAAGGACGCCTTCATCATCGGCGCCGATGCCGACCTGGACGCCGCCGCTGACGCCGCGGCCTGGGGCGCGCTTTCGAACGCCGGGCAGACCTGCACGGGCGTCGAGCGCGTCTACGTGGCCGAGCACGTGTACCACACCTTCCTCGAAAAGCTTTCGGAACGGGTGTCGCAGCTGCGTCCCGGCGAGGACCGCGAGGCTGACTACGGGCCGATGACCATGCCGGGCCAGGTCGATGTGGTCGAGAAGCACATCGCCGACGCGCTGGCCCGCGGCGGCCGGTCGGTGGTCGGTGGCATCGCCAGCATCCGCAAGCCCTTCATCGGCCCGGTGGTGCTGGCCGATGTGCCGCAGGAGAGCCGGGCGGTCACCGACGAAACGTTCGGGCCCACGGTCACCGTGGCCAAGGTGGCCGATCTCGATGAGGGCGTCCGGCTGGCGAACGAAAGCCGTTACGGACTGGGCGGCACCATCTTCTCGGGCAACAAGAAAGCGGCCATGACCGCGGCCCGGGCCCTGAACAGCGGGATGACCGCCATCAACGCCGTGATCGCGTTCGCCAGCGTGCCCGCGCTGCCGTTCGGCGGGTCCGGCGACTCCGGCTTCGGCCGCATCCACGGCGCGGACGGGCTGCGCGAGTTCGCCAAGCCCAAGGCGATCACCAGGCAGCGGATGAAGCCGATGGTCAACCTGACCTCGTTCACGCGGACCGATAAGGACATGAAGAAGATCCTCAGCCTGGTCACGATGTTGCACGGCAAGCGCTACAAGTAGCTGGCCTGGCGCGCCACCTCGGGACCGTTGCTCCTGGTATGGCTGCGCCGGAATTGGTCGTCGGGCACCGGCCAGCGTTCGCCGCGGCGCCCTTCCACGACCCAGTCTCCGCGCTGGGCGGTCGCCCGGCCCTCCATGGTCCGCAGGATCAGGACCTCGCGGGCCTGCCAGGCGCGGAAGGTGCCCGTGCGGCGCCAGAGGTCACCACCGAGCGGCTCGTGACTGCCGCGGAATTCCCGGTCCCTGACCGTGCGCTCATCACCCCGCTTCGGCGACGCGCGCGACCTGGACACCTACGTGCTGGAACGACAGCGCACCGTGCTCGGTACCGACCATCCGCACGCCCTGATCACCGCGAACGGGCTAGGCGCCGACCTGAAGGCCTTCGGCGACTTCCAGGAGGCGCTGGCCCTGGACCGGGAGACCTACGAAAGCTTCAAGGAGCAATTCGGCGAAGACTCCCCGCCTGAACCACCACAGCCGCACTGGGGATCCGGTCGGCCAGCCACCGGGCGTGGCTGGCCGGGGAGAACACGTCGCTCGCGCCGTGCCAGAGCAGGACCGGCACCCGGACGGTGGCCGGGTCGAACCCCCAGGGCGAGCAGAACGCCAGTACATCATCGATCCAGCCGTACTCCGACGTCCGTAAGGCCTCGGCGCAGGCCAGCGCGTGGGGGCCGCCGCCGGACCGGCCGACCACCGAGAACCTGCCCAGGCCGTAAGCATCGGCGATGGTCAGGACGTCGGCCGCCACGCCCGCGACCCGCTGGCCGGCCAGCCGGTCGGATTCCCGTAACCTGGCCGGTCGAAGGAAATCAGCCGAACGCCGAGCCGGTGCAGCCCGGCAACGGAAGAGGCCGGCCCGGCCACGGGCGGCAGGGCCAGCGGTCGGCCGCTGCGGTGCGGGCGGCGGCTATCCGGAGGCTGCGGTGGCCAGGGCGGCCTCGGTCGGCTCGACGGCCGCGAGCGGCGCGCGGCCGGAAATGAGGTCGGCGGCCCGCTCCGCGATGGCGATGGTCGGCGCGTTGGTGTTGCCGCGCGGCACCGTGGGCATCAGCGACGCATCCACCACCCGCAGCCCATCGATGCCGCGCACCCGCAGCTCGGGATCGACGACGCTGGTCAGCTTGCTGGCGGCCAGTTTCGAGTCGCCGCCCATCGCGCAGGTGCCGACCGGATGGTAGATGGTGGACAGGTTGTGCCGGATGAAATCGCGGATGTCGGCGTCGCTCTGGGCGTCCGGTCCGGGGGCCAGCTCGGCCGAGCAGAGCCGTGACATCGGCCGGGCGGCAGCGAACTCCCGGGCGGTCCGCACCGCCCAGACCAGCGGCTCCAGGTCAGAGCCGTCGGACAGATAGGCGGGATCGATGATGGGCTTGTGCCGCGGATCGCTGCTGCGCAGCCGGACATGGCCCCGGCTGCCGACCGAGACCAGGGCAATCAGGAGCGAGAACGCCCGGATCGCCGGATCGGTCAGGCCGCCATTCTGATAGGGCGCGGGCACGGCATGCCACTGGATGTCCGGAGCCGGCAGCGACGGGTCCGACCGGCTGAAACCGCCCGATTCGGCCACATTGGTCGTCATCGGCCCGGAGTGCATCAGCTGCCACCGGAACAGGTTCTTTGGCCCGGCCTTCTCCCACAGTCCGGGTGCCTTCGGGGTGGCCCAGATCGGCGTGACGACCGGGTGATCGCAGAGATTGGCCCCGACGCCCGGGTGGTCCGCAACTACGGCGATGCCGTGCTCGCGGAGGTGATCCGCGGGCCCGATACCGGACAGCATGAGCAGTTGCGGGCTGCCGATGGCGCCGGCGGCCAGGATGACCTCGGACTCGGCGCGAGCGGTCTGGCTCGCGCCCCGCTGCAGGTAATCGACGCCCACCGCACGCCCGCCCTCGATGGCCACGCCGGTCACCAGGGCGTCGGCCAGCACGGTCAGGTTGGGCCGGCCAGCGGCCGGATGCAGGTAGGCGTCGGCCGTCGACCAGCGACGGCCGTCCCGCTGGGTCACCTGGTAGAAGCCGCTGCCGTCCTGCCTGGGCCCGTTGAAATCGTCGTTGGCCGCCAGGCCGCACCGTTGCGCGGACTCGACGAAGGCGGCCGTCAGCTGCGACTTGTACTTGCCGTCTTGCACGGACAGCGGCCCGGAGGCGCCATGGAAGGCCGAGGCTCCGCGAGAGTTGTTCTCGGCCCGCAGGAAGTAAGGCAGCAGGTCGGTGTAGCCCCAGCCCTCACAGCCGTAGTCGTCCCGCCAGCTGTTGTAGTCCTGCCGGCTGCCGCGGATGTAGATCATCGCGTTGATCGATGACGAACCGCCCAGCGTCCGGCCGCGCGGCCAGTAGATGGAACGATTTCCGGCCCGCTCCTGCGGGGTGGTCTGGTAGTTCCAGTCGTAGGTGCTCTTGAACAGCAGGTTGAGCGCCGCGGGGATGTGTATCTCGTCGGCGTCGTCCGGCGGGCCCGCCTCGAGCAGCAGGACCCGGGTTGCCGGGTTCTCGGTGAGGCGCGCGGCCAGAACGCAGCCTGCGCTGCCAGCGCCGACGATGACATAGTCGTACACGGCAACCTCCCGAACACAGTTCGGACAATCGACACACACCCTACTCGCCGGGACCGGCCCGCTGAGGCGAGCACAGTGCGCTTACTGATCCATTCTTACCTAAATGCCAGTGTCTGATGCCGTAGATCATCACTGGTCCGGGTATCCGGCCATATCTCGCCCAGCGGGTATGCGCGCAGCAGCCGCACCGAGCTGCCGGGAATGCAAGCGCGCTCCCGGCCTGTCGGCCGGGAGCGCGCTTCCCCATAGCGGACCGCCCGCGCCCCGGCGGGCCCCCGAGAACCGCCGGTCGCAAGAAGAGACGGCCCGCAGGCCATAGAGCCTGCCTCAAGGCCATGTTTCGGCCTGGACCGGATCATCACTCTCAGTGACCCGAAACTTGGTGAGCAACTGCCTCACCAGGCCACCGGTTGTGATAACCCTTCGTACTCATACGATGCCACATCGTGCTCATGATGTGAATACCCCAGATCAGGATGGCAAATACCATTAGCAATAAAAGATTGCTCTAACGCCCGGCCAGGCTGCCTGACCTCCGCAATCAGCGGGTTTCGGCGCACTCCAGGCCTTACGGGAACGCTCAGTAAGCAGGTCTCACCGGCCGACGGCGGCCGATACGGTGGATTCATGCCACGCGACCCCAAGGAAACCCCCGTCGTCCTGTCCCGCATCTACACCCGCACCGGTGATGACGGCAGCACGGCGCTCGGCGACGGCAGCCGGGCCCCCAAGACCGACCCGCGGCTCGCCGCCTATGCCGACGTCGATGAGGCCAACAGCGCCCTCGGCGTGGCCATCACGATGGGCGGCCTGGCCGAGGACATCACCAGCCTGCTGATCCGGATCCAGAACGAGCTCTTCGATGTGGGCGCTGACTTGTGCAATCCGCTATCGGAGCACCCGCCCTATCCGCCGCTGCGGGTGACCGAGAGCTACATCACGGGGCTCGAACACCAGTGTGATGCTCACAATGCGGGACTGCCGACCCTGCGGAGCTTCGTACTGCCCGGCGGCAGCCCCGGTGCGGCCCTGCTGCACACGGCCCGCACCGTGGTGCGGCGGGCCGAGCGGGCCACCTGGGCCGCGATGGAACGGCACGGGCCGACCATGAACCCGCTCGCGGTGCGCTACCTCAACCGCCTGTCCGACCTGCTGTTCATCCTGGCCAGGAAGGCAGCCGGACCAGCTGGCGAGCTGCTCTGGAAGCCCGGCGGCGAACGCTAGTCCCGAGGCGGGCGGGCCACACCAGGGCGTCAGCCCAGTTCCGGCATCGGGCCCGGCGGGGTGGCCTCCAGCCACGCCAGCAGGCCGGTCACCGCGTCCACGCTCATCGCCAGCTCGATGTCGGGCGTGCCCTGGCCCGCATAGCACTCCACCACCACCGTGCCCTGGCCCAGGCTTACCGCTTCGGCCGGCCCGGCCCGGCGCCTGGATACCACCGTGAGCAGGTGCCTATCGAAGATCTCATCCGGTCTCAGCCTCGCCCCGAGGGCCCGGTACCAGAGCAGCTCGTCCGGGCGGTACGCGGCCAGCCCGAGGCGCCAGCCCTGGTCCGGGCCACGGCGCAGGCCGCATTCGATAGTTCCGCCGCCGCGCCCGAGCAGGACCCGGCGAACCGCGATACCCGCGGCCGCGAGCAAGATGATGAGGAGGACGGCTACCAGGAACCAGACAACACCGAATTCCAGGCCCTCTGCCACTTAGGCGCTCCGCGCTGGCCCTCATCAGCCCTGTTGGCCAGTAGCGCGCAGGAGTGCCCGTGCGTAGCGCACCTCGGCAGGTTCGGAGTTTCCCTGGCCGGCTCCGGTCGCCTCGGCCTCCCCGAGCGCGGCATCCAGGGCCGCTTGGGCCGCCGCCCGGTCCACCCGGTCGCCGAGTTCGGCCCGCCGGGCCAGGATCGAGACCCGGTCGTCGGCGATGGCCAGGAATCCCCCGCCCACCGCCGCGCGCACCTCATCACCGGCGGCGCCGCCCGCGCTCTCGGGCAGGATCCGGACCAGGCTGCCCTCGGACAAAATGCCGAGCACCGGCGCGTGGCCGGTCAGCACGCCGATGTCACCGTCGAGCGTCTTGGCGATGACGCGCTCGGCGTCGCCGGCCCAGACCTGGCCCTCGGGGACGACGAGCTCCACGTGCAGCGTCACGGTGCTACCTCACGGGCCTGGCTCACGACCGCTCCATGTCCTTGGCCTTCCGCTCCACATCCTCGATGCCGCCGCACATGAAGAACGCCTGCTCCGGGATGTGGTCGTACTTGCCCTCGCAGATCGCCTTGAACGAGGCGATCGTGTCGGCCAGCGGGACGAACTCACCCTCCTGGCCGGTGAACTGCTTGGCCACGAACATCGGGTGGGACAGGAACCGCTCGATCCTCCTGGCCCGCTGCACGGTGACCTTGTCCTCCTCGGACAGCTCATCGATGCCGAGAATGGCGATGATGTCCTGCAGTTCCTTGTAGCGCTGCAGGATCCGCTGCACCTCGCGGGCCACGTCGTAGTGCTCCTGGCCCACATAGGCAGCGTCCAGGATCCGCGAGGTGGAGTCCAGCGGGTCCACCGCCGGGAAGATCCCCTTCTGGGTGATCTCCCTGGACAGCACCGTGGTGGCGTCCAGGTGCGCGAAGGTGGTGTGCGGCGCCGGGTCGGTGATGTCGTCGGCGGGCACGTAGATGGCCTGCATCGAGGTGATCGAGTGGCCGCGGGTCGAGGTGATCCGCTCCTGCAGCTGGCCCATCTCGTCGGCCAGCGTGGGCTGGTAGCCCACTGCGGACGGCATCCGCCCGAGCAGCGTGGACACCTCACTGCCCGCCTGGGTGAACCGGAAGATGTTGTCGATGAACAACAGGACGTCCTGGCCCTGCACGTCGCGGAAGTACTCGGCCATGGTCAGGGCGGCCAGCCCCACCCGGAGCCTGGTGCCCGGCGGCTCATCCATCTGGCCGAAGACCAGCGCGGTGTCCTTGATGACGTTGGACTCGGTCATCTCGATGATCAGGTCGTTGCCCTCGCGGGTCCGCTCGCCCACGCCGGCGAACACCGAGACGCCGCCGAAGTTCTTGGCGACCCGGGTGATCATCTCCTGGATCAGCACGGTCTTGCCCACGCCGGCCCCGCCGAACAGGCCGACCTTGCCGCCCTTGACGTAGGGGGTCAGCAGGTCGAGCACCTTGATCCCGGTCTCCAGGATCTCCGTCCTCGGCTCGAGCTGGTCGAACGGCGGCGGGTCCCGGTGGATCCCCCACCGCTCGGTCACCTTCAGGGAGGATGTCGGCACGTCCAGCGTCTCGCCGAGGACGTTGAAGACATGGCCCTTGGTGACGTCCCCGACCGGCACCGAGATGGGCTCGCCGGTATCGGTCACGGCCGCCCCGCGCACCAGGCCGTCCGTCGGCTGCATGGCGATGGCCCGGACCACGTTGTCGCCGATGTCGAGCGCGACCTCCAGGGTCAGTGTCCGCTGCTCATCGGCGAGCGTCACGTCGACGTGGAGCGCGTTGTAGAGGGCCGGTATCTCACCGGTGGCGAACTCGACGTCGACGACGGGCCCGGTGACCCGCACGACGCGTCCGGTGCCGGCACCTTCTGCGCCGTGGGCGACGTTCTCTGCGGTAGCGGTCATATAAGGCTCACTTACTCCCTGAAATCGTCTCAGCCAGCGCGTTGGCGCCCCCGACGATCTCGCTGATTTCCTGGGTGATCTCGGCCTGCCGTGCCTTGTTGGCCTCACGCGTAAGCTGGTCGAGAAGATCATTGGCGTTGTCAGTGGCCGATTTCATGGCCCGGCGGCGGGCCGCGATCTCGGCGGCCGCGGCATCGAGCAGCGACGCGAAGATCCTGCTCTCCACGTACCAGGGCAGCAGCGCGTCCAGGACGGCCTCGGGCGACGGCTCGAACTCGTAGACCGGTATCGGCCCCGGCGGGGGCGCTGAGGTCTCCTCGATCTCCAGCGGCAGCAGCCTGCGTACCACGGGCTGCTGGCTGAGCATCGACACGAACTCGGTGTGCACCACGTGGATCTCGTCGACCCCGCCCTCCCCGGGCGGCCGCTCGAAGGCCTGCAGCAGCGCCGCGGTGATCTCGCTGGCGTTATGGTGCGCCGGGGTGTCGGAAAAGCCGCTCCACTCCCCCGCGATGTCAATGCCGCGGAACCGGTGCCAGCCGATCCCCTTCCGTCCTGTCACGTAAGGGACGGCTTCGATGTTGTGCTCGGCCAGCAGCGCGCGCAAGCCCTGCGCCTCGCGCAGCACGTTGGAGTTGTAGCCGCCGCAAAAGCCCCGGTCGCTGGTCATGATGAGGACCGCGGCCCGGCTGCGGCTCTGCGGCTCGCTGGTCAGGGGATGATCGATCTGCGCGGACCGGCTGACCACTGCTTCCACCGCGCGGGTGATCTCCGTGGCGTACGGCGCGGCCGCCTGTGCCCGCTGCTGCGCCTTGATAATCCGCGAGGCCGCGATCAGTTCCTGGGCTCGCGTGATCTTGGCCGTGGACTGGATCGACCTGATCCGCGACCGGACCTGCCGAAGCTGTGCTCCCATGCTGCCTTCCCCGCCTAGGAGTTCTCGGCCGCGGGCGCGGTGTACTTGGGGACCTTCTCGTGAGCGATCTCTTCCTCTTTGATGGCCTCGACCGGCTCCTCCTTGACCAGCATCTCACCGTCGCTGGTCTCGAAGCCCCGCCTGAATTCGCTGATCGCGTCCTTGAGCGCGGTCATCGTGTCTTCGGACAGGTCGCCGGTCTCCCTGATGGTGTCGTAAATCCCCGGGTGCGAGCGCTGCAGGTAGTCGAGGAACTCGGCCTCGAAGCGCCTGATGTCATCGACCGGCACGTCGTCGAGGTGCCCGCCGGTGCCCGCCCACACCGCGATCACCTGCTGCTCGACCGGCATCGGGCTGAACTGAGCCTGCTTGAGCAGCTCGACGAGGCGTCCGCCCCGGTCCAGCTGGGCGCGGGACACGGCGTCCAGGTCGGAAGCGAAGGAGGCGAACGCCTCCAGGTCGCGGTACTGCGACAGGGCCAGCTTCAGCCCTCCGGCCACCTTCCGCATCGCCTTGATCTGGGCGTCTCCGCCGACCCGGGAGACCGACTGGCCGACGTTGATGGCCGGGCGCACGCCGGAGTTGAACAGGTCGGTCTCCAGGAAGATCTGCCCGTCGGTGATGGAGATCACGTTGGTGGGGATATAGGCGGAGATGTCGTTGGCCTTGGTTTCCACGATCGGCAGCCCGGTCAGCGATCCGCCGCCTATCCCGTCAGATAGCCTCGCGCAGCGCTCCAGCAGCCGGGAGTGCAGGTAGAACACGTCGCCCGGGTAGGCCTCGCGGCCTGGCGGCCGGCGCAGCAGCAGCGAGATGGCCCGGTAGGCCTCGGCCTGCTTGGTGAGGTCATCAAAGATGATCAGCACGTTCTGGCCCGCGTACATCCAGTGCTGGCCGATCGCCGATCCGGTGAACGGGGCCACGTACTTGAAGCCCGCGGGGTCCGAGGCGGGCGCCGCCACGATCGTGGTGTAGTCGAGCGCGCCCGCGTCCTCCAGGGACTGGCGGACCTGCGCGATGGTCGAGCCCTTCTGGCCGACCGCGACGTACACGCACTTGACCTGGCGGGCCGGATCGCCGGAATCCCAGTTGCCCTTCTGGTTAATGACCGTGTCAATGGCGATGGCGGTCTTCCCGGTCTGCCGGTCGCCGATGATCAGCTCGCGCTGGCCGCGCCCGATCGGGGTGATCGCGTCGATCGCCTTGATCCCGGTCTGCAGCGCGACGTTCACCTTCTGGCGCTGCACCACCGAGGGCGCCTGGACCTCAAGCGGCCGCAGCTCGGTGTCCTCGATCGCGCCCTTGCCATCCAGCGGGTTGCCGAGCGGATCCACCACGCGGCCCAGGAAGCTGTCGCCGACCGGCACCGACAGCACCTCGCCGGTCCGCCGGACCTGCTGGCCCTCGTCGATGTTGCTGAAGTCGCCGAGAATGACCACGCCGATCTCGCGCTCTTCCAGGTTCAGGGCGATCCCGCGGGTGCCGTCCTCGAACTCCACGAGCTCGTTGGCCATGCAAGAGGGCAGGCCCTCGACTCGGGCGATACCGTCGCCGCACTCGGCGACGGTGCCGACCTCGTCCGCGGCCACGGCTCCTGGCTCATAGGACTCGACGAAATGCGCCAGCGCATCGCGGATCTCTTCTGGCCGGATTGTCAGCTCCGCCATCTTCCTGCCGTCTCTCTCGTCTTGCTCTGGTATCTCACGTTGGGTCTGCTGGACAGCCGACCGCCGGGCCGGTTCAGGAGGCCACCCTGCGCCGTAGCTCGCCGAGCCTGGTGGCCAGGCTGCCGTCGATGAGCTCGTCGCCGGTCTTGATCGATATACCCCCGATGACCTGCGGGTCGAGCACCACATTCAGGTGCACGTCATGGCCGTAAGCGGCCGCGAGCGCAGTCGCCAGCCTGCCGCGCTGCTCGGCGGTCAGCGCGACAGCCACGTGCACCTCGGCTACCAGCCGGGCCCGGCGCTGCGCGGCCAGCCGCGCGTACTCGGCCAGGCTTGCATCCAGGCTACGTCCCCGCGGGCGCACTGCCGCCTGCGTGATCAGCCGCAGCGTCTGGGCGCTCACCTTGCCGCCTAGTAGCTCACCGAGCAACTGCTGCTTGCGCTGCGCGGCCACGAACGGGTTCGACAGGACGGCCCGCAGATCAGCGTGGGCGTTCACGACGCGGCTGAACCTGAACAGCTCGTCCTCGAGGTCGTCGAGCCGACCCTCGCGGTCAGCAGCCTCCACGATGGCCAGTACCGCCAGCTGTTCCGCCGCACCGGCCAGGTCAGCCGGTGCCGACCAGCGCGCGCTCACCAGGCCGGCGACGATGTCGAGCGTGGCCGGCGACACCTGACCGCCGAGCAGAGCGCTGGCCAGGGCTACCTTGTCGGCGGCGGCCCGGGTCGGTTCCGACAGCGATCTGAGCAGCGCGGGCTCCGCATCAAGCAGCGCCGTGACCGCGAACAGCTCGTCACCGAGCGCGCCGGCCTGCCCGGCCTGCGCCCCGGTGGCCGCGAGCAGCCGCTCGGTGGCCGCCGCGAGCGATGCCCTGCTTGCGCCTCTCATCGGGCCGCCGTCACCCCGCTCGACCGGCCGGACTGGCCTTCCTCGAGCTCGGCCAGGAACCTGTCGACCGTCCTGCGCTGCCTGGCCTCGTCCTGCAGGGCCTCGCCGACGATCCGACTGGCCAGTTCGACGGCCAGCGACCCGACCTCGGTCCGCAGCGAGTTCAGGGCCTGCTCCCTGGCCGCCTCGATCTGCGCGGTCGCCGCGCTGACCAGACGCTGATACTCAGCCTGTCCCCGTTCCCGCTCTTGCCCCACGATCTGGGCGCCCTCTTCCTTGGCCTGCTCCCGGAGCCGCGCGGCCTCATGCCGGGCCTCCGCGAGCTGCGCCCGGTACTGCTCGAGTTCCCGCTGGGCCTGGGCCTGCATCTCCTTGGCCCGTTCCAGCCCGCCCTCGATCGCATCGGTCCGCTCCGCGAGGGTCTTGGTGATCCGCGGCAGCAGCACCTTGGCCAGCAGGCCGAAAACGATCAGGAACGATATCGCGCCGATGATCAGCTCGGTCAGGTCGGGTACCAGGGGATCTTGCGTCGCCGCCTGCGCCAGGTACAACATGGTGCGGCTACCTCTCCGGCCTCGGCCTCATTTGATGAAGAACGGGACCGCGATGCCGATCAGCGCCAGCGCCTCGGTCAGTGCGAACCCGATCCACATGTAGGTGGTGATGATGCCCGACGCTTCAGGCTGACGGGCCATTCCCTCAATAGCATGGCCGAAAACCAGGCCGATGCCTACGCCCGGGCCGATCGCGGCCAGGCCGTAGACGAGCGCGCCAAGATTCTGGATATGAATGGTGGTCGTGGTCGCCGCTAGAACGATGGCCAGGTGATGCATGTGTCGGTTCCTTTTTCCGGTCGGCGGCTCTTCCCGCCGGGGCTCTTGTTAGGTCCGTTTAGGTTGGCTCAGTCAGTGCGCTGACTCCATCGCGTCCGCGAAGTAGAAGGCGGTCAGCGTGGTGAAGATGAAGGCCTGCAGCGCCTGGATCAGCACCTCAAGCCCGGTCAGGACGATCGTCATGACGAACGAGGTCGCCGCGAACAGCAGGCCGACCGAGGCGCTGAACAGGTACCAGGAGGCCAGCGCGAACACCAGCAGCAGCAAGTGACCGGCCAGCATGTTGGCGAACAGCCGGATCGTCAGGGTGAACGGCCGCACGAAAATGTTGGACAACAGCTCGATCGGGCTCAGCAGCGGCAGGATCCACCACGGCGCGCCGGGCGGGACCGCCATATTCTTGAAGTAGCCGATCGGCCCCTGGTGCCTGATACCCAGCGTCATATAGGTGACCCAGACCATCAAGGTCAGGGCGAGCGGGAAGGCGATCTTCGATGTCGCGGGGAACTCGGCGAGCGGGATGATCCCCATGACGTTCATGACCCAGACGAAGAAGAACAGCGCCGTCAGGAACGGCAGGTAGCTGTCGCCCTTCTTGCCGAGCTGCGGCCGGAGTATCTGGTCCCTGACGAACAGGATGCCGAGCTCGGCGAGGTTCTGCGCGCCGCGCGGGACCAGCTTCGGCCGGGCGAAGGCGGACCAGAAGAACCCGATAATGACCACGGCGCAGATCAGCGCCAGCAGCATCGGCTTGGTGAAGTGAAAGCCGCCGATGGAGAAGATCGGCTTGAAGTAGAAGTTGCTGACCGAGGGGGCAGGGTAGCCGCAGCCGCTGAAGATGTGGCATCCGCTCGCCGTCGTGATCGCATGGATGTCACTCACCGTGTGTTCCTCCGGCTGGTCGTGCGGTGGTTCTGCGGCCGCCCGGGCGCGGGCCCGCGGCGTGGCCCGGTCGCGCCGGCCCGGGCGTGGCCGGCCAGCGCGGTCAGGGCCGGGCGTACCTGAAGATGATGAGCGCGATCGCCAGGGCCAGGCCGACCAGCATGCCGACCGGGAAGAGCGCCGTGATTCCCGTCCATCGCCCGATCAGCCAGCCCAGGCCGCCGTAGAAGGCCATCCCGCCGATCATGTAGCTGGTGACCGCCCAGCCGGCACTCGCGCGGGGCGGCCCTGGCGAGTATTTCTTGTCCGGCGGCCGGTCCCCGGTGTCGCTCACGGCTAGCTGGCCGCGGCCGGGCGGCCGCAGCCTGGTGCGTGGGCCGCGGTACGCCGTCCAGGTCCTGAGTGCGCCCCACAGGTCACCGGTCCCGATCCGGCTGGACATACAGCATCTTCCGCCGCATGGACCACATGACCTGCGCCCCGCTGTAGGCGAGGACGCAGACGATCGCAGTCAGGCCGAAGATCCTGGGGTTGAACGCGGTCGAGTTCTGGAACTGCCCGACCAGGACGAGCAGGATGAGGATCTTGATCAGATACGTGCCCAGCGCGGTCGCCATCATGACCTGCGGGCTCACTCGCGCCGCACGGCTCACGGCCATGATGCTGATCGCGAAGAACGCGGCGACGATGCCGACCCCGATGACGGCCCCGATGAGCCCTTTGCCGCCGGCCAGACCTGCGCCCAGCGCGACCATGACCGCGCCGACACCGGCCGCGACAATTGCCGAACGGCGGGCGATCCAGGCATAGTCTGCCAGCATCTAATCGGCTCCGGGGGAACTCGACGGAACGAAGTCAGCCTGCGGGAACGATCGGCTGCCCCAACGCGGTACCCAGGTGGCACCGCGCCGCCACACCGCCGCCCCGCGGGTGCGGCGCGACAGCATCAGCAGGCGTTGGAAACGTATCACGAACCTTGTTCTCATCTGCGAGTGGGTGCTCGTGAAAGATATCACAAGCTCTCCCGCAACCCGTTCGATACGTCACTGAAAGTGACGAAATGTGCCGGTTGGCTGCCGCACCAGCTGACCAGGCAGACCCGTGCGTACCAGCTCAGCTCGCCGTCAGCCGCGTGGCCGGGCGGATACGCCGCCCGGGCGCGTGACGACGCCGGTCGCTGTATCCTGCTGGGCCTCCGCCGGCCGCGGCTGCGCGGGCAGCACCGCGGTCGGGGCGTCCGCATCGGTCGCCCCATCCGCCGCGGCGGAGCCGTTGCCGTCGGCTAGCGCGGGGCCGCTGCCGTCCGCCAGCGCCGGGCCCGCCGCGACCTGCCCGTTGCCCCTGGCCACCAGCGGGCCGCCGCCCGGGACCGCCACCGGCGGGCCGCCGCCCGCCGCCGACCGAGCAGTGACCGCCGCCGGCTGAGCAGTGACCGCCACCCGCTGGGCAGTACCCGCCGCCGGCCTGCTGGCCCCGCGCACGCCACGCGCGCCGCGCCGCCGCCACCAGCGCAGCCGCGGCATCGACATCAGCAGCAGCGCCAGCACCGCGACCGCCGTCGCCACCGCGAACACGAACAGCTGGGTCTTGGCCACCGACAGCCAGACCACCAGGCCGGCGAACAGTGCCGCCCACAGGTACATGATCAGCACGCTCTGCCGGTGCGAGTGACCGATGTCGAGCAGCCGGTGATGCAGGTGGCCCCGGTCCGGGGCGAACGGCGACAGGCCGGCCCTGGTCCGCCGGATGACCGCGAGCAGTAGGTCGGCGTACGGGATCACCAGGATCGCGGCGGGCAGCAGCAGCGGCAGGATCTCCGGGAACCTGTTCACGGTGGCCGCGCGGTAGTTGACCAGGCTCCAGTAGTTCAGTGAGGCGATGCTCGAGATGGGCGTGTAGGCGAGCAGCAGCCCAAGCAGCATCGCGCCGGTGTCACCCATGAAGATCCGGGCCGGAAAGAAGTTGTGCGGCAGGAAACCCAGGCAGGCCCCGGCGATCAGGGCGGCCGCCAGGGCCGGGCCGGCCTGGTCAGTGATCCCGACCACCTGGGTGAGCTTGTAGTAGTACACGAAGAATGAGAGCGCGGCGATGCACACGATCCCGGCGGCCAGGCCGTCCAGGCCGTCGATGAAGTTGACCGCGTTGATGGTGGCCACCACGACCAGGATGGTCAGCGCGGTGGACTCGTTCGGGGTGAGGATCAGTGCCCCGCCGCCGGGCGCGGGCAGCCAGGCCAGCTGGGCGCCGCTCCAGACCAGGACCGCGCCCGCGGCCACCTGGCCGGCCAGCTTGCTGATCGGGTTCAGGCCCCACCGGTCATCGACGAAGCCCACCGCCACGATCAGCCCGCCCGCCAGCAGCAGCCCGGCCGCCATCCGGCTGCCCAGGAACACGTTCTTGCGCAGCGGCTCGACCTGGCTGGCGATCATGAGCCCGGCCGCCAGCCCGCCATACATGGCCAGCCCGCCCAGCAGCGGTATCGGCACAACGTGCACGTCCCGGTCCCGGGCGGCGTGGATCGCGCCTGCTGAGATCGCCACGCGGCGCACCAGCGGCGTGAGCAGGTAAGTGACAGCCGCCGTGATGAGCAGCGTCAAGCCGTACTCCTTCACGACGGCTCACCACGTCCGGTCTTGTACAGGCATTAGGGCAACTCTAGAACACCGGCCCAGTGGCCGGGCCCGAGCGTCAGCGGCCCAGGCGGTGTCCTCAGCGGCCCGGGCGGTGTCCTCAGCGGCCCGGGCGGTGTCCTCAGCGGCCCGGGCGGTGTCCTCAGCGGCCCGGCGGTGCCCTCAGCTGCCCGGGGCAGTGTCCTCTGGCGTGCCCGGGGCAGTGTCCTCTGGCGTGCCCGGGGCAGTGTCCTCTGGCGTGCCCGGGGCAGTGTCCTCTGGCGTGCCCGGGGCAGTGTCCTCTGGCGTGCCCGGGGCAGTGTCCTCTGGCGTGCCCGGGGCGGTGTTGTCGACGGTGACCAGGGCCGCCACCTCACGGATCCGGCCGATGGACACCACCCCGGGGCGCAGCAGCCGCGGTATCGGTCCGGTCAGGTCGACGATGGTGGACGGGACATCGCCCGGGCACGGCCCGCCGTCCAGGTAGACCGAGACCACGTCGCCGAGCTCCTGCTCGGCCTGGTCCGCGGTGACCGCCGGGGGCGAGCCGCTGCGGTTGGCACTGCTGACCGCGAGCGGCCCGGTCTCCTTCAGCAGCTCCAGCGCGACGGGGTGCAGCGGCATCCGGACCGCCACCGTGCCGCGGGTGTCACCCAGGTCCCAGTTCAGCGTCCGGCTGGCCAGGCAGACCACGGTCAGGCCGCCCGGCCAGAACTCCTCGATCAGCTCATGCCCGTAGGGCCCGAAGTCCTCGACAATCGCCGAAGCCGCCCGGACCGTCCCGACCAGCACCGGAGGCGGCATCTCCCGGCCCCGGCCCTTGGCCGCGAGCAGGCTGGTCACCGCGGCCGGATGGAACGCGTCGGCGCCTACCCCGTACACGGTGTCGGTCGGCAGCACGACCAGCTCGCCGATGCGCAGCGCGGTGGCTGCCGCGGACAGGCCCTCCTTCAGCTGCGCTTCGTCCGCGCAGTCATACCTGGCGCTCATGGCCGCTCATCCTGCCACAGCGGTGACGAAGCGATCCCGGCCGGCGAGGTCGCTGTGGTTGCGAGTGGCCCGCCAGCCGTTCTCCTCGGCGAAGACCCAGTACACGGCGGCCCCCTGCGGCGCGCCGTGCTCCACCGCCACCAGCCCTCCCGGGCGCAGCAGCCGCCTGGCGACTCGCTCGATCACCCGGATCGCGTCCAGCCCGTCCGCGCCACCCCACAGGGCCGTCGCAGGATCGTATTCGCCGACTTCCGGCGGAACCCAGCTATGAAACGGGATATACGGCGGATTGCTGATGACCAGGTCAATCAGGCCGTCAAGATCTTTAAGCGCGGCCGCGAAGTCGCCGCCGTGCAGGGTGACCCGGCCCGCCAGGTGCGGCGCGGCCGCCTCACAGCGGGCGATGTTCCGCTCCGTCCAGCCGCGGGCCAGCGGATCCGCCTCGACCGCGTGCACCTGGGCCCGCGGCACCTCCTGGGCGATGGACAGGGCGATAGCCCCCGATCCGGTCCCGAGATCGGCCACGATCGGCTCGGCGACGTCCATCTTCCGCAGCTCGTCGATGGCCCAGCCGGTCATCACCTCGGTCTCCTGGCGCGGCACGAAGACCCCCGGACCTACCTCGAGGTCCAGGTAACGGAAATAGGCGAGCCCGGTGATGTGCTGCAGCGGCTCGCGCGAGGCCCGCCGGGCAATGTCGTCCCAGAACCGCGCGTCGAACGCGGCGTCGGGGACTGTATGCAGCGCGCTGCGGGCCACGCCGTGCACGTGCGCGGCGATCAGCTCGGCATCGGCGCGCGGCGACTCCACCCCGGCCTCGGCCAGCCGGGCGGCCGCCATGGCGATCTCATCGAGCAGCAGGCTCATCGCCGCGGCCCGATCGGCGCCGGTACCCGGCGGCCCGGCACGTCAGATCGGCTGGGCGGCGGGAACTGCTCAGGCGACATCGGCGGCCGCGAGCTTGGAGGCGCGGTCGGCTTGCACGAGCGCGCTGATGACCGCGTCGAGGTCTCCGTCGATGACCTGGTCCAGGTTGTAGGCCTTGTAACCGACCCGGTGGTCGGAGATCCGGTTCTCCGGGAAGTTGTAGGTGCGGACCCGCTGTGACCTGTCCACGGTGGCGACCTGGCTCCGGCGGTCGGCGGCCGCCTGCGCGGCCGCCTCCTCCTGGGCCTGGGCCAGCAGCCGGGCCCGCAGGATCCGCATGGCCTGCTCCTTGTTCTGCAGCTGGCTCTTCTCGTTCTGGCAGGACACCACGATGCCGGTCGGCAGGTGCGTAATGCGCACCGCGGAGTCGGTGGTGTTGACGCTCTGGCCGCCTGGTCCAGATGAGCGGAACACGTCGACCTTCACCTCGCCCGGGTCGATGGTGACCTCGACCGGATCGGCCTCCGGCATGACCAGGACGCCCGCCGCTGAGGTGTGGATACGGCCCTGCGATTCGGTCACCGGCACCCGCTGCACCCGGTGCACGCCGCCCTCGTACTTCAGCCGCGCCCAGGCGCCATCGCCGGCCGTCTGGCCGCGGCTGCGGCCGGTGGACTTGACCGCGACGGTCGCGTCCTTGTAGCCGCCCAGCCCGGTCATGGTCGAGTCGAGAATCTCGGTCTTCCAGCCTTGCCGCTCAGCGAACCGCAGGTACATCCGGAGCAGGTCGCCGGCGAACAGTGCCGACTCCTCGCCGCCCTCGCCCGCCTTGACCTCGAGAATGACGTCCCTGGCGTCATTGGCGTCCCTGGGTACCAGCAGCTGGCGCATTCGCTCCTCGACCTCAGCGCGGTGCTGGCCAAGCTGCTGCGCCTCGACGGCGAACGAGGCGTCCTCCGCCGCCAGCTCCCGTGCGGTGGCCTCGTCGGCGCGGAGGGCCAGCCAGTCCCGGTAGGCATGCACCACCGGGCCGAGCTCACCGTAGCGGCGGCCCAGCGCCCTGGCCCGGTCGGGATCGGAGTGGACGGCGGGGTCGGCGAGGTCACGCTCCAGGGCCGCATACTCGCTGGCCAGCTCCTCGAGCCGGTCGAACACCGCATTCCTCTCACAAAATGTCGTCGCGCCCACCAGGCCGCTGGCCCGGCAGGCGCGATCACTATGGTTGCCGCACCCCGCCCGGAACGTGGCCCGGCGGGCGCGATCGCGGGCGGGCTGGCCGTCGGATTACTCGGTGGTCGGCTTCTTTCCGAAACGCCGCTCGAACCTGGCGACCCGGCCACCGGTGTCCAGGATCTTCTGCTTGCCGGTGTAGAACGGGTGGCAGTTCGAGCAGATATCGGCGTGGATCTCGCCGCTGCGGGCCGTGCTACGGGTGGTGAAGGTGTTCCCGCAGGTGCAGGTCACCGTGGTCACCACGTAGTCCGGGTGAATGTCATGCTTCATATCGTGACTCCTGGGCTCTCGCGGTCGCCGGGTCGCCGCGCCGCGTGCCTAGCGCGACGGGCGTGAACCGGAACCGCATCTGTTCGGCATTCCAGTGTGCCAGAGCCTGGAACGGGTTCCAGGCTCTGGTAATTCCCGATTACGGCTGGGCGGCCGGCGGCTCAGCTGCCGACCGTGGTCTTCTGCACGTGCAGCAGGAACTCGGTGTTGCTCTTGGTCTCGCGCATCCGCTCCATCAGCACCTCCAGGGCCTGCTGCGGCTCGAGCGCGTGCAGCACCCGGCGGAGCTGCCAGACGATCTTGAGCTCCTCCGGCGTCATGAGCAGTTCTTCCTTACGGGTGCCCGACGCGTCGACGTCGATGGCCGGGAAGATCCGCTTGTCGGCGAGCTCACGCCGCAGCCGCAGCTCCATGTTGCCGGTGCCCTTGAACTCTTCGAAGATGACCTCATCCGCTCGCGAGCCCGTCTCGATCAGGGCGGTGGCCAGGATGGTCAGCGAGCCGCCGTGCTCGATGTTGCGCGCGGCGCCGAAGAACCGCTTCGGCGGGTAGAGCGCCGTCGAGTCGACACCACCGGACATGATCCGGCCGCTGGCCGGAGCGGCCAGGTTGTAGGCCCGGCCGAGCCTGGTGATCGAGTCCAGCAGCACGACCACGTCGTGGCCCATCTCCACCAGCCGCTTGGCCCGCTCGATGGCGAGCTCGGCCACCGTGGTGTGGTCCTCGGCGGGCCGGTCGAAGGTCGAGTGGATCACCTCGCCCTTGACCGAGCGCTGCATGTCGGTGACTTCCTCGGGCCGCTCGTCCACCAGGACGACCATGAGGTGGCATTCGGGGTTGTTCTTGGTGATCGCGTTCGCGATAGCCTGCAGGATCATCGTCTTGCCCGCCTTGGGCGGCGACACGATCAGGCCGCGCTGGCCCTTGCCGATCGGGCAGACCATGTCGATGATCCGGGTGGTCATGATGCCCGGGTCGGTTTCCAGCCTGAGCCGGTTCTGCGGGTACAGCGGGACAAGTTTCGAGAAATCGGGCCGTGTCTTGGCCGCCTCCGGGTCGAGACCGTTGATCTTGTCCAGCCGGACCAGCGCATTGAACTTCTCCCGGCGCTCGCCTTCCTTCGGCTGCCGGACGGCGCCCTCGACGACGTCGCCCTTGCGCAGCCCGTACCTGCGCACCTGGGACAGCGACACGTAGACGTCGTTGGACCCGGGCAGGTAGCCGGTGGTCCGGACGAAACCGTAGTTGTCCAGCACATCCAGGATTCCGGCGATCGGGATGAGCACATCGTCTTCGCTGATCACGGGCTCGGAGTCGCCGCCGCGCTCCCGGCGCCGGTTGCCGGAGTTCCGGCCGCGGAACCTGTCCCGGCTGCGCCGGCTCCCCGAGCCGTCCCGGTCGTCATCCCGGCCGCCCTGGTCACCGCGCTCCGGAATCCCGGTTGTCGCGGCCCGAATCGCGGTGTCGCGGCGTTGTCCCGGTTCGAGTCCCGGTTGTCCCGGCCCGAATCGCGGGTTTCCCGGTTGTCGCGGCCGCCGTCGCGGCCGAGTCGCGGTTGTCCCGAGTCCCGGCTATCCCGGTTCGAGTCGCGGGTCTCCCGGTTGTCGCGGCCCGTCCCGGCCGGAGTTGTCCCGGCCCGAGTCGCGGCTGTCGCGGCCCGCGTCCCGGGTGTCGCGGTGCTGCTCGGAGCCGTCACTGGCGGCCCGGGGCTGGTCATCGCGCCGGCCGCTGCCGCGCCGGCGCCTGCTGTCCCGCTGGCCGTCGCCGCCTTGCTGAAGATCATCGCGCTGGCCGCCGCCCGGGCCTGGCGTTCTCGCCGTTGCCCGCGGCCCGGCCGCCCTGGCTGGCCTGGTCGCCGGAACCAGCGGTCACGCCCTGGCCCCGCCCGCGCCGCCGGTCACCGGCGCTGCCGACCGGCGCTGCTGGCGCCCTCGCCGCCGCCGAAGCTCCCGGAACTGCCAAAGCCCCCGGCCACGCCGGTCCCCACACCTCCTGAGTCGCGGTACGGGCTCTCGCCGATGCCGCCCCCCTGCGCGCCGCTGCCCAGGCCGGACTGCGTCGATGTCTCAGATTTCATGGCGTCCTGCTCCACGGAGTGGGTAGCGCCGGCTCCCGCAGGCGCGCCCCGCTGGACTGGGTTGTCGTGCACCGCGCCCTGACGGCCCCCCGCGGCACGGTCGGCGGCTCCGCCGCCATCGGCGGGCGGCCCGCTCTGGCGCCGCTCTTCAATCGCTGCGATCAGCTGGCCCTTGCGCATCCTGCCGACGCCGACGATGCCCATCGACTGGGCCATCCGCTGGAGTTCTGGCAGGAGCTTGGCCGACAGCCCGGAACCGCCGCGGCGGCCCGCTCCGGCTGTCGCCGCGCCGGCTGGGCCGGCGCTGGCGTCCGCATCCGGCGCGGAGCGCACCGCGCCCGCCGCCGCGCGGGAAGTTCCCTCGGCACCCGCCGCGTCGCCGGCGCCGCCGGACGCGGGGAACAGGGCGGGAGTGTCCTCAGGCGAGCCAGAGGAGCCGGTGAAAACTTCGGTGGTATTGCTCACGAGGGGTCCTTCCCAGGGCGCGGGCACCGGCCGGATGGGCAACCGTTGCGATCCGCTATGACGGCCCGGCTGATCTGCCAGGTCAGTTCTTGTGCTTTATGTGCCATCCCCGTGCTTTCTCGCATACGGCAAACGCCGACATGCGCAATCCATCGTCCGCGGCCAGGGGTTAATAGGGAGGCTCGCGGAAAAGCCCAGACGGCGGGGCAGGCTCGCCATGTCCGCTGCGGGCCGATCTTGGAACCGCAGGCCCCAAGAGCTTCCCGGCAGCGCCAGTGGCTACGGTGACCCATGGGCCGTCCGGTCCCACTTTTTCCGCCGCTCCCTGTCCACTCCTGGCCGGGGTGGAGGTATGGCGGAGAGTGGCTGTCCGTGGAAGCAACAGGCCGCCGCTGGTTGCGGCGTTGGCCCGACAGCAAGCAGGCAAGCACCGATCCCCGTAGTGGGGCGTCTGGTGCAGCACCCAGCTTAACACCAAGAGAGCCCACGGCATTCCTTCAGGCTGTCCGTCATCAGCGGGAGAAGCCGACAGAGCACGCACGAGCCTCGGGAGGCTCCGGTAACGCTTGCCGGGCGATGCCTCCGGGTGCGCTTCGCCGGGACCGCCACACACAGGTACGGGTCCGGAGTCGCGGACTGAAGGCTTCGCCTTGACTGTCGACATCCAGGGGGCTTACATGCCATGCGGTACCCGTTTCGCTGGCGATTGAACCGCCCGGTCACGAATCCCTGGCCAGGGCGCCCCGTTTTGATGCGGTTGACCCGCGAATTTACTTGAGCCGCGCGGTTCTTACAAGTATGCCGGGCGCGGACCTGCGGCAACGCGCCGCCGGTCCGGTCACGCCCGGTCCGCGATCACGCGTCCTGCGGTCACACCCGGTCCAGCGGGTCTGCCGTCACACCCGGTCCGGCGCGTCAACGCCCAGCAGCCGCAGTCCGGCCCCGAGCGCCGCCGCGGCCGCCGCCGCCAGCCACAGCCTGGCCCGGACCCCGGCCGCCGTCCGCGGCGCGGCAGCTGCCCAGGAACGGCAGCGCCGGGCAGCGGCGCCGGCAGTCGAGATAGGCCCCGGCCAGGTCCTCTAGATAGCGGGCGAACTCATGCGGCTGGCCGCGCCGGGCCGCGCCCGCGGCGCGTTCGGGCAGCCAGGAGATGGCCGAAAGGAGCTGCTGCTCGGGCGCCAGGGCCAGCAGCGACGGCTCGAAATCACCGCGGCCGCCGCGGCCAAGGCGGAGATCAGCGGCCCAGCGCAGCATGCTGGCGGCATCGGCATGGGAAAAGCGGACCGCGAAGAACGGGTTACCGAGAACCTGCTGAACGGATGACCCGGCGTCGATCCGCACCGCCCGGCCGGTCCGCGTCGCGGACCAGCGCATAACGAATGGCGTCCGGCACCCGCGAACTCAACCGCCGCCGCGACCGGCCCGGACGCCAGGGCGCTCCCCGGCCCGCCCCGCGCCGGACCGGCCCGGCCGGGTCAGCGCGGGACCGGGCCCGGCACCGGAACCCCCGGCCCGCCCCCGGCCTGACCGGCCGGCGCCGGCGGGACTGGCGCCGACGGGCCGTTCCGTATCGGTCTTGAAGTTGACCTTGGCGCCGGCCGCGGCCGCCAGCCGGCCGGTAGCCGCCCCGGTCACCCGCCGCCAGGCCTGCGCCCAGGTAGCAGCAGCCCGCCAGGCCGCGCATCGGCGGGCGCAGAACGCGCCGGTGCCGGCCAGCGCCGTCGCTGTCAGCGCAGCGGTCGCCCGCTTGGGTCACCCGGACGGCCAGGCGGCGAGAGTGTCGGCGGTCACCGCTACGGTGAGGTAGCCGCTGCCGGTGACCGACGCGCCGGCGATCCAGCTGACGTCGCCGGAGCCTGGCCGCCAGCAGCGCGGCGACCGTGGCCGCGTCCAGCCCGGTCGCCTCGGCCAGGCCGAACGGCAGGGAAGTCGCGTAGGTGCGCGGGCCGCCGCCCGCCTCGGCCGGGGCGGGCCGCCAGGTGCCCGCCGCGCTGGACCGGGCCCGTGCGCCCGGCGGGCAGCTCGCCGTCGGCGATCGCGGCGTCGATCGCGCGGGCCAGCTCCGCTCCGATGTCGCCGGGGATCATGGAGCAAGGTTATGAGGGGGCGCTGACCGCCGCCTGGTCAGTCGAATGCGCTGCTGGGCGCGCCGACCAGTTCGCGGACCACGCGGATCATCTCGGCCGGGTCGAACGGCTTGGTCAGGTAGGCGTCCACGCCGATCTGACGGCCTTTGTCCCAGTCGTCCTCCTGCGCCCGCGCGGTGATCAGGACCACCTTGATGTCGGCGGTCAGCGGGTTATCGCGCAGCTGGGTTGCGGTCACCCAGCCGTCCAGCCGGGGCATCATGACGTCCAGGGTGATCACATCGGGGGCGGCCTCGACCACCTTCTCCAGGCAATCCTTGCCATCCACGGCCGTAGACACGTCGAACCCCTCAAGCGTGAGGTTCACGGCGATCAGCTGCCGGATGACCTCGTCATCGTCGACAACCAGCACCCGGCCCAGTCCCTGCGTCACCCGCGCGAGGCTACCCTCTCCGCCAGGCCGGCGCGCGCTGATCTGCAACGTGTCGACAGATCCCCGCGACTGGTACCCTTGCTCCGGTCTCGCAAGCCAGTGCCCGCCGGCATTCGCGTGCCAGCCCCCATAGCTCAGGGGATAGAGCAACGGCCTCCGGAGCCGTGTGCGCAGGTTCGAATCCTGCTGGGGGCGCCACCCGTACACCAGCCCAAAGAGGCTCTGACCTCGATAAACGTGGCTTCACTCTCGATCATGGACGGTGCATCCAGATGCACGCGGATGCAGCCGAACGCGGTGCGCCGTGGTCCATTTGTGGTCTGAGCTTTCATGATCACTCGCCGCTCAGCGCTCTGTCGATCCGGTCGAACCAGACTTGATCACGGCCCTCGATGCACTTGGCATAAATCGTCAGCAGTACCTCGACGCTATGCCCGGCCCACTCGGCCACCTGCGTAGCCGGGACTCCGGCATTCAGCCGGAGTGAGACGCCGCCATGCCGCAGGTCGTATGGGCGGCGTGCCAGAGGCGAGCCAACCTGACTAGGCGACAGGCCGAGCTGGCGGGTGCGCTGCCAAGTGCGGCTGTATGAGGACGGGTGCAAGTACCCGCCGCCTTCGCTGCGGAACAGCCGTCCGTCACTGGTGACGCCGTAGCGGGCGATGTGGCCGCGCAGGATTGCGACCAGCTCAGGAGGTATGGGTACCGGGCGCGTGGCTTTGCGGGGCCTGTTCTTGAGCCCGCGTTGCTCGTGGACCTGGCCGCTGTCTGTCCAGTGCCTGCCGACTGCAGGTCGTGTGTCGGCCAGGTCGAGTCTCCCCCAGCCAGCAGCCGGTAGATGACAATCGTCTTTGCGCAGTGCGGCGGCCTCTGACGGGCGGAGCATCGCGAAGTACAGGCAGGCGAAGAACGCCACCATGCGGCCTCCGCGTCGCGGTCCGACGTACGTCGCGGCGGCGAGCAGCTCCCGGACCTGCTCGGGTGAGGCCACGACACGCGGGCTTATCTCGTCAGTGCCCTGGTCGATGGTCGGCCATGACCAGCTAGCGGAGCTTGGTTACTAGGACTTTGACGTTTGTCTTGAGTTTTCCGGTGGGTTATCTGGAGATTTTGGTCGTGGCTGGTCAGGCGGCTGCCGGGAGTCGTGCTGCGGCGAGGCGCCGGGTGACCTCGCGGTCGATGGCGCGCAGGGCGTCGCGGAGCGGGGGCGGGGCCGGGGGCTGGTCGCCGGCCATGAGCGGGCGCAGGACGCGGTCGTGCACCTTGGTGTAGAAGATCGCGAAGCGCAGGCCATCGCCGGTGAGGGCGTAGAGGTTGCGGTGCGGGATGCGGGCGATGAGGCCGTTGCGGGCCAGGCGGGCCAGGTCGTAGGAGGCCTGGTTGTTGCTGTAGGCGGTGCCGAGCAGGCCGGTCATCAAGGCGCGCAGGCTCTTGTTCGTGATGCCGGTGACGGCGTACAGCGTGCTGGCGAGGGCGCCGGCCAGGGCCATGACTCGAGGGTCGCCGAACCGTAGTCCTGGGGCCCTCCGGCCATCCTGGGTGAGGGTGGGCTGCGATATCCGCGCAAAGGCTGGACTATCGAAGACACATCCCTGGCCGACTTTCTCAGTCTCCAGCAGCCGGGCGTTGATCGCACGTGCCCGGGACTGGAGTTCGGGGAGGTGGTGCAGGCGGCGGGCGCAGCCGAGGTCCTCGGGCGAGTTGACCACGGTCTCGACCCGGAGGGCCCGGCCGTCCTTCAAATATTGCTTCACTCGTGAGTGGCGCCAGAACGCGTTGATGGTGACGCCCTGGCAGTTGCGGTCGATCGCGGTCCGGAACGTCCCGCCGGCCTGGTCTTTGGGCTTGCGGCCCCGCGGATCCCGCTTGAACAGGATCTCGACGTGCTCGGGCAGGCCCAGGTCGAGGTTGTCAGCCACCAGCGCCTCGAAGAACGCCCGGGCCTGCCGGGGCGCGCCGAACACCATCGTGCGAGACACCTCGACCTGACGCATCGACAGCTCCCACCAGTAGCTGGCGGCACGGTCTGCATCGGTCAGCGGCAGCGGGAGCCGTGACATCCACCGGTCGAAGAACGCCTGGATATCGGCGGGGCCGAGCCGGTCGCAGATCACCTGAAGCCCTGCCGGGTCGTCGCAGGCGGCGAACCCATTGGACAGCTGGGTGAACCCGATCCCGGCGCGGGTCAGCTGGTGCTTGGCCCACTCGTGGCCGTTGACCCAGGCCTTCACCGGATAAGGGAAGTACGCGCAGACCTTGATGAACGCCGGCCCCCACTGCTCGTCAAAGACATAAAAGTAATAGCAGGTCACCCGGCGCTCAGCCTTGGCGAACCAGAACTGCGGCGGGGTGGACGGGCCGGTGTCGCGCTGACGCGCATCCCACACCAGCTGAAACTCCTCCGCCCGGCCGATCGCCGCCACCCCAGGCCGGCCAGCACGCGCGGCGGCACGTAAGTACCGCTGCATCACATCGAGCTTGCGGACGCCCCTGGTGAACTTGACCACCGGGATGTCATTCATCTCGGCGAACCGGGCAACCGCCTGGCGGAACCGGCCGCCGATCTGACCGAAGACCGCCGGCGAGGCGACCGGCATGCCCCGGTGATCGTGCAGGAACGTGAACACCTGCCCGCCCACCTGCAGCGTCGGTACATAGCCGTTGAGATAGATGCGGTCCAGGCACTCGACGTCCAGCACCGTGTGACCATCCAGCAGTTCCGGGACCGTGACCACATGCGACATGACGACCACTCCTGCCCAGTCGGCATAACCCTCCCCAGCCTGAACCTGCCAGTACCGGTAAGCAGGCAGAACTGTCAGCCTCGGCGGTCAGAGGCGGAGCCTCGCTGGTTACATCGAGCGGATTCGCCGCGAGCCGCTTCTCTGCGACGGCGTAGTTGAGGACGTTGTAGAGCACCCGGCGGCGTCTGCTGAAGTAGTCAGGAGCGGCGGCGGACCCGTCGAGCTTCTGCGCCAGGACGTCGAGGACCAGGCGGACGGTCCGGTCATCCTCGAGTGCGGTGATGGGCATGGACGCCTGGCGAGCCCACCGCAGCGCCGACGTGATCTCGGCGGGTGCATCACTGTCACGCTGTACTGGGTTGAACGCCCAGCGGCGCAAAGCGCGGCGCAGGACCTCGTTCTCTGGTCGGCCACGATCGCCGGAACTCAGAACCGGTGTGACCGCCTGGAGTGTCTCGACAATTGAGATGCGCGATTGGCCAGCAGATCCGGGCCAGCGCACGTCGATGTAGTCGGTTGCGTGTTCATACCAGGTGACAGCGTTTCTGTGCCGACTAACCGACTGAGGTAGCCCTGTCTCGCTGTCGAAGGATTCGCCCCTGCGCGTGGCCTGGATGAGTTCGGAACGGAAGCTCTCCGCGAGTCCGCGCGTGCCGAACGACTTATGCCGTGGCGCGCTGCGCCCGACCTTCCAGCGGACCTGATACGGCTGGCGAAGGCCCTTGCGGATGCGGATGGCCCATACCTGAGGATTCCGATCGAATCCGATCACCTGTTCCGATCGAATCCGATCGCTGATTCCGGGGTTTCCGATCACCTGGCGGGGGCCGGCGTGTCGTAGCGCGGCGGGCGCTGGGGGCGCTGGAACGCTGCCTCGGACATTTGCTCCGAGTCCGAGGAGTTGGCGCCGATGCCGCGACCCCGTATCGACATGCGCAAGATCCGTGAAGTTCTCCGGCTGGCCCTGGGTGAGGAGCTGAGCCGCCGGCAGGTCGCCGCCGCGTCCGGCGTGCCGCTGACCACGGTCAACGACTACCTGCACCGGGCCGCGGCCGCGGACCTGAAGTGGCCGCTGCCCGGCGACCTTGAGGACGCCGGGCTGGAGGCCCTGCTGTACCCGCCGGCGGCTCCGTCTGTCGTCACGCGGCCGACGCCGGACTGGCAGCGCGTGCATAGGGAGCTGCGGCGCAAGGGCGTGACGCTGCAGCTGCTGTGGGTGGAGTACCGGGAGGCGCACCCGGACGGGTACGGGTACAGCCAGTTCGCCAACTTGTACCGGGCCTGGCGCGGCCAGGTCGACGTGACCATGCGCCAGTCGCATGTGGCCGGGGAGAAGCTGTTCGTCGACTTCCCCGGCGACACGGTCCCTGTCTGGGACCGCCGCACGGGCGAGGTCGCGATGCGGGCCGAGCTGTTCGTCGCCGTGCTGGGCGCCTCGAATTACCTGTATGCCGAGGCGTTCGCGTCCCAGGAGTTGCTGTACTGGGTGACCGCGCACGTGCACTGCTTCGAGGCGATGGGCGGCTGCCCGGCGATCGTGGTCTGCGACAACCTGCGTTCGGGGGTAACAAGGCCGCACCGGTACGAGCCGGATGTCAACGCTACCTTCGCCGAGATGGCCGGGCACTATGGCGTGGCCGTCATTCCCGCGAGAGCGTACAAGCCGCGGGATAAGGCCAAGGCCGAGTCCGGGGTGCTGCTCGCGGAGCGGTGGATCATCGCCCGGCTGCGGGACCGGCGGTTCTATTCGCTGGCCGAGGCGAACGCCGCGATCGCCGGCTGCGTCGCGGAGATCAACGCCCGGCCGTTCCAGAAGCTCGATGGCAGCCGGGCGAGCTTGTTCGAGCAGCTGGACCGGCCGGCGCTGCGGCCGCTGCCCGCCACCCGGTATGAGTTCGCGACCTGGCGCAAGGCCCGCGTGAACATCGACTACCACATCGCCGCGGACAGGCATTACTACTCCGTGCCCTACCAGCTGGCCCGCCAGCAGGTCGACGTGCGGCTGTCGGCCGCCACCGTCGAGGTGTTCCATCACTCGCGGCGGGTCGCCTCCCACGTCCGCTCGCACGTGCGGCACGGTCACACCACCGACCCCGCGCACATGCCCGAATCGCACCGCCGGCACGCTCAGTGGACCCCGCAGCGGATCACCGACTGGGCCGCCAAGACCGGCCCGGCCACCGCGAACCTGGTCGAGAAGATCATCGCTTCGCGGCCGCATCCCGAGCAGGGCTACCGGGCCGCGCTGGGCATCATCCGCCTGGCCGGCCGCTACGGCGCCGAGCGCGCCGAGGCGGCCTGCGCCCGCGCGCTGCGGTTGCGCTCGTACTCCTACCGCAGCGTCGAGTCGATCCTGCGCGCCGGCCTGGACCGCCAGCCCCTGCCCGGCGACACCCCGGCCCTGCCCCCGCACCCGGCCCACGTCAACGTGCGCGGCCCGGACTACTACAACTAGCGAAAGGACACTTCCCATGCTGGATAGCGCCACCATCGACGGGCTGAAGGCCCTGCGGCTGGACGCCATGGCCGCCGCCCTCGCCGAGCAGCGCGAGCAGGCCAGCTACACCGGGCTCGGATTCGACGAACGCCTCGGCCTGCTCGTGGACCGCGAGCTCACCGCGCGGGCCAGCCGGCGCATGGACCGCTGCCTGAAGGCCGCCCGGCTCCGCAGCCCGGCCGCCGTGGAGGACATCGACTTCCGCCACCCGCGCGGCCTGGACCGCGCCCAGATCCTCAGCCTCGCCCAGGCCCACTGGGCCAGCAACCGCCGCGCCATCGTGATCACCGGGCCGACCGGCAGCGGGAAAACATACCTGGCCTGCGCCCTGGCCCACGCCGCCATCAGAAACGGGCACACCGCGCTCTACCAGCGCGCCCCGCGGATGCTCGACGAGCTGGCCATCGCCCGCGGCGACGGGCGGCTGGCCCGGCTGCTGGCCACCTGGGCCCGTGTCTCGGTCCTGGTCATCGACGACCTGCTGATCCGCCCGCTCACCGGCGACCAAGGCGCCGACCTGCTCGAGGTCATCGAAGACCGGGCCGGGCTGCGCGCCACCATCGTCACCAGCCAGCTCCCGGTCGCGATGTGGCATCAGGCCATCGCCGACCCCACCATCGCCGACGCCGCCCTCGACAGGATCCTGGACAACGCCGAGCGCATCGAACTGTCCGGCGAGTCCATGCGCCACGCCCCCGCCGCCGGCTCCGACCGCGGACAACGGCAGGACCGGTCTTGAGCGGCCACCCCGGGCTAGCCGTCCCGCCATCCCCGTCGCGTGACGACCACGCCTCCAGCACAGCCGGGAATTCCTGCTTCGAGATCACGCTGGGTTACCGGCGGCTGGAGCGTGACCGGTGATGGCCGGGGTGCCGCGCGGACCGGTCGAGGCGCCGCCGCGCGGGTTCGTGCCGTCGGCCGAGCAGGCCCGGATCCTGGCTGGCGTGCTGGCCGGGATCGAGCTGGGCGCCTGGGACCGGCGGATCGTGGAATGGCTGGCGGGCTGGGACACCTGCACGGCGCTGACCGTGGCATCGCTGATCGCCCGGGCGCGGGCCGCCGGGCCAGCTGGGTGCGGGCGATGACCGCGCTGGGCGTGTCAAGCCCGGCGCTTCAAGCCAGGACCACCAGCCCGTGGCACACTACGACCAGAACCAAAAGGAGGTGAGAACCGGGGACCAAGGCAGCCAGCGTCGGCCGCTACGCGGCCTCCGACCCACCCCGATCGAAAACACCGGACCGAGCGATCGGAATCATCGGAATAGGCATCATACCCGCACGTCGTAGCTGTCGGTCACGCTGCGGGCTCCTCTAAGCGTGCCAGCCATGCTTCGTAGGTGCTGCGGCGGATTCGCAGCTCTTTGTTGGGCAGCTTGATCGCCTCTGGTGTCCTCCCGAGTTCGCGCCAGCGCTGCCAGGTCCGGCGCGGAATGCCGAGATCGTCGAGAATGTCAGCGACCGTCAGCCATTCATCTTTGCCTTTCACAGCTCCTCCCTTCTCACAGAACGGTCACGATGCGAGCGTGGCGGCCTAGTGCTCACGAGCGCGGGCGGCGGAGGCGGTGGCTAGGTCGGCTTCGGTGGCAGTGCCGTGGCCGGTCCCGGCATAGCTCCAGACTTTGAGGACCAAGACAGTGGTCTCGTCGAGCGGGCGGCCCCAGGGGTCGTGCTCGCCGTCGGGGTGGCGCAGCAGGCGGCGGTGTTCAGCGCGGGCGCGGCGGAGCTGGCCGAAAGTGACCGAGTAACGACGGGATTTGGTGAGGCAGTGCCCGCCGTAGCCGAGGCTATGAGCCCATTTGCGGTACCGCTCGTCGTCGAGTTGCCAGGCGGTGGTCATCATCTGCTTGTAGTGCCGGTGACAGCGCAGACGGCTGACGTCGGCCAGCAGCTTGATGCGCCGGTCCGGGAGCCCGGTGGCAGTGAGGGTCTTGGTGACGTATTTGGCGATGTAGTTCGCTACGGCCTGGCCGGGCAGGGCGGTACCGGTGGCGGGCAGCGCCGGGCCCGGCCGGATGGGCCGGGTGTCGGTCTGCGGCCCGAACGTGAGGATGACAGGAGGCGCGCCGGTGCCGGGCGCGACGGCCAGGACCACGGCGGCGGCAGCCTGGCCGATCGCCTCGCACAGCAGGTCCGGGCTCCAGGACGGGCCGGGCGGCTGGTAGGTGTCGCCTTGCTGGTCGAGGCGGATGACGGCGTGGAAGTGGACGACGCCGCGTGCCTGGTATTCGGTGACCTTGACGTACCGCACGGCGAGCTGCTCGCGGAACGCCTTGAGGGTGATGCCTGCCGCGGCGGCGAGGCGGCGGGGCAGGTAGGTGGTGAACCGGCGCCACAACTGCCCGGCGTGGGCGTTGAACAGCACCGCTGCGGTGTAGTCGTAGCAGTCGCCGCACAGGACACGGCCGAGCCGCGGATCGGCCTCGGCGTGGCGGGCCGGGCAGGAGATGTCCCGTCCGTGCGGGCAGCGCCGCGCGGCGGCGTCGCGGCGGGGACGGCAGGGCAGCACGGTTTTGCCGCGCATCCGCCGGGCGTGGACCGGGCCGAAGGACGGGGCGGTGAAGGTGGCGAACACGCACGGGTGGTCGGCGATCGAGTCGGGGATGCCCTTGCCGCCTGCCAGGCCCGCGCGGACGAGCTGACGTGCGTCCCGCTTGTAGACCGCCGAGCAGGATGGGCAGACGGTTTCGCGGCGGTTCCCGCATGGCAGCTCCAGCACCCGGCCCGGCTCGGCAGCAGTCGAGTAGACGGGGCGGATCTCGCCGGTCTCCAGGTCGATGGCGCGGATCTGGCCCCGCATCCGGACGGGGTGATGGCAGGAGCCGGTGGCGGTGAGTTCGGTCTGCCATTGCGCGAAGTCGGCGCGGTTGCTGCGGCTGGTGTGGTCGTCGTCGGCGTTCGCTCCCGCCTCCGGGCCGGGTGCTGGTCCGGGGGCGAGGGTGACCGTCGCGGCGGTCATGCGTGGCGGCCCCAGCGCTGCTGGGCGGCCTGGCGGGTGACGCCGAGCCGGTTACCGATGTCGGCCCAGGAGTAGCCGAAGTCCCGCAGCGCGATGACGGCGGTGCGGATGGTCGCTTCGACGTCCTCGGCGAGGCCGGTCATGTGGGTGAGTGCTTCGATGTCGCCGGTGGCGACGCGGCGCGCGTAGGCGCGCAGGATGCGGCGGGTGAACGCGGCGTACTCGTCGTTCTCGACGACCGGCCGCCCACCTTTGGGTGTCAAGGGCTTGTTGACGGTGTTCTTGCCGGTGCGGTGGCGGGGATCAGACGGCATGGGCGGGCTCCTTGCGGCGGAGCTGGACGGCGTAGGCCGCCAGATGCTTGATGTCGCGGTCGGACAGGTAGGCGGCCTTGACGCGGCGCGGGACGCCGGTCTCGGACAGCAGCCACGAGACGCCGCGTGCGAGAGGGTCGATGCTGGCGGCGGTGTAACCCTGACCGGCCCATCCGTGGCCCAGCACGGTGTCGGAACTGGAGTCGGTGGTGCAGCGGAATGCCCACCGGTAGCCGAACAGGTCCCGCAGGGACGGGTCGATGACCTGGTGGGATGGCCTTTGGGTGGCCAGGATGACGATGACGCCTGCCGCGCGGCCCCGCGCGACCAGGTCGCGGGTGTAGGCGGCGAACTCGGCCTGCTGGGGCTTGGTGCCGACGGTGGCGGAGAAGAAGGCGTACTCGTCAATGACGACGAGGTAGACGGGCTCCCCGGTCTCGGGGGTGATCTTCCGCAGTCCTGCGGCCAGGAGCTTGTCGTAGCGGTCGTTCATGAGCTTCTGGAGCCATTTGCAACAGTCGATGGCGTCGGGCAGGGACGG
>CAVZKE010000019.1:0-451821 GCA_963775745.1 uncultured Actinomycetota bacterium
TGCATGCGGGCGGGGTTTTCTTCTCCCTGGATGCTCCCGCCCGGACGGCCCGCCCGCGCCTTTGCGGGCGGGCTGTCCGGCGGCGGAGGTAGGCGTGCCTGGCCTACTGGTCTAGGTACCTGTCGATGGCCCGGACGGTCGGGTTGCCCATGAAGCCTTTCAGGCTGATCTTGATGCCCATCTGGTCCACCAGCCTGGCCATCAGCACGGCCGCGAGCAGGGAGTGGCCGCCCAGGTCGAAGAAGCTGTCGTCGACGCCGACCTTGTCCGATGCCGAGGACCTCGGCGAACAGCTCGCACAGGGCCCGTTCCCGGGCGGTGGCCGGCGCCTGGAAGGCTCCGGCGCCCGAGGCGTAGTCCGGGGCGGGCAGGGCGCGGCGGTCCAGCTTGCCGTTCGCGGTCAGCGGCAGCTTGTCCAGCACCACGACCGCGGCGGGCACCATGTAGCCGGGCAGCACCCGGCCGGCGGCGTCCCGCAGCCCGGCCGGGTCCAGGACCGTCCCGGCCGCGGGGACCACGTACCCGGCCAGCCGCTTGTCGCCCGGCCGGTCCTCCCGCACCACGACCCGGCCTGTGCCACTCCGGGGTGGGCGGCCAGCACCGCCTCGATCTCGCCCAGCTCGATCCGGAACCCGCGGATCTTGACCTGGTCATCGCTCCGGCCCAGGTACTCCAGCTCGCCCGCCGCGTTCCAGCGGGCCAGGTCCCCGGTCCGGTACATCCGCTCCCCGGGCGCGCCGAACGGGCGGCGACGAACCGCTCCGCGGTCAGGCCCGGCCGGTTCAGGTACCCCCGCGCCAGGCCGCCGGCCAGGTACAACTCCCCGGCCACCCCCGGCGGCACCAGCCCCAGCGCCTCGTCCAGCACGAACGCCCGCTTGTTCCAGATCAGCCGCCCGATCGGCGGCGGACCCGCCACCTCGCCGGCGCTGTCGACGGTGTAGGTCGTGGCGAACACCGTCGCCTCGGTCGGGCCGTAGATGTTGACGATCCGCGCCCCCGGCACCGCCGCCCTGATCGCCGCGACGACTTGCCCGCTCAGCGCCTCCCCGCACAGCGCCACCACCGCAGCCTGCGCGGCGGTCCCCGGCGAGGCCAGCACATGCGCCAGCGCCGTCGGCACGGCGCTGATCATGCTCCCGCGCCATGGCATCAGACGTCAGGGCCAGCAGGTTCGGCACGATCTCGATGCTGCCGCCTGCGGTCAGCGTGCCGAAGATCTCGAATACCGATACGTCGAAGCTCAGCGACGTCGAGGCCAGCACCCGGGACAGCTCCGCCGCCGGGAACTCCGACCCTGCCCAGCACGCGAACAGGCCGCCCACCCGTGCTCGATCACCACTCCCTTGGGCCGGCCGGTCGACCCCGAGGTGTAGATCACGTACGCCGCATTCCGCGGCCCCGCCGCCGCCGGCGCGTTCTCCCCGTCCAGCCCGGCCAGCTCCGTCACGGTCGCCGGGTCGTCGAGCACCAGCAGCGGCAATCGGCCTGGCAGCCCGGCGGCTACCCCCGCCGTGGTCAGTACGGTGACGGGGCTGGTGTCGGTGAGCATGTAGGCGATGCGGTCGGGCGGGTAGGCGGGGTCGACCGGGACGTAGGCGGCGCCGGTTTTGAGCACGGCGAGGACGGCGACGATCATGTCCGGGGAGCGGGGCATCGCGATGGCGGCCAGGCGCTCGGGGCCTGCGCCGAGGGTGATCAGGTGCCGGGCGAGGCGGTTGGCGCGCTGGTTGAGCTCGGCGTAGCAGACCTGGGTGCGGCCGTGGATCACGGCGGGGGCGTCGGGGGTGCGGGCGGCCTGCGCCTCGAACAGCTCGGGCAAGGTGGCGGCGGGGACGTCGCGGGGGGTGTCGTTCCATTCTGCCAGGGCCCGCCGTTCGGCGGTGGTGAGCAGGTCGAGCTGGCTGAGGCGGCGGGCGGGGCCGGCGGCGGCCTGGCGCAGCAGCCGGGTCAGCCGGGCGGCCAGCGCCTGCACGGTGGCGGGGTCGAACAGGTCCGCGGCGTACTCGAAGGAGGCGTCGATCCCGGCCGGGGCGCCGTCGGGGCCGCGGTTCTGCTGGAACGCCAGGGTCAGGTCGAACTTGGCGGCCACGGCGGGTACCGGCTCGGCCCGGGCCCGCAGCCCGGGCAGCTGCCAGTCGACGGCGCCGACGTCCTCATCAGCGAGCATGACCTGGAACAGCGGGTGCCGGGCCGCCGACCGGGCCGGGTTCAGCACCTCGACCAGCCGCTCGAACGGGACGTCCTGGCGGGCCTGGGCGGCCAGCACGGTCTCCCGGACCCGGCCGAGCAGCTCGGCGAAGCTCGGGTCGCCGGACACATCGGCGCGCAGCACCAGCGTGTTCACGAAGAACCCGACCAGGTCGTGCACCGCCTCGTCGGTCCGCCCCGCCACCGGCGCGCCGACCGGGATGTCGGTCCCCGCGCCCAGCGGGACAGCAACGCGGCCAGGCCCGCGTGCAGCACCATGAACACGGTCGCCTGGTGCTCGCGGGCCAGGCCCGCCAGCGCCGCGTGCAGGCCCGCGCCCGCCAGCCGCCACCGGACCTCGCCGCCGCGCTGGGACGGCTCGGCCGGCCGCGGCCGGTCGAACGGCAACGACCAGCTCCTCGGGCAGCCCGGCCAGCGCCCGCCGCCAGTACTCGACCTGCCCGGCCAGCACCCCGCCGTCCGCCGCGTCCCCGCCATCGGCGCCGAGCAGGTCCCGCTGCCACAGCGCGTAGTCGGCGTACTGCACCGGCAGGTCCGGCCAGTCCGGCGCCCGCCCGTCCCGCCGCGCCGCGTACGCCGCGGCCAGGTCCGCCATCAGCACCTGCATCGACCAGCCGTCACTGGCGATGTGGTGGCACAACAGCACCAGCACGTGCTCGGCCGGCCCCAGCTCGAACAGCCAGGCCCGCACCGGCAGCTCGGCGGCCAGGTCGAACTCGTACGCCGCCGCCGCCGCCACCAGCCCGGCCAGCTCGCCCCGCCCCGCGGCCGCCACCGTCACCGGGACCGTGGCCTGCCCGGCCGGGATCACCTGCTGGCCGGGCTGCCCGCCGGTGACCGGGAACACCGTGCGCAGCGACTCGTGCCGGCCCGCCACGTCGCCCAGCGCCGCGACCAGCGCGGCGGTGTCCAGCCGGCCCCGCAGCCGCCACGCGAACGGCAGGTTATAGGCCGTGCCCGGCCCGTGGAACTGCTCCAGGAACCACAGCCGCTGCTGGGCGAACGACAACGGCAGCCGGCCCGGCCGCGGCATCGGGCCCAGCGCCGGGCGGGCCGCCTCCGCGCCGTCCAGCGCCCCGGCCAGCGACGCCACCGTCGGGTTCTCGAACACCGCCCGGACCGGCAGCTCCACCCCCAGCACCGCCCGGATCCGGGACACCAGCCGGGTCGCCAGCAGCGAATGCCCGCCCAGGTCGAAGAAACTATCATCAACGCCGACCCGGTCCAGGCCCAGCACCTGGGCGAACACCTCGCACAGCGCCCGCTCCCGGGCGGTGGCCGGAACCCGGCCGCCCGCCGCGGCCGCGTACTGCGGGGCCGGCAGCGCCCGGCGGTCCAGCTTCCCCGCCGGTGCAGCGGCAGCGCATCCAGCACCATCACCGCCGCCGGCACCATATACCCCGGCAAGCGTGCGGCCAGCAGCCTCCCGCAGCCCGGCCGGGTCCAGGACCGCCCCGGCCGCCGGGACCACGTACCCGGCCAGCCGCGCGTCGCCCGGCCGGTCCTCCCGCACCACCACCGCGGCCTGCCCCACCCCCGGCTGCGCGGCCAGCACCGCCTCGACCTCGCCCAGCTCGACCCGGAACCCGCGGATCTTGACCTGGTCATCGCTGCGGCCCAGGTACTCCAGCTCCCCGGCCGGCGTCCACCGGGCCAGGTCCCCGGTCCGGTACATCCGCTCACCCGCCACCCCGAACGGGCACGCCACGAACCGCTCCGCCGTCAGCCCCGGCCGGTTCAGGTACCCCCGCGCCAGCCCCGCCCCCGCGATATACAACTCCCCCGCCACCCCCGGCGGCACCAGCCCCAGCCCCCCATCCAGCACGAACACCCGCGTATTCCAGACCGGCCGCCCGATCAGCGGAGCGCCCGGGCTCTCTCCGCTCCACGCCGTCGCGTACACCGTCGCCTCGGTCGGGCCGTAAATATTCGCCACCCGCGCCCCCGGCATCGCCGCCCGGACCGCCGCCACCGCCCGCGCCGTCAGCGCCTCCCCCGCCAGCACCACCGTCCGCGCCGACGCCCGCGTCCCCGGCGCGGCCAGCACCTGCGCCAGCGCCGATGGCACGGCGCTGATCATGCTCCCCTGCCACGGCCCCGCCGCCCGGTCCGCCAGGGCCAGCAGGTTCGGCACGATCTCGATGCTGCCGCCTGCGGTCAGCGGCGCGAAGATCTCGAATACCGATACGTCGAAGCTCAGCGACGTCGAGGCCAGCACCCGGGACAGCTCCGCCGCCGAGAACTCCGCGGCCGCCCAGCACGCCAGCGACGTCACCCCCGCCTGCTCGATCACCACTCCCTTGGGCCGGCCGGTCGACCCCGAGGTGTAGATCACGTACGCCGGGTTGGCTAGCCGGGGCGGGGCGAGGCGATCGCCGGTGGTCAGGTTGCCGCCGTCCAGGCGGTCCAGCCTCTGGCGGACTGCGGGGTCGTCGAGCTCCAGGTGCGGCACCTCACCGGGCAGGTTCCGGCCGATCCTGCGGGTGGTCAGGACGGTGACGGGGCTGGTGTCGGTGAGCATGTAGGCGATGCGGTCGGGTGGGTAGGCGGGGTCGACGGGGACGTAGGCGGCGCCGGTTTTGAGCACGGCGAGGACGGCGACGATCATGTCGGGGGAGCGGGGCATGGCGATGGCGGCCAGGCGCTCGGGGCCTGCGCCGAGGGTGATCAGGTGCCGGGCGAGGCGGTTGGCGCGCTGGTTGAGCTCGGCGTAGCAGACCTGGGTGCGGCCGTGGATCACGGCGGGGGCGTCGGGGGTGCGGGCGGCCTGCGCCTCGAACAGCTCGGGCAAGGTGGCGGCGGGGACGTCGCGGGGGGTGTCGTTCCATTCTGCCAGGGCCCGCCGTTCGGCGGTGGTGAGCAGGTCGAGCTGGCTGAGGCGGCGGGCGGGGCCGGCGGCGGCCTGGCGCAGCAGCCGGGTCAGCCGGGCGGCCAGCGCCTGCACGGTGGCGGGGTCGAACAGGTCCGCGGCGTACTCGAAGTAGGCGTCGATCCCGGCCGGGGCGCCGTCGTGGCCGTGGTTCTGCTGGAACGCCAGGGTCAGGTCGAACTTGGCGGCCACGGCGGGTACCGGCTCGGCCCGGGCCCGCAGCCCGGGCAGCTGCCAGTCGACGGCGCCGATGTCCTCATCAGCGAGCATGACCTGGAACAGCGGGTGGCGGGCCGCCGACCGGGCCGGGTTCAGCGCCTCGACCAGCCGCTCGAACGGGACGTCCTGGCGGGCCTGGGCGGCCAGCACGGTCTCCCGGACCCGGCCGAGCAGCTCGGCGAAGCTCGGGTCGCCGGACACATCGGCGCGCAGCACCAGCGTGTTCACGAAGAACCCGACCAGGTCGTGCACCGCCTCGTCGGTCCGCCCGGCCACCGGCGCGCCGACCGGGATGTCGGTCCCCGCGCCGCAGCGCGACAGCAACGCGGCCAGGCCCGCGTGCAGCACCATGAACACGGTCGCCTGGTGCTCGCGGGCCAGGCCGGCCAGCGCCGCGTGCAGGCCCGCGCCCGCCAGCCGCCACCGGACCTCGCCGCCGCGCTGGGACGGCTCGGCCGGCCGCGGCCGGTCGAACGGCAAGACCAGCTCGTCGGGCAGCCCGGCCAGCGCCCGCCGCCAGTACTCGACCTGCCCGGCCAGCACCCCGCCGTCCGCCGCGTCCCCGCCATCGGCGCCGAGCAGGTCCCGCTGCCACAGCGCGTAGTCGGCGTACTGCACCGGCAGGTCCGGCCAGTCCGGCGCCCGCCCGTCCCGCCGCGCCGCGTACGCCGCGGCCAGGTCCGCCATCAGCACCTGCATCGACCAGCCGTCACTGGCGATGTGGTGGCACAACAGCACCAGCACGTGCTCGGCCGGCCCCAGCTCGAACAGCCAGGCCCGCACCGGCAGCTCCGCGGCCACGTCGAACTCGTACGCCGCCGCCGCCGCCACCAGCCCGGCCAGCTCGCCCCGCCCCGCGGCCGCCACCGTCACCGGGACCGTGGCCTGCCCGGCCGGGATCACCTGCTGGCCGGGCTGCCCGCCGGTGACCGGGAACACCGTGCGCAGCGACTCGTGCCGGCCCGCCACGTCGCCCAGCGCCGCGACCAGCGCGGCGGTGTCCAGCCGGCCCCGCAGCCGCCACGCGAACGGCAGGTTATAGGCCGTGCCCGGCCCGTGGAACTGCTCCAGGAACCACAGCCGCTGCTGGGCGAACGACAACGGCAGCCGGCCCGGCCGCGGCATCGGGCCCAGCGCCGGGCGGGCCGCCTCCGCGCCGTCCAGCGCCCCGGCCAGCGACGCCACCGTCGGGTTCTCGAACACCGCCCGGACCGGCAGCTCCACCCCCAGCACCGCCCGGATCCGGGACACCAGCCGGGTCGCCAGCAGCGAGTGCCCGCCCAGGTCGAAGAAGCTATCATCAACGCCGACCCGGTCCAGGCCCAGCACCTGGGCGAACACCTCGCACAGCGCCCGCTCCCGGGCGGTGGCCGGAACCCGGCCGCCCGCCGCGGCCGCGTACTGCGGGGCCGGCAGCGCCCGGCGGTCCAGCTTCCCCGCCGGTGACAACGGCAGCGCATCCAGCACCATCACCGCCGCCGGCACCATATACCCCGGCAAGGTGCGGCCAGCAGCCTCCCGCAGCCCGGCCGGGTCCAGGACCGCCCCGGCCGCCGGGACCACGTACCCGGCCAGCCGCGCGTCGCCCGGCCGGTCCTCCCGCACCACCACCGCGGCCTGCCCCACCCCCGGCTGCGCGGCCAGCACCGCCTCGACCTCGCCCAGCTCGACCCGGAACCCGCGGATCTTGACCTGGTCATCGCTGCGGCCCAGGTACTCCAGCTCACCGGCCGGCGTCCACCGGGCCAGGTCCCCGGTCCGGTACATCCGCTCACCCGCCACCCCGAACGGGCACGCCACGAACCGCTCCGCCGTCAGCCCCGGCCGGTTCAGGTACCCCCGCGCCAGCCCCGCCCCCGCGATATACAACTCCCCCGCCACCCCCGGCGGCACCAGCCCCAGCCCCCCATCCAGCACGAACACCCGCGTATTCCAGACCGGCCGCCCGATCAGCGGAGCGCCCGGGCTCTCCCCGCTCCACGCCGTCGCGTACACCGTCGCCTCGGTCGGGCCGTAAATATTAGCCACCCGCGCCCCCGGCATCGCCGCCCGGACCGCCGCCACCGCCCGCGCCGTCAGCGCCTCCCCCGCCAGCACCACCGTCCGCGCCGACGCCCGCGTCCCCGGCGCGGCCAGCACCTGCGCCAGCGCCGATGGCACGGCGCTGATCATGCTCCCCTGCCACGGCCCCGCCGCCCGGTCCGCCAGGGCCAGCAGGTTCGGCACGATCTCGATGCTGCCGCCTGCGGTCAGCGGCGCGAAGATCTCGAATACCGATACGTCGAAGCTCAGCGACGTCGAGGCCAGCACCCGGGACAGCTCCGCCGCCGAGAACTCCGCGGCCGCCCAGCACGCCAGCGACGTCACCCCCGCCTGCTCGATCACCACTCCCTTGGGCCGGCCGGTCGACCCCGAGGTGTAGATCACGTACGCCGGGTTGGCTAGCCGGGGCGGGGCGAGGCGATCGCCGGTGGTCAGGTTGCCGCCGTCCAGGCGGTCCAGCCTCTGGCGGACTGCGGGGTCGTCGAGCTCCAGGTGCGGCACCTCACCGGGCAGGTTCCGGCCGATCCTGCGGGTGGTCAGGACGGTGACGGGGCTGGTGTCGGTGAGCATGTAGGCGATGCGGTCGGGTGGGTAGGCGGGGTCGACGGGGACGTAGGCGGCGCCGGTTTTGAGCACGGCGAGGACGGCGACGATCATGTCGGGGGAGCGGGGCATGGCGATGGCGGCCAGGCGCTCGGGGCCTGCGCCGAGGGTGATCAGGTGCCGGGCGAGGCGGTTGGCGCGCTGGTTGAGCTCGGCGTAGCAGACCTGGGTGCGGCCGTGGATCACGGCGGGGGCGTCGGGGGTGCGGGCGGCCTGCGCCTCGAACAGCTCGGGCAAGGTGGCGGCGGGGACGTCGCGGGGGGTGTCGTTCCATTCTGCCAGGGCCCGCCGTTCGGCGGTGGTGAGCAGGTCGAGCTGGCTGAGGCGGCGGGCGGGGCCGGCGGCGGCCTGGCGCAGCAGCCGGGTCAGCCGGGCGGCCAGCGCCTGCACGGTGGCGGGGTCGAACAGGTCCGCGGCGTACTCGAAGTAGGCGTCGATCCCGGCCGGGGCGCCGTCGTGGCCGTGGTTCTGCTGGAACGCCAGGGTCAGGTCGAACTTGGCGGCCACGGCGGGTACCGGCTCGGCCCGGGCCCGCAGCCCGGGCAGCTGCCAGTCGACGGCGCCGATGTCCTCATCAGCGAGCATGACCTGGAACAGCGGGTGGCGGGCCGCCGACCGGGCCGGGTTCAGCGCCTCGACCAGCCGCTCGAACGGGACGTCCTGGCGGGCCTGGGCGGCCAGCACGGTCTCCCGGACCCGGCCGAGCAGCTCGGCGAAGCTCGGGTCGCCGGACACATCGGCGCGCAGCACCAGCGTGTTCACGAAGAACCCGACCAGGTCGTGCACCGCCTCGTCGGTCCGCCCGGCCACCGGCGCGCCGACCGGGATGTCGGTCCCCGCGCCGCAGCGCGACAGCAACGCGGCCAGGCCCGCGTGCAGCACCATGAACACGGTCGCCTGGTGCTCGCGGGCCAGGCCGGCCAGCGCCGCGTGCAGGCCCGCGCCCGCCAGCCGCCACCGGACCTCGCCGCCGCGCTGGGACGGCTCGGCCGGCCGCGGCCGGTCGAACGGCAAGACCAGCTCGTCGGGCAGCCCGGCCAGCGCCCGCCGCCAGTACTCGACCTGCCCGGCCAGCACCCCGCCGTCCGCCGCGTCCCCGCCATCGGCGCCGAGCAGGTCCCGCTGCCACAGCGCGTAGTCGGCGTACTGCACCGGCAGGTCCGGCCAGTCCGGCGCCCGCCCGTCCCGCCGCGCCGCGTACGCCGCGGCCAGGTCCGCCATCAGCACCTGCATCGACCAGCCGTCACTGGCGATGTGGTGGCACAACAGCACCAGCACGTGCTCGGCCGGCCCAGCTCGAACAGCCAGGCCCGCACCGGCAGCTCCGCGGCCACGTCGAACTCGTACGCCGCCGCCGCCGCCACCAGCCCGGCCAGCTCGCCCCGCCCCGCGGCCGCCACCGTCACCGGGACCGTGGCCTGCCCGGCCGGGATCACCTGCTGGCCGGGCTGCCCGCCGGTGACCGGGAACACCGTGCGCAGCGACTCGTGCCGGCCCGCCACGTCGCCCAGCGCCGCGACCAGCGCGGCGGTGTCCAGCCGGCCCCGCAGCCGCCACGCGAACGGCAGGTTATAGGCCGTGCCCGGCCCGTGGAACTGCTCCAGGAACCACAGCCGCTGCTGGGCGAACGACAACGGCAGCCGGCCCGGCCGCGGCATCGGGCCCAGCGCCGGGCGGGCCGCCTCCGCGCCGTCCAGCGCCCCGGCCAGCGACGCCACCGTCGGGTTCTCGAACACCGCCCGGACCGGCAGCTCCACCCCCAGCACCGCCCGGATCCGGGACACCAGCCGGGTCGCCAGCAGCGAGTGCCCGCCCAGGTCGAAGAAGCTATCATCAACGCCGACCCGGTCCAGGCCCAGCACCTGGGCGAACACCTCGCACAGCGCCCGCTCCCGGGCGGTGGCCGGAACCCGGCCGCCCGCCGCGGCCGCGTACTGCGGGGCCGGCAGCGCCCGGCGGTCCAGCTTCCCCGCCGGTGACAACGGCAGCGCATCCAGCACCATCACCGCCGCCGGCACCATATACCCCGGCAAGGTGCGGCCAGCAGCCTCCCGCAGCCCGGCCGGGTCCAGGACCGCCCCGGCCGCCGGGACCACGTACCCGGCCAGCCGCGCGTCGCCCGGCCGGTCCTCCCGCACCACCACCGCGGCCTGCCCCACCCCCGGCTGCGCGGCCAGCACCGCCTCGACCTCGCCCAGCTCGACCCGGAACCCGCGGATCTTGACCTGGTCATCGCTGCGGCCCAGGTACTCCAGCTCACCGGCCGGCGTCCACCGGGCCAGGTCCCCGGTCCGGTACATCCGCTCACCCGCCACCCCGAACGGGCACGCCACGAACCGCTCCGCCGTCAGCCCCGGCCGGTTCAGGTACCCCCGCGCCAGCCCCGCCCCCGCGATATACAACTCCCCCGCCACCCCCGGCGGCACCAGCCCCAGCCCCCCATCCAGCACGAACACCCGCGTATTCCAGACCGGCCGCCCGATCAGCGGAGCGCCCGGGCCCGACAACGGCCCGGCCATCGTCGCGCACACCGTTATCTCCGTCGGGCCGTAGGCGTTGAACATCCGCCGATCCGGCGACCATTCGGCCGCCAGCCGATCCGGGCAGGCCTCACCGCCCACGATCAGGCATTCCAGCCCGGGAACCTGCCGCGCCGAGACGCCGGCCAGGACAGTCGGCATGATCAGGGCGTGGCTGATCCGCAGCTTGTTCAGCGTTTCCGACAGGCTTTCGCCGGCCAGCGGCCCCGGCCCGGGAACCATCAGGGCCGCCCCCGCCGGCAGGGTCATCAGCATCTCCATCACCGCGGCGTCGAAGCTCGGCGAGGCGAGCTGCAGCACCCGCGACCCGGGCCCGACCCCGAACGCGCTGACCTGCGCCCCGGACAGGCTCGCCAGCCCCCGGTGGGTCACCACGATGCCCTTCGGCCTGCCCGTCGACCCCGACGTGTAGATCACGTACGCGGGATGCCCGAGCTCCAGCCCCGGCGCCGCCCGCCCGGTGGCCGCGCACCGGGCCAGCTCCGCGGCCAGCAGCGGGTCATCCAGCACCAGCCGCGGCCCGGTGCCACCAGGATCAGCGGGCAGCGAGGACGCGGCAGCCGTCGTCGTGATCACCAGGTCCGGCCGCGCGTCGCCGAGCATGAACGCGATCCGCTCCGCCGGGTACGCCGGGTCCACCGGCAGGAAGGCCGCCCCCGACTTGGCGACCGCCAGCCAGCAGACAAATACCTCGGCGGACCGCTCCAGCGCCACCGCGACCAGCCGCTCGGGGCCCGCGCCCAGCGAGGTCAGGTACCCGGCCAGCCGGCTGGCCCGCGCGTTCAGCTCGGCGTAGGAAAGCGTGACATCGCCGAAGACCACGGCCGGCGCCTCCGGGGTGCGGGCAACTTGCGCCTCGAACATCTCCGGCAGCGTCGCCTCGGGTACCTCCCGCGCCGTGTCGTTCCACTCCGCCAGCACCCGTCGCCGCTCCGCCGGGGTCAGCGCCTGCGCGACGCGCGACCCGGACGAGCCTCCCCGATGGATTGTGGCCATGTGATCCTCATTGCGATAGGCGATGCAGTCGCGCGCGGAGCCGGCCGAAGTGGGCTCGCGTCGTTTCGGCGGAGGGGAAACGTGTCAGCCGCCCTGGGCCTTGATCAGGCTCTTGGGGCGCATGTCGGTCCAGTTCTTCTCGATGTACTCAAGGCAGCTGGCCCGAGAGTCCGTGTCGTGCGCGACGGTCCAGCCATGCGGCGTGGGCTGGGTTGCCGGCCACAGGCTGTGCTGGCCCTCGTGGTTCACGAGCACCCGGTAGGAAGCGTCTGGGTCTTCGAAGGGATTCGCCATGATGATCCTCATTCCGATGGGCGATACCAGAGGCGCGTAACCTTCCGAGGCAGTCCGCAGCGCCCGGCCGCCCAGAGGTCCAGGCAGCCGCCCGCCCCAGATGAGCCTCCCGCCCCGCAGCCTCGCAGGCCCAGCCGCGCGCCCGCACCTTCGACATTGCGCACGAACCGGCTCGAGCGTCGGCAACGCTGGGCAAATCAGGCCGCGCAATCAGGAAGGTGCGGTGACCTTTGCGCCTTGCGACCGTGAGGGCGTGGCCGGCAGCTAGCCGGTCCGGTCATTCGTGCCGCACCCGCAGATGGACGGTGAGCCGTTGATGGAGTCCGAAGGCGTCGGTGAAGTCAAATCAGCCCTGGCGGCCTTTCCCGGGCTCGCCGACATCGCGGTCGTCGAGCACGGCGCCGACCTGGCCGGGCTGCCGGTGCCAGACCTGACCGGCCTGCTGCCATACCGGGCGCCGGCCACGCCCCGCCAGGAAACCTTGTGCGAGCTGTTCGCCGAGGTCCTGGGGGTGGCCAGGTGCGGCGTCCGGATATCGATGGCCGACCTGTTCAAGGCGCCCACGGCCGGTGACATCGACCGCCGGCTCGACCTCATGGCTGACGCGCGGAAGTAAGGACTGGTGGCAATGACGGAATCCTCGCTCGCGCTGGACCAGGAATCGAAGCGCTACCCGCTGTCTTTCACGCAGGAGTGGTTCTGCTCGCTCGACCGGGGTGACGCCGGCGGAGCGTTCGGCCTGCGGTTCATCATGGTCAGCCCGATCCGCATCACCGGTCCGGTCGATGTCGCGGTGCTCCAGGGCGCGCTCGACGACGTGGTCGCCCGCCATGAGCTGCTTCGCACCCTGGTGGTCCGGGACGCCGATCCGCCTTACCAGCTCGTGCGCCCGCCGTGCCCGGTGCCGTTGGAGGTCAGGGACCTGCCGCCGGTCACCGGCAAATCCAGGGACATGGCCGTCCAGGAGCTGATCCTCCAGGCCGAGCAGGGCACGATGAGCGTGCGGGAGGTGCCGATGCTGCGGGCGCTGCTGTGCAGGCTCGACGACCGGGACAGCGTCCTGTTCCTGACGGTGCATCACTCGGTATCGGATGCCTGGTCGACGGAGGTAATCCTGCGCGACCTCGGGGCCTTTTACGCAGCCCGGGCCAGCGGCATCCCGGCGAGGCTGCCAGCGGTCCGGCAATACCGTGAGTACTCGGAGTGGCAGAAGGCCGGCGCCGCCAGCCCAGCCGAGGACGGCGCGCCGAAGTACTGGCTGGACAAGCTCCGCGGCGCGCGTGAATTCACCATGCCGACCGACCGGGCGCACCCGGAGACCTATGCCAGGCCATACTCGCAGCACACCTATGTCATCGACGCCGACATCGTCGAGGCGGCCTCCGCCCTGGCCACGGCCACCCGCAGCTCCCTGTTCATGGTCACGCTCTCGGCCTGCTACGTCCTGGCCCACCAGATCACCGGCACCACCGACCTGACGATCCGGGCGTTCACCGCTGGCCGTAACGAGCTGCAGTTCCAGGACACCATGGGATTGTTCATCAACCTGGTGCCCTTCCGGACCGAGCTGAGCGATTGCGCGAGCTTCCGCGATATCGTCGCGGCCACGAAGGAAACTTTCCTCGACGCCATCGCGCACGAGCTCCCGGTCGGCGTGATCGAGCAGGCAATCCCTGAGTTCATAAGATCACGCGAGGACCCGCGGATGGCACAGTTCGTCATCGCGGACTTCCAGTCGCAGTTCGGCGATCTGACCCTCCCCATCGCCGAGGGCGCCCGTGAGATACGCGAGCGACTGCTGCAAGAGCCTGAGCACCCCGATATCCCGACCGGCATGGTGTGGAATCTGGACGTGATGCCGGCCGGCGCGCTATCGGGCGGCGTGCTGTTTAACCTCGACGAATTCGACGAGAGCACAGCGGCGGGCTGGGCGACGGACTTCCGCCGCATCCTGGCCGGCGCGGTCTATGAGCCCGACCAGGACTGGAGGATGCTCTAACCTCGATCATCCATCGGGATGATCTTGACGCAGCGAGGGCGGCCCCCGCAGGCTTGCGCGACCCTGGTGACCTTGATTTTTGAGGTCCGGGTACGACAACAGCCCGGCTGGCAGGCCGGGCGGACGAGGCGGCCAGGCGGAAGGGCGGCCGGGCTGGTCGCTCAGCCGCCCGATATCTGGGTGAGCGCGAACTGGGCGAGATCGGCCGTGGCCTCGCCTGGACGCTCGGGCGCCGGCGCCGGGCAGCTGCGATCGGAGCCTGGCTCCCTAGGAGAACGGCGCTGACCTGCCTGGAGGCCGCGAGCAGCCCGGTGATGCGCAGCGCCTGCGCCAGCTAGCCCGCTCGCGGTCAGCTAGCCGGGTCGCGCGGGCAGTTCTGGTAGACGGCGAGCCGCCACGTGCCGTCGTCCTTGACGAGGATCCAGGACGCGCGGATGGCCTGCTTGGTCGACACTTCCTTCTCGCCGGGCGCGAGCACGCCACCCACGGTCAGCAGCGCGACGGCGTCGGTGCCGAGCGGCTTGATGTCGAGCGGCGTTCCGGTGACGCTGGTTCCCTTGTATGGCCCGGCGTATCCGGCCTCCATGAATTGCCGGATCTCGTCGCGGCCCTTCTTGTAAACGCCCGGCAGGATTAGCGTCCCGTCCCGAGTGAATAGCTGGGAGAAAGCCTCGGCGTCGTGCGCAGCCCAAGCCGAGACCAAACGGCCTGGCACGGCGGCGATCTCCGCCATGAGCGCGTCGGGCATCTTGGGTGTGCTTGGCGCGGACGTTTTGGTGGTCATGCTTCTTCTCACTTCCCGTGGAGGACCCGGACTTACCCAAGGATAAATTGGGTCAGCGACTCGATATAAATGTATTTGTCTGGGAGTCCTTGTTCCTCTCTCACGATGCTGCATGCGGGCGGGGTTTTCTTCTCCCTGGATGCTCCCGCCCGGACGGCCCGCCCGCGCCTTTGCGGGCGGGCTGTCCGGCGGCGGAGGTAGGCGTGCCTGGCCTACTGGTCTAGGTACCTGTCGATGGCCCGGACGGTCGGGTTGCCCATGAAGCCTTTCAGGCTGATCTTGATGCCCATCTGGTCCATCAGCCTGGCCATCAGCACGGCCGCGAGCAGGGAGTGGCCGCCCAGGTCGAAGAAGCTGTCTTCGACGCCGACCTTGTCGATGCCGAGGACCTCGGCGAACAGCTCGCACAGGGCCCGTTCCCGGGCGGTGGCCGGCGCCTGGAAGGCTCCGGCGCCCGAGGCGTAGTCCGGGGCGGGCAGGGCGCGGCGGTCCAGCTTGCCGTTCGCGTTGAGCGGCAGCTTGTCCAGTACCACGACGGCGGCGGGCACCATGTAGCCGGGCAGCACCCGGCCGGCGGCGTCCCGCAGCCCGGCCGGGTCCAGGACCGTCCCGGCCGCGGGGACCACGTACCCGGCCAGCCGCTTGTCGCCCGGCCGGTCCTCCCGCATCACGACCCGGACCTGTGCCACTTCGGGGTGGGCGGCCAGCACCGCCTCGATCTCGCCCAGCTCGACGCGGAACCCGCGGATCTTGACCTGGTCATCGCTGCGGCCCAGGTACTCCAGCTCGCCGGCCGCATTCCAGCGGGCCAGGTCCCCGGTCCGGTACATCCGCTCCCCGGGCGCGCCGAACGGGCTGGCGACGAACCGCTCCGCGGTCAGGCCCGGCCGGTTCAGGTACCCCCGCGCCAGGCCGCCGGCCAGGTACAACTCCCCGGCCACCCCCGGCGGCACCAGCCCCAGCGCCTCGTCCAGCACGAACGCCCGCTTGTTCCAGATCAGCCGCCCGATCGGCGGCGGACCCGCCACCTCGCCGGCGCTGTCGACGGTGTAGGTCGTGGCGAACACCGTCCCCTCGGTCGGGCCGTAGATGTTGACGATCCGCGCCCCCGGCACCGCCGCCCTGATCGCCGCGACGACTTGCCCGCTCAGCGCCTCCCCGCACAGCGCCACCACCGCAGCCTGCGCGGCGGTCCCCGGCGAGGCCAGCACATGCGCCAGCGCCGTCGGCACGGCGCTGATCATGCTCCCGCGCCATGGCATAGACGTCAGGGCCAGCAGGTTCGGCACGATCTCGATGCTGCCGCCTGCGGTCAGCGTGCCGAAGATCTCGAATACCGATACGTCGAAGCTCAGCGACGTCGAGGCCAGCACCCGGGACAGCTCCGCCGCCGGGAACTCCGACCCTGCCCAGCACGCGAACAGCGCCGCCCACCCGTGCTCGATCACCACTCCCTTGGGCCGGCCGGTCGACCCCGAGGTGTAGATCACGTACGCCGCATTCCGCGGCCCCGCCGCCGCCGGCGCGTTCTCCCCGTCCAGCCCGGCCAGCTCCGTCACGGTCGCCGGGTCGTCGAGCACCAGCAGCGGCAATCGGCCTGGCAGCCCGGCGGCTACCCCCGCCGTGGTCAGTACGGTGACGGGGCTGGTGTCGGTGAGCATGTAGGCGATGCGGTCGGGTGGGTAGGCGGGGTCGACGGGGACGTAGGCGGCGCCGGTTTTGAGCACGGCGAGGACGGCGACGATCATGTCGGGGGAGCGGGGCATGGCGATGGCGGCCAGGCGCTCGGGGCCTGCGCCGAGGGTGATCAGGTGCCGGGCGAGGCGGTTGGCGCGCTGGTTGAGCTCGGCGTAGCAGACCTGGGTGCGGCCGTGGATCACGGCGGGGGCGTCGGGGGTGCGGGCGGCCTGCGCCTCGAACAGCTCGGGCAAGGTGGCGGCGGGGACGTCGCGGGGGGTGTCGTTCCATTCTGCCAGGGCCCGCCGTTCGGCGGTGGTGAGCAGGTCGAGCTGGCTGAGGCGGCGGGCGGGGCCGGCGGCGGCCTGGCGCAGCAGCCGGGTCAGCCGGGCGGCCAGCGCCTGCACGGTGGCGGGGTCGAACAGGTCCGCGGCGTACTCGAAGTAGGCGTCGATCCCGGCCGGGGCGCCGTCGTGGCCGTGGTTCTGCTGGAACGCCAGGGTCAGGTCGAACTTGGCGGCCACGGCGGGTACCGGCTCGGCCCGGGCCCGCAGCCCGGGCAGCTGCCAGTCGACGGCGCCGATGTCCTCATCAGCGAGCATGACCTGGAACAGCGGGTGGCGGGCCGCCGACCGGGCCGGGTTCAGCGCCTCGACCAGCCGCTCGAACGGGACGTCCTGGCGGGCCTGGGCGGCCAGCACGGTCTCCCGGACCCGGCCGAGCAGCTCGGCGAAGCTCGGGTCGCCGGACACATCGGCGCGCAGCACCAGCGTGTTCACGAAGAACCCGACCAGGTCGTGCACCGCCTCGTCGGTCCGCCCGGCCACCGGCGCGCCGACCGGGATGTCGGTCCCCGCGCCGCAGCGCGACAGCAACGCGGCCAGGCCCGCGTGCAGCACCATGAACACGGTCGCCTGGTGCTCGCGGGCCAGGCCGGCCAGCGCCGCGTGCAGGCCCGCGCCCGCCAGCCGCCACCGGACCTCGCCGCCGCGCTGGGACGGCTCGGCCGGCCGCGGCCGGTCGAACGGCAAGACCAGCTCGTCGGGCAGCCCGGCCAGCGCCCGCCGCCAGTACTCGACCTGCCCGGCCAGCACCCCGCCGTCCGCCGCGTCCCCGCCATCGGCGCCGAGCAGGTCCCGCTGCCACAGCGCGTAGTCGGCGTACTGCACCGGCAGGTCCGGCCAGTCCGGCGCCCGCCCGTCCCGCCGCGCCGCGTACGCCGCGGCCAGGTCCGCCATCAGCACCTGCATCGACCAGCCGTCACTGGCGATGTGGTGGCACAACAGCACCAGCACGTGCTCGGCCGGCCCAGCTCGAACAGCCAGGCCCGCACCGGCAGCTCCGCGGCCAGGTCGAACTCGTACGCCGCCGCCGCCGCCACCAGCCCGGCCAGCTCGCCCCGCCCCGCGGCCGCCACCGTCACCGGGACCGTGGCCTGCCCGGCCGGGATCACCTGCTGGCCGGGCTGCCCGCCGGTGACCGGGAACACCGTGCGCAGCGACTCGTGCCGGCCCGCCACGTCGCCCAGCGCCGCGACCAGCGCGGCGGTGTCCAGCCGGCCCCGCAGCCGCCACGCGAACGGCAGGTTATAGGCCGTGCCCGGCCCGTGGAACTGCTCCAGGAACCACAGCCGCTGCTGGGCGAACGACAACGGCAGCCGGCCCGGCCGCGGCATCGGGCCCAGCGCCGGGCGGGCCGCCTCCGCGCCGTCCAGCGCCCCGGCCAGCGACGCCACCGTCGGGTTCTCGAACACCGCCCGGACCGGCAGCTCCACCCCCAGCACCGCCCGGATCCGGGACACCAGCCGGGTCGCCAGCAGCGAGTGCCCGCCCAGGTCGAAGAAGCTATCATCAACGCCGACCCGGTCCAGGCCCAGCACCTGGGCGAACACCTCGCACAGCGCCCGCTCCCGGGCGGTGGCCGGAACCCGGCCGCCCGCCGCGGCCGCGTACTGCGGGGCCGGCAGCGCCCGGCGGTCCAGCTTCCCCGCCGGTGACAACGGCAGCGCATCCAGCACCATCACCGCCGCCGGCACCATATACCCCGGCAGGGTGCGGCCAGCAGCCTCCCGCAGCCCGGCCGGGTCCAGGACCGCCCCGGCCGCCGGGACCACGTACCCGGCCAGCCGCGCGTCGCCCGGCCGGTCCTCCCGCACCACCACCGCGGCCTGCCCCACCCCCGGCTGCGCGGCCAGCACCGCCTCGACCTCGCCCAGCTCGACCCGGAACCCGCGGATCTTGACCTGGTCATCGCTGCGGCCCAGGTACTCCAGCTCACCGGCCGGCGTTCCACCGGGCCAGGTCCCCGGTCCGGTACATCCGCTCACCCGCCACCCCGAACGGGCACGCCACGAACCGCTCCGCCGTCAGCCCCGGCCGGCTCAGGTACCCCCGCGCCAGCCCCGCCCCCGCGATATACAACTCCCCCGCCACCCCCGGCGGCACCAGCCCCAGCCCCCCATCCAGCACGAACACCCGCGTATTCCAGACCGGCCGCCCGATCAGCGGAGCCTGTTCGGCCTCGCTGTCGGAACTCCACGACGTGACATAGACCGTCGTCTCGGTCGGGCCGTAGATGTTGACGATCCGCGCCCCCGGCCACGTGGCCCGGATGGCCGAAAGGGCACGCGGCGTGAGTAGCTCGCCGCCGAGGACGACGGTACGCGCCCTGACGCCTATCTTTGATGTGCTCATGACGTGCGAGATCGCCGAAGGCACGCCGCTGATCATCCGCTCGGACGCCGGATCGTCGAACTCGTCCGCCAGCGCGAGCACGTTGCGCACGATCTCCACGCTCCCGCCCGACGCCAGGGGTGCGAGGATCTCGAATATCGAGAAGTCGAAGCTGAGCGAGCACGAGGCCAGGCTTCTGGAAAGCTCGCCGGCGGTGAATTGGGCGGAGACCCAGGAGACCAGGTCGGTCAGGTTGCGATGCTCGATCACCACTCCCTTGGGCCGGCCGGTCGACCCCGAGGTGTAGATCACGTACGCCGGGTTGGCTAGCCGGGGCGGGGCGAGGCGATCGCCGGTGGTCAGGTTGCCGCCGTCCAGGCGGTCCAGCCTCTGGCGGACTGCGGGGTCGTCGAGCTCCAGGTGCGGCACCTCACCGGGCAGGTTCCGGCCGATCCTGCGGGTGGTCAGGACGGTGACGGGGCTGGTGTCGGTGAGCATGTAGGCGATGCGGTCGGGTGGGTAGGCGGGGTCGACGGGGACGTAGGCGGCGCCGGTTTTGAGCACGGCGAGGACGGCGACGATCATGTCGGGGGAGCGGGGCATGGCGATGGCGGCCAGGCGCTCGGGGCCTGCGCCGAGGGTGATCAGGTGCCGGGCGAGGCGGTTGGCGCGCTGGTTGAGCTCGGCGTAGCAGACCTGGGTGCGGCCGTGGATCACGGCGGGGGCGTCGGGGGTGCGGGCGGCCTGCGCCTCGAACAGCTCGGGCAAGGTGGCGGCGGGGACGTCGCGGGGGGTGTCGTTCCATTCTGCCAGGGCCCGCCGTTCGGCGGTGGTGAGCAGGTCGAGCTGGCTGAGGCGGCGGGCGGGGCCGGCGGCGGCCTGGCGCAGCAGCCGGGTCAGCCGGGCGGCCAGCGCCTGCACGGTGGCGGGGTCGAACAGGTCCGCGGCGTACTCGAAGTAGGCGTCGATCCCGGCCGGGGCGCCGTCGTGGCCGTGGTTCTGCTGGAACGCCAGGGTCAGGTCGAACTTGGCGGCCACGGCGGGTACCGGCTCGGCCCGGGCCCGCAGCCCGGGCAGCTGCCAGTCGACGGCGCCGATGTCCTCATCAGCGAGCATGACCTGGAACAGCGGGTGGCGGGCCGCCGACCGGGCCGGGTTCAGCGCCTCGACCAGCCGCTCGAACGGGACGTCCTGGCGGGCCTGGGCGGCCAGCACGGTCTCCCGGACCCGGCCGAGCAGCTCGGCGAAGCTCGGGTCGCCGGACACATCGGCGCGCAGCACCAGCGTGTTCACGAAGAACCCGACCAGGTCGTGCACCGCCTCGTCGGTCCGCCCGGCCACCGGCGCGCCGACCGGGATGTCGGTCCCCGCGCCGCAGCGCGACAGCAACGCGGCCAGGCCCGCGTGCAGCACCATGAACACGGTCGCCTGGTGCTCGCGGGCCAGGCCGGCCAGCGCCGCGTGCAGGCCCGCGCCCGCCAGCCGCCACCGGACCTCGCCGCCGCGCTGGGACGGCTCGGCCGGCCGCGGCCGGTCGAACGGCAAGACCAGCTCGTCGGGCAGCCCGGCCAGCGCCCGCCGCCAGTACTCGACCTGCCCGGCCAGCACCCCGCCGTCCGCCGCGTCCCCGCCATCGGCGCCGAGCAGGTCCCGCTGCCACAGCGCGTAGTCGGCGTACTGCACCGGCAGGTCCGGCCAGTCCGGCGCCCGCCCGTCCCGCCGCGCCGCGTACGCCGCGGCCAGGTCCGCCATCAGCACCTGCATCGACCAGCCGTCACTGGCGATGTGGTGGCACAACAGCACCAGCACGTGCTCGGCCGGCCCCAGCTCGAACAGCCAGGCCCGCACCGGCAGCTCCGCGGCCAGGTCGAACTCGTGCGCCGCCGCCGCCGCCACCAGCCCGGCCAGCTCGCCCCGCCCCGCGGCCGCCACCGTCACCGGGACCGTGGCCTGCCCGGCCGGGATCACCTGCTGGCCGGGCTGCCCGCCGGTGACCGGGAACACCGTGCGCAGCGACTCGTGCCGGCCCGCCACGTCGCCCAGCGCCGCGACCAGCGCGGCGGTGTCCAGCCGGCCCCGCAGCCGCCACGCGAACGGCAGGTTATAGGCCGTGCCCGGCCCGTGGAACTGCTCCAGGAACCACAGCCGCTGCTGGGCGAACGACAACGGCAGCCGGCCCGGCCGCGGCATCGGGCCCAGCGCCGGGCGGGCCGCCTCCGCGCCGTCCAGCGCCCCGGCCAGCGACGCCACCGTCGGGTTCTCGAACACCGCCCGGACCGGCAGCTCCACCCCCAGCACCGCCCGGATCCGGGACACCAGCCGGGTCGCCAGCAGCGAGTGCCCGCCCAGGTCGAAGAAGCTATCATCAACGCCGACCCGGTCCAGGCCCAGCACCTGGGCGAACACCTCGCACAGCGCCCGCTCCCGGGCGGTGGCCGGAACCCGGCCGCCCGCCGCGGCCGCGTACTGCGGGGCCGGCAGCGCCCGGCGGTCCAGCTTCCCCGCCGGTGACAACGGCAGCGCATCCAGCACCATCACCGCCGCCGGCACCATATACCCCGGCAAGGTGCGGCCAGCAGCCTCCCGCAGCCCGGCCGGGTCCAGGACCGCCCCGGCCGCCGGGACCACGTACCCGGCCAGCCGCGCGTCGCCCGGCCGGTCCTCCCGCACCACCACCGCGGCCTGCCCCACCCCCGGCTGCGCGGCCAGCACCGCCTCGACCTCGCCCAGCTCGACCCGGAACCCGCGGATCTTGACCTGGTCATCGCTGCGGCCCAGGTACTCCAGCTCACCGGCCGGCGTTCCACCGGGCCAGGTCCCCGGTCCGGTACATCCGCTCACCCGCCACCCCGAACGGGCACGCCACGAACCGCTCCGCCGTCAGCCCCGGCCGGTTCAGGTACCCCCGCGCCAGCCCCGCCCCCGCGATATACAACTCCCCCGCCACCCCCGGCGGCACCAGCCCCAGCCCCCCATCCAGCACGAACACCCGCGTATTCCAGACCGGCCGCCCGATCAGCGGAGCGCCCGGGCCCGACAACGGCCCGGCCATCGTCGCGCACACCGTTATCTCCGTCGGGCCGTAGGCGTTGAACATCCGCCGATCCGGCGACCATTCGGCCGCCAGCCGATCCGGGCAGGCCTCACCGCCCACGATCAGGCATTCCAGCCCGGGAACCTGCCGCGCCGAGACGCCGGCCAGGACAGTCGGCATGATCAGGGCGTGGCTGATCCGCAGCTTGTTCAGCGTTTCCGACAGGCTTTCGCCGGCCAGCGGCCCCGGCCCGGGAACCATCAGGGCCGCCCCCGCCGGCAGGGTCATCAGCATCTCCATCACCGCGGCGTCGAAGCTCGGCGAGGCGAGCTGCAGCACCCGCGACCCGGGCCCGACCCCGAACGCGCTGACCTGCGCCCCGGACAGGCTCGCCAGCCCCCGGTGGGTCACCACGATGCCCTTCGGCCTGCCCGTCGACCCCGACGTGTAGATCACGTACGCGGGATGCCCGAGCTCCAGCCCCGGCGCCGCCCGCCCGGTGGCCGCGCACCGGGCCAGCTCCGCGGCCAGCAGCGGGTCATCCAGCACCAGCCGCGGCCCGGTGCCACCAGGATCAGCGGGCAGCGAGGACGCGGCAGCCGTCGTCGTGATCACCAGGTCCGGCCGCGCGTCGCCGAGCATGAACGCGATCCGCTCCGCCGGGTACGCCGGGTCCACCGGCAGGAAGGCCGCCCCCGACTTGGCGACCGCCAGCCAGCAGACAAATACCTCGGCGGACCGCTCCAGCGCCACCGCGACCAGCCGCTCGGGGCCCGCGCCCAGCGAGGTCAGGTACCCGGCCAGCCGGCTGGCCCGCGCGTTCAGCTCGGCGTAGGAAAGCGTGACATCGCCGAAGACCACGGCCGGCGCCTCCGGGGTGCGGGCAACTTGCGCCTCGAACATCTCCGGCAGCGTCGCCTCGGGTACCTCCCGCGCCGTGTCGTTCCACTCCGCCAGCACCCGTCGCCGCTCCGCCGGGGTCAGCGCCTGCGCGACGCGCGACCCGGACGAGCCTCCCCGATGGATTGTGGCCATGTGATCCTCATTGCGATAGGCGATGCAGTCGCGCGCGGAGCCGGCCGAAGTGGGCTCGCGTCGTTTCGGCGGAGGGGAAACGTGTCAGCCGCCCTGGGCCTTGATCAGGCTCTTGGGGCGCATGTCGGTCCAGTTCTTCTCGATGTACTCAAGGCAGCTGGCCCGAGAGTCCGTGTCGTGCGCGACGGTCCAGCCATGCGGCGTGGGCTGGGTTGCCGGCCACAGGCTGTGCTGGCCCTCGTGGTTCACGAGCACCCGGTAGGAAGCGTCTGGGTCTTCGAAGGGATTCGCCATGATGATCCTCATTCCGATGGGCGATACCAGAGGCGCGTAACCTTCCGAGGCAGTCCGCAGCGCCCGGCCGCCCAGAGGTCCAGGCAGCCGCCCGCCCCAGATGAGCCTCCCGCCCCGCAGCCTCGCAGGCCCAGCCGCGCGCCCGCACCTTCGACATTGCGCACGAACCGGCTCGAGCGTCGGCAACGCTGGGCAAATCAGGCCGCGCAATCAGGAAGGTGCGGTGACCTTTGCGCCTTGCGACCGTGAGGGCGTGGCCGGCAGCTAGCCGGTCCGGTCATTCGTGCCGCACCCGCAGATGGACGGTGAGCCGTTGATGGAGTCCGAAGGCGTCGGTGAAGTCAAATCAGCCCTGGCGGCCTTTCCCGGGCTCGCCGACATCGCGGTCGTCGAGCACGGCGCCGACCTGGCCGGCCAGTGCCTGATCGCCTACGTCGCGCCGTCCGGCCCCGGCCTGGACGTGCCTGAGCTGCATGCTTACGCCAGGAAGGCGCTGCGTAACGGCAGTATGCCAGCGGCGATCATGGTTGTCGATGAGATCCCGGTGACGGCGGCGGGAACGGTTAATGTCGCCGCGCTGCCGGTGCCGGACCTGACCGGCCTGCTGCCATACCGGGCGCCGGCCACGCCCCGCCAGGAAACCTTGTGCGAGCTGTTCGCCGAGGTCCTGGGGGTGGCCAGGTGCGGCGTCGACAACGACTTCTTCGACCTCGGTGGTCGCTCGGTAGAGGCAATGGTGCTGGCCGGGCGCATCAGCACCGCCCTCGGTGTCCGGATATCGATGGCCGACCTGTTCAAGGCGCCCACGGCCGGTGACATCGACCGCCGGCTCGACCTCATGGCTGACGCGCGGAAGTAAGGACTGGTGGCAATGACGGAATCCTCGCTCGCGCTGGACCAGGAATCGAAGCGCTACCCGCTGTCTTTCACGCAGGAGTGGTTCTGCTCGCTCGACCGGGGTGACGCCGGCGGAGCGTTCGGCCTGCGGTGCATCCTGGTCTGCCCGATCCGCATCACCGGTCCGGTCGATGTCGCGGTGCTCCAGGGCGCGCTCGACGACGTGGTCGCCCGCCATGAGCTGCTTCGCACCCTGGTGGTCCGGGACGCCGATCCGCCTTACCAGCTCGTGCGCCCGCCGTGCCCGGTGCCGTTGGAGGTCAGGGACCTGCCGCCGGTCACCGGCAAATCCAGGGACATGGCCGTCCAGGAGCTGATCCTCCAGGCCGAGCAGGGCACGATGAGCGTGCGGGAGGTGCCGATGCTGCGGGCGCTGCTGTGCAGGCTCGACGACCGGGACAGCGTCCTGTTCCTGACGGTGCATCACTCGGTATCGGATCTCTGGTCAGTGCAGGTGATCATTCGCGACCTCGGGGCCTTTTACGCAGCCCGGGCCAGCGGCATCCCGGCGAGGCTGCCAGCGGTCCGGCAATACCGTGAGTACTCGGAGTGGCAGAAGGCCGGCGCCGCCAGCCCAGCCGAGGACGGCGCGCCGAAGTACTGGCTGGACAAGCTCCGCGGCGCGCGTGAATTCACCATGCCGACCGACCGGGCGCACCCGGAGACCTATGCCAGGCCATACTCGCAGCACACCTATGTCATCGACGCCGACATCGTCGAGGCGGCCTCCGCCCTGGCCACGGCCACCCGCAGCTCCCTGTTCATGGTCACGCTCTCGGCCTGCTACGTCCTGGCCCACCAGATCACCGGCACCACCGACCTGACGATCCGGGCGTTGACCGCTGGCCGTAACGAGCTGCAGTTCCAGGACACCATGGGATTGTTCATCAACCTGGTGCCCTTCCGGACCGAGCTGAGCGATTGCGCGAGCTTCCGCGATATCGTCGCGGCCACGAAGGAGACCTGCATCGACGCCATGGCGCACGAGCTCCCGGTCGGCGTGATCGAGCAGGCAATCCCTGAGTTCATAAGATCACGCGAGGACCCGCGGATGGCACAGTTCGTCATCGCATACCTCCAGTCGCAGTTCGGCGATCTGACCCTCCCCATCGCCGAGGGCGCCCGTGAGATACACGAGCGACTGCTGCAAGAGCCTGAGCACCCCGATATCCCGACCGGCATGGTGTGGAATCTGGACGTGATGCCGGCCGGCGCGCTATCGGGCGGCGTGCTGTTTAACCTCGACGAATTCGACGAGAGCACAGCGGCGGGCTGGGCGACGGACTTCCGCCGCATCCTGGCCGGCGCGGTCTATGAGCCCGACCAGGACTGGAGGATGCTCTAACCTCGATCATCCATCGGGATGATCTTGACGCAGCGAGGGCGGCGTCCTCAGCCTGGCGCGACCCTGGTGACCTTGATTCTGCCACTGGTTCTTAGTGGGATCTCCCGTTGCCGGCCCGCTGGGGCCAGCGTCTCAGCCAGCAACGTGCAGCACCGCCTGCACGGCCAGCCGTTCGTCCGCACAGCGCCTCGCGATGCCCCGGCAATCCCGAAGGTGCGCCTTGGCCGGGCCAGAAGCCAGCATTACAGCGACGCCGCCATTGGCGGGGGCCAGGGCCAGGCCCAATCTCAGCCGATGACCGGCCGAAGGAGTAGCAGCATGCAGACCATCCGCGGTTGTTTGCGCGGGATCGTGTTGTCGCCGACCCTGGCCGAGGTGGCCTTCGCCAAGCGCGAGTTCCCGGCCGGGCCGTCGGCTGCGACGGAGCGGCTTGAGTCCGGTCCGCAGGCGATGATCTGCGTCTTCGAGCGGGGAGCAGGCCCGCCTCCGAGGCGTGGCGGCGCAGCCGGTCCCACCTCGCGGCACGATGATCGCGTGTAGGGTCCGGGAGCAGTTTCCATGGAAGAGGGCCTGGCCACCGATGCCTCCGTACGGCCGAGAGTGACTGCCGTAGTGCCGGGCCAGCCGGCGACCGCAGCTGCGAAGCGGACAGCGCTGCCCGGCCGCCCGGTACCGGAGGAGTGGTGCGGCATCACGCGGAGCGTGCCATCGGCAACGCTGCCGCAGTTGTTCCAGGAGCAAGTCAGGCGGACGCCCGATGCCACAGCGGTGGTGTGCGGACTTCAGGCGATGTCGTATACCGAGCTCAACGCGCGGGCGAACCGGCTGGCCAGGCTGCTGGTGTCGCTGGGCGCGGGCCCGGAGCGGCTGGTGGCGGTGGCGCTGCCACGATCGCTGGACCTGGTGGTGACCGCTTTCGCGGTGCTCAAGTCCGGAGCGGCATACCTGCCGGTCGATCCTGGTTACCCAGCCGAACGGATCGGGTTCATGCTGGCCGACGCCCGCCCCGTCGCGATGCTGACCACGGCGCTAGTCGGACAGGACCTGCCCGGCGGGACGCCGCAAGTGGCGCTCGACGACCCGGCCATCCTGACCGCCGTATCGCACCTGGCTGACGGTGACCTGGCCGATGCTGAGCGGCTCGCTTCGCTGCGGCCGTTGAGCCCGGCGTACGTGATCTACACCTCCGGCTCGACCGGACGCCCCAAGGGCGTCGTGGTTGAGCATCGCAGCGTCGTCGGTTTGCTGTCCTGGGCGTCCGCCGAGTTCGCCGCGGAAGAGATGTCCAAGGTTCTGGCCTCGACCTCGTTCAGCTTCGACGTCTCGGTATTCGAGATCTTCGGACCGCTGGTCTGCGGCGGAAGCATCGAGATCGTCCGTGATCTTCTGGCGCTGGCCGATGGCAGCGGCGAATCCTGGCGCGGGAGCCTGATCAGCGCCGTGCCCTCCGCGCTGTCGGAGGCACTGAGCGTGCACGGCGCGAAGGCCCGGGCGCGGACGGTCGTCTTGGCGGGCGAGGCTCTCACCGCCCACGCCGTCGCGGCCATCCGCGCCGCATTGCCTGGCGTCCGGGTCCGCAACATCTATGGCCCTACGGAAACGACCGTCTACGCCACGGCATGGCGCGCCGGGCAGGCGGGCGAGCGGCCGGCGGGCGGGGATGCCGACGATGCTCCTCCGATTGGCCGGCCGGTCTGGAATACCTGGGCGCATGTGCTTGACGACGGGCTGAGGCCGGTTCCGGTGGGGGTCGCCGGAGAGCTGTACCTGGCGGGTGCTGGGCTGGCGCGTGGCTACCTGAACCGGCCGGGCCTGACCGCGGAGCGGTTCGTGGCGTGCCCGTTCGGCGGCGCGGGGCAGCGGATGTACCGGACCGGAGACCTGGCCCGGTGGAACGCGGTCGGCGAGCTTGAGTACCTGGGCCGGGTTGATGACCAGGTGAAGGTGCGGGGGTTCCGGATCGAGCTGGGCGAGATCGAGGCGGTGCTTGCGGGTCAGCCGGGGGTGGCGCAGGCCGCGGTGGCGGTACGCGGGGACCGCCCCCAAGACGGCAGGCTCGTGGCTTATGCCGTGCCAGCGGCCGGCGGCCAGCTAGACGCGGCGGCGCTGCGCGCGGCCGCGGCCCTGGCGCTGCCGGACTACATGGTGCCCGCGGCGGTGGTGGTACTGGACCGGCTGCCCTTGACCGCGAGCGGGAAGCTGGACCGGCGGGCGCTGCCTGCCCCCGAGTTCAGCTCGGTGCCGGGCGGGCCGGCGCCGTCCTCCCCGCGGGAGAAGGCCCTGTGCGAGCTGTTCGCGCAGGTGCTCGGGCTTGACCGAGTCTGGCCGCATGACAACTTCTTCGATCTGGGCGGGCATTCCCTGCTGGCTACCAGGCTGATCAGCCGGGTCCGCTCGGCGCTGGGCGTCGAGTTGCCGATCCGCGCGGTGTTCGAGAACCCGAGCGCGGCGCTGCTGGCCGGGTTCCTGGCCGCCGCCGATGGCGCCCAGCCCGCGCTGGCGCCGATGCCGCGCCCGGAGCGATTGCCGCTGTCATTCGCCCAGCAGCGGTTGTGGTTCCAGGCCCAGCTGCACGGGCCGAGCCCGGCGCACAACGTCGCGCTCGCCTGGCGCCTGCGCGGGCGGCTGGACGTCGGCGCGCTCCGGGCGGCCTTGCGTGACGTGGCCGGGCGTCACGAGTCCCTGCGCACCGTCTTTCCGGTTGCCGACGGCCAGCCCTACCAGCACGTGGTCGATGCCGCCGTGGCCACGCCGCAGGTCACGGTGGCGCCGGCCCGGCCGTCTGACCTGCCCGACCTGCTGGCGGGAGCCACCCGGCACACCTTCGACCTAGCCAGCGACCTGCCGGTGCGCGCCTGGCTGTTCACGCTGGGCGAGCAGGAGCACGTGCTCGTGCTGGTTACCCACCACATCGCCAGCGACGGCTGGTCGATGGACGTGCTGATGCGGGACGTTGCGCGCGCCTACGACGCCCGCCGGGCCGGGCGACCGCCCCGATGGCCAGCCCTGCCGGTGCAATACGCCGACTACGCCTTGTGGCAGCGGCAGCTACTCGGGGGGGACCACGACCCAGACAGCGCTGCGTCCCGGCAGGCCAGCTACTGGGCCTCGGCCCTGGCCGGCCTGCCCGAGCAGCTCGAGTTGCCCTACGACCGGGACCGCCCGGCCGACCCCACCTACCGCGGGGCGGCGGTCAGCCTGCACCTGGATGCGGGCCTGCACCGCAGGCTGCTCGGCCTGGCGCGCGATCACCAGGTGACCTTGTTCATGGTGGTGCAGGCGGCGCTGGCGGCCCTGCTGACCCGATCCGGCGCCGGTACCGACATCCCGATCGGCGCGCCGGTGGCCGGGCGCACCGACGAGGCGGTCGGTGACCTGGTGGGGTTCTTCGTCAACACCCTGGTGCTCCGGGTCGACGTGGCCGACGACCCCAGCTTCGCCCAGCTCCTGGACCGAGTCCGCGACACCGACCTGGCCGCTTACGCCCATTCCGATCTTCCCTTCGAGCGGGTGGTCGAACTGCTCAACCCAGTCCGATCCGCCGCCCGCCACCCGCTGTTCCAGGTCATGCTGGTATCCGACGATGACGCCGGCGTCGGCGACTGGCCGCTACCGGGGCTGACCGCAGACGCCATACCGGTCCCACGTGAAGCCGCCACGTTCGACCTCACCCTTTCCTACCGCCAGCACTACCATCCCGACGGCACGCCGGCCGGCGTCCGCGCCACCGTCGGCTACGCCCGCGACCTGTTCGATCAGCGCACCGTCCAGGCCCTCGCCGCCCGGCTGACCCGACTGCTCCGCCAGGCCGCAAGCCACCCGCACCACCCGGTGACCGCGCTGGAGATCCTGACCCTCCGCGAGCGCGACCAGATCCTGGCCCGATGGAACGACGCCCGCCGGGGCGTGCCGCAAGCTACCTTGCCGGAGCTGTTCCAGCGGCAAGCCGCCCGGACCCCCGACGCCGTCGCCGTGGTGCACGGGCAGGCGGCGATCTCCTACGCCGAGCTCAACACACGGGCGAACCAGCTCGCCAGGCACCTGGTGTCGCTGGGCGCAGCTCCTGAGCGGCTAGTCGCGGTGGCGATGGACCGGTCGCCTGAGCTGGTGGTAACGGTGCTGGCGGTGCTCAAGTCGGGGGCCGCCTACCTGCCCGTCGACCCGGGATACCCGGCTGGCCGGATCGGGTACATGCTGGCCGAAGCCGCCCCGGTCACGGTGCTGACCACCCGGCTGGTCAAGCAGCGGCTCCCGGCGGGCGCGCACTACGTGCTGCTTGATGACCCCGCGGTGGCCACGGAGCTTGGACGCCTGCCCGGTGGCGACCTCACCGCCGCCGACCGCGCGGGCGTGGTGTACTCAGGCAACCCGGCGTACGTGATCTACACCTCAGGCTCCACCGGGCGGCCCAAGGGCGTGATCGTTTCGCATGCGGGCATCGTGAATTACCTCGCCCGGCAGCACGCCGAATTCGGGCTGACCGCCGCCGACCGAATCCTGCACAAGTCCTCGGTTAGCTTCGACGCGTCGGCCTGGGAGGTGTTCGTGCCGCTGACCTGCGGTGCGACCGTGGTCGTCGCGCGCCCTGACGGGCAGCGCGATCCCGCCTATCTCGCCCAGCTCATCCGCGATCAGCAGATCACCGCGGCCGCGTTCGTACCGTCGATGCTCCAGGTCTTCCTGGCCGAGCCGGGCGCGGCGCGGTGCGTCTCGCTGCGCCAGGTGCGCAGCGGCGGCGAGGAGCTATCCGCGACGATCGCCGATCAGCTGTTCGATGTGCTCCCTGGAGCGCGGCTGTACAACGGTTACGGCCCGACCGAGGTGTCGGTGGGAGTCTTCAGCCGAGAATGCCGCGCGGCGGACGCTCAGGCGGCGCGCATCCCGATCGGTCGGCCGGAGTGGAACATGAAGGCCTACGTTCTTGATGCCGGGCTGCGGCCTGTACCGGTCGGGGTGCGTGGTGAGTTGTACGTGGCCGGGCCACAGCTGGGGCGCGGCTACCTCGGCAGGCCGACGCTGACCGCCGAGCGATTCGTGGCCTGCCCGTTCGGCACGGCCGGAGAGCGGATGTACCGGACCGGGGACCTGGCGCGGTGGAACGCGGCCGGGGAGCTTGTCTTCCTGGGCCGCGCGGATGGCCAGGTGAAGGTCCGCGGCTTCCGGGTCGAGCTGGGCGAGGTCGAGGCGGTGCTGGCCAGCCAGGATGGCATCGGGCAGGCCGCCGTGGTGGCGCAGGAAGGCCGCCCCGGCGACCTTCGGCTGGTGGCTTACGTGGTGCCGACGGCGGGCCACCAGCTCGACGCGGCCGCGCTGCGCGCGGCCGCCGCCCAGGCACTGCCTGGCTACATGGTGCCAGCCACGGTGATGGAGCTGGCCGCGCTGCCCTTGACCGCGACCGGGAAGCTGGACCGGCGGGCGCTGCCGGCTGCCATATTCAGCACCGCCGGCGAGGGCCGTCAGCCGTCCTCGACCCGCGAGCGGCTGCTGTGCGATCTGTTCGCCCAGGTGCTGGGCGTCGACCGGGTCGGGCCCGACGACAGCTTCTTCGACCTGGGCGGTCATTCCCTGCTGGCAGCGATGCTCCTCGCCCGGCTGAGACAGCAGTTCGGCGTCAAGATCAGCCTGAAGACCTTCCTGAACAACCCCTCAGCCAGCGGCATGGCTCACCACATGAATCAATAGGAGTGCCGCCATGAACGGCGACTTCATCGCGCTACCCGGCGGCAGGCTGGCCGATGGCACCTCTGGCGGGGGCACCTGGAACATGTGGCGAGGCATGGTCCTGCGCGGTGCGGGCTTCCCGGTCAGCGACGTCGACCGCCTGGCCGACCCTGACCTCGCCGCCGCCGCCGACCGCGCGCTGGCGCAGGCGACTGACGCGGGGCGGAACTGGCCGGGTGGCGGCGACCTGGAGGAGTACGACGCCCTATTCTCGGCCTCGGCGGAAGCGACGTCGGCCGCGATCGCCGGCCTGGCCCGCCAGCCCCTCTTTCGTGAAGCGCTCACCTGGCAGAACCCGCAGTTCGTCCGGACCTGCGTCGACCGCCTCGGCGCTGCGGGCCAGGACCGCCGAAGCAAGCTGCGCAAGCAGCAAGGCGCGATCAGCAACTACATTCAGCGCTACTCGACCAAGAACGAGTCGATTGGCTTCTTCGGGCCCGTGGCATGGGCGGAGTGGACGGCCGGCGATCGCCCCTCGTCGCTGCGGGCCGGACCCGAGCTGGTCAGGCGCCGGACGGTCTACTTCGAGACCTGGGCGATCGATGAGGTGGCCGCCGCGCTCGCCAGGAGGCCAGAGTTGGTGCACGGTGTTCCGCCGCGGCGACCCCCGGCTAACCTGCTCGACGGGAACCGGGTGGTCAGGCCAAACGGTAGCACTGAGGTGGTGAGCGAGGAGTGGGCGCGGATCCTGAGACTGTGTGACGGGTGGCGCACGGTTCGCGGCATCGCCTCGGTGATCGGCCGTCCCGAGCGCTGGCTGCTCGAGCAGCTCGAGCTGATGGGCGCGTCGGGGCTGGTCCGGATAGATCTCTGCGGGCCGGTCGAGGCGCAGGCGGAGCGGCGCCTGGCGGAGCGTCTGTCCCGGGTGCCAGACGCCGACGCCAGGCAAGCCGCCCAGGCCGAGCTAGGGCGACTGGTGAGCGCGAAGGACGAGGTGGCCGCCTCGGGCGGCGATCCGCGGCGGCTCGAGGCCGCGCTCGATGCCCTCGCCGCTCGTTTCGAGAGCGTCACCGGCCGGCCGGCCGCCTGCCGGGCCAGGCCTACGCCGCGCGGACGATCGTGTACGAAGACTGCGTCAGGGACGTGCGGGTCACCCTCGGGGCGGACATCCTGGAATCGCTCGGCGAATCGCTGGCGCTGGTGCTGCACAGCGCCCGATGGCTGACGGCGCGGGTCGGCCAGGTCTACCTGCGCCGGCTCGGCGAGCACTACGAGCGCATACGTCGCCGCGCCGGGACCGACTGGGTCCCGCTAGGCCGCTTGCTGGCCATCGCGACCCCCGACTTCTATGCAGGCGCAGGCGTCCCGCCGCTGGCCGCAGGGGTGCTGGGGGAACTGCAGCAGCGCTGGGCGGCCATCTTGTCGGTGCCCGCCGACGCACAGCACCACCGGGTTGAGCCTGCGCACATCGCGGCGCGGGTCCGGACGGAATTCTGCTCGAGCCCGCCGCCATGGGCAGGCGGGCTGCGCCATTCCCCGGACATCTTGATCGATGCCGAATCGGTCGACGCGATCAACCGGGGCGAATACCAGCTCGTGCTGGGCGAGCTGCACACGGCCTTCAACTCGGTGGAAAGCACGGCGCTGGTCGAGCAGAGCGATCAAAAGGCCCGGCTGCTCGCGATGGCCGAATACGCAACGGGCCCCGGCCGGATCGTGCTGACCTCGGGCCGGGACTGGGATTACGTGACCCGCACGAGGCCCTCGCCCGACGTGCTCTCGCCCAGGCACGTCCATTGGACCGCGGGCACCGACGACATCTCGGAGGTCACGACCGAGGTCATCCCGCTCGCCGCACTTGAGGTCGGGAGCGTCGAGTCCGATCTTGTCGTTCGCTGCCGAACCGACCAGCGGACGTTCGCGCTGGCCGAGGTGATCGGCGACTACCTGTCGCAGGTTCTTGTCTCATGCTTCCGGATGCTGCCACCCCAGCGGCACAACCCGCGCGTGTCGGTCGGGCGCCTCGTGGTGAACCGGGAAACCTGGCGGCTGGCGCCGCGACTGTGCGACTGGGCGCACCAGGCAGACGAGCGCCGTCGCTTTTTGCAGATGCGCCAGTGGGTGGCGCGCCACAGCTTGCCGCGCCGCGTGTTCTGCTCATTGCCGGGCGAGGGGAAGCCGGTCTATGCCGATTTCACCAGCATCCCGCTGACGAACAGCCTGGCTACCAGGCTCCGCCGAATCAGCCGCGACGACGCCCAGCCCGTGACTATCTCGGAAATGCTGCCGGCCCCGGACGGCTGCTGGCTGAAGAACCAGCAGGGAGCTTCGTTCGTATCGGAACTTCGGCTCGTCATATCAGAACGCAGGTGAGGACTGAAGTCCGCAGTCATGGATAGAGCCACCCTCACCGCCCGGTATCTGGATGTGATCAGCAAAAGGGTCCTGCGAGCCAGCGATCTGCTGGGCGACCTGCCCGAGCTGCAACCGGTCTACTACGAAGGGCGGTACCTGCCCCGGCCGCTGTTCATCGGTCATTCCGAATGCCAGCAGCTCTATGCCGACGTCGAAAACGTACGGACCGCGCTGGTCAGCCTCCCCGGCCGGCTGTACGGCGGCGACTTCGCCGCGTTCGCGTCAGCGGCCGGGGCGCACGGGGCCGTCGCCGCCGTTCTGACCAGCCAGAGCGGGCCGCCGACCCAGCTGGCGAGGGCTGATCTCTACGCCGACAAGTCCGGCTTCAAGCTGCTGGAACTCAACCTAAGCAGCGCTATCGGCGGGGCGGACAACGTCGACATGTGCCGCGCGCTGTTGCGCAACCCGGTGCTCGCGGAATTCGCCCATGCTCACGGGCTCGGCTATGTCGACACCATGCGCAACAATGTCGATACCCTGTTCGCGGAGACCGGCCTGGAGCCTGGCTCTTTTCCTGTGGTCGCCGTGACCGGCTGGCCGACCGGATACGAGAAGACGCTGAAGCCCTACCTGGAAGCCGTGGCCGCCAGCTGGCAGCAGCTCGGGGTAGACGCGCACGGCTGTCATCTCGGCGAACTGTCGTGCCGTCACGGCCGGGTATGGCTCGATGGCCGGCCCGTCGACGCCATTTTCCGGATGTTCTACATCGCGCAGCTGCATGAGTCCTCGCAGGCACCGGCCATGCTGGCGCCCATACTTGACGCGGTGGCCCGCGGCGAGGTGAAGCTCTGCACGCCGCTCGAGTCCGACATATTCACCAGCAAGGCGGCGCTCGCGATGATTTCCGACGACGCGAACCGGCATCTGTTCACGGCGGCAGAGGTGGAGAGCATCGAGCGGATCGTGCCCTGGACCCGGATGGTCCGGCCTGGGCCGGTCACGGTCCCCGATGGCAGCAGGGCCGATCTGCTCGACTACGCGCTGGCCCACCAGGACGAACTCGTGCTCAAGCCGAGCATGGGGTGGGAGGGCAACGGGGTAATACTCGGTTGGGAGGATCTCAGCCCGGAGCAATGGCGGGTACAGATCGCCAGCGCCTCCGACCCCTGGTATGTCATCCAGGAGCGGGTCAGGCCGGAGCCGGAACTCTTTCCCGACGAGGACGGTGTGCTGATCCCATTGTTTCCCGTCTGGGGCCTGTTCACCGGCTCGCCGGGCTACGGGGGCATCTACGTACGGGCCGCCATGGGATCCGGCACGGGCGTCATCAACCATGCCCTCGGCGCATTCAGCGGCACCTGCCTATCCGCCGGCTGGCCTGCGGCACTTGGTGCGCCAGACCCTGGCCTGGCCACTGGGGCCGTTGGTCCAGATCTTCATTGATCCCCGTTCAGGCCGTCGAAGGCGACGAACCTCAGTTCGGAGGTGTAGCGCCGGCCTGCGCGGTCAGCAAGCCAGAGCTGGTCCAGGTCGGGGAGCATCTCGGTGACGGTGTACTCGGCGTATCCGGCGGCCTTGGTCTGGCGGACGTGCTTGGCGAACAGGTTGACCAGGACGATGCTCCGGAAGTCGGCGCCGATGGGCTTGGCCTCGACGGGGACGCGGAAGAATACCCGCTCGGGCAGCTGGTGGTCCTGCCGCCAGCGCCGCGCGAGGCAGTAACGTGCCTGCTCATCCTTGACGAAGGCCCAGCCCGAGTCCGCGACACCGAAGACCCACTGCTCGCGGCTCAGCACGAGCCGGTCGATCGTGATCCGCGGCCGGTGCGCGGCCGGAGCCACCGGCTGGAACGCGTTGGCGGCGACTCCACTCATGATGTCCCCGATGACCTCGAAGAAGTCCAGTTCGGTGCCCGACGGCAGGAGATGGACAACCAGACCGTCGCCGCGGCGGGCGACGGTCATCGCGGCGCCGGGCATGACGGTGGCCGGCTCGGGGGGGTCGAGCGAGTCGGTGACGGCCGAGGACCAGTAGACCTGGCCTGGCCCCAGCACGGCCGAGGGCGGGCTGGCCCGGGAGGTCACGGTCGGGAAATCCTTCGCCGGGATGGAGACGATCCGCCGCGCACCGTGGTCGGCCTGCTCGGCGGCGATGAGCCTGGCCGGGTCGGGGTGCTGCTCGACGAAGCACCGGCCCTCCAGGGTGTTGTTGGCCAGGTGCAATTCGCCGAGGACCAGCAGGAAGTTGCCGCGCTGCACCTCGCCGGGAGAGGCCGCGGCGATCATGATGTCCGGTGAGTGCTGCCGGGCGTTGCTCCAGGCGACCGGATGCCCGGGGAAGGACGCGGCGGCCCTGGCGGTGATCGCGTCCGCGCGGACCTGGTGCCTGCGGGCGGAGGGTGGCGCGCCGAGCACCTCCTGCCAGCGCCGCTGTAGCTCGGCCGCGCTCGCCGCGGCGATCTCGCTCAGCGCCCGGCCAGAGTGGATGAACAGGTGGGGCGACGCCACCGTGAGCAGCCGCAGGAGCGGCACGGGCGCGCCACCGGCCCGGGCGATCTCGCGGTCGAGTAACTGCGCGAAGAGCACCCGGTATCCGGCCGTGATCTCGTTGACCAGCCAGCGGGCGCTGTCCAGCACCAGGCCGAGCGGCGCCGCCAGCGCCCCGGTCACCGCCGCACCCAGCTCCACCCGCACGTCCCGGACGGCATCTTGGTAGACCAGGGTCCGGCCGGCGTAGGTCGCGCCAGCTCTGCGGGTAGCAGGCAACCTGGTGACCTGCTCGAACGTTTCGGCCAGGCTCGCCAGCGCCCGCTGGAGCCTGGCCGGGTCCCCGGCCGCGGCGGCCACCGTGTCGCGCGCCCTGCTCATCCGTTCGACCGGCTCGAGCGCCGCCGTCCTGGCTGCCGGGTCGGCGATCTGGTCGAGCCGGTTCCGGAGCAGCCTTTCCGGCCAGGCATGCGCCGGGCCCTCCAGGTCCACTCGCAGCGCGCCGAGCCCGGCGAGCCGGGCCAGCAGGGCGCGAGCATCGGGTGCGCCAGCACTGGCCAGTACCTCGCTGACCGTCCGGCTGCCATCACACGCCATGAGGATTCGCAGTTCGGCGTCGGTGAGGACGACCGGCTTGCGATGCGGGCGGTGCAGCACATTCCCGGCCAGGAACGTTGACCGGGTCCGCCGGGGCGCCAGCCAGCCGGGCGGTCGTCCCGGCCCGGCGATCGCGGCCGCGACCTTGTCGATGGCCCAGACCTCGAAGTAGGTAGTCCTGCGGGCTATCAGGTGCTCCCCGGGCGTCACGACCAGGCCAGCTGTGTCGGGCGCTGCGGACGCCCAGCCGACTGGCCCGAAAAAGCCAATCGTGTCGTTCTTCAGGCAGTACCGCTGCAGGTAGCTTGCGACCACGAGCTCCCGCTTACGGTCCTTAGCCCGCCGCTCCATACCCGCGCCCGCGTCAAGCAGCCAGTTCTCGGCCAGCCCTGGGTTCTGCCAGGTGACCGCCTCCTGGAAGCCCGGATCGGCGGCGATGCCGGCGATGGCACGGGACAATCGCCTGGCCGCATCGGGGTAAGCCAGGTCATGCGCCTGCCCGGCCCCACCCGGCCGCGTGACCGGGTCCGGCCCATCTAGGTTCGCCCCATCTAGGTCCGCACTGTGCGCCAGCGGCTCGTCGCAGATGGCGAGCACCATGTCCGCAGGGAACCCGGCGCTTCGCAGGGCCACGTCCCGCCACACGCTCCACGCCGTCCCCTCCAGCGGGACTCGGTGCGAGACCGCGGTCGCTGGCGTCACCGCGCGCTCGCCAGGAGCAGGAATGGCATCGCCCGGGAACAAGATCAACTTAGGGTAGCTGGCGTCGGGGAGGCGATCACAACGCGGCGTCGGCCAGCTGCCGCCACTCGCGATCCGGCTCGCTCGTCAGCCTGGACAGTATCCGGTTGTAGTCCGATACCCAGCCGGTCACCTTCCGCTCGTCGAATTCGTCGGGGTTATACACGACGTTGCCGGCCAGGTCGCCCGAGCTGGCGATGGCCATGCTCCAGGCCATGCCGGTCGGGATATCCGAGGTCTCCGAGCTCGGCAGCGTGCGCTTGATGATCGGGTAGGCGCCGTCGGCGATGGGCAGCGTCGCGCCGTCGGACTGCGCCTGGTACATCCCGAGGACGAACTGGGAGTTCTTGGGGTCGTCGTGCGGGGCGTTGAAATCGGGCAGATCCTGCTCGATGACGGTGATCGGAACCTCGTGCGCGTAGGCGTCGATGCACGTGTCCCTGGTGCTGGCCACGATCTCCCGGAAGCTCGCGCACCGGCTGATGTCAGTGCGGAACGGCACCAGGTTCAGGAACAGGCCCATGGTGTTCTGGAACGCGGGCTCGTTGCGGCCGGTGGTGAACGAGCGGATGGCCGGATCGGCGCGGCCTGTCATCTCGCAGATGAACACGCTGAAGGCGGCCAGCAAGACCATGAACATGGAACTGCGCGTCTCGAGGGCGAATCTGGGCGCCGCTGCCATCTGGTCGGCGCTGACGACGTAGTTGTATCCGGAGAACGGCCTGCTGTAGACCTCCGGCCTGGGGCGGTCGTTTGGCAGCGCGAGCACGTGCGCGCCGCGCAGCTTCTCCCGCCAGTACTGGCGTGCGTTACTGGTGTCAGCGGCGCCGGCCTTCTGCCATTCTGCGTAGTCCCGGTACTGCTTCACGGGGGGCAGGTCCACGGGGTGGTGGTTGGCCCGCGCGTTGTAAAAGGCCGCCAGGTCGCGCAGGATCACGTTCTGGGACCAGGCGTCGGACGCGGAATGGTGCACCAAGAGCACGAGGACCGAGTCACGGTCGTCGAACTTGGTGAAGGTCGCCCGCATGACCGGCACCTGCCGGGGCGTCATGGTGCCCTTCTCCGCCTCGATGATCAGCTCCTCGGCGATCAGGTCACGGGGCCGCTGGGTGGCCGGCCAGTCTCGGATGTCGAGCGGCACTCGGCATGGCGGGTAGACCTGCTGATAGGGGGGCTGTGCGTCCCGTATCACGACGGTGCGCAGCAACTCGTGGCGCTGCACGACGTCGTCGAGTGCCCCCTGGAGCGTCGGGAGGTCGACGTGGCCAGCGATGCGCAACCCAGAGACGATCGTGAACCGGTTGCCGAAGGCGCCTTTCAGGTCGCCCTCATCCAGCGAGTGGAAGTATTGCTGGGTAAAGGACAACGGATACCGCGCTGTCGTGGCGTCCGGCTGGCTAGAGGCTTGCTGTGTCATCGCCCACCTGTCCCTTGCCCTTGGTGGTCAGTCATTCAGCGGAAGGCCTTTCCTAGCGTGCCAGCCATGAACTGCGCCGGCCATCTCGCCGGTTGCGCATGCCGGTGCGCTGGCCGGCCGGGGACCGGCAGCAATAGAGAAGGTGCCTGGCCACGCCGCGGCTGGGAGGCTATCGAAGCGTGGCTAATCCCCTGACAGATGACGGCGCCGTTGACCGCGACATGATTCTGAGGCGGCTCGTTGCTGGCGCTGCCAAGCCGGTCTTGGTGGCCGATTTCCAGGCATTCTCCTCGGCGCCCCGGCTCAGCCACCTGGTCAGCAACCGGGCTGAAGGCCGACCGGTCTACCAGGTCGATCCGCTCGACGCTCTGTCCCAGGACCGGCCCTACATATCCCTAGCCGACCTGGCTGCCGAGGCCGTCGGCGCGTTTGCGCGCTCCCAGCCCGCTGACGGTCCTGTATTCGTCATCGGCTATTGCAGTGCCGCTGCCCTGTCCGTGCACATCGCGAGGCTCCTGGCGCGCTCGCGGGAGGCAACCGCCGTGCTGCTCCGGCCGTCATGGCCCGACACCGAGGGCATCAAGGACCAGTTCGCGACGCTGGCCGCCAACCTGGGCGCGCGCCGGCTACCGTGCCCTGAGCTTGATGGCGACCCTGGTGGCTGCGTGAGGCGCATGGAGGAACTACTGCGCGCCGAGCTAGAGGCCCTGGTCACTAGCCAGGGGCTGGACGGGTCGGCCGACACCTTCGGCGAGCTCCTGCTGACGTACCGGTCATGGCTTGCCTTCTTGCTGGCGTGCCGGAACGACTCGCTGGCCGGCTGGGCGGGCGGGCCCACCGCGGTGACAGTGCTGACCGAAGCCCCGGACAGCGTCACCGTTCCCGGCCTGCCTCCTGGCGAGTTCGCGGTCAGCCCGCTGCCAGTCCTTGACGCGGACAATCCGATCACACCAGAGGTCGTCGAGTTCCTGGTAGCGCAGATCACGGGCGGGTGAGCGGCAGCCTGCTGGTGCCCTGGTCCACGGCTCGCAAGAAGTAGTCAGCCGAGCGATCGCCGCCCGGCCGGCGAGCCGGGCTCAGGCCCGGCGGCGCGGCCAGGGCTACGGGCGTCGATGGTCTCGCCAAGACGCGCGTGATGCGGGGGCCCGACCCCCGGGCATCGCCGGCCACTCCATTTCGGCCATGCCTCAGCAACGAGGGGCAGGTCCGGCGGCCGTGGCATCATGTCACCCATGAGCCCGCGACGCGCCGACCCGCAGCTACCGACCGTCCTGGTCGAAGCGGCGGCCAAGCTGCTCGCGAACGAGGGGCCCGCCGCGTTTTCCACGCGGCGCCTGGCCGCAGCCGTCGGCGCCTCCACCATGGCCGTCTACACCCATTTCGGTGGCATGGAGGACCTGGTACGGGCCATGGTCCGCGAGGGGTTCGCCCGCCTGCACCAGCGAATGACCGAGGTGGGCGCCACCGACGACCCGGTTGCTGATGTTGTCACGCTCGGCTGCGCCTACCGGGGGAACGCGCTGGACAACCCGCACCTGTACGCGGTGATGTTCGGCGGCTCGTCACTCGGCGGCTTCTCGCTGACTGACGATGATCGCCAGCATGGCCGCTACACCCTCGAAGTCCTGGTCACCGCCGTCACCCGGTGCATCGCGGCCGGCCGGTTCAAGGCGGCCGACCCGTCGCTGCTCGCCAACCAGATGTGGATCGCCATGCACGGCCTGGTGACTCTGGAGCTGGGCCGCTATCTGATCGGCCCGTACGATGCGGACGTCTGCTTCGAGGCTCAGGTATCGGGCCTCATGCTCGGTGCCGGCGACAGGCCCGCAGCGACGTCCCGGTCCATCAGGCGCGGAAATGAGCGGTACGCAGCACTGCGTCAGCAGCCGTTCAGGGTAGCGCAGCCAGATAGCCGTGACTGACGATCATCTTGGCCACCTCCTCGTAACCTTCCCTGTCGTCCGGCGTGATCGTGGCGAGGCCGTCCACGTAGCGGTTGAACATGCAGAAAGCCGCCGCGATGAGGACCGTGTCATGGATCTCCACATCTGAGGCGCCGGCTGCGCGGGCGGCGGCCACGCCGGCCGCCGTGACCGCCTGGCCACCCTGCTGGACCTGGCCAGCGATCCGTAGCAGGGCCTTGAGCTTGGCCGAAACGTCAGCCTGCTCGAGATCCGCGCAGACCTGGTCGACCAGCGGCATTCCCTCAGGCAGCTGCGCAGCGGCAAACGCCGAGTGGGAACTCGCGCAAAACACGCAGCTGTTGCGGCTGGAGACGTAGGCGGCGATCAGCTCGCGCTCCCCGGGAGATAGCGTATTCGGGGCGCGCAGAAGTGTCTCGGCCAGCGCGCTGAGCGGGCGGCCAGTCTCGGGCCGGTACTGGAGCAGGCCCACAATCCCGGGAAGGTCATTACCTAGGGTGATGTGCGGCACGGTTCCTCCTTGGCGCTGATTCTTTCGGCTCCCTGACAGGGAGCTGGCCAGGATCGGCTGGACATTGGCCCGGAGCGAGCGGACGGGATCGGCCGGGCATTGGCCCGGGCTGAACTATAGCGGCGTTATATAACGAAGTTATACTAAGAAGGTCTTAGCCTATCCGGAGTGCCTTGTCAAGGGCGGGTTCGCGCTCGCCCTGCGCCTGACGCTAGAGCGGCACGTTGCCGTGCTTGCGTTGCGGCGCCAGCTTCCGCTTATTGCGCAGCATGGCCAGGCCCGAAGCTACCGCGGACCGGGTTTGCGCCGGATCGATCACCGCGTCAACCAGGCCCCGCTCGGCCGCGTAATACGGATGCATGAGCTGGTCAGTGTAGTCAGCGACCAGTTGCGCCCGCAGCTGCGTCGGATCCGGCGCGGAGGCCAGTTCCTTGCGGAAGACGAGATTCACGGCCGCTTCGGCCCCCATCACCGCGATCTCGTTGGTCGGCCACGCAAAGGAAAGGTCCGCGCCGATGGAACGCGAGTCCATAACGATGTACGCACCCCCGTAAGCCTTGCGGATGATGACCTGAATGCGCGGCACGGTCGCCTCGCAGTAGGCATAGAGCAACTTTGCGCCATGCCGGATGACGCCGCCGTATTCTTGGTCGGTACCCGGGAGGAAGCCCGGGACGTCGACCAGCGTTATCAGCGGGATGCTGAACGCATCGATGAAACGAACGAAGCGGGCCGCTTTTTGTGACGCGGCCGAGTCGAGCACGCCGGCGAGCACCATAGGCTGATTCCCGACTATCCCGACCACTTCGCCGTCAATGCGTGCCAGTACGCAGATAACATTCTGCGCCCAGGCCTCGTGCAGTTCAAGAAAGTCGCCATCGTCGACCAGCTCCGCGACTACGGCACGCATGTCGTATGGCTTGTTCGGCTCGTGCGGAACGATATCAGCCAATCGTGGTCGCTCGTCGGCGGACGCGCCGCACGGCGGGGAACTGGGCGGCTGATCGAGATTGTTACTGGGCAGCATCGACACCAGGTAACGAACATCCTGCAGGCAGCTCTCCTCGTCATCGTGAACAAAGGTAGCCACTCCTGACCGCTGGCTGTGAACGTCCGCGCCGCCGAGTTGCGAATGGCTTACCCGCTCGCCGGTCACCGCCGCGACCACATCGGGCCCCGTCAGGTACATTTGTGCGGTACCGCGGACCATGAAGGTGAAGTCAGTCAGGGCCGGCGAATAGGCCGCTCCGCCCGCACACGGCCCTAATATCACGCTGATCTGAGGTATAATTCCTGACGCTTGAACGTTACGGCGGAAGATGCCGCCGTAGGCGTCGAGCGCGTTCACTCCCTCCTGGATCCGGGCCCCGCCGCCGTCATTCAGCCCGATAAATGGGGACCCGGTGGCCAGCGCCAGGTCCATTGCCTTATGAATCTTCGCCGCGTGAGCCTCGCCCAGTGAGCCGCCGAAAATCGCGAAATCCTGGGCGTAAACGAATACCCGGCGGCCGTCGATAGTGCCCGAGCCTGCGATTACCCCGTCGGTGTGCGGCCGCTGGCCATCCATCTTCAGGCCGTGCGCCTGGTGGCGGCGGAACATGTCGATCTCGACGAACGAGCCTTCGTCCAGGAGCAGGCCGAGCCTCTCGCGGGCCGTGTGCTTGCCCAGCGACCGCTGCCGCTCGATGGCCGCGCGTTGGCCCGCTGCGACCTGCTGCTGCAGGACGGTTCGCTGCTCCCGCAGTTGCTGCATCGAGAGCGGCTGCGCAGCATGGGGTGGCGCCGAGCGAGGCTGAGCCAGCCGGCCGGCGTGGTGGCCGTCAGCGCCCAGGCCGTCTGCCGCCCGCGGGCCCGCGCCGTTGGGCTCAGGTCCGCTGCTGGGCTCAGGTCCGCTGCTGGGCTCAGGTCCGCTGCTGGGCTCAGGTCCGCTGCTGGGCTCAGGTCCGCTGCTGGGCTCAGGTCCGCTGCTGGGCTCAGGTCCGCTGCTGGGCTCAGGTCCGCTGCTGGGCCCAGGTCCGCCGTTGGGCCCAGCCCGCGCTGTGCTCACTGGGCCGCTGGCGCCGTAATTTTCCTGAACCACAGTATCCAAGGCACTTACCTCCGGGCTGCCGATAACCCGCTCTTATCTGTAAGAAAGTGAGCGGGGACCGGGACTAGAGAACTGTTCTCATAAGCTCATTGGCATTAATGCACCTGGTACGCATCGCGTATTGCCGCCCCTTTTAGTGATCGTAAGCATAGAATGTAACGCGGACCTTCCACCGGGCAGCAGAGTTCCGTACCGCGGATCTGGCGTGCCGGTACGGAACATAATGTGACGGCCACGTCGGGATGACTTAGCCGACTCAAGCGTCTATCAGGAAAGAAGCATCTGTCTTCTCCCGTTGTGCTTTCCCCCTTGACATACCGAGGCAAATTACATAACAATGTAATTTAATTGCTCGGCCACCAGCCCCGCCGCCCCGCCTGGCGGCCCCGCCTGGCGGCTCGGCCTCGTGGCCGGCCCTGGCGGTCCAGGCCTGGCGGCAGCTCAGGCCGATGGCCTGGCGGCTGAGGCTGCTGGCCTGGCCTGGGTGCCGAGCTGATGGCCTGGCCTGGCGGTCAGGGGCTGTGCCGGGGGCGGCGTAGCCATGCCGCGCAAGCCAGGGTTCGGCCCTGCTTGCCGCCGTTATCCAATGTCTGACGGCATTGGTTGCTTGAAAGAACTATGGCGCAGTAGCCTTTAGTAGCTATACGTGATCATAGGGTGGCGAAGCGATGGCTCGTGTGCTCGCCCGGACGGCGTGCCCCCCAGATCGCGCACTCCGGACCGCCACGGCCACGCGACAGCGCTACCAGGGCCCCCGGGCGTTGCTGCCCGAGCCACGCAGTCAGCAGGCGGGACGTGCGCCCCCGGGGCCGGTGCGCGCGGTGTGGCGCGCCAGGGCCCGTCCAGGGGGGCAACAGCCTCCGTGGCGTCGGGCCGATCGATCTGCGGGTGGCCGACGGCTGGATCAATGATTTCCATCGGCGACAACTAGAATTGGTACCGATAATGCAAGGACGGGCCAGGCGGACGCGGCACCTTATACTACAGGCTGCCGCCGAGAGGTTCGAGGATCGCGGATACCTGGGAACGCGACTGCAGGACATTGTGGCTCCGCAGGACGTCAGCAAGGGTGCGCTCTATTTCCACTTTCCCTCGAAAGAGGCGCTCGCTGTAGCGGTCGTCCAGGAGCATTATGATCTGTGGTCTGCCGCGCTCACCAGGCTCCGTATCCGCCATCCGCGGGCCATAAGACTGATGCTGGAATGGTCTTGGCATATAGCGCGCCTGTTCCGAGACGACGTCATGATCCGCGCCGCCGTCCGGCTGGAGTTTGAACGCCATCTGATCGGCCCATCGATGCCTAGCCCGTTTGCGGGCTGGTCCGCCGCGATCGAGGAGCTTCTCAACGAGGCCAGGGCGCAGGGTGACCTTATGCCCGGCGCCGACGTCACGACGGTGGCCGATTTCATCGTGGCAGCGTTCGCCGGGCTGCAGCAGGTGTCGGAGGCCCAGAGCGGATGCGCCGACCTTCTGCAGCGGGTGGCGACAATGTGGCGTTGCGTACTGCCAGGCGTCGTGACCGCGACCTGCCTCGAGGAACTGAGCAGCCTGGTCGCCGGGCCGTGCGACGATCGGTAGCTGCCGGGGCTCTCTTCAAGTGCTGCCCGTGCGCTTTCCCGCTGGCCGCTGCGGAGCCCGGTGGCGTCGCCGTCGAACTGGCCTCGCCGCATAATCGCGGCTGCCCAGCTCGGCCCGGTGCTGGCTGGCGCGGTATCGCGCTGGCCAGCACGGCCTCGCGTCCCCCGTCTGAACATAGGCGCTAATGGCGTGCGGAACCGCCGCTATATCAGTCCGGAATACACATGGCAAGCCCGGAAGCCAGCGCGGCTCTGGCAACCACTGAGAAGAACGTGACAAGCGAGGTTATTGGTCTTTGGAATGAGTTTGGATCGGGACAGCCCGTCCTGTGATCTCGGCGCCCTGACATGACCTGCGGCGGCTGCGGCGCTGGCTGTGATGCAGCGTGATTCCGGCACCGGCCGAAGGACAGGCCGCCAATCCGGACTAGGGCCGGGGACATGCAAACATAACCCGAACGCCAGCATAACGATCAGACCAATAAAACCGGTCATCCGGTATTTTTACCTAGATGGTCCAGTTGTCTGACTTGCGCGGCAGGCTCCCTGGCCTATGTCCGACCCGCTCGAAGGCTGACGACAGGGTGGTCGCGCTGGCGGTGAGGTGAGGTGGTCGATGAAACGCGAGCCCGATCCCTGGTATGGCCGGCCGCACCTGGTTCCCGGGCCCGACGAGCCGCGGCCGCTGGTGGCCGGGCCGGAGAGGGCGCCCGGGTCACCGCCGCCCCGGGCGGGTGTCGTGGCGATCAGCTCGCTGCGCGCGGGCGACTCGCCCCGGCTGGCGGGGGTGGCCGGTGACCACGTGGAGCTGCTCGCGCAGACCGAGACCGTGCTGCCGCCGATCCTGGTGCACTGGCCCAGCATGCGCGTGATCGACGGGATGCACCGGCTGGCCGCCGCCGCGCTGCGCGGCCAGCAGACCATCGAGGCGGAATTCTTCGCCGGCAGCGACGATGACGCCTTCATCCGCGCGGTCCAGGAGAACATCACCCACGGCCTGCCGCTGACCCTGGCCGACCGCAAGGCCGCCGCCGCGCGGATCGTCACCCGCCGCCCCGAGCTGTCCGACCGCGCCGTCGCGGCCCGCACCGGGCTGTCGGGCAAGACCATCGCCGCGCTGCGCCGCCGCTCAACCGGGGAACTCCCGCAGTCGAGCGCCCGGATCGGCGCCGACGGGCGGCTGCGCCCGCTCAGCAGCACCGAGGGCCGCCGCCGCGCCTTCGCCGTCATCACCGCCCGGCCCGGCGCGTCGCTGCGCGACATCGCCACCGCCGCGAGCGTCTCGGTCGGCACCGCCCACGACGTCCGCACCCGGATGCGCCGCGGCGAGAATCCCCTGGCCACCCCCGGCCGTCCCGCGCCCCGCCCCGCCCCCGCCCCCGCCGGGCCCGTGCCGCTGCCCCGCACCCGGGCCCGCGACAGCCAGTTAATCCTGCAGAACCTCATGCAAGACCCCTCGCTCCGGCACACCGACACCGGCCGCGAGCTGCTGCGCTGGCTGCGCACCCACATCATCACCGCCACCGAATGGCCCGCCCTGGCCAGCGCCGTCCCCCCGCACTGCGCCGAGATCGTCGCCGAACTCGCCCGCCAGTGCGCCGACACCTGGTCCCAGCTAGCCCACCACCTCGAACACCGCATCCGGCCGTGACCACCGCGCGGCGCCATGACTACTGCGCCGCGCCATGACTACTGCGCCGCACCATGACCACCGCGCCGCACCATGAGGGGCACCGTGACCACCGGGCCTCGTACCTGCCGGAGTCGTGGACGCCGGAGGGGCCGGTGCCTCGTTGTAGGGCTGGCCGGCGGCCAGGCAGTGGTACAGGCCGCCGAGGAGGCGCCCGACGAGGTTGCGCCGGGCGGCGGAGTGCCGGTCTCCGGCGGATTTGCGGCGCGCCGATGAGCTGGCCGGCCGGATCCCGGAACGGGGCTGGCCGGTCCGCCGTTCCCCGGTCCCGGACGCGACGGGCGAGTTCGAGGTCTCTGCTCGGCCCCGGTCGGCACGACCCTGTCCGGGCTGGTCGCGGCGGGCTCGTGGGCGGCCATTCAGCCGGCCTAGAACATGTAGCCCCCGAGGACTCATAACCGGCAGTAACGGCCGGGAAATGATCATCACGACCACTGACGAGGCCCGCCGCCTGTTCAAACACGCCACCCGGCTCAGCCGCGACGCCGGGCACCACCAGAACTGGTCAGATGGCGCTGCGCCCGCCCGCCACGGTCCCGCCGCTGCCATTACTTCCGAAGACTCAACAATCACAGGCTTAGCTGTAGTACCAGCACGTGGATTCGCATCTTCAGTAATGCTAAGAACCTGGCTTATAGCTGATTGCTGAAACCACTCGGTCCCGCCAGTAATACCGTTCAGCGTGGTCAAATTGAGCACACCAGACGATTTCATTTGTTCAGCGGGCAGCGAGTTGATAATGAATGGCTCCCCATTTATTCTTCCTACGTACCAGGTCGCCATCTAGCTGTTGCGGCGATAACTTGGCGGCCAAAGGCAAAGGTTCTTGCCTGATTTCGCATGCCCGAAATTGCGAAACTTGCCATGAGAACCCTGCGCCTGGCTGGCCAGCTTTAACTGAAGAACGTTGTCACTGAGCTGGGGAGGAACCGTGGACGAGGTTATTGAGCAAGCCGTAGTGCGAGTGGTCAAGGCTATGCGAGACAATCTTGGCGAGCAGTTGACCATCGACGACATGGCCCGTACGGCGATGTTCAGCAAGTTTCATTTCTCGCGCATCTTCCGCGAGGTCACAGGGGTTTCCCCGGGGCGGTTCCTGTCAGCGTTACGGCTCCAGGAGGCTAAGCGGCTTCTCATCTCCACCTCTATTTCCGTTGTAGATATCAGTAATAAGGTCGGCTACGCCAGCGTTGGTACTTTCAGCTCGCGATTCAAAAGCAGCGTCGGCGTCGCACCTATCACCTATCGTGCGCGCGGCGGCCTGACCGGCCCGATCTCCATTGACCACGGCCGCAGCACCCCTGAGGCGCGGCCGCCGACTGTGGCGGGAGAAATCCTCGCGCATCCGGCCGACGACGCCGGCCCGCTTTTCGTCGGGCTGTTCCCCGGCCGGATCCCGCAGGGCCAGCCGGCCAGCTATACGGTTCTGAATTGCGCGGGATCTTACGTACTCCACGACGTGCCCCGCGGCACCTGGCACCTGCTGGTCCGCTCTATCGGGCCAGGAAAGAAAGCAGGAACGCACGACGATCCTGACCCTGGCCAGCGATCCGCCGGCGCCAGCGGGCCGATCACGATCGCCCCTGACACCCTCTCGCAGCGTGCCGATGTGTGCCTGCGGCCCATGCGCTGCGTCGATCCCCCGATGCTGCTCGCGATTCCTGGCGCCGCCTGAACGAGCGGTACCACCGGGCATCCGCCAGGAGGGCCGCCACCGCGTCGTCGTCGCGGACCGCCCGCCAGCTGCGGCGATCCTGCTGCGGGCGTCCCGGCACCGGGACCGTCAGGAACGCGGCCGGTACCGGCATCGGTAGGAACTCGGCCCGGTAGCAGCACGGCCAGGACCGTGCGGTCCGGTGGCAGGAAGGTCCGGGATCGCCCGTCAGCCGGCCGCGCGCACGGTCATGGGCAGGCCGCCGCGAATCCGCAGCGACAGCATCGGCTGGGGGACGACACGATAGCCGGGCACCTTGGTGAGCCGGAGATCCCTGGCCACCATGGCCACGACGAAGACCGCCTCCATCATGCCGAGGTGATTACCGACGCAGAACCTGGGACCGGCCCCGAACGGTATATACGAGTACCGCGGGCGATTGGCCGAGATCTCCGGGTCGAAGCGGTCCGGGTCGAAGCGTTCCGGGGCATCCCAGAACCGCGGGTGACGGTGCAGTGTGTACGGGCTGATCAGGACGTCTGAGTTGGCAGGCACATGATAACCGCCGACCTCGTCCTCCTGCTGGGCGAGCCGCGTCAGGATCCACACCGGCGGGTAGAGCCGCATGACCTCCTCGATGACCATGGAGGTGTACCTCAGCCGGGCCAGGTCCTCGTAGCGCGGCAGCCGGTCCTCGAGCACACCGACGGCCTCCGCGTGCAACCGCTTCCAGACCTCTGGGTGACGGTCGATCAAGTAGAACGTCCAGCTCAGCGTCGACGCGGTCGTTTCGTGCCCGGCGAGCAGCAGGGTGACGAGCTCATCCCGCATCCGCTGCTGGCCAACCTGCGCGTCCGCCTCCTGGCTGGTCGAGACGATCAGCCGGGACAGCACGTCGTCGGCCGGGCCGCCCGGCCGCCCCGAGCGCCCGGCGACCAGCTGATCCACGACCTGCTGCTGCTCCTGCCGGGCCCGGCGAAAACGCAACTGCTTCGGCAGCGGTACCCACATCGGCACCATGCCGAGCGAGACCATCTCAAACATGGCCTGGTCCTGCACGGCCTCGAACGACTCCCCGAGCGAGCCGAAGGCCGTCAGGTCGGCGTCGAGCAGGGTGCGCCCGAGCACGCCGAGGGTCAGCCCGGTCATCTCGCGCACCACGTCGAACTGCTCCCCTTCCTGATAGGCGCGCAGCCGGCTGACCAGCGCCATGGCTTCCTCGGCGATGATTCCCGCCTGCCCGGCGATCCGCTTGTGCTGGAAGGCTGGCTGGATCACCGAGCGCTGCTTGCGCCACAGCGCTCCCTCGCTGGTCAGCAGGCCGTCCCCGAGGGCCCGCCGGGCCTGGATGAGGCCGATCCCCTTGTGATAGTTGGCGGCGTTGTCGGCCAGGACGTGCTTGGCGTGGTCGGGGTGGTTGAAGATATAGAGCGTCTTGGGCCCGATCCGCACCCGCACCGCATCCCCGTACTGTGCCCCGGCCGATGACATCAGGCTGAGCCGGTCGGTGGCCAGCTTGTAGAACAGGCTGAGCGTGGCCCGGCGCGGTGGCCCCGGGGGGACCAGGCCACCAGGACGATCGTGGCCTGGACGGGCCGTCGCGACATTGGTCTGCCTTGCCGTGCGGCTCATGCCGTCACCTCGCTCCGCTCCTTGAATTGGCGAAACTGGCCGTGGAAGAACAGCAGCGCGTCGCCGTCGCCCTGCCAGTCCAGCGTCAGGAGCTGTCCGATGAAGATGGTGTGGTCGCCGCCGTCGTAGAGGCGCCAAAGATCACACTCGAAGCTGGCGATGGCCCCGCCGATCAGCGGCACGCCGGTCAGCTGGCCCGGTTGCCAGTCGATCGCCTCGAACTGCGCCGGGCCGGGGACGCGCCAGCGGTCAGCGAAGTGCCGCGCGACACCCTCCTGGTCCGCGGCCAGCACGGAAACGCCGAAGCAGCCCGCCAGGATCAGACTGCGGTGCATGATCGCGCTGCGATCGATGCAGACCAGCACCAGCGGCGGGTCGAGCGACACGGATGTGAACGAGTTCGCGGTCATGCCGTGGGGCGCGGCGCCCCCGACGGTCACGACAGTGACGCCGGTCGCAAAGGCCCCGAAGGCCCGGCGCAGCAGCTTGGTGTCGGTCACCTCGCCAGGCGGCCTGGGGGCGTGGCTCATGCTGAACCTCCCGTCGGGGCCAGGGCCTGCGGCACATACGGTGCGAGCGCCCGGGCCAGGGACTCAGGGACCCGGGTCGGGCTGGTCTGGTTGTTCGGCCCGCGCATGCACGCGACCCGCTGCCTGCCCCGGGCGACCAGCAGCTGGCCGCCGCCCTCATCGAGACGGACGTAGTCGAAGCTGAATTCGAGCTGGGTCTGCGCGAGATCGACCAGCCGCATCCTGATGGACAGCTCGTCGAACGCCGTGATCTCGGCGAAGAATTCGCACTCGACCTTGAGCGTGAACAGCTTCAGATCGGCTTGCAGGTCCGCGAGGACGTCCGGTGCGCGGTACTTCAGGAACATCTCCCGGCACCGCCCCTGCCACCGCAGGTAATTGACGTAGTACACGTTGCCGACGATGTTGGTTTCCTCGAAGCCAACCGTGTGCAGGTATTCGAAATAGTCCGCCATGGCTAAAGCCGTCCCTCGGCGAGGACCGCGAACACGACCCGGCCTGGGACATCTCGCAACGTCGTGACGAGCGTCGCGATCCGCAGCGCGCCCGAGGCGAAGACCCGCCAGGCGTCTCGCCGCTCGGAGGCCAGGCTGATCGGAGCGCTGGCCGGAAGGCCGGCCTTCGCCACGCACTCGATAGCCGACCAGACCCGCGTGCTGGCGGTGTCGAGTCCCTCGCCGGGCTGGCCCGCGATCAGCTGCGCCACGGATGCGTGCGGACCGAGCAGTCCGTCCCATTCCGCGGCCTGCCGGGGCGCCACCAGTTCGACGTCGCAGCTCACGGTGGCGCCGCTGGCTACGCACAAGGTCACGCCTGCCCCGTGCGATGCCGAGATCTGCTGATCGCCGTTGATCTCCGGGCGGCCGTCCGGCCGGTACCTAACCGTGACGCGGTGATCCAGCGCCCGCCATGCCGCCCGGGCCGTCGCCGACCTGCGCTCCCTGCGCCCCAGGTCAGGCGAGGTGTACGGTTCCACAGCGACTGCGATGCGCGCGCCGAGCAGCTCTTCCAGGGTCCGTTCCAGGTAACTGCCCAGCAAGGGAGCCACCCAGGGGCCGCGCCCGTCCCGTTTGCGCACCGCCCGCAGGCTGAGTCCTTCCCAGCGCTCGACCATGTGGCCTGCGCCGGTCCGCACCGCGATGTCGTAGACGTAGGTGTCGCCGTCGCGGTATCGCTCAGTGGCACAGAAGCGCAGTTCCCCGAGGGCGTCCTGGCGCTGACCGCATGGGTAGACCCGTTCGATCCCGATCGGCAGCAAGGTGCCATCGGGCACGCACACCTGATTGCCGTGCATCAGCGCGTCGCGCATGCCCGGATCGCCGAGCAGTAGCTCCCCGGGCAGGAAGCTGGCGAACCAGTCCGGCGCCTCGGTGGCGGCCACGTCGGCGTCGACGAAGCGGGCCGCGGCCCGGTGGTAGCGCTGCAGCCGCTGGAACCGCTTGCCCTGGAACAGCAGGCCGTCGTACAGGTCGGTGGCCGGATCCAGCCGCACGGGCGGAAGCCCGTCGCTGGACTGGACGGGCGGACCGTCCGGCACGCCGGCCCCGCCGAACCGCAGCTGGGCACTGAAATGCTCGGCGGCGAAGCCGGTCTCCGCGCTGCGGATGACCACCTCGACCGTGTCGTCATCGGTGACCACCGCGGCGATCCTGATCGTGGTGCTGCCATCGGGCGGCACCACGATCGGGCGGAAGAACTCCGCCTGCTCGATCACGGGCGGCCCCGCGTGGCCCGTGACCGCCACGGCCACCTGGGCCATCGCCTCCATCCCCAGGACCGCGGGGAACAGCAGGTTGCCGTCGAGCAGATGGTCGGCGAGGTAGGGGTCAGTGCCGACGTTCAGCTCGACCTCGGTAACCAGCTCAATGCCGTGGTAGCGAATCAGCGGCCGGTCGGTGAAGCGCAGCAGCGGCAGCGGCCCGGCTGCGGCGTAACTGATGGTGTCCATCGCCGCGGTTCGGCCGCTGATCACCACGACCACCGGCGCGTCAGGATCGGCGACCAGGCGGCGCATGACCTGTACTCCCTGGTCCGGAGAGATCGGCGTCACGCCCTCCATGGCCAGGGCCTCGACGACCGACAGCCGCTCGCCCATGCCGACGCCGGACCAGACTGACCACTCCATGCACAGGCTGCGGCAGTGCGGATGGAGCCGGGCCAGTTCCTGGACCTCCTCAGCCAGCCACTCGTTGGCGGTGGCGTAATGGGCTTCGCCGCGCAGCCCGGCGCGGCCGATGATGCTGCCGAACGTCACGAGCAGCCGCAGCCGCTCCGGACCGATCGCGGCCAGGACGTTACGCAGGCCGTCGATCTTGGGCGCGAAGGTCCGCCGGAACGCGGCCATGTCGAGGCTGCCCAGCGCGGCGGGCTCGTTGCGGCCCGCACCGTGCAGCAGTGCCGTCACCGGCCCCAGCTCGGCCGCGATCCCGGCCACTGCCTGCCGCACCTGGTCAGGGTCGGTGACATCGGCCCGGCAGTACCGCACGGTCACGCCGGCCTCCGCCATCCGCCGCAGGTTCGCGGCCAGCTCCGGATCCTCGTCCGGGTCCGAGCGCCCCAGGACGGCCAGCCGGGCGCCGCTGTCTGAGGCCACGGCCAGCGCGCACTCAGCGGTGATGCCCTTGCCGCCGCCGGTCACCAGCAGCACATCGGTGTCGTCAAGCGGCTGCTCGGTGCGGGCGGGCCGCACCGGCAGCGCCCGCAGGCCGGGTACCCGCCGCAGCCCGTCGGCGCCGTAGGACACCTCCGCGAAGTCCCTGGTCCCGGCCACCTCGGCGGTGACCAGGCTGACCACATCGGCGGTCGCCAGTCCGGCCGCCTCAGCGGCAGGCGGCAGGTGCACGATGGTGACCTGCAGGTGCGGCGCTTCCAGCCGGAGCGTCTTGGCCAGGCCCGCCGCGCCACGGCCGGGCTGGACCAGGACGAACCGGCTGCCTGGCGCGCCGGCCAGCGCCGATTGCGCGCCGCCCAGCGCCAGCTCCAGCTGCTGTTCGGTGCACCGCTCCGGCAGGCAGACCAGGACGCCCGCCCCGAGCTGGGCAGTCTCGAGAGCCTGGCGCAGCGGCCCGGCGAACCGGTGCCCTTCGGGCGCGTGCACCTGCCATGGCCCATCCTCCAGGGGGGCGTTCCTGTCTGGTACGCGGGCCTCCTGCAGGTCGATGGCGAACGGCCGGACCCAGGCGGCCGCGCCGGTCACCGGCACCGCGGCCGTGCCGCTCTGGCCGGCCTCGGCCAGATCGTCGAGCGCCTCGGCTAGCTCGCGCAGTGAGGCGGTGGCCAGGTTGGTGGGCGCCTGGGCCACCGCCAGGCCCAGGTGCTGCGCGGCCTTGTTCATGATCTGGCCGACGGTGATCGAGCTCAGATGCAGGTCGTCAAGCAGCCGCGTGTCGTCGCCCACCAGGTCAGCAGGCAGCTCGGCGGTCTCGGCCGCCAGCCGGCGCAGCAGCTCGATGCTTTCCTCGCCCGGCCCGCTGCCACCTTCGGCCCCGGGCGGGCCACTGCCGTCGCTGGCGGGCCGGCCGTCGGCCTCCTGGGTCGCTGGGGCCGCGGCCTGCCCGGGCTCTCCGGCCGCCCCGCCGTCGGAAATCGCCACCGCGGGCGCCTGTTCGCAGGGGCTGGCGAAGAACCTGAACTCGGCCCCGATCTGCAGCGGCCTGATCAGCCGGCCGCGGAAGAGGGCGGCGTGGTCGAGCGGGGCACCGACGACGTACGCGGCCGCGGCCACCCGCAGCAGCCCGCATATCGACTCCTCGTCGGTATCCAGCGCTACCGTCGGCACTTCCGTCGCCGCGGCAGCCAGCCCGCTGAGGATCCGGCCCGGGCCGACCTCGACGAACAGGTCGATGCTCTTGGCCGCGAGCTCGATCGCCTGGCCGAACAGCACCGGAGCGGTGATCTGCCGCCGCAGCAGCTCGGTGATATCGGCGTCCGCCGCCAGTACCTGCCCGGTTACCGTGGAGATGACCGTCCGGCCGACGGGGCTGAATTCCTCGCCGGCCATCCGGGCGGCGAAGATGTCGGCCGCTGGTGCCACCAGCGGCGAGTGGAACGCGTGCGACACCGGCAGCAGGGTGCAGGTCAGGCCCGCCTCCTGGGCCCTGGCGCTGGCGGCCTGTACCGCGTCGTGCGCGCCCGCGATGACCGTTTGCTCCGGGGCGTTGTATCCGGCGATCACCACGGGCAGCCCCGTGATCAGGGTGGATACGGCATCGGGGGAGGCGGCGACGCTGGCCATGGCGCCCGTGGAGCTGTGCTGCGCCATCACCTGGCCACGGAAGCCCGATATCCTCAGCGCCGTGGCCTCGTCCATCGCGCCGGCCCACCGCAGCGCCGAGATCTCGCCGAGGCTGTGGCCGACGGCGGTGGTCGCCTCCAGGCCGAGCAGGGACATGGCCCGCAGGCCGGCCATCGAGCCGGTGACGATGCGCGGCTGGGCGATCGCGGTTGCCACCACGTCCCCGTCCGTGGGCAGCGCCGCCTTGAGATACGTCTGTTCCACTTCGGCGAAGCGCCGCCGTAGGGCACCGCCGCTGAGACCGCGGCCAGAGCCCTGGCCAGGGAAGAGGTAGCCGATCCGGCCCGCGCCGCTGGCCAGGTGCAGGAAGCTGTGCCCGTCCGCCGCGAAGAAGGTGGTCTCGCCCGCGTCCAGGGCTTCGAGGACCCGCCGTAGCCGGAGCTCGGCGTCCTGCGGCGAGGTGACGACCACGGCCGCCCGGTAGCTCCGGTCGCCCAGTTCGCGCTGCGCCGTGGCGGCCAGGTCCGCGAGCTGCGCGTAGGACAGGCCGGGCACAAAGGCGATCAGCCGCTCCAGCCGCTCGCGCAGTTCCGCGGCTGAGCCGCCGTCAACTAGCAGCAGCTCCGCGTCCTGCACCGAGGCGGCCAGCGCTCTGGTCCGGGCGTCCCACGAGCCGCGCGGGCGCGGGCTGGCCGCTTCGAGCACGATATGGGTGTTGATACCGCCGAAGCCCATCGCGCTGACCCCGGCCCGCACCGGTGCCCCGTCCGGCCACGGCTCGGCCTTGCGCAGCACCCGCAGCGCGATCGGCTCTTGCGACAGCATCTCGTGCGGCTCGACGCAGCCGATGGTGGGGGGCAGTACCTGATGGTGCACCGCCATGGCGGCCTTGATGAGGCCCGCGACCCCGGCGGCGCCCTTGGTGTGCCCGATCATCCCCTTGATCGAGGTGATCGCGGCGGGCGCGGCCGCCGGATCGGCGGTGCTCCGGGCGCCCGTGAGCGCCGTGAGCTCGGTCTTGTCGCCGACCTCCGTGCCGGTTCCGTGACCTTCGAACAGCGCGACGGTGTCGATGCCGAAGCCGGCCCGTTCGTAGGCGCGCCGCAGCGCCAGCTGGTATCCGGCGACCTCGGGCCGGGTGATCCCCCCGCTGCCGTCGGAAGAGATGCCCCAGCCGGGGATGGTGGCGTAGCTGCGGTGCCCGGCCTGCCTGGCGTCGGGCTCGCGCATCAGCACGACCATGCCACAGCCTTCACCGGGCCAGAAGCCGTTGGACCGGCGGTCGTAGACCCGCATTTCGGTCCTGGCCAGGGCCCCGGTCTTGGCGAAGCCCACGATCTCGAACGGGTCGATGGACAGGTCGACCCCGCCCGCGATGGCGACGTCGATCTCGCCGTCGAGCAGCGTCCGGCAGGCGGTCGCCACCGAGAGCAGCGATGAGGAGCAGGCCCCGTCGACGGTGTAGCCGCCGCCCTTGAGGTCAAAGTAGTTGCAGACCCGCCCGGCTATCGTGTTGGCCAGGCCGCCGGCCAGGGTGTCCTCGGTGACCGGCGGGAACGGCTCCTTGTAGCTGGTCTCGAAGCTGCGCAGGAAGGAGGCGACCTTCGGCTCGTCCCAGCCCTCTTCGGCGAGCGCCGTGGCCAGCGTCCTGGCCACGTACGGCCACCGCAGCCGCATCAGGCTGGCCCGGGAGAACTCGCCGGTGAGCGTGTTGCCGATGACCACGCTGGTGCGCTCGCGCGGCAGTCCCTCGCCCAGCGGGAAACCGGCGTCGGCCAGCGCCAGGGTCGCCGTGTCGAGCGCGAGCCAGTGCGTCAGGTCGGTCGAGCGGTACGTCCGGCCAGCCACCTTGTAGCCGACCCGGTCAAAGTCATAACCCTCGATGACCGCCGCGGTCCGCGCGTAGAAGCGGTCGGGCGCGGCCGGGTCCGGATCCCAGTAGTCAGCCAGGCGCATCCGCACATCGGGCAGCCTGCGGAAGGCCCGGCGGCAGGCCAGGGCGTTCTCCCATAGCTCGGGCGGCGACCCGGCCTCGGGGTAGCGGCAGGCCATGCCGACGATCGCGATCCTGGCCGAAGTGGCATCCGCAGGGCGTCCCGCGCGTCCCATCTGCTATCGCCTCCCCGGCGCTGCGAACTCAGCAGCGATGCACTGCCGCCACACCTCATAGGCAGGCAGGTCATCGGCGGGCGGCGCGTCGGCGGGCGGCGCATCGGCGGGCAGCAGGCTGGCAGGCAGCCCGTTAGCGCCAGGCCGGCCCGAGCCGGGCTGCGGGGGAGCAGCCTGCGGGAGGCGGCCGTGCGGAACGCCGGCCTGCGCGGGGCGGAGGCGCTGGGTGATCGTCGCCGCCGCCTCGGGCGTCATGCCGCACAGCACCCGGGTCGCCATCTTCGTGTGCGCCGTGACCAGGCCCGCCCGCACCCGCGCCTCGGCCGCGAACGCGCAGCCCTGCGCGATCTGGGTGGCGTGCTCCCCGGCATGCTGCTGGAAGGCCCGCAGCTCGTCCGCGTCCGCGCCGCCCGCATAGCAGGCCGCCAGCCCGGCGCCGCCGTACAGGTCGCCGCGCCTGACGGCCGGGAAGCGGTCGATCAGCGTGCCGACGAGTTCGGCGTCGGTTCCGCCGACGAACCACATGGCCCGCCCGATGCCCTGGTCGATGACCCGGCTGGCGTACCACGCCGGGCCGTCGGCCGGCCAGCGGAACCTGGCGTCCTGGTACTGCTCGTGCACGTACCGGTCGGTGTGGAAGTACGCCTGGTGGAACCCGTAGCCGTCCAGCACGAGCCAGCGCAGCAGCGGGTCGGGCGCCTTGATCTTGGACCACCGGAAACCCGGCAGCCTGGCCATTGCCCAGCCCATGCCGACGTAGGCCATGTAGATGTGGTCGGCGCCCGGGCCTTCCAGCAGTCCGCTGAGCCGCCGGCCGTGCCCGGGCCTGAGGGCGTCCAGCATGGTGCAGCCCATCGCGGCGCCCTCGTAGGCGAACCCGCGGATCGGGGCCGGGACTTCTTCGAGCCGTTGCTGCGCCTGCGCGGGCGAGCGTGCTTCGACCGCGTAGGCATAGCCGGTGAGAAACGTCCGGCCCACCGTTTCGAGTAGCTCCCTGGCGACTGGGCTCTTCACGTGGAAGCCCCGCGTGTCGAGCCTGGTCGCCGAGACGTTAGGGGTCAATATACGGCGCCTGAGCGCGCGCAAGACGCTGGCCAACTTTATTTCTCCCGGCCTCGTCGGGCGTTATTATCGCCCGATGTTATTTCCACTGCTATTTCTCTGCAGATCGTAATCCGCGGATGAATTCCGCAGCCACTTCGCGCGTGCTCACGACGCGGCATATCTCCTGCCGGGGCCTGCTGCCCTGAAAGCGCGGGCCCGCTGCCCCGGGCGGGCCCGCTGCTTCAGGCTGGTATCGCGCTGGGCTGAGCCGAGACGGATGCCTCGCCCGCTGCTCGCTGCTCACGCCGGCGCTGCCGCAGGTACGCGACCCACCAGCCAAGTCCGCGGCACGCGCAGACGATGCATACCGCGAAGAACAGCGTATAGACGATGTTGAATGCCATGAGCGCCCCGTAGACAAAGGCGATGGCGCTGCCGAACATGAATTGGGCCCGCGGGCTCGACGGTGATGTTCCAGGGTCAGTGATCATGTAGTTGGTAAAGAGCACGAACGCGACGCCCGTCATGACGCCGAGCGCGGTGTTGAGCTGGACGCCCCAGATCCAGTGCCGCAGGAAGGCCTGGATGGCGAACGCGCCCAGCCAGCCGACGATGAGCATCGTCCGGCCCGTCAGCTTCGCGTTGATCACGGTGCCCGCGGTCAGGATGACTATCGGGATCATGAGCTTGAAAAGCGTGTTCGCCCACTCGGTGAACTCATAGGGCGGGGCGATGCTCATCCAGGAGCTGAAGGCCAGCAGCGACACGCTGATGCCGAGGTTGGACGGGTTCATGAAGTGGCGGAACTTGCCCTTGATGGGGGCCACCAGGAAGTGCTTCTGGCTGACCGCGACGATGATGGCGAACATCGTCGGCCAGAACTGGTTGTTGCCGTAGAGCAGCATGCTGCAGGCCAGGCTGGTGATGTGGGCCGGCAGCAGGAACTCATAGACGCCGCGAGGGCCGTTGCCGAGGAACCTGGGCTGCCGCTGCTGCGCCCAGGCGCTGAGCACCTCGAACACGATGTCGGTCGTGTAGCCGGTGGCGAGCGCCAGGATCGGCCACAGCCACGGCTGCTCGAAACCCAGCAGCGTGTAGCCGAAGATGTTGAACACAGTGATCGAGATCGCGAAGTTACGCAGGGCGAGATAGCGGACGTCTCGCGGGCGCTCGGTCTTGCCGGCAGGGGCCTGCGGTGTGCTTGTCGCAGCATCCCCGACTGGCCGGGCAATCGCGGTCATCGGCTCGGTACCTCCTTGACGGTGCTGGTCAGAACTAGGTCGTGAGTGCCTGGCGAGAGCTGCAGGACCTGCTGATGGAGCTGGCCGCTGGTGGCACGCCACTGCAGGTGCGCGGTGACCGGGCCGGTGTAGCTGCCGAGGCCGAAGTAGACCTCGAAGCTCGACTTGCCGCTGTGGCCGCTGCCCCCGTCGAGCTGGGCGATCTGGGTGTGGCCGGGGGTGAAGATCTGGACCGTCGCGCCGTAGGCCGGGCTGCCGAGGCCCTCCAGGCCGACGCCAGGCGGGCCGCCGCCCACCGACGGCCGGTAGAGCTCCAGGCCCAGGTAGTGCCCGCGGTGCGGGGACTGGTTGGCGTAGAAGGCGGGCGGCCCCCACTGGCGGGCGACCGCGAAGTCCAGCGCGCCGTCCGCGCGGGTGTCGGCGGTGGCGATGCCCCGGGTCGGGGTCGGCACGCACAGCCCGAGCTGCTTGGTGACATTCAGGTAGGCGTTGCCGGGCGCCTTGGCCCAGAAGGCGATGCACTGATGCCCTGCGATGTCATCACCGGGCTCGACCAGCGGCCACGAGGCGGGGTTCGTATAAAGGTCGTCATTGGACATGGCCATTTCCTGCAGCCAGGGCCACCGGCCGATCGTCCCCTTGACGAACCCGTCGGTCTGGACCACGTCCAGGTGGCCGCTGTTGAGGAAGTCCCCCATCTTCAGATCCCAGCCCCAGCCGGTCCAGGCCATTCCCACCTGCTGGGCATTCTGGGTGAACGGCGCCACGCCGCCGGCGAGGTCCTGTTTCATCGCGGCGCCGGTGGCGGCCTGGTTCATCCAGACGAAGTTGCTTTCCTGGAGCCCCCACGCCGTGGTGATGTTGCTGACCATCATGTCGAACCTGCCGTTGTCGCTCAGGTCGCCGAAGTCGACGCCCATGCCCTTGAACGAGTCCCGCCCGAGCACGAAGGACTTCGGGGTCAGCGGCGTGCGCTGCCCGATCGCCTCGGTGAACTTGATGTGGCCAGGAGTCGAGGAGTTGTAGAGGAGGTGGTCGGGCCCGAAGTCATTCGCGATGTAAAGGTCGGGCAGCCCCCCGGCGCCGGTCAGATCTGCGCTCGCCGCGGCCAGCGTCCAGCCGGTCGAGGCATCGTAGGGAATGGCACTAGAAGGCTCCTGGACATAGCGCACCGTCGGATGCGTTCCCGACGTGGCGCCCGCCCAGCGGAACACGTAATCGCCGCCGCCGTTCTTGGCATCAGACATCGTCGAGTTCATCTGCACGTTGTCAAAGCCTTGGGCATTGAGCACGTCGGAGTTCGGGAAATAGTTGCCGACAAAAATGTCCGGGTGCCCGCTGCCGTCGAAGTCAGCGATGTTGACCGCATTGGTATTCCACTGCGGCCCGTTGTAGTGGCCGTTCAGCGACAGATTCGGGACCAGCTCGACCGGCCGGTACGCGCTCGCGGACGGCTGCGTGGCGGTCGACCGGGCCAGGAACGCTATCGGGGTGCGTCCCCAGTAGTAGACGAGGAAGTCCGTGCGCCCGTCCCCGTTGAGGTCACCCGGGGCACAGCCCATCGGCGCCATGGCCGAGTTCATCGGCAGCGGTGCCGGGTTAAGGACGAACGGCGTGAACCTGTCGGCGGCGGGCGCGGTCGGCGCGTAGGTCACGATCACGTCGTTGGTTCTGGGATCCACGATGCACATGCCGTCACCACGGCCGTGCCCCGTGACGTCGGCGAGGGCGATACCCGCGCCGACCGAGGAAATCCACGACCGTAGGTGCTCGTAGGCGGGATTCACCTGCCGGATCGTCTGGGTGGGATGATAACCAGGCGGCAGGGCGATCGGCAGCTGGACGAATTTGTACTGGGCCGCGACCTGATCTGCGTCGGTCGGCCCGGCCACCGCGAAGTTGACGCCGAAGAACATCAGCACGATCACGGCGAGGGCACTCAGGCCCGGAATTAGCCTGCGTATCCGAGTACGCGAGACTGACATCATTGCCTCACAGAGATGTGTTGTCGGAATATCGTCGGTCAGGTTGGCGGCTTCGCCCTTGCGTCACTCCAAGACATGTCCGGCTGATGATCCGAAATTGGCGCGTATCTTCTGGCGCCATAGCTCGTAGGCCGGGATCGTTCCTTCGGCGGCCTCCACGGCCGAGCCGATGGCCAGGGCCACCGCCTCATCGAAGGACAGGCCGGCCAGAGCCTCGACGGCCGCTGTCGTGTGCTCGGGCACCGTTTCCGCCCAAGCGCGGGCCGCCGCGGCGAAGACGACGCCCTGAGCGAGTTCGGGCTGCAGGCCGGCTGCGGCGCGGCGCAGTTCGGCGAGTCCCTCGGGCGTGCCGCCGCCCGCGAAGGCGGCGGCCAGGCCGACGCCGCTCCACAGGTCAGGGCGCCGGTGCTCGGCGAAGCGTTCCACCGCGGCGGCCACCGCGGGAGCCTGCGCGCCGTGGATGAACCACAAGGCGCGGCCGATGCCCTGGTCCACCGCCCGCACGAAATAGTCCGGCGAGCCCTGCCACGGATACGGCGCAGCCACCCGCTGCTCGTCCACCCAGCGCTTGGTATCGAAGTACGCCCGGTCGAAGCCGTAGCCGTCGACGGCCAGCCAGCTCATCGTCGGGTAGTACGCCGTACCGCTCAGATCGGGGAGCACTTTCTTCCACAGCGGCCTGGGTAGCCGGGCCATCGCGAAGCCGATGCCGATGTAGGCCAGGAAGATATGCGGCTGCCCGGGGCCCAGCAGCAGGTCGCGGGTCCGGCGGCCCCGGCCCGCGCCCATCGCGTCCAGGATGGTGAACGCCATGGTGACGCCTTCAAAGGCGAAGCCGAGCAGCTCAGGGTCAACTATGCTCAGGCGCCGCTCGACCTCCCACTGATTATGCGTGTCAATGCCCCATTCAAAGCCGCAGATCACTGCGTCGGGAACTGCTTCGAGGCGGGTTGTCACGTCTGAGGGGGTGACCGGGAAACCGCGCCCGTTAAAGCTCACCTTGGCCAGCGATGGTGTCATTACCAACCTGCGCAAAGAGCCGAAGGTGGTCGGCATGTTCTCTCCTTCGTTACCGCTGGTCAAATGGCGGCGTGGCCGAGTCGGCCGGTGACCGTCCACTCATGCTTAGGCACCGGGTCTTTGGCGCACAACTTCCCGATTGCTCTGCGCCCTTATCGCGCTGCGCCCGGCCCGGACCTGGCGGCCGGCCGCGCCCCGTTCGATCCGGTCCCGCCCGCGGACAGCAAAGGAGGAGAAGACAGCCGGATCTCACTGAGTCATGCTGGGCGGACGACATTCACCAAACGTGGTGTCCGTGCATCCGGAAGCATCGAGGCCGCATACCCGGCCAATCCGGTTCCCGACAGGAGGGCGAGTCTCGTGACTGAGATCCAGGATGTGCTTAACGATCTGAACGCGGATTGCGAGCAGGTCGATCAGCTGGTAGCTGGCCTTGATGCCAGCCAATGGAAATTGCCTACGCCGGCTCCTGGATGGACGATTGCACATCAAATTGCGCATCTGGCCGCGACCTTCCATCTGGCCGCGATGGCCGCGTCGGATCCGACGGCGTTCCGCGAATTCACAGTGCGGCTGAGTGGCAATTTCGGGGCGAACGTGGAGGCGGCGCTCGCGCCATTCCTCCATGATCCGCCTGATGCGCTGCTGGGCCGCTGGCGGGATGAGCGGGCCAGCGTGACCAAGGCGCTCGCCGCCGTCCCGGCCGGCCAGGTGGTGCCCTGGCTGGTCAGGCCGCTGCCGCCCGCCATCCTGGCGTGCGCCGGGATCATGGAGAACTTCGCGCACGGCCAGGACATCGCGGACACGCTCGGGGTCCAGCGGGAGGCGACCGACCGGCTCAGGCATCTGGTCGGCTTCGCCGTGCTGGTCTGGGACTTCGGTTACCAGTCGCGGGGCCTGACCCCGCCGCAGGAGCAGTTCCGCTTCGAGATCACCGCTCCGTCAGGTGAGCTGTGGGCGTTCGGGCCGCAGGACGCGGCGCAGAAGATCGCCGGGCCGGCGGTGGACTTCTGCCTGCTGGTGACCAGGCGGCGGCACCGCGACGACCTCGCCGTCACCGCCATCGGTGCCGACGCTGACCGGTGGCTCGACATTGCCCAGGCCTACCGTGGACCGGCCGGGCCCGGCCGCACCCCGGGTCAGTTCGCCGGCTCCGGGCGTTAGCCCCGGACGCCTGGTTTCGACGTCCGCTCCAGGCGCCCCGCTCCTGGCGCCCGCTCCGGACGCCAGGCCCGGGCGCCCTCGGGGCGGAAGGTGGTCCCTCGCCCGCGACGCGATGACGGCGGGCGGGGTGCTGGGTCAGCTGGTGTGGTGGATGCGGTGTTCGAGGTGGTGGGCTAGCTGGGACCAGGTGTCGGCGCACTGGCGGGCGAGTTCGGCGACGATCTCGGCGCAGTGCGGGGGGACGGCGCTGGCCAGGGCGGGCCATTCGGTGGCGGTGATGATGTGGGTGCGCAGCCAGCGCAGCAGCTCGCGGCCGGTGTCGGTGTGCCGGAGCGAGGGGTCTTGCATGAGGTTCTGCAGGATTAACTGGCTGTCGCGGGCCCGGGTGCGGGGCAGCGGCACGGGCCCGGCGGGGGCGGGGGCGGGGCGGGGCGCGGGACGGCCGGGGGTGGCCAGGGGATTCTCGCCGCGGCGCATCCGGGTGCGGACGTCGTGGGCGGTGCCGACCGAGACGCTCGCGGCGGTGGCGATGTCGCGCAGCGACGCGCCGGGCCGGGCGGTGATGACGGCGAAGGCGCGGCGGCGGCCCTCGGTGCTGCTGAGCGGGCGCAGCCGCCCGTCGGCGCCGATCCGGGCGCTCGACTGCGGGAGTTCCCCGGTTGAGCGGCGGCGCAGCGCGGCGATGGTCTTGCCCGACAGCCCGGTGCGGGCCGCGACGGCGCGGTCGGACAGCTCGGGGCGGCGGGTGACGATCCGCGCGGCGGCGGCCTTGCGGTCGGCCAGGGTCAGCGGCAGGCCGTGGGTGATGTTCTCCTGGACCGCGCGGATGAAGGCGTCATCGTCGCTGCCGGCGAAGAATTCCGCCTCGATGGTCTGCTGGCCGCGCAGCGCGGCGGCGGCCAGCCGGTGCATCCCGTCGATCACGCGCATGCTGGGCCAGTGCACCAGGATCGGCGGCAGCACGGTCTCGGTCTGCGCGAGCAGCTCCACGTGGTCACCGGCCACCCCCGCCAGCCGGGGCGAGTCGCCCGCGCGCAGCGAGCTGATCGCCGCGACACCCGCCCGGGGCGGCGGTGACCCGGGCGCCCTCTCCGGCCCGGCCACCAGCGGCCGCGGCTCGTCGGGCCCGGGAACCAGGTGCGGCCGGCCAGACCAGGGATCGGGCTCGCGTTTCATCGACCACCTCACCTCACCGCACGTCCGCCGCGACCGCGGCCGTTCACGCTCGCACCTCCGGCCGGCTGCCCAGCCAGCTGCCGACCCGCCGCGCCGCGGCCAGGCTCGCCCACGCGGTGAGCTCGACCAGCGCCTGGTCCCCTGGCTGCTCAGCCAGGAACGCATCGACATCGGAGGGGAGGACCTGATACGAAGCCAGGGCCGTGAGCAGGGCCAGCCGGCCTGCCGGGCGCTGAGCGGCAGCCAGCCCGCTGACGGCACCCTCGGCCCAGCCCCGGTGCAGGCCCGCCGGGCGTCCATCCCAGCTGGCCAGCCTGGCCAGGACGAGATCGCGGACCGGCTCGGGCACCGACCGGCTACCCGCCGCGTCAACGGCGGCGCAAGCCCGGCCGAGTGCCCCCTCGATGCTGGCACTACCGGCCGCCCAGGCCAGGTCAGCGGGCAGCGGCGCCGCGGGCAGCAGGTCAAGCGAGGCGCCGGGCTCAGCGTGCTCGCGGGCCGTCTTCGCCATGAAGCGGCCGAGCAGATGCCCGACGCCACCGCGCACGGCGGCCGGCACGCCCGGCGGGACCGGACTGTCGCCAAGAAACACGCTGACCATCCGGTTCAAGTACTGGAACGTCACCGCCACCCCCAGCATCTCCGCGGTGTGCTCACGCGGAAACGGCCTGGGGCTGCGGGCCGCCGAGTCGCGCTGCCCGCTGGCCAGGGCCCACGTGGCGATGTCGCGGATGCCCTGACTGGCGATGGACTCGATCTGACCGGCGGAGATCGCGGCGGCATCAGCTCCGTGGGCCAGTCCGTGCAGCATGGCCGCGTGTACCTCAACGCAGTACGGACAAGTGTTGCCGAACGAGACCGCCGCCGCGACCGCCTCCTTGGCCGCGCGGTCGGCGCGGCCGCTGGCGACCAGTGTCTCGCGCAGCATCAGCCAGCAGGCCGCGAGCGGTGCCGGAGCCGGCGAATGGAGCACGACCGGCGGCGCCAGCATGCCGAAGTCCCGCTCGACCTGGGCGTAGACCGCGGCCACCTGATCCCGCGCGGCACCGGGCCTGACGGCGGTGATGTAACGGATTTGCGTGCTTGATCTTCGCAGTGCCGTGCGGACCAGCGTCCGGCTCATCATCCGCTCCTCAGCCCAGGGCTCGGCCAGGCCAGCCGCGTCAGCTCTGGCCTGCTCCATCGTCATCGCGCGAGGCACCGGGCGCATCTTCTGAATTGCCCCGCCGTATCCGATTAGCCGGTGGGCCTGGCCGGGCGCCTCATCCAGCGAGCGCGCTCCGGTGTCGTAGAGCAACCAGGAAGATGCGCCGGCTGGGGAACGGCGGTTATGCTGACCGCACGGCCCGGTCTGACCGCGGAAGTGGGCCATCAGCCCGTACTCGATGCATTATTTCCGCCATCGATGCCGAGCTGAGCGCCCCGGACCAGGTATTCTGCGCTGCCGGGCAGAACAGCACCCGGCGGAAAACCGTCCGGCCGAATGCGCACCGGCCCCGGTCGTTAATCCATCTTTGGCACCTGCGAAGATGCGCTCGGCAATTCCGGAGATGCGTGCGCACGAAGCCGCAGGCATAATTGCATAACGAGGCGGGCTGCCCTGCCGGGGAAGCCGAATACTGCTAGCCCCGAATTGGCCATTGGCGGCTGCGCCTTCCGCGCTGCCGATAACAGGAGGCTATACCGTGCAGGCTGGCGATTCAGGTGATATCTCACCGCGGACAATGACCCTTGAGGCCTTCGCTGACACGCTCGTGCCCGGGGAGCTGCGCTACCCGGGCGACCGGGCGATCGCGGGCGCCGCGCCCGGGCCCTGGCGCCGTGGCGGCGGGCGCGATCGAGCTGCTGGAAACGCCCGCGACCGGAATAGCGAGCGGTCTGGACGGCTTCGTCGAGGCGCTGAACGGGCACGCGGCCGCGTACGCCAGCGAGCACGGGCTCGGCAGCGACACATCGGTGCCGCCGTTCGTGGCGCTGTCGTTCGACGACCGCACGGCCCTGGTACGCGCGCTGACCGCGCCCGGTCATCCGGAGAAGGACCTCTGGGTCCTGCTCGCGCTGTTCTCCTTCATGGCCTTTGACACTGCCGCGCACATACACACGGTCGACGCGATCGCGGCCGGGCACCCCGGCCTGACCGCGATGGGCTTCGCCAAGCCGGACGCCGATGGCCTGTGGCGGTTCCCCGACTACTCCTACGGGCGGTCACTGGCCCGCCTCCACCCCGGCACCACGTCTTCAGGGAGCCCCGCATGACAAGCAAGGAACGTACCGACATCCTCGTGGTGGGCAGCGGCTTCGGCGGCGCGATCGCGGCTTACCATCTCGCCGCAGGCGGCGCGCGGGTCGTGGTCCTGGAGCGCGGGCCGTGGCTGTCCACCGAGGAATTCGAGCACGATTTCAAGCTGGGCTCGTCTTCCACGCGGATCTTCGAATTCGTCGCAGGCGACGGGATGAGCGTCCTGTCGGGCAACTGCGTCGGCGGCGGCAGCGTCGTGTACTTCGCGACGATGCCCCGCGCGCCGCGGTTCATCTTCGAGCGCCGTGGCAGCATCGGCCACCGGATGTGGCCCGCCGCGATCACCCGCGATACCCTGGACCCGTGGTATGACCGGGTCACCGAGGCCCTGCCGATCAGCCTGCAAAGCTGGAACGAGGTCACCTATCCCGGCGGCCTGTGGGCGGCCGCCTGTGACCACGCGGGGCGCACCGCGAACCCGCTGCCGGTCGCCGTCGACACCGCGTTGTGCACGAACTGCAACTGGATGATGGCCGGCTGCCGCTTCGACGCCAAGCGTTCCCTGCTGCACAATTACCTGCCCGCGGCGATCGCGCATGGCGCGCAGATCCGGCCGATGCACGAGGTCCAGCGCATCTCCACCGCCCCGGACTGGGGCTACCGGGTGCACTACAACGTCATCGACGGCGAAGACTACCGGGTGCAGGTGGGGGAGGGCACGATCGATGCCAAGATCGTCGTGCTGGCGGCCGGGGCCGGTGCCACTCCGGTGATCTTGCAGCGTTCCCAGGCGGACCTCGGCGCCATGTCGCCCGCCGTCGGCCGGTACTTCTCCGGCAACGGCGAACGGCTCAACACCGCCGTGCTCGACGAGGAGCGGGTGCGGGACGTGCTTGGCCTGAGCCGCGGCGACGGGCATGGCCTATGCGGCGAACCAGATCGGCCGCGGGCCCAGCGTGGCGAGCTGGGATCGCCTCGATGAGCGGCTCCCGGAGTTCCACCGCTTCTCGCTGGAGCAGCTCTACTTCCCGCCGGGCCTGGGCACCATCCTGGCCCAGGCCCCCGGCGCCTCCGGCCCATCCTGGTTCGGCCCGGAGAAGAAGGAGATGCTGCGGCACTGGCGCTCGTGGCTGACCATCTTCACGATGTCCGAGGACGACAACGAGGGCGTATTCGGCCCGCCGCCGCCCACCGGCAATGCCATGCGCATCTCGCAGCAGATGCTCGGGCGCGGCGCGCTGCGCTACGAGCCGTCGGAAACGACGCTGGGCGGCTGGGCCGAGGCCGACGCTCACGTGCGGGACATCCTTGAGCGCGACAGGCTGGCCCGGGTGCTGCCGTGGACCAACGACGTGGTCGGCGCGTACACCGTCCATCCGCTCGCGTCCTGCCGCGTCGGCGACGATCCGGCCACTTCCGCCCTTGACGACCGTCACGAGCTGCGCAACCATCCAGGCATCTTCGTCACTGACGGCTCCGCCGTGCCCGGGGCGCTGACCGTGAACCCCGCGCTGACCATCGCCGCGCTCGCCGAACGCGCTATCCCCGGCATCGTGCAGGCGGCCCAGCAGCGCGACGTGAAGGTCACGTACGGCGCGCCGGGGCCTGGCGCGGACGGCAACGGCCAGCGCGCGGCCGCTCGCGTGGTGACCGGTCAGCCGCAGTGACCGGTCAGCAGCGGTGACCCGTCAGCCCGCAGTGACCCGGTCAGCCGCGGTCGCCGGTCAGCCGCGGTGACCTGGGGCGCCGGGCTTACTGGGAGCCCGCGGGCGCCGTAACGACATCGGTGGCCACCCCCGCGGTCCGGCCCGGGCCAGGCCGGGTGGCCACCTCCACGGCGGGCAGGGCGCGGCCGCACGAATGGCACATCAACTCGGCCGCCACGGGCCCCCCGCAGCTCAGATGCTCGGCCAGCGTCGGCGGGCCGCCTCCGCCTGCCAGGTAGCGGTCTCCCCACTCCATCAGCGAGATGACGACCACTGCCAGGTCACGGCCCTTGGTGGTGAGCCGATACTCGTGCCGCAGCGGCCGGTACCTGTAGGGCGTCCGCTCCAGGATTCCCGCGCAGACGAGCGCCTGCAACCGGTCGGCAAGGACGTTGCGGGCTATTCCGAGTCCGCTCAGAAATCCCTCGAATCTCGTGGTCCCGAGCAGAGCGTCCCTGACAATCAGGAGCGTCCACCGTTCGCCGACAATCTCCAGCGCGCGGGCGACAGAGCACACCTGGTCGTGGTAGCTGCGTCCCAGCATAACGTCATGCTAACGACCATTTCCGGCCGTGGCACCGGCCGGTCCGCCGAGGCCGGCGCAACGCTCCTGCCCCTGGGTCGGCGGGGTTCTCCGGCGCAGCGAGGCGAGCGCTCTGCGGACGAGATCCATCGTCGGTGCTGCCCTGCGCCCCGAGCGCGCGGGAGCCCGGGGCACGCCCCACGCCCAGCCAGCTTCGCATTAATGAAGATGCACCGATATCGGATAGCGGGCATTCTGGCCACATGGTCCGGGGCCGCGGGTGCCTCAGCCGGCCCAACAATAATGATCCCGGTACGAGTGCCTTAACTGGAGCGCGCATTGCGGGGGTTGCCGCGCAGAAAGGACCACCGCTAAATGCTTCGCGAGATGCTCAAGTCGAAAATTCACCGGGCGACTATAACACAGTCGGACCTGCATTATGTCGGCTCGCTCACCATCGCCGCGGACCTCATGGAAGCTGCCGGGATCCTGCCGAACGAAAAGGTAGACGTAGTAAATATCAACAATGGTGCACGTCTATCGACTTATGTGATCGAGGGCCCCAGAGGCTCAGCCATTATAGGCACTAACGGCGCGGCGGCCAGACTGGCCCACGTTGGCGACCTGGTCATCATAATCTCCTACGCCACGGTCAATGACGAAGAGGCGGCGAAAATGCAGCCGCAGGTCGTATTCCTCGACCATGGAAACAGGATCACCTCACTCGGCCACGACCCCGCCGAGCCGCCGCCCGGAACCGGCACCCAAAGAGGTGACCAGGTGGTGATACGGGATTGAGCAGCTGTCGCTCACTGTCGCGGGCGCCGATCGCCCGGTCGATGGCCCGCCCGGCCGCAGATCTGGCCGGTCCCGGTGATCTTGGGGTGATCGAGCAGATCCTGCCCAAAGGCGTGGCGAGTGCGGAGTCATTCGCCGATCCACCTGATGCCGTGCTCTTCTCCGAAGAGGCGGCGATTGTCGCCAAGGCCGTCAATGAGCGCCGACGGGAGTTTACCACCGCTAGAATTTGTGCCCGGCGTGCGCTGGCCAGCCTTGGCATGGCGCCCGCGCCTATTCTGCCCGGTGAGCGCGGCGCTCCGCAGTGGCCGCCTGGAATTGTTGGCAGCATCACGCACTGCACCGGATACCGTGCTGCTGCGGTTGCGCGTATACGCGACATGCTTACGATCGGGGTCGATGCCGAGCCGAATGACGTACTGCCCGACGGCCTACTCGAAGTAGTTTCCTTGGCAGGCGAGCGTGCTCGGCTGCGCGACCTGGCGGCTGCGGCCCCCGGCGTATGCTGGGACCGGTTGCTGTTCAGCGCTAAAGAATCGGTTTATAAGGCATGGTTCCCGCTGGCCCGATGCTGGCTCAGCTTCGAGGAGGCAGACATAACCATAAACGCTGGGGACGGCACTTTCGACGCGCACTTGCTGGTACCGGCTCCAGCGGCCGGCGCCTGTCCGCTGGCCAACCTCAGTGGCCGCTGGCTGGCGGGCGCTGGACTGGTCGTCACGGCGATCGCGTTGCCGGCCTAAGCTTCGGCACGGCCCCGGGTAGCCGACTTCCGGTGCCGGTCGTTATATTTGCTCAACATGTTTGTCACAGGCCTGGTCAACCTCTACACCCGCGACATCGAGGCCGGGCTGCGCCCCCTCCCGCCGTCGGCGATCGTGGAAGCCAGGGGGACACACTAATGCCCATTGAGTATCTGCAGATAGTGAGCGTGCCAGTCAGAAGTCAGGATCAGGCCAAGGAATTCTACGGCCATGGTCTCGGCTGGGAGCTGCTGTCCGATGAGGGATACGAGCTTGCTGGCGGACAGCGGCTCCGCTGGCTGGAGGTACGCCCACGCGGCGGGCAGACGGCAATCACTCTCGTCTTGGAAGACGGCACGTTGAAGGCTGGCTCAATGAAAGGCATGACTCTGCGGGCGGGCAATCTGGAGTCCACCGTGGCGGATCTCGCCGGACGCGGGGTGGTAATGACGCAGGAGATTCAGGAAGGGCCATGGGCAAAGTACACCAGTTTCCAGGACCCAGATGGTAATTCCTGGGTGATCCAAGAGGTTCGAAGCCGTTGAGCTGTCAGGTGCCGGGCGGGTTCGGGTAGGGAAGCAGTTCCTGTCCGGAGAGCGCCGCGACATCCGCGTCGCTGCTGGTGGGGTGGCGCCCGATCACTCAACGGCAGTCATTGGATCACGAGCACCATACGGGACGAGGTGCCAAAGTCCGTCGCTGCGACGCCGCATTCAATGAAGCCGACGGCGCTGTAAAACCCAAGCGCATGAGGGTTGGCGGTTACTTCCAGGCGCGCCACGCCCCGTACTCGCAGAACCGCGGCGATGCGGTTGACGAGTGCCGTGGCAATGCCACGCCGCATCCAGGCCGGGTGCACGAAGAGGTCTTCCAATTCGACGGTGCCGCCCGCTTCGATCCAGGTGGCGAAGCCAACCAGTGAGCCGTCCTCTTCCGCGACATGAGTCCGGCCCTCGGCCAGGCCCTCCGGCCCTAGGATCAGGTGCTCTGGATGAGCCAGCAGGTTGTCGCGGTCGCCCGCATTGGACAACGAGGCGCTGCGATAGATCTCCGCTGCGGCCGGGAGGTCGGCAAGCGCGCCAGGCCGGATCATTGGGTTACGGCACCGTTCCGCGGGGCGCAACCGACTGCACCGGCTGGCCGGTGACCTGCGCGATGAGGTGGTAGTCGCCGTCGTAGTGCAGCACGGTGACGTGTTCTCGTTCTGCCACGGCAGCGACGAGCAGGTCGGGGAAGCCTACTGCTCTCATGCGCCCGCTGCGCCACAGCGCAGCCTGGACATCCAGCGCGCGCCGCCAGTCCTTATCGTGTATGGCGAGCCATTCGTAGCCGGTATCCCGGTCGATTCTGAGCCCAGCAGGATATCTCATCCCATGCCAACTAGATATACCCGGCCCGGCAGCGCCCGGGTCGGCTGGCCGGAAAGTGTGCGTCAGCCCAGGACAGAGAAGTCGCGCTCTTCCATGACTAGCCCGTCGGCGCTAAAGCGCAGCAATGACACCCCCGCCAGGTCCTCGGTTCCGCCATCCCTCAGCCTGGTCTGCGCGCTCCACGGCACAGCGGCCTGATCGCCGTCGACGATGGGCGTGCCGAACCGGCACTGGGCCGACTCCTCCTCCGCGAACACGCGCGCCAGGTAACCCTGGTCCGGATCGCGGAACGGATGATGTTGCCAGAACGCGCCCTCGGCATAGAGCGCGGTAATGGCGGCGGCGTCATGCTCGCGCCAGCCGCGCTCCCAGACTTCTGCCCACCGCTGGGCTGCTTCTCTTGCGTCCACGCGACAAGAGTAAACATAGGCACCGACAGAACGGGCGCGGCCGAGGCCGGGGCGTGGGACATGAACGTAGGTGACTGGCCTCGGACTCCCAGGTCGCCGTAGGCCAACGCTACTGCGGTGATGCGTTGCCTCAGTCGGCCCGGCCGTAGACCGTGAAGTCGATCTCGATGCCAGCGAGCGGGGGGTGTTCCGGGCCGGCCAGGAACGCCACCACCTCACCCGGCACCTCGTACACCCGGCTGACCGATCCACCCGGCGGGACGGTGAAGGAGTCAAGAGCGGTGATGAAGTTGGCGTTGATCGTGTTCGGCTGGTCAACGTGCGAAACACTGATGATCACCGCCGCCGGGCTGTTCACCCAGTTGTCGACCGATAGCCGGATGGTGCGGTAGGCAGACACGTCCAGCTGGGCGAGCTGCGACCCGTCCTTGTCAACTGCCATCTGGTTGCCATCAGCCAGAAGCTTCGTGTTAGGCATACGCCGACCGTAGCCGATAGATCATCGACCACCGGGTCACGTCAGTTCATCAGCGATGATCTCGTTACACAACGATAGGCACTCCACACAGATGGCCACAGGTCCGGAAGCCTGGCCGCCGATCTCGGCCGGCCCGGCGGCCAGGCCGGCGACTTGATCGCGGTGCTTGCCGCAGAAGCTGCAGCGGGCCCGCCCGTCCTGCTCCGGCACGGCGTGCATCGGCCCCAGCAGGGTACCGGCGGCGCTGCCGGAACTGATCACGCCCTCGGCCAGCTCGACGCACGCGTCACAGATGTACCCGTCCGGGCCCGCGATCAGCTTGCCGGCCTCCGGCCGCGGTCTCCCGCAGAACGCGCAGGCCAGATCGGTGTCTGATGCGCCGCTGCGGCCGGGACCGCCGGCCTGCCGGACAATCTCATCAAGCTGCCGGCCGCTAAGCCCGAGCGCGGCAGCGACGTCCCCGGGCCGCGAGCTGCGCACGACCAGACGGTGCACGGCACGGCGGAACTCAGCCCAGGCCGCCTCGGCGGCGTGCTCGGCCTGGATCAGCCGCTCCTGGGCTTGCCGGGCCTCGGCCAGCAACCTCTCGTCCACGTTGCCACAGTATGCTGCGGCACCAGGCCATCGCGGACGCTGCGGATCGGACACGGTTGCGCCACCGACGGCAGCAACCGCTGCGGTTCGGCGTTGCAGGTCCGCCGCGTTCTGCGTTACTCCGGCTATTTCTGCCTGTGACCGGAGACCACTAGCTGACGGAGGCGGCTAGCTCGGGTGCGGAGCGCGGACTCGGCGGCTGGCCGACGGGGAGGGTCAGCGTGATCCGAAGGCCGTGCGGGCTGACCGCGGCCGCTTGCGTGGTACCGCCGTGCGCGGACGCGGTCTCGGCCGCGATGGCCAGACCGAGACCGGCACCGGGGCGGCTCGACCGGGCCCCGGCTCGGTAGAAGCGCTCGAAGATGAGCGACAGCTTGTCCGGGGGAACGCCGGGGCCGTCGTCGCTGACCTCGATGGTGACCCAGTCGTCGGCTTCGGACGCGCTGATCGTGCCCACCGCCTCGCATGGGGTGTGCACGAGCACGTTCCTGAGCAGGTTGTCGATGGCGCGCCGCAGCAGTTCCTCGTCGCCGACGGTGGCCAGGCCGTCAGCGATCCGCACCTGCCAGGTCCGCGCCGGATCGGCCACCCGCGCCCGGTCCGCGCATCCGGTGACCAGGGCGGTCAGGTCAACCGGCTCCTGGGACTGGCCGGGATGCTGGCCGAGGCGGGCGAGGCGGAGCATGTCGTCGACCAGCCGGCCCATGCGCCGTGTCTCCGCCGCGATCCGGTCCATCACCTCGTCGACCTCATCGGTGCTGCCCAGGGCGCCCTGCTGGTAAAGCTCGGCGTTGGCCCGCAGCGAGGCCAGCGGCGTGCGCAGCTCATGGCTGGCGTCGGCGAAGAACCGCCGCATCTGCTGCTGGCTGGCCTCGCGTTCGTGCACGTCAGCCTCGATCCGGGCCAGCATGCCGTTCAGGGCGGCCCCGAGCCTGCCCACCTCGCTTCCGGGGTGTTGCGCCCTCACCCGGTCGGTGAGGGCGCCGCCGCTGATCCGGTCGGCCTGTCTGGCCATGGCCTCGATCGGGCGCAGGCCGCGGCGCAGCACGACGAAGACGCCGAGGCCGATGAGCAGCACCACAGCGATCGAGCCGAATGTGACGATGGCCTCGACCTGATCGATGGTCTTGGCGACCTGGCTGAGGCTGGTGCCGGCCACCAGAGAGCCGCCTTCGACCTGGATCGACTGGATGCGGAGCGGGGTCCTGTCTCGAGCGATGTCTACGGTGTGCGGGCCAGGCCGGGCGGCCACCTGGGCCGCCCTGGGCGACAGGACCCAGTTGTAGCCGCGCGACCCGGCATTCGTGGCCACCTGCAGGGTCACCTGCTGGCCACGCCACGGCAGGAAGACCATGTCGAAGGCGCCGGGGAGGGCCGGAACTTCGGCCTTGGGCGGTAGCGTGACCTGCTCGGGCACGCCGCCTGGCCCCCATCGAGCGCCGGGCGGAGAGCCGCCGGACAAGATGGTGTGCAGCCGCGGCACGGTCAGGTCCAGCGCCACGTGCAGGTTGCTGTCGGTCTGGCCGATCAGGTAGCGGCGCATGGTGGTGACCGCGCCGATGTCGAACGCCGCGAGCGCGACCAGCGTGACCAGCACGACGCCGGCCATCACCTTCAGGCGCAGCTGGACGCGCAGCAGCCGCCGCAGCGGCGCCGTCGCGCGGGAAGTTCCCCTGGGAATCATCGGAACCCGCCTGGCTTTCATCTGGGCTGGCCTAGGTCGCCGGCGCCTGGCCTCTCGTTGGCCGGCGCCGGGCTGGTCGCTACGGCTGACCTCGCCGGGGCGAGGCAGGCGCAGGCTGTAGCCGACGGCACGCTGGGTGTGGATCAGCTCAGGCCCGTCGCTCGTCAGTTTGCGTCGCAGGTAGGTGACATAGGTAGACACGACCGTGCTGGATCCGCCGAAGTCATAGTCCCACACATGGTCGAGGAGCTGAGCCCGGGTGAGCACCCGGCCGGGATTGAGCATGAAGTAGCGCAGCAACCGGAACTCGGTCGGTGACAGCTCAATCGGGCGGCCGCCGCGGCGGACCTCGTAGGTGTCCTGGTCGAGGGTGAGGTCCGCGAAGGACAGGACCGGCTCGGCCGCCGCCGGGCGGCTGCGGCGCAGCACGGTGCGGACCCGGGCGGCGAGTTCCTCGAGCCCGAACGGCTTGGTCATGTAGTCGTCGCCGCCGATGGTGAGCCCGGTGACCTTGTCGTCCTGGGCGTCCTTGGCGGTCAGGAAGATCACCGGGACCCGGTTTCCATCGCTGCGCAGCCTGCGGACGATCTCGAAGCCGTCGAGGTCGGGCAGCATAACGTCCAGGATGAGCAGGTCAAAGGGGTGGGCCCGGGCCAGCCGGAGGGCGTCCGTTCCGGTCTGCGCGGCGGTTACCTCGAAGCCGAGAAAACGCAGTGAGGCGGCGACGGCGTCCCTCAGGAAGATCTCGTCGTCGCACACGAGGAGGTTCCCGTCGTCGTGTGTCATCGCGTCATCGCAGCATAAGCCGATACACGCAGCGTGCGAGAAATCTGAAAGTTTCATGTGAACCCCGCCTGGACGGCGCGGCCGGGCGGCGGACGGCCCGGGCGCCGGGGTTGACATGAAACTCACACAGAGGTCATGCGCAGACCTGAGAACCACCATGGGAGGGTGGCCGGTACCCAGGTTCAGGCGTGTTCCGGCTTCTGCCGGAGCCCGGACGGGATGCGAAGCAATCGGAGGACCTCGTGACACGACTTGGCTCGCCGGTCAGCCAGAGCGGCCCCGACGATAGCGGCCGGCCGGCGCTGCCCGGATCGCGGCTGGCCCGCCGGCGCCGCGTGCTGCTCGGGGTCGGCATCGCGGCCGCCCTGCTGGCCATCGGCGGCCTGATCGGCGCCTCTTTCGTGAAATCGCCGCAGCAGCTGGCCGCGGATACCGCGGCGCCACCCCCGACGGTGACCACGGCCCCGGTCGTCTCCCAGGTCCTGACCTCGTCGGTGCAGATGCGCGGCGTGGTGTACCCGGCGACCGAGTACGACGTGTACGCGAGCGCCCCGTCGTCAAGTTCGTCAGGCGCGGGCAGCTCAGCCGCCGGAGCGGGATCGTCGGCCGCGGGCGGAAGCGGGTCCGCGGTGTACATCTCGAAGCCGGACGTCGCCGCCGGGGCTTCGATCAGCAACGGAAGGCTGCTGGCCGAGATCGACGGCCAGCCGCTGTTCGCGCTGGCCGGGCCGGTGCCCGCGTGGCGGGACCTGGTGCCAGGCGAGAGCGGGCCGGACGTCACGGAGCTGCAGAAGGCCCTGGCCGGGCTCGGGTATTACGACGATGGGGACACGCCCGGCTACTTCGGTTCGGCCACTGTGTACGCGGTGCAGCTGTACTACGAGCACCTCGGCTACACCCCGCCCTCCTCGGGCGGCGTGCCCATGGCGGATGTGGTGTTCCTGCCGTCGCTGCCCGCGACGGTAGTGGCGGTGAACGGGGCGACCGGGGAGCAGCCCGGCCAGCCTTTCCTGGAGCTCGCGGCCCGCGGGTCGCTGGCGCTGACCGGTGAACTGCCGCCGGCCTACGCCGGTCAGGTGAAGGCCGGCCTGAAGGTGACGCTCTATGACGCGGTCACCGGCCTGCGCGCCAGCGGGTCTGTGGCTGACCTGGGGACGGCCACCACCCTGTCGCCGGCCGGCGCGGTGGTGGCCATCGGGGGCGGCTCGGGCTCGGCGGGCTCCTCGGGGTCCGCCGGCTCCGGGTCTACCGGGTCGAGCAGCTCCAGTAGCTCGAGCAGCTCTAGTGGTTCTGGTAGCTCAGCTGCGACGGTGTTCATCCCGCTGACCGTGCGCCCGTCTAGGCCGCTGGCGGCGGCGCTGAACGGCGAGAATGTCCTGGTCACCGTGCAGACCGGGCAGACCGAGGGGCCGGTGCTCACGGTACCGGCCGCCGCGATCGTCAGCACGGCGTCGGGCACGAGCTACGTCACCGTGGCCGGCCCGCACGGAAAGCAGACCGATGTCCGGGTCACGCCGGGCCTTTCGGAGAACGGCTATGTCCAGGTGACCCAGGTGACCTCCGGCTCGCTCGCCGCCGGCGACCGCGTGGTGGTGAGCGGCTGATGACCGCGCCGGTGATCGACCTGCACGGCGTGGCCCGCACCTATCCCGGCTCGCCGCCGGTGGCGGCGCTGCGCCCGGCCGACCTGGTCATCGAGGCGGGCGATTACGTCGCCGTGACCGGGCCGTCCGGCTCGGGCAAGTCGACGCTGCTGCACCTGCTCGGCCTGCTCGACTCGCTGACCGAGGGCCGCTACCTGCTAGACGGCCTGGATACTTCCGCGCTGAACGACCGGGACCGGTCCGGCCTGCGCGGCCGCCGGATCGGGTTCGTCTTCCAGGACTTTCACCTGCTGTCCTACCGGACAGCGGTGGAGAACGTGCTGCTCGCCGAGCTGTACAACCAGACACCACGGAGCGACCGGCCGGCGGCGGCGGTCGGCGCTCTGCAGGCGGTCGGGCTGGGGCACCGGCTCGATGCGCTGCCTACCACGCTGTCGGGCGGGGAATGCCAGCGGGTGGCGATTGCGCGGGCGCTGGTGAACCGGCCCAGCCTGCTGCTGTGCGATGAGCCGACCGGGAACCTGGACTCGACGAACGCCGCGGCGCTCATGGAACTGCTCGACCAGCTGAACGCGGCCGGTTTCACGATCGTAGTGATCACGCATGACGAGAAAGTGGCGTCTCACGCCAGCCGGATGATCGCGATCAGCGACGGGTCGCTGTCCGAGCGAGCCGGGGCCGATCATGCCTAGGTCAGCTCCTGGCCTCCCGTCGCCCCGGCTGAGCATGCGGGACACCACCGCAGAGGCGGTCGCGGGGATCGTGCAGCGGCCGGGACGGGCGGTGCTGACCATGCTGGGCACGGTCCTCGGCGTGGGCGCGTTCGTCGCTGTCCTCGGCCTGACCGCCACCGGGGCGGGCCAGATTTCACGCCAGTTCACGGTCCTGGCGGACACCACGGTGACTGTGGAGGACAACGGCCCGGCCAACAACGTCGCCGCGCCCGGTACCAATCCCTCGATCGGCTTCCCGGCCGATGCGGACGCGGTCGCCGACCACATCAACGGCGTGGCCGCCGCCGGTGTCTGGTGGCCCGTAGCCCTCCCGCAAGGCACGAACTTCAGCGGCTCGCTGGCCCTCTCCGCCACCACCTCCCAGACGATCAACCTGCTGGCCGCCTCGCCGGGCGCGGTACGGGCGATGGGCCTGAAGCTGGCGGCGGGCTCGCCGCTGACCGCGTATGAGAACGACACCAGGCAGCACGTCGCGATGATCGACACCGCTACGGCCGCCGCACTCGGCATCTCACCAGCGCGGCTGGCCAGCCAGCCGGCCGTGTTCGTCGACGGCATCGCCTACACGGTGGTGGGCGTCTACAGCTCCGCCCAGCGGGTGGTGACCTACGAGAGCGCGATGCTCATCCCCGAGCAGACGGCCCTGGCCGACTACGGCAACCCGGCGCCTGGCATCGGGAACCAGGAGGAGGCCCAGATGATCGTCGCGACCAGGATCGGCGCGGCGCAGGCGGTGGCCAGGCAGATCGCCGCCGCCGAACTGGCCACCGATCCGAGCCGTCTGGTCGTCACGTCGCCGGCCAACCCGCAGACCTTGCAGAGCGAGGTGAGCGGCGACCTGGCCGGCCTGTTCCTGATCCTCGCCCTGGTCAGCTTGCTGATCGGTGCGGTCGGAATCGCCAACACGACGCTGGTCGCTGTGCTCGAGCGCACCGAGGAGATCGGCCTGCGGCGCGCCGTCGGCGCCCGGCCGCGGCACATCGCCGCGCAGTTCCTGGCCGAGTCCGCGGCGCTCGGCACCCTCGGCGGCCTGATCGGCACCTGCATCGGCGTCGCGACCGTGGTGGTGTTCGCTGCGGTCAAGGACTGGACCGCCATCCTGAACCCGGCTTACACCCTGCCCGCCCCGCTGATCGGCACCGTCGTGGGCCTGCTGGCCGGCGCCTACCCGGCCGTGCGAGCGGCCCGGACCAGCCCGCTGGCGGCGCTGCGGAGCGCATGAGCCGCGGTGCGCGCGGAAAGGAACGATGATGCGACTCGGGATTGGCCGGTGGCTCCTGATCTGCTGCTGCGCGGGCCTCACCGCGTGCACGGCCGGCGCGCCCCACGGACCGAACGTGACGGTGACCACGCCCAGCGTCGGCAGGCCGCCGCCACCCTCCGCCGTCCAGGCGGCGCTGTCGCGTGACGCGTTCACCCCCTACGCCGCGCTCGGCCAGTCCAACAATGACGGGCTGGCGCCGGGCGCGTCGAATAGCGCGCTCGCCGTCGCCTGCATGACCGCCGCGGGCTACCCCAACAGCGGCAACGACGCCCCGTTCTCGATCAGCATCGGACCCGCAAACCTGGCGTTCTCGCAGCCCTGGGGGGAATGGGGATACCTCGGAGTCGCCGAGGCGGAGCAGTACGGCTTCCGGGTTCCCCCGGGCTCCGCGCTGATCGCCCTAGGCATCGACGTCTCGCCGCCGGACACGAACCCGGCCAGCCTCCCCCAGGCGGAGCAGGCCGCGATCGGGAAATGCGCCACGGTCACGCAGGACTTCACCAACGCCGTGCAAAACGGCCCGCTGGCCGGCATCCAGGCGCTGAGCACCGACATCTACAACGACGTCCTGAAGGACGCGGCGGTCAAGAACGCCACGAACGCCTGGTCCGCCTGCATGGCGAAGAACGGCTACAGCTACCACCAGCCGCAGGACGTGTTCTTCCAGGAGCGGCAGAGCATGTACGGGAACTCCCATCAGATAAGCCCCGATCAGCCGATAAGCACCGCGGCCAACCAGGCGCAGCTCGCGGCGGCCGTCACGGATGCCAGCTGCACCCAATCCGCGGATCTGGCCGGGATCTACTTCGCCGTCCAGGCCAGTTACGAACAGCAGCTCGTCAGCGCCAACCAGCAAGCGCTCACCTCCGCGGTCCAGCGGTACCGGACCGCCTACCAGAAAGAGCTGGCCAAGCTCCCGGCGCTGCTGCGGACGGCGAAGGCCGTACCGTTCCGCACCGGCAAGACCGCGCGGGCCGGCTGACGTGACCCGAAAGACTAGGTCCGTCCGGGCCGGGCTCAGTGTCCTGGTCTGCTGCTGCGCGGGCCTGACCGCCTGCACGGCCGCCACGCCGACGGGGCCGGACGCGACCGTGACCACACCCAGCGTCGGCAGGCCGGCCGCCCCGGGTTCCGCCCAGGCGGCCCTGTCGGAGGAGGCCTTCACCCCCTACGCCGGACTCGGCGCCTGCACCGATGACGGGCTGGCGCCCGGCGACACATACGCCGCCCTGCACACCGCGTGCATGACCGACGCGGGCTACGGCCAGTACGCGGACAGCACGCCGTTCTTCGCGCGCACAAACCGGGGCCTGGCCTTCGCGCAGCCGGCCGGGCCGTGGGGCTACATCGGCACCGCGCTGGCCGCCCAGGACGGCTTCACCGCGCCCTCCGAAAGCGACAACACTCGGTCCTTCGGGCCGCCCGCTACGCTGCTGGCCAGCCTGCCTCCTGGCGCGCAGGCCGCCGCGGGCAAGTGCCTCAACATCGTGGCCGACTTCAACAACGCTCAGTTCGCCCACTCGATGGCCGGCATCGAGGCGATGAACGACGACATCAGCACCGACGTGGTCCAGGACCCGGACTTCAAGACGGCGACGAAGGCCTGGTCGGCCTGCATGGCCAGGAACGGGTACAGCTCCGCCGATGCGGACACGCTGATGATCCAGGAACTGACCGCTCTTGGCCTCGGGGGTAACGCCGGGGTCATCGAGCTCAGGCCCGACCGCCGCGCAGGACCAGGCGCAGATCGCGACGGCCGTGACCGACGCGGACTGCACACAGGCCACGGACCTGGCCGGCATTTACTTCGCCGTCCAGGCCAGCTACGAGCAGCAGTTCGTCGACGCCAACCAGCAAGCGCTCAATGCCGAGGTCCGGCAGTACAAGGCGGCCTTCGCCCAAGAGCTGGGCAAGCTCCCGGCGCTGCTGCGGACGGCGTCGGCCACACCCGAAGGGCTTTTCGAAGGTCGCCATCCCAGCGGAACCGGCCACCCTGGCGGGCCCAGCGGCCCCAGCCCCGGCCGCTCCTGACGATCGCCCGGTCGCGCTCAGGAGCCTGGCCGGCAGATTGCCAGGTCAACCTCGGCCACCTGGCGGATGTATAGCCGCCTCCGGAGCGGCACGCTGATAAGCATGCTGCCGCGGAGCACCTGCTGCTGGCCAGATCGGCTGGCCGGTACGGCCGAGACGCATCCCACCCGCCGACTCAAGGAGCCGACATGGCGAATCTGCTCGCGCCGCCATTGAGGTCCGCGCCCCGGATCGAAGACCAGGCCTGCCGGCATCAGCCCCGGTGCCCGGATGCCCGGGCGGCGGATCGCCTGGCCGCGCGGACCGTGGCGAGCCACCCCGAGCAAGGATGGAGCCTGCTGTGCAACGGCGTCGTGTCGTTTGACGACGGCGGCGCACTGCTGCCCAGCGGCGAAGCCGGGCCGCTGCCTGCGGCTGCGTAACGGTGACGGATCCATCCTCGCGCCAGCGGCCGACATCGACCCCTGGCCCGCGGGGTGCCCGGCTGGCCTGCTTTCGCGACTCCGTAGAAGATCGTGCTGGTCCCGGTCTGCTGACCCGACCTACCCGCCGGGCAGCAGGGAGCAGAAGACGCCGCGCGGATCGAAGGTGCGCTTGCCGGCGAGTCACCGGTCGTAGCGCGGGCCCCAGTGCCGGCGCCAGCTCTCCTGATCCATCTGGCCGAGCCAATCGGCCAGGTAACGCTTGCCGCCCGCGGCGGTCAGCAGTTCCCCGACGCGGCCGAAGGCCTCGAGCGACGGGTCGAGGAACTGCGGCAGGATCTGCGGGTACATGATGCCCAGGAAAACGACATCCTCGGCGTCGGGAAGTGCCATCAGCGGTGGTACGCCGTGGGCCGCCATGAAGAAGGTCCCGCAGTGGCCGTGCCCGAGGAACAGCGGCAGCGCGTCCAGTACCTCGGGGAGCACGCCGGTGAGGGCGTCGGCCCCGATCAGAGCTCCGATGTAAGGATGGGCGCGTTCCCACGCCCCAGCCGGCGGATGGCCTCGATGCGCAGGTCGTGCCGGTGGGGAAGTAGGCGATCTCGTCGTCCTCCACGCCGAGCAGAACCCTTCCGTGGAGCTCACGCCGTCGGCGTGCGCCAGGACCACCGACAGATCGAGCAGGTTGGTTAGCGCACGTGGCAGCAGTCCCTGCTCAAGGGTGGCCGCAACGACCCGGCGCAGGAGCGCGCCAGCCTCGCAGCGGACGGTCCGGCGCTCGCGGTCAACCGGCCCGATCGCATCCAGGCCCGACAGGTCTACGACTACCGAGTCCGAAGGAACCGCCTGCCCCCGGCGCTGTGCCCAAGGCCCCGCAAGGTCAGCCGGGAGCCCGAGCGGGCCGCGTCACGCACCACCGCGCCGACCTCGTCACGCGACTGCGGGCGGACCAGGCCCGCCGGTGAGCCGCGCAGCACATGCCCGAGGTCCTCAGCCACCGCCGCCAGGGCATCGACCGACCCCTCGACGATCACGGGCAAACGCTAGCATGCCGATCGGGCCCAGCCCGGGCTTGCCGCTGGCCCAGGGCGACCAGAGTCCCGCCGCGGATGAGCATCCGTGCCGAGCACGGATGCCAGGGCCGCCACGTGCCGGGATACTGGCAGGGATCCAGGGCGGCTGGGCGGCGCCGTCACGACCGACGCTCTGGCCCGCAGGTGACGACAAGGAGGAACCGTGACACTGACCATCGGGGACACTGCCCCGGACTTCGAGGCCCAGACGACCGAAGGGCCGATCCGCTTTCACGAGTGGATCGGGGACTCCTGGGCGGTGCTGTTCTCGCACCCCAAGGACTTCACCCCGGTCTGCACGACCGAACTCGGCTACATGGCCAAGATCAAGCCCGAGTTCGACCGGCGCGGCGTGAAGATCATCGGCCTGTCGGTCGACCCCACCGATGACCACGAGCGGTGGGCGGCCGACATCGAGGAGACCCAGGGCGTGGCACCGAACTACCCGATCATCGGGGACGCCGATTTCAAGGTGGCCAAGCTGTACGGCATGCTGCCCGCCAGCACCGCGGGCGACCCGAAGGCGCGCACGCCCGCCGACAACCAGACGGTGCGGAACGTGTTCGTGGTCGGCCCGGACAAGAAGATCAAGCTGATCCTCGTCTACCCGATGACCACCGGGCGCAACTTCGACGAGGTAGCTGCGGGTGATCGACTCCCTGCAGCTGACGGCCAAGCACCGGGTGTCCACGCCGGTGAACTGGAAGCAGGGAGAGGACGTGATCATCGCCGGCTCGGTGTCCAACGACGAAGCCAAGCAGCTTTTCGGCGGCTGGAAGGAGCCCAAGCCCTATATCCGGATTGTGCCGCAGCCGGACTGAGAACATCCGCGCCGACAGCCTCACCTGCACTGCGGTAACAGCGCGAAGGCCCCTCCCGCTGGGGAGCGGCCTTCGCCTGGAACCCTGATCGGAGCCTAGCCTGAGCGGACGGCTACGGCATTTCGTCCGGTCCGGTCACCTGCTGCCGAAACTATCGAATTCTCCGTTTCGCACGCCTCCGATGAACGCCAGCCATTCGCCCGGCGTAAATCGGAGAACCGGGCCTTCGGCGTCCTTGCTGTCGCGAACGCCGATCCCGCCCTCAGGCACGTCAGCCACCTCGACGCAGTTGCTGTTGGAGAAGCTCAGAGAACTCTTGATCCAGCTTGAACCGGGCCTTTCTGTGCGACCCTCCTGCATAAGTCTCTCCACGTCCTTACCTCGCTGAGTGTCGCGGGAATTGGCCTGAACCAATGACTACGCAGGGTACGGTATCAGTTACTTAAAGCATTCGCAGGGATCTGGCCAGGTTGCGTCCGTGGATGGGAGTGTTCGATGTTTTAGCAGCTAGACGTGGCATCGTGAGGTGAGGGGCACCGCAGGCGCTCCCCGTGGCGGGACTCACCGCTACGACCAGTGCGACTCAGCCGTCTCGACTATGAGCTGTCTTGACGACTCCTTGTCCAGGGACGAACCAACGAGTATCTGGAATGCGAGCCTATGCAGGTAGGTCTCTCTCTCGCCTTCTACCGAGAAGTCGTTCCGCAAATGCTCAGTGCTGACCACATCTTGCAGCATAGCATCATTATCTGGCCCAAAGCGGAATAGAACAAACGATTCCCCGAAGACCGTATGCTGCGCGTCTAGAGGGAGGATCTGCAGCGTTACATTTGGCCGTTCCGCTTCACGCGCGAGCCGCTGAAGCTGCTCATACATCACCGCCTCATCGCCGACCCGGCGCCGCAATACCGACTCATCAAGGACAACTGATAGCTGCGGCGCTGGCTCGTGCGCCAGCACCTGCTGGCGTTGCATCCGGATCTTGACCAGTCGCTCGATCATGCCGGGCGGGATCCGCTCTACCTGGTTGTAGCTGCTGATTATGTGCCTGGCGTAGGCCTGGGTCTGCAGCAGACCGGTCACTACCTCAACGTGCCATATCGCGATCGAGCTTGCCTCGTGCTCGAGGCCGATGAACTGCTGATAGTCGGGGGAAATGACGTCTGCGAATTCCTCCCACCAGCCCTTCCTGGCCGCATCCTCGGCGAGCGAGACGAGGAGCTCGCGGCGGGATCCGGTGATCTCGTAGTAGTCGAGCAGCCGCTCGACTTCCCGCGGCTTTAAGCCGGTCCTGGCCAGTTCGTATCTGCTGATCTTGGAAGGCGACCATTTCAGCGCGGCAGCGACGGTGTCCCCGCTCTTGCCCTTGCTTTCCCTGATCTCACGCAGCTCCGCGGCCAGTCGGCGGCGCCGTACCGTTGGGCTTCCTGGCACGGTCATCCAGGGTCCCTCCCTCCTCGGTAGTGCGCGAGGGGGACCGGCTTGACAGCCACATCATTTCTGCTAAGAAGCCAATAGTGAAACTTTCGTTACACCTCGCGCCGATATCCAGCGTAGCCAAGCCTCGGGCACTCGCCAACGCGGCTGGTGGGCGGGAAGGCAAATGGTGTAACTAGATGGCCACGATCTTGTCGAGGGCCGAAGGCGGCCCCGCTGGCCAGCGACGATCCAGCCAGCATCGCCGGGCTGACCCGCCGGGGCAGCTGGCCGCAATGCAGCCCAAACCGCCAGGGCGACCGGGCTGAGCGGGTTGTCCCGGGTACACCGGTACTAACGGCCGAGCGATTGCCCGTCGGCTGGCTCTGGCGCCGGCCATTACCTGGAGGCGCCAAACGGTCCAGCAGATCGGGGTCAGCGCCGCTCACCAGATCGGCGTCAGCGCTGATAGTACTTCCGGTTAGCTCAGGTGTGATAGAAGGTAGCCGGGCTGGCAGTAAGGGCAGTGACATGAACGTTGACAGTGGCCTGGTGCCCGGCTGCAGCGGACATCGCCGATCCGGTGAGCACTGAGCTGGCCACGCCGAGCGCTAGGATAGCGGGAATAATGATGGCTCGCCTGATGCACATGATTCCTCCAAGGCGATTTCCCAGGCCAGCACCCCGGTGCACAGTTCCGCCCGCCCGCACGACGCATCTAGGTCATGTAAGGCCATTTCCCGGAACTTGGCTATTCCATGCGCCTCGACTAACCTTTTCTTGGGCTAGCGGAATAGCAAAACTTGCCCATTAGCTTTACGAGAAATAGTCGCGTCTCCGTGCGGCGTAATGTTCGCGAGCGCTTGCATGGCAAAGCGCTATGAAACTTGCAGCGCATGTACGGTGAGCAACAATTTTGCTTCTGGTAAACGGCGGTTTAGCCAAATGACTTACACCAAAACATCACTTGTGTCCCTAATGTTCTAGTAGTAAAGTTCGCTTCGTGCCCAGCGCTACCCTGGCCGGCGCACTGGTCGGCCGCGACAGCGAGACTGCGATGCTGGTCAGGTTGATGACGGAGGTCACCGACGGCCAGGGCAGTTCGGTGCTGATCGAAGGCGAGCCGGGAATCGGCAAGTCCGCGCTGGTACGGGCGTCTCTAGCCGAGGCGGCTGACCGCGGTTGTCAGGTGTTCTGGGGCGCCGGGGATGAGCTGGGGCAGGCGTTACCACTGCTGCCCCTGTTAGAGGGGTTACGGGTACGCGAGCCATCCACGAATCCTCGGCAAAAAACGATCGTCCGGCTTTTGCGAGGCGAGCTCGCCGCCGATCGCGGTACGGATGTGTCAGCTGCGCTCGCCGAGCAGTTGCTGGCGCTCATCGCCGAGCAGTGCGCCATGCGGCCGACCATCCTGGTCATTGACGATCTCCAATGGGCAGATCAGGCCAGCATCACGCTGTGGGGGAGGCTGGCTAGGTCGGTAGCGCAGATGCGGCTGCTGCTGGTCGGGATGATGCGTCCCGTGCCGCAGCGGGACGACTTGCTGGCGCTGCGGAGGGCCGTGGACGAATCCGGGCGGCTCCAGCTGACCGGGCTCACGGAGCCGGCCGTCACCGAACTGGTAGCAGCCTTGGCGGGCGGCGACCCCGATGACAAACTGCTGCAGCTCGCCGACGGCGCTGCGGGCAATCCGCTTTACGTCACTGAACTGGTTGCCGCCCTCGCGCGCAGCTCCAGCTTGACCATCACCGACGCGGGGGTCGCCGAGCTGACCAGCGTCTGTGCGCCAAGTTCCCTGTCGGCAGCCATAGCGGACCGTCTTGACTTCGTATCCGGGTCGGTGCGTAAGGTGCTACGGGCGGCCGCGCTGCTCGGCGTGGATTTTGCGGTGCCGGACCTGGCGACCATCCTCAGTCGCGGCGTGGCGGACCTCGTCCCGGCCGTCGACGAAGCCTGCGCAGCCGGCGTGCTCGCCGAGTCGGGCCACGGTCTCGGATTCCGGCATCCGCTGATTCGTGCGGCACTGTACAGCGAGATTCCGGCATCGCTGCGTGCCGCCTGGCACCGCGATGCCGCCCGCGCCCTGGCGGACGCCGGTGCGCCGGCGGACCGAGTTGCCCGCCAGCTCTTGTCCGCCTTTGGCGGGTCCGACGGCGCGACGGACCCGATGGATGAGTGGATACTTGACTGGCTGGTCCGCACGGCAGAGTTGCTGGTCGGTCAGGCGCCCCGGGCAGCCGTCGAACTCCTCAGGCACGCCGTCGCGAACTCCCCGGCTGGCTCGGCTCAGCATGACTGTCTCGAGGGACGGCTCGCTGACGCTCTCTACCGGCTGGGCGATACTGCCGGGGCTGAGCAGGCGGTAAGTCTCGCCTTGGCCCACGTGGTCGAGCCCGACCTCCTCGTTGACCTGCACTGGACGCTGGCGCAGTGCCGGATGCGGGCCGGCCGGTCCGCGGAATCCCTGGCCACGCTCAACCAGGCCCTGGACTCCCCCCAGATCTCACCCCGGCACCGGACTCGCCTGCTCGTGCTCGCGGCACGGACCCATAGCCATCTTGGGGAGGTCGAGAAGGCTGGCCGGGTCGCCACCACCGCACTTGCGGCGGCATCGCAGACGGGTGACGACTGGGCGATTGGCTGGGCCCTGCACGTACTCACCATCGTGACCGCGGCGCAGGGGCAGATGAGTGATGCGCTACCGCTGTTCGACCGGGCGCTGAACGTGACCCAGGCCGATCCGGCCCTCACCGACCTGCGGCTGCTCCTGCAGATCAACAAGGCCATCACGCTGGGCTGCTTGGACCAGTACGAGGAGGCTTTCGCCGCGGCCCGGCACGCCCGGCACCTCGCAGACCGGGCGGGCACCGTGGTCCGGCTGGCTCAGGCGCATGGCGCGCTTGGCCAGCTGTTCTTCGACACGGGGCGATGGGATGACGCCTTGACTGAGGTGGAGTTCCTGCACGACGACCTGAAGGAACCCGGCGCGGCCTGCAGCGATCACGGCATCGCTGCCATGATCGGTTTCCATCGCGGCGAGATCACCGCCGCGCGCCGCCATCTCGCTGCTGCTGTCCCCTATGCCGAGCGGATCGGAAACCGCGTGGTAGGCCCACTGGCGCTCGCCCGCAGCCTGGACTCGGAGCAGGCCGGTGCCCTGCCTGCCGCGCTGGCCCGGCTGACCACCGGGTTCGCCGACAACAAGGAAGAACTCGACGAGATCGAGGACCTTTTTGCTGACGCGGTCCGCCTCGCCACGACGGTAGACGACCTCAGCACCGCGAAGGCCATCGCGGGTCATGCTTGCGCCCTGGCCGCTGAGTCTGAGATCCCGCACCGGCAAGCGAGCGCCCTCTACTGCCGCGGCCTGCTTGATCATGACCCGACCCGCCTGCTGGCGGCCGCGGAGCGTTATGACGACGCCAGCCGGCCATTGCTGTGCGCGAAGGCCCTGGAGGCCGCGGCCGGGGATTTCGTCTCGGCCGGTGACCGCGACCAGGCCCGGGCGGCCTTCACCCGGGCCGTGGAGATATATACCTCACTCGGGGCCGTTACGGATGTCGCGAGGCTGCGGACCAGCTTCCGCGCTCATGGCATCCGCCGCGCCCCGCGTGCCAAACACCGGCAGGCGCGGAGCGGCTGGGACAGCCTGACGCCGGCCGAGACGAAGATCGCTGCGCTGGTGGAGGGGGGATTGACCAACCCAGAGATCGCCGCCAGGCTCTTCCTGTCCCGGCGGACCGTCGCGACCCACGTCTCCCACATCCTGAAGAAACTCGACGTCCATTCGCGGATCGACATCGCCCGCGAGGCAGCTCTGCGGACTGTCACGCCGAGGTGATCGTGGTGCGGGAGTGGGAGCGTCCCAGCCGCTCCGCGCCTGCCGGTGCTCGGGCGCGGGGCGTGTTCGGTGGATCTGGGGACCGACCAGCTAACGGACATAACGGCGATCGCCCGGTGTGCTGCGGCCTGCGCCGTCATGCGGCTCGGCCCCGTCGAATGAAAGCGTGAAGTAAACGGCCTTGCCCGCGACGGTCCGGTAAAAGCCCCAGTCCGCCGACATGCTGTCGACCAGCATGAGGCCCCGTCCGGCCTCCGCGTCGACGGGTGCTTCCGCCAGCTCTGGCGCGAACCAGGACGTGTCATGGACATCGACACGTAGCTGGTCGCAGGCGCGGGTGACGACCAGCATGATGGTCTGGCCCGCCTCGTTCGCAATCGCATTGGTCACGAGTTCGCTGGTCAGTAGGGCCGCGACGAACGGGTCGACGGGGATCTCCCAGGCGCAGATGGTCGCCCGGACCAGGTTGCGGGCTTCGGCCGCCGCGGCCGGGGCGGCCGTTAGCGAGACGCGGAGCGGACGTTGGAAGGTCGGCCGAAGCGGCGCCATCGTGTCCATCTGATTCCTTGCCGGGCGGATTGGAGCCGGTCCTGGAGAGCGCAAGACACCCTGCGCGGCCAGTCCGGGGAGATCCGGCCAAACTGTTGATGCTGGATTGTGCCGGTACTTGCACTACAAATACTTCTGCAACTTGCAGATGGAGACATCGGCCGGGTGACGGATATTTGAAGCGTGATCACGGTGAGCGAGCCCGCGCGGGCGTGCGGCGCCGCGCGAGGTGCCCGCGCACGGGTTAAGATGCGCCCCCGGCCGGGGAGGCGACGGCACGACCGTCCGGCGGCCAGGATCTGGCCGCTGCCGCCCGATGAAGAAGCGCTGGTGTGCGTCGCTGTCAGTAGCCGATAGTCCGGCGATCGGTGGGCTCCTGGGCCTGCGGGAGTGCGGCTGCTTCCTTGCGCTCCCACTCCTCGATACCGCGCAGGACGCCCTCGGTGTAAGCCCGCAGGTGCGACCGGTAGACGTCGCTGTAGGTGCGCAGGTACGCCAGTTCGGCCTGGGCGGCCTGCCATTCGCGGTCGTTCTGCGGCGGCGTCGCGGTGTTCAGCGCCGAAACCGCCGCCTCGCGCGCGCTGGTGTGGGCTTCCTGCAAAATCACGTCCGAGTGCTGCTGGGCCTCGCGCACGATGTCGTCGCGCCGCAGCCGGGCCTCCGCGGTGACCCGGCTGCTGTAGGCCTGGGCGTCGGCCACGTACCGGTCGGCCGTGACTTGCGCGGTGGACAGGATCCGCACCGCGTGTATGTGCGCGTCTCCTGCACCGAACAAGACCCCGGGCGAGTCGCCGTTGGACTCTCCGGCGATGATCCGCTTGCGCAGCCGCTGGACTTCCTGCCACAGTGACGCCCGCTCGTTGACCAGACGCACGAACTCGGCGTGCACCGTGTGCAGGAACTCGTGGACGGGCTCCTCCTCGTAACCGCGCCGCCCCAGCCGCGACATGGGGAACGTCACAGTCTGCAACTCCTCGGGAGTCAGCCTGTCCTGCTCGTCGAACCACGCTGTTGTCAAGGCTCGCTCCACCCGAAATCCTCGATATGTATCTGGTCATGCGCCAGGCCCGCTGAGGCCAGCCGAGCGACGGCTTCCTTGACCATCTCGGTCGGGCCGGCCAGGTAGGCGTCGTGCCCTGACCAGTCACCGTGCCGGGCCACCACATCAGGCAGGCTGCCGGTTTCACCGGGGTACCTGGAATCGCCCGACACGGCGGGCGTTACGGTCAGCCACGCGTACTGAGCGACCATTTTCTCCAGGCTTTCCAGGTCATACAGTCCATCGGCGGTCCGTGCCCCGAAGAACAGGTGCACGTCCGGCGGCTGCTGGAAGGTCGCCACGTGCTCGATGATGGCTTTGAGCGGGGCCAGCCCGGTACTTCCCGCCACCAGCAGCAGATTCCGGCCGGCCGCGGGGTCGCCCAGCGTGAGGGCCCCGCCGGGAGGCCCCAGCCTGATGTCGGTATTCGCAATCGTGCTGCTGGTGAGCGCCATGCTCACCGCGCCGCCGTCGATCAGCCTGATATGGAACTCCAGGAGCCCGTCGTCACGTGGTGCGTTCGCCATGGAGTAGTAGCGCCACAGCTTCGGACGGCTCGGGGACTCGATGGCCACCGACTGTCCCGGCAGGTAGTCCAGGTGCGGCTCGGGCCGGACCAACAGCACGGAGATATCGAACGCTCGCCGCTCGTGGGCCACGACGGTGCCCCGCCACCAGGGCGGCCGCAATTGTTCGTCCGCGCGCGCCGCCGCGGTCATGACGGACCCGATGAGCTCGTAGGCCGCCTGCCAGTCGGCCGCCAGGTCCGGTGACCAGGCTGGCCCGGAAAAGTGTTCGAGGGTCGCTAGCAGACTGGCGCCCACCGCGTCAAAGTGCTCGGCGGCAGCGCCGAACTTCCGGTGATCACGGCCTAGTCCCTCGAGGAACGCGGTCAGTTCCTTAAGCCTGTCTACCTGGGCAACGATCTTTACCAGTGCGTCGACGAAGTGCCCGCGCTGCGCCGTCATCGAGACCGGGAACAGATCCCGCACCTCGGGATGCCTGATGAACAGGTCGGAGTAGAAGAACAGCGGTACCTCGTCACCGTGCATCACGACATGGGCGAGGTTTTCCCGCAGCCGGACAACGTCCAACACTCTCGCCTTTCTCCTGTGTCGCCACAGTTGACTGATCTTTGGCCCGGTGACCTCCGGCCCTGCAGATCCGGTCACTGCTGAACGCTGGATCGCGCCGGTTGCACGACAAATACTGCTGCAAGTCTCAGCGTGAGACATCGGTCAGGTGACCGATGTTTGACGCCGCAGCCGCGGCCAGCGAGCCTGCCCGCGTGAGCACATCCGCCTGGCCCGGGAGCGACTTCGGGCCGGGTGCCGGGTGCCGGTAAAAGTGCGGTCCCTGGTCGAAGTCCTGGCCATAGCGGTGGAAGACCGGGGGAACCGACTCGGTGTGATGATCAGAGATCGTGACGCCGGCCGTGCAGAACGAATGCAGGACCGCGAGGCTGAGCTCGGTGCTGGCCTTGTCTTTCCACAAGGTCCGGTCGCTGGCCGTGGACAGGCCCAGACGCCTGGCGATAACCGGCAGCTGGTCGTAGCGCCCGGTGTCGCCGAGGTCGCGCGATCCGATCTCGATACACATGTACCAGCCGTTGAAGGGCGCGGCGGGGTAACGGATGCCGCCGATCTCCAGGTACATGTCGCTGATGACGGGCACCGCGTGCCAGCGCAGGCCGAGCTCGGCCAGCTAGCGGTGCTCGGGGTGGCTGATGGGGACCTCGAGGACCGCGTCGGCGGGCATGTCGTGGCGGGTGACCGGCCTGCCCGGCTCCTGGATGAGCAGCGGGAGGATGTCGAACCGGCCGGGCGGCTGGCCGCCCGGCCAGCCCAGGTCCCGGGCCAGGCCGGTCAAGACCGTGTTCGCCGGGTCCCCGAGGATGTTGCCATCGGCGGTCGGGTAGCCGGCGTACCGGATGAGCTGGGAGCTGAGGATCCGCGTACCTGGCCGCCCCGGCGTGTCCGGCGCGAACACGGTGATCACCGGCCGGATCCGGCCCCCGTTGGTCGCCCCGCGCAGGTGCGCGACCGACTCGGCGGCGATGTCGGCGGCCGAGGTCATCTCGCGCCGGTCGCGGACCCCCAGGCTCTGCCAGTACCGGCGCCCGATGCACCGGGAGCTGTTGCGCCAGGCGACCGCGCGCCGAAGGCCAGCTCATCTGCGGTGTGCCGGTAGGTACCTGTCATCTCGATCTCGCGGCGCACGTGCCAGAGCCGTCGCCCGGGCGGTCCCGCGCGGGTCTCGTCATGAAACAGCGTGATGAACCGCCCGGCGCTGGCCAGCAGGCTGTCCAGAGCGAACGAGTCGTCGCCGGTCACCGGCCAGGCCGGCAGCACCCCCCGGCTGGTGGCGGCTGGCTGGTTCCGGCTCTGGTTCGGGCCCACGCAGGCCTCCCCGGTAGAACAGGTCATGACGCGCCTCGCCGATGTCGTGGCCGGGACACTGCAGGACCAGCGTGCGCGACCAGACCGGACGCCCGCATTGCACCCGCCTTGACGCCCACCTTGCAGCCCAGCTCACCGGGGGTCTGTTGCGGACCAGCGGCATCAGCGCGCCGCCGGGCGGGGCTCGCCGGGCTCCGGCCGCTCAGGAGGCGGGGCTCATCGTCTCCAGGCGTATCCGCGCCGACTCTGCTTCCGGCACGCCGAGGCGTTCGAAGATATCCAGTGCCTGCCTGAACACGATCCGCGCGGCGTAGGGCCGCTGGGTGTGGAGCGTCGATTCCGCGATGCCCTCGAGGATCTTGGCTTCCTCGTACGGGTCGCCGATCTGTCTGGCCAGCCCGAGGGCGGTGTGGTAATGATCAAACGCCTCACCGTGCTGGCCCGATCCCCGGCGCGCGTCCGCGATCCGGCGCAGCGCGATCACCTGCTGGGACAGGTTGCCGATCTCCTCGGCGATCAGGCGCGCCTTCTGGTGATGAATCAGCGCCTCGTCGTAGCACTCTGCGCTTTGATAGATGGCGCCAATGTCATTGAGCACGTCCGCCTCATTCGGAAGGTCTCCGATATCGCGGTATATCGTGAGTGCCCGGCGGCACGCGGCAAGCCCGTCTTCGTAGCTGCCCTTATAATGGTGGACGCCGCCAATGTTGTGATACAGAATGGCTTCGTTCTGTGCCCCGCCTATTTCCTTGAAGATCTTAAGTGACTTTTGATAGCCTTCGAGTGCATCTCGATGATACCCGCAGTACAGCTGCATTCTTCCCAGGTTGTTGAGGGTTTTCGCCTCACCGCGCCTGTCGCCGACGTCCCGGTAAAGCAAGAGCGCCTCTCGGAGGTGACTCATGGCGTCGGGGTAGCGTCCAAGATGCCAGCAGGCGATCCCGGAGTGACTCAATGTATTGGCCACGCCGTGCTGGTCGGCAGCATTCTGATACAGGATCCTTGCTTCGTGGAAATAGGCCAGGGCCTCGCGGGAACGGGCCGCCCGCTGGTGGGCCATGCCGATCTGGTCAAGGGCTTCGGCCTCGCCTCGCTGGTCGGCCAGCGACCGGTAGATCGCCGCGGCGTCCTCGGCCAGGGGGAGTGCCGCCCCGTGCCGGCCGGTCTGCTGGCTGACCACGCTGAGCTCCAGTGACGCCTGCGCGATCCTGGCCGGATCGCCGAGGTCACGGCAGGCCTGCAGGGCCAGGGTGTGAGAGGCGATGGCCTCGTCCCAGTACGCCATGATCTCGACGAAGTCGGCCAGCACATGGATGAGATCGGCGCACTTGCGCTTCCATTCGTGGCGGCCCGCGTGGTGCGCGGCCCGCAGGATGTTGCGCCATTCCGATTCCAGCCAGCCAGCCGCGTCTTCCGGCGTGCCCAAGGCCGGGCTGGCGGCGGGCCGGTGGGTGACCGATACCGGCATCCGGCGCCGGAACGGATGGAGTACCCGATCAGCCTGATCAGCAGTGTGCAGATAGAAGTCAAGGAGCCTGGCGACGGCCTGCCGCTGCTCGGGTTCGGGGTCATCCCGGATGGCGCGCACGGCTGCGTATCCGCGGATGAGGTTATGGAAGCAGAACTGATCGGCTGGGGCCCGGGCCAGCAGGTGATGATCGATCAGGGCGGCGATCGCTTTTTCTGCTTCGGCGAGGCTGCAGCCGTCCAGCGCCGCTGCCGCGTGCAGGCTGAGATAAGCGCACGGACTGACGCCCAGTCGCCGGAAGAACCGCTGATGGTCGGGTTCCAGCGCCCGATACGACAGATCGAAGGCCGATATCACCTCGGGACTAGCTGCGCCCGGCGCCGCCCAGCTGGGCGGTCGGCTGGGACAGCTCCTCGATCAGGTCGGCCAGCCTGGGCGGGTGGTCCTGCGCGAGCCGACCCGCGGTAAGCTGGATGGCCAGCGGCAACCGCCCGCACAGGCCCACGGCCGCGGCGACCTCTTCGTCGTCCTGGGCCCGGCCCGGCCCGGCGATCCGCTGGAACAGCGTGACCGCGTCGTCGACGGTCAGGACGTCCAGGGTCAGCGTGCGGGCGCCCTCGAGGTCGGGAAGCCTGCGCCGGGTGGTAATCAGGACCAGGCACGCTCCGGTCACCGGCAGCAGCGGGCGAATCTGGTCGAGCCGGTCCGCGTCGTCAAGAATCACCACGACGCGACGGCGGCTGAGCTGCGCTTGCCACAGCGCGGTCCGCTCGCCGATGGCGTCGGGTATCTGGGTGGCCGGCACGATGAGCATCCGGAGCAGCCGGTGCAGGGCCTCGGCTGGGTCAAGCGACGGCCGTGCGGAGTCGTGGCCATGAAAGTCGAGGTAGAGCAGGCCGTCCGGGTACTGCCCGGAGACCGTGCGGGCCGCGTGGACCGCCAGCGCCGTCTTTCCGACGCCGGGCATGCCTTCGATCACGTTGACCTGCGGAGTGTCGCCGTGCTCCTCGGTGAGCAGTCCTAGCTCCGGGCTGCGCCCCACGAATTCCACTGTCTCGGGCGGCAGGGTGTCCGGCCGCGCGGCCCGGCCCGGCCGCTGGGCAGGGGCCCGGACGGCCAGCTGGGGGTCGCGGCACAGGATGCGCTGATGGAGATCGGACAGCATCGGCCCGGGCTCGGTGCCCTGCTCATCGATGAGCAGGCGGCGGGTTTCGCGGTACAGGCTCAGTGCCTCACCGGGCCTGCCGCTCCAATACAGCGCCGCCATCTGGTGGGCGATGAATGTCTCGTCCAGCGGGTACTGAGCCAGCAGGTGGTGCAGCTCTCCGACCAGGTCGGCATGCCGGCCTAGCTCCAGCTCGCACTCGACGCGCTCCAGGATGGCGGCCCGGCGCTCCTCTTCGAGACTGTCCCGCATCCGCGCCACCCAGTCGCCGGGGATCCCGGCCAGCGCCTGGCCGCGCCAGAGCCCGTCCGCCTCGCGCAGCAGCGCCGCCGCATGATCGTAATCGCCGCTGGCGGCCAGCGCGTCAGCCTGCCTGCGCAGCCGGCGGAACCTGTGCACGTCGACCGCTTCAGGATCGATATCAAGCACGTATCCGCGCGCGCGGCCGGCCAGCCGTACGCTATCGCCCACCGCCAGCCGGAGTGACGCCCGGAGCCGGGCGATGTAGACCGAGAGGCTCTCTCTGGCCTTGGGTGGCGGCTGGGTATCCCACAGCCGGTCAATGAGGGCCTCCGCAGGCACTATCGTGCGCGGCGTCAACAGGAGGATGGCCAGGACGCGCCGCGCCCTGGCGGGCCCAAGATCACATTGCCGCCCGGCCGACCAAAGCTCAATCGGCCCGAGGACCCGGAATTCCATGATCGCCTTGCATTTCTACCGCCTTGGGCAAGCTCGCAGCTGGTACCTGACCCAGAGGTACGGAAACATCCGCCGCATTAATACCCGTTGCGAGCAGCTCTCACGCGAACCCTGAGATAATTAGCCATAATGAGGAAATGATCACGCCTCCCCGCTCGCGGCTGATGCAATGAAACTTGCACCGCAGGTTTCATTATTTCCGCTTGTCGGCCTTCAATGCAGCATAGAATAGCGTATTTGTATAAAGCTGGGAATGGTACCTGCGGGCGGCACCGAGTGATAACCGTTGCTGCGCAGGCTGGCGTGGCGAGAAAGGGCTACTGAGCTGTCCGTTAACTTAAGTGCCTGCTGTTATCCGGCTCCATAGAACCTGGCCCGGCCGCTGGGCCCATCGCTGGGCTCACCGCTGGGCTGGCCGCTAGATCGGCCGCTGGGCCGGCCGCGGTGGCCGCGGGCTGCTCACCGCTCAGCACCCGGCCCGGTGCGCAGCGCGCAGCCAGCCCCGGGCATCCCCGGGGAGATCCCGCCCGTCACCGCCGGCACGCGTCGCTCTCCGGCACCTGAGCACCCCGCGCGTCGTGGCCGGCGCGGGGCCGGGCCGCCAGATTGTCGGCCGGATTGATCCGAATGTCATATCCCCGGATGAGTTCTGGTGTAGCTTCTCCGTCTTGGAGGGGGAGATTACCGATGAGGGGATCTTCCCGATGAACAGTCACAGGTTTTTGTCACGCGGCATCAAGCGGACCGGCGGATCGGCGGGCAACTCTTCCCGTGCGCCCTCGGCCAGGACGGTTCGCATCTGGGCGGCGCGCGGGATTGTCGCTCTTGCTCTGGTGCTGGGCGGTCTCGGGGCCGTCATGTCGGTATCGCCGGGGCACGTCAGTCATGCTCATGTCCACGCGAGCGCATCGCACAGACTGCCCTGGATGTATTAGCCGAGGCTGCCCTGGGATGCATTAGCTCGGGTTCACGCCGGAATGGTGGCCGTGTTCTGCCACCATTCCGGTGCCGTCCGGCCGAATGGGCGGCCCGGCTTTGCTCACGGGCGGGCGTCGAGGAACGCGGTGACGGCGCCGACGAACCAGTCCGCGTCGTCGAGCCAGGGAAAGTGGCCAGCGCCGGGCTGGACGACGAGCTGGCCCGCTGGGAACAGCGCGGCGAATTCGGCCACCACGCCCGGGGGCCGCTGCAGGTCCAGGCCTCCGGCGAGTACCAGTACCGGCGAGCCGAACGCGGCGAGCGCGGCCCGAGTGGCCGCTGGGTTAAATGCCGCATCGGCGGCGAAGATATCCGCCGCACTCTCGTTGGTCTGCTGCTCGTCCGCGGCATCGTGAGCTTGGGCGGCGGCGTCCCAGCGGCCGTAGAAGAACGGGGCCACGGCCCGCCAGTCGTCCTCGGTGCCCGCACCGGCGGCGATCCGTTCGAAGGCGCCGGCCGCCGCGGCGAACCAGGGCTCGCCCAGGCGGAGCTTCATGATCTCACGTCGCATCTGCTGGTCAGGCTCCAGGCCGACCGCTCTCCCGCTCGGCGTGATCAGGGCCAGCTTGTTCACTCGCCGTTGCTCCTGCAGCGCATACTGGACGGCGAGGTTGGCGCCCGCCGAATGCCCCAGCAGGTCGCAGCGGTCGAGAGCCAGATGATCCAGCAGGGCGGAGACGTCGGCCACCAGGCGGTCACAGCGATAGCTCGCCGGATCGGCGGGGACTGCTGACCCGCCGGTGCCGCGCAGGTCCAGCATGATCAACTCCCGGTGGCCGGACAAACCGCCCAGATCGCCGAGGTAAGCAGCAGCGCGCATGGGGCCGCCGGGCAGGCAGACCAGCGGTACCCCCGCTCCCTGGACGTGATAAGCGAGTTTCGTTCCGTCTGCGGCGTAGAGCGTGGGCATGGCCGTTGATGCTGGCATCAACCGCAGACCGGCGCAAATCGGATGAGGCGGGGCTCTGGGCCTGGCCGGCGAGACCGGGCTCCGAGCCCCGCCAAAAAAATTCCCTGGACACGTGTCGAGTCCGGGTCGGCTCGTTCGAGGCCTATGCGGAGGGCAGATCGAGCCGGCGATCGCCCGGACCTGGAAGGGACGAACGATCATGACTAGCCAGACTCTCACCGACGTGAACCCGGGCGAGCAGACCTGCACCCGGGCCGGGCGGGTCACCAAGTCGCTGCTCGGCTACGGCGTGGTGGCCGGCGCCGTGTTCGAGATAGCGGTGCTCATCCAGGGCCTGACCAGGCGCGGGTTCAGCATCGCCCACGACGATGCGAGCCTGCTCAGCAACGGTCCGCTCGGCTGGATTCAGATCGCCGCGTTCCTGGTCTGCGGCCTGGCCACCATCGCCTTCGCGATCGGAGCGGGCCGGGCGCTGGCCGGCCGTACCGGCGGCAGCTGGGGCCCCCGGCTGATCGGCATCTACGGTGCCGGGCTGATGGTGGCGGGGGTACTTCGCGCCGACCCGGCCGACGGCTTCGGACCCGGCGCCCCGGCGGGCCGGGCCGCCCACCTGAGCTGGTCGGCCGCGGGGCATCTCGGCTCGGCGAGCATCGGGTTCATCGCGCTGGTCGCGGCGTGCTTCGTCTTCGCCCGCTACTTCGCGAGCGGGGGGCAGCGCGGCCTGGCCCGGTACACCCGCCTCACCGGGCTCGTCTTCCTGGCCGCCTTCGCCGGCATCACCTCGGGCTCGAGCTCCAGCGCCGTGGTCCTGCCCTTCTACGCGGCAGTCCTGGCCGCCTTCACCTGGATCGCGGTGGTCGCCGTTCACCTGTACCGCCGCGTCCCGATGACCAGCGGCCTTTGATATACCGCAAGGAGACTTCGAACAGGAGATACGGACATGCGCTACCTGATGTTGCTATCGGGCACCAACCCGGCGACCCCGCCGCCCCCCGAGTTGTTCGAAGCGATCATGAAGCTCGGCGGTGAAGCTACCGAAGCGGGCGTGCTGCTGGACACCGCGGGCCTGCTGCCGAGCGCGGCCGGAGCCCGGGTCGCGCTGGCGGGCGGCCAGCTAACCGTGACCGACGGCCCGTTCGCCGAGTCGAAGGAACTCATCAGCTATGCCCTGTACGAGGTCAGGTCCAAGGAAGAAGCCGTCGAATGGGCCTCCCGCTTCGTCAAGCTGCACCGCGATCTGTGGGCAGGCTGGGCGGGCGCGACCGACATCCTGCAGGTGATGGGGCCGCCGGACACCGGACCGCCCGCGTGAGGCGGACATGACCGAAGCTGGCCATCAGGCCACCAGGTCCGCGGTCGAGGCGGTCTGGCGAATCGAATCGCCGCGCCTCATCGCGGGCCTGGCCAGGATCACCGGCGACGTCGGCGCGGCCGAGGAGCTGGCGCAAGATGCCCTGGTGATCGCGCTCGAGCAATGGCCGGCCCAGGGCGTCCCTGACGGGCCGGGCGGGCCCGCTGCCTGGCTGATGGCGACCGCGAAACACCGCGCGTTCGACCTGGTGCGCCGCCGGGCCAGCTACGCGCGCAAACTCCAGGAGATCGGCCGCGAGATCGAATCGCGGCACGGCACCGGGGAGCCTGACGTGGACGCGATGGATGACCACATCGGTGACGACCTGCTGCGGCTGATCTTCATTGCCTGCCACCCCGTGCTGTCCGCGCAGGCACGCGCGGCACTGACGCTCAGGCTGCTCGGCGGCCTGACCACCCAGGAGATTGCCCGGGCGTTCCTGGTCCCGGAGCCGACGATCGCGCAGCGCATCGTGCGCGCCAAGCGGACCCTCGCGCAACAGCGCATCCCGTTCGAGATCCCGGCCCGCACCGAACTCGCCGGCCGCCTCGCCTCGGTACTCGAAGTCATCTACCTGGTATACAACGAGGGCTATGCAGCGACGGCCGGCGAGGACTGGATGCGGCCGGCGTTGTGCGCCGAGGCCATGCGCCTGGGCCGGGTCCTGGCCGGCCTGATGCCCGGCCAGGGCGAGGTGCACGGGCTGGTCGCGCTGATGGAACTCCAGGCCTCTCGGGTCGGCGCCCGCACCGGCCCGGCCGGGGAGCCGGTCCTGCTGGCCGACCAGGACCGGCGCCGCTGGGACCGGCTGCTGATCCGCCACGGCCTGGCCGCGCTGGGGCGCGCCGAGGCGCTGGGCGGCGCCCCCGGGCCGTACGAGGTGCAGGCCGAGATCGCCGCCTGCCATGCCCGGGCGGCCTCGGTGGCGGGCACCGACTGGGAGCGCATCGCCGCGCTGTACGTGGTGCTCGGCCACCTGACGCCGTCGCCGGTCGTCGAAGTGAACCGGGCCGTCGCCGTCGGCATGGCGTTCGGTCCCGCTCGCGGGCTCCAGATCACCGACCCGCTGACCGGCATTCCGGCCCTGGCCGGCTACGCCATGCTCCCGGCGGTCCGCGGTGACCTGCTGGCCAGGCTGGGCCGACTCGAGGAGGCCCGCCGGGAGTTCGCGCGGGCGGCCACCCTGACCAGCAACGAACGTGAACGCGCCCTGTTCCGCGGCCGGGCGGACGCCTGCGCGGCGGGGCCTGCGCGGCAGGAGACCTGGTAGCCGCCCGGGCCCGGCGTGCCGCTAACCTCAGCCGAGGCGTTCGACGAGATCCTCGTGCAGGCCCCAGAGCCGGGGCGGCAGGTGCCTGTGGAAGGTGCGGAAGAACTCGGGGATATGCTCGGCCTCCAGCTTCCAGGCCTGGGTGTCCACCGTGAGCAGCAGATCCAGGTCAGCCCAGCTGAGCTCCAGGCCGTCGAGGTCTAGCGAGCCCGGCGCCGGGAGATAGCCAACCGGGGTCGCCGTGGCGTTGGCGTCACCGGACAGCCGCTGCACGATCCACTTCAGCACGCGGATATTCTCGCCGAAGCCCGGCCACACGAACTTGCCGCTGGCGTCCTTGCGGAACCAGTTGACGTAGAACAGCCGCGGCAGCTTGGCCGCATCGGCCATCTGCCCGATCCTCAGCCAGTACGCGAAGTAGTCGCCCATGTTGTAGCCGCAGAACGGCAGCATCGCGAACGGGTCGTGCCGCAGCTCGCCGACCTTGCCCTCGGCCGCCGCGGTCTTCTCGGAGGCGATGTTGGCCCCGAGGAACACGCCATGCTCCCAGTCAAAGGACTCGATCACTAGCGGGACGGTGCTGGCGCGCCTGCCGCCGAACAGGATCGCCGAGATCGGCACGCCCGCGGGGTCATCCCACTCGGGTGCGATGATCGGGCACTGGCTGGCCGGGGTGGTGAACCGGGCGTTGGGATGCGCCGCGGGCTCGGGCGATCCCGGGGTCCAGTCGCGGCCCTTCCAGTCGATCAGGTGCGCGGGCGGCTTCTCAGTCAGGCCCTCCCACCACACGTCGCCGTCGTCGGTCAGGGCGACGTTGGTGAAGATGCTGTTGCCCCACATGGTCTTGACGGCGTTGGCGTTGGTCTTCATGCCGGTGCCCGGCGCGACCCCGAAGAACCCGGCCTCCGGGTTGATCGCATGCAGCCTGCCATCGGCCCCGAAGCGCATCCAGGCGATGTCGTCGCCGATGGCCTCGACCTTCCAGCCGGGAATGGTCGGCTGCAGCATGGCCAGGTTGGTCTTGCCGCACGCGGACGGGAAGGCCGCGGCGATGTACTTCGCCTCGCCGCCGGGCGGGGTGAGCTTGAGGATGAGCATGTGCTCGGCCAGCCAGCCCTCGTCCCGCGCCATGACCGATGCGATCCGCAGCGCGTAGCACTTCTTGCCGAGCAGCGCGTTGCCACCGTAGCCGGAGCCGTAGGACCAGATCTCCCTGGTCTCGGGGAAGTGCGAGATGTACTTCGTCTTGTTGCACGGCCACGGCACGTCGGCCTGGCCCGGCTCCAGCGGGGCGCCCACCGAGTGCACGGCCCGGACGAACGAGCCGGTTTCCTCGATCGAGCGCAGCGCCGGGGTGCCCATCCTGGTCATGATCCGCATCGACACGACCACGTAAGGAGAGTCGGTGATCTCCACTCCGAGCTGTGAGATGCTGCTGCCCAGCGGGCCCATGCAGAACGGGATCACGTACATGGTCCGGCCGCGCATGCAGCCGTCGCAGATTTCCGCGAAAGTGTCTCGCATCTCGCTGGGCGCGATCCAGTTGTTGGTCGGCCCCGCGTCCTGTTCCTTCTGCGAGCAGATGAACGTGCGATCCTCGACGCGGGCCACGTCGCTGGGGTCCGAGGCGCAATAGAAGCTATTCGGCCGCAGCTTCGGGTTCAGCCGCCTGAACGTTCCGTTCTCGACGAGCAGGCTGGTCAGCCGCTCCCATTCGTCCTGGGAGCCGTCACACCAGACCACGTCGTCAGGTTTAGTCAGCTCCGCGATGTCACGTACCCACCCGGCCAGCTCGGGGAGGCTCGTTTCGGCTTGGTCTTCCAAATGCTCCGCGCTGAACATGGCCATCTCCCCTGTATAAGGACTTACAGATGCTGCAAGCCATCGTGCCTGCCGTCAAGACCTGGCCGATGGTTGGGGCTGGAAGTCCGTATCCTCAAGTATCGCCCGGTTTCCTGGCCGCCTGGACAGAGCCAAAGGTCCCCGCGTGTCTGGACCTGGGTCGTTGCGGTCCCGGGTGCGCCGCTGAGCGGGCGCTCGTCCGCGCGCGGGCCTTCGTCAGGGAGCAGGAACGCGCCGGCCCGGCGCGGCATGGCATGCTGACGATGGGGACCGCCGACTGCCTGGCCTGCGTCCCCCGCGACTACTGGGTGGGTGGACACCGTGGCCGAGAAGCACGAGATGGTCCTGAGCGGCCGCCTGCAGGCCGGAGCGGAGGAATGGGCCTGCCCGCGCTGCGGGCGGCGGATGCTGCTGCGGTGGCCGCCCCGTTACGAAAAAATCGTGCTCGAGCCAGGTGACCTGACCGCCATTCACGTGGGCGGGAAGGGCGCGGTGCGCGCGGGCGGCCTCACCGCCAGCCCCGCGCCGGCCGCCGCCGATCGGCAGTGGCTGCGCGAGAACGGCATCGACTGGGCCGATCCCGCCCCTTGAGCCGGCCGGCCGCAGGCATGACGGTCCGAGGCCGGACCATGCTGGCCGGCCTTGGAGCCTTCGTCACGCCTGGTAGATGTCCAGGACAGGGATCTCGATGTACGCGGACATCGGCGGGTTGCCGCCGAACGTCACCGTGGCCAGGAGCTCGTACTTGCCCACCGGCAGGGAACTAGCCGGCACGGTCACGGTCGTGTCCGGGTCCCCGTAAGTGGTCTGTCCCGCCACCGTGTTCTTCGTCACCGACAGGGCCGCACCGTCGGCGTTACCGAGCCCGGCGAAGGTGTAGGTAACCGTGTAGCTAAGGCCGAGGCTGGCTAGCCAGTTGGCGAAGATGCCCGTCAGATCCCAGGTCATCGCCACGGTGAAGGCATCGCTTACCGGGATGACCCAGGTGTCGGGTCCGTTGGGGCTGGTGATCGTCAGGCCCGTACCGTCGATCCCCACGAAGGGATTCGTACCGGCCTCTGGGTTTCCGCCATGACTCATAACGCGTCTCCTTGGTCTTGTCGGCTGGCGTTTCACCGGTACAGAGCGAGAAACCGGTCATCGTGATACAAAGATCTGCGCCTGCTGCCCGGCCGAACCCGGCCGGCCCGGGAGCGAGTGCCTGGCTCTCTTCGTATCGTCCTCAGACGCAGCCACCGGGCTCGACGTGCAGCCTCAACTCCCGGAACGCCGCTACGAGCTTGGGTGTAGTCCATAGCGCGTTGAGCCCGCTGGGATTGGGCAGTACCCACACCTGCGTCGGGCCGATCGCGAGTTCCTGCGGGCCCACGATCGCCCCCGGCTTCCCGAAGGCGGTGCGGTACGCGGTCACCCCCGCGACGGCCAGCCAGCGGGGGTGCAGCGTCGCCACCTTGGCCGTCAGGATCTCGCGGCCGGCGATCAGCTCATCGGGCCCGAGTTCGTCAGCGCGGGCCGTGGCCCTGGCCACGATGTTGGTGATGCCCAGACCGAGGCCGGGCAGCTGGTCCTGCTCGCTGGGCCGCAGCAGGCGGTCGGTGAAACCGGAGCTGTGCAGGGCCGGCCAGAACCGGTTGCCGGGCCGGGCGAAATGATGCCCGGTGGCGGCGGAGTACAGCCCGGGGTTGATGCCGGCGAACAGGACGCGCAGACCCGTCGTCGCCACGTCGGGGATCGTCCGTCCGGCGGCCGCGGACAGCTGCGCCCGCGTCGGCGCGGGCCGACCCGGGCGAATTGCGCGGCTGACCACCAGCCCAAGCCTAGGCCCGGCTGCCGCCGGGCTGGTGTATCAAAGGCCCGGCATGTATCAAGGGGCAGGCTGGCGTGCTCTATCGGGTGGCGAGCCAGCCCGGGACGGAGCGCTGCGGGCCGGCGCGCCAGCCGGCCCAGCTGACCTCAATTGTGATCAAGATGCGTAATCAACTGCTATAACCGGAGTCAGGCAGCTGGCTCGCCCTGTGGCCGGAAGGATCCCGACGGCGGGCAGGCGGGAAAGGGGGCACCGATGTTTCCTGACGATGAAATTTCATTGCAGGAATGGGACGAGTTCTGGCGGCGCGAGCGTCATGAGGACGTGCACAGGCGCCACCGCCGGCACGGCGACGACCATGACCACGACCATGACCACGACTACGACCATGACCATGATCATGACCACGACCACCACCACGACCATGACCACGACGGTGATGACGGCCATCGACGCCCCCCCAACGTGATTGAAGGCGACGGGTTCTTGTACCGGCCGGGTCAAGTGCTGCTGGAAGCCACCGGCGATCTTCCGGCCCAGCGAGTGCAGATGGAACTCGAGCGGCGCGACGGTGTTCCCGACCCTGAGCTCAACGAACGCTTCCGGAGCGCCGACCTGCCGCTGCGGGCCTTTCTGCTGCCCCGCGACGTGCTCCTCCCCGAGCTCATCAGCGAACTGCGGCGCGCCAGCGGGGACCCGCCGCCCAACGTCGGGCTCAATCACGTCTTCTGCGGTGAGCCCGACTATCACGGTGGCCCGTTCGGCGAGCCCTACAACACGAAGGGCTTCTCCGAGGCCCCCTACTCCAGGCCAGAGGCAGCGCCACTCGACATCGCGGTCCTCGACACCGGCTACGATCCGACCTTGCCGCTCCTGCACCCGGGCCTGGTCTGGCGGGTCGATCACGACGCCGGCAACGTGCAGAGCGGTGTGCTGCCCACCGGTTACATCGCGGCTGAGGGCGGCCACAGCGTGTTCATTGACGGCATCATCATGCGGCTGGCCCCGCACGTCTCCATCCGCCAGGTGAAGGTGCTCGATCCGGCCGGGGTGACCGACGACGCCACCGTGACTCTCGGCCTGACCGAGGCGAAGGCGCCGGTCGTCAACCTTTCCTTGGGCGGTTATACCCATAACGACATGCCACCGACCGCCCTGGCCACGGCCCTGGCCCTGTATCCCGATGTGGTGCTGGTCGCCGCGGCGGGCAACAATCACCAGGCGCGGAAGTTCTGGCCCGCTGCATTCCCATTCCCGCAGGTAGTGGCGGTGGGTGCCGTCGACACCAGCCAGGGAACACCGGCCCTGGCCGCCTTCAGCAACTTCGGACCGTGGGTCGATGTCTACGCGCCGGGCGTGCACATCCAGAGCACCTACCTCAAGGCCGACTGGAAACTGCAGTCCGACCCGGCGCCGCGATCCATTGACGGTTACGCCTACTGGAGCGGGACATCCTTCGCCGCACCCCAGATCGCCGCGCTGATCGCGGCGGCGATCCCCGCCGCGGGCTCGGCCCGCGCCGCCGCGACCGCCGTCCTGGCGACCGCGGCGCAGCAGCCTGGGGTGGGAGCGGTCGTGGTCCCTCATCCGGGGGTCGTCGGGTAGCCGGGGTCGGTACGCGGGCCGGGACCGGCGCAGCGGGCCGGGACCGGCGCAGCGGGCCGGTGCGGCGCTATCCGCCGTAGCCCAGGCAGACCAGCGCCGAGGCCGCCACCTGCGCCAAGGGCCCGTCCTCGCGGGCCCGGGAGGCTAGCAGCGCCAGGGCCTGCGAGGGGCTGCTGCCCTGGCTGAGCAGCCGGTGCCAGGCCTGGGCGAGCTGGGCGCTCACGGCGTCTGGCAGCGGCAGCAGTGCCGCGATCACCGCACTGCCGCCCACCGCGAGCAGCGCGGCAGCCAGCCCGATCATCTCGTCGCCCGGCCTGCTCGGTGACAGCGCCGAGTCGCAGGCCGCCAGCATGATCGTGCGGGGCGCCAGGTGCAGCCGTTCAAGGTCGTAGGCGGTCAGCGGTCCGTCGGCGAGCACCAGCGAGGAGAACATCGGGTTGTCGGCGCGGAACCTGCCGTGCGCGGCCACGTGGGCAACGTCCGCCCCATCCAGGGCGCGCAGCGCGGCGCCGACCGTCGCATCGCGCCCGGCCAGCAGCTGGGCGTCCGGATACAGGTCAGACAAACAGGTCAGTTCCTGCGCAGCGCCAGGCAGGCCCGGGCCCGCGATCAGCACGGCGCGGCCGGGCACCTGACGGGCCGCCGAGGTACGGGCGGCCAGCCAGCTGGCCGCCGAGGGGGCCACGGTCAGCGGGCGGCCCGCGCAGCTGGGCAGCAGCGGCCAGGGCAGGGCCTGCAGCTGGCCCGCCGGCACCACCACCAGCTGGCGGTCGGCCAGCAGCGACGACAACGGCGCCAGCAAGGCCTGGTCCAGGCAGGCCGCTGCGTGCGCCGCCAGCTCCACGGCGGCCCGCTGCGACGCCGCCGAGCCGTGACCGGTGGCCAGCCGGTGCCAGGCAAACCGCAGCGATTCGAGTTCCAGCACGGCCTGGCTGGCCGGGCCGAGCGTGTGCAGCGAGCACCCGTCATCGCGCACGACCACCGCGTGCTGGATGCCGTCGCACTCCACGTACTCGACCAGGACCCGGTCGCCCAGGGCTCCGGTGAGCTCGTCCAGCGCGGCGGGGCCGGCGGCAGGCCGGCCTGACCGGCGGGCGAGCCGCGCCCGTGCCTGAGGTGGCGCCGCAGCCGTTCCTCCAGGACTTGCTGCCGCCGGTGCAGTACCCGGGTCGGGGAGCCCGCCAGCTGGGCCGCCTCCGCCTCTGCGGCGGCCATCCGCAGCTGGGTGAGCAGGTCCGCGAGAGCTTCGTCGCCCGGGGGCAGTACCGGCCGTATCCGCAGCGTCGCAGCGCGGTGCCGCTCCGCGGAGCGGAGCACCCGCGCCGGGGCGCCGGCGTCGATGGCCAGCCGCACGCCGAGCGAGGCAAGTTCCTCCATCTGCCCGGACACGTGCACCCGCAGTTCAGTGGCGCCCAGCAGGACCCGGTGCCGCTCGGCGGCGTTCAGGCCCGCGGACACGGCGGCATAGGCGCCCCGCTGGTCGCCGGTCTGGTGCCGGAGCAGGGCCAGTGCGTGCCAGGCCTGGGCCCGCTGGTCAAGCTGCGCGGATCGGCGGGCGAGGGCAGCGGTCTGCAGCTGCGCCCGCGCGACCTCCAGCCGCCCCAGGTCGATGGCCATCCGGGCCGCTAGCACGCGGATGTCCAGGGCCGCCGTGGTCCAGCCCGCTGCCTCAAGCCGCGCCGCGGCGAGCCCGGCCGAACGCAGCAACCGGGGGGAGCGTTCCCCGGCGGCCCACGCCGATCGAACGCTGACGTACTGCGCCACCGCCGCCCAGCTCGGCCGTTGCTGGCGGGCCAGGCTTCGCTGGGCGGAGGCCGCGCTGCGCAGGGCGGCGGCAGGTGCCCCGGCCGCCAGCTGGGCCCGGGCCAGCAGCAGGTGCGCTTCAGCTAGGTCGGCCGCGTGGCCGCGGCGGGACAGTTGCGCGACCGCCGCTGTGGCGGCCTGGATGGCCTCAGCGGCCAGCCCGGCCGACAGCAGTACCTCGCTTTGGTCGAGCAGTAGCGGCGCGATCGGCATGCCGGCCTTGCGGAAGGCCTCGGCGGCCGCATCGAGTGCGGCCAGTGCGGCCGGGATGTCACCGTGGCGGCCCTCGATGAATCCGAGGTTCCACCGCGCGCCGGCCTGCGCCCGGGGCAGGTTCAGTTCTTCGTACAGCTGCTCGGTCCTGGCGATATCGGCCTTGGCCAGCCGCAGGCAGCCGCGGTAAGCGTGCAGGACGGCACGGTTATTGCGCAGCCTGGCTTCCCAGAGCTTGTCATCATGGCGGCGCAGGGAGGTCAGCGCCGCGGTGTAGACGGCGAGCGCCTGGTCAAGCTGCCCGGCCCGCTGGAGGATGAGCCCTCGCTGGGCGAGCACGCGGGCCCGGTCCACACCGCGCAGGTTCGCCGCCGAGTCTTCCGCATCCTGCAGTGCGGCCTGTGTCTTCCCTTGCGACAGCAGCACGAAAGCCCGGCTCATCTGCGCTTGCGCCGCGGGAACGGCCAGCCCAGCGGTGGCCGCGACGCGCACGGCGGTGCCAAGCTCAGTCAGCGCGGTGTCGAGATCTCCCAGCTCCCGCGCGGCCAGGCCCCAGGCCCGGTGGGCGGTCGACTGGGCCGACTGATCGCCATACTGGCGCGCCAGCTCGACCGCGCGCCGGGCATGTGAGACGGCCCGGCGAGGATCCGCCGGGACTAGATCCAGCGCCGATCTCGCCGCGTCCGCGGCAGACTCAAGGACCGCTACGCTCACCTCCCGGCACCCCCCCGAAGTCTGGCCATCCGGCCCCTAGACAACTGCCCAGCTGGTTACGACGGTGGTTCCGTCCGCCAGCCGGCAGCGCAGCCGGACCGGCCGGCCGGAATATCGCGGATGCTGAAGCGGCCGCGCTCATCGACCGCCACGCTCACGGTCTGCATGCTGGTCACGTCGGTGCCCGCCACCTCTGCGTCGATACCGGACGCGGCGCTGCCCACCAGCTGGCCGAGGATGTCGCGCCGCGCGTCACGTTCGGTGATCTCGCACTCGACTTCTACGTCGCCGACTTCGAAAGACAGCAATCGCCGGCCGGGGCCCCGTACCGCGGTAGCGGGGACATCGACCGCCGAATCGCGCACCAGCTCGGCGAGCCTGGCGTCAAGATCGCGCAGCCCGAAAGCCGAGCGGGCGGCCTGGATCACCATCTCAGGCACCGGGTCAGCCTCCGCCGCTATCCTGCGCAGCCGCGCCAGGAGCGCATCGTCGCCCGACTCAGGGGGCTGCTGCTGGCCGCTCATGGTGCCTCCGTTCTCCGCCCCTGTTGCGCCGACTCTGCGGCTCGCCGGGCCCCCTACTCATCACAGAGTCGCCGGCGCCCGCGCTGATACCAGCGACGCGGCGAAGTTTCGCTAGGCACCGGCCCCTGGACGGCCCGACACTGCCGATCCGGATGCCGAGAATGGCCGACGCCTCCGCATAGCTCGGTGGCGGGTCGGCCATCAGGACGCGGAGCAGCTGCTGGCAGAACTCGTCCAGCAGGGCCAGCGCCCGCCACAGCGCCGCGTCCCGCTCGTCGCGCAGCAGGCCGGCGTCCAGCTCCGGGGAGTCGTCGGGCATGTCGGCCAGCGCGGTGTACGACTGCACTTCCCGGCCAGCCCGGCGCAGCAGGCGCAGGCACTCCCGGCGCGCCGTGGTCGCCAGCCAGCCGGGCAGCCTATCTGGGTCGGCGATGCTGTCCAGATGCTCAACGAGCCGCAGCCAGGTGGTCTGCACCACATCGGCCGCGTCGGGTGCCGAGAGCCGGTGGGAGCGCGCAACAGACCACAGCAGTGAGTTATAACGCTCAACCAGCGCGTCCCAAGCTCGCTGGTCACCCGCTGATGCGGCTTCCAGTAATTGCCGGGTCGTCGCCTCCACGTCACATGATCTACATTGTTGAGCCAGGCCGTCAATCCCGCGGCCCTCGCCGGGGCGGATCGTGGCGCCCCGCCCGGTCAGGTGGCCTGCTCGCGCGAGCACCACCAGGTTGACCGGCCGGCGACCGTGCCGTGCTGCATCTCGGCGCCGCAGCGCGGGCATTGCCCGCCCTGGTGCCTGGCCGAGATGACGTCGCCAGTGTGTACGCCGCCCTTGGTGATGGCGGACTCCAGCGCGGATCGCAAGGCCCGGTACAGCCGGTCGGCGTCATTGCGCCGCAGGCTGTCGACGCGCGCTGCTGGCGGCACCCTGGCCTTCCAGAGCAGTTCGTCAGCCAGCAGGTTGCCGACTCCGGCGATCTTGGACTGGTCGAGCAGGCGGCCCTTGACCGAGATCGTTCCCTTCATCAGCAGGCTGCGGAATTCGGCGGGCCTGACCTGCCCGGCATCCGGGCCCAGCGCATCGATGTCCGGGTTCAGCTGGACGCGGCCCAGCCGGCGCTTGTCGACCAGGGTCAGGCTGCCGCCGTCCGCGAACTCGAGCGTGAAGCGGTTCCACTCCGCCTTGTGCGGCTGGGCGTCGCGGCGGCGCGGGCCGCCGCCCTCGACGGCCACCCCGCTCGCGGACGCGACCACGATGCGGCCGCCCATGCCCAGGTGAATGCCGAGGTCCGGGCCTTCCGGGGGCGCGCGGCCGACCCCGGAGGTCTCGCACCACATCGCCTTACCGCGCCGGTGCGCCGCGGTCAGCGTGCGGCCCATGAGCGCGTCGCGCAACTGGCCGGGAGGGTGCGGCCGGCAGACGAACGAGTCCGCGTCATCCACCCCGACGATGCGCCGGTGCAGGGCCTGGCCGGCGATCAGGCTGCGGGCGGTCTCGACCTCGGGGAGCTCGGGCATCTACCTGTTCTACTCGCCGCCGCGGCCCATGGGCGGGCTGACCCGGTGCTGGCCCGTCACACCGCCGCGACAGTTCATCGGCCGCGGCGGTGCGTGACCGCTGGCCTAACGGCACGGCCAGGGGCAAGACGTTCAGTTCTCGGTGCCGTCCACCACCGGCCAGCTGGACCTGGCCGCGGGCCGGATTGAACCGCCGCCCGGTTGCTTCCGCCTGGCTCACCGGCCGGTGCGGCGCGGCCCGCTGGCCACACCGCGCGCTCGTTGACATACCTGAGCTGGTGGAGCACAGTTCAGCTGGCCTGCGAGGGCAGGCCGCCAGCAACGGGACGGAGGGCGGGCCGATGGACAGCCCACTGGACGGCGCCGCACAGGCCGGCCGCCAGGTCCGGCCCGCTGCCGCCCTGACCCGCATCGAGCGCGGGGACCGGGTGGTCATCACCGGTGCTCCTGGGTTCATCGGGTCCGCAGTCGCCCGCGCGGTGCAGGCCAGGGGCGCTCAGATCGTTGCCGTCATCGAACCGGGTGCCGACGAGCAAAACCTTAAGGGCATTGACGCGGAACGGGCCGTCCTCGATATCCGGGACCTCGCCGCGGTCCGGGCCGCGTGCGCAGGCGCCCGCTTTGTCTTCCATCTAGCGGCGGTCTACCGCTTCTGGGCCCGGGACCCGGGCATCTTCTACGACGTCAACGTCGGCGGGACGGTTAACGTGCTCGACGCCGTCCGCGCCGCGGGGTGTGAGCGGCTGGTGTTCACGTCCACCGTGGGCGTGCTCGGACTGGGGAAGACCAGGCTGGGCCAGCCCGCCGACGAGACGTCCCGCACCGACATCGGCCATCTGTTCGGGCACTACAAGAGATCCAAGTTCATCGCCGAGCACGAGGTGCTCAGGGCCGGCGCCGGAGGGCTGGATGTCCGCATAGTGCTGCCGACGTTTCCGCTGGGGCCCGGCGACCGGCGCCCGACCCCGACCGGCAAGCTCGTGCTCGATTTCCTCAACGGCAAGATACCGGGATTCGTGGACACCGCCCTGAACGTCACCCACATCGATGACCTTGCGCTCGGTCACCTGGCCGCCCTGGAGCGCGGTAGCCGGGGCCGCAGCTACATCCTGGGCGGGGAGAACCTGTCGATGCGGCAGATCCTGCAGATCGTGGCCGATTGCGCGGGCCTGCCCGGGCCGCGCCGCCAGATCCCGCGCGGACTGGCGCTGTCGGCGGGCCTGGCCTCGGACCTGATCGAAGGCCGCCTGCTGCGCCGTGAGCCTCGCGTGCCGCTCGAGGCAGCCCGGATGTCGGCCACAAGAATGATCTTCACCGACGAGCGGGCCCGCGCCGAGCTCGGTTACACCTCGCGGCCGGCCAGCGAGGCAATCGAGGAATCGGCTCGCTGGTTCGCCGGCCAAGGATACGTATCAGCCGCCCGGCGAGCCGCCATCCGGTGGCGGGCCTAGGTCGCGCTACCCGGCCGGCCCGACCTGGGCCACCGCGGTCGGCTGGGCGGCGCGGCGGCGCCGTGCGGTGTATCTCAGTGCCGCGGCAGCCGGACCACCGACAGGAAGAAGTCGTCGATCTGCCGGACTGCCGTGATGAACTGGATGACATCCACTGGCTTGGTCACATACGCGTTCGCGTGCAGCCGGTAGCTGCGCAGGATGTCCTCCTCGGCCGACGAGGTGGTCAGGATCACCACGGGCACCATGCTGAGATCCGGATCGGACTTGATTGTTTCCAGGACCTGCCGGCCGTCGTACTTTGGCAGGTTCAGGTCCAGCAGGATCAGGTCGACGCGCGGTGCATCGGCGTGTCCGCCGCGCCGGTACAGGAAGTCCAGTGCTTCCTCCCCGTCGCGCACGACATGCAGCCGGTTGTCGATCTTGTTGTGCTCGAACGCCTCTCGGGTCATGAGCTCGTCGCCAGCGTCATCCTCGATGAGCAGGACCTCGATGGGCTGAACTGGAGCGGTCATACCAGATCCCTTCGGCGCAGGTACTCCGGGCGCCTGCGGGCCAGCGACGTGGTCAGCGAACTGGCCGCCTGGCGGCATTCAGCAGTTGCGGCCCGTCCCGGCCTGCGGCGTTTCGATGCTGAGGTCGCTGCCAACGATGCGCAGCGACCTGCCAGTCCAGCGGCGGGCGCTCTGTGGGCCGCAGGAGCCGCGCCCGCTGGGTGCATACTTCCATCTCGGCGGTGCCGCAAACACGGGCGGGGGCAGGCCGGCCTGGCGGCGCCAGGAAGTCAAAACGCTAAGACCCAGCCGGTTACCGGCCGCTGCCTGCTGATCAGGGCTCTGAGGCCGGGTCCTGCGCGGCATACTGCTGTTCCAGCTGGAGTATCTGCGGCAGCCCGATGAAATCCACGAACTCGCCGAAGCTGGGCAGTTCGCGCAGCGCCGCGGCCGGCGTTCCGGCCGCGGCGATCTCCCGCAGCACCCGACGCATGCCGGCCGTGGCCGCCAGCAGAGTGCTGATCGGGAAGATGACGATCCGGTAGCCGAGTTCGGTCAGACGATTCAGCCCGATCGGCGGAGTCTTGCCGCCCTCGGCCCAGTTGAACAGCAGCGGCACGTCAGGGAAGGCCCGGGTCACCTCGCGGGCTTCCTGCTCGGTCACGACCGCCTCGATGAACAGCGCGTCGGCCCCGGCCTCGCGGTACATCCGGGCCCGCTCCAGGGCCCGGTCCAGCCCTTCGACGGCCCGGGCGTCGGTCCGGGCGATGATGACGAGATCAGGGTCCGCGCGAGCGTCCGCCGCGGCCCGGATCTTGGTCGCCATCTCGGCCGCCGGGATGACGAGCTTGCCCTCCAAATGCCCGCATTTCTTCGGCGCCACCTGGTCCTCGAGGTGAATACCCGCGACCCCGGCCGCCTCGAAGGCCCCGATGGTACGGATCACATTCAGCGGATTGCCGTAACCGGTGTCGGCATCGGCGATGACCGGGATGTCCACGCAGGCGGCGATCCGGGCGGCGTTGTCGACCATCTCGGTCATGGTCAGCAGGCCGACGTCGGGCCGGCCGATCAGTGCCGCTGCGGTCCCGAACCCGGTCATGTACACGGCCGGGAACCCGGCCTCCTCTACCAGCCGGGCGGCCAGCGGGTCGAAGGCGCCGGGCGCCAGGATGGTCTGGCCGGACCGCAGGAGCGCCCGGAGGCGAGCCGCCCCTCCGGGGCGCCGGGTCAGCCGGGCCGTCACCGGGCTGCCCTGCCGCCCGCGGGAAAGGCTCGCACGGGAAGATCCTATGCACGGCGCCCGGGTGTCCCCGGGCCGGGCGGCTCGCTGGCCGGACGACCTATCGGCGGAGCGACGGCTGGGCCGGGCGACGGCTGGGCCGGGCGACCGCTGGGCCGGGCGACTCGCTGGGCCGGGCGACTCGCTGGCCATGTGTCCCGTGCGCCGGGGCCGCCGACGCCAGGGTCAGTCCTGCGCGGCGACGAGGTCGAACTCATTACCTTCGGGATCGGCCAGCGTGACCCAGCGGCTGCCGCTGTCGTCGAAGACAGCGATTTTGCCGGCCCCGGCGGCCAGCGCCCGGTCTACCTCCTCATCGAGTGCCGTCGCGACCAGGTCGAGGTGGACGCGGTTCTTGGCCGCCCTCCCTCCGGAACCTTGTTGAACATCAGGCCTGGCTGCCCGGCCGCGCCGTCCGTCAGTCCGACCGACGCGAACTCCTGCGACGGGTCCGCGTCGACGGGCGCGCCGATGAGCTGCGACCAGAACTGCGCGAGCCCGGCGGCGTTCTCGCAGTCGAACGCGATGGCATAGATTTTGTTGCTCATGAGCTGCTCCTTGTCGTGGTGAGGAAGACCGGCCAGCAGACCTCGGTCCGGTAGCCGGTCTCGTCGTCGGTGCCAGAGGCACTGACGAGGTAGTTCTCGCGGATCGGGCCGTCGACGCCGATGGCGCGCTCGGCGACGAACGTGCCCAGCGCCCCGTAGGTCTTGTCCAGGTCGCTGAACGGGCCGTGGTGCACAGTTACGGCCAGTTCAGCGGCGGGCAGGTCGGCCGGTACCACTGATCCGGCGGGGCGCGGCGTCCCGGCCACCGGGATGAAGGCCGTCACCTGGCCCGCCTCGGCCTCGAAGAACTCGCTGGAATACAGCGCCCCGTCGGGTCCCGCTCGCTGTGCGCCGGTGGCGGCGAGCGCCGCGTGCAGTTCGTCGAAGGCCGAGGCCCACCATTGTTCCGCGTCGCCCATCGAGATGCGGTCCCTGATGGCGAGCACCCGGGCGGCCGGGGTGGTCCGGTATTCGACGACGATCGGCTGGGCCCGGTCTTCGAGCATGTTCCGCAGCGACGCCACCGTGGCCTGAGTCTGCTGTAGTTGCGGTTCCATGCTCCTCAGGTGCTCAGCGATGACCGCGTTGCGCGTGGCCACATCCGGCGCCTCCAGCACGGCCCGGACCCCCTCCAGCGGCATGCCGAGATCCCGGAGCCTGCGGATGACCTGCGCGGTCGGGACCTGACTGGGCCGGTACAGCCGGTAACCGGACACCGGGTCGACGGCCGCAGGCTCCAGCAGCCCGATGTCGTGATAGTGACGCAGCGCCTTGATGCCGAGATAGGTCATCCGGGAGAAGTCGCCGATCGTCAGCAGGACGTCCATGGCCCCTACGATGGGCCCTCCTGCGACAGGAGAGTCAAGCCAGGGGAGCCCACAGTGGTGACCTTCGACCCGTGACGCGCCCCTGGCGCGCTGCCACCATCGTGGTTGGACGCGTTGCTGAAGGAGGCGGTCATGGCCGACAAGCGCTCCGATCTCGCCGGTCCCGGCATCGGCAGTTACTCGGAGCTTGATCACGTGCTGCCACACGGCTACGACTCGATGCTGACGCCGCGGGAGACCCAGCGGGCGATCTTCGCGGTGAAGCAGTACATCGAGGAGAACCTCTGCCGTGAGCTGAACCTGATGATGGTCACCGTGCCGCTCATCGTGGGCAGCGACAGCGGGGTCAACGACATGCTGGACCGCGACGGATCGCGCACCCCGGTGCAGTTCCACATCAGCAACGACCGGGACGAGCATCCGGTCGACGCCCAGGTCGTGCAGGCTGCCACCAAATGGAAGCGCGTCGCGTTGCGGCAGTTCGGCTGCGAGCTCGGCGAGGGCATCTGCACTGACATGCGGGCCGTGCGCAAGGACTACTTCCTCGACCATGACCACAGCAGCTATGTGGATCAGTGGGACTGGGAACGGGTGATCGCCGACGATCAGCGCTCCCTCGGCTTCCTGACCGAGATCGTCGGCAAGATCTGGCGGGTCCTGGTGGGCGCGGAGCGTTTCGCGCAGCAGATGTTCCCGGTGCTGAAGGACCCGCGCTTTCCCAACCTGCCCGAGACGCTCACCTTCCTGCACGCCGAGGAACTCCTCGAGATGTACCCGGACCTGCCGCGCAAGCAGCGCGAGACCGCGGTGCTGCAGCGTTATCCCGCGGTCTTCATCGTCGGGATCGGCTGGCCGCTAGCCGACGGTTATCCACATGAGATGCGCGCCGCGGACTACGACGACTGGACCACCGACACGAGCGCGGCGACGGGGAAGCAGACGCACGGCCTCAACGGTGACATCCTGGTCTGGAATCACGTCACCGGGCGCCGTCATGAGCTGACCTCGATGGGCATCCGGGTTACCGCGCAGACCCTGCAGCAGCAGCTAGCCCGTAGTGGGCAGCTCGATATGCTCACGCTGCCTTACCACCAGGGCATCGTGCGCGGCGAGCTGCCGCTGAGCATCGGCGGCGGCATCGGCCAGTCCCGCACCCTGATGCTGCTGCTCCGCAAGGCGCACCTGGGCGAGGTCAGCGTGTCGGTCTGGCCGAAGATCCTCATGGACATGTGCGCGGCCAAGAATATCCACGTGCTGACCTGACGCGGACCGGCCTCCGGCATCGCTGGCTTGCGTGCGCCGCTTACGGGCAAGAAGGCGCTGGCCAGTGTAAGTGTTGAAATGCATAAGGCCATTACCCGAAGGTAGTGGGGTGTCCTCATACCCCGCAGGTGCCGCTACCGCCAGCGGGCTGGCCGCCGTCGGTATGTGGGGCCTCGCGCCGGTCGCCACCCGGGCGCTGGTCCTGCAGCTAGCCCCGCTGCCGCTGCTCGTGCTCCGGATGGCCGTGGCCGCGCTCGTCCTGCTGCCGTGGTGCGTGCCGATGCTGCGGCGGCTGCACCGCGCGGCGGCCGGACGGCTGGTGCTGGCCGGCCTGCTCGGCATGGTCGGCTACATGCTGCCCGTCACCGTGGGAATCCAGTGGCTGCCTGCGTCCACGGCCGCGCTGATCCTGGCCACCGAACCGGTCTGGATCATGTTCCTCGGCCGGGTCTTCCTGGCCGAGCGCATCCCGGGCTGGTCCTGGGCCGGCTCGGCCATCGCCATCGGCGGCGTCGCCGTCATCGCCGGGCCGGGCGCGCTGTCGGCTGGCTCCGGCGGACGCCAGTTCGCCGGTCTCGGCCTGGTCGCGCTGGGCACCGCGGCCTTCGGGGCCTACACGATCGCGCTGCGGCCCCTTAGTGATATCTACGGCCCCCGTGCGGCGACCGCCTCGTCCACGGTAGCTGGTGCGCTGCCTTACCTGGTGGTGGCCTGGTTGCTGCCCGCGCCGCAGCTGGCCCGGCTGCCCGGGACGGCCTGGGGCGAACTGGCCTTTCTCGCTCTGGGCAGCACAGTCGCCGGCATGCTGCTGTGGAACCTGGCGGTAGCCCGGATTGGCAGCACCCGGGCGGGCCTGCTGCTCTTCGCCGAACCGCTGGTCGGAGTCACCGGCGGCGTTGTCCTGCTGGGCGAGCAGCTATCGGCGGGGGTCGCCGCCGGAGGCGTCCTGGTCATGCTGGGCGTGGGTATCGCCTGGGCCGCGCAGCGCCAGGCTGGCCGCAGGCCACCGGATGGCGAGCCCGCCGTGGTGCAGGCCGGCGTGCTGTAATGACCTTGTGCAATTCAGCACTTACATCGCCGCCGGGGCGCACATCGCCGCCGGCCTGGTCAACAGCCCGGCCGTGGACCCGGGGCGGCTCGCCGTCCTGCTGGCGGGCTATCAGGTGCACGGCTGCGCGATGACCGCCGCCACCGCCGCAGAACTGCGCCGGTGGGGCGACCAGCTCAGGCCCGTATTCGGTGCCGCTCCCGGTACGCAGGCCGAAGTCGTCGATGCGCTCGTTGTCGCCGCGAACTGCAGGCCCAGGCTGGTTAGCCATGACGGGCTCCCGCACCACCTGCATTACGCTCCGGTCGGCGCGCCGCTCACCGAACGGGTGCAGGCGCTGACCGCATCCGGCCTGGCCCATCTGATCGCCGAGGGTCACGGCGGGCGCCTGGGCCGCTGCCAGCGAGATGGCTGCCCGGTCGTGTTTGTCGATACCTCGCGCAACGGCCGCCGCTGCTTTTGCAGCGTCCGCTGCGCCAACGTCGTCAACGTCAGCCGGCACCGCGCCCGGCAGCGGGCCGGACGAGGCGGAACGCGATGAAGTCCGGTTCGCTGCTGTTCGCCGGGTCGGGCATCCCGTTTGGTCCTATGATCGTGCTATGTGGCCGTTCGGTTACTTAGCGCATCCAGAGGCGACCGGCGCTGCCCGCTGGCCGTCCGCCGGGCCCGCGGTGACCACGCTGGGAACGGTGACAGCCAGGACGGCCTACCTCATCCGCTGCATCGCCATCGCCTACATTGTCGTGCAGGTGCTCATCTGGCACGCGTTCTACGCTGCTGCTCCGTGGCGCCTGGCCGGGCCGCTCGTGGCGGTGGCATGGGGGGCATTCGTGGTGGCCTACTTGCGCCGCCGCCCCCCCGGATGGCCGCTGATCTGCGCTGACTCGGGCGTTCAGGTCGCCCTGGCGATCAGCGCCGGCCTGTGGGTGCCGGCCGCGATGCGCGGCGACTCGGCCAACTGGGTGTACATCCTGATGGCGGGACAGCTCGTGATCCCCGCCTGGTTCGCGCCCCTCGCGGTCCTGGCCCCGCTGGCCCTGGCCTCGGCCGCGGCGTACTGGGCTGGTGCCGTGCTGTTCATGGCGACCGGCCCGGGCACCAGTTCACCGGTAGCGGCCGCCGCCATGCTGGTCGCCGTGGCCGCCGTGGCTTGGTGCGGCCGCTGGATGCTCTGGCGCTGGGCCACCAGAGCGGACGCCGCCCTCGCGCAGGCCGATAGCGAGTCCCGTGCGCAGTATGTCGTCCTGTCCAGGAACATCGAGCGCCGAGAGCACGAGCGCCTGCTGCACGACACGGTGCTCAACACGCTCACCGCGCTCTCGCGTGCCTCGGGCGACATGGCGGGGGTGGTCGGCCGATGCCGGCACGATGTGACGCTGATGGAGTACGTGCTCGGCGCGCCCGGAGCCCGGCCGGGTGCCAGGCCGCCCTACGGCGGCCTGGTGGCCGCCATCGAAGCCGTCGCCGGCGAGATGCGGGCCCGGGGGCTGGGCGTCCATGTGCAGGTCACGGGCGACGCTCCGGGAGCACCGGCGGGCGCGGCGGCCGTTCCCGTGCCGGTTGCGGTAGCGATGGCGCACGCAGTGCGCGAGGCCCTGACCAACGTGGCCGGCCACGCCGGGACCGATGAGGGGTGGGTCGAGGTCAGCCTGGTCAGACCGGGCGGCCAGGGTGCGCGGCCCGACGGCGTCCGGGTGACGGTCCGGGACGCCGGCTGCGGCTTCGATCCGGCCGGTGTCGATCCGGCCCGGCTTGGCCTGCGGCGGTCCATCGTCGAGCGCATCGCGGACTGCGGCGGCCAGGCGTCGATACATTCGGAACCCGGCCAGGGCACCGTGGTCAGCCTGCACTGGCCCGCGCCGGAGGATGAAAGCCAGCACGCCGCGGCCGCGGCCGGCAGCCGGAAGTTGCCATGGTGAGCCACGCCGACGCGATCGGGCCGTCGTCTGAGCCTGAGGTGCCCCGGGCGGTCGCGGCGGCGTCTGAGTCTGAGGTGCCCCGGGCGGTCGCGGCGGCGTCTGAGCCTGAGGTGCCCCGGGCGGTCGCGGCGGCGTCTGAGCCTGAGGTGCCCCGGGCGGTCGCGGCGGCGTCTGAGTCCGAGGTGCCCCGGGCGGTCGCGACGGTGGCGGCCATCTGGCAGCTGACGCTGCTCGTCCAGGTCCTTGTCTACCTGCACGCCTATCGCTCGCCCGCGGTCCCGGTCGCGGTGTGGACCGGCATGCTCCTGGCCGCCCTGTGGCTGGTGCCCCGGGCCCGGTCGGGCGGCCTCACCCGGCCAGAGGCGATGGCCGCGGTGGCCGTCGCCCTCGCCGCGGTCGTCACAGTCGGCTGGGACCGTCGTGCCCACGGTGCGGGCGGATCCGTGGACTGGTCGGTCCTCGGAACCGGCTGGCTGCTCGCCCTGGTCGCCCTGAGCCGGCCTGCGTGGGAGTGGATCTGCGGTGCGGTGCTCGTGTTCGCCGCTCACGCTGTCTTCGCCATCCACGTGCTCGGCGTGACCTCGCTGAGCCTCGCGCGGCTCGCGTCGACCGCGTACCTGCTGGTGGTGATCCTGGTGGTGTTCGCCGCCATGCGGCCGACCTGGCGGACGCATGCCCGGATGGCGGCCCGGCGGGTCCGGCTGGCCAGCCGGGCCGCGGCAGAACGTGCGGCGGTGGCCGCGGTCCGCGAAGACCGGCGCGAACGGCTCGCCCTGCTGGACATGGAGGCGCTGCCGCTGCTGCGCGGCATCGCCGACGGCACGCTCGACGCCACCGACGGCGAGGTGCGTGAGCGGTGCGCCAGGCACGCCGCGGCGCTCCGGCGGGCCCTCACCGACCGGCCGCCCGATGCCGGGGACCTGCTGGCTGAGCTGGAGCCGGTCATGCGTGCCGCCCGGGCGCGGGGCCTGTGGATCGAGATACAGGTGATTGGCGATCCGGGACGTCCGGCGCGCGCGGTGGCGGGCGCGGTCCGGACGGCGGTCGGCCTCCTGGTCGAGGTGCTTCCGCCACAGCCCGCCACGCTGACCGTGCTGGCGTCCGGTGACGACGTGGAACTTTACCTGGCCTTCGGCCGGCCGCCGCAGGCCACGTCCGACCTGTCCGGCTTGCCGGGGAAGATGCCTGGCCCAGCGGGCTGGCATGCCACGATCGATGTTGACGAGACTGGCGCTGGTTGTCTCGAGCTTCGGTGGCCGCGGGGGGTGGTGGCGTGAGCAGCGTTATCAAGGTCGCTGCCGTGGACGACCACCCCATCGTGCTGGACGCGTTCGCTGGCTGGGTCATGGGCGCAGAGAACGGCATCACGGTCGTCGCCACCGCTACGACGGTAGACGGCCTGCTCAGCGGGCCCGGGCGCGACGCGGACGTGGTCCTGCTCGATCTCGATCTTGGCGACGGGACCAGCATCGAGCGCAACATCGCTGTGATCCTGGCCGCCGGTCCTGCGGTGCTCGTGCTGTCCGCGTCCGATAAACCGCTCCCGGTGCGGGCCGCGATGCGCGCGGGGGCTCTGGGCTATGTGCTGAAGAACGAGGAGACTGCACAGGTACGCGCGGCCATCAAGGCGGTCGCCGCAGGAAGGGATTGGATCTCGCCCCGTCTCGCGTACATCTTTGCCACCGACGATGCCCCCGACCGGCCCGCTCTTAGCACACAGGAAACACGTGCGCTACAGCTTTACGCCACCGGCATGCCGATGAAGTCGGTGGCCCGGCGGATGACCATCAGTGAAGAGACAGTCAAACAGTATGTAGGCAGGGTCAGGGAAAAATATGCCCACGCCGGGCGGGCTGCGCCAACGAAATTGGACCTGTATTATCGAGCCGTCGAGGACGGGCACCTCCCTCCTCTTCCCTAACCACAGATCCCCCCCTGTGCTAGGGACCCTGGGAGATACCCGCCCTCGACCATTGCTCTAGAAGCTGAGCTTACGCTCAAGGTCCGCTGATGGTCATGACCCCCAAGCGGGGGTCACGGCCAGCAGCGGACGGCGCGAGCCGGCCAGCGAGATACCGATCATCGCCCGGTATTGGGCGACGTTTATCTCGCGGCTGCTCGGTCGCCCTGAACGGTCCGGCCCGGGGCTCATTCGTTGTATGCACCCAGGTCACTAGGCTCTTCTTGGCGGCCTTCTTTTTTTGAGCGTCCGGGCTGCGTTTTCGTATCCGGGCCAGGAGGGATGACGGTCAGTCCGCCCAGCCGGGACGGACCAGGCCGGACTGGTAGGCGAAGACGACCAGCTGGGCCCGGTCCCTGGCGCCGAGCTTGGTCATCGCCCGGGCCGCGTGGGTCTTAGCCGTGGACGTGCTCATGTAGATCTGGCGTGATATCTCGTCGTTGGACAGGCCGGACGCGATGAGGGCCACCACCTCGCGCTCCCGCGGGGTCAGCTCGTCCAGGCCGGGCAGCCGCCGCGCCTGCCGGGTCCGCGCGGCGAACTCGGCGATCAGGCGCCTGGTGACGGTCGGCGACAGCAGTGACTCCCCCCTGGCCACCACCCGTACCGCCCTGACCAGCTCGGCGGCATCGGTGTCCTTCACCAGGAACCCGGCGGCTCCGGCCCGCAGGCCCTCGAAGACGTACTCGTCCAGCTCGAAGGTGGTCAGGATGACGACGTGAACGGAGGCGAGCTCGGGCCGGGCGGCGATGCGCCTGGTCGCCTCGATGCCGTCCAGCCCGGGCATCCGGATATCCATCAGCAGCACGTCCGGCGCGCGCTGGGCGGCGATGCGCACCGCCTGTTCCCCGTCGGCCGCCTCGCCGACCACCTCGATGTCGTCCTCGGCGTCGAGCAGCGCCGCGAACCCGGCCCGGACCAGCTCCTGGTCATCGGCGAGCGCGACCCGGATCACCGCCCGCTCCCGTCCAGCGGAAACCGGGCCTGCACGGTGAAGCCGCCGCCGGGCGCTGGCCCGGTCCGCAGCGTGCCGCCGAGCGCGCTGACCCGCTCGGTCATGCCGTTGATGCCGTGGCCGGAGCCAGCAGCCTGGGATCTGGCCGCCCGGCTGGCGGGCGGCCCGCGCCATCATCGGTCACTTCGACCTCCAGGCCGTGCTCGCCGTACCGTATCCGGATGGTCGCCGACGTACCTCCGGAGTGCCGGGCGCTGTTGGTCAGCGCCTCCTGGATGATCCGGTAGGCAGCGAGATCGATATCGGCGGGCAGCGCGGCCCGCGGCCCGGACTCCTGGATGCTTACGGTCAGGCCGGCCGCCGCGGCCGTGTCCACCAGATCGCCGAGCCGGGCCAGGCTGGGGCTGGGGGCCAGCGGACAGCGCCGAGCGGGCCCGTTCGGGCTGGCGGTCCATCAGGTGCAGCGCCGTGTTGGCCTGGACATTGATGACCGAGATGTTGTGGGCGACCAGGTCATGCAGATCCCGTGCCATCTGCATGCGCTCCTCGCTGGCCCGGCGGCGCAGCTCGGCCGCGCGGGTCCGGTCCGCGTCCGCAGCGCGCTGATTGCGGCTGCGGATGAGCTCGGCCACGCTGAGCAGGAAGAGCAGCCAGGCCGCCAGCCCGAGCGCGGCCCCGGCCGTGGTGTGGCCGCGCTGCCCGATGAGCCAGGGCGGCCACACCCCGGCGAGGTACCCGATGACCAGCGAGACGATCGCGGCCGCCCGTTTCTTGGCCAGCACCGCGGTAAAGAAGGCCACGATCAGCGCGATCCAGGCCAGGTCCGTGCCGCCCAATGCGTTAACCGCCAGCGTGGCGGCCTGCGTGACGGCCAGGTCTGGTCATCACCACTAACCACGGTACGCGGCCGGCGGCGGGCCAGGCATCGGCTCAGCGGTGCGTCCGGGCGGGGCCTACCTCGGCTGGCGCACTGCGGCCGGCCTGCGGTACCGCACCGGTCGACCTGGCGGAGGCCGTCTGGCCGGCGACCGGCCCGGCCCGGTCCGGGCACGCTGAAGTCTCCAGATCAGCTCATCAGGAGGTGGCCATGACACCCGGCGGCCAGGTCATCGTCAACCCGCTGAGCGGTGAGCGGATCGTGATCCGCAGCCCGGCCGGCCAGGACGGCGGCGGCGTGCTCGAGTGGGAGCTCGTGCTGGCCCCGGGCGGCCGGGTGCCGAGCAGTCATGCCCATCCCGGGCAGGAGGAGTGCTTCACCGTGCTGGACGGGCGGCTGAGGTTCCGGATCGGCGGCCGGCAGGTGACCGCCGGACCAGGGGACACCGTGCGCATCCCGCCCGGCACCGTGCATCATTTCGCCAACGCGGCGGACCGGCCCGCCCGGGTCGCGGTCCCCACCAGGCCGGCGCTGGCCATGCGTGATCTGCTGGAGACCGCCGCGGCGCTGGCCCGGGACCAGCAGTCGGCAGGCCGGTCCGTGCCCAGCCCGTTCGACCTGGCAGGTCATGATCGCGGTCGAGGTCAGCCACCTGGTCAAGCGGTACCGGGCGGCTCGGCGCAACGCGGTGGACGATCTCAGCTTCGAGGTGCCCGCCGGCCAGCTGTTCTGCCTGCTCGGGCCCAACGGCGCAGGAAAGACGACCACGGTGTCCATCCTCACCACGACCCTCGCCCCCACCTCGGGCCGGGTCCGGATCGCGGGCCGGGACCTGGAGACCGAGCAGGCGAAGGTCCGCCGGGAGCTGGGCATCGTCTTTCAGCAGCCCTCGCTCGATGAGAACCTGACCGCTGAGGAGAACATCAGGCTGCACGCGGTCCTGTACGGGCTGTACCCGTGGCGCCCTACCTACCGCCTGATGCCGCCCGGCTACCGCCGGCAGGTCCAGGCGCTGGCCGGCGTTCTGGATCTCGCCGACCTCCTCGGGCTCCGGGCCCGGGACCTGTCCGGTGGCCTGCGCCGCAGGCTCGAGATCGTCCGGGCGTTGCTGCACCGGCCACCGGTCCTGTTCCTGGACGAGCCGACCGCGGGCCTGGACCCGCAGAGCAGGCGCAGTCTCTGGGCGTACCTGCGGCAAGCCCAGGCCGCCTTCGGGACCACCGTCTTCCTGACCACCCACTACCTGGTGGAAGCGGAGGCGGCGGACACCGTGTGCGTGCTGGCCGGCGGCCAGATCATCGAGTCGGGCAGCCCGGCCGGGGTGAAGGCGCGCGCCAGCCCGACGCTGGCGCCTAGCGGCTGAGGGCGGCCGGTGCGCGCAGCCCGCCCCGGTCCATGTCGCCAGCCCGGCGCGGTCCGGCTAGCCTGCGGCCTGGGTCATCGAGCTGACCCGGCTGGAGATCGCCTAGCGACGCTGGAGGAGTACCTGCTGCTGGACCGGGCCGGCCGGTGACCGCGCAGCCCGCCCCGGTCCATCCTTCCGTCGCCCAGCCCGGCGCGGTCCGGCTAGCCTGCGGCCTGGGTCATGAACTGTCCGGCCTGCTCGTCATCGCCCAGCGGGACGTGCTCAAGCTGATGGCGCGACCGGCCCAGGCTGGCGGTCAACCTGGCGTTCCCCGTTCTGCTCATCGGTGGTCTGGGCAGCGTTCTGCAGCCCGTCCTCGGCCAGGCGACCGGGCTGAACGCGGTGACAGTGGCCTTCACCGGCGTGCTGGCGGCCAGCCTGTTCCAGTCGGCCGCCGCCGGAATGATCTCAATCGCCGAGGACCGGGAGAACGACTTCGCCCGCGAGCTGTTCGTGACGCCGGTCCCCGGCTGACCCTCGTCGCGGGGAAGGTGGCCGGGGAAATCCTGGTCGCGCTCGCCCAGGGCGCGCTGATCGTCGTGTTCGCGGTGGCCTTCGGCGTCCGGATGACCCCGGCGCAGCTGGCCGCAGTGGCCGGGCCGTGCGTGGCCAGCTGCCTGGTTGGCGGCGCGTTCGGGCTGGCCGCCATCGCGGCCCTGCCCAGCCAGCGATCGGCCATGCAGATCTTCCAGTTCCTGATCATCCGGCAATACGTGCTCGGCGGCGTGCTGGTGCCGCTGCGCGGCGTGACCGGCTACCTGAACGTGCTCGCTCGCGCGATGCCGATGCGTTACGTGGTCGAGCTAACCCGGGCGGCGTTCTACGCCGGGAGCCCCGGCTACCGGCAGGTGGTGTCCGGCCCGCCGTTGTCGACGCGGCGGTGACCGGGCTGCTGTTCGGCGTCTTCATGATCGCCGGGACGGCGGTCTTCGGCTACCGGGAGCGGCACTGCTGTTGGTTTAGCGGGTGATAAACGCCGGGCGTCTGCTTGTTCGGTACGGTTTCTTGTCGCTAGCGGGAGGTAGGCGGTCCGGACGGTGACGGTCAGGCGTCCGTCAGCACGCGCTCGAAGGCGCGGAGGTAAGACGGGTCACCCTGCCGCTCGCGCAGCAGCCAGTACTCAGCTCCCCAGAACAAATACCCATCCATAACGGGGGTCCGGTGGTTACTCCACCGCATGCACTGACTGTAGTTCCGGATCAAGTCCTCCGGCTGGCAGCTGTACATGGCCGGGCTGGGCGGCGTCGTGACCGCCTCCCAGGGCTCGGCCTGCCCCTCAGTGATCATCACCCGCTGGCCGTCCGCCAGCGCCAGCTCCATGACGTGCTGCAGCCGCTTGCGGTGCCGCCCCGCCCGGCTGCCGTCCAGGTAAAGGGTCAGCGGGCCCGCGCTGGCCAGCGCGTGCCGCGGGTAGCAGTCGATGCCGACGATGTCGGCCAGGCGCTGCGCAACCGTCAGCGAGTCGCCCTGGTCCCTGGTGCGCCACCATTGCTGCAGCGCAACCGGCGCCGAGGTGGGCAGGAAGCCGTTCATCAGGACCGGCCGCCCGGGTCAGCGGCGCGGACCGCCGCCACCTCGGCGCGGACGAACTCTTCGGACAGCCGCCAGGAGTGCTCCACGCCGAGGGGGTCGACCGCCTCGTGCTCAACCTGCCACGCGATGATCGCGCCGCGGTCCCGGTACCGCTCCACCACGCCGGTCACGAACGCGATCGCGGCGGCCAGCAGCCGCCCGTGCTCGCCCGGCGTGACCAGGGCGCCCTCCTGCAGTGGCCGGTCCAGGTGATGCGAGGGCACGAAGAACTCCGGGTAGCCGAACACCTTGACCGCGCCGACGCACACGATGACCTGCTTGCCCGCCTGCTCGGCGGCATCGAGCTGCCGGTCGAGCTCGCCGGGCCGCAGGCCGCCCGGCGTTCGCTCCAGCCGATCCCAGTAAGCGCCGATCCTGATCAGCTCGAACGGGTAGGCGAGCAGGACCCGCAGAGCGGCGTCGGGGTCCAGGCCGAGCGCCGCCGCCTGCAGCGGCCGGTAGCTGATCCCGAGCCGGGCCGGGCCGCAGCGCTCCACCGGCACCTGCCGCCAGCAGTCGGTCAGCGGCCGGGCGGCCCGCTTCAGCCGTAGCCCGGCCACGGCCACCGGCGACCGCAGGCGGCCTGCGGCAGGTTCAGGCCGCGCCATGCCCAGCCTCCAGCTGGCTCATCGTCAGTCGGTCATCGTCCGCCGGCCGGGCGGTGGCCGGTTCGGCTGGCCGGGCGGCGACCAGATCGGCGATCAGCCCGGCGATGTCGGCCGCTGCACGCGGGCAGCCCAGCTCTCCCGATGCGGCGCGCATTGAGGCGAGGCCGGCCTGGTCATCGCGCAGCCGCCCGATCTCTGCGATCAGTTGCCGCACTCCTGCCGCGCGGCGTCCGGCGCCGGCCACGGTGACCAGCTCGGTGTTGCCCTGCTCCTGGCCCGGCAGGTGTGACGTCAGGACCAGCGGCGCGCCGCAGCACGCGGCCTCGGCGATCGTGCCCGGGCCCGCCTTGGTGACTACCAGGTCAGCGCAGTGCAGCCAGTCGGAGATGCGATGAGTGAAGCCAGTGACGGTGAGCCGGCCGTGAGTCCCGGTCCGCGCGGCGAGCCGGCTAAGCCGGTGTCGCAGCCGGACGTTACGCCCGCAGACCGCGACCACGTTGACGTCGGTGAAGCGGAGCAGGGCAGCGGCCCGCCGGGCGATTCCGCCACTGCCCTCACCACCGCCGGTCAGCAGCACCACGAACTCGCCCTCCGGCAGGCCAAGGGATCGCCGCAGCAGCGCGCGCTCGGTCGGCCGCAGCGGTCCGGCCCAGAATTCGCGGGTCACCGGCAGCCCGGCCATCATGACCGGCGCGCCAGTCCTGTTTGCCCTTGATCGCCCGGTCCGGGCGCGAGGCGGGGCAATGAGCCCGCGGCCGGCATCAGGTGGCGCGGCGGCCCCGGCGTCAGGTGGCGCGGCGGGCCCGGCGTCAGGCGGCGCGGCGGGCCCGGTATCAGGCGGCGCGGCGGGCCCGGTATCAGGCGGCGCGGCGGGCCCGGTATCAGGCGGCGCGGCAGGCCCGGGGCCCGTATCAGGCAGCTCGGCAGGCGCGGTATCGGCATCAGGGGGCGCGATGATCAGGTCAACGCCGTCGTAGCGCCAAGCCGCATGGCCGGCACCGAGGTCGGTGACCACCGTGATGACAGGAATCCCGGGCGCGATCCGGTCTCTGGCCCGGACGGCGGACGTCCCGGTGAGCGGATGGAACGAGACAAGCGCCGCCGGCCGATGCCGGGCGACGGTCGCGACAGCGGGCCGATCGGCTAGCCGGAGCAGCGTGCCACGCAGTAGCCGCATGGCGGGCCGCGAGTTGCTGGCATGGTAGGCGGCGCCCCACAGCCACGGGGCCAGCCGGATCGCCGGGCCGTACCCGGCGGTGATCCACCGAAGTAGCCGGGCCGAGCCCTGGCCGCCGAGGGGATCGGCCAGCACCGGGGCGAACCGGCCGGGATAGAGCCGGTCAAGAGCCTGGCCGACAGCTCGAGCCGCGTTCCGATGCCCGCCGCCGGTGTCGGCGATGAAGAAGAGCAGCGGGAGCGGCGCCGGTACTTCGTTATGGGCCTGAATTTTTCCGGGCATGAGGCCAGCCTGCCTACGCCCGGCGGGCCTGTCGTCAGCCCCGCGGCCGCCCTGCCTACCTCCGTGGTCGAGACCGGCGCGGCCCGGCTACGGCCACGGTGGCAGGTCGCCGGGCTTCGCGCGGAGCGCTGGTCACACTAACTCTTACCGGATTTGTTGAGGGCATACCACGCAAAAAGGTCAGCTGAACGACCGTAATCCGGTATAAGTGGCTCTGCCGCCCGAGGCGCCGAGCTCGGCCGGGCCCTCCGGATTGCGGCAATCAGGGCGAAACCGGGCGTGGGCGGGCGGCTGGCATGCTGGTAGACATGCCTGAGCCGACTCCTGATGAGTTCGCGGATGCGGAGTTGGCCGCCTACGTGGCGGCTATCCGGGCCGAGCGGGGTCCCTCGGCTCGGCGGCTGGGCGTGACGGCCGTTCGGCAGGCGCAACGATTGCGCGTGCTGGCCTCCGCCCCGGGGCCGAAGCTCGCGGCGGTCGAGGACCTGACGGCTGGCCAACGTCGTGTTCCAGTCCGGTTGTACCGGCCGGTGCTGGAACCCCGTCCGCTGGTGGTCTTCTTGCACGGCGGGATGTGGGTGATCGGCGACCTGGACTCGCACGACCGGACTTGCCGCCGGCTCGCGGCGCGGGCAGGCGTGGCCGTGCTGGCCGTGGACTTCCGGCGGGCGCCCGAGCATAAGTGGCCCGCGGCGGTCGATGACGCCGTGGACGTGCTGCGCTGGGCCGCGCAGTCGGCGGCTCTGGTAGCGGTGGCCGGCGACAGCTCAGGCGGCAACCTGGCCGCGCTGGCCTGCTTGCGGCTCAGGAACGAGGGCGGACCGCAGCCGGCGGCCCAGATCCTGGTGACTCCCAACACCGACCTGACCCTGTCGCAGCCGTCGGCCATGCAGAAGGCCACGGGCTGGGGCCTGGACTCCGATGACGTGGCCTGGGGCGCGCAGTTGTGGCTGCCTGATCCGGGCATGCTGGCCGACCCGCGAGTCAGCCCGCTGCATGCCGCGGATCTGGGCGGGCTGCCCCAGGCCGTCGTGGTGACCGCCGAGCATGACCCGCTGCGCGATGAGGGCGGCGCCTACGCGGCTCGGCTGGCCGACGCGGGGGTCAGTGTTCTGCACCGGACCGAGGCCGGGATGATCCACGGATTCCTGAGCATGGAGCGGATCTCCCCGGCCGCAGCGGCAGCCGGGGACCGACTCTTCGCCGATGTCGCGCAGTTGCTGGGCACGGGCGCCGCCAGCGGGCGGGCCGGGTCATCGGCCAGCGATGGACGGACCTGACGCAGAGCCGGGCTGAGCTATCCGGTCATCAGGCCGTAGCGGGCGGGCCGGAGCGCGGGGGCGGGCCGGAGCCGGGCGGGCTGGAGCCGGGCGGGTCGGAGCCGGGCGCCTCGGCTGCCTGCGGCGGGGCGGTGGCGCTCCAGATCTCCCGGACCAGCACCTGGATCGCGCCCGCGGCGGGGATCGCGAGCAACGCCGCGACGAAGGCACCGAAAACTCCGCCCACCCAATCGCCGACCGACGCCCCGACCAGGATGGACATCAGCACCAGCAGCGGATTGACCCGGACCGTCCGGCTCATCACCAGCGGGTTCAGTACGTGATTCTCGATCTGGGTGTAGACGAGGAAGACCACCAGGGTGATGATCCCCGCCGAGAGCGAGTGGCCGAGCGCGAACAACACGGTCGGGATCCCGGCCAGCGCGCCGCCGACCATCGGCAGGAAGTCGACCAGCGCGACCCACAGCGCCCACAGGAACGGGAACGGCACGCCGACCAGCAACAGCGTCACCAGGACCACGGCGCCAGCTATCACCGAGGTCAGGATGTTGCCCAGCATGTATCCGGTGACCGACCGGTTGACCTCCCGCGCCACCTGCGAATAACGCTCCGCCCGCGCGGGTGACATCAGGCCGAGCCCCCCCGTGCGCAGCTTGGGCCCTTCCAGCAGCAAGAGCAGCACGAGGATGAAAATGGTCAGCAGCGAAATCAGCAGCGAGAGAGCGCCCTTGCCCAGGGTGAGGGCGGGCTTGGCCAGGCTCTGCCCGAAGCTCACCAGCTTGGGCGTGTTGTGCTGCACCCACGACAAGACGTGGTACCTGCGGGCCAGGTGCCCTATCCAGCCGGTTCCGTGCTGCGCTGCGTTGACGTAAGACGGCAGCCGCTGGGACAGGTGGTTGATCGCGTTGGTCAGCGGGTAACCGAACGCCACGGCGAGGCCGGCGAACACCAGCACGGCCCACAGCGCGACCACCGCCACCGCCCAGCCTCGCCGCCGGATCCGCCACCGCTGCAGGGCCACGACCAGCGGGTTGAGGATCAGCGCGACGAATCCCGCGACCAGCACCAGCAGGATGACAGGGCGCAGCCGGTAGACGAGCTTGCCGGCCAGGAAGACGAGGACCACGACCAGGACGGTCGCCAGGATGGTCCGGAGCGGGATGCCCCGGGACTCCGACGCCTGCCAGAGGCGGCCCAACCGGGTGGCGGGCGGTGAGTTATCGGGCATCCGGTCATCATGACAGCCGACAGCCGGGCAGTCAGCGGGAAGGGCGGCCCTAACTGCCCGGGGAACGGGCGCCGACCAGCGAAGCTACCGGACGGAACGCGCGCCGGTACGCTTGCGGCGTGGTCGCCCGGCAGGCGCGGAAATGATGCCGCAGGGCGGTCGCGTTGCCGAATCCGCTGCGCTCGGCTACCACATCCACGGTCTCGTCGGTCCGCTCGAGCAGTTCCTGGGCCAGCAGGATGCGCTGCGCGATCAGCCATCGCTGTGGCGTCGTGCCGGTTTCCTGGACGAAGCGCCTGGCGAAGGTCCGCTCCGAAACGGGTCTTTGCCGTGGACGACCCACATGGCATGATCAGCTAACGGCTGAGGCGCGTGGTCAACGACGATCGGGCGGTCATGAATCCTGGACCTATATCTGCATAACGCAGCCGCGCGGCGGACGACCAGCAGGAGGTGGCCGAGCAGATGGTTATCAATGAGGCCGAGACCAAGCAACTGAATCTGCATCGCAACCTCAGCATCTGGGAAGCGATCGGCATCTCCCTCGCGCTGATGGCACCGTCGATGGCGGCCAGCATCAACCCGCAGGGCACGGCGACGACGGTCGGCCGGGCCACTCCCATCGCGTTCGCGCTGGCCTTCGTGGGCGTGCTGCTGGTGGCCTACACCTTCGTCCGGCTGACCCAGCGGTTCCACCACTCGGGCTCGGTGTACGGGTTCGTCGGGGCGACGCTCGGCCCGGGCGCGGGAGTCATCTCCGGCTGGGCGCTGACCGGCACCTACACGTTCTACGCCGTGGTCACCTCGATGGCCGGCGGCCGGTTCGCCTCCAACTTCCTGGACGCGCTCGGGATCTGGAACAACCCGCCGACCTGGTCCGGGTTCCTGCTCGGCGCGGTCGGGCTGCTGCTGGTCTGGTGGCTCGCGATCACCCCGGCGCGCGGCGGCACCCGGGTGCTGCTGGCCGCCGAGGGCATCACCGTGGCGCTGATCGTCATCGTCATCGTCATCGTGTTCGCCAAGCTCGCCGGGCACAGTGCCCCGCATGGCCTCGGGCTCGACTGGTCGGTCTTCAAGCTCCCGTCCGGCACGCCGCTGACGACCGTGTTCCTCGGCGTGGTGTTCGGCTTCCTGTCCTTCGCCGGGTTCGAGGCCGCGGCCACCTTGGGCGAGGAGACCAGGCACCCCAATCGTGACATCCCGCGGGCCATCCTCGGCGTCGCGATCTTCGGCGGGATCTACTTCTTCGTGGTGACCGCGGTCGAGGTGATGGGCTTCGGCACGTCGGTCAAGGGGATCACCGCCTTCATCAACTCCACCTCGCTGATCGGGGACCTGGGCACCAGCTACGTGGCCTCCTGGCTGGGCACGATCATCACGGCCGGCGCGATGATCTCGGCCTTCGGCTGTGCCCTGGCCTGCGCGGTGGGCGCCTCCCGGCTGACCTTCGCGCTGGCCCGGGACGGCATCATGCCCGCCAGGCTCCGCCACGTGTCGCCGCGCCGCCGGACCCCGACGGTGGCCGCCGCCGCGGTGGTGCTCGCTGCCTACGTCATCATCGCCTTCACCTGGTTCGTCCTGCGCGGCGACCCGTTCGGCCTGTTCGTCCAGAGCGGCGTGATCGGGACGCTCATCTTGCTGGTGGTGTACGTCCTGGCCACGATCGGGATGGTCCGGCTGGTGTTCTTCACCGGGCAGACCACCGTGCGGCGGTGGGAGATCGCGATCCCGGTCCTCGGCCTGATCGTCCTGGGCTACACGCTGTTCCGGAACGTGTGGCCGCTGCCGAGCGGAGCGAACTGGTGGGGGCCGTCGGTCGCCATCGCCTGGTTCGTGGTCGGGATCATCGGAGTGCTGGTGCGGCCGGGCGCCACCCGGCGGGCCGGCGAGCTGCTGACCCGGTCCGAGGGGCTGAGCAGCCCGGAGCCGGTGACGGCCGGGTCACGCTCCAGGGAAGGCGAAGTCGCCTCGTAACGGAGCATGTCCAGGTGAACCAGGTTCGGGTGAAGGGAAGCTGACCGATGCCACGGCCGTTCAGCCAGTTCCGCGGCGACGAGGAACGCGCCGCGGACGAGCGCCGAGCGCAGGCCCTCGAGCGGCAGCTCGCGGGCGAGATCAGCGGGGTCGCGACGACCTTCGTCGACCACAGTGGCGCGGCCCGGATCAAGGCGGTGCCGCTGACCGGGCTGGCCCGGGCCGCCCGATCCGGGCTAGGGTTCTCGCCGGTCCTCGATGCGTTCACCTCCGTCGGGGGCATCGACGGGGCATCGCCGCTGGCCTCCCCGGAGGGGGACCTGCGGATGGTCCCCGACCTGGACAGGCTGGCCGTACTGCCGGTGCCGAACGGGTGGGCCTGGGCGCCCGGCGACCGGTTCCATCAGGACGGCACCGTCTACGCCTGCTGCCAGCGCTCGTTCGCCCGGGCCCAGCTGGCCGCCTGCCTGAGCGAGGGCATCAGCGCGCTGATGGCCTTCGAGGTGGAGTGGATGGTGGGCCGGGACGACGCTGACTTCCATCCCGCGGTCGGCGGCACCGGCTACGGGCTGTCCCGGTTCCTGGAGGCGGCCGATTACGTCCGGGACGTGGCCGACAGCCTGGAGGCGGCCGGAGTCCGCGTCGAGCAGATCCATCCGGAGTTCGGCCCGGCCCAGTTCGAGGTCTCGGTGGCCGCGCAGGACCCGGTGTCAGCCGCCGACACCAGCGTGCTGGTGAAGCTGATCATCTCGGCGGTGTCCGCCCGGCACGGCATGCGGGCCACGTTCGCTCCGGCCGTCCTGACGGACAGCGTGGGGAACGGCGGCCATCTGCACGCCAGTTTCTGGCAGGACGGCGGGAACCTGCTGGCGGGCGGCAACGGCCGCCACGGCCTTACCGAGCGCGGTGAGTCGATCATGGCCGGGCTGCTGGAGGCGCTGCCTGCCCTGGTCGCGATCGGGGCGCCGACGCCCGGATCCTACCTGCGGCTGCGTCCGTCCCGCTGGGCCGGTGCCTACCAGGTCTGGGGCAAGGAAAACCGGGAGGCTGCGATCCGGCTGATCGTGGGCGGTCCATCCAGCCCCGGGGCGGCCAACGTGGAACTCAAGTGCTTCGACTCCAGCGCCAACCCGTACCTGCTGGCCGGTGCGGTCCTGGCCACCGCGCGCGTCGCCGCTGACCGCCAGGCCCGCCTGCCCGACGAGGTTCACGGCGACCCGGGGACGCCCGGTCACCCGCAGGCCGACGTGACGGTCCGGTTGCCGACCAGCCTGGGCGAGGCGCTGAAGGCGCTGGAGGCCAGCGACGAGCTGCGGGCCGCCGCGGGCGATCAGCTGGTCAGCAGCTTCGCGGCCTCCCGGCGGGCCGAGATCGAGCTCGCCGACGGCAAGTCAGACGAGCAAATTGTGGCTCAGGCCCGCTGGCTGCTGTGACCGTCAGGCCGGCGCTCATCCGGCCGGTTCCAGGCCGAGCTCGAACCCGAGCAACGAGACCGCGGGGACGGGCGTGAAGTCCCGCTCGGGGGCCCGCCGGAACCCGAGCCGCCCGTACAGGCGATGGGCGGCCGTCATCCAGGGCGTCGAATGCAGCACCAGGCGGCCCCGTCCCTCGCTCCGCGCACGGTCAATGCAGGCCCGGACCAGCGCCTCGCCCACCCCGCGGCCCCGGGCGGCCGGTGCCACGGCGAGCATCCGGAAGCCGGCGGCATCCTGGTCGTCCCACTCGGCGTACTCGTTGTCGGGACCGGCCACATAGGTGACTGCGCCGTGCAGACCGCCCTCGGCGTCCACCGCCACCAGTACCACCGCTACCTCGGCCCGGTGCGCCGCATCCCTGAGATCGGCTTCGTATTCGGGCTCAGGGTGATAGCCGGGCAGCGTCCGGTAGGCGGCGAGCACCAGCTCGCCGACAGCGTCATATTCACCAGGACGGACCGGGCGGATCCTCACGCGCGCATCACCATCGGGGGCGGTAGGGGGCGGGATCGGGCCAGTATGCCAGGCCGGTCCGGCGCGCTCTCCGGTCGGCCGTCGTCTCCGCTGGGTCCGGGCCCCGGAGTTCCCGCGCGAATTGCCGCAGGTCGTCCAGGCTGTCGCCAGGCGAACCGATCAGCACGTCAAGTTCCGGGCAGACGGCAGCGATCTCGGCGGCCGCTTCCATGGCGCGGCGGCCAGCCTCGGGGGTGGCGGATGAGAGCACGAGGAGGTCGGCGCGGACTTCCCGCGCCAGCCGCGTAACCTCGGCGAACGGCAGGTCGGCGGACAGGTGGTGAACCAGCCAGTGGTCCTCGCGCAGGACCGCCGCCGCCATCAGCGCGGGCAGGCCGTGCCGCTCCCCGGGCGGGGTGGTGACGATGACGGTGCCCCGCGGCCGGCTCGCTGGCGGGTGTACAGCGCCACGAGGCGTTCGCAGATTGCGCAGGCCCGGTGCTCTTGCGCGATGGTCACCCGGCCGGCGGCCCAGTCGTCGCCGATGCGGCGCATCGCCGGGGAAATGACGCGCTGGCACAGATCGATGACGGCCACGCCGTTAGCGAGCCGCTCTACCCGCTGGCGTGCCCCGGTCTCGTCGCCGGCCACGATCGCCGAATACAGCCGGCCGGCCTGCGCGCCCCAGTCGTGGACCTGGATGTGGCGGGGCGGCTCGGTGCCCAGCTGCCGCCGGGTGGCGAGGGTGCGCACGTCACCATCGCTGACCTCATAACCGCGGCCGAGCTTTCGGGCGGGTAGCACTCCCTGCCGGACCCACGTATAGGCGGTCTGGTAATGCACGCCGAGCGTGTCAGCGGCTTCGCGCAGCTGCATCCAGGCCCCCTGGGTGATGCCTGCGCAATATCTTAGTGTATTTTAGTGTTAGTTCTTACGAGGGGATAACACGAGTTCCCGCGGCGACGCCGGGGTACCACGCTCAGGCTCGCGGCGGGCCAGCCGGGTGTTGCGGGGGCACATCCGGCGCGCAGCGGATGTCGCGGGTGCACATCCGGGCGCACGTGACGGGCTGGTGCCTGATCGTCACCACGATCGGGTACCAGCCCTCCGTGGTCTGTGGTGATGGCCCCGCCCGGCCAAGGTGATCGGCCCCCAGTGGACACCGGCGGGTAGCCTGGCCACTTAACAGACCACCGGCCTTTAAGAGTATCGATGCCCGGATCCAGCCGCTCGCCGACCAGGGCCTCCACACGCTCAGCATGGATGTCACCGATGACTCCTCGATGACCGCCGGGCTGGCAAAGATCATCGCTGCCGGCGGCCGCATCGATGTGCTGGTCAACAACGCGGGTTACGGGTCCTACGGGTCGGTGGAGGATGTCCCCATCGCGGAGGCCCGCCGTCAGTTCGAGGTCAACGTCTTCGGCCTGGCGCGGCTGATCCAGCTGGCCGTGCCGCACATGCGCGCACAGGGCAGCGGCCGGATCATCAATATTTCGTCGATCGGAGGCAAGATCTACGAGCCGCTGGGCGGGTGGTATCACGCGGCGAAATTCGCCGTGGAGGGCCTCAGCGACAGCCTCCGGATCGAGCTCCGGCCGTTCGGCATTGACGTGGTCATCATCGAGCCTGGCCCGATCCTCACCGAGTGGAACGCGATCGCCAGGCAGAACATGCTCAAGAACTCCGCCGGGACGGCCTACGCCGGCCAGGCCAGGTCCGTCGCCCGGCGGCTGGAGTCCGCGGACAACCCGCGTACCGCATCCGGGCCCGAGGTCGTGGCCAGGAAGATCGTCGCCGCAGCGACCATGCGGAACCCGCGCGCCCGGTACCCGGTCGGCAGGGGAGCCGGCACCATCGTGCGGGCCCGCAAGATCCTGCCCGATTGCGCGCTCGACGCGGTCATCTCCCGCGCTTACCAGCACTAGGCAGCTGCGCTCAGTCACCTTGAGCGAGGTAAACGCGGCTTTCACCGGCCAGCCGTTCCTTAACGGCCGTAATCTGTCCGGATGGGGCGCGGGCTGACCAAGGCGACCATCGTGGACGCGGCCCTCAGCCTGCTCGATGAGGCCGGGCTGGATGGCCTGACGGTGCGCGCGGTCGCGAGCCGGGCTCGGGGTTCAGGCGCCGGCCTTGTACTGGCATGTGCGCAGCAAGCAGGACCTGCTCGATGAGATGGCCGCGGAGATCTGGCGCCGGATCGGTGCGGAGCTGGCGGCGCTGCCACCTGATCTGCCCTGGCGCCAGGCGATGATCGCGTTCGCGGCGCTCACCCGGCGGACCTTGCTCGCGCATCGCGACGGCGCGAAGGTCTTCTCCGGCACCCACCGCGCCCGGGCCGGAATGCTGGACAGCCAGGACTCCGCGCTGGCCCGGATGACCGCGCAGGGGTTCACGCTGGCGGATGTCGTGCGCGCCTACGAGCTGCTCTACGACTTCACCATCGGCTTCTGCATCGAGGAGCAGGCGGTGGTCCAGGCCGCGGCCGGCGACGGTCACCCGGGCGGGCGCCGGGCCGCGCGGCCCGATCCCGGGACGCACCCGCTCACCGTGCGCGCGAGCCAGGAGGCCCTCGTCGATCCGGACGGGCGCTTTGATGACCTCGTCGCGGTGATCATCCAGACCACAGACCGGATGCGCGCCTCCCCGTTGCGCAGCGCTGCCCGGGTGGCCGCCGCCACCGCCGCCGCGGCAGCCCGGCAGCGGCGCCAGGCGGCGGTCGGCCCGGACGCCGGGTCCGGGCCGCCGTCCAGGCCAGGAGGCTAGGCGGGAGGCTCGTCCGGTCCCGGGCGGTCCGGCACGAGTTCCAGGTACGAGACGCTCGGCATGGGTAGCGTGAAGTCGGGCACCAGCGGGCTGCCGCCGGAATGCCGGCTGCGCGGTGCGCACCGACCATGATCCCGTAAAAAAAGTGCCGCGGAGCGCGCGGATCTTACCTGCTAATCGTCCTAGAAATCATGCACCACTGCGTGGCGCTGCCGTGGGACACGAAACTGGGTCCCTCCCGCCGCCGGGCGGGTGCGGGTCGAAGACGGCTGGGGTCTTTGCGGTGGATCGGGCGGCGGCGGCCGTGGTGGAAGGTGCACAGTTGGTACTGGCGTGCCGCCCGTCGTGGCCGTTTCGCCTTGGACCGTTCGAGGCCGTGTCCTAGATTGGCGCCGGAGCCCCTTCTCGGGTAACCCCCGTTGCTGCTGCGTGCGCGTGTGTCAGTCTCCTGTACTGGCCGGGGCTCTGGCGGGCGGTGCGCCTGTTCCCATCCGGTGGGGGGGTTGCCGCTGCAGGAGGTGGCCGCGCATGAAAGTTATGTACGAGCGCGTCGCGGGGATCGACGTGCACAAGGACATGGTCAAGGTCGCGATCCGGTCGCCCGGGGACAAGCCGTGGACCCGCAAGACCGAGATCCTGGAGTTCCGGACGTTCTACGGGGTGCTCCAGCACATGGCCGCCGAGCTGCGCCGTCGCGGGGTGACGCATGTGGTGATGGAGGCCAGCGGGGTGTACACCGAGCCGGTGTATTACGCGCTGGCCGGGCAGGACTTCGAAGAGGTCGCGGTGATCAACCCGGCGCACGCCAGGGCGCTGAAGGGGCACAAGACCGACGCCAAGGACTGCGCGCGGCTGGCGGAGCTGTTCGAGTGCGGGCTGCTGCGCGGGTCCTACATCCCGGCTCCGGAGCTGAAGGAGGTGCGGGACCTGACCCGGTACAGGATGAAGACGGTGCAGGCCCGCACTTCCGAGATCCAGCGGCTCGGCAAGGCGCTGGAATCGGCCGGCATCAAGCTCGGCTCGGTTGCCAGCGATATTACCGGCAAGGCCGCCACCGCGATGATCGAAGCGCTGATCGACGGGGAACGCCGCGGCCAGGTGCTGGCCGACCTGGCGATCGGCCGGATGCGCACCGCCGGGAAGCTGGCTGACCTGTCGCAGGCGCTGGCCGGGCGGTTCACCGGGCATCACGCGCTGCTGTGCCGCCTGCACCGGGACCGCATCGCCGGCTTCAGCGCCGCGGTCGATGACCTTGATGAGCGGATCGCGGGCAAGGCCGCGCGCTGGCAGCGCGAGGCGGGCCTGCTCAAGACCATCCCGGGCTTCGGCGACGTGGTGGCCTGGGCGTGGCTGGGCGAGATCGGGCCCGCGCCGCACCGGTACTTCCCCGACCACGAGAAGCTCGCCTCCTGGGTCACCTTGTGCCCGGGCAACAACATCAGCGCCCGCAAGCGCAAGCACGGCCGGACCGGCGACGCCGGCACCTACATCAAGCCGATGCTGATCCAGGCCGCCTGGGCCGCGATCCGGGCGCGGGGCCGGCTGCAGGCCAGATACAACCGGCTGGTCCGCCGCTTCGGCGGGGACAAGAACCCAGGCGCGAAGAAAAAGGCGATCACCGCGATCGCGCACACCCTGCTGAAGATCGCCTACCAGGTCCTCCGCGCCGGCCAGCCCTACCAGGAGCCGGGCGCCGACTTCTACACCCGCCGGGAATCCCCCGAGCACCGCCAGGCATTCCTGCAGCGCCAGCTGCAAAAGCTCCACCCCGGCTGCACCATCACCATCACCATCAGCCCCCCGCACGCCGCCCTGGCACCCGGCGCTTAACCACAAGCCCTGATTCCCGACAGCCCGGAGCCGCACCCGACCCCGCACCCGACCCCGGCCCTTCAGGCCGAGCCATCAACGCCATCCCGGACCCTCGCCACCACGCGGGCCAGGGTTCGCTGCCGCGCGCCCACCGGGACCCAGTTTTCGTGTCAGGCGTCGCGGCGGAGTACCACCATCGCGGCCACAGCCAGGAGGACGGCGGCCAGGAGCACGAATATGCCGGTCTCGATGCCCTGGAACGCCCAGTACCGTCCGGCGGGCTGGTAGGTGGCAAACCCGCGGAACCCGTGGGCAGTAAGGCAGGACATCACATTGTGCGGCTCGCCGGCTGCGGCGCTGGTACCCGGGCGGCAGCCAAGCGGGACGGACCCGAGCGGCACGCCGTCGATCTCCGCGCCATCGGTCTGGGGTATGACGCCGTGCGGGCCCAGGGTGCCCTGAGCGACCTGCCAGTAGGAGCCCGCTGGCGTGACGGGCCGGGCGAGGTTATAGCTGACGGTGATCGCGGTCACGTAGTGCTGGCGGGCGAACTCGGCGATCAGCATGCGCGCGGCGAGGAAGACGCCCAACGTGACGGCCAGCGCCGGCAGGGTGCGGCGCAGGACGGCGCCCGCTGCGAGGCCAAGCGCCACCGCGAACAGCGCGTAGCCAACCGGGACGATGCCCTGGGTATCGAACCGGCCGGGCTTGAACGCATCCAGCTGCAGGGCGTTGTTCGGGCCGGACCACCAGGTGACGAGGCCCGAAACGGCGCCGCCCCAGGCCGCCGCGGCGAGCAGCAGCCAGCCCGTCTTGACGGCGAGCCAGCGCCTGCGGGTGACGCTCTGCATCCAGGCGAACTGGCTGGTGCCGGTCTCAAGTTCCCGTGCCACCAGCGGCGCACCCCAGAACAGGCCCAGCAGAACCGGCACGCCCACGGTCATGATGATCAGGAAGCCCACCGCGTGACTGCCCAGGAACAGTGAGTTCGCAAGGTTGCCGCAGCTATCGCTCGCGGCGCACGAGGCCAGCGCGGAATGGTACTGGGACGCCATCTGCAGCCCGGTCACCAGCAGCAGGACGGCGAATGCGGCCAGGGCACCGATGGCGAAGTACAGCTGGCCGCGGTGCTGGCGCCAGACGAGCCAGGTCATTGGTCCTCTCCTACCATGGTCAGGCGATCAAGCTCCGCGCCGGTGCCCTGGCCCATGTAGCCGAGCACCAATTCCTCGAGACCGACATCGGCGGCCTCCCAGGCGGGGTCGATGACCGGGCCGTTCCTGCGGATGAGCAGGGTGGTCTGCCGGGCGGTCCGTACGGCCTGGACAATCTCGTGGGTCCGCTCGATAGCCGTGGTGTCCTGGCGCGGGCCGACCAGGACCTGGTGGTCGGCGAGCAGCGTGTCAATATCGCCGTACAGCTGGACCCGGGCCGTGGCCAGCAGGATGAGGTGGTCGCAGACCCGTTCCAGGTCGGCCAGCAGATGCGAGGACAGCACGACGGTCAGGCCCCCGTCGGCCACCGCCTCAGCCAGGAAGGCCAGGAAATGCCGCCGGGCCAGCGGGTCCAGCGCCGCGACGGGCTCGTCGAGCAGCAGCAGGCGAGGCCGCTTGGCCAGCGTCAGGGCCAGCGCCACCTGGGCCCGCTGCCCACCGGACAGGGTGCCCACCGCCTGGTCAAGCGGGATGTTCAGGCTCTGAAGCCGCCGCCGCACGGATGCGCCGTCCCAGCGGTGGTTGAGGTGCGCGCCCATGCCGATGTGGTCCGCGGCGGTGAAGCGCCGGTACAGCGGGATCTCCTGGGCGAGGAAGCCGACGTCGGCCAGGAAGGCCGGGTCCTGGCGAGGGCGGCCGCCGAGCACCGCCAGCTCGCCGCCGCTCGGCCGGGCCAGCCCGGCCAGCAGTCGCAGCAACGTCGACTTGCCGGCGCCGTTCGGCCCGATCAGCGCCGATATCCGGCCCTCCGGAACGCTGATGGTGGCTTCGCTCAGGGCGGTGACCTTGCGGTAGCGCTTCGACAGCCCGTGGGTCTCGATCGCGGGAGGCGCCAGATCCTGCCGGGTAATCACGCTATCTCCTCCTCGGCCGTCGCCTTGAGCGTGACGTGCAGCAGCGATTCGATCGACTCGTCATCAAGCCCGGCCTCGCGCGCGCCGTGCACCCACTGGGCCAGGCTGCGGGCCAGCCGCGCATGCGTGCCCGGAGGCGGGCCTGGCGGCCGGCGCCGCACGAACGTTCCGTGCCCGGCCCGGGGCTCGACGAGGCCGTCCCGCTCGAGATCGCGGTAGGCCTTGAGCACCGTGTTGGGGTTGATCGCGGTGGCCGCGACGACTTCGCGCACCGTGGGGAGCTGGTCACCCACATCGAGCACGCCCATCCGGAGCGCCTGCCGGACCTGCTGAACGATCTGCAAATACGTCGGCACGACCGAACGGCCGTCAAGCCGGAAGCTGATCACGCTGGCATCCTCAATAAGTTCAAAGTACTAGTGACCTAAGACTTTAGATCGCACGCGGATGGCTGTCAACGGGTGTCCGCTTCCGGGCACCGGCGCAGGCGCCAGGCCGCTGCGGCCGGTGTTTAGCGGGGGTCACCGAGGCCAAGGGCAAGATCAAGAAGACGGCGGGCCACGCCACAGGCGACACCAGCCTGGAAGCCGAAGGCCGGGCCGACCAGGCCAAGGGCAACCTCAAGCAGGCCGGCGAGAAGGTCAAGGACGCGTTGGCTGTCATGGCCTTCGGCCAGCGCGGCCACGTTCCTCGATCCGGCCTAGATCGGGCCAAGGAGCTGCAGCCAAGGGCGGCTGAGGGCTGAGGGTTTGCGTCCTGGCCGGCCCAGGGCGCGGTCGGGGCGCAGCGGGAACGGCCGTCGTCATCGCTGGTGATGATGCCCGGCTGTCCCCGACGCGTGGTCCGGGTCCGGCGGTGAACGGCTCGCCGGGACCGGCGCCGGCCGCGGGCCAGCGTTTGGGCTGGCGCGCGGCGGGCAGTGCGGGGAAGGCCCTGGCGCGAAGGCACCTGATTGCGCTGAGGCGACATTCCGTGAGAGGAGACATCCCCGTGTATATCGGCCTTGGAACGCTCGTGATCATCATTCTCATCGTGCTTCTCATCCTGTTCCTGCGGCGATAGTCCGGACCGCTCTTCCGTCGCGGTGAGCGGATCCGGTCCCCGGCTGGCCAAAGTCAGGACCCTTTCTTAACGGGGCCGCTGGCCGGAATCCGCTGCTACGGAGGGCGGCCCGGTGACTGTGTCAAGACCGATGGGTCATCGGGCCGCCCATGAGTTCCGCTGATCGCGCCGGGAAGCCGGGCATCGCCAACACGATGGGAAATACGACAGAAATGAGATCCATTAAGCGCGATCGCACCGTCGGCGAGCAGGCCATGTACGGCATCGACCGGATGGTGCGCAACATCGAGACCGGACGTTTCGAGCGCAGCCTGTCGGCGCTGACCGCGGCCGGGGCGCTCGTTACGGCGGCCGAGATCTATTTCGAGCATGACAGCGCCAGCTTCGGGAACAAGGTGATGTGGATTCCGGTCGCCCTCGGGCCGGTGGGCGCGGCGGCTGGCGTCGCCGGGTTCTTCAGCCGCCGGCTGGCCAAGACCGCGCTGCCGGTGGCCTCGGCGGCGATCGTCGCCAACGGCTTGCAGGGGACTTACCTGCACGCCCGCGGGATCGCGCAGAAGCCAGGCGGGTGGTCCAACGCCCGCTACAACATGGAAATGGGCCCGCCGTTGCTGGCGCCGTTGCTGGTGACCATGGTCGGCGGCATGGGCCTGCTCGCGGCGATCCTGCGGCGGGAGAAGTGAGCAGCGCGGCAGGCGCCCCGCGAGGCAGCCGGTTCCCCGGCTTCGAGGTGACGAGTCAGGCGGCACACTGGGACCCGGTCACGGCCGGGGTGGTCCTGTCCCGGCTCGGCGTGCCCCCCGATCTGAGGTTTTTCAGCCCCGAGGAGCAAGCCATCGCCACCGCGCTGTGCGATCAGCTCCTCGGCCAGCATGCCGAGCCGAAGGTGCCGGTCGTGAACCTCGTCGACGCCCGGCTGGCCGAGCAGGAGACCGACGGCTGGCACTACGCGGACCTGCCCGAGGACGGCGTCGCCTGGCGGCTGTCGCTGGCGGCGCTAGATGCGGACGCGAACGCGTGCTGCGGGGGCGGCTTCGCCAGCTGCGACGCTGGCGATCAGGTCAAGCTGATCCAGGGAGTGCAGGACCTGGGCTCCGGTGACTGGCACGGCCTGAACGCCGGGCACATCTGGAGCCTGTGGACCCGCTACGCGTGTACTGCGTTCTATGCCTCTCCGGCCGTCTGGAACGAGATCGGCTTCCCGGGCCCGGCCTATCCGCGCGGCTACAAGAGCCCCGGGGTGGACGCGCGGGAGCCGTTCGAGGTCCGCGACGTCAGGCCCGCGCAGGACCCGGTCCGTGCGGACGGTGGCCGATGAGCCAGCTGAGCGCCGTCCGGGCGCGGAACTCCTCGGCGTGGCTGCTGCCCAACGACGGCACCCGGGCCAATCACCGGCTGCGGGCTGACATGCGCCGGTTCGCCGACACCGACGAGGTCGACCTGGTCATCGTGGGCTGCGGCGCCGGCGGGTCGACCATGCTGCAGCGGCTGGCCCGGCCCGGCTGGCAGGTGGTCGGGATGGACGCCGGCCCGTTCTGGGACCCGGACGCCGACTGGGTCAGCGACGAGGCCGCCTCGCATCACCTGTACTGGACAGAGCCGCGGGTCATCTCCGGCGCCGATCCGGTCCCGCTCGGCTCGAACAACTCCGGCCGGGGCGTGGGCGGCTCGATGGTGCATTACGCCGGCTACGCCCCGCGGTTCCACCCCAGTGACTTCGCCACGTTCAGCCGGGACGGGGTGGGCGCCGACTGGCCGCTGAACTACCAGGACCTGAAGCCCTACTACGTGGCGATCGAGCAGGAACTGCCGGTGGCCGGCGAACACTGGCCGTGGGGTGACCCGCACGGCTACCCGCACCGGCCGCATCCGGTGGGCGGCAACGGCGAGATCTTCCTGCGCGGCGCCTGGGCGCTTGGCATAACCGCGAAAGTCGGCCCGGTGGCGATCGCGAACGGCCGGTTCGGCAACCGGCCGCACTGCATCTACCGCGGGTTCTGCCTGCAAGGCTGCAAGGTCAACGCCAAGGCGTCGCCGCTGATCACGCATATCCCGGACGCGCTCGCGCACGGCGCCGAGGTCCGCGCCGACTCGATGGTGACCAGGATCGAGGTGGACGAGCGCACCGGCCGGGCCACCGGCGTGCACTACATCAAGGGCGGCGTGAGCCGGTTCCAGCGGGCCCGGATAGTGGCGATCGCCGGCTACTCGATCGAGACCCCGCGGCTGCTGCTCAATTCCGCCTCCAGGCGCTTCCCGGACGGCCTGTGCAACGACTTCGGCCAGGTGGGCCGGTACCTGATGGTGCAGGGCGCGCCGCAGACGGCGGGCCGCTTCGACGCTGAGATCCGGATGTACAAGTCCCCGCCGCCCGAGGTGAGCAGCGAGGAGTTCTACGAGACCGACCCGGCCCAGCCCTACCGGCGCGGCTTCGCCATCCAGAACGTGTCGCCGCTGCCCATCACCTGGGCCGAGCATGTCGCGGCGCAGGGCCACTGGGGCGCGGCGCTGCGCGCGTACATGAGCGACTACGTGCACTGGTCGTGCCTGGGCGCGCTGTGCGAGTTCCTGCCGCAGCCGGACAACCGGGTGACCCTGGCTGAGGAGAAGGACCGGTACGGGCTGCCGGTCGCGCACTTCTCCTACAGCCAGTGCGACAACGACCGGGCCCTGATGAAGGCGGCCCGGTCGGTCATGGAGGACCTGCTGCACGCGGCCGGCGCCGACGAGGTCATCACCATCGACCGCTTCGCGCACCTGGTCGGGGGCGCCCGGATGGCCGCTGACGAGCAGCACGGCGTCGTGAATGCCGACTGCCGCAGTTTCGCGGTACCGAACCTGTACATCACCGACGGCAGCGTGCTGCCCACCCAGGGCAGCGCCAACCCGGCGCTGACCATCATGGCGGTCGCGGCCCGCGCCGCGGACCGCCTGATCGCGGGGGCGAGCAGTCCGGCCAGCTGACCTGACACCGCGGCGCAGTCGCGCCGCCCGAGATCACCAGGAGGAGAAACGATGGCCACCACGACCGTCGCCGACTACCTACTCAACCGGCTTCGCGACTGGGGGGTTGACAAAGTCTTCGCCTACCCCGGCGATGGCATCAACGGCATCCTGGCCGCCTGGGGCCGCGCGGACAACTTCCCCAGATTCGTGCAGTCCCGTCACGAGGAGATGAGTGCCTTCGAGGCGGTCGGCTACGCGAAGTTCACCGGCAAGTTCGGTGTCTGCATGGCCACCTCGGGACCAGGCGCGATCCACCTGCTCAACGGGCTGTACGACGCGAAGCTGGACCACGTTCCGGTGGTCGCGATCGTGGGGCAGACCGCCCGGTCCGCCATGGGTGGCTCCTACCAGCAGGAAGTGGACCTGCTGAGCCTGTTCAAGGACGTGGCCAGCGACTACGCGCAGATGATCACGGTCCCCGAGCAGCTGCCCAACGTGCTGGACCGCGCCATCCGGATCGCGGTCGCGCAGCGCGCGCCGACGGCGATCATCATTCCGTCCGACGTCCAGGAGCTGGCCTACTCGGCCCCGGCGCACGAGTTCAAGATGGTCCCGTCCAGCATCGGGGTGGACTGGCCGACCGCGGCGCCCGACGACGCGGCGATCGCCCGCGCGGCGGAGGTCCTGAACGCCGGGCAGAAGGTGGCCATCCTGGCCGGCTCGGGCGCCCGCGGGGCGCGCGCCGAACTCCAGCAGGTCGCCGAGCTGCTCGGGGCCGGGCTGGCCAAGCCGCTGCTGGGCAAGGACGTGCTCGCCGATGACCTGCCCTACGTCACCGGCTCGATCGGGCTGCTCGGCACCCGGCCCAGTTACGAGATGATGATGGGCTGCGACACGCTGCTCACCATCGGTTCGAGCTTCCCCTACACCCAGTTCCTGCCGGCTTTCGACCAGGCCCGCGCGGTGCAGATCGATATCGACGCGAGGTACATCGGGATGCGCTACCCGTACGAGGTCAACCTGGTCGGCGATGCCGCTGCCACGCTGCGGGCGCTCATCCCGCACCTGCAGCGCAAACCAGACCGGGCCTGGCGCGAGGACATCGAGTCCAAGGTCGGCCGCTGGTGGGAGGTGATGGACGCCGAGGCCATGGTCGAGGCGGACCCGATCAACCCGATGCGGCTGTTCCACGAGCTGTCCGCCCGGCTGCCCGGCAACGCGATCGTCACCGCGGACTCCGGCTCGGCGGCGAACTGGTACGCCAGGCACCTGAGGTTCCACGGTGACATGCGCGGCTCGCTGTCCGGCAACCTGGCCACCATGGGCCCCGGGGTGCCGTACGGGATCGGCGCGAAGTTCGGCCACCCGGACCGGCCGGTCATCGTGTTCGCCGGCGACGGGGCGATGCAGATGAACGGGCTCGCCGAGCTGATCACCATCAAGCACTACTGGCCGGAGTGGACCGACCCGCGGCTGATCGTCGCCGTCCTGCACAACGACGACCTCAACCAGGTCACCTGGGAGATGCGCGCGATGGAGGGCGCACCGAAGTTCGCCGAGTCGCAGACGCTGCCCTCGGTGGACTACGCGGCTGGGCGGCCAGCCTGGGCCTGCAGGCGATCGCCGTGGACAAGCCCGACGAGATCGGGCCGGCCTGGGACCGGGCGCTGGCGGCGGACCGGCCGACACTGCTGGATGTGCGTTGCGACCCGAACGTGCCGCCGATCCCGCCGCACGCCACGCTCGAGCAGATGAAAGACGCCGGCCAGGCCATCCTGCACGGCGATGAGAACCGCTGGGGCATCGTCAGGGAAGGCATCAAGACCAAGGTGCAGGAATACCTGCCGCACTCAGGCGAGTGACGCGGCGGCTGGCCGCCTGGTTCAGCGGCGCAGCCGGGGCCAGGCGGGTCAGCCGGGCAGGCGAGTCAGCCCGGTTCAGCCGGGCGAGACGGGTCGGCCGGTGCGGGGGCTGCTGCCCAGGCCGCGCAGGACCAGGCGGATCCCGGCACTGATGATCTCGGCGGGCCGCAACGCCGAGGCGTAGCGCTCGGCTGCCGCGCTATGCGGCCGCGTGACCGGATCGAGTCCCCCGGGCGTGTCATGCCAGGCGGCGTTGATGTCCGGCAGGCCCGCCGTCTGCCGGAGCAGCGCGCCATCGATCAGACAGGTCATCGCCCGGTAGGCGACGGCTGAGGCGGCGGGGTCGAAACCGCCGTCGTGCAATGCAGCCAGGATGAGCTCGGCCGATTCGAGATCCTGGGGGCTGGTCTGTCTGGGCTCGTAGAGCAGCGGGAAGGCGCGCGGGTGCGCTTCGGCCAGCGCCGCCCAGGCCCGGGCCACGGCCTCGATCCGGCCGAGCCACGGACCGGCTGTCGCCCGGTCGAGCCGAAGCTCCTGCAGCAGCCGCTCGGCGATGGCCGAGATGAGATCATGTTTGCTGGTCACGTACTCGTAGATCGACATCGCCTCGACGCCCAGGGCCTCGCCGAGGCGCCGCATCGTCAACTGCCGCGGGCCGTCCTGTTCCACCAGGCCCAGCGCGGCGCTGACGACGCGTTCCCGTGTCAACGGCGGTCCGGATGACCGCGGCATCCCATCCCCCCTCCGCCCGCTGCTGGTGCCAGCCAGCAGCGCGTGCGGAATCTAGTGTCGCGGCCCAGAAATGTGATGACAAGGCGTTGCCCTTACAGCATAAGGTAGTTAGGTGGCGTTTTTTCCCAAGTTGTGGGTGTTTTCTGGTAGCACGCAGGCCGATCTCCTGGGCCCGTTCAGGCCAGCCCCGGTCCTGCCGCTCCGTCCGGTCCCGGCCCCGCGCCAGCTGAGCTGGTACGAGCCCGGCCGGGCCCGCTAGCCAGGGCCCGGCCGGGCCCGGGTCATGGCGCCGGGCCCCGCGCCCGCTAGGCGCAGGACCGGCTGGTGAGGTCCTTGCTGAGGTTCTTGCGCGGGCGGCCGCGCGTCCGCTTGAACGCGGTGAGCGTGCCGTTCTCGAAGATCTGGCCGCCCCAGACGCCATGTGGCTCGTGGCGCTCGATGGCGCCGGCCAGGCAAGGTCCGCGCAACGGGCACGGCTCGCAGAACGCTTTGGCCTGCTCAAGCTCGGCCGGCCGATCCGAGAACCACAATGCAGAATCCTCGGCTCGGCATGGCAGAGGCCCGATCAGCTCCGCCGCTCGTCCCGCCAGTACGACAAGGGAGGTGCTGGACATAGCGCTTCGTACGCCTTTCCGATGGACCAGACGCCGGCAGGCTTCTGAGTCTTCGTCGGCCCAGACGGTGCTCTGGGCACTCTCAGGGTGCGGCAGCGCCGTGGCAGCGCACATCCGCCAGTTGGCTGATGTTGGCGCGCCCGGCGTCACCTCATGGGTCTAGACACCGGTCGGCCTCCGGGCTCATCGACGTGCGGCGGGCTTCGTCCGGCGATCCATGAGGCGCTTGCAGGGCGCCGCGCTTGTTACTATCGAAGAGCAGCGACGCCGGGCCGGCCGAGTATGCGGCACCGTGTCCGCAGGCCAGGTGCGCGGGGAGGTCTGATGGGCTGGATCAAGGCGCTTGCCATCGGCGTAGCCATCATCGTGGTCATCAGCATGGTGTCTGTCCTGATGCACCTCGCCTACCTGATCATCCTGGCCGTTGCCATCGGCGCGGCCGTGGCCCTCGTGCTCAAAGCCCGGTCCCGGCTGCGGGCCGGCCAGGAAAAGAGAGCCAGCAAGATCGAGGCCGAGCAGGCCCGGTCCACGATGTCGCAGCGTCAGCTGGAGGTACGGGCTCAGGCGGCCCAGCACCAGCAGGATGTCGAGGACGAGCTGGCCAGGCTCCGCAGCGAGATCGAGAACTAGCCTGATCGGTCAGATGCGACCGCTGCGGCCGGGCCCGATGGTCCCGCCCGGCGGTCAGGTGTCGATGTTCGGGCCCGCGGGCAGGGGCACGAGGCGGGCGGGCGGATCGGGGATCACCACGGCGGACGTTACCGTCAGGCTGGCGCTGACGTGAACCAGCTCGCCTGCGGCCAGCATGCGCCAGCCGTCCTCGCCGTCGAGTTCCTCGGACGCGATCACGACCGTCGGTAGCCGCCGTAGCGCGGAGGCGTGCACCGAGGACGTCGCGCTGCGGACGTGCAGGCCCGCGGGCCCATCGCCGGGCGGCCCTGGCTCGTCACCGGCGGGGATGCTGTCTCCGGCAGGCCGTTCGATGATGTGCAGGGCGTGCTGACCCGGATAACGAAGCGCCCACAGCTCGCCGGGCGTGGCCACGATGGCATTCAGCGACGAGACGGGCAACTGCTCGCCGATCCAGCGCGCGGCGGCGGTGATGCCGGCCCCGACGTCTCGGTCGTGGGCGTCGACCTGCTGGGTGATCAGGGCGAAATACCGCTCGGAGTCGGTGTCGCCGAGCACGAGTTCGCGGTACGGACCGAGTTGCTCATCCAGGCGGGCGATCTCGCCGAAGCCCCCGTTGTGCGCCATGATCCGGCCCCGCATCGCGAACGGGTGGGTATTCAGAGCGGTCCGGCCGCCCGCGGTCGCCCACCGGACGTGGGCCACGAAGGTCGCGGAGCTGGCCTGCTTGGCTTCGCGCAGGAACTCGGCATCGCCGAAGGCCGGCTCGGGCTGCTTGTCGAGAACCGGGTGCCCGGCTTGATCGAAGAACCCGATCCCGCTGCCGTCGGCGTTGCGCTTGCTCTGGACCTCCAGCGAGTCGGGTGCGTCCAGCAGCCAGAAGGTCGCGCTGACCGGCTCACGCCCGGAGGTCATCCCGAACAGCCGGCACATCAGCGCCCGGCTTCGTCACGTGGGCTGGCGGTCATCGACAGACAGTCTCACGTGCCCGCCAACCGGTCAAGCAGCCCTGTCCCAGGCGACCGACCGTCATGATCTCCTCAAGCCCGCCCGGGTGGCGGCCAGGTAGACGACGGCCGTAGACAGCCAGATAGCGCAGACGGCGAGCACGCTCTGGCGGAACACGACGCTCGCGGCCAGCGCGACAAGCAGCATGACCAGCGCTGACCAGAGCCGGGGACGTGAGCGCGGCGCGTGCGCCTCGCGCTCTTCGAGCAACTCGTCGAGAAGCTCGGCGATCCGGTCATCGATGAGGTCACCGAAGCGATCGAGGTCGGGACGAAGGCCGGCGCTCGCGGTGACGGCAGCTGCGGCGGCGGCTGCGGGATCGGCGGGCCGGGCGTCGGCGCCAGGAAGCTGGGCGGCACAAGGGGCACTGGGATCGGCGGGGGATCGACTCAGCATGCTGCTCACGCTAGGTCTTCCCGAGAATTTTCTGCAAGTCATTTTTGCAGAACTTCTTCGGGATGCTGCTACGCTGCACGCATGGTCCGCGCTCCGCGCCGGGTGGTCGGCGACGCCCGGCGCTGGAAGGCCCTATCGCATCCAGTGCGCGGCGAGATACTGCGGCATCTGGACGAGCACGGGCCCGCCACCTCCACCACCCTGGCCGAGGCGCTGGGCGAGAGTACCGGCACCACGAGCTATCACCTGCGGGTGCTCGCCGAGGCCGGGGTCATCGAGGAGGTGCCCGAGCGCGCGCACGGCCGGGAGCGGTGGTGGCGTACGTTCCCGACCGACCATCGCGAGCCTGACTACGAGACCCTCAGCCCGGCGGACCGGGCTGCGCTGGACGAGTGGCGCGCCGCCCAGATCCCGGGCGAGGTCGAGCTGATCCACCGGTTCCTGCGGGAATTCCGCCAGCACGGAACCTGGGCCAGGGCCGCCCGAGGCGCCGCTTACTTCACGGCCGATGGTCTTGACGAGCTGTTCGAGGGCTACCTGGTCCTGCTCAACAAGTACGGGCACGCGGCGGCGGACGCGCCGCCGGGGGCGCGGCCGATGCAGCTGCGCATGTTCTACATCCCCGATGAGCCCGCCCGGTCACCAGGTGACGGGACATGAGGCAACCATCCAGGGGCGCCTGTCACCAGCGGCGCCACCCCAGGGGCGCGCGTCACCAGGCGCCACCCCACGGGCGCGTCACCAGGCGCCACCGCACGGGCGCGTATCACCAGGGGCCGGGCAGGTTGTTGGCGGCCCGCATCGAGCTGACGTAACCGGCGCGCTCGCTGTCCGCCTGATCCGCATCGGCAGTCCTGGCGAGCAGGCCGCGCAGGTCGCCGACCGAAGCGTAACCCTTGCGCACCATCCAGTCGGCCAGCCCGTCCAGCAGCACGACCGCATGCTCGGGGCCGTGGCGGATCAGCGCCGACGCGGTCATCACCACGTCGGCGCCGGCCAGCAGGTACTTGACCACATCGGCGGGCTCGTCGACGCCGGTGGTAGCCGGCCAGCGAGGCGCGCACCCGCCGGCGCAGGATCGAGATCCAGGTCCGCGGCAGCCGGGCCTTCGCGCAGGGCTGGACAGGTCCACGGCGGGCACCACCGCCAGGCTCTCCGGGTCGATATCGGGCTGCAGGAAGCGGTTGAACAGCACCAGGCCGTCCGCGCCGGCCTGGTCGAGCCGCAGCGCCATCTCGCCGGTCGAGCTGAAATGCGGGCTCAGCTTGACCGCCACCGGCACGGTCACCGCGTCCTTGACCCGGCGCAGGATGTCGATGTGCCGCTGCTCGACATCCCGGCCCGAGATCGTGCGGGTCGCCCGGGATGTAGTAGATGTTCAGCTCGATCGCCGCGGCGCCCGCGTCCTGCATCGCCCGCGCGTAGCTGGTCCAGCCGCCCGGCGTGACGCCGTTGAGGCTGCCGATGACCGGTATCTCGACGGCCGCGGCGGCGCGCTCGAGCAGGTTGAGGTACCGGCGCGGGCTGGGCTCATCGGCCGCGGCCGCCAGCTCCGCCTCGGCCTGGCTGTCGGCCGGGAAGTAACTCAGCGCCTCGGCGAAGACCTCGGCGCCGGCCTCGGCGAGCCGCGCGTTCTGGGCCGCCTCGCGGCGCAGCTGCTCCTCGAACAGCGAGTAGAGCACCACCGCGCCGACGCCCGCGTCGGCCAGCCGCCGGACACCCTCCAGCGTGTTCGACAGCGGCGACGCGGACGCGACGAGCGGGTTGCGCAGCGTCAGGCCCAGGTAGCTGGTCGAAAGGTCCATCAGCGATCCTTCCGCGCGTCGGCCGGGAACCGGTGCGCGCCGCGGGTGGCCATCTCCTCGTAGGTGTCCCAGCGCTGGTCGACCGCCTCCTGGGCCAGCGCGGTCAGCCGCTCGGCCTCGGCCGGGTCGGTGCGTTCGAGCGAGCGGTACCGCAGTTCACGCTGACGGTAGTCGGCCAGCGAGATGCGCGGCCGCGGTGAGTCGAGCAGGAACGGGTTGCCGCCCGCCGCGCGCAGCATCGGGTCGTACCGGATCAGCGGCCAGTGCCCGCTGGCCACGGCGCGGTATTGCTGGCTGAGCCCGTCGCGCATCTCGATGCCGTGCGCGATGCAGTGGCTGTAGGCGATCACCAGCGACGGCCCGTCATACGCCTCGGCCTCGCGGAAGGCGCGCAGGGTCTGCTGCGGGTCGGCGCCCATCGCGACCCGCGCCACGTACACGTAGCCGTAGGCGATCGCCTGCAGCGCGAGATCTTTCTTCTGCATGGTCTTGCCCGCGGCGGCGAACTTGGCCACGGCGCCGAGCGGCGTCGCCTTCGATGACTGGCCGCCGGTATTGGAGTAGACCTCGGTGTCGAGCACCAGCACGTTCACGTTGCGCCCGCTGGCCAGGACATGGTCGAGACCGCCGGAGCCGATGTCATAGGCCCAGCCGTCGCCGCCCACGATCCACACGCTGCGCCTGAGCAGGTGATCCACCACGCTGCGCAGGTCGGCGGCCAGCCCGTTGACCCCGTCCAGCTCGATCGAGGCGCCGTTTCAGCTCGGTGACCCGGTCGTGCTGCGCGCGCAGCTCGGACTCGCGCCGCTGCGGCGCGGCCAGGATGTCGTCGGCCAGCTCGGCGCCGATCACGTCCCGCAGCTCGGTGAGCCGGCTGCGGGCCAGCTCGGCGTGCCGGTCGGCGGCCAGCCGGAACCCGAGGCCGAACTCGGCGTTGTCCTCGAACAGCGAGTTCGACCAGGCCGGGCCGCGCCCGTCGGCGCCGGCCGTCCACGGCGTGGTGGGCAGGTTCCCGCCGTAGATGGACGAGCAGCCGGTCGCGTTGGCGACCATCAGCCGGTCGCCGAACAGCTGCGACAGCAGCTTGATGTACGGGCGTCTCGCCGCATCCCGCGCAGGCGCCGGAGAACTCGAACAGCGGCTGCAGGAACTGGGTGCCGCGCACCGTGCCGAAGTCCACCCGGGACCGGTCGGCCACCGGCAGCGTCTCGAAGAACGCGATGTTGTCCCGCTCGGCGGCCACCAGCGGCTCGCGGGGCGCCAGGTTGATCGCCTTGCGGTCCGGATCCGCCGGCGCGCTGACCGGGCAGGCCTGCACGCACAGCTCGCAGCCGGTGCAGTCCTCCACGTACACCTGGAGCGTGAACCGGGTGTCCGGCAGCCCGCGGGCATCCAGCGGCGCCGACCGGAACTCCGGGGGCGACCCGGTCAGCAGCGACTCGTCGTAGTAGGTGGACCTGATCACGCTGTGCGGGCAGACGAAGCTGCAGTTGCCGCACTGGATGCACAGGTCGGGATCCCACTGCGCGACCAGCTCGGAGATGTTCCGCTTCTCGTAGGCGGCGGTGCCGCTCGGGTAGGTGCCGTCCACCGGCAGCGCGCTGACCGGCAGGTCATCGCCGCGGCCGGCCATCATGGCGGCGGTGACGGTGCGGACGAACTCGGGCGCTGCGGCCGGGACCACCGGCGGCAGCTCCGCGCGTGGAGGTCACCCGGCCCGGCACCTTGATCTGGTGCAGCCCTTCCAGCGCCCGGTCGACGGCGGCCTGGTTCCGCTCCACCACCTCGGCGCCGCGGCGCCCGTAGGTCTTGGCGATCGCCGACTTGATCTTGCCGATCGCCTCGTCGCGGGGCAGCACGCCGGAGATGGCGAAGAAGCAGGTCTGCAGCACGGTGTTGGTCCGCCCGGCCAGGCCGACCGCACGGGCGATCCGGCCGGCGTCGATCGCGTACACGTCTGATCCGCTTGGCGAGGATCTTCTCCTGCACCGGGCGGGGCAGCGCATCCCAGACCTCATCCGGCGGCTGCGGGCAGTTGAGCAGCAGCGTCGCGCCCGGCGCGGCCCGGCCGAGCACGTCGACCCGGTCCAGCAGCCCGAACTGGTGACAGCCGACGAAGCTGGCCTGCCCGACCAGGTAGGGCGCGCGGATCGGCTGCGGCCCGAAGCGCAGGTGCGAGACCGTCTGGGAGCCGGACTTCTTCGAGTCGTAGACGAAGTAGCCCTGCGCGTGCAGGCCCTCCTCGGCGCCGAGGATCTTGATCGTGTTCTTGTTCGCGCCGACGGTCCCGTCCGAGCCGAGGCCGAAGAAGACCGCCCGGACGGTGCCGGGCGGCTCGATGTCCAGCGCCGGGTCATAGGGCAGGCTGGTGCCGGACACGTCGTCGGTGATGCCGATCGTGAACCGGCGCCGCGGCTGGTCGCGGGCCAGCTCGGCGAATACCCCGGCGACCATGGCCGGGCGTGAGTTCCTTCGACGACAGGCCGTAGCGGCCGCCGGTCACCAGGGGCAAGACCGCGCGCTCGCCGCCGGTGTGCGCCTCGGCCAGCGCGGCGACCACGTCCAGGAAGAGCGGCTCGCCATTGGAGCCGGGTTCCTTGGTCCGGTCCAGGACCGCGATCCGGCTCGCGGTGGCGGGCAGCGCGTCGAGCAGCGCCCGGGCCGGGAACGGCCGGAACAGCCGCACCTGCAGCACGCCGACCCGCTCGCCGCGGGCGCCCAGGTGGGCCACGGTCTCGGCGGCGGTCTGCGCGGCCGAGCCCATCACGACGATCACCCGGTCGGCCTCGGGGTGCCCGGCGTAATCCATGATGTGATAGCGGCGGCCGGTGCGCGCGGCCAGGCCGTCCATCGCGTCCTGCACCGCGGCGGGCACGGCGGCGTAGAACGGGTTCACCGTCTCCCGCGCCTGGAAGTAGACGTCCGGGTTCTGCGCGGTGCCCCGGATGAACGGCTGCTCGGGCGACAGCGCGCGGCCGCGGTGCGCGCGGATCAGCTCCTCGGGCACCAGCGCGCGCAGGTCATCGTCGGACAGCAGGTCGATCGTGTTCAGCTCGTGCGAGGTGCGGAAACCGTCGAAGAAATGCACGAACGGCACCCGGGTGGCGAGCGTGGCCGCCTGCGCGACCAGCGCGAGGTCGTGAGCCTCCTGCACCGACGCGGAGGCCAGCAGCGCGAAGCCGGTCTGCCGCACCGCCATCACGTCCGAATGGTCGCCGAAGATGGACAGTCCCTGGGCGGCCACCGACCGGGCCGCCACGTGCAGCACCGCCGGAGTCAGCTCACCAGCGATCTTGTACATGTTCGGGATCATCAGCAGCAGGCCCTGCGACGCGGTGAACGTCGTGGCCAGGGCGCCGCTCTGCAGCGCGCCGTGCAGGGCGCCCGGCCGCGCCGCCCTCGCTCTGCATCTCGACGACGGAGGGAACGCCGCCCCACAGGTTCGGCTGCCGCCGGCTGGACCACTCGTCGGCCAGCTCGGCCATGGGCGATGACGGCGTGATCGGGTAGATGCAGCAGACCTCGTTGAGCCGGTAGGCGACTGAGACAGCGGCCTCATTGCCATCAACCGTGGCACGCGTCATCCGTCCTCCGGGACCATCTCGATCGAGTGCACCGGGCACTGTTCGTAACATGCCCCGCAGCCGGTGCACTTGTCATAGTCGAACCGGTACCGATGGCCGGGTCCGAGCTTGATCACCGCATCCTCGGGGCACGCGCCCAGGCAGCCGTCGCATTCGCAGCAGTTGCCGCAGGACAGGCAGCGGCGCGCCTCGTAGATGGCCTCCCGCTCGGACAGGCCGCCGAGCACCTCCCCGAAGCCCGCGGTCCGCTCCTGCGCCGGCGCCTCGGGCTGCTGCCGCCGGGCGGCGTCGCCGAAGTACCACAGGTTCAGCTGGCCGAACGTGACCATCTCGTGCTTGGGCGGGTCCGCGGGCGCGGTGCCGCGCAGCCAGGCGTCGATGTTCCTGGCCGCCTTCTTGCCGTGCCCGACGCCGACCGTCACGGTGCGCTCGGCCGGCACCATGTCACCGCCCGCGAAGACGCCCGGGCAGCCGGTCATCATCGACGGCGATACCTGCACGGTACCGTCGCGCGCGAACTCCACCCCCGGGACCTGCCGCAGGAACGCGGTGTCGGTTTCCTGACCAAGCGCCAGAATAACGGTGTCGGCGGCCAGTGTCTCGAACCGCCCGGTCGGCTGCGGGAACCCGTTTGCATCAAGCTCCATGGCCTCGATCGTCAACTCCGGGCCATCGAAGGCGGTGATCGTGCGCAGCCAGTTGATCCGCACGCCTTCGCGCTCGGCCTCCTGCGCTTCCTCCTCATGCGCGGGCATCTGGTCCCGGGTGCGGCGGTACACGATGAGCGCGTCGTTGGCGCCCAGGCGGCGGGCCACCCGGGCGGCGTCCATCGCGGTATTGCCGCCGCCGTACACCGCGACGCGGCGGCCGATCACCGGCCGGTCACCCGAGGCGACGCTGCGCAGGAACGACACCGCGTCCACGATCCGGCCCGCGTCCTTGGCGGGGATGTCGACCCGCTTGGACAGGTGCGCGCCGACCGCGACGAAGGCGGCGTCGAAGCCGCCCTCGCGGCGCTCGGCGTCCAGGTCTTCCACCCGGTGCCCGCAGGTGATCTGCACGCCCAGCGCGGTGATCCGGTCCAGCTCCCCGTCCAGGATGTCGCGCGGCATCCGGTAGGCCGGGATGCCATAGCGCATCATCCCGCCGGGCCGCTCCCCGGCGTCCCTGATCTCGACCTCGTGGCCGAGCCTGGCCAGGTGGTAGGCGGCCGACAGCCCGCTCGGCCCGGCGCCGATGACCAGCACCCGCTTGCCGCTGCGGGCCCGCGGCCGGGTCGAACGACCAGCCCCGCTCCAGCGCGAGTGTCGCCGAGGAATCGCTCGACGGCGTGGATCGAGACCGCGCTGTCGAGCTCGGCCCGGTTGCAGGCGCTCTCGCACGGGTGGTAGCAAACCCGGCCGTGAATGGCCGGCATCGGATTGTCGGCGGTCAGTTGCCGCCACGCCTGCTCAGGCCGCCCCGCCTCGGCGTGCGCCAGCCACGCCTGGATGTTCTCGCCGGCCGGGCAGCCGGCGTTGCACGGGGGCAGCAGGTCGACGTAGAGCGGGCGCTGCTCCCGGACCGGCCCGGCGCGGGAGCGCCCGTGCAGCAGATCAGGCAGCGGGGTGACGTCCCGTCCCTCGCGTGAGGCCATATCCGTCAGGCTACGCCCCTGCCCCCCGCGGCCCCCGCAACCGGGACCCCGCCCAGCAGGCCGTACCCAGCGTGAGGTACAGATTACGGATGGAAACGGCGATCGTCGTGTTCACCCGTGACCTGCGGGTGCACGACAATCCGGCCCTGGCTGCCGCATGCGCCCGGGCCCGGCAGGTGGCACCGGTCTTCGTCCTGGACGCCACGCTGCTGACCTCACCCAACCGGAACCGCTTCCTGGCCGACTCGCTGGCCGACCTGCGGGAGGGACTCCGGGAGCGGGGTGGTGAGCTGATCATCCGGGCCGGGGAGCCGGTGGCGGAGGTGATGCGGCTGGCCACCCAGACCGGCGCCCAGGGGATATTCATCGCTGACGATGTGTCCAGATACGCGGCGCGCCGCCGCACACGGCTGGCCGCCGAGTGCGCCAGCCAGCGGATCGAGCTGGCCGTGACGCCGGGCCTGACGGTCGTGCCGCCCGGCGCCCTGCGGCCGGCGACGATCACTACAAGATCTTCACCCCGTACTGGCGGGCCTGGCGCGCCGCCGAGTGGCGGGCCGCCGTGCCGGCGCCGCGCCGGGCGGTGGGGCGCGGGAGCGGCCGGGCGGAGCGGAGTTCTGCAGGCAGCTGGCCTGGCGCGACTTCTTTCATCAGGCCGCCGCCGCGTTCGGGGACCTGGCCCGGGCCGACAACCGGCCACGCTACGGCGGCTGGCGCGACGACCCGCGGGCCCTGGCGGCCTGGCGGGCAGGGCGGACCGGGGTGCCGATCGTGGACGCCGGGATGCGGCAGCTGGCCGCCGAGGGATTCATGCACAACCGGGCCCGCATGATCACGGCCTCGTTCCTGACCCGGGACCTGCAGATCGACTGGCGGCACGGGTACCGGCATTTCCTCGCCCTGCTGGCCGACGGCGACGTGGCCAACAACGCCGGCAACTGGCAGTGGGTGGCGGGCACCGGCCACAACACGCGGCCGAACCGGGTGCTGAACGCCCAGCGTCAGGCCCGCCGTTTCGATCCGGCCGGTGATTACGTCCGGCGCTACCTTCCCGAGCTGGCCGGCCTCAGCGCAGCGCAGATCCACGCCCCGTGGGCCCTGGACGCCCGCTCGCGCAGGCGGCTGGCCTATCCGGACCCGATCATCGAGCTAGGCCCGGCCGCCTAGCGGACCGCGCTCCCGGCGCCGGCCGCTGGCTCCTCGACTCCCGCATCCGGGCGTCTTGCGGGTCCTTCGCCCCCCGCATCCGGGCGTCTTGCGGGCCTTCGCCCCCGCATGGCGTCTGCGGGCCCTTCGCCCCCCCGCATCCGGGAGTTAGGACCCTGCCGGGCGGGGCCGCGCGGAGGCAGGCTGTGGTTATGATGCCGCACTTCTTTGAACCCGTCACCACGCCGAGCGCGCCCGTGGTGCGCCACCAAGACGCTCTGCCCGTCGCGGACTGGCAGGCGTTCCTGACCGCCGACCACGCCTGCTGCTGCTCGGCCAAGCCTGCCGTTGTCGTGATCATGCCTCCGGCGCCTGGCCGGGATCACGCCACCGAGCTGCTGCTGTGCGGGCATCATTACCGGGTATCCAGCAAGGCACTCGCCGCCTCGGGCGCGGTCGTCCTCGACGGAGGGGCCTGGCGCGAGGAGGCGGCATCCCATGAGACTCATTACGGCGATCATCCAGCCGGACAAGCTCGACGACGTCATTGAGGCGGTCACCGGCGCGGGGGCACGCGGGCTGACGGTCACCGAGGTGCGCGGCTTCGGCCAGCAATACGGGCAACTGACCGCGAGCGCCCGGGCCCGGCGGGAGGCCGTGCTGCTGGCCAAGACGCGCGTCGACGTGGTCGTCTCGGACGAGCAGGCCGGGGCCGTCACCGCCGCCGTCGCCAAGTGCGCGCATACCGGCTCGATCGGGGATGGCAAGATCTGGGTGGCCGATGTGGACAGCGTGGTACGGGTGCGGACCGGCGAGCGAGACCGCGACGCCGTGTGAGACGGGATCCAGAACGCCACCGGCACCGGCACCGGATTCCCGTTAATTCGCGGTCTTCATTGCTTTCCGTCCGGGCTGGCCCGGATCTGCGGGGCGGCCGGGTCGCCAGCCAGGACAAGGCCATGGCCGCCATCCTGGGGACGGGCTTCTCGCTGACCGACCTGTCGGTGGTCACGGCGCGGCCCGCGATCGACCTGTCCGGCAGGCTGGCGCAGGCGTTGCGCGCCGGCGTGCTCATGGAGACCAATGCTCACCTGCAGTTCCGCCACGATCTGAGCCGCGACAGCATCTACCAGGACCTGCCCGGAAGCGTGCGCCGCGGCCTGCACCGGGGCCGGGCAGCGGCTGGCCCGGTCCGGTGCCCCGGCGCTGCAGGTGGCCGAGCACCTGGCCCGCGGGGCCAGGCCCGGCGATGCCGAGGCCATCAGCTGGCTGACCCGGGCGGCCCGCACCGCCGCGCCGGGTTCGCCCCATGTCGCCGCCGGCGGCGCGGGCTACCCGGCCTTGGTGGCGGTGAACCTGACTACGAGCCCGCCGACGCCGGGCCTGGCCGCCACGCTGGCGAACCCGAGCTGGTGCAGTTCCGCTTCCAGCTGCCCGCGCCGCAGCAGCCTCGCTTCGTGGCCGGTGTGCATGAGCCGCATCGCCACGTTGTCGAGCAGGTCGTAGCCGATCAGGCGGCCGCCCGGGCGCAGCACCCGCAGGATCTCCGCAAGAGCTTTCTCCCAGTCGCCGACGTGGTGCAGCATCGCGGCCGAGAGCACGAAGTCGAACCGGTCGGCCTCGAACGGGAGAGCCCCGGCGTCGGCCTGCTCGACCGTGGCCCGGTCCCCGAAGGGAGCCACCGTCTTGCGCGCGACCTGCACCATGTCGATGTCGTAGTCGGTCGCGACCATGCGGAGCCCGGGGAAGGCCGCGAGCAGCTGAGCCGTCATGGACCCGCTGCCTGCGCCGATCTCCAGGCCCTCCCCGGACGGCCGCTCACCCTGTAGCGCCCACGGCACGATGACCCGCCGGGTGAACAGCTGATAGGGCGAGCTGGTCAGGGCTTTCTTCGCGCTGGCTGGCATTTCAGGCATGCGTCCAGCTTGCCAGCTCCGGCCGGCCGCGCTGGCCCGCCGGCCCGGCGTCGGGGCCCACGCCGCTGCGTCGGGGCCCACGCCGCTGCGTCGGAGCCCGACGGCCATGCGCCGCCCTGCGCGCAGGCGCCGCTAGCCTCGCGCCTGGCGGCTGAGCGGGGCCGCGGGCGTCTGGGTGGGATCGATGAAGACATGCGGGACCACCGGGAGCCGGCCGGCGAGCCGCCGGTCGATGTCGTCCGCGAGATCCTCGACCCGGTCGGCGCTGATGTCGTCGCTGAAGGCCACCCGGGCCGCGACGATGAGGTGCTCGGGCCCCAGGTGCATGGTGAGCAGCTCGAGCAGGGCGTCGATGCCGGGCGTCTGCTCGATCTCGGACCTGATCAGGGCCTGCTCCTTCGGGTCGGCGGCCTTGCCGATGAGCAGGTCCCGGCTGTCGAGGCCGAGCCGGACGGCCACCACGACCAGCAGGGCGCCGATCGCGATCGAAGCGGAGCCGTCCCAGGCCGGCGATCCGGTCAGCTGGCTGAGCGCCAGCCCGGCGGCGGCCAGCACCAGCCCGGCGATGGCCGCGCTGTCCTCGAAGAGCGCGGCCTTGACCGTCGTGTCCGGGCTGCTGCGGACGTGGTCGAGCAGTTCCTCATGACGGCCGCGCGCTTCCCTGCGCAGCTGCGTGACGGCCCGGATCAGCGACGTGCTCTCGGCGAGGAACGAGATGCCCAGCACGATGTAGGCGACCGTGAAGGACTCGTGGCCGCCGGTGCGGCGCAGGGCCAGCAGGCCCTCGAAGACGGAGAAGCCGGCGCCGGCCACGAAGATGCCGAACGCGGCGAGCAGCGACCAGAAATAGCGTTCCTGCCCGTAGCCGAACTGGTGACGGGAGTCGGCCGGCCGCTCGCCCCGGTGCACGGATGTGAGCAGGAACACCTGGTTGAGGGTGTCGGCCGCGGAATGGGCGGCTTCCGCGAGCATCGCGCTGGATCCGGTGAGGATCCCGGCAGCCAGCTTGGCCGCCGTGACGACCAGGTTGGCCCCTCCTGCGACCAGCACGGTGCGCCGGGTTTCTGAGTGCCCTGATCGAGGTGCCATGATTGGCTGGCCGCTACGCGGCCGCGTCGGCCGGGCGGTGCGGCAGTGATCCGTAGACGGCTAGCGTTTCCGCCCCGATGCGGGGCCACGAATAACGGTCCTGGGCGCGGCCGGCGGCGGCGATCCCGTACCCCTCCCTCAGCATGGGGCTGGCCAGCAGCTGGCGCACGCGGTTAGCCAGCAGCAGTGCGTCCTCCGGTGGCACGAGATAGCCGGTGATCTTGTCGATGACCGCGTCCAGGTGAAGGCCGGTCGCGACGGCGACGACCGGGAGACCGCAGGCCATCGCATCGAGCGCCACCACGCCGAAGGGCGCCGCGGTGGTCATGCTCACGAGCAGGTCGGCCGAGCGCAGCAGCGCTGGCATGTCGGCCCGGCTCACCCGGCCGGCGAACCGGAGCCGGTCCTGCACGCCCAGCTGGCGGGCGAGCCGCAGGACCGCTCGGTACCCGCGATCGCGGGCCAGCGTGCCGCGGGCCGGGCCGCCCACGATGAGGAGCTCCGTCTCCGGCACCAGGGTCAGCGCGCGCAGGACAGTCGCCAGCTCCCCGCGTTCGGCCAGCGGGGCCACCGTGACCAGCCGCGGCCGCGGGCCCCGGCGGGCCGCCGGGCCTGACGGGCTGAACTGGCCGGTATCCACGCCGGCTGGCACGATCCGGACCGAGGCCAGCGGGATTCCCAGCCGGCCCAGTTCGGCGGCCTCGGTCTCGGCGCGGGCCAGCACCGCGCTCGCGCTCCGGCCCACCGCGGCCTGCAGCCGTACTCGCGCCGCGGAACCGCGGGTCAGCCGCTGGGCCGCGCCGCGGGCTGGCCGATGCGGGTCCGCGGAGCCGGGTTCCAGCTGCCGGAATGACTGCACGACCGGGAACCTGGCGCCGCGCGCGGCGGCGAGCGCCGCCATCCCGCTCGTCCAGGAATGAGCGTGCGCCACTGCGGGAGCGCTGTGCCGCCAGCGCCCGGCCAGGGCGTCAGCGAAGGCCGCGATGTGCGGCAGCAGCCGGTCGGCGGTCAGCCGGGTGCGCGGGCCGGCGGTGAGATACTCCACGGTCACGCCGGGGGTGAGGATCGCCGACTCCGGCCGTGCGGCGGAGTCGCTGCGGGTGTACACGGTGACCTGGTGCTCCAGCCCGGCCAGCGCGCGGGCCAGCCCCAGGACGCTGGCGGCCGGATCGTCCGGATACGAATCGGCCGCCTCGCCGGTCTCGGCTCGAGCCGGTGGCGCCAGCGGGCCAATGTGGTCGGCGATCAGCGCGATCTGCATTCGCGGCTCCCTCCGGTCCGCCCGTGAGGGCGGCATCGAGGCCTCCTCGGCGATTCCGCCCGGGACGGCGGCTCTTCCCGGCCTGCCCGCTGAGCGCCGGCTAGTCGTTGTGGCTTCCCGCGCCGGGGCACCGTAAACACCGGCCAGGTTCGGCGCGCTCCCCGCCTGATGGCACCACGGGTGGCGACGCCAGGCCGCGAGGCCAGGCCGCGAGGCCAGGCCGCGAGGCCGTGGGGTGCGGCCGGGTGGCGGGCCGTGGGGTGCGGCCGGGTGGCTGTACGCAGGGCCGGCCTGTGTAGCGCGGCTCCCGGCGGGTAGTCGCCATGGACACACAACGGGCCAGCCCGGCGGGGTCGCCCGGGACCACCGGACTCACCCACGGGGGAAGCGCAGATCGGTGACGCATTCTGCCGCGCAGGACTGACCAGGACCTGGAACGGAGGCATGCCCATGGCATCGTCGGAGCACGGTCCCCCTTACGTCGACGCGCAGGCCCTAACTGACCTGGATACGCACGTCTACGAGGCGATCGCGACCCTGGAACAGAGCGGCCGTCCGGTCACGAAGGCGGCGATCGCGGTCGCGGCAGGCCTGGACGACGAGACGGTGGCCCGCACCCTGCGCGGGCTGACCGAGCGCGGCGTGCTGGTGCGCACGCAGCCCGCCGATGTACCCGTGTTCGAGCTGGCCAGGCGCGACTGGAGCGCCGAGCCGCGACGACCGGGCCGGTGCTGACGCAGCCGACCGGACCTGAAGTCAGCCACCGCAGCCGACCGGACCTGAAGTCAGCCGCCGCAGCCGACCGGACCTGAAGTCAGCCGCCGCAGCCGACCGGACCTGAAGTCAGCCGCCGCAGCCGACCGGACCTGAAGTCAGCCACCGCAGCCGACCGGACCTGAAGTCAGCCACCGCAGCCGACCGGACCTGAAGTCAGCCGCCGCAGCCGACCGGACCTGAAGTCAGCCGCCGCAGCCGACCGGACCTGAAGTCAGCCGCCGCAGCCGACCGGACCTGAAGTCAGCCACCGCAGCTATACGCCGGGCGCTGGCCGGCGGCCTGTCCATCGGGCGCTCGCCGATCCGCCTGCCCCATTTGATCGGTTTTGCGTATTTAGTTTGACACCTATTCCTCACTTATACCGGATTACAGTCGATTCTCGTGCCTTAATGTCCGGTATGTCCTGAACAAACTCGGTATAAGTCGCTCGACAGGGACACGCGCCCATGACATATGTCATGCGTAAGCCAGGACGACGGTGCATGGCAGAGCCGGGCCGCGTGGTCCTACGGTCGAATGGCATCGCACAGAGTGGGTGGTGCCCGGTGTGCCGTTCAGGTCGGCCGCCGCACCCCCGAGGAGGTCCATGTGGTCGCCGAGATAATCCTGGGAGCCGCAGTGCTGGCCTGCTGATTTATCGGCAACTGCGCACCCGCCCGGTCAATGCCTCCGGACTGCGCGTCATCGCGGTCCTCGCGGTCGTGGGAGTGGTGGAGACCTCTCAGTTCCTGCAGCACAACCACGCCGGCTCGGTAACGTACGCGGCTATCGGCGGCAGCCTGTTGCTAGCCGCCATGTTCGGGGCGCTACGGGCCGCGACGGTCCGGCTCTGGTTGCAGGACGCCCAGCCCTGGTCCAGGGGCACCTTGCTGACCGCCGCGTTGTGGATCGTCGCCCTGGCCGCGCACCTCGGTTATGACGCCCTGGTAGCGCACGGCCATAGCGACCGTGGCCTGGGTGCAGCCACCGTGGTTCTCTACCTGGCGGTCAGCCTGGCCATTCAGCGCCTAATCATGCAGGCCAGGGCACGCCGGCTGCCAGCCGGCCGCGCTATCCCGCCAGTCCGCTGGGCAGGCTGAGCTAAGCCCGGACCTGGAGCGGGCGGGCGGCGGGACTACCGCGCCTGTGCTCCGGTGCCCACCGCGTGGGAACGCTAACGGGACTACCCCGGCCGCGCCGCCATGCAGGCTGCGTTAGCGGGAATGCTCCCCGGGGGCATTGAGTGCCGGTTACGGCGTGCGGGCGTCATGCGCGCAGGCCGTCCATCCCGGAAATCTTGCCCATCGTGCCAGCTTTCGCGGGGTTTCTCGCATAGAGCGCGGTGGTGGGGACAGTAGTGCCTGGAGGGTTGTGTGCATTGGCTGGTGTCTGGGCTGGGCGGGGGCCTGGATGGCCGGTGGTGTGCGTGGCCTGTGGCCTGGTTCGGTGGTGTGGCTGATGGGATGTGACATGGCCTGGGGCTCGGGGCGCGGCGAGCTGGATGTGGGTTCGGCGGAGTCGGGGCTGAGCGTGCTGCTGGAGGCGTGTGAGCGGGCGGTGGAGGAGGTGGGGGTTGCGGTGCCGCCGGTTCAGTTGCGGGCGTTGCTGGTGATTGACCGGGCGGGGAGCTTGAATTTGAGCCGGCTGGCGGGGCTGCTGGGGGCGTCGGCGTCGGCGGCGAGCAGGTTGTGTGACCGTATGCAGGCGGCGGGGCTGGTGTCGCGGGATCGGGCGCTGGTGAGCCGGCGGGAGATTGTGGTGGTGCCGACGGAGTCGGGGCGGCGGCTTGCGGAGTGGGTGCGGGGGCGGCGGCGGGCGGCGCTGGGGGGTTTGCTGGCGGGGATGAGCGCGGGCGGGCGTGATGCGCTGGCGCGCGGGCTGGGGGAGCTGGCTGGTGGTAGTGCGGGCAGGGGTCAGGTTTCCGGGTCCGGCCACACCGACCTCACCAGCGGCCTGGGTCCGGCGGGTGCCGCCGGGATCGGATAGCTGCCGGACTCGGCTAGCTCGGCTCAGCGGCTGCCGAGGCTCGCGGGTCGCCGGAACCCGGGGTTGCAAGCGCCTGATTTGCCGGCCACGACGTACGCGGTCCCGCGCGCGGCGGGCCCGGTGCCGCAGCGCGGGCCCGGCACGAACGATCCGGCCACAACCGAACTCACGATGACGACGACCAGCAGCGGGATCAGCATCACCGGCTGCAACAATCGCGATAGCCATCCTTTAAGCTCTTCGAGCTTCGGCATGGCCTCATGCGCCGTGAGCCGCCCGAAGGTCGCGAACAACGAACTGAGAGCCGGATCACGGGCTTGAAGAAACATTTCGATCTGATCGAGAACCCGCTGCTGGCGGGCAGGCAAACTCATCTTCTCTCCGGTCCGTTCCATCCTCACGCCGCCAGCCAGCCCGGCGTGGCGGCCACGCCAGCCCTCCCGGCCTGTGCCTTCACGACGGGCCAGCCCCGGTAGCTATGAGCAGCGGCTTTCGCCCCTACTACCCTGCTAGCGGCCTTGAGACTGGCCACGCCGACAGTCGAGCCAGGACCGGGACGCGCAAGCTGCACGGGCGCCTCGCCCGGTGTCCAGGCCATCCACCGTACCCGCTGCGCTGGGCCGAGGCTGGCGGCCAGCCATCCAGGAGCGCTCGCGGAGGCCGTAACAGCTTCGCGGGGCCGGCTCGGTGGATCGGATACCGGGGAGCTAAGGGCTCGCAGGGGATTAAGCCGTAGCTTCACGTTCTGGCTGTCATTGTTGTGGTATGCGAGCCGAGGAGGGGTTTGAGGAGTCGCTGGCGGCGAAGTTCCAGGTGCTGTTCCCGCATCTGGACGAGCGGCAGCGGCGTCTGCTGATGGGAGCCGAGGCCCGGGTGCTGGGCCATGGCGGGATCCGGCTGGTGGCCCGGGCCGCGGGCGTGCGGGAGGCGACGGTGGCGCTGGGCGTGACCGAGCTGGACTCCGGTGCGGAGCCGCTGGGCCGGGCGCGCCGGCCGGGCGGGGGCCGCAAGCGGGTGGCCGAGGTGGACCCGGGGCTGCGGCCCGCATTACTGGCCCTGGTCGAGCCGGGTACCCGGGGTGATCCGATGTCGCCGCTGCGGTGGACGACGAAGTCGACCCGCAAGCTGGCCGGCGAGCTGACCCGGCAGGGGCACCGGGTATCGGCGGACACGGTGGGCGATGTGCTGCGGGAGGAGGGCTTCAGCCTGCAGGGCAACGCCAAGACCATCGAGGGCCGCCGGCACCCGGACCGGGATGCCCAGTTCCGGTACATCGGCGGCCAGGTGGCCGGGCACCTGGCCGCCGATGTACCGGTGATCAGCGTCGATGCGAAGAAGAAGGAGAAGGTCGGCAACTTCGCCGGTAACGGAGCGGAGTGGGAGCCCGAAGGCCGTCCGGTCCAGGTGCGCGATCACGACTTCCCTGATAAGGAACTCGGCAAGGCGGTCCCGTACGGGATCTACGACGTGGCCGCGAACACCGGCTGGGTGAACGTGGGCACCGACGGCGACACCGCGGCGTTCGCGGTGGAGTCGATCCGCCGCTGGTGGCAGGCAGTGGGCTCGCCCGCCTACCCGGACGCCACCCGGCTGCTGATCACCGCCGACGCCGGGGGATCCAACGGTTACCGCACCCGGGCCTGGAAGGCCGGGCTCGCGGCGCTGGCCGCCGAGACCGGGCTGGACATCACGGTGTGCCACTTCCCGCCGGGCACCTCCAAGTGGAACAGGATCGAGCACCGGCTGTTCAGCCACATCTCGATGAACTGGCGGGGCCGGCCGCTGACCAGCCACGAAGTCATCGTCGAGACCATCGCCGCGACCACCACCCGCACCGGCCTGACCGTCCGCGCGCAGCTCGACACCGGCTCCTACCCGGCCGGCATCAAAATCAGCGACCAGCAGATGGCCGCCCTGCCGATCACCCGCCATGACTTCCACGGCGACTGGAACTATTGCCTGCACCCGCGACCCGGCGACACCGCCGGGCAGGCCGGCGACGCATCACACGCAGGCCATACCCGGTGGGACCGCACCGCCCTGGCCGACCCCGCGCTCACCGGGCTGTCCCGCCAGGCCCTGGACGACCTGGCCGCCGGACTGGCCGCGGCACGGAGCGCGCAGCGGGAACAGGGCCTGTACGAACGGCGGGGCGGGCAACGGCGCCGGGCACCAGGAGCCGGCAGCCGCCCCCAGCTGACCCTCGCCGACCGGGTCCTGGCGACCCTCCTCCACCTGCACCTGTCAATCTCCTGCCCGCTGCTGGCCCAGCTGCTCGGCGTCAACCGCACCACGATCAGCCGGGCGATCCGCGACACCCTGCCACTGCTGGACCAGCACCCATCTGCCATCCCGGAACCAGCAACCGCCCGGATCCACACCCTGGCAGACCTCCGCGCATACGCGGCCAAGGCCACAGCCCCGGCACCAGAAATCAAATCAGCGTGTTAATCATCTGCGAGCCCTAACCGGAGGCTTCACGTTCGGGCACATCGGCGGGAGGAGCGATCTCATCAGGTGTCTGCGGTGTCCGGACGGCTGGGGCGGTGCCGGGCGGGCGGTCGCTGTAGGACACTTCCACCTGCTGTTCATCCCGGCGCTGGTTCTGCAGCGCCTGAAGCGCCAGGGACGCGCGGTCGGCTTCGGTCAGCGGGGGCTGGACGATCGTTCGCGGCCACAGGCGCCGCGAGAGTACCACGTTGATCTCGGCGGAATAGACAGTGATCTCAACCGCCAGATAGACCCAGGCGATAAGGCCCAGCACCGTGGCGAAGACGCCGTAGACCGAATCGCTACGCAGATAGTGGTGGACCAGGTAAGTACCGAGGATCTGCAGCAATGTCCAAGCCATGCCGCCGACGATCGCGCCGGGCAGCAGGGCGCCGGGGCCATCGTCGGCACCGAACTGCTCGGCCTGCTGCTGCGCGGCTCGTTCGGCGCGAACTGGCTGCCGCTGGCCGCACCGCAGACCATCCTGTCCGGCGGGGTCGCCCAGCTCTTCTCGGTCAGCGAGCTGATCGAGGTCGGCACGGGCCTGGCCTTGGAAAGCGCAGCCTCCGCAAGCAGACGAGCCAGCACGACAGCGGTCTCTCGCGCATAAGCATCATTCCGGTCATTTAGCCGCGCAGCAAGCACGGGTAGCTGGCCGACCGAGACTGGTGGGTATATGGGCCGCGCGGCGCGGGCAGGTACGCGGCGCGGAACCAGGGTGGGGTGGGCGGGCTGGCCGTTCCCTAACCGACTCGGGAGCCGTGGCCCGGGCGGCTCGGGGAACGGCCGCCTTCAGCCCCGCCATCCCTACCGTGCGACGAGACGATCCAGGAAGCTCCGGTAATCGCGCAGGGCGTTGCGCAGGACCTCGGTGTCGGCACTGCTGCTCTCCCACGTTCCGCGCAGGCTCGCGTCGCGTTCCTTGATCTCCGTGACGAGCGTGTCGATGGCCTCGGTGACAAGGTCGGCTGCCGAGGCGACGGACCGCCGGGGATCGTCCACGAAGTCGGACTGGATCGCCAGCCAGCGCTCCTGCAGCTGCTCGGTGCGGGCGGCCGGCCCGGCGACCGAGGGCGTGCCAGGGTCATCGGGGCCGGGACGCGGCTCATCGGGGCCGGTGCCCGTGGCGGCGGTGCTGGTCGCCGAGGGCCCGGTGCCCGCCGCGCCGCCGTTGGTCAGCTCGGGTCCGGTATCTGCGGCGATGTCGGCCCGCGGGAACTCGCGGTCCTGGCTGCCGTGCTCGCGCGGTTCTTCGTCGAGAACCACCACCTCCGCCTCTTCGAGAACGATCACGTCCGGATCGGCGGCTTCGTCCCTGCCGGTCATGCTGGACGGCTCGCAGCCCGTGCCGACCGCGGCCGCATCCTCGCGCCCCTCGCGGTCGTGCGCTTGGCCGTCGTGCGCTTGGCCGTCGCGCGCTTGGCCGTCGTGCGCATCGCCGTCGTGCGCTGCATCGTCGCGGTCAACGCGCCAGGCGGCAGTATCCGTGGCGCGGCCTTCTGGATCTTCAGCAGAGTAAATGCTCATGGCCCTCACGCTTTCGATAGTCCGTGTGCCGACGCGGATTCGCGGGCAGTTCCCGATCGCCCGTGTCACTACCTGTGAGCGACCCGGCTAAACCAGGACGGGACCTGATCAACGGCGCGAGCTGCGCCTTCTTTCCTGATAGCGGTCATCCCGACCGCCGTGGCGCCTGCTGCGCCACGGCCCGGGGCGACGAGACATCGGCCGCGGCCTGTTCTGGCTCGGCGGCCGCGCCCTTCGGGTTCAGCTCGGCGAGCGCCCGGCGCATGGCGGGCAGGCCGGCGCCCCGCGGCACCTTAAGGCTTATGTATGCCGCCGCGCCCGTCGGGATGGGCAGCCAGAAGTTCACCAGCCGCCAGGCGAGCACGCCCAGGGTCGCGACACTCCTGGTGAGACCGAAGCTGACCAGCAGCACCGGGGTGACTGAATCGATCACGCCGAGCCCGGCCGGAGTGATCGGGAGCGCGCCGAGCACGTTCGCGATCCCGTAGGCCGCGAACAGTCCCACCGGATTGGCGAAGCCGCCGAAGGCCGCCACGAAGCACCATAGTGAAGCGGCGTCCAGCAGCCAGTTCAGCGAGGCCCAGATCAGCGCGCTGCGCAGCACCGCCCGATTACCAATCAGGGCGCGGAGCGACGCGCTGGCCTGCAGGACGATCTGCTCCATCCGGTCGGCACCGACGCCGGGGATGGGCTTGCCGATGGCCCGGAAGATCCGCGCCGCCCGCTCCTCGCCTCGGGTTATGCCGAATACCAGGGCCGCGAAGGCGGCCAGCAGCACCGCGCCGACGATGGCGACCGTTACGTATATCGGGTGAAACCCCTCCAGTGGAATGGAGATGACCAGGGACAGCCAGAGCAGCACGTTCAGCACGACCGTCGAGCCCATGCCCTTGGTCGCCATCATCACGCCGACGTCGGTGCCAGCGATGCCCTCGTTCGTGAACAGCTTGTATCCGATCCCGGCGCTGCCTACTGTCCCGGCCGGGATGACATGCGCCACCGCGGCGGCGGACATGTCGATGCGGAACAGCCTGGACAGGCTCAGCCTCGGCCCGCTGGGGGGAAGCAGGGCACGGGTCAACAGCGCATAGCAGAACAGCGACAAGCCCTCGAGCACGAGACCGGCGGCGACCCACCCGCCGTTGATCCCGCCCAGCAGGTAGAGGTCTTTTCTCGCGCCGATGAGCTCGGGGATGACCAGGTACTCGATGATCAGGATCAGTGCGAAGATCAGCACGCTGCGTCGCACCGGGTGCTCAAAGATCAGTCGCCAGCCACGCCGGTGAGGCGGGCGGATTGCGCCGACGGTGTCGGGCTGGCCGGGGCTGGTCTGAGCGGTGCTGGCCTGGGTGGTGTCGGGGTGGCCGGGGCTGGTCTGAGCGGTGCTGGCCTGGGTGGTGTCGGGCTGGCCGGGGCTGGTCTGAGCGGTGCTGGCCTGGGTGGTGTCGGGCTGGCCCGAGCTGGTCTGAGCGGTGCTGGCCTGGGTGGTGTCGGGCGGGCCCGAGCTGGTCTGAGCGGTGCTGGCCGGTGCGTCGGGCCGGCCCGGTTAGTCTGGCCGGTGCAGCCGTCGGCTCGACGGTCTTCGCCGGCCTGCCCGGCGCCCTCGTTGAGCTGGCGGTATTCGCCGGCCTGCCCGGCGCCCCCGTCGAGCTGGCGGTCTTCCCCGGCCTGCCCAGCGCTCCCGTTCAGCTGGCATCCAGGCGGCGGAAGGCGACCTCATGCAGCAGCAGGCGCAGGGCGGCGGCGGCGGGAATCGCGACCAAGGCCCCGATGATGCCCATCAGCGTGCCGCCGATCAGGACGGCCACAATCGTGACGACGGCTGGCACCTCCACAGTCCGGCCCATGATCCTCGGCACTATCAGGTAGTCCTCGGCCAGTCGGTAGGCGATGTAGAAACCGAGGGTGGCCACCGCGATCGGGAGTGACACAGTAAGCGCAACCAGCGAGACGGCGGCTCCCCCAATTGTGGATCCTATGACCGGGATCAGGTCAAGCAGGGCCACCAGCAGCGACAGCAGCAACGGGTAGGGAACCCCGAAAGCTAGCAGCCAGACATACGTGCCGATTCCGGCGATCGCCGAAGTCAGAAAGTTGCCGAGTACATAGCCGCCGACCTTGGTGAAGATCTCGTCGCCGATCAGGATGACACGGGCCCGCCTGGATTGCGGCGCTAGCCGGTAGGCGAACAGTTTGATTCGGGGCATTCCGGCCAGGAAATAGATCGTCAGGACCGCCACCACCATCATTGAGGTGGCCGCGCTGAGTACCAGCTCCCCGGCCCCGAGCACGCCACCGACCAGAGTGGTGCCCCGGGCGGAAAGCAGGTGGATCAGGCGCTGCTGAATCTGGTAGCGCGAGTTCAGCTTGCCGAGCTCGGAGTTGTGGTCCTGCAGTGAATGCATGTAGTGCGGCAGCTGCTGGGCGAGCGCCGTGGTCTGGGCGGCCAGCGGCGGGATCGCGGCGGCCAGGAAGGCGCCCGCCACGCCGATCACGGCCAGCACCACAACGACGACGGCCGCCGGGCGCGGCAGGCCGCGTCGGGTGACCCAGCTGACCGCCGGATCCAGGCCGGCCGCGATGAACAGCGCCAGGCCGATCAGGATCAGCACGGACCGCGCCCTGATTACCACCTCGACGAGGCCATAGGTGACCGCCACGCCTGCGGCTGCGGCCATCCCGATGAAGAACGGCGACCGCTTGTTCAGCGGCCGGCCCGGATGGCCAAGGCCGTTGGTCTTCTCGGCGATCGCGGCCGCTGTGTCCATCGCCTCCTGCATGCGGTCCTGGCCCTCGTGCGGGCCGGTCGTACCCTCATCGGCTGAGGACTTCACGGCTGCGGCCACGGGGTGCTCCTGACGGTGCTTCTGGTCCGGCGCGGGCCGGCCTGGGGCAGAAATCGGTCGGTCTGAGCTGCCCGGGAACGGACCTCTCACACATCTGCGTCGCTGCGCTGGACCCGTCTGACGCGGCCAGTCGTCGCGGTGACCGCAGGCCCGGCGCGGTCCTGGCGCTAGGGGTTCGCTCAGCCGCAGGGATTCTCCATATCGCCGTAAGGTCGCCGGAACCGGCTTTGTTTAGCGCCGCCACTAGCGGGCAGATCGGGGCGGATTCTTAGGAGGCTGGGCATGACCACGCGGATTGCGCGGCGCGGAACCCGGAACGCCAGGTACGCGGGGCGGCAGGCCGCCAGGAGCCACTACCTGGCCGTGCTGGCGCGCACCGGGTTCGTGGCTCGCGGGATTATGTACATCATCATTGGCTGCATAGCGATCGACATCGCGGTCAGCCATTCCGGCAAGAAGGCCGACTCCAGCGGGGCCTTGCGCGTGGTGGGCAGCAACCCGTTCGGCCAGGTCGTGCTGTGGCTGCTCGTGGTGGGCTTCGTGGGGCTGGCGCTCTGGCGGCTGACCGAGGCCATCTACGGAGCGGCCGGGCCGGATGGGCACAAGGCCAGCAGGCGGGTTGCGGCGCTGGGCCGGACCGTCCTCTACGGGTTCCTGGCGTTCGTCGTCCTGAAGTACGCGATCGGCGCGGGCGCGCCGAAGTCGACCAACGCGCAGTCCAAGGACCTGACGGCGACCGCCATGGCCCACCCGGGCGGCCGGGCCCTGGTGATCCTGGTGGGCCTCGCGCTGGCCATCGCGGGCGCGATCCTGGCCTATAAGGCCTGGCGGAAGGACTTCCTCAAGCACCTCCAGCTAGCCACCGCCGGGCCGGCCGCCAGGCGCCTGGTGGTACGGCTCGGCCAGATCGGCGGGATCGCCCGCGGGGTCGTGTTCGCCGCCGCCGGGATCTTCCTGCTCGTCGCGGGAGTGAAGGCCAACCCGGGACAGGCCAAGGGCGTCGACGCCACGCTCCGGTCCTTCGCCACCACGCCGCTGGGGCCGTGGCTGCTGGTCCTGATCGCGGCGGGCCTGGTGGTGTTCGGCCTGTTCTCCTGGTCTGAAGCCCGGTGGCGCAAGGTCTAGGCTGCCTGCCGCTGCACCCGGGCACAGCAGGCTCGCGCGGCCGCCAGGCCCGCCGCGGCCAGAACCGTCTCCAGCACGGCATCGGTCAGCACGGTCCGCCGCACTGGACGGCGGACGGCGGCCAGCCCGGCCATCGAGGCGGCGTGCACCAGGTCAACCGCCGCGCCGGTAGCGATACCGCCCGCGGCGGGCCCGGCGCGGGCGGTCAGCGCCGCCTGGATGAGGTGCCGGGCGCCAAGCACCCGGGCGGTCAGCCGGACACGCGAGTCGGCGGGATACCCGGTGCAGATCCTGATCAGCGGCCCCGGAGCCAGCAGCAGGGCGGTGCCGTAGCCCGCGCGTACCGCGCTGAGCGCGATCGGTCCCGCCTGGCCCGCCGCCGTGCCCTGGTTCGCCGCTGTCACCTGTGCCTGGCCCGCCTGCCGGTCACGATCGCGCCCGCTACCGCAGTACCCGCCGCCAGGCCGCCAGCACCCGCGGGTGCTGAGCTAGCCACAACTGCTCACTGCGGTCATGGGACCGGTCGTCGAAGCTGCCGTGCGGGCCGTGATCGCGCCCGTCTGGCCCGTCGATGGCCTGCCACAGGTTGTCGGGGCGCCCGATCGCGACCTGCTCGGCGGTCTGCTGTGAGTCGTAGCCGGTCCGGGCCAGGTACCTGTCCAGCAGCCCGGGCACGAACTTATCGGCCAGGACGGTGGCGGTGGTGCTGGCCCCCACCCAGTATTGCCTCCGGCGCGGATGGTCAGCCGCGTATACAACGCCCCGGGCGGCGATCTCCGGCTGGTAGATGGGCGGTACCGGCTGCGGGTGCCTGGGCAGCTTGGAGCGAACCCAGGAGAACTGCGGGGTGTTGACCGCGGGCATCTGGACGACGGTGATGTTCACGCCCGAGCCCTCATGCAGCAACTCGCACCGCAGCGAGGACGTGAACCCGTTGATGGCGTGCTTGGCCCCGCAGTAGGCCGACTGCAGGGGAATGCTCCGGTCGCCGAGCGCCGAACCGACCTGCACGATCGTGCCCCGCCCGCGCAGTCGCATCCGGGCCAGCGCGGCCATGGTGCCGTGCACGAAGCCGAGGTAGCTGACCTCGGTGACCCGGCGGAACTCCTCGGCGGTGATCTCGGCGAACGGCGCGAACACCGAGGTGAACGCGACGTTGATCCAGACGTCGATCGGGCCGAAGAACTCCTCCACCTGGCAGGCGGCGTCGTTGACCTGCGCGTAGTCGGCCACGTCGGCGGAGATCGCCAGGGCTTTCCCGCCTGCCGCCTCGACATCGCGGACCGCGCCGTCCAGGCCCGCCTGGCCGCGTGCGATCAGCCCGACCTGAGTGCCCCGCTCGCCGTACAGCCTCGCGGTGGCGCGCCCGATGCCCGCACTGGCACCGGTGATGACCACGGTCTGGGTCGTCGAGTCCTGCTCAGTCATGGGTGGGATCTCCCTCGGGTGAGTTGTCGTTCGGATCGCCTCCCGGCCAGGGGGCGGCCAGGCGGCCGGCGCATTCGAGCAGCAGCGCGTGCACGAACGCCTGCGGTAGGTTCCCCCGCAGCTGGCGCTCGGCGACGTCGTATTCCTCGGAGTACAGGCCAGGCGAACCGCTTACCGCCCGGTTCCGCTCGAACCAGCGGACCGCCTCGGCCTCCCGGCCCTGCTGGTGCAGGGCGAGGGCTACCACGAAGCCGCACAGCACGAAGGCTCCCTCGGCGTCGCCCAGCGGGCGGTCGTCATGCCGGAACCGGTAGGCGTAGCCGTCCTGGGTGAGTTCGGCCAGGTAGTCGTTCAGCGTCTGGAGGGTGCGAGGGTCGCCGGCGGGCAGCCCGCCGCGCACCGCCGGCATCAGCAGCGCCGCGTCCGTCCCGGGGTCTGCGGGGGAACGCTGCCAGCGGCCCGACGGATGTACCGCATGCGCGGCCGTGTCAGCCAAGATGGCGTCGGCCAGGCCGGTCCACTGGGTGCCCTGGGCTGGCCACGCGCAGCTGCGGGCCGCCGCCCGCAGGCCGGCTACGCAGGTCAGCCGGCTATGCGTCCAGGCCTGGTTATCGATCTCCCAGATCCCGGCATCCTGCTCCATGAAGCGCTGCCCGATGGCATCGGCCGCGATCTCGGCGGCCCGGCGGCCGTCCGGGTCCAGCCGGTCCCTCCGGCCTGCTGCAGCGAGCAGGAGCAGGGCTTCGCCGAACGCGTCGAGCTGGAACTGCTTGTTGACCCAGTTGCCGACGATGTCGAAACCGCCCGGGTAGCCAGGCAGATCGAGCGTGCGCTGGTCGGGCACCGGCCCGCCGTCGACGGTGTAAGCGGGCACCATCTTGGGCCCGTCGGCCGCCAGGCGCCCGGCGACGAACCGCACCGCATCGTCGAGCAGTGCGTAGGCACCCACCTGCGCGGCGGCCTGTCCCGCGTAGCACTGGTCACGGATCCAGGCGTAGCGGTAGTCGTAGTTGCGGCCCGCTTTCGCCCGCTCGGGCAGGCTGGTCGTGGCGGCGGCGACCATCCCGCCGCCCGAACTCGTCAGGCCGCGCAGCACGAGCTGGGCCTGCCGGGCATCGCGAGCCGCGATAACGCCCTCGAGCGGCGGGTCGGCCTTGGCCCACTCAGCCCGGGTAGCGCGCCACAGCCGGGCGGCGTCCGGCGCGCCTTCCTGCCACGGTCGGGGCGAAATTTCCAGAACGAGGTCGCGGCTTTCTCCCGGCGGCACGGTCAGGCTCAGCACCAGCTGCGACACCCGGCCGGCCCGGCGGACCCTGGCCTTCGCCACGGCCCCGGACCAGCGCAGGTACAGCTCGCCGGTCCGGCCGGTCCAGGAACCGTCGGCCGCGTGGCTGACCGAGCGCAGGCCCCGCCGCCCGAACCCGGCCCGCGGATCGAGGATGACGTTCACCCTCGCGTGCGCTTCGCGGGCGATGATCTGGCGGAGCACCACGACATGGTCGGTAGCGCCGGGGAAAGCCAGCGCCTCGCGGCATTCGATGATGCTCTCGGGGGTGATCCACCGGCTACGCCAGATCAGCGAGCCTTCCTCGTAGTAGCCGCCCCACACGAAGCTAGCCGCCGGCGTGACAGCGTAGATTCCCCCGCCGCCGATGAGTGAGGCGAAGACCGCATCCGAGTGCCACCGCGGGGCGCACATCCAGACGATGTCGCCGCGGGGGCCGATCAGGCCGCCGCGCTCCCCGTCGGCGATGAGCGCGTACTCGCGCAGCACATGCGGGGGAAAGCCCTGCGCCCAGTGGCTCCCATGGTCACGCACCGCTGCCCCGCCTCTCCTGTCACGATGGCTCTGGCCCCATGCGGGGTCCGGTCCGGCCGGACCCGGCCGGTCGGCTGGTCCGCGCCCCGGTCAGCCCGGTGTGACGCGTTCGGACCGGGCCAGCCTGCGCTGACCGCGGGCCGGTCGGGCCGGCCCGCGGGTCGCGCAGTCTGCTACCCGCCAGGCGGCGGTCCATTCCCGGTTGACCCGGACGGCTGGCCCGGCCGCGCTACCGGCGTGACTCGCGAGGCCCCGGGCCGTGACGGCGGCCAACAGGATGGTCAGCGCCGGAAGCGCCAGGCGGTTCCGATCCCGGCCTGGTGCAGGGCCAGGCAGGCGAGGCCGACCCAAAGCAGGCTGGTTGGCGAGAACACAACATCGGTCGCCGTGCTGGTCGCATACAGCAGGAAAGCAATAGCAAAAGAATGGCAGCAATTATGGCGAGCATCTGAGAGCCCTTCCGGTCCGGGATTTCAACGAGCTTGAATCCGCTAGGTACCTGGAAGATCGACTTTCAAACAAGCCGCACCCGCCTGCGCGGGCCTGGTGATGTCACCGGGCCCGGTCGGGCTCCTTCCTGTCCTGGCCAGGAGACGAGCCGTTCGGTGAGCAATTCACGCAGACGGCCGCGCCCGCGATGCAGCCGCGACATCACCGTGCCGATCGGGCAGCCCATCATCCCGGCGATCTCCCGGTAGCCGAAGCCCTCGACGTCGGCGAGGTAGACGGCCAGCCGGAAGTCATCGGGCAGCTCTCGGAATGCCGTTGTCACGCGGTCGTCCGGGATCCGGTCAAGCGCGAGTTCCTCGGCTGAACGCAGTCCCCCCGGCGTGTGCGCCGCAGCGCGCTCCAGCCGCCAGTCCTCGATCGCAGCGGTGCTGAGCGCGGGCTCGCGCTTGGCCTTGCGGTGGCTGCTGATGAATGCGTTCGTCAGGATGCGGTGCAGCCAGGCCCGCAGGTTGGTCCCCTCCTTGAACTGGTGGAATGACGGGTAGGCCCGGGCGAAGGTCTCCTGGACCAGATCCTCGGCGTCGGCCGGGTTCCTGGTCATCCTGGAGGCTGCCCAATAGAGCTGCCTGGAGTGCCCCAGCGCCTCGGCAAAGCGCTCATCAGTCCGATCATCACGCTGCGCCTGCACCATCTCGGGAGTCGTCAAGGTGGACATGAAGGGGACTCCTCGTTACTGCTGAACGGTCCGGTGAGCTGATCAGAAAGCTTCTGTAGCTGCTCTCGCGCGTCCTGGTCGTATGCCTGAGCCGAGGCGGTAGCCTCCAGCGTCCAAGCGGCCGCAGTCGCGGGCGACACGTTGGGCCAGATCGGCTGTCTGCCGTAGCGAGGACAGATCGGCCCGGTACCAGCGCAGCTGCGCGTTAGCTGTCCGGTGCTGGATCTCCCGGACCGTATCCGCGCCCCGGCCGTCGTCGCGGCCATGCAGCAGCAGCCCGGCCCCGGTGGCGGCGAGCTCAGCGGCCAGTGCCTTGCCGAGGCCGTCTGTCGCACCGGTGATCAGGATGGTCTGTTCTGCCATCGGCCGCATGGGAGCTCCTGTCCGTCGGCGGCTCGCCGCCGCTGCGTGGCGCCGTCATTCCTGGAGGTACTCCTCCACGATCTCTGATTCCACCGGCACGCCGCGATCCTCGGGGCGGTCCCGCTGCGCCGCCTCAGCTGCCGCGGGCATGTCCGCGATGGTCGACGCTTCCTCACGAGCCACCTCCTGGGCCGGGTGCGACGCCCCCGGGTTGAGCATGATGTAGGGGGGATAGCGGGTCTCCTCGACGTGCCCGACCACCGGACCACGCGCGCCCTTGCGCAAGACCATCCGGCGACGCAGCCAGCCTTCTTGCCCGCGCCTCGGCAGCAACAGCCCGGCGACCCCGGTGGCCATCACGACCAGCCCTGCGATCTGCAGGTTCAGGAAGCTGGGATGGGCGGTGATGGCGAACGTGAATATCGCCCCGATGGCAATTAAGGTCAGGCAGGTTACGGTCTTCATCTGTCATCCCTCCGTGCGGGCAGCTGTACAGCCGGCCGCGCCTGGTCGTTCGTGGCTGGGCTGGCTCGGCGGCCAGCACGGGGCGGCGCCCGGCTGGCATCGGTCAGGCCCGCCGGTAACGTCCGCATCCGCGGCTCGCAGCTCCAGGCCGAGCCCGGGCCGGGCCGAATCGGGGGTGAGCTCGCCGCCTGCCGGGTCAAGGGTGCCGTCGAACAGCGACTGCTCGATGCGCTGGTGGTCGTGGAAGTACTCGAGGTGCCGCAGGTTCGCTACCGCGGCGCCGACGTGCGCGTGCAGGTTGGGGGCGCAGTGCCCGGACACCTGCATACTGTGCGCGGCGGCCAGGGCGGCGCCGCGCAGGAATTCGGTGATCCCGCCGCACCGGGTCACGTCGAGCTGGAGGCAGTCCACCGCTCCGGCTTCGATCAGGCGGGCCGAGTCGGCAAGCGACCAGCTGTATTCGCCGGCCGCCACATCGGGCAGTACCTGGCTGCGGACGGTGGCCAGCCCGGCGAGGTCCTGCGATGAGACGGGTTCCTCGAACCAGGTCACGTCGTATCCGGCCAGCTCGCGCGCGACCCGGACCGCCTGGCCCGTCGTATAGCCGCCGTTCGCGTCCACGTAAAGCTCGGGACCGGGGCCGATGATCTCGCGGGCCAGCGCCACTCGCGCGATGTCCCGCTGCTCTTGGCGGCCCCAGGATTCGCCAATCTTGATCTTCACGCGGGGTATCCGGTCCCGCTCGACCCAGCTGGTCAGCTGGTCGCGGGTCTGCTGCTCGTCATAGCTGGTGAACCCGCCGCTCCCGTAGACAGGGACATGCTGCCTGGCCCGCCCGATCAGGGCCGTGACCGGCATGCCGAGCAGTTTCGCCTTCAGGTCCCACAGGGCAATGTCAACGGCCGAGATCGCCGTCGCGGCCACCCCGCCGCGGCCGATGTTGCGTACCGCCACAGACATGGCCTGCGCGGCGCCCGCGATGTCAAAGGCGCTGCGTCCCACGACGCTGCCGGCCAGCACGTCGGTAACGACGCTGCCCGCCGCCGCGGCGGCGTAGCTCCAGCCGATGCCCTGCTGCCCGCCCGCCTGCACGGTCACCAGGACCATCGTCGTCTCGCTCCAGGTGAGCGTCCCGTCGGCTTCCGGCGCGTCGGTCGGTATGACGTAAACGGCGGCGGCGATGTCCTCAACCGCGGGCGCGTCGGCCAGCACGGGAATCTCCCGGGCCGGAGCTGTTGATTTCAGCATGATCTTTCCTCGGCATCCGGTTAGCGGCGGCCGCCCGGCATCCTCCTGGCATCGTCGTGGTCCTGCCTGAGGACCTCGAACACATCGGGCATGCGCCCTCCTGCCCTCGTCGGCCCGGCCAGGCGACCGGATACTCTCGGCTACCCGAGGCCGCGCCGCGCAAACAGCCCGGCGGCCAGGCCGCATGCCGGGCGCCCGCTTGGGTAGCCAGGATGACGTTCCCGATCGGGGTGCCTGCCGCGGCAGGTGCGGGTACGGGCAGGCACGGAGGTGATGACGGTGACGGCCGATCAGCATGACGATCCGCGGCCGGAATCACAGGCGCAGCGTGCCGACCGCAACCTGGCCGAACTGCTCCAGGAACTGCGGGTGGCAGGCCTGGGCGTGCAGGTCCTGTTCGGCTTCCTGCTCTCGCTGCCGTTCAGCAACAGGTTCACCAAGCTGAGCCATCTCCAGCGGGAGCTGTACCTGGCCACTTTGCTGCTGGCGGCCGTGTCCACCGCGCTGCTTGTGGGGCCGGTCGCGTATCACCGGCTGGTGTTCCGCCGCCAGCAGAAGGAGCCGCTCGTACGGGCGGCCAGCGTGATGGCCACGCTAGGGCTGGCCGCGGTCGGCCTCGCCGTGTCCGGCGCTGTCTTGCTGGTGGCCAGCTTCGTGGCCAAGACCGGGCCCGCATTGATCATCGCTGGCGTTGTCTTCTGCTTGTTCGGCGGGCTCTGGTTCGTCTTCCCGCTGGCCCGCCGCCACGATCATGAGGCCACCTGAGCAGGCCCAGGCGCCAGCCGGGTCCGGCGCCGGTCCGGCCAGCTGGCCGGCTCAGAACCGGCTGGCCCGGCGCATCTTCGCGGGCCTGCCGTCGGGGTCGTAGACCAGCCGGTACAGGATAGACGCCCAGGCGCGCGTGGCCGCCGGTATCCGCGGGTCCGGGTAACGCCGCAGCTGCCCGGGGGGCCGTGGGCCGCGCCGTCCGCCCGCATGCCACGCATCGAGTGCGTCCGCGGCCCGCCCGAATGCCTCGAACATCCCGGCGTCGCTGGCCGGGGCCGTTTCGGCCTGGTCCTGGCTGGCCGGGGCCGTTTCGGCCTGGTCCTGGCTGGCCGGGGCCGTTTCGGCCTGGTCCTGGTCGGCCGTCCCGCCCAGGTGCTCGGCGCTGAGTGCCAGTCGCAGCCGGCGGCCGAACGAGCCGTCCGCGTCCAGGATCGCGCAGCTGACCTCGGAGTCATGAGTCCACGAGCGCCGGTTGAAGTTGTCCGACCCGATGATGGTCCAGGTGTCGTCGACGATGCATACCTTCGCGTGCACGTAAATCGGAGTGCCCGCGGAATTCTCCAGGCCGTAGGCCGCCACCCGGCTGCCGCCCGCGGCGCGCAGCAGGGCCAGCGCGTCGGCCCGCCCGACCAGGTTCGGCGGGGTGGAGATCCGCCCGTCCTGGTCGGGGAACCGCGGGATCACCGCGATCAGGTGCAGGCCCGGATTAGCCCGCAGGGCACTGGCCAGACCGCTCATCACCTCGGCGGACCACAGGTACTGGTCCTCCAGGTAGACCAGGGAGCGGGCCCGCGGCAGCACCTTGAGGTACGCGCGGGCGATGCTCCGCTCGCCGCCGGGCGCGAAGCTGTATCCGGATCTGCGGTAAGGGTAGGTGCGCAGCATCTGGACCGCATGGGCCCCGCACGGCTGCGGGTCCGGAAGCTGCGGCGGCAGCGGGCCGGCGTGGCGGTCCTCCCCGGTGACCAGGTCGCGCAGGCGGTGCAGCGGGTTGCGGGTCAGCGGGGCCGGATCCTCCCATCGTTCGCGGAAGATCGTCTCGACGTCGCCCACCGCGGGCCCGCGGATCAGCGCCTGGATGTCATGCCAGGGCGGCCGGGAGCCGTAGACCACGGCCATCGGCTGCCGTTGCGGATCGCCCAGATGCGCGCGGTCATCCCGGCGGCTGTGGCACAGATCGATCCCGCCGACGAAGGCCACGTCACGCTCCGGCCGGCCGGGGTGCCTGAGCACCACGAGTTTCATATGGTGCGAGCCGCCAGGCCGGACCCGCATGTCGAGCAGGCAGCAGCCGCCCGCGGCTTCGATGGCGTCGCCCAGGGACCGGTTCTCTTGCTCGCTGAACTGGAACCGGTCCAGATGAGAGCGCCACAGCAGGCCCCTGACCACCACGTCCCGGCTGGCCGCCCGGCAAAGGACGCGCGCCACCTCCGTGCCGGGGCCGTCCAGATGCTGGTCGGGATCACCGCGCCAGTCGGTGAACAGGAGAAGGTCCCCCGCCTCCATCGCGCCGACCCTGGCCACCAGCTCGGAAAAATAGGTGGCGCCGTGGACCAGCGGGCGGACATCGTTGCCCACCGACCAGGCGAGGCCGTCCCGGTGCCTGGAGTCGAGGCGGGTGGCCGGGTTGGCCCGTTCTGCTGGGGTAAGGAACCATTCGTCGAGTCGCACTCCGCGGCACTACCCCGGCCAGCCCGGCACAACCACCCGGATAAGGGCACCGCCGCGGGTAGGGAATGCCCTTGGCAGACACTCAGGAGCAGCGATGGGGAATCAGGACACCAGATCCGCAGGCCGCGCCCGGCAGGTCGAATCGCCGCCGGACGATTCGGCGGGCTGAGAGCCGGGCCATGCCAGCCGACCGCGCCATCACGGCCGGGCACCTCCGGGTAGAGCTTTCCAGCACCGGGAAGGTCTTCTTCCCCGGCGACGACATCACCAAGGGCGACCTGATCTTCTATTACCGGGACATGGCCTGCCGGATGCTGCCGTATCTGCGGGACCGGCCCCTCGCTCTGGCCCGCTACCCGGACGGCCTCGATGGCCAGCGGATCTTCCAGAAGAACGCGCCCGGGTACTTTCCCGGCTGGATCACCCGTGCCACGGTGGGCAAGCAGGACGGCACCCTGCAGCACGTCATCTGCGACAAGCCGGCGACCCTGATCTACCTCGCCAATCAGGGCTGCATCGAGCTGCATATCTTCCTGAGCCGGGTCGGCCGGCTCGGCTACCCGGACCAGTTGGTGTTCGACCTGGACCCGCCCGATGCCGGTCAGTTCGCCGAGGTCCGCCGGGCCGCGATCGCGCTGCGGGACCTGCTCGAGGGCGAGCTGGGCCTGACCGCCTTCGTCAAGACCACCGGCGGCAAGGGACTGCACATCCACGTGACGCTGAACGCCGCCGATGACTTCGACACGGTACGCGCGTTCGCTCGCCGGGCAGCCGGCCTGCTGGCGGCCAGGCATCCCGGCCTGGTCACCACCGAGCAGCGCAAAGACAACCGCGCCGGCCGCGTGTACCTCGACATCATGCGTAACGCCTACGCCCAGACGGTCGTCGCGCCGTACGCGGTGCGGGCCCGGCCCGGAGCGCCGGTCGCGGTGCCGCTGCACTGGGAGGAGGTGACGGACAGTCACCTGACACCCGGGCAGTTCACGCTCCGTACTGTCTCGAGCAGGCTCAGCGATCTCGGCAAGTCCGGCGACCCCTGGTCCGGCCTGGGCAGGCGCCGGTACCGGCTGAGGCGGGCGGCCCGGGTGCTCGATGAGCTCGCGGCCGAGTGAGATCGGCAATCGGTCAGGTTATTCAGGAACGAATCCCGAATCCACTCGGGCGCGGCCAGCTCCCGGCCCGCCGCGGCGGGTAGTACATCAGGTGGCGGCGCCGGTTGCACGGCGCGGCGGGCCTGTTGCGCGGCGCGGCGGGGCCGGTGCTACGGAAATGAGACAGATCTAGGTGAACATCAGGCCTACGCTGACGAAGGGGGCCGAACGCTCGCATCAGACGTCCTGCTGCGGGTAGCGGACTGCGCATGGTGACCGAGATCAGGGAAACAGAACGAAAGTACGAATGGCCGCCCGGCGTTCAGCTGCCGGCGCTGAGCGACTTGCCCATGGTCGCCACCGAGACCGACTCAGGTGAGCAGGCCCTCGAGGCCGAGTACTACGACACGGCCGACCTGCGGCTGATCAGGGCGGGCGTGACGCTGCGCCGCAGGCGCGGCGGCAGCGACGCGGGCTGGCATCTGAAGCTGCCTGTCGCCGACGACTCCAGGGACGAGATCAGGCTGCCACTGGGGCGAACCGGCCGCCGGGTGCCCGCCCAGCTTGCCGGGCTGGTCCGGGTGTACACCCGGGGCGAGCCGCTGCGACCCGCGGCCCGGATCACCACCAGGCGCCGGGTCCGGCTGCTACTCGACCACGACGGCACGTCGCTGGCCGAGGTCGCGGCCGATGAGGTCGCCGCCCAGGCGATGGGCGACGAGGCGACACTGTCGCAGTGGCGGGAGGTGGAGGTCGAGCTCACCGGCGGTAGCGGGCAGTTGCTCGACGCGGCCGACCGGGTGCTGCGGCACAGCGGCCTGCAGCCTGCCCGGTATCGCGCCAAGCTGGAGCGGGCGCTGGCCGGGCGGCTGCCGCCCGGCGGGCCGCTGGCGCCCGCCCGGCCGGCGCGGCTCACCCGGCGGGCCAGCGCGGCCGAAATAGTCCTCGGCTATGCCGCGGCCCAGGTGGCGGCGCTGCAGGCGGCCGATCCGCAGGTCCGCAGGGACGCGCCGGACTCGGTACATCAGATGCGAGTCGCCACCCGCCGGCTGCGTAGCACGCTGAAATCGTTCGGCGGCGTCCTGTCCGCCGAGGACACCGGCTCGATCGGCGCGGAGCTCAAGTGGCTGGGCGGCGTGCTCGGCGCCCCGCGCGATGCCGAGGTCCTGGCCGGCCGGCTGGCGGCCAGCGTGGCGCAGCTTCCGCCCGAGCTGGTGCTCGGACCGGTCCAGGCGCGGCTGCGGGCCCACTTCGCGCCGATCGAGGCGGCCACCCGCGCCGCAGCGCTCAAGGCGCTGGACAGCGACCGGTACCTGGCCCTGCTCGACCGCCTGGACCTGCTGCTGGCCGACCCCCCGCTGACCGCCCGGGCGGGCCTGGCCGCCTCCGATGTGCTGCCCGCTGCCGTTGACCGGATGCGCCGCCGGGTCCGCAGCCGGATGCGCCGCGCCCAGCGCACCCCGGCCGGCCCGGACCGGGATGCCGCGCTGCACGAAGCCCGCAAAGCAGCCAAGGACGCCAGGTACGCTGCTGAAGCTGCCAGCCTCGGCTTCGGCAAGCCCGCCAGGCAGTTCGCCCGGCGGATGAAGAAGCTCCAGACGGTACTCGGTGATCATCACGATGCCGTCGTCGCTCGCACGACCGTCAGGGAGATCGGCGTACAGGCGCATCTGGCCGGAGAGAACGCGTTCAGCTTCGGGATTCTCTACGAGCGCGACAGCCACCTCGCGCTCGATCTCGAACGGCAGGCGGGACGGGCCTGGGAGCAGGCCTCGCGGCGCAGGTACCGCCGCTGGCTGCGCTAGCTGGAGCACCCGCGATGACAACCAGTCCCGCGCCCGCCGCCCGCTGCCGCGCCGCCACCTACCGCGTGCAGCTCCACGCCGGCTTCACCTTCGACGACGCTGCCGCCATCACCGGCTACCTGGCCGCCCTGGGCATCAGCCACCTGTACTGCTCGCCTTACCTCCAGGCCGCCCCGGGCAGCACCCACGGCTACGACGTGGTGGACCACGGCCGGCTGAACACCGAACTCGGCGGGGCGCCGGGCCACGGCCGCCTGGTCGAGAGCCTGGCCGCCGCGGGCCTCGGGCAGCTGCTCGACATCGTGCCGAACCACATGGCGCTGGCCGGCCGGGCCAACGCCTGGTGGTGGGACGTGCTGGAAAACGGCCCGTCGAGCCGCTACGCCAGCTACTTCGACATCGACTGGGATCCCCCGCAGCGCAAGCTGATCGCCACGGTCCTGATGCCCGTCCTCGGCGACCACTACGGCCGGGTCCTGGAGGCGGGCGAGCTGACCGTCGAGCGGCAGGGCGGGTCGTTCGTGGTCCGTTACTACGACCACGAGGCCCCGCTATCACCGCGAACGCTGGACGATCTGCTGGCCAGGGCGGCGGACCGGGCCGGCTCGGTCGAGCTGAAGAACCTGGCCACCGACCTTAGCCAGCTGCCGCCCTCCATCCTCACCGACCGGGCGGCCATGGCCGAGCGGCACCGGGGTAACGAGGAGCTGCGGAACCGGCTGGCCCGGCTGTGCGAGACGCAGCCCGAGGTGGCAGCGGCCATCGACGCCGAGATCGCGGCCGTCAACAGCGACCGCGACGCCCTCGACGATCTGCTCAGCCGGCAGAATTACCGGCTGGCCTATTGGGGCACCGCCAACGAGGAACTCTCCTACCGGCGCTTCTTCAACATCGAGACGCTGGTCGGGCTGCGGGCCGAGGACGAGACCGTCTTCGCCGACACCCACCGCCTGATTCTCCAGCTGGTCCGCGACGGCACCCTGGACGGGCTGCGGATCGACCATGTGGACGGGCTCGCCGACCCGGAGGGCTACCTGCGCCGGCTGCGGGAGGCGACCGGCGGCGCCTACGTCGTGGTGGAGAAGATCCTCGAGGACGATGAGGAGCTGCCCCGGTCCTGGCCGGTGGCGGGCACCAGCGGCTATGACTTCCTGACCCGGGTCAGCCAGCTTTTCGTCGACCCGGCCAGCGAGGCGGTGATGCTGGCCGGGTACGCAGGGTTCACCGGCGAGCAGGCCAGCTATCCCGAGATCGTGCACGCGGCCAAGCTCCAGATCATGCGCGAAGAGCTGGCCGCGGAGCTGGAGCGCCTCACCGGCCTGCTGGCCGAGGTCTGCGAGCGGCATCGCCGCCAGCGCGACCACACCCGCTCCGCGCTCCGTGACGCGCTGCGCGAGATCATCGCCGCGTTCGCCGTCTACCGCACCTACGCGCGCCCCGGCCAGCCCGCCAGCGCCGCGGACCGGTCGCACGTGGCAGCTGCGGTCGCCGCGGCCCGCTGGCGCCGGCCGGACCTCGACGCCGAGCTGGCCAGCTTCATCGGCGAGCTGATCACCGGAGTTCACCCGGGAGAGGCTGAGGCCGCCTTCACGATCCGGTTCGCCCAGGTGAGCGCGCCGGTCATGGCCAAGGGCGTGGAAGATACCGCGTTCTACCGTTACCTCCCCCTGGTTTCCCTCAACGAGGTCGGCGGTGACCCGGGCCGCTTCGGCCGGCCGGTCGCGGATTTTCACCAGGCGATGACCGCCGCCGCCCGGGACTGGCCGGAGGCGATGCTCACCCTATCCACGCACGACACCAAGCGCAGCGCCGACGTGCGGGCCAGGCTCAGCCTGCTGTCGGAGATCCCCGAGGCGTGGGAACTCGCCGTGGACCGCTGGTCCCGGCATAACGAGCAATTTAAGCAAAACGGATGGCCGGACCGTAATGCCGAATACCTGCTGTATCAGACGCTGGCCGGTGCCTGGCCGATCGATACCCCGCGGGTCGCCGCCTATATGGCGAAGGCGTCGAAAGAAGCGAAGGTGCACACGTCCTGGACGGAGCCGAGCGAGGCCTACGACCGGGCCCTGGAGAGCTTCGTCGCGCTGATCCTCGCCGACCAGGGCTTCGTCGCCGACCTGGAGGCGTTCCTGGCCGAGCACCAGCTCGTGGAGCTGGGCCGGATCAGCTCGCTGGCCCAGACGACGCTGCTGCTGACCTGCCCGGGCGTCCCCGACCTGTACCAGGGCACCGAGGTGTGGGACCTGTCCCTGGTCGACCCGGACAACCGCAGGCCGGTCGACTACCAGGGGCGCCGCGCGCTGCTGGACGCGCTCCTGGATGCCGGGCCCGAGGCGGCGCTGAAGCGGGCCGAGGCGGGCGGCCCGAAGCTCTGGCTGATCCACCGGCTGCTGCGGCACCGCCGCGGCCGCCCGGAGGCCTACCGGCCGGGTTCTGGCTACGAGCCGCTGCCGGTGACCGGGCCGCGCGCCGGGCACGTGGTGGCCTTCACCCGCGGCGGCGGGCTGGCCGTGCTGGTGCCGCGGCTGGTGGCCCGGATGGGTGACTGGGCGGAGACGACCGTGGCGCTGCCGGACGGCTCGTGGGTCAACGTGCTCACCGGCGAGCCAGTGACCGGCGGGCGGGTGAGCGTATCGGCGCTGCTGCGGCGGTTTCCCGTCGCTGTGCTGGGCAGGGAAGGCTGATGCACGAGTTCCGGTTGTGGGCGCCACGCCCCAGCAAGGTCGAGGTGGTCGCGGGCAGCCAGCGGCTGGCGATGCGGTCCGCCGCCGATGGCTGGTGGGAGTGCTCGGCTGAGGCGGCGGGGCCGGGTACCGAATATTCGTTTAGTCTCGATGGCGGCCCGCCCCGGCCGGACCCTCGCTCGGCCTGCCAGCCCCGCGGCGTCGACGGCCCGTCTCAGGTCGTGGACCATGCCGCGTTCGCCTGGACCGATAGCGGCTGGCGGGGCCTGCCGCTGGCGGGATCGGTCCTGTATGAGTGCCACGTCGGCACGTTCTGCCCCGAGGGAACCTTCGATGGCGTGATCGGGCGCCTGGATCACGTTGTCGACCTGGGCGTGGACGCCATCGAGCTGATGCCGGTCGCGGAGTTCTCCGGATCGCGGGGCTGGGGTTACGACGGGGTCGACCTGTTCGCCCCGCACCACGGCTACGGCGGCCCTGATGGCCTCAAGCGGCTGGTGGACGCGGCCCATGCCCGCGGCCTGGGCGTGGTGCTGGATGTCGTCTACAACCATCTGGGCCCGGCCGGGAACTACCTGCCGGAGTTCGGCCCGTACTTTTCGGCCCGGCACCGGACCAACTGGGGCGATGCGATCAACTTCGATGGCCCCGGCAGCGACGAGGTCCGGCGGTTCGTCATCGACAACGCCCTGGCCTGGTTGCGTGACTACCACTGCGACGGGCTGCGGCTGGACGCCGTCCACGCCATCAGGGACGACTCGGCCACCCACATCCTGGAGGCGCTCGCCGTCGAGGTGGGCGCGCTGGCCGCGCACCTCGGCCGGCCGCTGTTCCTGATCGCCGAAAGCGACCTCAATGATCCCCGCTTCGTCCGGAGCAGGGACGCCGGCGGCTATGGCCTGGATGCTTCCTGGGCCGACGAATGGCATCACGCCCTGCACAGCGTGCTGACCGGGGAGACGGGCGGCTACTACGAGGACTTCGGGCCGCTGCCGCTGCTGGTCAAGGCCCTGCGCCAGGCGTGGGTCTATGACGGGACCTACTCACCGCACCGGCGCCGGGTGCATGGCCGCCCGCCCGCCGGGCTGGACGGCAGCCAGTTCGTCGTGTGCACGCAGAACCACGATCAGGTCGGCAATCGGGCGGCCGGGGAGCGCAGCGGGGCGCTGATGAGCGAGGGGCGGCTGCGGGTAGCCGGGGCGCTGCTGCTCACCTCGCCGTTCGTGCCGATGGTCTTCCAGGGTGAGGAGTGGGGGGCCAGCACCCCGTTCCTGTACTTCACCGGGCATGCCGATCCTGACCTGGGCCGGACGGTCAGCGAGGGACGCCGCCGGGAGTTCGCGCAGTTCGGCTGGGATCCGCAGGAGGTGCCCGACCCGCAGGACCCGGTGACCTTCGAGCGCTCCCGGCTGGAGTGGGACGAGCTGGCCAAGGAGCCGCACGCCAGCCTGCTGGCCTGGTACCGGCGGCTGATCGTGCTGCGCAGGCAGCTCCCGGGGCTCACCGATCCCCGGCTGGACCGCACCGTGGCCGAATGCGACGAGGAAGCCGGGTGGCTGATGATACGCAGGGGCTCGATCGTGATCGCCGGTAACCTCGGCGAAGGCACCTGGACCTTTCCGGCCGGCCAGCGGGCGCGCCTGCTCGCGGCGTCCGACCCGCGCATCGAACGGAACCGCCACAACCTGGTTCTGCCGCCGGATACCGTCGCGATCCTCGCTGCCGAGCGCCCGGCCATACCGTAAGCTGCGTCGGCACCGCCGAGGCTGCTGAGTCAGGCTGCCGCCTGACGCCGCATCGCCAGACGCCGGTGCAGAAAGGACCCGACCCCACATGACCGATGCCATCGAGACCTGGCCTGGTCGTCCCTATCCGCTGGGGGCTGCCTATGACGGCGGCGGGACGAACTTCTCGCTGTTCTCCGATGTCGCCGAGGGCGTCGAACTCTGCCTCTTCGATGACGACGGCGGCGAGGAGCGGGTCGCCCTGGAGGAGATCGACGCCTCCTGCTGGCATGCCTATCTCCCCATCGTCACCCCCGGGCAGCGCTACGGCTACCGGGTGCACGGCCCGTGGGATCCCGACCGCGGCCAGCGGTGCAACCCGGCCAAGCTGCTTCTTGACCCCTACGCCAAGGCGGTGGAAGGCCAGGTCAACTGGGGCCAGCCGTGCTTTCCTTACACCTTCGGCGACGAGGACGCGCGCAACGAGGAAGACAGCGCCCCGTGCATGCCCAAGTCAGTCGTGCACAACCCCTACTTCGACTGGGGCAACGACCGGCCGCCGGACATCCAGCTGAACGAGTCGGTCATCTATGAGGTGCATGTCAAGGGCTTCACCGCCCGGCACCCGGGCATTCCCGGGGCGCAACGGGGCACCTACGCCGGCCTGGCCCACCCGGCCGCCGTGGAATACCTCACCGGGCTCGGCATCACCGCCGTGGAACTGCTTCCGGTGCACCAGTTCGTCGACGACGCGCATCTCGTCGAGCGGGGACTGCGAAACTACTGGGGCTACAACTCGATCGGGTTCCTCGCGCCGCACAACGGGTACGCGGCGGCTGGCCAGCGGGGCGAGCAGGTCGCCGAGTTCAAGGCGATGGTCCGGGCCCTGCATGAGGCGGGCATCGAGGTGATCCTCGACGTCGTCTACAACCACACCGCCGAGGGCAACCACCTGGGCCCGGTGCTGTCCATGAAGGGCATCGACAACCGGGCCTACTACCGGGTGGTGGCGGATACGCCCCGGTTCTATTACGACACGACGGGGACCGGCAACAGCCTCAACGTGCGGCACCCGCACACCCTGCAGCTCATCATGGATTCGCTGCGCTACTGGGTGACCGATATGCATGTCGACGGGTTCCGCTTCGACCTGGCCGCCAGCCTGGCCCGGCAGTTCCATGAGGTCGACCGGCTCTCCGTCTTCTTCGACCTCATCCAGCAGGACCCGGTGGTGTCCCAGGTCAAGCTCATCGCCGAACCGTGGGACGTCGGCGAGGGCGGCTACCAGGTCGGTAACTTCCCGGCCCTGTGGTCTGAGTGGAACGGCCGGTACCGCGACACGGTACGGGACTTCTGGCGCGGCCAGCCCGCCACCCTCGGCGAGTTCGCCTTCCGCCTTACCGGCAGCTCTGACCTCTACGAGGCCGACACCAGGCATCCGGGCGCCAGCGTCAACTTCGTTACCGCGCACGACGGGTTCACGCTGCGCGATCTGGTCTCCTACAACTCCAAGCACAACGACGCCAATGGCGAAGGCGGGGCCGACGGCGAGAATCACAACCGCTCGTGGAACTGCGGCGCCGAGGGCGACACCGACGACAAGGGCATCCTGGCGCTGCGCCGCCAGCAGCAGCGCAACTTCCTGGCCACGCTGATGCTCTCCCAGGGCGTCACAATGCTGCTCGGCGGCGACGAGACCGGGCGCACCCAGGGTGGTAACAACAACGCCTACTGCCAGGACAACGAGATCTCCTGGTTCGACTGGTCGGCACCTCGACTCCGGTCTGCTCGAGTACACCCGGCGCCTCATCGCGCTGCGGCGCGAGCACCCGGTGCTGCGCAGGCGGCGCTGGTTCCAGGGCCTGCCCATCCGCGGATCGGTGGACCTCGGCTGGTCCAAGCCGGACGGGACCGAGATGGGAGACGACGACTGGGACGCCGGATCCACCGCATCGGTGGGGGTGTTCCTCAACGGCGAGGCCATCACCGACCGGAACCGCCGCGGCCAGCGGGTCACCGACGACTCATTCTTGCTGCTGTTCAACGCCCACCATGAAGGGATCGACTGGACGCTGCCCAAGCAATGGGGGCAGTGGTGGGAGCTGATCATGGAAACGACCGGGCCGGACCGCGAGGGCCAGGTGCTGGCCAGTTCCGATACGCTGCCGGTGGCCGGGCGCTCGGTGATCGTGCTGCTGCGCCGCGAGGCGCCGGAGTAGCAGCCGGCCGGCCCGGTCACGGCCAGAGGCCCTCGATCACGCCGTAGGGGGCGGTGACCGGCTGGATCCGGCCGGGCTGCAAGCCCGCGGCGGCCAGCAGGCGGGCGTATTCGGCGTTGGTTCGTTCCTGCCCGCCGGTGACGACCAGCATGTTGATATCGCTCAGCAGCGTCGGGATGGAGCGGACCGGATCATCGGGGATCAGCCGCTCGATGATCAGTACCCGGCCGCCAGGGGCCATCGCCTGGCGGCAGTTCTCCAGGATGCGGACGGCCCGCCGGTCGTCCCAGTCGTGCAGCACGTTGGCCAGCAGATAACAGTCCGCGCTGCCCGGCACCGCGGCGAAGAAGTCCCCGGCGACGATCTCGCAGCGATCATCCACCTCGGCCGCCGTCAGGACGGCCGGCGCGGCGCGGGCCACCAGCGGCGTCTCGAACAGCACGCCGCGCAACTGGCGGTGGCCGCGCAGGATCTCCGCCAGCAGGACGCCCTGGCCGCCCCCGACGTCGGCCACCGACCGGATCTGGGAGAAGTCGTAGCTCGCGGCGACGCTGGGGGCGAACGCCGCGGTCCGTTCCGACATGGCCGCGTCGAAGCTCATCGCCTGCTCGGGATGGCTGGCCAGGAAATCGACCCATGACATGCCGTACGCGGTGTCCAGGCCCGGCTCTCCGGTGCGGACCGTGTGCAGGATGGGCCCGAAGGTGCGAACCCCTCCGCATGCCTCGACCAGCATCGCCCATGACCGCATCGAGGCCGGGACGCCGGTCCGCAGCCGGTCACCCAGTGCGGTAAGGCCGAACGAACGAGGCTCACGCTCGGTGAAGACGCCCAGCGCGGCCAGCGCCCGCAGCAGCCGGTACAGCGAGGGCTCATGAGTGCCGGTCGCCGCGGCCAGCTCGCGCGCCGTCATCGGGCCGCTGGCCAGGTGGTCCGCGATGCCCAGTTCCGCCGCCGCGTAGAGCGCCCTGGAGATGTGGATGCCCCAGATCATCTGGAGCAGCGCCGCCGCGGCGGCCCGCTCGTCCGCGGTCGGCTCGCCCGGCTCGTTCGCCGCGGTTGGCCCGTTCGCGCGGGCTGGCCCGTTCGCTTCGGTTGGCCCGTTCGCCCGGGTTGGCCCGTTCGCTTCGGTTGGCCGGTTCGCTTCGGTTGGCCCGTTCGGCCCGGTGTCCTGCCCTGGCGCCGCGAGCCGGGCCGGCCTGCCGGTCATGCTACACAATGCTGCTCCCCTGCAGTCCTGGCTGGTTAGCTTGAGCCTGGGCCAGGCGGCGGCCCGGTACATCGGACAGCTGACGGGTGTTTTGCGACTGGTGTCGTAGGGTCACCATGCGGTGGCGGTCATGGCCAGCCGCGGGCGGCGGGGATCACACTGGGAGGGTGTCGGCTCGCCTGACTGGCTGCCGTGACGAGGTGACCCTGCGGTGACTGGCCGGAATGGCCCCGCTGGGACAGTAACCCTGCTCTGTGCCAGTGCCAGTGCCAGTGCCAGTGCCGGTGCCGGCGACAGCGGCGGGCGGGCTGGGACCGGGCGGGCCGGGACCGGGCGCGACGCGTGCCTCAGCCTGCCGCGGGCCGCGATGATCAGGCTGGCGGCCCGTTATGCGGGGGCACTGATAGACCGCAGGGGCGACAACGCCGGCGACGCCGATGGCCTCATAGTGGCGTTCGCCCGCGCCTGCGACGCGGTCGGCTGCGCGCTGGCGCTGCGGCGCGGGCTCGCGGTCCGCACGGCGGCCGTGCGGATCGGCGTGCACTCGGGCGAGCCGGAGAGCAGCCCGGGCGCTGGCCCGGGCGGGTCGGCCCTCAGCCATGGCGGCTGGCTGCGGGACAGCGCCTCGCCTGGCCAGGTGGTGCTGTCCCGGCGCTCGGCCGACCTGGCCGCCCGTCTCCTGCCCGCTGGCGCCACGCTGACCGACCTGGGCTGGCATCGGCTGCCCGATCTGGGGCCGCCTGAGCGGGTGTGGCAGCTTTGCCACCCGGAGCTGCCTGCCAGGTTCCCACCGCTACGCAGCTTGGACCCGCGGCGGCACAACCTGCCTGTGCAGCTGACCACCTTCGTGGGCCGTCGCGCCGAAGTGGCTGAGGTCGGCCGCCTGCTGGCTGACGGTCGGCTGGTGACCCTGACCGGCTCGGGCGGCTGCGGCAAGACGCGGCTGGCTCTGCACGCCGCGGCCGGGCGCCTGGCCGATCACCCCGACGGGGCGTGGGTCGTTGAGCTTGCCCCGCTGCGCGATCCCGCGCGGGTGCCTGGCGCGATCGCGGCGGTCCTGTCGGCGCGCGAGAGCGGTGCGGCGAGCGAACTCGAGGTAGTGGCGGCCGCGATTGGCGACCGGGCGCCGCTGCTGCTGCTAGACAACTGCGAGCACCTGGTGAACCGCTGTGCCGAGGTGACTGAGCAGCTCCTGAAGTCCTGCCCGCGGATCCGCATCCTGGCTACCAGCCGCGAGCCGCTCGGCGTGCCGGGGGAGGTCACCTGGCGGGTGCCGTCGCTGTCCGTCCCGCCCGGCCCCGGCGGGGACGGGCGCCTGCCGGCCGGTCCCGGCCGGGCGGCCCGCGAGCTGGATCAGTTCGAGTCCGTGCAGCTGTTCGTGGCCAGGGCCAGGGGCGCCCGCGCTCAGTTCAGCCTGACGGAACAGAACGCGGCCGCGGTCGCGGAGATCTGCAGCCAGCTGGATGGCATCCCGCTCGCCATCGAGCTGGCAGCCGCGCGGACCCGGGTCTTGGCGCCGAGCCAGATCGCCATCGGCCTGCACGATCGCTTCGAGCTGCTGACCGGCGGGGCGCGCACCGCCACCCCTCGTCAGCAGACCCTAGAGGCCTCGGTGGCCTGGAGCTACAGTCTGCTCACTGAGCCCGAGCGGGCGGTCCTGCGGCGCATGTCCACCTTCGCCGGGGGGTTTACCGTGGAAGCGGCCGAAGCGGTCGGAGCAGCCGGTGAGGTTCACCCGGATCAGGTACTCGGCCTGATCTCGCAGCTTGCCGATAAGTCCCTGGTCCTGGGCGGTGATGAAGCCGACGGCAGGTTCCGGATGCTGGAGACAATCAGGCATTACGCAGCCCGCCGTCTCGTGGCGGCGAATGAGGCGCCAGGCGCCAGGCGCCGCCACTTCGAGCACTTCCTGGCCGCGTCGGGCCGCCGCGCAGACGAGAGCGAGCACAGCTACCGGGAGCGCATGCGGCTCGATTATGACGACATCCGGCGGGCGCTCGAGTGGGCCGCCGGCCAGGAAGATCCGGCGCTCCTGCTCGGCCTGAGTACCCGCCTCGCGGCATTCTGGTCGCTAAGCACCCGGCTGGCCGACGCGCGGCACTGGCTGCGCACCGCCGTCGACCGGGGCGCCGGTGCCGACCCGGTGCTGCGAGCCAGAGCGCTGGGCAGCCTCTCCCAGGTCGCCAGCCTGGCCGCCGATATGCCCACGGCCATGGCTGCTGGCACCGAGGGCCTTGGCCTGCTCCGCCAGCTGGGCGACACCGAAGGCATGATCGTGGCGCTCACCAGCCTGGGATCGGCCGCCACGATCATGGGTGAGCCGGACGCCTGGCGGCCCTACCTGCAAGAGGCCGCGGCGCTTGCCGAGCAGACCGGTGACCAGCGGAGCCTCGGCTACGCCCTGGCCCTGACCGGTCGGGCGGCGGTCAACCGGGCCACCAACCGGGATGCCGGGCGGGCCGCGCTGCGGCGCAGCGCCGCGGTTGCCCGGGCCTGCAGGGCGACGGACGTCGAATGGATCGCCGCCCTCCTGCTGGGCGTCTTGGACGCAATGGACTGTAAGCCGTCCGAGGCGGCCGCCCAGCTGGAACGGGCCCGGCCGGCGCTGCGTGCCGCCGGTGACGGCTTCTTCTTGTCGTTCTGCCTGGCCGCACTGGCCCACAGCCAGGGGCTGCTCGGTGACTTCGCCGGCGCGGAGGCATCCTGCCGGGAGCTTGACTCCATCGGCGATGAGATGGGCACGGCCCGGCTCTATTTCGCTGCCGTGGCCCGCGGCAGGCTCGCGTTCTGCCGGGGAGACTGGGCCCAGGCGGTCAGCTCCCTTCGCGAGCAGCTCTCGTTCTACGCCTCGGTTGCTCTGCGCGGGATGTGGGCAGGCACTCTCGCCTGGTCGGAGCTCCTGAGCGGGCAACGGGAAACAGCCAGGCAGCGGCTGGACGATTTCATTCGCACCACCGACGAGGAGCGGACCTGCCGCGCCCTTCCGCTGGCCGTCCGGGGCCTGGTGGCCCGCGCCGATGGTGACCTGGGGCTAGCGCTGGACCTGGCGAGCGCGGCGGTAGCAGCCTCCCCGGCGGACCCGTTCGGGCGCCTTACGGTCTGGACCTGCCTGGTCATCTTCGCCGCGATCAAGGCTGACAGCGGAAGCCACGAGGTTGCAGCGCGGCTGGCTGGCGCCGGCGCGGCGTTCTCGCGTCATGCGGCGCTCACGCCGCTGCCGGCCATTGAAGCGCTCACCCGTCCGGCGGAATCCGCCTGCCGCAGCGAGCTGGGTAGTGACGGCTTCGCCCGGGCCTGGGCCGCTGGGGAGGCCATGACGCTGGAGCAGGCCGCCGCCTATGCGAGCCGGGGCCGCGGCAGGCGCCAGCGGCCGGCTGCGGGCTGGCCGAGCCTGACCCCGACCGAGCTGACCGTGGCCGGGGCTGTCGCCGAAGGCCTGTCCAACCCGCAGATCGCCGAGCGGATGTTCATCTCGCGGCGCACCGTGACCACTCACCTGACCGCTATCTTCCGCAAGCTCGGGGTCTCCTCCCGGGCGCAGGTGGCCGCCATCGCGGTCCGGGAAGGACTCCCAACGCCGTCCAGTTGACCGCCGTATCCAAGGTCGGCCGGAGGCCAGCCCCGCACCGGCCCTGGTGTCGATCCTCCGCATTCCTCCCGGATCATCCCGCTTGCGGGCCGACTCCGGTCCTGCCTGCAGACCGGTGCTGGCTGCCGCCCTGCTGCCCGTCCACGGCCAGGCCGGGCACATCATCCCAGCCGACGATCCGCAGCACGGTCTGCAGCTGCGAAGGAACATCGTGCAGGACGACTCGCCTGTGCGGTGCGCCGCCGTTGCCGCCATAACTGTCGGTCCCGGTGAGCAGGACGATCGCCCGGAGCCCGGCTAGCCCGAGTTTCCTAGATAAGTTGATCTTGGCGGACTAAGGCGGGCCTACTGAGCCCTCCGGCAGTGGGCCTGCCTGGGCAAACGGCGTGTTGGTGCTGGCGCCGGCTGACAGAATAGTGTATTACCCATATATGGCATCGATCGTCGGCAAGAAGCGGGGCAACGCGACCTACTACTACCTGGTCGAGTCGGCCCGGGTGAACGGCCAGCCGAGGATCATCTCGCAGGAGTACCTGGGCACCGCCGACGAGCTGGCAGCTGCGATGCGCGGCAAGGGGCTGGGCCTGCCCGCACGCACCCAGCACAAGGACTTCGGCGCGGCCGCAGCTGCCTGGGGGATGCTGGACGACCTGGGCGTGGCCGCCATCATTGACGAGGTGACCGGGCCCCGGCGGTCTGACGCCGGGGCCTCGGTCGGCACCTACCTGGCGCTGGCCGCGCTGGGCCGCCTCGTTGCCCCCTGCTCCAAGCTGGCCTTCGCCGACTGGTGGGCGGGCACGGCAGCCGGCCGGTTCACCGGGATCAGCGCGCCGGCACTGGATCACCGCCGGTTCTGGGATGCGATGCACGCCGTCGGCCTGGACGAGCTGGAGGAGATCTCCCGCAGGATCGCGCTGGCCATCGTCGATGCGTCCGGCGTGGACTGCTCCTCCGTCGCCCTGGACATGACCAACTTCGCCACCTTCATCGATACCGGCAACGAGCGCGCCCCGATCGCCCAGCGGGGCAAGGCCAAGCAGAAGCGCACCGACCTGCGCCTGGTCGGCCTGGGCCTGGTGGTCACCCGCGACGGCGGCATCCCGCTGACCTGGCACGCCTACCCTGGCGACAAGCCCGACGTCACCCAGTTCCCTGCCATGATCGATACGCTCGCCAGCCGGCACGAGGCGATCTGCGCCGCCAGCGGCCAGGTCGCCGCGGACGTGACCGTAGTGTTCGACGCCGGCCAGAACTCGGCCGCCAACTTCGCCCACCTCGCCGGGACGCGCCTGCATTACATCGGGTCGGTGCCCGCCTCCGACTGCGCCGGCCTGACCAAGTTGCCCGCCAGCGCCCGCGCCGTCGTCGATGAGGACCGCTTCGGGGGGCTGACCGCCTACGACACCCGCCGCGAGGTCTACGGGACCGAGCGCCGCACCATCCTGACCCACTCACCCGGGCTGCACGAAAAGCAGGCCCGCGGGTTCACCGGCACCACCCTGGCGAAGGCAGGCAGGAAGCTGGACGAGCTGGCCGCGACCCTCGCCCGCGGCAAGACCCGGCGGAGCAGGGCGAAGGTGGAAGCCGAGATCGGCAAGATCCTGCACGACACCTGGGCGCGCCGCGTTATCACCTGGCAGCTGGCCGGAGACACCCCCAAAGACCACCGGCTCACCTGGCGCATCGACCCTGGCGCCCGCGCTGCCCTGGAGGAGGAGATCTTCGGCAAGCACCTGCTGATCACCGACCACGACGACTGGCCCGTCGCCGAGGTAGTCGCCGGTTACCGGTCCCAATCTGAGGCCGAGGCCTCCTTCCGGCAGATGAAAGACCCCCGCGCCGCCTCCTTCAGCCCGATGTTCCACTGGACCGAGCACAACATCGTCGTCCACGTCTTCACCTGCGTGCTCGCCCTCCAGCTCGCCCACCTCATGCGCCGCCGCGTGGCCCAGGCCGGCCTGGACCTGCCGGTGCGCGTCCTGCTCGCCGAGCTTGCCGGAATCGGCGAGACCGTCCTGCTCTACCCCGGCCAGCGGGGCCGCCCCAGGGCCCACCGCATGCTCACCGACACCACCCCAGTACAGGACAAGCTCATCAAGATCTTCGGGCTCGGCCGCTACGCACCCAGACGCTGACATGGGTAATACACCATAAGACCCCCGCGCCCTAGCTGAACAGCGGAAACAAGGCCAAGATCAACTTATCTAGGAAACTCGGGCTAGATCGCAGTAGTCCACTTCGGCAAGGCTGACATGGATCTCCGTGTGCCCGCCGGTGACTTGCTTCAGCGCTCCGACCAGGCCCGGGTAGGTAGATTCATCTATCTCTCCCGCGATGGCCACGACCGGCGGGCGGCCCGCGCAGGTGACCCGGAGCAAGCCGTCATCATAGAGTGCATCATTGCTCATCGTTACCGACGGTCACCCCCTCGGCGCACGTCAGCCCGTATCTGACGAGTTCCCCGGCGTGATGTCGTCATGGCGCAACCGGACCCAGATACGACAATAGGCGAGGGACGACGCGGCATCATTCGGTTGCTCCCGAGAGAAGACCAGTAGCCTCGCTGCCGGGCCGCGCCGCGCCCTGCAGATCACCTGAATGGGGCCGCGCGGCTTCGCCGCTCATGTCGATTCACACACTATCTTGGCGCGGGGATCACCGGTCAACGCGCCCGGCCGCGCGGACGTCGGGCTCAGAGCCTGCGTGTGCTAGAACTGGTGAGCAGCCATCATTCAGGACTTCGGCCTGTTGAGCGGCTGCTGCGTGAAGATCTTGTTCGGGACTTTCGGCCCTGGGGCGGCGGCGGGACGGTAGGCATCATGCCGTACATGGACATGGCTCGGGCCGGGAATCTCGCCGCGCTAGATCGCCGCCGCGACGGTCTTGCGGGCTTCGCGGTGCGATGCGGGTCCGCGCCAGCTGGCTCCGCGGGCGGCGCAGGGAGCGGATCGTAATGGGACAGGATTTGGCTGTCACGATCGGCGACGACCAGCTTGCCCTGGCTCCCGCCGACTCGGGGCTCTCCGTCCTGCTCGAGGCGTGTGAGCGCGCGGTGGAAGAGATCGGCGCCACGGTGCCGCCGGTACAGTTGCGCGCGCTGCTGGTGATCGACCGGGCCGGGAGCCTGAACCTGAACCGGCTGGCGGGGCTGCTGGGGGCGTCGGCGTCGGCGGCGAGCAGGTTGTGTGACCGGATGCAGGCGGCGGGGCTGGTGTCGCGGGATCGGGCGCTGGTGAGCCGCCGGGAGATCGTTCTGGTGCCGACGGAGTCGGGCCGGCGGCTCGCGGAGTGGGTGCGGGGGCGTCGGCAGGCGGCACTCGAAGGCCTGCTGAACGGGATGAGCCCGGAAGGGCGCGAGGCACTGGTTCGCGGGCTCGCGGAGCTGGCCATGGCGCCCGGCGCGCCTGGCTAGTTAGCCGAAGCAGCTCGGCGAGAAGGCCGCATGGGCTGATGAGTCCATGCGGACGCCCGTCCGCCTACCGGACCGTCGGTGCGCTGCGCCGTTTTCCGTTTGCTGTGCCGTCCCGATTCCGTTTGCTGGGCCGTCCCGTTTCGGCAGGCCCGCGGCCAGCCTGCCGCTGCATGCGGCAATTGCGATATGTGCATGTCGCCGGGATGGCACGGTCGCGGCCTCCTGGTGGCCTCGTGCTCCCCTGTGGTCACATGAGTCCGCGAAGTACCCGGCATGGGGCGTGGTTTGTGACCTGGTCGTTATCTTTTGCCGGGCGGGGGGTTGCCGGGCGGGCCGGCCCGTGACAGTCTTTCCTCATGGAAACATTTGCAGTAAGGCATGTGTCCGGGCCGGCCACCGCCGCGGGTGGTGCTGCCACGGGCGCCGGGGCGGGCGCGGGCGGCGGGGCTGGCGCTGGCGGGGGTGCGGGCGGCGGGTCGGGTGCGGGTGCGGGTGGCGGGGGGCTGGCGGTGCTGGGGGATGGGGAGTTGCTGGATGTGGTGCGGTCGGAGCCGGTGGGGTCGCGGCGGCGGTCGGCGGCGTGTGAGTTGCTGGTGGCGCGGTACCGGGTGCTGGTGCGGTCGTGTGTGCGGCGGTATCTGCGGAGCCCGGAGCCGGCGGAGGATCTGATGCAGGTGGGGTATGTGGGGTTGCTGAAGGCGATCAATAATTTTGATCCGGCGGTGGGCGGGAGCCTGGCGGCGTATGCGCAGCCGTGTATCTCGGGGGAGATTAAGCGGCATTTCCGGGATAAGCGGTGGCAGGTGCGGGTGGAGCGGCCGGTGCAGGAGCTGGTGCTGGAGGTGCGGGAGGCGTCGCGGGAGCTGGCGCAGCGGCTGGGCCGGATGCCGGGTGAGGCGGAGCTGGCGGAGTTTGTGGGGCGCAGCCGGGCGGATGTGGCGGCGGCGCGGCGGGCGGGGCTGGTGTTCTCGCCGTCGTCGCTGGATGCGCCGCTGGCGGACCGGGCGGATGCGGGGAGCCTGGCGGATGTGCTGGGGGCGGAGGATCCGGCGATGGAGCGGGCGCTGGATATGGAGGCGGTGGCGGCGCATTGGGGGGAGCTGCCGCGGCGGGAGCAGCGGATTTTGCTGTTGCGGTTTTACGGGGATCTGACGCAGGCGCAGATCGGGGAGCGGCTGGGGATCTCGCAGATGCATGTGTCGCGGCTGCTGGCGCATGCGCTGGGGTATCTGCGGGAGCGGCTGCTGGCTGTCCCGGGGCCGGTCGGCCCGGCGGCGGCGCGCGCGGTGAGCTGACGGCCGCGGCGGGCGGGCCGTTGCCTTTGCCCCCCCGGGGCAGGCCCGCCCGCCAGCGGGAAGGGCCCTGACGGCCGGCGGGACGCCCCGCCCGCCGGCCGCCAGGCCCGCACCGGTCCACCGTCCTCGCGGATCAGGTCGCGGAAGCTGCTACTCGGTTGATTCAGTGGCCTCATCGGCCATCTGCCTGGGCGTGAGCCTGCAGCCGCTCCGCGCCGGACTCGAACGGCGCGAACGCGTAGAGTCCGGTCACCTCCGGCGGCGGACGAGGGCTGTACCCCTGGGCTTGTTCGGCTCAGTTCTTCTCTGCTCGGATCGGGGCCGCGGCACCGGTTACCTGGACGCGGTCATCGCCCACGGCCAGATCGACGAGCAGGCGGCTGGGCCGTCCCATGTCAGCGCCTTGCAGGATGGTGATGCGGGCCGGGACGTCGACCAGGGCCAGGGCGCGCAGATATCCGCCGAACGCGGCAGCCGCGGCCCCGGTGGCGGGATCTTCGGTCACGCCGCCAGGAGGGAACGGGTCGCGGGCGTGAAAGACGGCCCGGCTTTCCGCCCACACCAGGTGCACCGTGGTCCAGCCCTGCCCGGCCATCAGCTTCTCGAGGGCGGGGTAGTCGTAATCCAGCGCGGCCAGGCGGGCCCGGTCGCGCACCGCGAGGATGAGATGGTCGTTGCCGGCATAGGCAACGTGAGCGGGATAGCCCGGGTCGAGGTCGTCGGCCCGCCAGCGTAGCGCCGACAATGCGGCGGCCAGCTCCGCGGCCTGCGCAGCGCGGGTGCGCGTGGGGACGCTGGTCAGCGCGGCGGCCAGCCCGGCTGGGCCTGCGCTGGTCTGGACGACGACCGGGCCAGCCGGGGTCTGGAAATGCAGCAGCCCCTGGCCCTGGCGTTCGGCGATCGCGACCGCGGTCGCGATCGTTGCGTGACCGCAGAAGGCTACCTCCGACTTGGGGCTGAAATACCGCACCAGGTACCCCCCGCCGTCGCCGGCCGCCTCGACGAAGGCGGTCTCGGAATAGCCGACCCGGGCCGCTGTCGCGAGGCGCGCGGCGTCGTCCAGGCCTGCGGCGTCCAGCACTACCCCGGCGGGGTTGCCGCCCTGGCCGTGGTCGGTGAAGGCCGCGTAACGCAGCACGGTTGCACCGGGAGCCGGACGGGGCGCCGGCCTGTTGTGATTGATCTCAGTCATCAGTACCTCCGGCCATCAGGATCGCGCGGAGCGGCTCATCGTGTCCAACGATGATTAATGATTGGATCCATCGGGAATCGGAAAGGGACACCGGGTGGATACCGCGCTGCTGAAGACGTTCGTCACCGTCGCTCGGGCCCGCAGCTTCACCGCGGCCGCGCGGGAGCTCGGTTACGTGCAGTCCACGGTCACCGGGCACATCCAGGCGCTTGAGCAGCGCCTCGGCAGCCGCCTTTTCGACCGGCTGCCGGCCGGTGCGGTCCTGACCGCTGCCGGCGAGCGCCTCATGCCGTCCGCCGAGCAGATGCTGGCGCTGGAATCCCGGATGCGCGCCGAGGTCCCGGCCGGCGCTGGTCGTCTCACCGGGGCGGTACGGCTCACCGCACCGGAGTCGTTGTGCGCCTACCGGCTGCCCGCTCTCGTGACGGCGCTGCGTGCTCAGGCGCCGGACGTTCGGTTGTTCCTCACCCCAGGCGGTACCGCCGCCGCCCTGGACGCGGTCCGGAATGCGGCAACAGATCTCGCCCTGCTGCTCGAGCCGGCGATGGCCGCTGCCGACGTGCTCCTCGAACCGGTGGGTGCCGAGGACCTGGTCGTGCTGGCGGCACCCACCTCAGTGACCGCGGAGCGGCCCTGGACCTGGACAGACCTGGCCGCCGAGGACGCCTTGCTGCTGGAGGAGGGCTGCAGTTACAGCGACGACGCGGCCCGCCGCCTGCGCGCCGCCGGGCAGCCGGCCGCCCGGCGCACCCGCTTCGGCAGCATCGAGGCCACCAAGCAGTGCGTCGCGGCCGGTCTTGGCTGGACAGTGCTGCCCGCCGCCACGGCTAGCCCGGAGCTCCAGGCCGGCACGCTCGTTGCCCTGCCCGGGCCACCGCTGGACGGCTGCACCGTCTACCTAGCTACTCATCCGAAACGCTTCCTCGGGCCGGCCGCCCGGCTCGTGGCCGACCGGCTGCGCGGTCTCTGGGCAGCCGGCCCATCATGATCGTGGTTATTTAATGGGGTCAGCGCCGAATAACCACGATCATGAAAGGCAACGGGATTGCATGACCAGAACTGGATCGCCGTGTACCGTTTTGCAGGCCAGGCACGGCCAGAATGTCGCGAACCTCGGGCCGGCCCGGCCGCGCAGGCCAATCCGGACTGGACGCCACCGGCTCGCCTCGCCACCATAGGCACAACAACGAAAGAGGGGGGTCGCGGTGCCAGATTCGCAATTCGTGTGGGATGACCTTGGTAAATACAAGGCCGAGGGACGGTTCCTGGATGGTTACCCCGATGATGAGCGGACCTTCTTCGCTCCGCGGGACGACGTGCACGGCCTGCTGGTGGCCTTGCTCGGGACGGCCCAGCACTCCATCGTGGTCAACATGTTCGGCTATGACGACGACGAGCTGAACAAGATCATCCAGGGCAAGCTGGCCGATGAGAAGGTCTACGTGCAGATGAGCCTGGACCGCAGCCAGGCCAGCGGCGTGCACGAGAAGCAGATTCTGGCTCAGTGGAACAATGACGCCTTCGGTAACAGCATCGCCATCGGCACCAGTTCCGTGCACAACGCGATCTCGCACCTGAAGATCGTGATCGTGGACGGCGTCTACACGGTCAAGGGCTCTACCAACTGGTCACTGTCCGGCGAACAGCAGCAAGACAACGAGCTCAGCCTCAGCAGGAACGCCGTGATAGCCGCCGAGACCCGCGCGATCCTCGACCTCAACCACGACTTCATGCTCAAGCAGATGGTCGGGTCGAAGCTTGACGTCACCAAGCTCCTCGCGTCGACGAGCAAGGATGCCATGCCACCCCTGCCGCCCCACCCGTCCCCCGGCGCCCCGGCGGCCCCAGCCTAATGACGGAGCGGGCGGCTCGTGCCATGCTGTTGGCCGCGCCGCCCGGCGCGAAATAGCCGTCGACGATGTTGTCGAGCTGGCCATGCAGCAGGTAGCCCACCCCGAACTTGGCCAGGTCAGGGCGGGCGTCCCAGTAGGCGACCACGGCGCCGATGTCCAGGCCGTCGTTCCGTTGCGGTAGAGCCGGGTCCCGGTCGCCCGGCGGGCGCGCGGCCGGGCCCGCCAGGGCCACCGGCCAGCCGGAGCGGCAGGGAACTCGGCGTCCGGTGGCGGCAGTCGGCGCCGAGTGCAGTTAGCGTGGCATCAAGAGGCCCCCGGGCTGAGCCACCGGCCGCCGAAACGAATTACCCAGCAGAAGGCCTCATCGGTAAGGAAAATACACCCGGACCTACCGTCGGCGGACTCGCCGATACGGGTGTTCGAGGAGGGTCCGGATCACTATATTCTCAGTCCGAAACAGCCCTAAGACAGCGCCGGTACGGGGGGTAGGAGGCAACGGTGGCGGCTGGAACAGGCGTTCCGACGCTGCATTCCAACGGCGATCCGGCTACCTCCGGCGGTGCTCCTCAGGACGGGCGGCCCGCGTGGCTCGAGGGCCCCGATACGTTACTGCTCGTCGAGGACGACGCCGGTGATGTGGTGCTGGTTAAGGAACTACTCGCCGATAGCGGGGTCAGGGCCACGCTGTCCTGGGTGCACTCGCTGAGCGAGGCCAAGCAGTTTCTCAAGCACGGCGGGGTGCCTGGCTGCATCCTCCTCGATCTGCACCTGCCCGATGCCCGCGGTCTCGAGGCGGTCACGCAGATCCTCGAGATCGCGCCCGGCGCGCCAGTCGTCGTGCTCACCGGGCTGGCCGAGGAGAGCGCCGGGCTCGCGGCAGTCGCGGCAGGTGCCCAGGACTACCTGATCAAGGGACAGGCGGCAGCAGACGTATTCGGCCGCGCCATAAAATACGCAGCGCAGCGCAAGCATGCCGAACTGGCCGCGGCCGCCCTGCAGATAAGCGCCGTGCGGGCCGAAGAGAACGCCCGGCTGGAGCGCGGGCTGCTGCCTATTCCGCTGATGCGGACCGGCGAGTTCGAGACGGTGGCGCGATACCGCCCGGGCCGGGCGCAGGCCCTGCTGGGGGGCGACTTCTACGATGTCGTGGAGACTGCCGACGGGACCGTGCACGCAGTGATCGGCGACGTTTCCGGGCACGGTGCGGCCGAAGCGGCGATCGGCGTCTGCCTACGAGTCGGCTGGCGGTCCCTGGTCCTGGCCGGCACGGGCGCGCCATCGCTGATCGGGCTACTGGAGCAGATGCTCCTGGCGGAGCGCGAAGGCGAGCATGTATTCGCCACCCTTACCCACCTGGCCTTCACACCCGACCGCCGCCACGTCAGGATCCTGCGAGCCGGTCATCCCGGACTGCTGCTGCGCACCGCGCAGGACGTCGAACTGATCGAGGGCGCGGGCGGCCCCGCCCTGGGCCTGGTTCCTGGCCTGGGCTGGGACGAGGAGGTCGTGGCGCTGCCCGCCGGCGCCAGCCTGGTGCTGTTCACCGACGGCCTGTTCGAGGGCCGCATCGGCCCCGGCAGCCAGCGGCTCGGCGAGGACGGCCTGGTCGACATGGCCCGTGATCTGGCCGGGCTGCCGTCCGCGGTGTTCGTCGACGCCCTGATGGCACGGACCGAAGCGGCGGCGGGCCGCTACGGCGGCCTGGCCGACGACGTCGCCGTCGTTCACCTGCGGTGGAAGGCACCTGCATGAGCACGGCTGGCCCGCGACCGTCCCAGCCATTCAGACGCCGGTCCCAGCCGGTCGACCGCGGGTCTCAGCCGCCCTCGCTGACGGTCCAGGGCTGGTTCCGCCTGGTGTTCGCGGTCATCGCGATCCTGGTCGCCGCCTCCGCGGTGATCATCTTCCAGCTCGTCGACCGCGGCCGGGCCGTCTCCGACGAGCTGGCCGGCAGCATCCTGCCGGCCCAGGCCCAGGCCTTCCGGCTGCAAGGGGCCCTGGTCGACCAGGAGACCGGCGTGCGCGGCTACGCCATCACCGGCGACTCGCGCTTCCTGCAGCCGTACACCACCGGGCTCGCTGCGGCGAAGAACGCCGAGGCCCAGCTGCATGCGCTGATCGGCGGCCAGCAGCCGCTGGCCCGCGACCTTGTTGCCCTGCAACAGGCCGCGGCCGCCTGGCGTCGTGACTACGCGACCCCGTTGATCACGCTGGCCAGCCACGGTCCGCTGAGCCGCCACGAGATCACCTTCGTGAATCAGAGCAAGCAGGCGTTTGACCATCTGAGGGCGTTGTTCGCCAGGCAAAACGCGCACCTGGCCGCGGCCGCCACCCGGGACAACGCCCGGCTGTCCCGGTTCCGCAGCCTCCAGGACTGGGCGTACGCCGCCATCCTGGCTGCCTTCCTGGTCGCCGCGGTCATTCTCGCGATCGTGCTGCACAACGCGGTCGCCCGGCCGCTCGGCCGCCTGCGTGCGGCATCCAGGCACGTGATGGACGGCGACTTCGGCTACCGCATCGAGCCGACCGGCCCGGCTGACATCTGGGCCGTAGCCGCTGATGTCGAGTCGATGCGCCGCGAGCTGGCCGCCGCCGTGGATGCCGCCCGCGACGCCGAGCACAAGGCGATCCAGCAGGCCGCAGACCTCGACGCGACCGCGGCCGAGCTGCGCCGGTCCAACGCCGAGCTCGAGCAGTTCGCCTACGTCGCGTCGCATGACCTGCAGGAACCGCTCCGCAAGGTGGCGTCGTTCTGCCAGCTTCTGGAGAAGAGGTACGGCGACAAGCTCGACGACCGGGGCCGCCAGTACATCGATTTTGCGGTCGACGGCGCGAAGCGGCTGCAGATCCTGATCAACGACCTGCTGACCTTCTCGCGAGTGGGCCGGGCCAGCGATGTCCGGGCCCGGATGCCGCTCGGCAAGTCGCTCGATGCGGCGATCGCGGCACTCGGCGCGGCGATCGAGGATACCGGCGCCGTCATCGAGCCGCCCGAGCACCTGCCCGAGGTCATGGGCGATCCGACGCTGCTGACCATGGTCTGGCAGAACCTCATCGCCAACGCGATCAAGTTCCGCGCCCCCGGCCGCCCCCCGGTGGTGCGGATCACCGTGGCCGCCCAGCCCGAGGGGATGTGGCAGATCTGCGTCGCGGACAACGGCATCGGCATCGCGCCTGAGTTCGCCGACAAGGTGTTCATCATCTTCCAGCGGCTGCACGGCCGCGATGCGTATCCGGGCACCGGGATCGGCCTGGCGCTCTGCAAGCGGATCATCGAGCATCATGGGGGCAGCATCAGCCTCGACACCAGCTACCTGGACGGGACCCGTATCTGCTTTACGCTGCCGCGGGCGGATTCCGACGTGAACCGGGTCGCGGGGGACGGGAACGCTGATGAGATGCCCGCCGACACCGGGACCGAGCCCGGCCGGCAGCCCGGCACGAGCGCCAGCACCGAGGGGGTCCGCGCATGACCTACGCCTTCGAGCCCATTGAGGTCCTGCTGGTCGAGGATGACCCCGGTGATGAGCTGATGACCAGGGAGGCGTTCGCCGACCACAAGATCAGCAACCGGCTGCATGTCGCGAGGGATGGGGAGGAGGCGCTGCACTTCCTGTTCCGCACTGGCCCGCACACCGGGGCGCCCCGCGTCGACCTGATCCTGCTCGACCTGAACCTGCCGAAGTACGACGGCCGGCAGGTCCTGGAGCGCATCAGGTCCCATCCCGATCTCACCCACGTGCCAGTGGTGATCTTGACCACCTCGGCGTCCGAAGAGGACATCCTGCGCAGCTACAAGCTGCACGCCAACGCGTACGTCACCAAGCCCGTGGACGTCAACGACTTCATCGCCGCGGTCCGGCAGATAGACGACTTCTTTCTGTCGGTGGTCCGCCTGCCGCGTTAGTGCGCGCCCGTTGCCTACCGGGAGCGGGGTGCCTGGCTTCCCGCTACCGCGCGGCAGTTACCGGCCGTCGAAGCTCGCGAAGTAATTGGCGGCCATGTCTTCCTTCGCGTGCCCCAGTTCCGCCGCGCGGCGCAGCCGCTCGGTCACCGCTGCGGCGACGTCCATGTGGATCCCGGCCGAGGCGGCCGCCGCCACGATGAGGCGGCCGTCCTTGGCGGCCAGCTCCGTGGTGAAATTTGGCGGGAAGTCGCCCTTCAAGATCGTTTCCGCCTTGAGCCGCAGATACTGGCAGTCGAGCGCGCCGCCGGAGATGGCATCAAGGAACAGCTTCGGATCGACCCCGAGCCCGCTCGCCAGCGCGATTGCCTCGGCCGCTCCGGCCGTGACGACGAGCACCCAGCTGTTGACCACCAGCTTGAGCCTGGATGCCGGGCCAGGTTCAGGACCAAGCCAGACCGTCTTGCTGCCTATCGCGTCAAAGACCGGCTGAACGGCGGGCTTAGCCGGATCGGGACCTGATGCGAAGACGGTGAGCGTGCCCTGTTCGGCGGCCTGCCTGCTGCCGAGCACGGGCGAGTCCACGAATACCAGGCCATGCTCGCTGGCCAGCGCCGCGAGCCTCGCCTGGCCGGCCACGCCCACCGTGCTGACTTGCGCCCAAACCTGTCCCTGGTGCAGGCCCGGGGCAGCTGCCGTGATCGCGGCAGTGACCGCGTCGGCATCGGCGAGCATCGTCACGATGACCTGCGCGTCCGCCACGGCCTCGGCCGGAGTCTGCGCTACCTGCGCGCCGTCGGGCTCCAGAGCCTGCGCCTTGGCGATCGTCCGGTTCCAGGCTCGCAGCGGCAGCCCGGCCCGCAGGATGCTACGGCCCATGCCCGAGCCCATGATCCCGGTGCCGAGCAGCGCCACGGACGGCCGAGTGCTCGGCTGGTCGGCCATGTCCGTCTCGTCTCCTCGGTTCTGCGTGTCAGCAGGAGAAGTAACTCCCCTTCCCGCCTTACACGGCCCGGAAACCGGCCGGGCGCCGCAGCGCGCTGCGCGGCCAGGCTCCTCAAGGCGCACGGTAGCCTCGCGTCGTCGGACGCCCCGGGATGCGACCCCGGGCGCTCATTACCCGCCAGACGGAGGTGGTCATGGCCGAGTTGCAGCTCCGGTTCCCCAGGTGGATCGGTGTCGTCTGCGCCGACTTCGAATCGCAACGGAGGTTCTACCGTGACGTCCTGGCGCTCGGCGAAGTGGACCAGGGAGAAGGCTAGGTTCAGCTCGACCTGGGATCGGGCGTCACCTTCGAGATCCTGGCTCAGTCGGCAGATCCCGAATACGATCACCCCCGTTACCAGGTGGGATTCGTGGTGGACGATATCCATGCGGCCCGGGATGAACTCCTGCGGCGCGGCGTAGCGCCGGTAACCGACGTCAAGGGGGCCGACGACGCCCGCTGGGCGTACTTCCGTGACCCGGAGGGCAATGTCTTCGAAATCACTGAGCGGCCCCAGCCGTAATTGCCCCTCGGCTCAGTTAGCGTCACTGCCCGTTGACGTCGCTGACCGGGACGCCTGGGCTCACAGACACTTGCTGGCGTCCGGGACGACCAGGACGCGGCACGGCGCGTGGCGCAGTACGTACTGGCTTACGGCGCCTAGTAGCCGCGTCACCCCGCCTTCGCCGCGGGTGGACAGGACGACGAGTTCGGCGTCGGCGGCGCGCGCGGCTTCGGCCAGAGCCCGCCCGGCTATCCCCGCGACCACGCGGTACTCCACCTCGCCCGCCGGTCGCCGAGCGCCTCCCTGACCACGTCGCGGAGAGTTTCCTCGACGATGACGCGCTCGTCCGCCGCGGTCCGCAGGGTGGCCACCGGCCGGGCGGCCTGGCGCCCCGAGCGTGGTTTCACCGCTGTACGCCATCACCGCGAGCAGCGGGGCGCTCCGATAGCGCGCCTCTCGCGCGGCCAGGCGGATCGCGGCACTAGAGCCGTGCGCCCCGTCGACACCCACTACCACCGTCATTGCCGTGCCCTCCCTCGGGTTGCTCCGTGCTGAACTGACCTGCTCAGGTCGCGGTCTGCGCCTGGCCGCGCCGGGAGGCGCCCGGCCCGGTATCGGCGGCTTCTTCCGCGGTGAGCGGCCGGGCAATGTCCTCCAGGCCCCGCCGTTCGGCCTTGACGCCGAGGAAGACCTCGACGGGGCCGGCCAGGATCATCAGGGTCGCGCCGACCGAGAACGCGAGCACGGTGTCGGGTACCTTGCCGGTGCTCACCAGCTTGGAGAACAGCAGCGGGCCGGTGATCCCGCCGGCGGCGGTGCCGATCGCGTAGAAGAACGCGATGGCCGGCGCCCTGGTCTCCAGTTACCGACCGCGATTGCCGCGAAGTAATAGCCGGCATCCGTGGTGACATGAAAGAACTCGCCCAGGATCTGGGCGTACCCGAACGTGATCGCGTTGTAGAGAAACGCCTGCCCGATGAACAGCGAGAACCCGAGGATTGTTCGCCGCGGGTACAGCTGCACCATGGTCTTGGCGATCGTCAGGAAGCCAATCGTCTTGCGTTGCCTGATGGTGATCGACCGGCTGGGCTCGGGCAGCTTCGTGCCCGTTTCCTGCTCCACCCGTGCCTCGATGTCGTCCACTAGCTGCTCGGCCTGCTGAGCATGGCCATGGATGAACAGCCAGCGAGGACTCTCTGGGACGTTGCGCCTGACCAGCAGGATCACTAGGCCGAGGACGACGCCGAACCCGAAGCAGACTCGCCAGCCGACAGCGACCGGCAGGTCGCTGGTAGCCGGAACCGTGATCAGCGCGCCGGCGGCGGCGCCCGCCCAGTAGGTGCCGTTGATGATGATGTCGATGCGGCCCCGGTGCCGGCTGGGGATCAGCGTCAATGGCCGAGTTGATCGCCGCATATTCTCCGCCGATGCCGAATCCGGTCAGGAACCGGAACAGGAAGAACCACCACGGTGCAAACGACAGCGCGGTCAGCGCGGTAGCGAGCAGGTACACGCCAAGCGTGATCAGGAACAGCTTCTTGCGGCCGAACCTGTCGGTCAGCCAGCCGAAGAACAGTGCCCCGACGCAGGCTCCGGCCACATACATGGCGGCGCCAAGCCCGGTGATCTGGGACTGGGATATGTGGATGCCGCTTCCCGGCGCGCTGAGCTGTGCCGAGATATTGCCGACGATCGTGACTTCGAGACCGTCCAGGATCCAGACGGTGCCGAGACCGATGATGATCATCCAGTGCCAGCGCGACCACGGCAGCCGGTCGAGGCGCGCTGGCACCTTGGTCCTGACCGTTCCCGTTTGAACCTGGCTCATAATGCTGTTCCCCTGTTCAGCGAGTTGCGCGCCGACGCGCGTCGGCCTCTGCCTCCAGGTCGGCGGCTGGCTGCGAGGTGGTCGCTGGTGCGGCGTCGCCTGGGGCCAGGGCAGAGTCAGCGGGGCTGAGCTCACTGTCGGCTGGGTCCGGCCGGGTGTCGGCTACCGGGCGGGCGTCGGCGGCCTATGCGGGTGCGCCGGTGCCCGGCTCGGCTTCGGCGCTGGCGGGCCAGTTGCTGGATACGCCGCCGTTTACGTCTGATACGCCGCCGTCTGATACGCCGCCGTTGGCTGAGCTGGCCAGCCCGGGTTCGGCCGGCATATAGCCCTGGTCGGCGACTGTCGTCGTGGTCCCAGCAGACTTGCCGAGCAGTTCCTGGAACAGGGCGCGATAGTGGATCATCGCCTGGCGCAGGTCTTCCGTCGAGGCCGTTCCCGCGGTGGCGCTCTGGCTGATGTCCGAGGCGGCCCGGTAGTGGTCGAGGACCGCGGCGTGCTCAACTGACAGGTCGGCGAGCACCTGGTCACGGTGCCCGGTCGGGTAGCCGCGGTCGTTCATCACGGCCACGACGAGGTCCTGAGCCTGCCCGACCGCGCCCTGCGGAGCGTCGACGAACTGCTCCTGAATGGTGGCCCACTCTGCTGTGTACCGGGCCTGAGCGGCTGGCTCGAGCGGCCGGATGTTGAGTCCGCTGACCCGCCGCTCGCGCCTGGAGAGTTCCGCTTCGGCCTTCAGCCTGCTGTTTTGCTGATCGACCATGCGGTCGTATTCGGGTCCGAAGCGCTGCTGCAGTCGGCGACGGCGAGTGGACATAGCCGCGGCCGCGACCCCTGCGATCACGACAATGGCAATGATGACGATGATCAAGGCCACCATGACAACCTCCTCAGTTCCGGTTTCCGGGCCGGTTTCGGCTCCGGTTTCCGGGCCGGTTTCGGCCGTCCACTGCCCGCGACGAGAAACCCCAAACAGCGCTGCCTGGCCACCGCTGGGGGGTCGGAGCTGCCTGGCGGAGGCCAGTGCCGGGGGTCGGGAGCTGCCTGGCGGAGCCCAGTGCCGGGGGATCGGGAGCTGCCTGGCGGAGCCCAGTGCCGGGGGATCGGAGCTGCGTGCGAGCGTCGGCCCGGGAGGACCGGTGTCGCGTCGCAACGGCTGGCCCGGGAGGACCGGTGTCGCGTCGCAACGGCCGGCCCGGGGAGGACCAGGGATCACTGCTTATTGGCGCGCATTAACAGCTGGATTTGACGGCGGGCAGCTCAGCGGCCTGTCGAGCCGAGGCCCGGGGTCGATTGTGACCGACATCACCATCTTTCTGCCCCTACGGTGAGTAACTTTGATCTATCGGGGGCAGTACATGAGCCCCGGATGGCAAGCAACCCTGGAGAGCGACGGCCGCAGCACATGAAGTCACAGATTAACCTGCCAGAACCCGCAGCCTCAGCAGCAGCCGACTGGCGATCGCTGAGCGCTTGCCGTGACACGGATCCCGAGCTGTTTTTCCCGCTGTCAGCGTGGGGCCCGGGGCAGGAACAGATCGCTGCGGCCAAGGCAATCTGCGCTCGCTGCGCGGTTCGAGCTGACTGTTTGCGGTTCGCGCTAAGCACCGGTCAGGAGTTCGGCGTGTGGGGCGGGACAAGCGAGGAGGAGCGCCGGGCTATGCGCCGGGCTCGGCTTGTCCTGCCTCCCCGGCCGGTCACCGAGGCGGCTAAGCGGAGCAGGCGCCGCCACGCCGAGCCGGTTGGGTAACGGCGGCTGGCGCCGCGGTACCCGTCAGCCTGGCCAGCCGGGCCGCGCGATAACGGCAGCTGGCGCCGCGGTACCCGTCGCCTGGCCAGCTGGGTGGTGCGATAAGGGCGGCTGGCGCTGCAGCAGCCCTCAGTCTGGCCAGCCGGGCCGCGCGATAATGGCGGCTGGCGCCGCGGGAACCATGATCACGTAAAGAAAAGTGCCGCGGAGCGCGCAAACTTTACAGGATCATGGTCCGGCCGGGTAAGCAGCCGCCTGGGCCGGATGCCCTGCTGGCCTGCCTGACTCGGTCGCGGGCATCCCACCGTCGGCAAAACCCCCGTTGACGGCTGCGACCGTCATGTGTAAGGTTTTTACGACAGGTGAAAAAGGAACACGATGATGGCTAAGACTTGGGGGCGGCAGTGCGCCCGGCGCTGACCGGGAGCCAGATGCCCGACAGCATGGCCGGGAGCCGGATGCCCGGCAGCATGGCCGGGAGCCAGATGCCCGGCAGCATGACCGGGAGCCAGACGCCGGCGGCATGACCGGGAGCCCAAGCTGACCAGCGAAGACGAGCTGCTGGTCTCGCTCACGGCGGTCGCCAACCCACAGCGGCTGCGCGTTATCGCGGAGCTCGAGGCGGGCCGGGTGCACGTCAGTGAGCTGGCTCGCAGGCTCGGGATTTCCAGGCCGCTGCTCTACATGCACCTGGACAAGCTTGAGAAGGCAGGCATGGTGACCGGCCACCTGGAACTGTCCGAGGACGGAAAAGCGATGAAGTACTACGAGCTGGCGCCGTTCGATGTGCGCCTTACAGCAGAAACGATCACTGCGGCGGTACGGGGGAGCGCTGCTGATGGCGGACAGAACAAGAAGGAGAGCGCCACATGAACGCGACCGCGGTCACTATCAGCCTGGGGATTGTCTTCATTGTCATCGGCGGGATCTCGCTGGTTGTCGCGTCCTATTACCAGCTGCAGCGGCACCGGGCCGACGCCGTGGCCATGGCCTCGTACCGGAAGCTGGCCGAGGAGGCCGTGGCCAACCAGCAGGACCGCGGGCCGAACTGACCAAGCTCACCGAGCATGTTTCGCGCGGTCGAGCAGCTGATGCGGGAGGTGGGGTAGATGAGCGCGCCGGACGACTCAAAGCTTCGGCTGTACCGCAACCCGCTGCGGCTGGCCTGCTCAGCATCCCTCTGGCGGGCCGCCGGCTTCCTGACCGTCTATCTTCTGGGCAGCTGGGTGCTGTTCAGCGTCGCGTTCACCGTAGCGACGACCGCCGCGGTGCTCGCGATCACGCTGGCCGGGATTCCGCTGCTGGTCGGCGCGGCCGGCGTCATCCGGGGCTGCGCCAACGTGGAGCGCTGGCGGCTGCGGCAGGTCTTCACCGAGCCGGTGCGCGGCCAGTACCGGCAGGCGACCACGCCCGGCATGATGGCGCAGTTGCGCGTCCGGTGGCGGGATCCGGCCACCTGGCGGGACCTGGCGTACCTGGTCGGGCTCTGGGTGCCGCTGACCATCCTGGACACCGTTGTGGTGTGCGTGTGGGTCACGTTCCTGGCCGGTATCACCGCGCCGATCTGGTACTGGGCGCCGGGAAGCACATTTTCGAACGGGCTGGTGGCGCACGGGATCCAGCTCGGTTACTTCCCGAACGGCCCGCACGGGCCCGGTGGCCACGGCCTGTATGTGGACACGCTGCCCAAGGCGCTGCTCGCCGCGGCCTGCTTCCTGATCCTCTTCCTGCTCTTCAACTACGTTCTGGTCGCCACGGCCCGGGCTCATGCCCTCGCGGCGCGCGCGCTGCTCCGGCCGCCGACTGACCCGCTGGCGCCGGCCCGGGAGGTGCTGGCTGGCCCCGGCCCGCTGGGTTCCATGGCGCCGCCGCCGAACGGGGCCGGCCAGGTGTCTCACCAGGCCTGACCGATCCCGGTTCGGGGGCCTGTCCCGCCCGGATAGGCACTCGGCTCCCCATCACCAGATTCACCCACCAAGCGAGGACACGATGAGTCATTCGTTTAGTTCAGCATGGCCTGAAACCGGGCCGACACGACCAGCAGCATCGGACCAGAGCCGGCCGGGCCAGGTCGCCGGGTCGCCCGGCGATCACGCCCCCGGGCCGTCGCGGCGACGAGCGGCGTCGGGGCGCCCGCGGTCGCGCGGGCCGGTGATCGAGCGGATCGCCGGGTGGAGCGCGCGGCACCGGAAGACGGCCGTGCTCGGCTGGCTGGTCATGGTCGCGGCGATCTTCGTGCTGGGGAGCATGCTCCCGGCCTCCAGCGTGCCGTCCAACGACGCCGGGGAGTCTGGCCGGGCCGAGCAGACCCTGCAGCGGCTCGGCTTCACCGTTCTGCCCGCCGAGAGCGTGCTGATCCAGCAGCGGGGCAGTGCCGCGGCCGGCGGCGGTTCGCCACCGACCCGGCCATGCGCCAGGCGGTTCAGCAGGTGACGGCGGCGCTGGCCGGGCTGCCGCGCTCGGCCAGCGACATCGCCTCGCCGTTGGACCCCGGTCACACCGGGCTGGTGTCCGTCGACGGGCGCAGTGCCCTGGTCACCTTCAAGGTGCCGGGCAACGCGGCCAGCGAGGATCAGGCGGTGGTCCCGGCCCTGCGGGCGGTGGCCGCCGTCCAGGCCCGGCATCCCGGGCTGATCATCGCCGAAGCCGGTGACGCGAGCACTGACCGGGCCGCGAACGCGGCGGTCGGGCAGGACTTCCGCAAGGCCGAGGTCACCTCGGTGCCGATCACGCTGATCCTGCTGATCGCCGTGTTCGGGGCGCTGATCGCGGCGGGGATCCCGCTGCTGCTCGCCGCGACCGCCGTGATGACCGCGATCTCGCTGCTGGCCATCCCCGGTCAGTGGCTGCCGGTGGGGTCGAGCACCTCGGAGGTGGTCCTGATCATCGGAATGGCCGTCGGCATCGACTATTCGCTGTTCTACCTGCGCAGGGAGCGCGAAGAACGGGCCAGCGGAGCCAGCACCGGCGAAGCGCTGCGGATCGCGGCGGGCACCTCCGGGCGGGCGATCGTGGTCTCCGGCCTGACCGTGATGATCGCGCTGGCCGGGCTGTTCCTGACCGGGTACGCGGTGTTCACCGGCGTGGCCATCGGCACCATCGCCGTGGTCGGGGTAGCGGTCGCGGGCTCGCTCACGGTGCTCCCGGCCGTGCTGTCCTGGCTGGGCCGGTGGGCGGACCGGGGCCGGATTCCGGTCCTGGGCAGGCGGCGCACCGTGGCGCGGCCGTCGCGGCTGTGGGCCGCGCTGGTCCGCCGGGTGGTGGCGCGCCCGGTGGCCTGGGGGGCGGCCGCGGCGCTGGCCATGATCGCGCTCGCGGTACCCGGGCTGGGCATGCGGGTCGGCAGTCCCGCTGATGGCGGTTTCGGGGGTCACCTGCCCGTCATCCAGACCCTGAACCGGATCGACCAGGCCTTCCCGGGCAGCCCGTCGCCTGCTCAGGTCGTGGTGACCGGCCGTAATCTGGTCGGCCCGCAGGTCCAGGACGCGCTGGGCGCGCTGCGGGCGCGGGCGTCGGCCCGCGGTCCGATCCGCGGGCCGATCACGGCGGCCCCGGTGGCGGGCGGCCGCGCGCTGCTCGTGGCGGTTCCGCTGGCGGGCAACGGGACCGACCGCACGTCCAATGACGCGCTGCTGGCCCTGCGCGACCACGTGCTACCGCAGACACTCGGCCGGGCCGACGGCATCAGCTACGCCGTGGCCGGGAACACGGCGGGTAACTACGACGACATCGCGGTGCTGCGATCGCGGACGCCGCTGGTCCTGGGCGTGGTGGCGGTGCTCGCGTTCGTCTTGCTGCTGATCGCGTTCCGGTCGGTGGCGATCCCGCTGGTCTCGATCCTGCTCAACCTGCTGTCGGTCGGCGCGGCCTACGGCCTGATCACGCTGATCTTCCAGGACGGCAGGCTGGAAGGACTGCTCGGGTTCACCAGCTACGGCGCGATCGTGCCGTGGGTACCGCTGTTCATGTTCGTCTTCCTGTTCGGGCTGAGCATGGACTACCACGTGTTCATCCTGAGCCGGATCCGCGAGCTGCGCGGCCGGGGTGCGGCCACGCATGAGGCGATCGTGGGTGGCATCGCGAGCAGCGCCGGCGTGGTGACCAGCGCGGCGGTCATCATGGTGGCGGTCTTCTCGATCCTGGCCACGCTGTCGCTGATCCAGCTCAAGATGCTCGGCGTCGGCCTGGGCGCGGCGGTGCTGATCGATGCCACGGTCGTGCGCGGGATCGGAGTGCCGGCCGCGCTGGCCCTGCTGGGCGAGCGCAGCTGGTACCTGCCGCGCTGGCTCCGCTGGCTGCCCGGGCGCGCGCCGGGCCGGGCTGTGCTACCGAGCGGGCAGCGCGGTGTCTGCGGCTGGGCGGCCGGACGGCAGCGCCTCGCGTCAGGCGGCGTTGCCGGAGCGGGTCGGCCTGCCGACGGTGTTGAGGTAGCGCAGCGCCTGGGCGTAGGAGCCGACCAGGCTGCTCTCGCAGTAGGGCAGGTCGCGCTGAAGGCAGAACGCCTCGATCAGGGCCTTGGACCGGCGCAGGTTGGGCCGGGGCATGGAGGGAAACAGATGGTGCTCGATCTGGTAGTTCAGGCCGCCCAGGGCGAAGTCCGTCAGCCACCCGCCGCGCACGTTGCGGGAGGTGAGCACCTGGCGGCGCAGGAAGTCGGTCCTGTCGTCGGCGTCCAGAACGAGCATGCCCTTGTGGTTGGGGGCGAAGGAGGAGCCCAGGTACAGGCCGAACAGGCCCTGCTGGACCAGGATGAACACCACGGCCTTGACCGGCGACAGCACCAGGAACACCAGGGTGAGGTAGCCGATGGCGTGCGCGGCCAGCAGGGTCGTCTCCAGTGGCCGGTGGCGGGAGGTCCGGCTGGTCAGCGCGCGGATGCTCGATGTATGCAGGCTGACCGCCTCGCCGAGCAGCATCGGGAAGAACAGGTACGCCTGGTAGCGGTAGACCAGCCGGGCCCAAGGCCGTCCGGTGCGAGCCTGGGCATCGGAGAAGGCCAGGGCGTTGAGCATGATGTCGGGATCGGCGCCCTCGGTGTTGGGATGGGCGTGGTGCTTGTTGTGCTTGCTCACCCACCAGCCATAGCTGAGCCCGATGCCCAGGTTGCCGTGCAGGACGCCGAGAACGTAGTTGGCCCGCCGGGAGCCGAAGATCTGGCGGTGCCCGGCATCATGGCCGAGGAAGCCCACCTGGGTGAACATCACGGCCAGGAAGGCCGCCACGGCCAGCTGCCACCACGAATTTCCCACCAATATGAAGGCCGCCCACCCGGCGGCCAGCAGTCCGATGGTCGCCGCGATCTTGGTGACGTAGTAGGCCGGGCGCCGCTCCAGCAGTCCCGCCTGCTTGATCTGCCTGGACAGCTGGGCGTACTCGCTGCCGCGCGCCTCGGGCCGCGCTGCACTAGCCGGCGGCGCACCGACCAGCCCGGCGTCCTCGCTGCCGAGTGCCTCCGGCGGCGCTGAACGAGCAGGCCAGGACGGGGCAGCGGCTGTTTCAGAGGATCGCACGACAAGGGCTCCTGGAAGGCACATCGTGACTGGGCAAGGATGCGCCGCCGGGTCCTGGACGGCCGCTGCCGGTTCTTGCGGTCACGTCACGAATGCGCCGCCGTCCCGGACGAGCCTGTTGTCCCACGGTACCCCGAGCCGCCGGCCCGGGACCCGCGAGGGGATCAGCGCAGCCGGCGCGCTGAACTACGCGCTGCGGGAACTGACCGACGAGCGGGCCGAGCTCATCGGGGTGGTCGACTCCGATTACCAGATCGACCCGGGATCCTGCGCCGCTGCGCCCCGCTGTTCGCCGAGCAGTGGGTCGGCTTCATCCAGGCTCCGCAGGACTACCGCGACTGGTCGTTCGCCCGGTACTACCGGCGGCTCTATTTCTCCTACCAGTACTTCTTCGCCGTCTCCCAGCCGTCGCGCAACGAGCGGAACGGGGCGATCTTCGCGGGCACGATGGGGCTCATCCGCCGGGTGGCGCTCGATGCCCTGGGCGGCTGGGACGAGTGGTGCATTACCGAGGACGCCGAGCTGTCCCTGCGGCTGCTCCGGCCGGCTGGTCTGGCCTGCACGTGGACCGGTCGTGGGGCAAGGGCATCATGCCGCTGACCTTCGAGGCGCTAAGGGCCAGCGGTACCGGTGGTGCTTCGGCGGTATCCAGATCCTGCGCATGCACTGGCGCTCGCTGCTGCCCGGCCGGAACAACCCGGAGAACCGGCTCAGCACCGCGCAGCGGTGGTCGTACCTGTCCGGGGCGGTGCAGTGGTACGGGGACCTCCTGGGCCTGGTTTTCCTGGTCTTCCTGCTGGCCGGCGCGGCCAACCTGGCGACCGGCGGCGGCGAGCTGTTCCGCAAGCTCAGCGCGTTCCTGGTGGCCACGGTTCCGGTGCTGGTGGCACTCGGGCTGGTCCGAGCGGTCGCCCTGCTGCGCCGGGGCACCGGAGCATCGTGGCGGGACGCGCTCGGCGCCTTCTTCATCTGGCAGTCGACGTCCCTGGTAGTAGCGTGGGCCTCGGTGCTGGGCCTGTTCGCCCGGGAAGCCGCGTTCCTGCGCACCCCGAAGACCAGTGAGCGGGCCCGCTGGTGGGAGTCGCTGCGGGCCAACTGGGCGGAAACCGCCCTCGCCCTGCTCGGGACGCTCGGCATCGCCGCCGCGCTGACCAGGGCAACTCAGCTGAGCGGCCCGCTGCTGGCCGCCCTGCTCCTGTTCCCGACGCTGGGCATGGCCGCCGCCCCGTTCAATAGCTGGACCGCACAGCGCGCCGCGCTGCCGCCCGAACTGCGCCAGCGGCGCCGTACCGAGAATGCCCGCGACCGCCGGGCCCTGCGGGCCGGGGCGGCCACCGGGGGCGTGGTCGCCGTGCTGGGGGTGGTCGTGGCGGCCGTGGCCCTGCTGCTGACCCCGAGCCCCCGGCCGGTCCAGCCGCCCCAGCTGGTCGGCCCGGCCCAGGGCAGCGCGCCGACCGCCAAGCCGACCCCCTCCGGCCGCTCGGCGTCGCCCAGCCCGTCCAGCTCGCCGAGCAGCGCCTCGCCGACCGCGACACCGACACCGACGCCGACCGGATCTGGGACAGCTATCGCCACGCCGACCCCGATGGCCAGCCCGACCTCCACCGCCACCTCCACGCCCGCACCCAGTCCCTCCACATCCGCCGCGCAACCACCCCCCTCGCCGTGATCGCCCCCCTCGCCGTGATCCGCCCCCCTCGCCGTGATCCGCCCCCTCGCCGTGATCCGGCCCCCTCGCCGTGATCCGGCCCCCTCGCGCTGCGCCTCCGGCGCCGCGCCCGGCTGATTTCCATGATCGTCGTTATTTGGCGGGGCCAGGACCCCAGTTAATTACCATGATCATGAGATTCGGGACTGGAGGAGCTGGCAGGACGGGCCGCATCTGGCTGCGGTGCCGGGCCAGCCGCGGGTGCTGAGCACTGCGGCGATCTCGGCGGCGACCAGGCAGGGGCGCCTGGTTACGTCGAACCAGCTGTAGCGAAGGGTGATGATCCCGGTGCTGGCGGCGGCATTGTCGCGAGCGATGTCGCGCCAGCGGGCTGACGCCGGGTGGGCAGCGGCGCCGTCGGTCTCCACCGCGACGCCGTAGTCCTGGTAGAAGTGGTCCCGGTACTCAGTCCGGCCTGCCCGCACCGCCTTAGCTTGTCGTCGAGCGGCAGGCAGCCCGTGCCGGCGCTCGACGTCGCGAATGTAGCGATGCTCGAGAACCGAGTGCGCCCCGTCGTGCACCTCGGCCAGCGCCGCGGCCAGGTCAGCCCGCCAGCGCAGCTTCTTGTGCACGGCCATCGCGTTCCGGAGGCGCTGCGGGGTGGTGAGCCGCTCGGCGCAGGCGCGGCTCAGCCACCCGAAGGCGTCGTCAAACGTCGGTGCCGCCTGGGTCAGGTCCAGCACCGTCTGCTCGATCCGGGTCCGCGGCGGCAGCCGGGTCGGGTGCCGCGCTGCCACGCCGCGATCTGACCGGTAGATGACCAGGCCGCGGACCGGCCGCGGATGCCGGGCCGAGGGCACGGTGACGTGGATCGGAAAGTCGTGCTCGCCGCCCGACAGGCCGTGGAGCTGAGCCGCGGTCTGGTGGCTCAGTGCGGCGCCCGGGCCGGCCTGCAAGACCGCTGCCCATAACGCGGGCTGCCTGCCGATCGTTCCGGTGAAGCATGCGTACACGCCCGGGTACATCTTCTGCCAGCGGCCCCGGCGGAGCTGCTCGCGGATGGTGTCGGGGCTCAGCCCGAGCTCGAGGGCCTGCCACCGGGCCAGCACCCCGCTCTGAAGCATGACCAGCCGCCCGGCTGGTGAGGATGAATCATCGGCCACATGCGGGAGTCTGGCCCGGCACTCTGACAAAACCCTGCGTTTCCATGATCATGGGTCTTTGCTGGTGCCGCCCCCCCACTTAATAACCATGATCATGGAAAGGGGGCTGTGCGGGGGCGGCTGTGTGAGGTGGGTGGGGCGGGTGGGTTAGCTGAGCATGATGAGCGGGTCCGGGCGGGTGGGGTCGCGGGCGGGGTTAGTCCCGGGCGGCGGCTTGCGCCGCGGCGAGATCCCACTTCTGCTCGATCCGGCCGAAATGCCAGACGCTCAAGGCCACCGCCCAGGTCACGACGAACATGCCGACGATGACGAAACCCGCCTTGTTGATGTCGAAGTTCCCCATGAACGACCAGACGCCGCCGCTGAGCCGGTACTCCTGGGCGATCAGGCCGAGAATCTCGATGCTGCCGATGAAGAACGCGACGAAGACCGAAAGACCGGTGATGGTCAGGTTGTAGAACACCTTGCGCGCTGGCCGGGCGAACGCCCAGTCGTAGGCGAAGTTCATGAAGCAGCCGTCGATCGTGTCGAACAGGCACATGCCGCCGGCGAACAGGATCGGCAGCGACAGGATGGCGTAGAACGGCAGGCCGCTGACCACGGCGGTGCCCGCCATCACCAGCAGCCCGACCTCGGTGGCCGTGTCGAAGCCGAGGCCGAACAGCGCGCCGACTGGGTACATCTTCCACGGGGCGTCAATCCGCTTGGCGTACCCGCCGAAGATGCGGTTCATCAGACCGCGGTTGTCGAGCTGGCGCTCTAGTTCCTCGTCGCTGTACCGGCCGTGCCGCATCGCTCGGAGGATCTTCACGATGCCGACCAGGATGACCGCGTTGAGGGCGGCGATGAGGTACAGGAACGTTCCCGAAACGGTGGTGCCGACGATGCCGGTCACGGTGTGCAGTCCCGAGCCGGTGTTGCCCACCTGGCGGTCGAGGCCGCGGATGCCGAAATTCAGCAGGAGCGCCAGCGCGAACACGATCGAGGAGTGGCCCAGGGAGAAGAAGAACCCGACCGACAGCGGCCGCTTTCCGTCACTGACCAGCTTGCGCGTGGTGTTGTCGATCGCCGCGATGTGATCAGCGTCGAATGCGTGCCGCATGCCGAGGGTATAGGCCAGCACCCCGGTCCCGAACCCGAAGAGCTTGGTGCCGGAGAGGTGATAGTGCCCGCTGACGGCGGCCGACAGCATGCCCCAGCCGAGCACGTTCAGGCCGATCACGATGGCGGTCATCGCCCCGGCCCTGGCCCATTCGCGCGGCGTCAGCCCGGCCCGGATGCTCGCGAGACGGGCGCACGGACCGGCCATGGTTTCCTCCTCGCCGCGATTGGGTTCGGCGCCAGTCTAGGAACTTCTGCAACTAGCTCGCAATAGCGCCTCGCTGGTAGCTGCGCCTCAGTGGTCTCGAGGCCGGACGGCAAGCTGGCTTGCGGATCGGCTTCGGCGGGCCTTGGGGCTGGCTCCTGGCGGGCCTGGGGCTGGCTCCTGGCGGGCTGGCTTGGGGCTGGCTCCTGGCGGGCTGGTGGTCTTCGGCTGCTTTCGCCTAGCCGGGCGGCCAGCTAGGCTGAGATATATGAGCAGTCGTTCAGATGAACAGTCGTTGACTGCCTCGGGGCCGGACTCCGTCAAGGTGGTCGACGCGGGGCGCGTCGCGGTGGTCTCGGCGGCCATGCCGCCCGACGCTCAGGTGGCTGAGCTGGCGGATGTGTTCGGGCTGCTGGCCGATCCGGGGCGGCTGCGAGTGCTGGTGGCACTGCTCGACGGTGAGACGTGCGTGTCTGACCTGGCCGCCGTCGCGCACGCCAGCGAATCCGCGGTCTCGCACCATCTGCGGCTGCTGCGCGCGCACCGGGTGGTCGAGGTGCGCAGGTCCGGCCGGATGGCCTACTACCGGCTGGCCGACGCCCACGTCCGCATGCTGCTGGATCTGGCGCTCACGCACATCGGCCACGCGCCCGTGGCCGCTCATCCAGAGCACGACGCCCGCCGCGGGGAGCCTGGATGAGCGGTCACGCCGGGCATGTACACCCCGGGGCAGCCGGGCACCCCAGCCGACCCGCCGGGCCATCGCATCCCGAGGGGCCCGGCACCGCCGCCTGGCTGGGCCGGGCCCTGGCCCTGATCGTGGCGTTCATGGCCGGCGAGGTGCTCGTCGGCCTGCTGGCGCACTCCCTGGCGCTGATCTCCGATGCGGCGCACATGCTGACCGACGCGGCCTCGATCGTCCTGGCCCTGGTCACGATGCGGCTGGCCGCGCGCCCGCCGAAGGGCGGCTACACCTACGGGCTCAAGCGCGCCGAGATTCTCTCCGCCCAGGCCAACGGGATCACTCTGCTCCTGCTGTCGGCCTGGCTGGCCTTCGAGGCCATCAGGCGGCTCATCACGCCGCCGCAGGTGGCCGGGGGACTGGTGCTGGTGACCGCGCTAGCCGGCGTGATCGTCAACCTCGGCGCGACCTGGATGGTTTCCCGGGCCAGCGGGACCAGCCTGAACGTCGAGGGCGCCGCCCGCCATATCGTCACCGACCTGTACGCCTTCATCGCCACCGCCATCGCGGGCGTGATCATCGTGATTACCGGGTTCGCCCGCGCTGACGCCATCGCCTCGCTCATCGTGGTGCTGCTCATGCTGAAGGCCGGGACCGGGCTGGTGCGTGAGTCTGGCCGGATCTTCCTCGAGGCCGCGCCCGCGGGCTTGCGCCCGGACGAGATCGGCCGGGCGATGGCGGCCCGCCCGGACGTGGCCGAGGTACACGACCTGCATATCTGGCAGATCACCTCCGGAATGCCCGCCGCCTCGGCGCACGTGCTCGTGGCGCCGGGCCGGGACTGCCATGCCGTCCGCGGCGATCTCGAGCACCTGCTGACCGACACCTACCAGATCGCTCACACCACCCTCCAGGTCGACCACGCACCGCAAGAGGTATTCACCATCGCCGGGCCCGCTGCGCGCCGGGGCGACCCGCATTGCAACGACCCGCACGGGCCGGTGCACCGGCCGCCACCGGGGACGGCCAGGCCCTCAGACCTGAGGTGACCGCCCGTATCCCTGGGTGGCCGGGACCAAAGACTCTGCAAATCCGGCCCAGGCCCAGAGAAGGTAGCAAGGCAGGACAAGGCACCGCTAACGGTGCGCGCGGAACGGCGCGCGGCGGGCGGTGCGGACTCGGCCTCGCCATGGCCAGGGAGGTCACCGTGAACGCCGCTCACCGCACCACCGAGCTGCGCGAGATCGATGTGGACGCGCTGCTCGGTTCCGCGGCGGCCACCAGCGAACTGCTTGATTACACGGTTGCCCAGCAGCAGGAACTGCTGGGCGCGGTCTGGAGCGCGATCACCGATGTGGTGGCGGACCGCAAGCGGGCCCGGATGCGGGAAAGCAGGCTGCGGCGCTCCGCCGACCGGCTACAGCGCCAGGCCGGGCAGGCGGCGGCCGCGGGCCGCGCTGAGTACGCCCGGCAGGCGATGGCCTGGCGGACCACGATCCTGCACCATGTCGCCGAGCTGGCCGCCGAGCAGGCCGCGTTGCGCACGAGCGAGGAGCGGCTGGCCGCCACCGCCAGGCGACTGCAGGCCAGCATCGAGGCGTCCCGGGTCCACCGCGAGACGATCAACGCCGGGTACGCCGCCGCGCAGGCGGCGGGCCCAGGGCGGCCGTTCCTCGGCAATCCGCGAGAACCGGCGCCGAGGGGCACCGCGCTGGACACGAGCCAGCTGGACACAAGCCCGATGCAGGCCCGGCTTGAGGTGGGTTACCGACAGAACTGCCGTTCTCATATCGACAGAACTGTGGCGGTTACGCGGTTTCAGTATGACGCCATGCTCTGACACTGGCGCTGATCACTGTCGGGCCTGGCCGGTAGTTTCGGTGTGCCTGTTGCGGGCGCTGCATGCTGGCCTGAGGCGCGGCTGACCTGGCGGGCTGGAGGTATCGTGGTGGCGAGGGCTGCTTGTTGCCGTAGCGTCGGGGAGGTAGTCGCGCAGGCTGGCGCGGCGCCGCCGTGCCGCGCGCACCGGCAGCGGGCGGGGCCGCCCGGTGCGGCGGGCCAGCGCGGCCTCGATGACCGGGGCCTTGCCGCTGCGGCCGGTGAGCCGGCGGCGAAGGCCACCGTCTCGTCGTTGATACCGCCGCCGCGGCGGGCAGGGTCAGGCCGTCGCCGCTCACCGCAGGGGTCTCCGCCGCAGCGGGCCGCGAGGCGCCTGGGAGGAGCTGATGCCGGGACGTGGCAAGCGTAGCGGGCTAGCGACCCGGCCTCAGGGATCCCGGTGATGGCCAGCAGCACGCCGACCGGGGTGCCCCCGGTGAGGTGACCGCAAATGAAGGTAGACCGGGCGCGGCGCATTGACAGGGCGGGCGCGGCCGGGCCTGCCGCAGGCCCCGGGCGAAACTGGTGACGAAGTTCTGATAAGCACGGCCGGCCGGGCCGGGGCGGAATACATGGCCACTGCCGCCGGCGGGCAGCTCGCCTGCCGGCCGGCATAGCGCGAGGTAACCGGCACTGCCGCGCGGCCGGACCGCTGACACGGACCATCACCTGGCGGCCGTGCCGGAAGATGTCATCGCCGCGCAGCGCCACCAGCCCGCCGGGCCGCAGCCCGCGCCGATGCCGAACACCACCATCGCCAGCGCCGGGGCGCGTTTGGCCGGGCCGCGCTGCGCTGCTGCGACCGCGGCCAGCTCTGCCCGCTCCGCCGGCGAGTACGGCGCCGGCGCCCCCGCGCCCGGGAACGGCGTCGCCCGCTGCCCCGGCGGCCCGTGCCTCGCTTCGGCGAGCCGGTACAACGCCGACCGGTACCTGCCCCGGGTCGCCGGCGCCCGGCCGCCAGGCCGGCCACGCAGAACGCCTCGATCACGTCATAATCCAGCAGGAATTCCCAGCCGGGCGGGACCCCGCGGGCATCAGCGAACCGGCACAGCCCCCGCAGCGCAGTGGCGGTCATCGCCGGCGCCGCGGGCCCGCCGCACGGCCAGCGCGCGCTGGCACCAGCTCGCCCCTAACTGCCCTCTCGCCCCAGCATCCCCGGGGACCTCTCTTCAAACGTATACGTTTAAAGCACGGGTGCGCCGGAGACACGCCGGCCGCGCGGCTATCCGCAGCACATCTGCGGGATCCTGGCCACGGAGAGGCGATGCCACCACCAGACCCCAGCGCAGACCAGGCCAGGGCAGCGATCCAGGCGGCCCTCGGCCAGATCGGCTTCTGCCTGCCCGGCACATCACCATCCGCCGTGCTCGGTGCGGCAAGCCCCGCTGCGCCTGCGCGGCCGACCCGGCGTCCCTGCACGGCCCCTACATCCAGTGGACCCGCACCGTCAACGGCAAGACCGTCACCCGGCTGCTCACCCCGGCCCAGTACCAGGCCTACGCGCCCTGGTTCGGCAACACCCGGCGGCTCCGCGCGCTGACCGCCGAACTGCAAGCGCTATCCCTGCAGGAAATGGCCAGGGCCGAAGGCTGGGCCACGATCACCCCGGCACGCAGGCCCCGCCCCGCACCAAGCTCGCCCGGGTCCCGAACCGCCCCATACCACCCAAAACGCCGGGAGATCAGCCCGCTTAACCCGGGAACCGCGCACCGCCAGCGACACGTAACCCGTGGTCAGCTAGTTCTGTCGTTGCCCGAGGTGATCAACCGGCGGTCCGCGGTCGAGAAGGCCATGGCACAGATCGAGGAACGAAGACGCGCCCGGTGATGTGACGCGGCGGGCGGCGGGCCGGCCCGGGCTAAGTGGCCTTGGTCCCGGATGGTGGCGATTCCGGGCCGGGAAATACGGCGCCAAAGGCCTGATGACAGGCACTCGGCCAGGACCTTCGGCCCTGTGAAGCCGGCCCCCCCGGCGCGGTAATGGAGGCATCGAAGGGAGGGGGCCAGGCGAATGATGAATCGCGCAGAGGTCGACAAGCTGTTGCTCATCCGGGCCGCAGAACCAAGTGTTTTGTCGCTGTTCTTGCCGGTTCCGCTGGACCCGAACGAACTTCGCAGCCTGCCCGCCAAAGCGGACGGCCTGCTCGCGGCCGCTGCCCGCACCGACCGGGCGAGCGAGGGCCGGATGCTCGCCGCACACCGCCAGGCGGTGCGGGAGTTGCTGGATGAGCACGCCCGTGACTGGCTCGGCCATACTGTCGCGATCTTCAGCTGCGGCGAGATGGGCCTGTTTGAGTGGACCGTGCTACCGGGTGAACGGCCGGGGCAAGCGATCCTCGCGGACCGGCCGCATGTCCGCCCGCTGCTGGTAGCCCTGCTGCGCCAGCCCGCCTACTTCGCGGCCGTCATCGACCGCCGCCACGCCTGGGTGTTCCGGGTGGCGCAGGAACGGATCGACACGGTCGCCGAACTGGCCGGGACGGCGGTGCGCAGTCACGACTATGGCGGCTGGTACGGCCTGGAGGCGCATCGCGTCAACGAGCGCGTCATCCAGCTGGCCCGCCATCACTACCGGGAGACCGCCGCCTTCCTCACCCGGGCCATGCGGGCCGGGGAGCCGCTGCCGCTGGTGATAGGCGGTCACGAGCAGAACATCGGCCAGTTCCTCGCGGTGGCGCCCGCCGAACTGCGGGAGCGCTTCGCCGGCAGCTTTGCCGCCGATCCGCATGCCGTAACGCCGGCCCGGGTGCGGGACCTGGCCGCGCCCGTCATCGCGCACTGGCGGGAGGTGGCCGAGCAGCGGCTGACCGGCCAGCTCCAGGCCGACCCGCCGGGCGGCCTGACGGTCACAGGCCTGGCTGCGTGCCTGACCGCGGTCAACAACAGGGCCGTCCAGCTCCTGGTCGTGCCCGACGATGGGCTGGTGCCCGGGTTCGCCTGCGGCGAGTCCGGGGCGCTCAGCAGCACTGGAGGCGATTGCCCGGAGGGGGCTGGCGCGGCACGCGCCGTCCCCGATCTCATCGAGGAGATGGTCGCGGCCACCCTCGGCGAGAGCGGGCAGGTCGAAACGGTTGGAGATCCGCCAGCCGGAATTGCCGCGCGTCTGCGCTTCCCGCTGGCTTCAGGTAACGAGAGGTGATCAGCAATGGAGGTCACTCAGACACTGCAGGTGCAAACCGACGCCCGCGGCGCTGTCCCGCCCAGGTCGATGGACCTGGCCGTGGAGAAGGTCCAGGCCGCGCTGCGGCACGCCTCTGAACCGGTCCTGTTCGCCAGGGTCAAGCTGACCATGTCGGCCGACCCGGCCGTGGAGCGCCCGGCGGCCGCGCAGGTCAACCTGGACCTCAACGGGCGGCCGATCCGGGCGCAGGCCGACGCCGGATCGATGCGCGAAGCGGTCGACCGGATGTGTGGCCGGCTCAAGATTCGGCTCGATCGCACCGCGCGGAACTGGGCTGCGGTGGGCGGCGGGAAGCCGGTGGCGCGGCCCGACGAATGGCGGCATCAGAGCACGCCGGCCCGGCGGCTGCCCTACTTCCCCAGGCCCCGCGACGAGCGCGCGGTGATCAGGCACAAGTCCTACGCGCCGACCCGGCAGGCACCGGACGAGGCCGCGGCCGAGATGGATCTGCTCGACTACGACTTCTACCTGTTCACCGAGCGCGCGACCGGCCAGGACAGCGTGCTGTACCGGACCTACAACGGGTTCCAGCTGGTTCAGGCCCGCCCGCGCCACGGAGATCTCGGCCCCACGGCGGCCTCGATCACCGTCAGCGACCAGTTCCCGCCGCGGCTCGACACCGCCGGTGCCATTGACCGGCTAGAGGCCCTTGACCTGCCGTTCCTGTTCTTCGTCGATAGCGAGACCGGCCGGGGCAGCTTGATCTACCACCGCTATGACGGCCACTACGGCCACATAAGCTCAGCCGGGACCAGATGAGCGCGGGCCGGCCCGGATGATCGCCACCCTCGGACGGGGCAGCCCCGGCACACCGCACCGGCCGGATTCGGCGCGCCAGCCGGGTCCGCTGGCCGTCGCGGGCGCGCTCGTGCACTCCGGGCTGCTGCGGCCGCAATCGCCCGTCCGGCTCCTGCAGGTCGGGCGGGTGGCGCTGCGCTACGGTCTAGGCCCTGGCTGCGGGCCTGTCGCTGGAGCGGCGTTCAGGGCGGGCGCGCCCGCCCTGGTCGACGACACCGGCACCACCACCTTCGGCCAGCTTGAGGAACGCTGCGAGGCGCTGGCCGACGGGCTGGCGGCGGAGCTTGGCCCGGGCGGGGCGATCGCCCTGCTCGGCCGCAACTCGGCGGCGTTCTACCAGGTGATGGTGGCCGCCTCCCGGTGCGGGCTGGACATCCTGTACCTCAATACCGGGTTCGGAGCGGCCCAGATCGCGGAGCTGGCCGGCCAGGGCGTGGCGGCGATCGTGCACGACGCCGAGTTCGCCGACCGGATACCGCCCGGGGTGCGGGCCATCCCGATGACCGGCGCCCACGGCCTCAGCATCGAGCGGCTGACGGGAGCCGCCCGGCTGCCTGGGCCCGGGCCAGGCCCGCCGCGGCGACAGCCCGGGCCCGGGCCTGGGTGGCGCCGGAGCCGCCACGTCATACTCACCTCGGGCACCACCGGCCAGCCGAAGCGCGCCGCCCGGACGGGCGGAGACGCCCGTTCCGTCGTCGCGCTGACCGCCGGGCTGCCGTACCGGGCCGGGGAGACGCACCTGATCGCGGCGCCCATGTTCCACAGCTGGGGCTGGCTGAACACGCTGCTGGCCATGCTGTACAGCAGCACGATGGTGGTGACCCGCGGCTTCGAGCCGGCCCGGGCGCTCGCGCTGATCGAGCGCGAACGCTGCCAGGTGCTGGTCGCCGTGCCGGTGATGCTGCAGCGCATCATGGACCTGCCCCCCGAGGTCCGCGGCCGGTACGACACCAGCAGCCTGCGAGCCGTCCTGGTGAGCGGTTCCTCGCTGTCGCCTGCTCTGGCCGGCGCCTTCATGGACGAGTTCGGCGACGTGCTCTATAACCTCTACGGCTCGACCGAGGCCGCGTACGCCACCGTGGCCAGCCCGGCGGACCTGCGCGCGGCACCGGGAACCGCAGGCAGGCCGCTGCCCGGAGTCAAGGTCCGGGTGCTGTACGGCCACGACGCGGGTGGCTCGCCGCAGATTCCCGGGGCCATCTGGGTCCGCGGACCCGAGTCGGTCGCCGATGCCCGGGCGGGCTCGCCCGCCATCCGGGGCCGGGCCGCGGTACCCACCGGCGACCTCGGCTGGTTCGACGCCGACGGCAGGCTGTTCGTCAGCGGGCGCGCCGACGACATGATCATTACCGGTGGCGAGAACGTGTATCCGGTCGAGGTAGAGAACGCGCTGGAGCAGCATCCCGCTGTCCTGGAAGCGGCCGTCACCGGCGTCGAGGACCCTGAATACGGCCAGGTCCTCGCCGCTCATCTGGTACTGCGGCGCGGCCAGTCGGTCGCGCCGGGCGAACTGCGGTCCTGGTGCCTGCAGCGGCTGGCCCCGTTCCAGGTCCCGCGCCGGTTCCTGGTGCACGATAGCCTCCCGCACAACATGTCGGGCAAAGTGGTGAAGAGCGCACTCCAGGAGACGATGTCGCTGCGCGAGGAGGCACGATGACCACCTATGACCTGCTTGACGAGGCGACCATCACCGCGACCCCGGCCGAGATTGTCCGGGCCCTGCTGGACGAGGCGGCCGGCCGGAGCGACTGGTGGCAGCCCTACGTGCGGATGCGGCAGCGCGGGGACACGCCTCCTACCGAGATCGGCGCGATCGTCGACTTCACCGTCAACGGCTCCGGGCCGCTCGGCCAGCGGGTCGGCACCGTGCGTTTTTCCGGGCGGGTGACGGTGTTCGAGCCGGATCGCCGGCTGGTCATGAACTACTTCGAGGGTGACTTCCGTGGCACCGTGGAATGGACACTGCAGCCGGTCGACGCCACCCAGACCCATATCGCGACGCGGTGGATGACCGACCCCCAGGGCGCGCTCAGGCTGCTGGCCAGATTCGTGGACGTGTCCGGCAGTCAGTCGAAGGTCATGCGCGAGGGATTTCGCGCGATCGAGCGCTTCACCGCCGACAACAGGTCCAGCGCCGCACCGTAGCCGCCCGCATCAGTCGCTCTTGTCCTCGATCTCCCAGGCGTGGTCGAGCACGTGCCAGGCCAGCCGGCGGAGGGTGTAGCGCACCGGCCAGGCGCCAGGGGGCCCGGCGCGCAGGGCCGCGGCGATCGCCGCCCGCTGCTGCGCCCAGGGGGTCCGGGGCGGCACCCGGACGCCGACCTTGCGGCCGTAGGAGCGCTCGGCCTCGCGGACATGCTCCACGATCGCGTCCCGGTCCCGGCCGCCGCCCCGCGGGCCCTTGCGCAGCTGAGCCGGAGCGGTGGCGGCCACCCCGTCGAAGTAGCGCCAGGCGGCCTCGAGCAGCCCGGTCTGGCGATCGGCTTCCGCGGGCGGCAGCGGCTCGTCGTCCCACGGGCCGGGCACGCCGGGCGCGCCGAAGTCCGCTGACATGTCGCTGGCCACGCGGCCGACCACCGTCACCTGGCCGGGCGCGAAGCCCGGCCCGGCCACGCGGGCATACCGGCCGGCGTAGTCGAGCAGGACGTCGATGGCCGCCTCGTCGCCCCGGCCGCGCCGGCACCAGCCCGGCCAGTCCAGGGCCGACGCGAAGACCCATCTCGTGCCCTGTTCGAGGGAAATGCGTGTCGCGGCGGGTACGGGCGGCTGATGCGTCACGATAGGGAGGTTACCGACCGCGCGGCGAAGGAGCCCCGAATGACCGACCTGGCCTCCTGGACGCGGGCCGACTTCAGTCACGGCGGCCGGACGTTCCCGGTCTACCGCAAGGGCACCGGCCCCGCCGTGGTGATCGTCCACGAGATCCCGGGCATCACGCCCGCCGTGCTGGCCTTCGCCGAGGAGGTGGTCGGCGCGGGGTTCACGGTCGTGCTGCCCAGCCTGTTCGGTGAGCCTGGCGCCCCGGCCACCGTTATGTATGGGGTGTCAACCGTTGCGCGGGTCTGTATCCGGAGTGAGTTCACCAAGCTCGGCCTGCACCAGACCGCGCCGATCGCTGACTGGCTGCGGGCCCTGGCCCGGGCTCTGCATGCCGAACTGGGCGGTCCGGGGGTCGGGGCCGTCGGCATGTGCTTCACCGGCGGCATCGCGCTCGCGATGATGGCCGACGCCCCGGTGGTGGCGCCGGTTCTCGCGCAGCCCGCTTCGCCGATGGGCATCGGCAGGCGCCGGGCGGCCGATCTCAACCTCTCTCCCCCTGACCTGTCCGCCGTCAAGCGCAAGGCCGCGGCCGGCTGCCCGGTGCTCGGCCTGAGGTACGCCGGTGACCCGGCGGTCGGGACCCGTTTCGATACCCTGCGGACCGAGCTGGGCGACAAGTTCACCGCCGTGGAGTTTCCCGGCCGCAAGCACGCGACGCTGACCGAGCACCGCCAGCAGGAGGGCGTCGACCAGGTGCTCGGTTTCCTGCGCCGCCAGCTGCTCGAGTCGGCGGGAGGTTAACGCGCCGCCGCTAGACTCCGGTCAGAGCGGATCGATCTCGGTGAGCTCGCGGTCCAGGCGGACCCACCGGGTGAGCCCGATGTCGCGCAGGAACGGCAGATCGTGACTGGCCACGATCAGCGCTCCCGGGTAGGACCGCAGCGCCCGGCCCAGCTGCCTGGCGCTGGGCATGTCGAGGTTGTTGGTCGGCTCATCGAGCAGCAGCAATTGCGGCGGCGGCTCGGCCAGCAGCAGGGCGGCCAGGCTGGCCCGGAACCGCTCGCCGCCCGACAGCGTGGCCGCGGGCCGGTCGGCGGCCGCCCCGCGGAACAGGAACCGGGCCAGCCGGGCCCGGATCTGATTGCCGGATGCGTGCGGGGCGAACCTGGCCACGTTCTGCGCCACGGTGAGCCGCTCGTCGAGCACGTCAAGCCGCTGGGGCAGGTGCCGGGCCGGAACGCTGAGCTTGACCAGGCCCGAGACCTGGTCCAGCGTCCCGGTCATGGTTCGCAGCAGCGTGGTCTTGCCTGCCCCGTTGGCCCCGGTCAGCGCGATCCGTTCCGGGCCCCGGACCTGAAGTGACACCCGGCCGCCGTAACGCAGCTCGGCATCGGCGAGTGCGACCACGGCCCGGCCGGTGGGGACCGCCGTTTGCGGCAGGTCGAGGCGGATCTCGGCGTCGTCCCTGACGGCCTCTTCCGCGCCCGCCAGCCGGTCCCGGGCCTGCGCCACCTTCTCGGCCTGCATGATCCGGTGCTTGCCCGCGGACACCTGAGCCTGGCGTTTGCGCGCGCCCATGACGACCTTCGGCTCGCGCTTGCTGTCCCACATCTTCCGCCCGTACCGCTGCCGCCGGTCCAGCTTGATCCGGGCCTCGCCGAGCTCGCGCTGCTGCCGCCGGACGTCAGACTCGGCCACCCGCACCCGGCGCTCGGCGGCCTCCTGCTCGCTGGCCAGCGCATCCTCGTAGGCCGCCAGGTTCCCGCCGTACCAGCGCACCGTGCTGTCATGCAGGTCGGCGATCTGGTCGGTCAGCTGCAGCAGCGCGCGGTCGTGGCTGACGATGACCAGCAGGCTGGTCCACGAGGCCACCGCGTCGAACAGTCCGCGCCGGGCCTGCAGGTCCAGGTTGTTGGTCGGCTCATCGAGCAGCAGCACGTCCGGCCGCCGCAGGAATTCCGCGGCCAGTCCCAGCAGGACCACCTCACCGCCGGACAGCTCGCCGACCCGCCGGTCCAGCCCGACATGGCCCAGGCCCAGCCGGGCCAGCATCGCCGTGGCCTGGTCCTCCGCGTCCCAGCGGTCAGCCACGATCGCGAAGTTCTGCTCGTCCGCGTGGCCGCGCTCGATGGCCCGCACCGCCCGGCGGATGGGTGCGATGCCGAGCAGTTCGTCGACCGCGAGGCCGGCTTCGAGAACCAGGTTCTGCGGTAGGTAGCCGAACTCGCCGGTGACGCGGACCGAGCCGCGGTCCGGGGTCAGCTCACCGGCGATGAGGCGCAGCAGGGTGGACTTGCCCGAGCCGTTCAGGCCGACCAGGCCGGTCCGCCCGGGGCCGACGACCAAGCTGAGCTCGCTGAAGACGGCTTTCCCGTCCGGCCAGGCGAAGGTGAGGTCTGAGCAGGCGATCGAGGGTGGCATGGCTGGCTCCAGGCTGCGGTCGGGGGGCGGCGCCGGGCGGCGGTCCAGCGCCATGGTTTCCTGACCTCAGCGGAGCAACGGCCTTCCCCAATCGACGGCAGCAGGGCCCTTGCAGGTTAGGCGGGCCAGGCCGGGCCGCGCAACTGCTTAACCGCTGGTCGCCCGGCGCTGGCCGTCCCCTTCATACTGGCCATGTGCGTCCGGTGCTGTGCCCGGTGCTGGTCGGGCGGGATCAGGAGGTCAGCTACCTTCGCGAAGCGCTAGCGGGGGCGGCGGCCGGCCATGGCCGCACGGTGCTGCTGGCCGGCGAAGCGGGGATCGGGAAGTCCCGGCTGGTCCGCGAGGCAGCCGCGCTGGCCAGGGAGCGTGATGTCACGGTGCTGACCGGCCGGGCCGTGGCCGGGGCGGTGCCAGCGCCGTTCCGGCCGTTCGCCGAGGCCCTGGCGCCTGCCATCCGCCCCGGCCTGCTGCCCGCCACCGCGGGGCTAGATCCGTTCCGGCCGGCCCTGGGGCGGCTGTTTCCCGAGTGGCGGGCTGATGGTGCAGGCGATGAGTCTGTCGTGTTCCTGGGCGAGGCGGTGCTGCACCTGCTCCGGGCCCTGCGCCCAGATCGCGGCGGCCTGCTGGTGCTGGAGGACCTGCACTGGGCGGATCACGAGACACTGGCGCTGCTTGAGTACCTGGCAGATAACGTCGGCGCCGAGCGGCTGCTGTGCGTCGGGACCTTCCGCAGTGATGACGGCGGCGAGGTCGCTGGCCTGGCCGCCCGCCTGGAGGCCCGCGGCTCGGCGGCGGTCCTGGAGATCGCGCCTGGATGCCGGTTCCATGGCCGCGATGGCCCGGGGGTGCCTGGCGGCCGAACGGCTGCCTGCGGCCGCGCAATCCTTCGTGGCCGAGCGGGCCGAAGGCATTCCTTTCCTGGTCGAGGAGATGCTCGCCAGCCTGCTCGGGGACGGGCTGCTCGTCGAGCAGGACGGGAACTGGCAGACCACCGGGCCGGCCGTGGCGGCCGTGCCGCCCACCTTCGCCGATGCGGTGGGCGCTCGCCTCGAGACGGCCGGCCCGGACACCCAGCGGGTGATCTGTGCCGCCGCGATCTTCGGCCGCCGGTTCGAGTGGGCGCTGCTCAGCCCGCTGACCCAGCTGGCCGAGGGCACCGTGCTCGCGGCGCTGCGGCGCGGAGTGAGCCTGCAGCTCATCGCAGCCGACCAGGAGTCCTTCCGGTTCCGGCACGCGCTCAGCCATGAGGCCGTGCTGGCCCGGCTGCTGCCGCCGGAACGGGCGATGCTGGCCGCCCGGGCGCTGGCCGCCGTGGAGGCGGCCCATCCCGGCCTGCCAGGCACCTGGTGCGAGCTGGCGGCCGACCTGGCTGAGCGGGCCGGACTCACCGGCCGGGCCGGGGCGGTGCTGCTGGAGGCCGGCCGGCGCGACCCGCGGCCTGGCCAACCGGGAGATCGCCGAGCAGCTGTTCCTCTCGCCGCGCACGGTCGAGAAGCACGTCGCGAGCCTGCTCGCCAAGACCGGCACCCGCCGCCGCGCTCAGCTAGCTGGGTACTTCTCCGGGCTAGCTACGTAGCCACCGCGCCGCAGACCGGGTGATCGCACCGATGTGCCACCGGCCGGCGGGAGACCACCATGCCGGGAGAGGCCGGGGACACCGGCCCTGGCCCCGCACGAGTGAGGCAACTGCCGATGCCGGTCGATGAAGCAAGACTCGATGAGTTCCTCGGCCAGTTCGTGGCCGACCTCGGCGCCACGGGGAACGCGGCCATGGTGGTCATCGGCCACCGGCTCGGGCTCTACCGGGCGATGGCGGGCGCACCCCCGGTCACGCCCGCCGAGCTGGCCGAGCGGACCGGCACGGCGCCGCGGTATGTCACCGAGTGGCTAGCGGCCCAGGCTGCCTCCGGCTACGTGACCGTGGCCGAGCGCGGGCGGTTCGCGCTCACCCCGGAACAGGAGTTCGCGCTTACCGATCCGGACGGGCCGCTCTACCTGCCCGGCGCGTTCGTCCTCGCGCTGGCCGCGCTGAAGGCAGAGCCGCGGATCGCCGAGGCGTTCCGCACCGGGGCGGGCCTGGCCTGGCACGAGCAGGACGACGAGGTCTTCGACGGCTGCGAGCAGTTCTTCGCGCCCGGCTACCGGGCCAGCCTCGTCCAGTCCTGGATCCCGGCGCTGGACGGCGTCGAGGCCAAGCTGCGCCGCGGCGCCACGGTCGCCGATGTCGGCTGCGGTCACGGCGCGTCCACCAGGATCATGGCCGCGGCGTTCCCGGCCTCGGTGTTCGCCGGCTACGACTACCACGTCCCGTCGATCGAGCGGGCCAGCAAGGCCGCCGCCGATGCCGGGCTGGCCTACCGGGTGTGCCACGCGGTGGCCCGCGCCGACGAGTTCCCCGGGGCCGGCTATGACCTGGTCACGACCTTCGATTGCCTGCACGACATGGGCCGGCCACTGGCGGCCGCGCGGCACATCAGGCAGGCCCTGGCCCCGGACGGCACCTGGCTGATCGTCGAGCCCGCCGCGGCCGACGATTTCAGCGGCAACCTCAACCCGGTCGGCCGGGTCTGCTACGCGTTCTCCACGCTGCTGTGCGTGCCGAGCGCCCTGGCCCAGCGGCCGGACGTGGTACTCGGCAACCAGGCCGGGCCCGCGCGGATCATTCAGATCGTGGCCGCGGCGGGTTTTGGCCGGTGCCGCCAGGTGGCACGGACGCCGTTCACCATCGTGCTCGAAGCACGTCCGTAGCGAAGGGAGACGCTGATGAACGCGGGACAGCGCCTGGTGACGGCGGCGGGCAGCAGTACGGGCGTGCTGGCGCGGCCAGGGGCCGCCCTGGTCTATGACGTGCACGGCAGCGGGCCGGCGGTGGTCCTGGTGCACGGGTTCGGGCTTGACCTGCGGATGTGGGATCCGCAGCTGCCCGCCCTGGCGGCTGACTTCCTGGTCGTGCGCTATGACTGCCGCGGATTCGGCTCCACCGGGCCTGCCCATGCCGGGGTTCCCTACACCCATGCCGAGGACCTGATCGCGCTGCTTGACCAGCTGGGCATCGCCGAGGCGGTGCTGGTCGGGCTGTCCTTCGGCGGCCGGGTCGTGCTGCAGGCGGCGCTGCTGGCCCCGGCCCGGGTTGGCCCACCCGCTGTTCGCCGCGGCGCGGCAGCGGCCGGACGTGGCCGGCCAGCTGGCCGAGATGGTCAGCGGCTATCCGGCCCAGCACTGGCTCGGCCAGGACCCGCACCGGCCGGACCCGCGGCCGCCCATCGACGCGCTGGACGAGCTGACGGGGCCGGCCCTGGTGATCGCGGGCGAGGCCGACGTGCCCGGCTTCGTGACCATGTCCGAGGTGCTGGCCGAGCGCATCCCCGGCGCTGAGTACCGCACGATCGGGGCGGCCGGGCACATGGTCAACATGGAGCGGCCGGAGGTGGTGAACGATTTGCTCATCGATTTCCTGACCCGGCTGCCGCCAGGATGATTATTCCGCTATCGGCGCCGGCGGCTCCGCCTACACTCAGGACGTACCAGTCCAGGTCGCGAACGACGAGGATGAAAGGCGCGGGCGCACCGGCGGGGGGCACCATGTTGCATGAGGCGGGCGCACTGCAGACGCCCCTGCCCGCACCGGCCGCGGTGCTGGCCGGGCTCGTCGCGCTGGTCATGGTGGCCGTGCAGGAATTGTGGCGCATCGTGCGGCACGTGAACGTCATCGCGCACGAAAGCGCCCATGCGGTCATCGGGTCGAGCTTCGGCCGTCAGGTCAGCGGCATGAAGGTGAACAGCAATGGCACCGGGGCGACCGGCCTGATCCCGGGTACCGGCCCCGGTTTCCTTATCGCGGGAATGGTCGGCTACCTGGGCCCCAGCGCGTTCGGCCTCGGCGCGGCGAAACTGATCTCGGTGGGGCACAGCGTCGCGGTGCTCTGGCTGGCCCTGCTGGCGCTGGCGTTGCTGCTGCCGGTGCTGCGCACGCCGTTCGGATTCGCCTCCGTGATCGGCACCGGCTTCCTGATCTTCCTGGTCGCCCGTTATGCGGCGCTGGGCGTCCAGATCTTCGTGGCCTACGGCATAGCGTGGCTGCTGCTGCTGTCCGGGCTCCGGGTGGTCATCGAGCACGGGCGCTCGGCCGGCGATGCCCACGATCTCGCCCAGGCCACCCATATCCCCCGGCTGATCTGGGTTGGCCTGTGGCTGACCGGCTCGGTATTCGCGCTGGCCATCGGCGGCAGCCTGCTGGTCTGAGCCGACGGCCGGCCCGGCCTGGCGACCGGCCGGCCGCGTGGCGACCGGGCAGAACCGGGCCGGGGGCGTAGGGTGCGCGTGTGAGAACCCTCGTGCCCCTGGGCCGCGCGCTGCGTGAGTCCTACTACGAGGAACTCGATCCGGGCCAGCGATCGGCGCTGCTCAGCTGGCTTGGGTTTACCATCACGTTCGCGGCGGCGCGCGGCGTCACCCTGAGCATCAGGGCCGGACGTGGCCCGTTCCGTAATCTCAGCGCCGGAGGCGAGCACCTGCACCATTACCTGTGGGGCATCGGCATGCTGGCCGGTGTCGGCGCGGTCGCGGTGCACGGTGAGGACGCTCGCCGCAGGCACCCCGTGGTAGCCGTCAGCTACGGGTCGGGCCTGGCGCTCATCGTGGACGAGTTCGCGCTGCTGCTGGACCTCAAGGACGTCTACTGGACGAAGCAGGGCCGGGTGTCGGTCGATATTGGCGTCGGTGCCATCGCGTCGGCCGGCTCTTACTTCGCCGCGCTCCCGGTCCTGCGCGCGACGGCCAGGAAGCGTTCGGGGAAAAGAGGCATCGATACGGCATCGTTAATGAATGTCGGAAGCTGAGGTCTTGACCCTCTAAGCGGCTGATGATTCGCTTGGGACGATCTCAGTGGCTGGACACGGTTACTCGGCGGTAATCGGCGCTGGGCGTCGCATCGGCCGCCTTCTGCCGGTATGGACTGTACCCCGTTGCTTGGCGCTTCCGCATGGAGGTCGGAATGCCGAAACTTAGATTCGCCCGCCGCTTGTCCGCGCTGTTCGTGCTCGTCGTAGGCGCGGTCCTGGCCCTGGCTGCGCAGAGCATGGCCGCGCCAGGGGCGGCCCGGGCGCCAGCGACCGCGCACGCCGCACGGACCGCGGGCGCGGTCAAGCCGCGGGCCACGGGCGAACTCGACTGCAACGGTCTGAGCCCCATCCAGAAGCCAGTGAAGTCAGCGATCATGTGCGAGGACCCGCACGGCTCCTGGGGCGGCAGATTCTACGAGCACGGCAAGTACATCGGGCACGACGAGCCGTCCGTCCGCTATATCTCGAACCGTCCGGGTTCTGGCGCTGACACCACGTTCACCGAGCGGCTGCCTGTCGACCCGAAAAACCTGCCGACCGTGAAAAAGCCCGGACGCGACGTCACGCATTTCTTCGAGCTGTCGATCGCGCCCTGGTTCTCCACCACGGTCTGCGACCCGAACTCCGCGCCGCTGACCCCGTGCCGGCCGGAATCGGACGCTAATGCGCCGAGGGGTAATTATCCGGGCGCCGGAGCGGCCTTCGTGGAACTGCAGTTCTACCCGCCAGGATTCGCGCCGTTCGCCGACAGCATCAGCTGCGATAACACGCACTGGTGCTCGGCCCTGACCATTGACAGCCTGGAATGCACCGGCAACGGTTCCGGCCCGTGCAACCCGGACTGCACCGAGCCGGTCAACTTCGGTTTCATCGCGAACAACGGCGTGCCCGCCGGCCCGCCCGGCCCGCAGCTGAGCGACCAGGCCACGGTCACGCCAAACCGCCACACCCTGCTGATGAAGCCCGGTGACGTCATCCGGGTGCGCATGTTCGATGCGAAGATACCCGGCGGGCACGCGCTGGAAGCCCGAGAAACCGACCTCACCACCGGGCAGAGCGGTTTCATGATCGCCTCGGCCGCCAACGGGTTCATGAACACCAACCCGTTCGACTGCTCAGGCACGCCGTTCAACTTCCGGCCCGTCTACTCAAGCGCCCGCGCCCAGAACATCATCCCGTGGGGCATCGGGCCCTACATGATCAACAACCAGTATGAGATCGGCCACTTCGAGCCGTGCACGAGCCTCAGCGACCCTGACACGTCCGGCCCGGACCCCTTCTTCAAGACCTGCGAAGGGCCGTACGAATCGGCGGCGGACACCCCGGCGACAAACGAGCCTGACGACGCGCCGTGTTATCCGTTCGGCGACACGCACGGCGGTGTGGCCGCACCCAACCTCGTGACCGGATGCGACGTCTTCAATGACGCGATCGGGGACTTGGATTACGACGGCAATCCGTACTACCCGGACTGGCCGAACTCGGTGAAACCGGATTCGTTCCCGTCGTCCTTCCTGCAATTGCAGCCGACCACGGTCGGCGGCCGGGGTTACCCGCAGATCCAGTTCATGACGGACGCCAGCGCGACCGAATTCAATACCAACTGCGATCTCGTCACCGGATCGGGCTGCGTGCTCCCGCCGAAGGGCCCGGGGCACTTCTACCCGTACTTCACGCAAGCCAAGGTCGGTGGCGCGTGCGTGTGGGAATTCGGGAATATGCAAAACGGAAATACCTTCGGCAAGGACGCCCAGTATGGGTCGGTCACGCCGACCACCATTGGGGCCTTCGCCGGGCCGGTCCGCAGCAACCCGCACTGCTAGCCCGGGCCTGACCTGACCGGCGTGCCCCGCCCCCGCAAGCCAGGGCGGGCACGCCGGGACGGGCCGGGTCGGGGAGTTCACGACTGGTGCCGCTGGGCAGGACACTGAAGTGTGTCCCGCTGGGTGCTCCACGTCGACCTCGACCAGTTCATCGCGGCCGTCGAGGTGCTGCGGCGTCCTGAGCTCCGCGGCCGGCCGGTAGTGGTCGGCGGCGATGGCGATCCGGCCAAGCGCGGCGTGGTCAGCACCGCCTCCTATGAGGCCCGCGCCTACGGGGTGCGATCGGGGCTCCCGCTGCGCTTCGCTGCTCGGCGCTGCCCGGACGCCGTCTTCCTGCCGGTGGACGGCGAGGCGTACGAGGCCGCGTCCGCCCAGGTCATGGCCGTCCTGCGCGAGTTCGACGCCGTCGTGGAAGTGTTCGGCTGGGATGAGGCGTTCCTCGCGGTCGACACCGATGATCCCGAGGGCGTGGCCCGCCAGATCGCCGAACGGGTCCGGGCCAGGACCCAGCTGGATAGCTCGGTCGGAATCGGCGAGAACAAGCTGCAGGCCAAGCTGGCCACTGGTTTCGGGAAGCCCGCCGGCATCTTCCGGCTGACCGGGCAGAACTGGTTCGAGGTGCTCGGTGACCGGCCCACCGACGCGCTGTGGGGCATCGGAGCCAAGACCGCGGCCCGGCTCGCCGAGCTCGGCATCGGCACCGTCAGCGAGCTGGCGGCCGCCGACCCGCGCGACCTGGCCGCCCGGCTCGGCCCGACGACCGGGCCCTGGCTGGTCCAGCTCGCCCGGGGCCTGGACCCGTCGCCGGTGACCAGCTCGCCCTACCTGGCCAGGTCGCGTGGCCGCGAGACCACGTACCAGCAGGATCTGGACGAGTGGGACGATGTGCGCCGCGAGGTGATCCGGCTGGCTGGCCTGGTCGCCGACGACGTCGCCGGCGAGCAGCGGCCTGCCGTCCGCGTGGTGGTGAAGGTACGTTTCGCTCCGTTCACGACCCGCACCCATGGTCAGTCGCTCGCCGTGCCGACCGCTGACCGGGCCGCCATCGCGCAAGCTGCGCAGGCCGCGCTCGGTCAGTTCCGCCGGGGTCGGCCCGTGCGGCTGCTGGGGGTCCGCGCCGAGCTCGAGGAGCCGCGGCAGGCGCGGGCTGGCCGCTAGGCCAGGGTGCCACCAGGGCGCGCTGGCCACCTCGGCCGCCACCAGTCCGGCTTGCGGCTGCATGGGTAATCCGGCTTGCGGCCGCACGGGTAAACGGCCTGAGCTGTCGTAACGGCCGGGCCGCGCCATTCTTCCCCCGTTCCGGGTGCCGATCATGCCAGTATTGCGGCGATGCGAACTACCCGAAGTCACCGCATAATGCGCCGCGCCGTCCTGGCCCTGCCGGTGGCCCTGCTCGCTGCTTGCGGCACCGTGGCCGCCCCGGCCGCGCACACCGGTCCGGCCCGCCCGGCCAGCGCCTCCCGGACCGCCGGCCCGACCGCTGGCGCGGCCGCCACAGTCAGCTCCGGCCCGGCGGGTAACCGGGCCGCCCGCCGCACCGTCCGCCGCGCCGCGGTCGCGAGCCCGGCGGCATCAGCCGCGCCGGCCGCGCCCGCCGCCGGGTCAGGAACGACGGTTCCCGGCGCGCCGGGCTGCCCGATGTTCCCCGCGAATAACGTGTGGAACACCGACATCTCGAAGCTGCCGGTCGACTCCCATAGCGCCGCCTGGCCGGGGAGCATGGCGGCCGGCCGTACCTATCTGCACCCGGACTTCGGGCCGGACCAGGGCGGATACCCGTACGGGGTGCCCTTCAACGTCGTGACGGACGCTCACCCGCTGGTCCGGGTCACCTTCGAGTACGCGAGCGAGAGCAACCGGGCCAGGTACCCGTTCGGCCCGGACATCCGGATCGAGGGCGGCCAGAGCGCGGGCGGCGACCGCCACGCCATCATGGTCAACAAGAACACCTGCAAGCTCTATGAGCTATGGAACGCGCGCTATTCCGCCAGCCGTCCGGCGGCTGGATCGGGCGCCATCTGGGACCTGCGGTCCAACGCGCTCCGGCCCGCGGGCTGGACGTCAGCCGACGCCGCGGGCCTGCCGATCCTGCCGGGATTGCTGAACTACGCGCAGGTCGTGGCGGCGGTCAGGACCGGCCAGCCGATCAGGCATGCGATCCGGTTCACCGCGCAGGCCACCAGGACGGCTTACGTCTGGCCGGCCCGTCACGAGGCGGGCTCAAGCTCAAGCGGGTCACTGCCGCCGATGGGCGCCAGGTTCCGGCTCAAGGCCAGCTTCAGCGTGGCCAGGTTCTGCGGCAGCTCCGCGCCGTACTGCCAGGACGCGAAGGCCATCCTGACCGAGATGCAGCACTACGGGCTGATTCTCGCCGACAACGGCAGCAACTGGTACTTCCAGGGCAGCGCCTTTCCGCAGTGGCCGGACGGGCTGGTGTCACTGCTGAAGGGCATCCCGGCCAGGGACTTCCAGGCGGTCAACGAGTCCTGCCTGATGGTCAGCCCCAACTCGGGCGCGGCGGCCGGCAAGCCGGGCTGCCCGATCGGCTGAACCGGCCCGGGTGCCGCCGCACCGGACCCGGCGATGACCGATGCGGCCATCCGAGCGAACGACCGCCGCTCGCGCGATCAGCCGGCTGACCGATGCGGCTCCTGCCGCTGCGGCCGATGACTGCCCGGCCTCGGCCCGCTCGCGGGACTTGTAGGGCGGGGCGACGATTACGATGAGGGTCAGGTCCTCTCGGATGTCGGTGAATTGATGCTTTTCGCGGGCCGGGACGAACAGCACCGAGCCAGGTCCGACTTCTGCCGAGCCGGAACCGGTGACCAGCGTAGCGGCGCCCGTCTGCACGACGTAGATCTCGTCCTCGTAATGCGGGCGCTGGTCGTCAAGCCCGCCCGCGGGTATCGAGTACGTTCCCACGCTGAGGTCATTGGCGACCAGGTGCTCAACCCAGTGGTTGGGCTCATTGTCCGCCGCTGGCGTGTACACGCCCGCGTGCGCGATGACCTGCATGACTCAGCCGTCCTCTCGTGTTTGCCTGGCCGCCTGGTCCGCCAGCGGCGGCGGCGGCTCTTCAATGATGGATACGCCGGTGCCTCGTTCCGGCCACAGCCGCTGCCAATGCTCACGCAGCCTGATGCGGCCATCTTCCAGCACGGTCGGCACGCTAGTGCATCGGCCGGCGATGACCTCCCCGGTCCGCAGCAGCTGGGAGTACGTCAACTCCAGCACCCCATCGCCGTCGCAACGGCCGACCAGGGCGCCCCGGATGACCTTGCCTCCGGCGAACGCCGCCCAGACGATGTCGCCTTCCTGCCGGTAGTGGCCGATCGGTCCGGCCCCGGCAGCGTCCGCTGTCTCCGTGGCGGCTGAGCGGAACACCCGCCCCTCGTAGTTGATCAAGGTCTCAGTCCCAGACCGTTGCGGGGCAGTCATCGGTCACCTCGAATATGTCCCGGCCGAACAGCGAATTGATGATCACCGCGCTACGCGGCGCGAGCAGGCTAAGGTTTGCGTCCGGCAGACCGTGGATGAACCGGGCCCGGTTCTGCGCGAAGATCTTGTGCCGGTCTTGGCCCTTCCACCGCAGCGAGTAGTCCTGATCCACCACAACGTCTCCCTGTGCGTCGGTGTCGATCATTTCCTGCAGTTGCTCGTCAACGGGCAGCGGAGTCGGCCTCCGGCCCATCGCGACAACCAGGAACCGGATGTCATGGGTCTCCGGGCCGTGCGGGCCGGTGCAGGACAGGCGGATACCCGGGTCTTCCGGCTCGCCGCCGGTGACCCGGCGCCCCGGCAGCATGGTGATCGGCGGGCGCCCGGTGCGGAGCAGGTCTTCATAGTTGCTCTGGAACAGGGTGCGCAACGTGCTGCCGGAGATCCCGTCGCTGGTCAGCACCTGCTCTTGGACCAGCATCTGCTTGAGCTCGACCGGAAGCCGGTTGAGGAACTGCCCGTAGGCTGGCCGGTACATCTCGTTAGCTGACGGCGAGTCGTCGAGCGGCGCGAACCAGGGGCGCCTGGCGGAACCAGCGGATGTCGCGGAAGCCGCGACGGTGCAGTTCCAGCACGCACTCGGCGCCCGTCTGGCCGCCGCCCGCCACGGCGATCGGCTCGTCGAACTCCAGAGCCTGCGCGCTGAGCCGTGGTAGCAGCTCGTCAGCGACGGCCATCCGCGTGTCGTCCAGGCCAGCCAGGCCCGGCGGCATCCGTGGGCAGCTTCCGATGCCCAAGACTAAATGGTCGCTGGTGGCGAGCAGCTTCCCGGCACTACGAAGGAAGAATCCGTTATCGAAGCTGATGTCATCGATGCGGGTGCCAAAATGGACGTTGGCGAGCTGCCCGGCGGCCCATTCCAGGTAGCGAACGTACTCAAGCCGCGGGATCTCGGCGTACTGGGCGCTCAGGAAGGTGTAGACGCGCCGGGTTCGGACCAGATAGCTCAGGAAAGACACCCGGTGTGTCGGATTCACCAGCGACACCAGGTCCTTGACCCAGCCGGTCTGCATACGCACGCTGGGAAACATCAGGCCGCCATGCCACGCCGGGCCGGGCTGCCCGTCGAAAAGCACGATGCGGTCGGGTGCAACCGATTCGAACAGGGCGGCCAGGCTCAAGTTCGCGGGCCCGGCCCCTACGCCGGCGGTGTGGAAATGCGGAGTGTCCTGAATGCTCATCGAGAGCGTTCCTCTTCGCGGTCGGTCGGGTCGGCGGGGAAGAGCGCGTTGCTTGTCACTGATCGTCGCCAGTAAGCGCGGCCATCAGTTGGGGCGCCGTGACCGGCCCGGCCACGAGCAGGCAGTGGAGCGCGAGAGCGGGATCGAAGGTGGTGAGCCGCAGTGCCTGTTCGGCGCGGCTTCGCTCGGCCCCGGCGAGCCGGTCAGGTACGCTCGGGCCGCTGTCGAGCATCGGCTTGACCCAGGCGCAGAATTCGTCGTAACCGGCCCGGGTGAAATCGCTTTCATAGTGGTCGGGCCTGTCCCAGCTCAGGAAGAGGCGCACTAGCGCCGGGTCCTCATCGGCCAGGAGCTCATGGGCCCAGATAGCGTGGCTGCGGCTGGTGGAAAACTTCTTTCCGTCTAACCGGTAGAACTCGTTGACGACCAATCCTCCCAGCCAGCCCGGTTGCAGGTCGGCCGCCGCGAATATGGCGGGGAACAGGACGCTGAAATAGAAGGCGTTGTCAATGCCGAGGAAGTGCCAGCATGGTCCGGCGTGCGCCCACCCGGCCCGGCACTGCGCTACCGTCGCCGCCGGGGCGCCGCAATGCGCTGCGACCTGCGCGAGCAGGCCCAGGCCCATCTCCACCCATACATCGATCCGCTGTCCAGACTTGCCGAGCTCGATGCCCCAGTCGCTGGGGTAGGCCAGCGGTACGTCCGGCAGGCCATGGGTCAGATAGTGGCGCAGCAGCGCCCGGACCCGGCCAGGCAGTGCCGCGAGCGCCCAGGTCCGGGTCAGCTCGGCTCGGTAGGCCTCGGTGTGCAGTACCGGGAGTTTGGCCTGGACGGTGCGGGGCCGCCCTCCGCAGCGGGTGCAGAGTGCGTCACGGAGGGTTATGCCGGTGGTGAAGGCGCCGCAACCTTCGCAGGTGCCGCCGCCGGAACCGCCGCCGCACAGCGGGCATGCACCGGTCACGTTGGCGTGATGAAGCGTGGCATTGCACCGGGCGCAGACCGCCAGCACGACGTCCTCGACCGCGACCGTCCGCGCCGCTACCAGCTCGCCGAGCAGCCCGGCTACCCGGGCTCGGTACCCAGCATCGGCTCGAGGGTCGATGAACAGGTCGTAGTTGATCTTAGCGGCGGAGAACGCCTGGCGGATCAGCGTCTCGTACTCGTCGAGGACGTCGGCGGGAGCGCGAGCCTGTAAATGGGCCTTGGCCAGCACGTAATTCTGGTGCGGGTCCAAGCCGCTGACGGTCAGGACCGGATCGCCGCGCGCCCGCGCAGCACGAGCTGCGATGTCCATGGCGAGATAGGGACCGCTCAGGTGCCCGATATGCAGCGGGCCGTTGGGAGTGGGCGCGGTCGCGGTGATCACGACCGGCCGCCGCTCAGCGGCCACCGGCTGGTCCCGCCGACGCGACTGGCGCCTGGTCGGCAGCGCGCTCGGGAAGCCAGAAGAGGCTGAGCACGACGAGCGCATCGTCTGCGGAGAGGTTGACCATGACGTGCTCCTCCTCGCTCTCTAACAGGACGGCGCTACCTGCGGCGGCCACCTCCTCCCGGCCGCTCGCCTGGAAACGGGCCGCGCCCTGCACGACCACCACGAGCTCCCGCTCCGGATGGTGGTCGGTATTGCTGCGGCTGCCGGGCGAGACCTTGCACCACATGGCGCCGAATGGCATGCCGCCGAGTCCGGAATACTGCGACCACCGGCCGGTCTCGATGCCGAATTCTGGTGCGAGCTCAGCTGAGCCGCTCTTCAGGACCTGCATGGGGCCACTCTCCCTGGGAAACCTGTCACTTGCGCCTGGCCCGGGGGCCGGTCACGGCGGTGCCGTGCTTGTGATCACGAAGTGCTTCCATCTTTTGCGCGGCCGGAGACTGCCGCGCCCATTATTTGCCGGACCGCTGACGCGCTCCTGACGGGCGGCTGACGTGATGCTGACGGGCCGGCGGAGTGCGCCAGCCGGTCTGCGTATGACCGGACACTGACCCGGAGCGTACCCATCTGCCCACTGGCGTCTTAGGCGGTTTGCATGTATCGACAAATAGGGAGATATCGGCTGAAGGGGAGGGACATGTGCATCCTGGCACGCGTTCCGGGCCGGAGTTTGGCTTGCTCGGACCACTGAGTATCTGCTTCGACGGCGTCCCGGCGCCGTTACTTGCCTCCAAGCAGCGCGTCCTGGCCGCGGCGCTGATCTTGCACGCCGGCAAGACGCTGACGGCGGAGAAGCTGACCGACGCCCTGTGGGATGACCGCCCGCCGCGCAACGCCCGCGGCGCGATTCAGGCGCTTGTTCTGCGGCTGCGGCACCGGCTCACCGACAGCGCGGGCCGGTCACTTATCCGCACCGTGCCCGGCGGCTATCTGCTCGACGTCGAGGAAGAAGCCATTGACGTCGTCCGCTTCCAGCGCCTGACCAGACAGGCTGAGCTATCCGCCGCGGCCAGGCAGCTCAACGAGGCCTCCGGCCAGCTGGACGAAGCTTTACAGCTGTGGCGGGGAGAGCCGCTGGAGGATATCGAGTCGGACCTGTTGCAGCGCAGCGAGGCTCCGCTGCTGGCCGAACAGCGGCTGCTCGCTGTGGAGCGCCGGGTCGAATTCCAGATGGCGCTCGGCCATCACCGGGGTGTCATCTCCGAGCTGAACGCCCTGGTAGCGGCGCATCCGCTCCGCGAGCGGTACTGGCAGCTGCTCATGCTGGCGTTACATCAGAGCGGCTGGCGCGCTGACGCACTCGCCGCTTACCGGCAGGCCAGGCAGATTTTCACGGCGGAGCTGGGCATCGAGCCCGGAGAGGAGTTACGCGACCTGCATGACACCGTGCTGGCCGACCGGCCGGTCTTGCGCGGGGAAGTTGACCCGCACCGGCGGCTCGGCGCCGACCGGCTCCCCGAGCAGGCGGGGAGCGGCGGCGAGAACCCCGCTGCGCCGCGCTGCCGCACGTCGGCAGTCAGCCAGCCGCGCGCCCGCGCCCGCGCCAGCGCCTGGATCAGGCAATGTCAGCTGCCGCGTGAGGTGAGCGATTTTGTCGGCCGCGAAGAGGCCTGCGAGATTGTGGCAGCCGAGCTCTCCGGTTCCAGCCCCGAGGTTCCCCTCGTCGGCCTTTCCGGCATGGCCGGGGTAGGCAAGAGCGCGCTGGCCGTCCGGGTCGCGCACCGGCTGCGCAGGCAATTTCCCGATGGCCAGCTTTACCTGCGGCTGGGCACGCGGAGCCAGCGGGCGGCGCACGGACTGAACCCGCTGCTCGCCGACCTGATGCTCGCGACCGGCCACCTGCGCGGATCGATACCTGAGGGACTTGACCAGCGGGCCGCATCGTTCCGCGCCTGGCTGGCGGACCGGAAAGTGCTCATGGTCATCGACAACGTAGCTGAGGCCGCGCAGATACAGCCCTTGCTGCCAGGGACGCGCGGCTGCGCGGTAATCCTTACCAGCCGCCGCGAGCTGCGCGCGCTCACGGTGCTGGAAGGCGTCCGCCATCATGTTCTCGGCGTTCTCCAGCCCGCCGAGGCGCTGGAGCTCCTCGATCATGCGCTCCGCGGCCGGGCCGCAGCAGACCCGGCCGCCGCCGCAGAACTCGCTGCCTGGTGCGGCTACCTTCCGCTCGGGCTACGGATTGCGGCGGCCAGCCTCGTCGGCGCGCCCGGACTAGACTTGCGCGGCTACCTGGCCAGGCTGCGGGGGCGCGACCGCCCGGCCGGGCTCGGAGCGGGCAGCGGCCAGGCAGCAGCGGTCCAGGAGGTGTTCGGCGCCCCGTACGAGGGGCTCGATCCGGCCCTGCGGCGCCTGCTCGTCTTGCTGGCCGAGCAGGAACTCACCGCCAGCGACGTCGCGGTCCTGCTCGGCGCCCGCACCGCCGATGCCGCGTGGCTGCTGGAGCAGCTCGCGCGGCGCAGCCCCTGATCCACCCGTTCGGATCACCGGCGCCTCACCTCCGTTCGCGCTAGCAAACGCGTGGCCGAAGGTATACGCGCCCTGCCTCGCCCGCTACGCCCGCATGGTCTTGTCCGCGGCCCGATGCGGGATTTATACTCAGCCCGGGTCTGCGTCAGCCGGAGACTGCACGCGTGACCGGTATCAGCGGGTGCCCGTTTGGGGCTTGCCTCATATGGGCTGACCTCTTGCTGGTGCCGGTCGGCCGGGAATGCCACTGCATGCCTGGCAGTCCGTGCTGAGGAGGCCTGGAAGGTGACCGAATCTTCGGCTGCCCCTGCCCAAACACCAGCTGAACGCAAGCCTGATCTTGCCGACAACATTGGTGCGCTGGAGCGGCGCCTGCAAGCGGCGAAACGGCGGCTGCAGCGGGTTAAGCACGCCGCAGCTGGCCCCGTTCCGAGGCGGCCCGGCCGGCCGGGCGAGACAGCACCGCTGTCGGCCGCGCAAGAGCAGTTGTGGTTCATGGAACGGTTCGCGCCAGGCCTCGACGCCTACAACATCCCGTTCGGCGTACGGTTGCGTGGCACGCTGGACACCTGCGCCCTGGAACGTGCCCTCAGCCAGATCGTCGCCCGGCATGAGGCACTGCGTACCTGCTTCCGGGCGGCAGGCGCGCAGCCGGTCCAGATGATCGTGCCAGCCGCGCCAGTCCGGCTGCCCGTCCCGGTCCCGGTGACCGAGGCGGCCCTGCCAGCGCGCCTGAACGCCGAAGCGAGTGTCCCGTTCGACCTCGAGCACGGACCGCCGATCAGGTTCGGGCTGCTGCGGATTGCGCGCGACGATCATGTCCTGACGGCCACCATGCATCACATCTGCTCGGATGGATGGTCGGCGTCGGTCCTGCTCAGCGAGCTCAGTGAGCTGTACACCGCCGAGGTCGAGGGCCGGCAGGCGGCGCTGCCCGAGCTGCCGGTGCAGTATGCGGATTTCGCGGTGTGGCAGCAGGAGCGGCTGGCGGCCGGCGAGCTCGAGGAGCATTTGGCTTACTGGGGGCGGCAGCTGGCGGCGCTGCCCACGCTGGAGTTCCCGACTGACCGCCCGCGGCCGCCCGCGCCGTCCTTCCGCGGCGAAACCATCAACTGCGAGCTGCCCGCCGCTCTCGTCGCCGAACTGCGGGAGCTCGCCCGGGCGAACTCCGTGTCGCTGTTCATGGTGCTGCTGGCCGGCTTCAACGTGGTCCTGGCCCGGTACACGGGCCAGGAGGACATCGTCATCGGGACTGCGGTCGGCGGCCGTGACCGGCCCGAGCTGGAGCCCCTGATCGGCCTGTTCACCAACATGTTGGTGCTGCGCACCGACCTGTCGGGTAACCCGACCTTCGGTGAGCTGCTCGCCCGGGTCAAGGAGACAACCCTCGCGGCCTACGACCATGAGGGTGCGCCGTTCGCCAAGGTGGTGGAGCGGCTGCGGCCGCCGCGTGACCCCAGCCGCAACCCGCTGTTCCAGATCGCCTTCGGCCTGGTGCCCGGCCAGCTGCTGCAGCGGGTTGAGCTGCCCGGCGTCGCGGGCGAGATCGTCGCCGGTGACCTGGTGTCCGCCCGGTTCGACATCGCCATCAACGTGCTGGAGGCCGAATCGACCGTCACCGTCCAGCTCGAGTATGCGGTGGATGTGTTTGATCGGTGGCGGGTGGAGGGGCTGGTGGGGCATCTGGAGGCGGTTCTGGGGGCGGTGGCGGCGGATGCGGGGCTGCGGGTGTCGCAGGTGGGGTTGTTGCCGGCGGGGGAGCGGGAGCGGGTGCTGGCGGGGTGGCAGGGGGAGGTGCGGGAGTACCGGCGGGAGCTGGTGCATGTGCTGGTGGCGGAGCAGGCGGCCCGGACGCCGGGGGCGGAGGCGGTGGTGTTCGGGGATGAGGTGCTGAGTTATGCGGAGCTGGTGGCGCGGGCGGGGGCGGTTGCCGGGGTGCTGGGGGGGCTGGGCGTGGGGGCGGGGGATGTGGTGGGGGTGGCGCTGGAGCGGGGGGTGCTGGTGCCGGTGGCGTTGCTGGGGGTGTTGACGGCGGGGGCGGCGTTTGTGCCGCTGGATCCGGCGCATCCCGCGGAGCGGGTGGGGTGGATTCTGGGTGATTGCGGGGCGCGGGTGGTGCTGACGCAGTCGGGGCTGGCGGGGGCGCTGCCGGGCGGGGGGTGGCAGGTGGTGTGCCTGGATGAGGTGGACTGGGCGGCGGCCGGCCCGGTTCCGGCGGCGGCGGCGGGGCTGGAGTCGCCGGCGTATGTGCTGTACACGTCGGGGTCGACGGGACGGCCGAAGGGCGTGGTGGTGGAGCATCATGCGCTGGCTACGTATATGGACTGGCTGGGCGGGGTGTTCGGGTTCGGGCCGGGGGACCGGATGCTGCAGTTTTCGTCGCTGATCTTTGACCTGGCGGAGGGGGAGCTGTTCACCGGGTTGTCGCGGGGGGCGGCGATGGTGCTGGTGCCGGCGGAGGCGACGGTGTCGCCGCGGGAGCTGTCGGAGCTGATGCGGGCGCAGCGGGTGAGTTACCTGGGGGCGCCGCCGGCGATGATCGCGCTGCTGGATCCCGAGCCGTACCCGTGTCTGCGGGGGATGCTGGTCGGGGGGGAGGCGTTCAGCGGTGACCTGGTGAACCGGTGGAATCTGCCGGGGCGGTTATTCCTGAATGCTTACGGGCCGACGGAGGCGACGATCGGGTGCGCGTTCTATCCGTGTGAGCACAAGGAGTGGACGGCCTCGCCGCCGATCGGGCGGGCGATGCCGAACCGGCGGGTGTATCTGCTGGACCGGTGGTCCAACCCGGTGCCGCCGGGGGTGCCCGGCGAGATCGTGGCCGCGGGGGAGGGGCTGGCCCGCGGGTACCTGGGCAATCCCGGGCTGACCGCGGCGAAGTTCACCGCGGATCCGTTTGTTCCCGGTGACCGGGCTTACCACACCGGGGACCTGGGGGTGTGGACCCCCGGCGGGCAGATCCAGTTCCTGGGCCGCTTCGATACCCAGATCAAGCTACGCGGGCAGCGGATCGAGCTGGAGGAGATCGAGCACGCCCTGGCCGCTCATCCCGGTGTCGCCCAGGCGGTCGCCGCGCTGCGCCATGACCTGCCCGGCGGTGACGGCATCGCGGCCTATATCCTGCCCGCCCCCGGGGCCAGCGCGCCTGGCCCGGCTGAGCTGCGTGAGCACCTGGCCGGGTTGCTGCCCGGGTACATGATCCCCGCTGCCTACGTCAGCCTGGCTACCTTGCCGCTGAGCCCCACCGGCAAGATCAACCGCGCCGCGCTGCCCGCTCCCGCCCCCGGCGACACCATCCGCGCCCCCTACACCCCGCCGGCTACCCCCGCCGAGCACCTCATCGCCGCCATCTACACCGACATCCTGGGCCATCCCACCATCAGCGCCCACGACAACTTCTTCGACCTCGGCGGCAACTCACTCCAAGCCGCGCTGGTCCTGGACCGGATCACCGAGCTGACCGGCACGGTGGTACCACTACGGGAGTTTTTCGCCGAACCCACCGTCGCCGCGACCGCGCTGGCCGCCGACAGCGGCACTGCCGCAGCCGGTGCGGCTACCGCCGGGGGCGACGCCACCCTGGTGGCGCTCAAGGCTACCGGCTCGCGACCGCCAGTCTTCTGCCTCCCGCAGGCGTCCGGGTCGACTTACACCTACCTGGCGCTCGCCCGCCAGGTCGACGCGCAGTGGCCGGTGCTGGCCTTCCAAGCGCCGGGGCTTGACGATGACGATGCCCCGCTTGAGACCATCGGGGACCTGGCCGCCCGCTACCTGACCGCCATGCTCGACCGTCAGCCCGCAGGCCCTTATCACCTCGTCGGCTATTCCGCCGGGGCCCTGATCGCGTTCGAGATGGCGCGGCACCTGGCTGAGGCCGGCCAGGCCATCGCCCTGCTGGCCCTCATCGACCCGCCGGTGCCAGCGCCTGCCCCGCCGCCGGCCCCCGCCGAACTGGTCCAGCTATTCGCCGATCAGCTGGCGGCCACGGTAGGGGTATCCGAGATCACGCTAGGCCCGATCGCCGAGGCCGCGTCCGACGGCGACTTGGACACCGACGTCCTGGCACCGATGCTGGCCGTCCTCCAACGAGATGGGCTGGTGCCCGCGGGGCTCGGGCTGCCCTTCCTGCGCAGGCGTCTGGCGGTCTTCTCAGCCACCGCGAGGGCCATGGCGGCCTACCAGCCCGAAGGTCGGTTCAGCGGCCGGATGACCCTGATCCGAGCCGCCGGGTCCCCCGACAGCCGCCCGTTCTGGCGGGAATGGGCGGCGAGCCTTGACGACGTGGTGATACCCGGAGACCACTTCACGATCTGGCATGAGCCCAACGTCGCCACCCTCACCAGAGCCATACAGCAGGGCCTCGGCCGTGTACCCGGGCTCTCCGGGATGGGGGCAGCCCACGGTGGCCCCGGCTTACCCGTGGCAGACGGCCGGGCCCGCTCGGCGCCCGAGGCGAAGACGTGAGGCGCACCTCGGAGGTCGCGGCGCATGGCCGCAGCGCGCCGCCCGGCCCGGTCTCCTTCGCGCAGGAGCGGGCCTGGCTGGAAGACCGGCTGGCGCCCGGCGCGGGTGCGGCGGCAGGCGCGGTTGTCCGGCTGCGTGGTGCCCTGGACACTGGCGCGCTGGCGGCGGCGATCGGCGCGCTGGCCGGCCGTCACCCGGCCCTGCGCACCAGCATCGCCCTGGACCATGACACGCTGGTCCAGGTCATCAGCCCGGCTCCCCAGGTCACGCTGGATATCGTGGCCGCCGAGCCGGCAAGCGCCCCCGGCCTGGCCACCCGCGCGCTACATGAGCCGTTCGACCTCGGCCAGGGGCCGCTCCTGCGCGCCCGGCTGATCCGGGCCAGCGAGAGCGACCACCTGCTCGTGCTCGCCGCGCACCGGGTGACTGCCGACGAGTCGTCTCTGGCGATCATGCTGTCTGAGCTCGGCCAGCTCTACTCCGCCCAGGTCACTGGCGGCCCGGCCGCCCAGGAGGGCCACCGGGCGATCCTGCCGCCGTTCGCCGGCAGCTACCGGGATTTCGCCTTCGCGCAGCGCCGGAGACTGGCTGACGGCGGGTTCGAGGCGGGGTTGCAGTACTGGCGCGAGCAGCTGGCCGACGTCCCGGCGGACGGCTTTCCCGCGGCCCGGCCGCAGGCTGGCCCGCAGCGCGACGCCCGCCAGGCTGTCCGGAGGCGGGCGGCAGCGGCCTGCTGGCGGCCCTGCGACAGTTCGCGACCGCCCGGGACATCCGGCCCAGGGACGTGCTGGTGGCCGGCGCACAGGTGCTGATCGCCCGCTACACCAGTGCGGAGGACGCGGTGGCCGGGGTCACGGTGAGCGCGCGCCGCGAGACCGGCCTGCGCGCGGTGGTCGGCCCGTTCACCGACATCACCGTGCTCCGTACCTGCCTGTCGGGCGATCCGGCCTTCGCGGAGCTGGCCGTCAGGGCCGCCGACGGGATGGCCGCGGCGCAGCGTTACGGCGACGTCCCGTTCGGGGCGCTGGTCGCCGCGCTCCGCCCGCCCCGCGCCGCTGACCGCTATCCGCTGTTCGGCGTGGGCATTGACGTCGCCCCCGGCTGCGACGACGCGGGCGCGGCGCCGACGGCGCCGGTCCTGGCCGGCCTGACGGCAGAACTCATAGAGACGACGGGCGCCGGGCTGACGGCGGGGCTCTGCCTCGGCGCGCGCCTGGACGCCGGCGGCGAGCTCGTGCTGACGGCGGAGTACCCCACGGACCGTTATGCCGCGGACTGGGTCTTGGCTCTGCTCACGCACTGGCAGACGGTGCTGCGCGCAGGCCTGGCCGACCCGGCCCTGCCGGTCTCGGCGGTGCCGCTGCTCACCGAGCCGGAGCAGCGGGCGGCGCAGGCCATGTCGCAGGGGATCAAGCGCCGCTATCCAGACCAGCCCGTCCACGTGCTGGTCGCCGAGCAGGCCGCCCGCACCCCGCAGGCAGTGGCGGTGAGCTGCGCGGGCCGGGAGATGTCCTACGCCGAGCTGGCCGAGGCCGCGGCGACGCTCGCGGCCTGGCTGTGCGCTCAAGGCGCTGGACCAGGCTCGCTAGTCGGGTTGCTGCTGGATCGCGACATCGACCTCGTGGTGGCCGTCCTCGGCGTGCTCGGGCCGGCGCCGGATTCCTGCCGCTGGACGTCAGCAACCCGCCGGAGCGGCTCGCGATGATCGTCGCGGACGCGGGTGCTGAGGCCGTCCTCACCACCGCGGGACTGCGCCGCCGCTGCGGCCGGCGTCCGCGCGGTCACCGGCTGGCCGCGCTCCGGCTCGTCCGGCGACCTGGCGGGCGGACCCTCGCCGGCCCCGTCTGGCGACCTGGCGGGCGGACCCTCGCCGGCCCGTCTGGCGACCTGGCGGGCGGACCCTCGCCGGCCCCCGCGGGCGACCTGGAAGCACTGTGTTACGTGGTGTTCACCTCCGGTTCCACCGGGAGGCCGAAAGGGGTGGCGGCCAGTCACCGGAACCTAGTGTCCTTCGTCAGCGGCCTGCTGAACACGGTCGGCCGGGACCGGTTCCACCGCACCCTGTTCAGCACCGCCCTGAACTTCGACGCGTGCCTGGTGGAACTATGGCCGCCGCTGCTCGCCGGGGGGACGGTCGTGATCTGCGACGGCCTGCTGGATGTCGCCGCCGACCCAGCCGCGCTTGATGGCGTGACGCTGATCAACGCCGTGCCGAGCGTGCTGGCCGAGTTCCTGCGGAACGGCGCGTTCCCGGCCAGCCTGCAGACGGTCGTGGTGGGCGCCGAGCCGCTCGCCGGTGCCTTGGTACGCGAGATTTTCCAGCGGTCGCCGGCGAAGGAGGTCTACAACATGTACGGGCCGACGGAGACCACGGGCTACGCGACCGCGAGCCGAATGCCCCGTGCGGCAGGCGAGCCCGCGATCACGATCGGCCTGCCCATTGACAACGTCACCGCCCTGGTCCTGGACCGGTACGGTAACGCCGCCCCCGCTGGCGCACCCGGCGAGATGTTCATCGGCGGCCCCGGAGTGGCGATCGGATACTGGCATCAGCCCGAGTTCGCCAGTCAGCGTTTCGTCCAGGTCAGCGCGGCGGGCGGCCAGCAGCGGATGTATCGCACCGGTGACGCCTGCCGCCGGCGCGCTGACGGCGAGCTCGAGTTCATCGGCAGGCTGGACGACCAGGTCAAGGTGCACGGCGTCCGGATTGAGCTGGGGGATGTCGAGGCCGCTCTCGCCCGGCACCCGGCGGTGCGCGCCGCGGTGGCTGCGGTCCGGGAGAACCAGGCCGGCCAGCGCTGCCTGGTCGGCTACTTCGTGACCGACGACGCTTTGCCGCCGAGTGCCGCGGAACTCGCCGCAACCTGCCGCATGACGCTGCCCCCGTCCCTGGTGCCCGAGGCATTCGTCCCCGTGGCGGAGATCCCGAGGTCGGCCACCGGGAAGGCCAACCGCCGCGCGCTGCCAGACCCGCCCTGGGGCCCGGCCGCGAGGACACTGACGGGACTGGAACACGACATCGCGCAGGTCTGGTGCGCGCTGCTTGGCCGCGAAGGGGTGTCCCGGCCGGACGGCTTCTTCGAACTCGGCGGAAGCTCGCTGCTGGCGGTGCAGATGGCCGAGCAGGTCGGCCGGCAGCTTGGACTGACCTTGCCGCCAGGCGTGGCCTGGTCGGCGCCCACCCTGGCCGCCCTCGCCCGAGAGATCGGCAAGATCGCCGGGCCGGACGTGGCGGCCCGGCACCAAGACGGTGCCGGCGACGGGCAACGGAAGGGCCCTGTGGTCCCGCGCACGGCCACCGAGCGCGAGGTGGCCGCGGTCTATTCCGATGTGCTCGGCATCCCGCGGGCTGGAGCGCTTGACGATTTCGTCGACCTGGGCGGCACCTCGCTGCAGGCCGCCGTCGCGATCGGCCGGATCAGGCATCAGCTGGGCGTAACCGTGCCCATGGCGGACTTCATCGTCGCGGCCACGGTGGAGGCAGTCGCTCAACTGGTCGAGGAAGCCCTGCTCAGCCAGGCCTCGGCCGAGGATCTGGCCGCTGCGACCGGCGGCCGCGAGCCGGACAGCACCATCTCGATGGAGGTACCTGACCATGGCTGAGCTGGCCGCCGGGCCGTCTGGCCTGTCCCCGCAGCAGCGGGAGGCGCTGCTGCGCACGCTCGGCGCTCGCGCACGCGCCTCGGGCGGATCCGCCGTGGTTCCGCGCCGCGCGGCTGGCGGCCCGGTTCCCCTGTCCTCCTTGCAGGAAGGGCTCTGGCTGGTCGATCAACTCGACGAGAACCAGGCCGCGGCCTACAACATGGGAGTCGCGCTGTGGCTCACCGGGCCACTCGACGTGGCCGCCCTGCGCCGCAGCCTGGTGCAGATCGTCGCCCGGCATGAGGTACTGCGCATGGTCATCCAGACGCAGGACGGCGTGCCCTATCAGGTAGCAGGGCCTGTGCCTGCGGTAACGCTGACGGTCGAGGACCGTGTGCCGCCGGGCGGTGGCCTGGCCGACGAGGCGGTGGTGCTCGCCGAGGTCGCCCGCGATGCCCACCGATACATCGACCTGGCTACCGGGCCGGTCACTCGCTTCCGGCTGCTGCGGCTGGCACCGGACAGGCACCTGCTCTGCCTGATCGTCCATCATGCCTGCTGCGACGGGCTGTCGCTCGGCATGCTGCTGGCCGAGCTAAAGGTGCTATATGCGGCGCACGCGACAGGCTGTCCCGCGGCGCTGCCCGGGCTGCCGCTGCAGTACGCGGATTTCGCGGTGTGGCAGCGGGAGCGGCTGGCGGCCGGCGAGCTCGAGGAGCACCTGGATTACTGGGAGCGGCAGCTGGCCGGCCTGCCGGTGCTCGACCTGCCCGCCGACCGCCCCCGGCCGGCCCGGCCTTCGTTCCGCGGTGAGCTCATTTCCCACCAGATACCGGCACAGATCGCCGACCAGGCCTCCGACCTCGCGCGCGCGGCCGGAGCGACCCTGTTCAGCGTGGTGATGGCGGCGCTGGCGCTGGTCCTGGCCCGGTACACGGGCCAGGACGACATCGTGATGGGCACCGCCAACGGGGGGCGTAACCGCCCTGAGCTCGAGACGCTCGTCGGCCTGCTCGTGAATATGAACGTACTGCGCTTCGACCTGTCCGGTGACCCGACCTTCGGTGAGCTCATCGCGCAGGTCGCCCGGGTTACGGCCGAGGCCCACGACCACGGCGAGGTGCCGTTCGCCAAGGTGGTGGAGCGGCTGCGGCCGCCGCGTGACCCCAGCCGCAACCCGCTGTTCCAGGTGGCGATGGACATGCGCCCCGGCGCCGGCACCTGGGAGAGCGCGGGGCTGCGCCTGCGCATGACCGACATCGACCCCGGCACCGCCCGGTTCGATCTGGCGATCAATGCCGTGGACGAGCCGGACGGGCTGACGCTGTGGGTCGAGTATGCGGTGGATGTGTTTGATCGGTGGCGGGTGGAGGGGCTGGTGGGGCATCTGGAGGCGGTTCTGGGGGCGGTGGCGGCGGATGCGGGGCTGCGGGTGTCGCAGGTGGGGTTGTTGCCGGCGGGGGAGCGGGAGCGGGTGCTGGCGGGGTGGCAGGGGGAGGTGCGGGAGTACCGGCGGGAGCTGGTGCATGTGCTGGTGGCGGAGCAGGCGGCCCGGACGCCGGGGGCGGAGGCGGTGGTGTTCGGGGATGAGGTGCTGAGTTATGCGGAGCTGGTGGCGCGGGCGGGGGCGGTTGCCGGGGTGCTGGGAGGGCTGGGCGTGGGGGCGGGGGATGTGGTGGGGGTGGCGCTGGAGCGGGGGGTGCTGGTGCCGGTGGCGTTGCTGGGGGTGTTGACGGCGGGGGCGGCGTTTGTGCCGCTGGATCCGGCGCATCCCGCGGAGCGGGTGGGGTGGATTCTGGGTGATTGCGGGGCGCGGGTGGTGCTGACGCAGTCGGGGCTGGCGGGGGCGCTGCCGGGCGGGGGGTGTCAGGTGGTGTGCCTGGATGAGGTGGACTGGGCGGCGGCCGGCCGGTTCCGGCGGCGGCGGCGGGGCTGGAGTCGCCGGCGTATGTGCTGTACACGTCGGGGTCGACGGGACGGCCGAAGGGCGTGGTGGTGGAGCATCATGCGCTGGCTACGTATATGGACTGGCTGGGCGGGGTGTTCGGGTTCGGGCCGGGGGACCGGATGCTGCAGTTTTCGTCGCTGATCTTTGACCTGGCGGAGGGGGAGCTGTTCACCGGGTTGTCGCGGGGGGCGGCGATGGTGCTGGTGCCGGCGGAGGCGACGGTGTCGCCGCGGGAGCTGTCGGAGCTGATGCGGGCGCAGCGGGTGAGTTACCTGGGGGCGCCGCCGGCGATGATCGCGCTGCTGGATCCCGAGCCGTACCCGTGTCTGCGGGGGATGCTGGTCGGGGGGGAGGCGTTCAGCGGTGACCTGGTGAACCGGTGGAATCTGCCGGGGCGGTTATTCCTGAATGCTTACGGGCCGACGGAGGCGACGATCGGGTGCGCGTTCTATCCGTGTGAGCACAAGGAGTGGACGGCCTCGCCGCCGATCGGGCGGGCGATGCCGAACCGGCGGGTGTATCTGCTGGACCGGTGGTCCAACCCGGTGCCGCCGGGGGTGCCCGGCGAGATCGTGGCCGCGGGGGAGGGGCTGGCCCGCGGGTACCTGGGCAATCCCGGGCTGACCGCGGCGAAGTTCACCGCGGATCCGTTTGTTCCCGGTGACCGGGCTTACCACACCGGGGACCTGGGCGGTGGACCCCCGGCGGGCAGATCCAGTTCCTGGGCCGCTTCGATACCCAGATCAAGCTACGCGGGCAGCGGATCGAGCTGGAGGAGATCGAGCACGCCCTGGCCGCTCATCCCGGTGTCGCCCAGGCGGTCGCCGCGCTGCGCCATGACCTGCCCGGCGGTGACGGCATCGCGGCCTATATCCTGCCCGCCCCCGGGGCCAGCGCGCCTGGCCCGGCTGAGCTGCGTGAGCACCTGGCCGGGTTGCTGCCCGGGTACATGATCCCCGCTGCCTACGTCAGCCTGGCTACCTTGCCGCTGAGCCCCACCGGCAAGATCAACCGCGCCGCGCTGCCCGCTCCCGCCCCCGGCGACACCATCCGCGCCCCCTACACCCCGCCGTCTACCCCCGCCGAGCACCTCATCGCCGCCATCTACACCGACATCCTGGGCCATCCCACCATCAGCGCCCACGACAACTTCTTCGACCTCGGCGGCAACTCACTCCAAGCCGCCAGGGTCGCCGCCCATATCCGCGAGCGCCTCGGCGTCGAAATACGTGTCCGTGACGTGTTTGACACCCCCGCGCTAGCCGACCTGGCCGCGCTCATCGACACGCTGACGGAGGACGGCGATAACGTCGACCAACTCGCTGCCGAAGTCGCGGACCTGGAACGGCAGCTCGCGGAGGCGCGGGAACGCCAGGCCGAGCACGACGGCCGGGAGAGCGCGGCCGGCAATGACTGACCAGGTCCACGCCGACGACCCGGCCGCGGCCGCCCCGGCGACCGGCGACCGGTCCGCGCACCGGCCGCGCTGGGGGGTGCTGTGGACGCACGCCGATTTCATGAAGTTCTGGGTCGGCGAGACGGTGTCGCTGTTCGGCAGTCAGGTGACGTACCTGGCGCTGCCGCTGACCGCGATCATCGTGCTGCGGGTCTCCCCGGTGCAACTCGGCGTGATCAGGTTCCTGGAGAACGTGCCGTTCCTGCTGTTTGCGCTGCTCGTCGGCGCCTGGGTGGACCGGCGCCGCAAGCGCCCGGTGATGATCGGCTCAAACGTAGCCCGCTGCTTGCTCGTGGGTTTGGTGCCGATCCTGGCCGCGGCGGGCGCCCTCGGCATGCCGGTCCTGTACGTGGTCGCCTTCGGGGTGGGCGTAGCGACGGTGTTCTTCGACGTGTGCTGGCTATCGTATGTGCCGTCGCTGGTGCGTAAAGAGCAGCTGGTCGAGGCCAACAGCAAGGTCTCCACGAGCTACGCGGCCGCGGACGCGTCCGGGCCCGCCCTAGGCGGCGTGCTCGTCCAGTTGCTCGGCGCGGCGACGGCAATGGCTGCCGACGCAATCTCCTATGTGTTCTCGGTCGCGACACTGCTGGCCATCAGGACCGAGGAGCCCCGGCCGCGGCGGGCGCCCGAGCGCCATCTGCTGACGGAGATCCGCGAAGGGCTGCACCTGGTGCTGGGCAACCGCTACGTGCGGGCGACCACGGCGCAGGGCGGGCTGTGGAACTTCTTCTTCATCATGAGCGACGCGATGTTCCTGCTCTACGCCATCCGCCAGCTGCACTTCACGCCCGCCCTGGTCGGGCTGGTGCTCGGGGTCGGCGCTATCGGCGGCATTATCGGCTCCGCCCTCGCCTCTTCGTTCAGCCGCCGGTTCCGCTACGGTCCGATGATCATGATCGCCTGCGGGTTCGGAACGCTGCCCGCCTTCGGCATCCCGGCCGCGCAGGGTACCCGCGCGGTCCTGGCCATAATCTTCATGCTGGTGTTCTTCCTGGTCAGATTCGGGCTGGCCACGGCGAATGTGCTCATGATCACGCTTCGTCAGACTGTGACGCCGGCCGCCCTGATGGGCCGGATGAACGCCGCGTCGCGGACGGTGCTGTACACGCTGGGCCCCCTCGGGGGCATCGTCGGCGGGCTGCTCGGCAGCACGATCGGTCTGCGCAACACGCTCTGGGTGGCAGCCGTTGGTTTTGTCTTCTCGCTGATCCCGCTCATCTTCTCCCCGATTCCCTCGCTGCGGGAACTGCCGCAGCCACCCGCCGAGTCGGAACCCGCCGTCGCGGAGACCCCGGCGACCTGATAGGGGCATGGAACGCATCTCGATCATGAAACCGGAAGGCTCAGCCCGTCCGCTGAGGGGCAACCGGGCGCTGACCGCCACGCCACGGCCATCCGACCCGGGACTTCCAGGCGGGCTGAGGCGGGAGCCGCTGGCCCCGGGCCGCCGCCCTGGCTGTCCAGCCGGCTGAGTGCCGCGAGGGCGCTTACGTGATGGGGGGACACGTGCACCGCGCGGCGATAGTAGGCAACGGCATCCGGTGTCTGGTGTGCTTGTTCGGCCAGCGCGCCGAGTTCATACAGCGCGTTCGCGTGATCAGGATCGATGGCCACCGCCCGCTGGAGATGATCTTCCGCGACGGCCGGATCGCCCAGCGACAACGCGATCATGGCCAGGCCGTATTGAGCCTCTGCCCCGGCACCGACTCGCTCAAGGTCCACCTTGCGTTTCTCGCGGCGCTGGAATGCCATCGCGCCAGTAAGGAAATAAAGCGGCGGCTGATCTGGTCGGCTGGCTCAGGCGCCTATTAACGGATCGCCTGCTACGTGGCTCGCCCGTAGCAGGAGCCCCGCAGGTAGGTCGGAAACAGGTGGTCACCCACCCGTTATGAAGTACCGCGCGCAAGTACGGCAGCGGGCTAGAGTTGCCTTTCATGGCTGGGCGCCCGCTTGAGCAGATCATGGACCCGGGCTGGGCGGCGGCGCTGCGGCCGGTGGAAGGCCAGATCCGGACGATGGGGGACTTTCTGCGCGCCGAGGTCGCGGCCGGCCGGGGATACCTGCCAGCCGGTGACCGGGTGCTGCGGGCGTTTGAGCAGCCGCTTGCGGATGTCCGGGTCCTGATCGTGGGGCAGGACCCATATCCGACGCCCGGGCACCCGGTCGGCCTGAGTTTCTCGGTGGCGCCGGAGGTGCGGCGACTGCCGCCGAGCCTGCTGAACATCTTCCGCGAGTACGCCGACGATCTCGGCTACCCCAAGCCCGCCACCGGTGATCTGAGCCCGTGGGCGGAGCGCGGCGTGATGCTGCTGAACCGGGCCCTCACCGTGCAGCCTGGCAAGCCGGCGTCGCATCGGGGCCAGGGCTGGGAGCAGGTAACCGACCAGGCCATCCGGGCGCTCGCCGAACGCGGCGGCCCGCTCGTGGCGATCTTGTGGGGGCGCGACGCCCGCAGCCTCGCGCCGCTGCTCGATGACGTGCCGCGCGTTGAGTCCGCTCACCCGAGCCCCATGTCGGCCGCCAACGGGTTCTTCGGCTCCCGGCCTTTCAGCCGGGCCAGCCAGCTGCTGGTCGGACGGGGCGGGGAGCCCGTTGACTGGAAGCTGCCCTAGCGCGCGAAGAAGTGCAGCCCGAGCCAGGCCCAGGCCACGAGCACGCCCACCCGTCCGGTCCGGGTGCGCATGGCGCGGGTCAGCACGTCTTTGAGCGGCGGGATGCGGGTCCGCGTGCGCCGGGCGAGCACCTCAAGGGCAACGCAGCAGCACACAATGATCAGGTAGCCGGTGATCATGACCTCGCGCGAGTTCACCTGCGGACCACCAGCCAGCCGACGCCGAGCCAGACAGCGAGCGCCAGCGACCGCCCGGGGTGCGAGCCGAGCAAGGGGTCGGTCAGCGAGCTGATGGTCGGATGCGCATACGAGTCGACGGTCAGATTGGGCTGCTGGAGCAGGGCTGACAGTTCCCACGATCCGCCCGCCACGAGCAGGCCGCCCCACAGCGCCGTGCCTCGTACCGGCAGCGGTCCGGGCACTGGGCCGCCGCCCCGCATCGGGCCCCGCCAGCCCGCCAGCACCACGGCCGTGCCCAGGCTGATCACCGCGACCGTGGCGGGCCACGAATAGCGGCTGAACGATCCCACGACACCTGCATACAGCGCGCCGCAGGCGATCCCGCCGACCGCGAGGGCCGGCGCGGCGCCCGGCGCGCCCGGCCAGCTCCCCGGCCGGCTGCCCGCACTGCGCGAAAGCCCGGGTATCCGGTGTATCCGCATATGGGCCAGCGCGAGCACCGGAACCGGACTCTTGACCGGGCGCGATCGCTGGCATAGGCCGTCAGGCGGCCACCGCCGTGCGCTGGGGACTATGACACCCCGGGTGCTCATCCGGCCTGCCGCGATGCCACGGCGGGGCCCGCCGTCGGCCTGGTCTACCGTGTCATCCAGGCAGGCTGGCCACGCGAGCCGCGGCCAGCGCCGCTTCGCGACGGCGCTGCCCGGCTGGCGGCGGCGCTGCCCAGCCGGAAACCGCCGCCCTTACTGAGGAGCTCGTCGTGGCTAGCCATCCCGCGCGGGATACCCGCGGCCAGGAGCGCCGTCATGGTTGAGGTAACCGGTGCCCGGCAGAAGCAGGCGTGGCGGGACCGGGTCTTGCCGCCGGTCGAGCAGGTGCGGCCGGGCCTGTGGTCCGTCCCGGTCCCGATCCCGCATAATCCGCTGCGCTACGTGCTCTGCTATGTCTTCCAGACCCGGTCAGGACCGGTGATCGTGGACCCGGGCTGGCCGGTTGACGACGGCTGGGAGGCGCTGGGCGCCGGGCTGGCCGGTATCGGCGAGAACATCGCGGCCATCCGTGGCGTCCTGGTCACGCACGCCCACCTTGACCACCACGGCCTGGCCAACCGGGTGCGGGCCGAATCTGGCTGCTGGGTGGCCATGCACCCGGCCGAGGAGCGGCAGGTCGCCAGGCTCCGCGACGTCCGCGCGGTGGCAGCACTGAACGGCCGCTGGCTGCGCCGCTGCGGGGTGCCGAGGGCGGAGGAGGCCGGCCTGATCATGCCGCCGGAGCGAGTGCGCGATCTCATGGACATCGTTCCCGACCGGCTGCTCGACGATGGCGACGACGCCGGCGTGCCCGGGTGGCAGGTAACCGCGCTCTGGACCCCCGGCCATACTCCCGGTCACCTGTGCTACGTCGTGGCGGAGACAGATGTGCTACTCACCGGCGATCATCTGCTGCCCAGGATCACGCCGAACATCTCCAGCTACGGTGACGACGACGAGCCGCTCGATGACTACCTGACCTCGCTCGGGGTGCTGGCCGCCTATGACGACCGCGAGGCGCTGCCCGGGCACGAGTACCGGTTCCGCGGAATCCGTGACCGGGCCGCCGATATCGAGCGGCACCATCAGGCCAGGTTCCGCGAGGTGCTCGGCCAGCTCACCGCCCGGCGGGCCGGCACCGTATGGGAGATCGCACAGGACCTGCGGTGGTCCAGGTCCTGGGCGCAGACGACCGGGTTCCTGCGCCGGGCCGCGCTGGCCGAGACCCTCGCCCATCTGCGCAGCCTGTCCCGGGCCGGGCTGGCGCAGGCCGCGGGGACCCAGCCGGAGCTCTGGCGGCCAGCTGGCCAGGGTGCAGCGGGCGGCCCGTGACGGCCGGCCGGTGACGGGCGGGCCCGGGCGGCGGCCGGATCCGGCGCCCGCCGGGGCGTTACTACGCCATAATTCCGGTAAGCTGCGCCGCAATGATGCTAGGTGCGCACCGGATGAAAAGGGCTGAAACAGGCCTTAGGCGACGCCAGGAAAAATGACGATAGTCCAGCTTCGTACTAATTTGCACGAAGAGCCAAATAGCTTCGTCGGCCGTGAGCGCGAGGTCGAGGAGCTGTGCCGGTTTGTGCATATGATGCGCGCCTCAACGCTGTGCGGGACGGGCGGCATCGGAAAGACGCGCCTCGCCCAGCGCATTGTCGCGGCGCTGGCCGACGATTTCGCTGACGGGGCATGGTTCGTTGAACTCGGCGACGTGCGGCAGCCCGACCTGGTGATTTCACGGGTGGCGTCGATCGTCGGCGTGGATGAGGAACGGGGCCGTCCGCTGCTCGAGACGCTCGCTGAGGCGCTCCGGTCACGGACGATGCTGCTGGCGCTGGACAACTGCGAGCATCTGATCGACGCCTGCGCGCAGCTATGCCAGCGGCTGCTGGCCAGCTCGCCGGGGCTGCGCATCATCGTGACCAGCCGCGAGCCGCTGCGGGTGGCCGCTGAGGCTGTCTGGCAGGTGCAGCCGCTGTCGCTACCGCCGCCGGACGCGCGCGCCGACCCGGCCGAGCTCAGGAACTACGAGTCGGTCCGGCTGTTCGCCGAACGGGCCGCCGCGGCCCATCCCGGTTTTGACCTCACCGTCGCCAACGCGGGCGCCGTCGCGGCGATCTGCCGCACGCTCGATGGCGTTCCGCTGGCTATCGAACTGGCTGCCGCCTGGGTCCGGGCCCTGTCAGCGGACCAGGTTGCGGCGCGGCTGGACGACAGGTTCCAGCTCCTCACCAGCGGTGACCGGACCGCGCCGGCCCGGCAGCGAACGTTGCGCGCCGCCATCGACTGGAGCCATGACCTGCTCGACGAGCCCGAACAGGTCCTGCTGCGCCTGGCTGGCCGTCTTCTCCGGCTGGTCGCTGGAGATGGCCGAGCAAATCTGCGCTGATGAGGATCTCCCGGCGGCCGCGGTACTCGACCTCATCGCCGGCCTGGTGGACAAGTCCCTGGTCGTGGTCGAGCCCGAGGCACTCGGGCAGAGCCGGTACCGGCTGCTCGACACCATCCGCGACTACGCCGCGAAGCGGCTGGCCGATGCGGGAGAGGTCACGGCGATCCGAGCCAGGCTGCGTGACTACGTGCTGCATGTCTGCGAGCACAACGCGGCGATCGGGATGGCGCTGATTCCGGCTCCGTGGTCGGACAGGGTTGACGTCTTCCGCCGTTACGACGTCGACGCGGACAACGCGCTCGGCGTGCTTGACCAGTGCCTGGCCGATGACGACGCCGAGACGGGCCTGCGGATCTGCACGGCGATCCGGCCGTGCTGGCTGGTGCGGGGCACCTACGCCGAGGGCGCCGAGCGGTTCGACTCCTTCCTGGCCGGCGATCTGTCCCGGGTGCCCGCGGGAGTCCGGGGCCCGGCCCTCATCGGGCGGGCGCAGCTGGCCCTGTCCAGCGACCCGGCAGGTGCGGAGTCCTGGGCCCGGGCCGGGCTTGAGCTTTGCCGCGCGGCCGGCGGGGAGGTCTGGACGGCCGTCGCGCTGAACCTGCTCGCCGAGATCACCCTGCACACCGGCCGGGCTGCGGAGGCGGAGGGGCTGGCTGGCGAGGCGCTCTCGCTCGCCCGGTCGGTCGGTGACCGGTTGTCTGAGGGGTACGCCCTCGGAACCCGGGCGGCTGCCGTCGCGTACCGGGGCAGCCTGCGTGAGGCCCAGCAGCTGGCGGAAGCCGCGATCGCCGTGATGCGCGAGATCGATCATCAATGGGGCGTGGCGCGGACCTTGCTGGGCCTGGGCGAGCTGGCCAGGCTGCGCGGCGACGCCGATGCCGCGCGACGCTGCTACCTGGAGGCCCTCCCCGCCCTTCGCGAGATCGACTCCCGGCCCGAGACCGCGCGCTGCCTGGCCGGGCTCGGGCGGCTGGCCATGGACCAGGGCTCGATCGTGCAAGCGCGCGAGCACCTCGCCGAGAGCGTTCGGCTCAGCCAGGCCACCGGGGCCAGGATCGGCGTGGCCCGCGGGCTGGAGGCGTTCGCGTCGCTGGCCGTCCTGGAGGGCCGGGGCGCCCGGGCGGTCCAGCTGATCGCCGCGGCCGCCGCGCTGCGCGAGGCCGCGCACCTGCCCCCACTACCTGGGGCGAGGACCGACAGGTATTTTGCCGCGGCGCGGTCATTCGCTGAGCCCGCCATCGCGCAGTTCTGGGCGACCGGCTCCAGCATGACCAGCGACGCCGCGGTCGCGATGGCGCTTGACGCCCCCGCGCCAGCCGGGCCGGACCCCGCCGTGACCAGGGGGAAGGCCCCGGCCGCGCACCCGGGAGCCGGCGTGCCGCCACCGGGCAGGCTGACCCGGCGGGAACGCGAGATCGTCGCGCTCATCGCCGAGGGCTGCAGCAACAAGGCGATCGCGGACAAGCTCTACATCAGCCCGGCCACCGCGGCCCGGCACGTGGCCAACATCCTGGAGAAGCTGGGCTTCAGCTCGCGCGCGCAGGTGGCCGCCTGGGCATCGGCGCAGCCGCCGGACTAGCCGCCTGGCTGTGCTGTCGCCGAGCGGTCGGCCACTGGTTCGGGTGACCGCGGTGGCAGCGGGAGCGTGATCCCGTGCGCTGTTTCCCAGTCCCGAACCACGCTGGGGCTGACCTTCGACTCGAAGTACTGCCTGGCGGTCAGCCCGTCGGCCGTCTGCTCCTCGCCCTCGGCCAGCAGTCTGGCCGCGATGAGCCTGGATCCATTCCTGATCGCCGCGCTCAGCCTGCGGTGGCCATCCAGGACGTAAAAGAAACTCCCGGTGTATCCGACCGTTAGCGGTTCCTGCCCGGCCAGCTCGTCGCCAGGCAGCGTCCCGGCCGGTTCCTCAGCAAAGTCACCCTCGCCTCTGATGCCCCGGGAGGGATATATCCGCGCCGGGTCGAGCAGGAGCAGAGGTGGCGCCGCACGCAGTATGGCTGAGCCGAGGAAACCCCGGTAAGCCGCGATTATCCGGTCGACTACCTCGTCTGACCTTGCCCGGGTTGTATCGCAGACCAGGTCGTAATTGCGCAGCCTGTTCTTATCTGCGCCGTATCTCGTCAGGAAACGAATACGCTCACTTTCACTGCGATGCCCGAGCCGCTCTATTGCCTCGGCGAGTGAAGAGTAAGCCTCGACCTCATCAGAGGGCCGCGCTAGCACTCGGCTGGCGGCCACGACGGGGTCGGTAATGAGGTGGACCTTGAAGGCGTCGGTGAAGAAGAACCAGGCCAGGCGGCCATCGACGACCAATTGCTCGTCCGACTTCGCTATTTCCTGCTGCAACTGATCTACGTAGTCATCCACCGCGTCGTCAAGCTCGGCATGGAGGTTCAGCTGCAGTGCCGACATCCCCCGGGATTGGGCCATCTGCCGGTACAGGTCTCCCACGCTGACCCGGCGCAGGTCCAGGCGCCGGGCCAGTTCCGCGGTCACGGTGCTCTTACCGCTGCCAAGATCGCCACTGACGACGATGGGCCGGTCAGAAAACATCTGCCGAGTTTCCTTTTGGGATAACCGATAAACGTGCTGAAAAGGTTTCCGCTTGGTGAGCGAATTAGTCTAGCATGTAGTGATCTCGCGGTGATCGCTTGGCTGGTTGGTCGGGTGAGCACGCGGCCGTGCCCGGCCGGCCAGGCCGCCAGCGATGCGGATGCTGAGTCTAACGGCCCGTAGCCTTGTTGCCGTGACCAACAGTGCTCCGCTCCGGTCAGCCGGACCCGACGTTGACATTCCCGCCGAAGCGCTCCCTGCGATTCCCGCGTCCGCCGGGGCCATGATCTTCGACCGCAAGCACCGGCTGCTCATCCTGAAGCCGACCTACAAGAAGGGCTGGACGATCCCGGGCGGGGTCATGGAGGCGGACGGGGAGACGCCCTGGGCGGCCTGCAGGCGTGAGGTGGCCGAGGAATGCGGCCTGCACGTGACCACCGCGCGGCTGGCCTGCGTCGATTTCCGGCCGCCGCGCCAGGGCCGGCCGGCCGGACTGAGGTTCCTATTCGACTGCGGAGTGCTCGACGACGCCAGCCTCGGGGCGATCGTCCTGCAGCCGACCGAGATATCCGAGTACCGGCTGGTCGGGCTGCCGGAGGCGGTTACCTTGCTGGCCGGCCCGGTCCGCCGCCGGGTCAAGGCAGCCAGCAAGTCGACGACGAGGTGCCGGTACCTGGAGAACGGCCGCCCGGTGGCGGCAGTGCGCTAGCGGCCAGCCAGGATGAACCGGTCAACCGCGGTGGCGAAGCCCTCGTCCTCGTTGGACGTGGTCACCCGGCGCGCGGCCCGCTGGACCTCGGTGCTCGCATTGCCCATCGCGATGCTCAGGCCCGAATGGGCGAACATGAGCACGTCGTTGGGCATATCCCCGATGGTCGCGATCTGAAGCGCCGGGATCCGGTAGTGGGCGGACAACCATCTGGCCACCGCCCCCTTGTTGGCATCCGGATGGGTCACGTCGACGTAGTACGGCTGTGACCGGGATGCCGAGACATGATCGCCGAACCGGTCGTGCGCGGCCGCTGACGCGCGGGCCACGGCCTCGTGGTCGTCGCTGACTCCGACGATCTTGGCTACGTCCTCGGTGAGCTGATCGAAGCTGGCGGTGATGGTCGGCGCGAACTTGACGGTCCAGGCCTCCCGGTCCACATGCGGCCCGTGCGGGTCCAGCGCGAACCAGTCGGCGCGCCGGTAGACCCAGACGCTCAGGCCCAGCGATCCCAGCAGTTCGATGATCGGTGTCACCAGGTCGCTGGCCACGACCTTCTGGTCAATGACGGCCATGTCCCGGTCGACGATGAGGCCCCCGTTGAAGGCGGCGATCGGCGTCTGCAGGCCCAGCGGCTCCACCAGCATCGACATCCCGCGCGGGGGGCGCCCGCTGGTCACAGCGAACAGGATGCCGGCCTCGCGCAGCCGGCCGACCGCGGCCACGGCGCGGTCGGTCAGGATCTTCTGCGGGGTGACCAGGGTGCCATCCACGTCGGCCAGCACCAGCCTGATCGAGGCGGCCACGGTCAGCTCCTCTCGGCCGGCGCTGTGGCCTGCTCCCTGCGGAGCCGGTCACCTGGCCCGTGAGACGATAGGGCAGCACCGCCTTGTCCGGGCGGCGGGGGAGCCGATCGGCGCGGCGCAGGACCGACAATAACGTGCCGGGGGTGGATCTGAATGGTGCCCAGCCGCGCCGGGCCGATGGTCATCGGTGCGGGGCTGAGATGACGCCGGCCGGGGCGGGCCCGGGGACTGTGACCGATCCTGACCTGGACCTGCGCTGCGTGAACACCATCCGGGCGTTGTGCCTGGATGCGATCCAGCAGGCCAATTCGGGCCTTCCGGAGGGCCACGCCGCGCCGCTGCTGTGGTCATTGCTGCACCTGAGCAGGGTGCGCGCCGTCGAGCCCGACTACGAGGTACCCGGCCGCCCGGCCGTGACCCTCGACGATCTCAAAACCTTCCGCCAGCTGGATTCCAAGTGCCCGGGCCATCCCGAGTACCACTGGACGAGCGGGGTCGAGACGACCACCGGGCCGCCGGGCCAGGGCGCGGCGACCTCGGTGGGCATGGCCATCGCCGGCCAGTGGCTGGCCGCCAGGTATAACGCCGACGGCTTCCCGCTGTTCGACTTCGGCGTCTACGCCCTGGCCGGGAGCGGCTGCATGATGGCGGGCCTGTCGTCGGAGGCGGCCTCGCTCGCCGGTCACCACCGGCTGGCCAATCTGTGCTGGATCTACGACTCCAGCCCGGTCACCGGCGAAGGCCGCCCCGACATCACCTTGACCGAAGACGTGGCGGCCAGGTTCACCGCCTACGGCTGGAACGTCACCACCGTGGCTGACCCGGACGACCTGCCGTCCGTCTTCCGCGCCTTCGAAGTGTTCCGGGCCGAGCGCGAGCGCCCCACGCTGATCCTCGTCCACAGCCACACCGACCGCGGCTGGCCGGTGCCGGACACACCGCGGGCGCAAGGCGAGCCGGTCAGGCCGGCCGGGGTGGCGGCGGCCAAGCGCTTCCTCGGCGCCCCGGCCGACCGGCACTTCTACGTGCCTGATGCCGTCTGCCAGGCGTTCCGGAAGGGGATCGGGGCCCGGGGCCGGGAGGCCAGGCAGGCGTGGCAGGAGATACTGCGCGATTACCGGTCCGCCTACCCCGGGCTCGCCGACGAACTCGACCGGATGCAGGCGCTGCCCACCTTCGACCGGCAGCCCGCCGGATACCGGGATCAGGTGCTGCCCCGTTCGGTGCGGGCGTGCCTGCTGGCCCGGTCCGGCGGGGCCGACCAGGACGGCCGGTGGCAGGCAATGCGAGGCTGGGCTAGGCCGCCTCGCCGAGGCGGAAATCGACACCACAGCGATCGGAGGCACCAGTCATGTCGCTCACCCCGCTCCGGGACCGGGTCGCCTATAAGGCGCTCGAGCGGCACCATGGCGAGATCGCCGGCCGCCACCTGCGGGACCTGTTCGAGACCGATCCCGGCCGTGGCGAGCGGCTGATCGCGCAGGCCTGCGGGCTCTACCTGGACTACTCCAAGAACCGGGTGACGGACGAGACGGTCCGGTTGCTGCTGGACCTGGCCGAAGAGTCAGGTGTCCCGCAGCGGCGGGACGCGATGCTGCGCGGCGAGCACATCAACGTCTCTGAGGATCGCGCGGTCGGGCACGTGGCGCTGCGGATGCCGCGCGGATCTACCTTCCTGGTGGCTGGCCAGAACGTGGTCGAGGAGGTAAACGACGTCCTCGACCGGATGTGCGAGTTCGCCGAATCGGTGCGATCCGGGCACTGGACGGGATACACCGGCAAGCGGGTCACCAACGTCGTCAACATCGGGATCGGCGGCTCGGACCTCGGGCCGGTGATGGCGTATGAGGCGCTGCGCCATTACTCCCGCCGGGACATGACGTTCAGGTTCGTTTCCAACGTGGACTCGACCGATTTCGTCGAAGCGACCCGGGACCTCGATCCCGAGGAAACGCTGTTCATCGTCTCGTCCAAGACGTTCGGCACCCTGGAGACCCTCTCCAACGCCACCTCGGCCCGCGACTGGCTGGTCCGGCGGCTCGGTGATGAGGCGGCGGTGGCCAGGCATTTCGTCGCGGTGTCGACCAACGCCGAGCGGGTGTCGCAGTTCGGGATCGACACCGCGAACATGTTCGGCTTCTGGGACTGGGTCGGCGGCCGCTACTCGATGGACTCAGCGATCGGCCTGTCCACGGTCATCGCGATCGGCCCCGCCAACTTCCGCGCGATGCTGGCCGGCTTCCATGACATGGACGAGCATTTCGCCGGGGCCCCGCTGGGTGCCAACCTGCCCGTCCTGCTGGGCCTGCTGGCCGTCTGGTACGGCAATTTCTTCGGCAGCCAGACCGCCGGAGTGATGCCCTACGACCAGTACCTCAAGCGCTTCCCGGCCTACCTGCAGCAGCTCACGATGGAGTCCAACGGCAAGCACGTCACGCTCAGCGGCCGGCCGGTCGACTACCAGACCGGGGCGGTCTACTGGGGCGAGCCGGGGACCAATGGCCAGCACAGCTTCTACCAGCTGCTGCACCAGGGGACCAAGCTGGTGCCGGTCGATCTCATCGGGTTCGCCAGGAGCCTCAATCCGCTGCGCGACCACCACGACATCCTGTCGTCCAACATCTTCGCCCAGGCCCAGGCGCTCGCCTTCGGCAAGACCGAGGAGGAGGTGCGGGCCGAGGGGACCCCTGAGGCGGTGGTGCCGCACAAGGTGATGGAGGGCAACCGCCCGACCAACGTGATCCTCGCGCGGGAGCTGACCCCGCGGCTGCTCGGCACCCTGGTCGCGCTCTACGAGCACAGCGTCTTCACCCAGGGCGCCATCTGGGACATCGATTCGTTCGACCAGTGGGGCGTGGAACTCGGCAAGGTACTGGCCAAGCAGATCGTCCCCGAGCTGACCATCCAGGCCGAGCCGCAGCTGCCGCATGATTCCTCGACCAACGCCCTGATCAGGCACTATCGCGCACTAAAGAGCTAGGAGAACTCACCATGGCAACCGACAGACCGATGCAGCTCGGCATGATCGGCCTGGGCCGGATGGGGGCGAACATCGTCCGCCGGCTCATGCGGGACGGCCACCGCTGCGTCGCTTACGACCGCTTCGCCGATGTGGTCAAGGCCCTGGAAGCCGAGGGTGCCACTGGTGCCACCGCGCTAGCCGATTTCGTCGCCAAGCTGGAGAAGCCGCGGAACGTCTGGATCATGGTGCCGGCCGGTGTCGTCCAGTCCACCCTCGATGAGCTGGCCGGCCTGCTGGAGCCGGGCGATGTGGTGATCGACGGCGGTAACTCCTATTACCGTGACGACATCGAGCGGGCCCGCCAGTGCAGTGCCCAGGGCCTGCATTACATCGACTGCGGGACCAGCGGCGGCGTGTTCGGGCTGGATCGCGGCTACTGCCTGATGATCGGCGGGGAGACCGACCCGGTCCAGCGGCTGGACCCGATCTGGCTCACGCTCGCTCCCGGCGAGGGCAGTGCGGCGCCGACCCCGGGCCGCACCAGGGCGGGCGGCACAGCTCCGCATGGCTACTTGCATTGCGGCCCGAGCGGCGCCGGTCACTTCGTCAAGATGGTTCACAATGGTATCGAGTACGGGATGATGGCCGCGATCGCCGAGGGGCTGAACATCATCAAGCACGCCAACGCCGGCCAGCAGCAGGGCGAGGTGGACGCCGAGACGACGCCGCTGCGCGACCCGTGGGCCTACCAGTACGACATCGACGTCGCCGAGGTGGCCGAGGTGTGGCGGCGCGGCTCGGTCGTCGGTTCCTGGCTGGTGGATCTGACCGCCGACGCGCTGGCCAGGTCGCCGGAGCTGGCTGACTTTTCCGGCCGGGTGTCCGACTCCGGTGAAGGCCGCTGGACGCTCGAGGCGGCGATCGACGTGGGGGTGCCCGCCGGGGTGATCGCCACGGCACTGTTCGAGCGGCTCGAATCGCGGGGCAACGGCGAATTCGCCGCGAAGATCCTTTCCGCGATGCGGTCCGAGTTCGGCGGTCACGCCGAGAAGAAGAGCTAGCCGATGCAGCATGACCTGCAGACCCTGCCGGATCCCGATGACGTGGCCAGGCAGGCGGCGGCGTACGTCGCGCAAGCAGCCCGCGCCGCGGTGGCGGCGCGCGGCACGTTCACCTTCGCGGTCAGCGGCGGGCACACCCCGTGGGCGATGTTCGCCGAGCTGGCGGCGCGCGAGGTGCCCTGGGATCACGTCCGGCTGTTCCAGGTCGACGAGCGGGTCGCGCCGGACGGCGATCCCGACCGTAATCTCAGCCACCTGCAGCAGAGCCTGCGCGGGGCGCCGGCGACCGTGCTCGCCATGCCGGTGACCGAGCCCGACCTGGACGCCGGGGCGGCGGCCTACGAGGCCGGCCTGCCGGACCGGTTCGACCTGGTTCATCTCGGGCTGGGGCCGGACGGGCACACCGCGTCGCTGGTTCCCGGTGATCCGGTGCTCGAGGTGACCGACCGGCTGGTCGCTGTCACCGGCGTCTATCAGGGCCACCGCCGGATGACGCTGACCTACCCGGCGCTGGCCCGGGCCGACCAGCTGCTGTGGCTGATCACCGGGGCCGACAAGAAGGCACCGCTGGCTCAGCTGCTCGCCGGGGACCGCTCGATCCCGGCCGGCCGGGTCCAGGCGGCGCGCTCGCTGGTGCTGGCCGACCAGTCGGCGGCATGACCGGGCCCGGCGGGAGCGGGCCGCGATCAGGTGACGGCGCCGCCCGCAACGGCGATCCGCTCGACCGAGTTCCCGCGTCCCACCAGGACGGTCCAGACCAGCTGCGGCGGGAACAGCCCGTGCTCGACCACGCCAGGCGTAGCGGACAGGAAGTCCGCCAGTTCCGCCGGGTCACCGACCTGGCCGGTGTAGTCGGCGATGACGCCGCCGTCCGGACTGCGGGCCACGTCGCGCAGCCGCACCGGGCCCAGCTGCCTTATGGTGGCCTCGATCCCGAACTCCAGCAGTTCCAGCGGTACCGGGCCACGGATGGCCGGCACGGCCTTGGTGGAGTCGACGATGACCACGAACCGGTCGGCGGCGGCGGCGACGATCTTCTCCCTGGTATGGGCGGCCCCGCCGCCCTTCACCAGCCACCCGCTGGGCGCCACCTCGTCGGCTCCGTCGATGGCGATGTCGAAACGGTCCACGCCGGTGAACGGCTCGGTGTGCAGGCCAAGGCTCCGCGCTACCTCGTCGGTCCGCGGGGAGGTGGCCACGCACCGCAGCTGCAGCCTCCGGCTGGCCAGCGCGGGAAGCAGGTAAGCCACGGTCGAGCCAGTGCCCAGTCCCACCGTCATGCCGTCCTTGACCAGTTCGGCGGCCGCCTGCGCAGCGGACTTCTTCTCCGCTTCGGCGTCGGCTGTCATGCTGCCCTCCCCGTTCGGATCGCCGGAGAAGCCCGGCGCATGACCCTGCCGGGCGCCGGGCCCCCACTAGGGTAGTGCGGCCGGGCCCGGGCTACGCAGCCGCCAAGGAGGTCTCATGATTCCCGCGAAGACGCGCCGGGCGATGGCCACGCACCGCCCCGATGACCATGTCATCGTCCTGTTCGGCGCGACTGGTGATCTCGCCCGGCGCAAGCTGCTGCCCGGCCTGTTCCGGCTGGCGGCCGCGGGGCTGCTGCCGGAGCGCTATCAGATCATCGGCACGGCGCCGCGGGCCGGCGCCCTGACCGAGGCGGGGTTTCGTGCCCATGCCCGCCAGGCAGTAGCTCAATTCGGGACGGTCCAGCCCAGCGGGGACGACTGGCAGCGGTTCGAGGGCTCGCTGCATTTCGGCGCGGCCGACCCGGACGATGCGGGGGCCCTGGTGACCGCGGTCGAGAAGGCGGCCGGCGAGATCGGCGGGCGGCCGCGACGGCTGTTTCACCTGGCCGTGCCGCCCGCCGCCTTCGGTTCGGTGATTACCATGCTCGGCGCGACGGGACTGGCCCGGGGGGGCCGGGTCATCGTGGAGAAACCGTTTGGCACTGATCTTGACTCTGCCCGCGCCCTCAACCAGCAGATACATAGCGTCTTCGAGGAGTCACAGGTTTTCCGCATCGACCATTTCCTCGGCAAGGAGTCGGTCGGCAATATTCTGGCGCTGCGCTTTGCCAACGGGCTGTTCGAGCCGGTCTGGAACCGGCAGCACATCAGCTACGTGCAGATCGACGTGCCCGAGACGCTGTCCATCGAGGGCCGGTCCCGGTTCTACGAGAAGACCGGCGCCTACCGCGACATGGTGGTCACGCACCTGCTCCACGTGCTCGGCATCGTCGCGATGGAGCCGCCTTCCTCGATCTCGGCCAAGGCGCTGCGCGATGAGGAGGTGAAAGTCTTCGAGTCCATGCCGCCGATCGATGCCCGGCACGTGGTCCGCGGCCAGTACGACGGCTATCGCGACGAGCCCGGCGTGGCCGCTGATTCGCAGACGGAGACCTTCGTCGCGCTCCGCGCGGAGGTCGACAACTGGCGATGGGCCGGAGTGCCGTTCTGCCTGCGCACGGGGAAATCCCTGGGGGCCAGCAGGCAGCTCGTGACCCTGGGGTTCCGGCAGCCGGCGTTGCGCATGTTCCCCGTCGATGCGGGCAGCGCTATGGGCGGCCTGGGCAACGCGCTGGTGATCGACTTCCAGGACCCAGGCTCCATCACGGCGCAATTCCTGGCCAAGGAGCCGGGTCCGCAGCTGCGCCTCGCCTCGGCCGACATGACCTTCCGCTATGCGGACTCGTTCTGCGCCGCCAACGACCTGGAAGGATATGAGCGCCTGATCCTCGACGCCATGCTCGGCGACCAGTCGCTCTTTACCCGGTCGGACGGAATCGAGCGGTTGTGGGAGATCTCGATGCCGCTGCTTGACGATCCGCCGGCGGTCGAGCCATACCGTCCAGGGTCCTGGGGGCCAGAGTCGGTGCAGCGGATTCCGGCGCCGCACCGCTGGCATCTGCCTGAGGACGACTAACCCGGCGGCCCGGCTGGGCCCGGCATCTCGCCCATACCGGGGAAGCCGGCTTTGACGTGGACGTCCGCCCGCTGGACGCCGGGCCGCGCCGGCGGGGACCTTCGGATCTCGCCGGGGACCTTCGCCCCTGGGTGCGCTTGCCGCGGGTGCGCGGCAATGGGTAGGGGGCAAGGAGGTCGCGATGTCGGTAACTGGCGTCCACAGCATTGACAGCAGCATCACCAGGACAAACTCTTGGCTGGCCGACGTGGCCGACAGCCTCGGCGTTGACGACCGGCGGCTGGCCTTCCGGATCACGCGGGCGTGGCTGCACGTCCTGCGGGACCACCTGACCGTCGGCGCGGCCGCCGGATTCGGGACGGAGCTGACCGAGGTGCTCCGCGGGGTGTACTACGAGGGCTGGAAGCCCGCCGAGGTCCCGGTCCGGTCGAGCGCGTCGGAATTTGCGATCCGGTTCGCCCAGCAGGCCCGCATCCGCGACGAGCAGGTCCCCGCGGCCGCGGGCGTGATCACCGGGGTGGCCAGGCGGCACATGGCACCGGGTGCAGTGGAGCGGGCGCTGGCCGTGCTCCCGCCGGCCATCAGGGAATTGCTTGAGCCCAAAGCGGCCGCGCTCGGCGTGGAAGGCGCCGAGTGAACGGCCAGCGGCCGCGCCGTGCGATGCTGTCACCCGCGCACTACGATCGTGGCTGACCGTTTCCGGCGATTGGGGTGCGACGTCTGGTGACCAGGTATCTCGATCGCATTGACGCGGGCTGGCGGCTCGGCGAGCGGCTGCGGTACCTCGACGGTCAGGATGTCGTCGTGCTCGGGCTGCCCCGTGGTGGCGTGCCGGTGGCGGCGGGCGTTGCGCATGCGCTGCGCGCGCCGCTGGACGTCATCATCGTCCGCAAGCTGGGCGTCCCGCACCAGCCCGAGTTCGCCATGGGTGCCCTGGGCGAGGGCGGCGTGCGGATCATCAATGACGAGGTGATCGCCATGGCCGGGGTCACCCCCCAGGAACTGGCGGCCATCGAGGACCGGGAGCGGGCCGAGCTGGAACGCCGCGCCGACCGGTTCCGGGCCGGGCGCCCGCCGGTGCCGATCGCCGGCCGGACCGTGGTGGTGGTCGACGACGGTATCGCGACCGGCTCGACAGCCCGGGCCGCGTGCCGGGTCGCCCGGGCCCATGGCGCCGCCCAGATCATCCTGGCCGTTCCGGTTGGGCATTCCGACGCGATCGCGACCCTGCGCCAGGACGCCGACGAGGTGATCTGCCTGACCGAGCCGCGATCGCTGATGGCCATCGGGGAGTGGTACGAAGACTTCTCGCAGACCTCCGATCAGGAGGTCATCAACATCCTGTCGGACGCGGCGGCGTCGGCCGCCGGGACGGGCCCAGCCGCCGGGCCGGGCCAGGGCGCGGGGCAAGGTCAGGCTGCGGGGGAGGGCCAGGGCGCCGGGCCGGGCCAGGGCGCCGGGCCGGGCCAGGGCGCCGGGCAGCGTCACGGCGCGGGGGAGGGTCACGACGCGGGGCAGGGTCACGACGCGGGGCAGGGTCAGGACGCGGGGCCGGGCCAGGGCGCGGGTGCCTCAGGTCGCGCCGTCCCGGCCGCCCCGGCTGGTACCGACCAGGAGATCGTCCTGCACGCGGGCACCGCAGAGCTGGCCGGTCACCTCACCGTGCCCGTTCAGGCGGCCGGCCTGGTCCTGTTCGTCCACGGGAGCGGCAGCAGCAGGCACAGCCCGCGCAACCGCCTGGTCGCCGGGGCCCTGAACAGCGCGCGCCTGGGCACGCTGCTGTTCGATCTGCTCACCCCGGCCGAGGAGCTGGACCGGGGAAACGTCTTCGATATCGAGCTGCTGGCCGGGCGGCTGCTGGAGGTCACCAGGCAGCTGGCCCGTCCGGGGATCCAGATCTGCTATTTCGGGGCCAGCACCGGCGCGGCGGCCGCGCTGTGGGCGGCCGCCGAGCCCGGCAGCGAGGTAGCCGCGGTGGTGTCCAGGGGCGGCCGGCCTGATCTCGCCGGGCCGCGCCTCCCCTGGGTCCGCGCGCCCACGCTGCTGGTCGTCGGCGGGGCCGACGAGCTGGTGCTCGGCCTCAATGCGCGGGCTCAGCTGCAGCTGCGCTGTGAGAACCGGCTCGCGGTCATACCGGGCGCCACGCACCTTTTCGAGGAGCCGGGCGCCCTGCCCGCCGTAGCCGAACTCGCCCGTGACTGGTTCACCAGTCACCTGGCGGCCTCCGGGCAATCGCAGTAGCGGCCCGCGGCCGCAGTCTCGGTGGACAGGACTGCGACCGCGGGCCGGCCCGCTGGAACCGGGGTCGACGGCTCCAGCTGCGCGCCGTTGGCTACGCGGCGACCGCGGCCGGCGAATTCGCCGGCTCGAGCGCCAGGGCCAGCACCTCGCGGACGTCGCTGACCGGGTGAACCGCCAGCTCCGTGAGGATGCTCTCGGGCACGTCCTCCAGATCGGGCTCATTCCGCCTGGGGATCAGCACCGTGGTGAGGCCGGCCCGGTGCGCGGCGAGCAGCTTCTGCTTCAGCCCGCCGATCGGCAGCACCCGGCCGGTCAGCGAGACCTCACCGGTCATCGCCACATCCGAGCGGACCAGCCGGCCCGACAGCAGCGAGGCCAGCGCGGTCGTCATCGTGACGCCCGCACTCGGGCCGTCCTTGGGCACCGCACCGGCCGGCACGTGCACGTGCACGCCGCGGTCCTTCAGGTCGCCGACCGGCAGCTCAAGCTCGGCGCCGTGCGAGCGCAGATAGGACAGGGCGATCTGAGCGGATTCCTTCATCACCTCGCCCAGCTGGCCGGTGAGCGTGACACCGGTGGTACCGGTCTCCGCGTCGGCCAGCGACGCCTCGATGAACAGCACATCTCCGCCGGTCCCCGTGACTGCCAGGCCGGTGGCCACCCCCGGCACCGCGGTCCGCTCCGCTGACTCGGGAGTGTGCCGCGGATGCCCCAGGTAGCCGTGCAGGTCATCAGGGCCGACCGTCACCGGCAGCTCCGCCTGGCCGGCGGCGAGCTGCGCGGCGATCTTCCGCAGGACCCGGGCGATGGCCCGCTCGAGGTTACGCACCCCGGCCTCGCGGGTGTATTCCGCGCTCAGCCGGCGCAGCGCGCCGTCGGTGACGGTGACATCGGCGGCGTCCAGGCCGGCCCGCTCCAGCTGCCTGGGCAGCAGGTGGCCGGCCGCGATCGTCACCTTCTCGTCCTCGGTGTAGCCGTCGAGGCTGACGACCTCCATCCGGTCCAGCAGCGGGTCCGGGATCGCCTCGGCGATGTTGGCCGTCGCGATGAACAGCACGTCGGACAGGTCGAGCTCGACCTCCAGGTAGTGGTCGCGGAAGGTGTGGTTCTGCGCGGGATCGAGCACCTCGAGCAGCGCGGCGGTCGGGTCACCCCGGTAGTCCGCGCCCAGCTTGTCGACCTCGTCCAGCAGGATCACCGGGTTCATGGTGCCTGCCTCGCGGATCGCTCGAACGATACGGCCGGGCAGCGCGCCCACGTAGGTGCGCCGGTGACCGCGGATCTCCGCCTCGTCGCGGACACCGCCCAGCGCCACCCTGGCGAACTTGCGGCCCATGGCGCGGGCCACCGACTCGCCCAGTGACGTCTTGCCGACGCCGGGCGGGCCGGTCAGGGCCAGCACGGCGCCGCTGCGGCGGCCGCCGACCAGCGTCAGGCCCTTGTCCTCGCGCCGCTTACGCACCGCCAGGTACTCGATGATCCGGTCCTTGACGTCGGTCAGCCCGGCGTGGTCAGCATCAAGGATGGCCCGGCTGCCGGCGATGTCATAGGAGTCATCGGTCCGCTCATTCCACGGAATCTCCAGCACTGTGTCCAGCCAGGTCCTGATCCAGCTCGCCTCCGGTGAGGCGTCCGAGGACCGTTCCAGCTTGGCCGCCTCCCGCAGGGCCGCCTCGGCGACCTTCTCCGGCAGGCCGGCCGCCTCGATGCGGGCCCGGTAGTCCTCTTCCTCGGTGCCCGGCTCGCCGTCCAGCCCGGCCAGCTCCTTCCGGATGGCGGCCAGCTGCTGGCGCAGCAGGAACTCGCGCTGCTGACGCTCCATGCCCTCGCGGACATCGTTGCTGATGGTCTCGGACACCTCGACCTCGGCGAGGTGATCGCGGGCCCAGCCGGCCAGCAGCTCGAGCCGCTGCTCCGGATCGATGGTCTCGAGCAGCTCCTTGCGCTGCTCCAGGCTCAGGTAGGCGGCATAACCTGCGCTGTCGGCCAGCGCCGACGGGTCGGTCAGCCGCTGCAGGACGTCGACCACCTGCCAGGCGCCGCGCTTCTGCAGGATCGCCGACGCCAGGCTGCGGTACTCGCGGGCCAGCTCGTGGGCCCGCGGGGTAGCGGCAGGCTCGTCCTGCACCGTTGCCTCGACCCAGAGGGCGGCGCCCGGTCCGACCGTGCCGGTGCCGATCTTGACGCGGGCCAGGCCGCGGATCACCGCGGCGGGTTCGCCGCTGGGCAGCCGACCGATCTGCTCCACGTCACCGAGCGTGCCGACCGGGGCATACTTGCCATCGAGCCGCGGCACCAGCAGGACCTGCGGCTTGACGTCGGACTGGCCGGGCCCGGCGGACAGCTGGGCTGCCTCGATGGACGCCCGGACCTCCGCGCCGGAGATGTCAACCGGCACGACCATGGTGGGCAGCACCACGGTGTCGTCGAGGGGCAGCACCGGCAGCGAGAGGGTTTCGCTCATATCGGGTCACTTCCCTGTTGCCTTACTTGATTACAACTGTTCAAGGTTCAAGCAACACGTGGCCGGTGTTTGTTCCGCCAGCCGTTCGCGCTAAGCGGACAACCACTGAGGCCAGACTCGTGGCGTCGATATCAGTATAAAATACCCGAAACAGGCGGCAGTCTGGCCTGTGCCGGGCGGCAGCGGCAACCTGACGGCGGGCGTCGCGCAGCGGGCCGTCTACGGGCTGCGCAGGGACGTGCAGGACAAGCTGGCCACGCTCCCGTTGCGCTACCTCGACGGCCACCCGCACGGCGACATCCTCAGCCGGGTCACCGGTGACATCGACAACATGAGCACCACCCTGCAGCAGGTCCGGGCTGGCCTCCGCTGAGCGGATCTTCGCCTTCCTCGACGTGTCCGAGCAGGAGGAGGAGGTGACCGATCGGGGTGCGGCCCGCGTCCGGGCCGACGGCCGGGTGACCCTCGAGCACGTCTCGTTCCGCTACCAGCCGGCCCAGCCGCTGATCGAGGACTTCAGCCTGGACGCCCAGCCCGGCCAGACCATCGCGATCGTCGGCCCGACCGGCGCCGGCAAGATCACCATCGTCAACCTCATGATGCGGTTCTACGAGATCGACGCCGGGCGGATCCTGCTGGATGGCATCGACTACCGCGACCTGACCAGGGAAGGAGTCCGCCGCTGCGCCCACGCTGACCTGCTGGCCCGCGACGGCCTCTATGCCGAGCTGTACCGCAGCCAGCGGGCCGCCGTCCCGGCCGCCGTGGGCTGACCTCGCCGCCTCCGGCTGATCAGTCACCAGGCCGGCCCGGCGGGTGGCCCGGCTGGTGGCGCCGCGTTGCTACGGTCCATCTCATGAGTCTGCGCCGGCGTCCTGGACGGCGGACCGTGACCGGGCTGGCCGCGGCGGCCGTGCTCATCGCCTGCGCCGCGGTGATCGGCCTGGCCGTGAGCCGCCCGGTGCCGGTCAGCGTGCGCAACGTGGTCATTCCCGTTTTCGATGGGCCGCATAACGAGGATCACGTGCTGATCGACGCGACCTTCTTCACCCCGCCGGGGGCGGGGAAGATCCCGGCGATCCTGCTCGCCCACGGCTTTGGCCAGACGAAGGCCGCGAGCCAGCCCGAGGCCAGGCAGCTGGCCAGGGCGGGCTTCGCCGTCTTGACCTGGTCGGCACGGGGCTTCGGCGCCTCCACCGGTCAGATCGCGCTGGACTCGCCCGACTACGAGGTCAAGGACACCGAGCAACTGGTCGGCTGGCTGGCCCGGCAGCCCCGGGTGCTGCTCGATCACCCGGGCGATCCGCGGGTGGGCATCACCGGCGCGTCCTACGGCGGCGGCATCGCGCTGCTCACCGCCGCTTACGATCACCGGATCGACGCCATCGTCCCGCAGATCACCTGGAACAACCTGGCCACGGCGCTGTTCCCGAACGCGGCGGTCGGCAGCCGGGCCGGCGGCGTGTTCAAGAAGCAGTGGGCAGGCTTGCTGTTCACCCAGGGGTCGACCGGATCCGGTCCGGAGAGCCGGGCCGCCGCGGCCGCCGCCTGCGGGCGTTTCCTGCCCTCGGTCTGCGCCAGATATCAGCAGGTCGCGACGCTGGGGCGGGCCACCCCGCAGGCGATAGCCCTGCTGGAGCGGTCCAGCCCGGCGAGTGTCGCCCGCCGGATCGACGTCCCGACCTTGCTGATCCAGGGTGAGCGAGATTCGCTGTTCGGCCTCGATCAGGCCAGCGCCAGCTACTGGGCGATCCGGCGCAACGGGGCACCGGTGGACATGGTGTGGTTCGCCGGCGGTCACGATGGCGGCGACCCGGAGACCGCCAGGCTGGCCAGCCTCACCGAGCAGTGGTTCGGCCGCTGGCTGAAGCCCGCGCGGCCGCTGCGGCCCGGCCAGTCCGGCGGCCGTCTGGGTGGCGGGCCGCCCGGTTTCGCGGTCAGCCGGGACCTCGGTTACGACCCGTCCAGTAACGAAGTGGTCCTCGGCATCGCCACCGCCCGCGGCTACCCGGGCCTGGGCGGCACCCGGCAGACGGTGGTGCGCCTGGCCGGGCCCGCCCAGACGATCGCGAACCCGCCGGGCGGCGCGCCGCCGTCGATGTCGGTCCTGCCGGGCCCGCCCGGCTCGGCGGGCTCGTCCGGGGGCTCGGGGTCCGCAAGCTCGGGGTCGCCAAGCCCGGCGTCCGGCGGCTTCGGCTTCGACATGCCCGGCCAGAGCGCGTCCTTCGAGTCCGCGCCGCTGGCCAGCCCGGTCCAGGTCACCGGCGCGCCGACGGTGCGCATCCGGGTCAGCGGCGCGGGCCCGGTGACCCTGTTCGCCAAGGTCTACGACGTCGACCAGGCCGGCAACGCGACCCTGCCCGAAAGTCTGGTCGCGCCGTTGCGGGTGGCGGCCGGGACCGCGGGCCAGGTCGCGACGGTCCGGCTCCCGGCGATTGACTACGACTTCGCCGCCGGGCACCGGCTGCGGCTGGTGCTGACCACGACCGACTTCGGCTATGCGACCTCGCCGGTGGCGGCCAGCTACCAGGTGGCCCTGGCCGGCGGCGGCCTGTCGCTGCCGGCCGATCCGGGCCTGCGGGTCGCGGGCGCCGGGGTGCCCTGGTGGACCTGGGCGGCGCCGCTGGCTGCGCTGGCCGTCGCGGCGGCGATCCTGGTGGCCGGCCGCCGCCGGACGCGGGACACGCTGCAGCCGGCCCTGGCCGGGGTGCCGCTGGAGATCGCCGGGCTGACCAAGCGCTACCGCGATGGCCAGCTGGCCGTCGACGACCTCTCCTTCCGGGTCGAGCGCGGCCAGATCCTGGGGCTGCTCGGCCCGAACGGAGCCGGCAAGACCTCGACCCTGCGCATCCTCCTGGGCCTGCTGCACCCGGACGCCGGGACGACCACGATCTTCGGCAGGCGGGTCCACTCGGGGTCGCCGGCGCTGTCCAGGCTGGGCGCGTTCGTGGAAGGCCCCGGTTTCTTGCCGCACCTGTCCGGGCGGGCCAACCTCGAGCTGTACTGGCGGGCCACCGGCCGCCCGGCGGCCGACTCGCAGCTGGCCGAGGTGCTCGAGGTCGCGGGGCTGGGGACAGCCATCGACCGCAAGGTCCGCAGCTACTCACGCGGCATGTGCCAGCGGCTGGCCATTGCCCAGGCCATGCTGGGCCTGCCCGACCTGCTGGTGCTCGACGAGCCGATGAACGGCCTGGACCCGCCGCAGATCAGGCACATGCGCGATGTGCTCGTCCGGTACGCGGCCGACGGCCGGACGGTGATCCTGTCCAGCCACATGCTCGCCGAGGTGGAGCTGACCTGCAGTCACGTCGTGGTCATGCACCAGGGCCGGCGGCTGGCCGCCGGGGCCGTAGGCGAGATCGTCGGGGCGGGGGCGCCGCTGCTCATCGCGACCGGCCAGGCCGGCCGCGCGGTCTCGGTGCTGCATGGACTGCCCGGGATCGACCGCGCCGAGCCCCATCCCGATGGCGTCCTGGTGCACCCGGACGGAGTGGCCGCCTCGGTGGTGGTGGCGGCGCTTGTGGCGGCCGGGATCCCGGTCGAGCAGGTGACGCGGGGCCGCCGCCTGGAGGACGCGTTCCTCGCGCTGATCGGCGACGGCGCCAGACCGGCCGGCGCGGCGCAGTCCGGCGGCGGCTGGCCGGGCGGGACCGCGGATCCAGGGCGGCGGGAACCGTGATGACCACCAGCCAGAGCGCTCCCGGCTACCACCCGCGCCGCACCCTGCCGCTGGCGGTCGAGGTCGTCCGTCAGCTGCGGCGGCGCCGGACCATGATCGCTTTCGGGATCTTGCTCGTGCTGCCCTGGATCCTGATCGGCGCTTTCGAGATCAGCGGGCCGCCCGCGCCCGGCAGCGGAGCCCCCGGCCTGGTCGACGTGGCTACCGCGGGCGGCCTCAACTTCGCGATGTTCAGCGTGTTCGTATCGGCGGGCTTCCTGCTGGTGGTGGCGGTCGCGCTGTTCTGCGGCGACACCATCGCCACCGAGGCCAGCTGGGCATCGCTGCGGTACCTGCTGGCCGCGCCGGTCCCGCGGGCCAGGCTGCTGCGGCAGAAACTGATCGTCGCCCTGGGCTATTCGACCGTCGCGGTGCTGAGCCTGCCGTTGATGGCCCTGATCGCCGGGACCATCGTGTTCGGCTGGCATCCGCTCCGGCTGCCCCCCAGCGGCATCGACCTGGCCACCGGCGCGGCGCTGGGGCGGCTGGCCATCGTGCTCGGATACGTGCTGGTCACCGAGCTGGTGGTGGCGGCGCTGGCGTTCGTGTTCTCGGTATCGACCGACTCGCCGCTGGGCGCGGTGGGCGGCGCCGTCGGCCTGATGATCGTCAGCGACATCCTCGATGCGGTCACCGCGCTCGGCTCGTGGCGCCAGATCCTGCCCAGCCACTGGCAGTTCGCCTGGCTGGCGGCAGTGGCGCCGCAGGTGACCTGGGGCGCCATGGCCAGGGGCGCGTCGGTGTCGGTGTGCTACGCGCTGATCCTGTTCGCGGTGGCCTTCCGCAGGTTCCGGGCCAAGGACATCGTTTCCTGACGCGGTCGCCGGCGGGCGTGAGCGGCCGGAGTGGACCTGGCCGGCCGGGCTGGCGGGCGGGGAGCAGCGCGCGACGGCTCGCCGCGCTCTCGACAGCGGGTCACGTGCGGCAATAACGTCCGGTACATACCAGTCCGGCCGCGAGAACCCGGAGGCGCTGTGGATGGTGAAGTCCGACACCTGGTGGGGCTGCTGCTCGGTACCGAGGACGACTGGCCCCGGGCGTTCGAGTTCCTGCTGTCCGGCCTCGGCCAGGTCACGGACGGCGCGGGCCGGCGGCACGTTTTCAGCACCGAGCGGCTGACCATCGAGCCATTCTCGCTGCGGGCCAAGCCCCGGACCGACCTGGTGATCGACCGCCTCGCCTACTGGTATTTCCACCCGCGCGAGTGGCTGAAGAAGATCGCCATGATGGACGACGTCTACCTGCTCAACTCACCATTCAGCTTCCAGGCGATGGAGAAGCACGCGGCCTACTGCGCGATGATCAGGCTCGGCCTCAAGATCCCGGAGACGGTACTCGTCCCGTACAAGAACCCGGTCGGCAACCCCAGGTACGCCTACACCTCGCAGCGCTACAACTCGCCGTTCGACCTCGACGAGGTGGCCGGGCGGATCGGTTATCCGCTCTACATGAAGCCCTACGACGGCGGCGGCTGGCGCGGTGTCTCGCGGATCCGCAACGCCGACGAACTGCACCAGGCCTACAACTCCTCGGGCGAGATGCTCATGCACCTGCAGGCCGCGGTCGATGGCTTCGACGTGTTCGCCCGGGCCCTGTCGATCGGCGCGGAGACCATGGTGATGCGGTTCGATCCGGATGCGCCGATGCACTCGCGCTACCGCGTCGAGCACGAGTTCCTCCAGCCGGCCACCGGCGCCGAGGCCATCGCGATCTCCAGGATCATCAATGCCTTCTTTCGCTGGGAATTCAACTCCTGCGAGATGCTGGTGAAGGGCAGCAACGTCTTTCCCATCGACTACGCCAACGCCTGCCCGGACGTGTCGATCACCTCGCTGCACTACTACTTCCCGTGGGCCATGCGCGCCCTGGTGAAATGGACGGTCTTCTGCCTGGCCACGGGGCGCCGGGTCGGAATCGACCTGCACACGGGCGCGTTCTTCGAGATCAGCGACCGCGCCGATCTCGACTACGACCAGAAACTGGCCGCTTACCTGAAGCTGGCCGATTCATACTTCGCGGTCGAGGAATACCAGCAGTTCTGTGCCGATCAGCTCGCCGACATCGACCAGCGGGTGCTCGACTGGGCCACCGGGCCGGAATTCGACCGGCTGCTCGTCGATACCGTGCGGGCCACCTACCCGGCCCATGAGCAGGAGCGGTTCATCGCCCACTTCCGCGGCCTGACCAGCCTGTGGATGCGGGATGAGGCGGCGCGCCTGGTCCTGGCCGAATAACGGCAGTAAGGTGCAACCCACCCTAAAGCGGGCCGCCGGATGTCCTGTTCTCCTGCGATGGCCCGCGATAGCAGGAAGGAAAGGACCATGACGGAATCGCACCCGGCCACGGCAAAGCTCCACAGCGGTGAGCTGCAGGGCCGCTGGGCGCTGGACCCGGCCGCCTCGGCCGCTGAGTTCCGGGTCAAGCATTTCTGGGGCATCATCACGGTCCTGGGCTGGTTTGACCGGATGACCGGTGAGGGCTCGGTCAACGAAGCAGGCGTCATCTCCGGTCAGCTGACCATCGACGCCAGCTCCCTGAACACCAAGAACTCCCAGCGTGACAAGCACCTGCGCTCGGCTGACTTCTTCGACGTCGAACGGCACCCGACCGTGGTGCTCACGGTGACCGGGGAAGCCGACCCCGAGTCCGTGGGCCAGATCGCGTTCAACGGCACTCTGGAGGCGGCCGGCCGAAGCGTGCCGGTCAGCTTCACCGCCCAGGCGCAGGAGTCCGGCGAGAACGCCGTCACGCTCCGCGCTGACCTGGTGGTCGACCGCACCGTCTTCGACATGACCTGGAGCCCGCTGGGGATGGCCGCGAAGGAGGCGGCGGGCACCGTCACGGCCAGGTTCGTCCGCGGCTGATCCGCACGAACCCGATAGCGCGTAAGATCCGCGCGCTCCGCGGCGCCGTATCCTTCGTGATCATGCTTGCGCCGATGGGCGCCGGTCAGGCAAACGCCGCGGCCAGCGGAGCCAGGCGCAGCACATCGTCGGGCCCGGCCAGGTCGGGCAGCGAGACGAATACGGTGCGCACCCCCCGCTCGGCCAGCAGCCGGTACCGGCCGATGTGGTCATCGGCGGTGCCCGCGTGATGGCGGCGGGCGAAGTCCGCGGCCGTAGTGCGGCCGCGCAGCGTTTCCACGATCGTGGCGACATGCTCCCGGTCCCGGCCGATCACCGGCAGGTCGAGGACGGTGATGCGGACCTGCTCCGGATCCCGCCCGGCCGCCGCGCAATGCGCGCGCAGCACGGTCAGTTTGCGATCGAGCGCCGGCAGGTCGGAGGGCAGGTTGCAGCCGTCGCCCAGCCGGGCCGCGATGGCGAGCGTGCGCCGCTCGCCCGCGCCCCCCACGATGACCGGCACCGGGCCCGCCGGGCGCGGGTAGCAGGTCGTCTCGGGTAGCGTCACCCGCTCGCCGTGGTAGGCCTTGGTCCCGGGCTGCCACAGCGCGCGCAGCGTCTCGATGGCTGCTTCCAGCCGGTCGAGCCGCTCAGCGGCCGGCGGGAACGGCACGCCGAACGCGGCATGCTCGCGGGCCCACCATCCGGTGCCGACGCCGCAGAACGCCCGGCCGCCGCTCAGCGCGTCCAGGGTGGCGACGGTCTTGGCCAGCACGCCGGGCGCGCGGAGCGTAACCGGGCTCACCAGCGTGCCGAGCTGAAGGCCGGTCGGCAGCCCGGCCAGCATCCCGAGCGTGACCCACGGTTCCGGGATCGGCTCCCAGGCCCGGCCGACCTGCGGGATCTGGATCAGGTGATCCATCAGCGCGATCCCTTCCAGACCAGCCTCGGCGGCGGCCGTGGCGATCCCGGCCAGCCAGCCGGCCGGGTCGTCCCCCCAGCCGAACCGCGAGATCTGCAGCACCAGTCCCAGCCGGGCCGGCGCACGACGCTGGGCGGCGGCCGCCTGCCGGATGCCCGGCGTGTGGGCAGGTTCGACGTCCGTTGCGCCGGTCCGGGCGATCACGTCCCAGCCCTCTGCGGGTATCTCCTGGGCCGCGGCCCGCATCCGGCGCAGTTGTGCCTCGTGCGCGGTGGCGGGCACCGGGCGGTTCCGGTTCTGGTTGCGCCGCCGGATTTCGGCCGGGTCGGCGTCGACCAGCACGACCGCGGCGGGCAGGCCCGCCTGCCGGGCCAGGTCCAGGTAGCCGCGGCGCCGGGCGGGATCGAGGCCGAGCGTGTCAACGACGGTCGTCAGGCCGCGCCGCGCCCGCGCCTCGACAATCTGATCCAACACCGCGAAGGCGTCGGCCGAGGCGTCGAGATCGTTCTCGCCGCTGCCCACGATGCCGCGCAACTGGTCGGAGGAGACCACCTCCTGGGCGCGGTACCTGGCCGCCGCCCACGCGGACTTCCCCGACCCCGACGGTCCGACCAGCACCACCAGGGCGGGATCGGGGATGATGTGGGTCACGGTGACCAGCCTCCCAGATGGCCCGCAGCCGTACCGCGCCTGTCCGGCTGGCCCGCCTGCCCGGGCGGCCCGCCTGCCCGGCGGCCCGCCTGCCCGGCGGCCCGCCTGCCCGGGCGGCCCGCCTGCCCGGGTTTGCCGCCCGTCCGGCCCGATCCCGTACCAGGGGCCGCTTGCGCCTCTCTCGCAACGTGGGCCACAGCATTGCCGGGTCGGCCAGGAATTGCCGCCGAGTGGAATCTGGGTTCGGTCAGGCTATTCAGTACCGAATCCCGAATCCACTCGGACGCAGGCCGCGCCGGGCGGCGACGGCCGGGGTGTCCATCGGCGCGGCGGCCAGCAGTCGCTCGGTACGCCTGGGCACCCGCGTCCGCGGCGGCCAGGGCCTGGGCGCCGAGGTCGTGGCCAGGACCGGATTCGGCCCGGTCGGCTTCGAGGACACCATGGTGATCACGCAGTGGGATCCGCCGCACCGCTGCGTGGTCAGGCACACCGGCCGCGTGGTGCGCGGCCTCGGGTTGTTCGAAGTGGCGGCGGTGAACGGCGTTACCCGGTTCTCCTGGACCGAGCGGCTGCAGCTCCCGGTCCCCGTGCCGCGGCCGCTCCTGGAGCGGGTGCTGCTCCCGGTGGCCAGGTGGGGAATGGCGGCCTCGCTGCGCCGTTTCGCCCGGCTCGTCTGAGCCCGGCTGGCGCAGCCCCGGCTGCCGCGGGCCCGGCCCGGCGCCGCACGTCGGTGCGGGCGGGCCGGGCGGAGCGGTCACGCTGCAGCCATAGTGCCCCAGCGGCTACGCGGCGGCGGCGATCCTGGCCAGTACGTCCGCACGCAGCGCGCCGGCATCGGCCCCGGCCCCGGCCAGCAGCCGCACAGCGGCGTTGTCCTTCTGGTCGATGATTCCGATCAGCAGATGGCCGGTGCTGATCTGCCGCTGCCGGAGGGCGACCGCGGCCTGGAGCGCCAGCTGCAGCGACTTCTTGGCCTCGGGCGTCATCCGCTTGCGGCCCCGCGCCCGGCCGGATGCGGGGTCCGGTGCGGCCCGGTCGAGCGCCCCGCGCCCGAAGGCGGCGTCCGTGGCCCGCCGCACGGTGTCCAGGTCGATGCCCAGCGAGGCCAGGGCCTCGGCGTCAAGCGGATCATCGTCGCCATCGGTGTCCTTCGTCGCCGCAGCCACCTGAGCGCGCAGGCTGGCCAGGTCCAGGCCGGCCGCGGTCAGGGCCTGGCCGGCCGCCCCGCGCTGCTCGATGAGCAAGGCCAGGAGCAGGTGCTCGCAGCCGATGGCCGGCTGTCCCGCCCGCACTGCCTCGGCTCGCGCGACCACGACCGCCTGCCGCGCCGCGCCGCTGAATCCTTCGAACATGCCATTCTCCTTCGTCAGTTCCGGGCCCCATGCCCGTGTCGGCGTCCTGGTGTCAGGGCCCGGTTCCGCGGGCGGGTCAGCGGCTGCGGTCGGCGTGCTTCTTGTGTACGGCCTGCTTGCTGACCCCGAGGAAGAACGCGATCTCCTGCCAGGACCAGCCGTGCGCGCGCGCGTTATCGACCTGAAGCACTTCGAGGCGCTCGGCCAGCTCCCGCAAGGCGCGCGCCGCGCGTAGTCCCTCCGCCGGATCGCTGCCGCTGGCCGCCTCGGCCAGCTGGGTTCTCTCGTTCATGACGTCAACATATATTGACACGGTGATTCTGTCAACTGAGGTTGACGAAACGGCTCCGCGCTGGCCTGGGCGTGGTCCGCGCCGCCGACGCAGACTGGCCGAGGGCATGCCCTGCGGCCGCGCGGCTCCGTAGGATGTCGAGAATGACACAGTCTCCAGCCAGCGGCCTTCCCGTCACGACCGCATTTGAGCTCCCGGGCCTGACCATCGAGCGTGACCTCGGGGTCGTGTTCGGCCTAGTCGTCCGGAGCATGGGATTCGCCAAGACCATGGGTGCCGGGTTCAAGGCGCTGCGGCAGGGCGAGGTAACGCAGTACACCGAGCTGCTCGAGGACAGCCGCAGGCATGCGATCGACCGGATGATCGAGAATGCCCGGCTGGCGGGGGCCAGCGCCGTGGTGGCCATGCGGTTCGACTCGTCGGAGATCGGCCAGCAGCTCACCGAGATTGTGGCCTATGGCACCGCGGTCCTGACCCGGCCCGCGGCGTAGCGGGCCTTATCAGGAGGACCGGCCGTGCCGCCCGACCTGCCGCGCTCGCTGGTCGGCGACGCCGACCGCGAACGACTGCTCAGCCTGCTGCGGGAGCACTACGCGCGGGGGCGTTTCGACCTCGATGAGTTCAGCACCAGGGCCGGTCTGGTGCTGGCTGCTCAGTACGCCGACGAGGCCGCATCGGCCGTGACCGATCTGCCGCCGCTGGGCCTGGCGCCATCCGGCCCGAAGGGCCGCCGGAGGGGCGGCCGCCGCAGGCACGCTCAGGTGGGGGAGCCCGGCCCGGGCTGGGTGCCGACCCAGGAACGGTTCCGCGATCCGTCCAGCAGGAAGATCACCAGAGTCTGGATCGACCCCGCTGACCAGAGTCGGCACTACGTACCCGAGCCCGACGCCTGACCCGGTGCCTGGTCCCGGCCTGCGACCCTGGCTCGGCCTCGCAGTAGCAGGCAATCAGAGCATGAACCCGTACGTCGCCTTCCTGGCCCGCTTCTGGTTCCCGCAGCTCGTCAATCAAGCGCTGGACCCGGTCGTGGAGCTCGGCGGCCCGGGCCTCGGGCACCCTGATCTCCGCGATGCTCAGCACCGGCTTGCGGTAGCCCTGCCCGGGCGGCTGGCCAGAGGCGAGCTGGTCCTGACGGTACGCGGCGAAAAAGCTGGCGCGGTAAGCGTCGAATAGTGAGCTGAGCACGGCGCTGGCGTCATCGACGGTGCCCTGCTCGCGGATCAGGTCCCGGCCGAACCGCAGATCCTGCTGGCACGCCTGATAGCGCTGCTCGAGGATCCCTGACACCATCCGGCTGGCGGCCACCCTGATCAGGTTCGCCGCTTCGAGGTGCTTCACGTGCCGGTACAGCTTGGTCTGCGGCTCGCCGAGTTCCTCGGCCAGTTCCTTCACCGACATGATGCGCAGGCCCTCGGGGCCGGCCCGCATCAAAGCCGTGAGCAGCGCCAGGCGCAGCGGGTCAGCCAGCGCCTTCAGGGTTTCGGCGTCGCCTACCGTGCGGACGGCTCGCGGCGGTGGAGCCAGGTCACTGTCGGTCACGAGTCCATCTTGCCAGTTATTCAGGCTTATGCAATCATTCACATAAACGTAAATGATTATGAGATCATGAACATTGAGGTCATGAACAGCGATGAGATGAGGCCCCGATGACTGATACGCTCCAGCCGGCGCCGGCCGGATCTCCGCCCGCCCTCGCGCCCGCCCTCGCGCCCAGCCCCGAGCCGCTGCGGCGCAACCTGCAGTTCCAGACGATCTGGGTCGGGTCGGCCGCCTCGACACTCGGGGTCGCGGTGGCGGACGTCGCCTATCCGCTGGCGATCCTCGCCGTGACCGGGTCACCGGGCCGGGCGGGCTTGTTCGCGGCGATTCAGGCGCTGGGTGTGCTGCTCGCGGGCCTGCCGGCCGGCCAGCTGGCCGACCGCGGGAGCCCGCGCCTGATCCTGATCACCGCGGAAACCTCCCGGGCGCTGGTCACCGTCGTCATCGTTATCGCGCTCGCCCTGGGCTGGCTGACCTTCCCGCTGCTCATCGCCTCCGCGCTGCTGCTGGGCCTGGGTCAGCCCGTCACCAGCACCGCGCGCATGCTCCTGGTCCGGTCGGCCGTCCCGAAGGAGCAGCTGACCAGCGCGCTCACCCAGGATGAGGTGCGGATTAACGGCGCCGCGCTGGCCGGGCCGCCGATTGCCGGGTCTTTGTACGCGATCAGGGCGCTCGCGCATGCGGCGCCGTTCATCTTTACGGCGGTCTCTTTTCTCTTCTCGGTTCTCAGCGCCGCGCTCATACGCGTCACGCCCGCCCGCGGGCCGGCGGGCGGGACGGCGGCGGACGGGACGGCCGCGGCGGCCTGGCCAGAGCGCCGGAATGCTGGCCGGAATCCGGACGCTGCTCGGCGACCCGGTGCTGCGCGCCGCGACCCTGCTGATCACCGCGGTCAACACCGTCGGAGTGGGCCTTGATCTGATCGCGGTCGTGCTCCTGCGGGACCAGGCGGTGTCATCGGCGATGATCGGGATCGCGCTGGCGGGCGGAGCGGTCGGCGGCCTGGCCGGAGCGCCGCTGGTCCGTCCCCTGCACCGGCTCCAGCCGGGCGTCCTGCTGCTGGCGGTGTGCGCGGTGCAGGTTCCGGTGTTCATCCTGCTCGCGATGGCGAACGGGCCGTGGTGGATGGCCGGGCTACTGTTCGCCTCGATGCTGGGCGTGCCGGCGATCAGAGTCCTGTTCGACGTCCTGATCCTGCGGCAGGCTCCGGCGGCGGAGCGCGGCCGGGTGGTCGGCGCCGTTATGACCCTCTTCGGGCTCGGCATGCCGGCGGGCTTCGCGGCGGCTGGCCTGCTGCTGCAGTTCCTGCCGGCGAGCACCGCGATGCTGACCCTGGCCCTGGCCCTGGCGGCGGGCATCATCTGCTGCGGCGCGCGGCGCGAGCTGTGGCTGGCCCGCTGGCCCGGATAGCCCCTGGATAAAGCCGGGCCGCCTTCCGGACCGGCCTGCCTGGCGAACCGCGCGCACCTCCCCAAACGCTGACCAGATCCGTCCGCTTCGGGGCACGATGATGCCTTCCGATCCGCTCAGCCACAGGTCAGGGTGGACCCATGAACAGTGCACTGATCGTCATCGACGTCCAGGAGTCGTTCCGGCAGCAGCCGAGCTGGGCAGCCATTTCCAACCCGGGCATCGTCGAGAAGGTGAACCGGCTGGTGGAGTCGGCCCGGTCCCGGGGTGACCTGGTCATCTGGGTCCTGCACACCGAGCCGGGCACCGGTACCGCTTTCGACCCGGCGAACGGGCACGTTCACCTGATGGACGGGCTGATCCCTGCCGCAGGCGAGCCGGTGATCATGAAGACCTCCCATAACGCGTTCACCACCACCAACCTGCAGCAGCTGCTCACCGCCCGCGGCCTGCGTGACCTGGTGGTCTGCGGAATCCGTACCGAGCAATGCTGTGAGACGACCGCCCGCGTCGCATCCGACCTCGGCTTCGATGTCACCTTCGTCATCGATGCGACCGCGACGTCACCGATCCCGCACCGGGACGCGCCGGCTGACCGAACGGTGGCTGAGATCCTCGCTGACCCGCGCACGCTGTCCACCGGTGACGTCCTGGCTCGCACCGAGTACGCCCTGGCCGGCCGGTTCGCGACCATCAGCACCGTCGCTGAACTAGCAGGCCGCGCAGAAACCGCCGAGACCACCGCCGTCGCATCGCGCTGAGGAGGGCCGCAGGACAGTGGCCAGGGTCGTCTTCCTGCTCGTCCCGCAGCTGCATTTGCTGGACCTGGCCGGGCCCGCGCAGGTGTTCTCGACGGCGGCCGATCTCGGTCACCGATACGAGCTGCGCTACGTGGCCGAGCAGCCCGACGTGCCGACCGCACAGGGGGCCACGCTCCGCGCCGAACTCGGCTGGCCGGACCTGGGCGCCGATGACCTGATCGTCGTGCCTGGCTGGCGGGCCCCCACCCTGAGCCGCACCGGGCCGCTCAGTGAGTCAGCCAGGTGCAGGCTCGCCGAACACCACGCCCGGGGCGGGACGGTGGCCAGCGTGTGCGCGGGGGCTGACGCGCTGGGCCGGGCTGGCCTGCTCGACGGGCGCCGCTGCACCACCCATCACGACGTGCAAGACGAGCTGGCCCGCCGCTATCCGAAGGCGGTCGTGGTGCGCGATGTGCTCTACGTCGCCGACGGCCGGGTGGTGACATCGGCTGGCATCGCGAGCGGCATCGACCTGGGGCTGCACCTGATCACCACCAGGCACGGGCCGGGCGCAGCCGCCAGGATCGCCCGCGAGATGGTGGTCTATGCCCGCCGTAACGGCGACGAGCCCCAGGTCAGCGCGATGATGCGGTACCGCTCTCACTTGAGCGACACCGTCCACCGGGTCCAGGACCTGATCGATTCGCGGTTCACCGAGCGGTTGCCGCTGGCTTATCTCGCCGCGGCATCGGGGGTCAGCCTGCGGACCCTGACCAGGCTCTTCGGACGGGCCACGGGGATGACCCCGCTGCGCTACCAGCAGCTACTGCGCACCGAACGTGCCGAGCACCTCATCGGCCAGGGCGCGACGGTCGAGGCGGCGGCGAGGGCGGTCGGCTTCGAGGATGCCCGGATGCTGCGCCGCCTGCGTGCCCAGGCACAATGGCCCGATGTCCGTCGATGATGAGCTCGCCGCGCTTCGGGATAGCTGCACGCGTTTCCTGGCCGGGCACGGCCCGGTCAGGCCTGCGGAGCTGCTGGCCACCATCCCGCCCGATACGGCGGCCGACCGGTATGGCGACGGCGGCGTCGTGGCCAAGCTGGAGGCCGAGATCGCCGCGCTGCTGGGCAAGCCGGCCGCGGTGTTCGTGCCCAGCGGGACCATGGCCCAACAAACGGTACTGCGGGTACATGCCGGCCGCTGGCACCGCTCCGCGATCATTTTCCACCCGATGTGTCATCTCGACACGCACGAAAGCGGCGCGTACGCGCGGCTACAGCATCTGACCGGCCGGTCGGCCGGGGACCGGGACCGGCTGCTGGCCCTCGATGACCTGAAGGCGGTCGCCGAGCCTGCTGCCGCGGTCGTCATCGAGCTGCCGCAGCGGGATCTCGGCGGTCAGCAGCCATCCTGGGCCGAGCTGCAGGCGCAGGCGGGCTGGGCGCGCGAGCACGGCGTGGCCGTTCACCTGGACGGAGCGCGGCTCTGGGAGTCGGCCGCCGGATACGGCCGCCCCGAGGCTGAGATCGCGGCGCTGTTCGACACCGTGTACGTCTCGTTCTACAAGGGAATCGGCGCCCTGCCCGGCTGCTGCGTCGCCGGGCCCGCCGACATCATCGCGGAGCTGCGGGAGTGGCGGCAGCGGATGGGCGGCACCCTGTTCGGGATGTGGCCTAACGCGGCCTCCGCGCTGACCTGCCTGGCCAGGCGGCGCCCGCTGATGCCCGCCTATCTGCGGCACGCCCGGGCCATCGCGGCCGAGCTCGGTGGCCTGCCCGGGGTCCGGGTGCTACCCGAACCGCCGCAGGTCCCGATGATGCACCTGCTCCTGGCCACCAGCCAGGACGGTTTCGCCGCCGCGGCGGGGCGGCTCGCCACCGAGAAAGGCATCTGGACCTGGCCGAAGGCGATGCCCACTGGCGACCCTGGCACGCAGCGGGTCGAGCTGTCGGTCGGCGATGCCACCTGCGCGCTGTCGCCCACCGAGGTCCGCGACATCATCGCGGCGCTGGCCGAGCCGGTCCAGACGCCGGGCCAGGCCACCTAGCCGGCCGGGCGACTGGCCAGGCGGCCAGCTGCGGACCGGCTAGGCGGCCAGGTACAGGAAGCCCGCGAGCAGGAAGAAGGCGGCGATCAGGATCCCGGCGGTGGCCAGGCCATCGCCTCGCTCGCCGGTCACCCGGATCTGCCTGCGGGCGATCAGGCCGGTGATGACGGCGGCGAACCACGGGATTCCCGGGATGAAGGCACAAACCAGCGAGGTAACAGCCAGCGTGTTCAGCGGCTGGCGGGACGGAGCGGCCGGATACGGCCCCGGAGGCGGCGCCATCATCGCGCCCAGCGGGCCCACCGGCAAGTCGGCGGTGAGCACGGCGAGTTCCGCGTAGGTCCGGGACCGCTGAACACGTCCGACTCGCTCGTCGAACTCGTCCCGGTCGAGCCGTCCCTCGGCAAACGCTGCCTTCAGCACGTCGGTAGCGCGCTCCCGGTCCGCGCTCGATGCGCGCAGATGGCCATATCCGCGCGCGGCCGGATCGTGTCCAGGTTCTAGTGTCATCGGCCACCCCAGCGCAGATTCCCGGACCTCCAGCGTACCCGGGTGCCAGGCGCGGGCCGGGGCCGGTTTCTGACGCGGGCCGCCCGGGGCACTGCCGGCCCGCGGCTCTGGCCCGGTCGGTCGCGCTCCGTTTGACCATGATCCATGACAACTTATACCGGATTCGGTGAGAATACCTGTCCGGAATGCCAGTTATGTGAACAACAAATCCGGTATAAGTCGGCTCAGAGGCCTGGATAGCCCTGCGACTAGGCATCGCTGAGAACTCCCGGCCTGACGGCTGTCACGTTTTGGCGGCGGGAGACGTCTGAGAGGGAGAACGGTGACCGCGGAGGAGCGCTCTCATGGCACGGATTTCACTGGACCCGCCTAGGACGCTGAGCTACCGGCTGGCCAGCTGGGTTTCCCGGCGCAGGTATCAGGCCATGCTTGATCCTGTGGCGGTGATGGCACACAACGTTGCGGTCGGGAGAGCGTATGGCATCTTCGAGATGCAGGTTGAACGATGGCGGCAACTCGATCAACGGCTGAAAGACCTGGCCGTGCTGGCCGCTGCGGGCAAGATCCGCTGCTCATGGTGCCTGGACTTCGGCTTCTGGGAAGCCACCACGGCGCATCAGGTGCCGGCCGGGAAGATCCGCGCTGTTCCGGCCTGGTGGGATAGCGATTTGTTTACCGAGCTGGAACGGCTCGTCCTCGGCTACGCCGAGGCGATGACGGCGACACCGCCGGCCGTCCCGGACGAGCTGGTCGCCCGGCTTCGTGAGCACCTCAGCGATGCGCAAGTGGTCGAGCTCACCGCGATCATCGCGGTGGAGAACATGCGTTCCCGCATAAACGCCGCGCTCGGCCTGACCGCGCAAGGTTTCACGGATAACTACGAGATCCCCCAGGTGCGGCCGTGAAGACATCTGGCGACTCGGCTGCCGACATTTTCCAGTTCTATCGTGATCTGCTGTTCGCCGTGGCCTACCGGATGCTGGGCACAGTGGCTGACGCCGAGGACACCGTCCAGGACGCCTGGATCCGGTGGTCGTCGGCACCGCGGGACGATGTCGCGGAGCCGAAGGCCTACCTGGTCCGGATCGTCACCAATACCGCGCTGGACCGGCTGCGGCTGGCGAAGGCACGCCGCGAGTCCTATGTCGGCCCGTGGCTTCCCGAGCCGGTGCTGACCGGTCCCGACGTCGCAGACCGGGCGGAGCTGGCCGAGTCCGTGTCGGTCGCCATGCTGGTCGTGCTCGAGTCGCTGAGCCCGGAGGAGCGTGCGGTCTTCTTGCTGCGTGAGGTGTTCGGCTTCCGGCATGCGGAGATCGCCGAGACGCTCGGCCGCTCGGAGGCGGGCGTCCGTCAGCTGGCACACCGGGCCCGCGAGCATGTCCAGGCCCGCAGGCCGCGCTTCGAGGTTGATAGCGGCCAGCGGCGGGAGGTCACCGAGCGGTTCCTGGCCGCCGCCACGGGCGGCAACCTCGAGGAGCTGATGGCGGTCCTGGCGCCGGATGTGGTCCTGGTCAGCGATGGCGGCGGCAAGGCCCAGGCACCGAGGAGCCCGATCGTGGGGGCGGCCAAGGTGGCCAGGTTCCTGCAGGGCGTCTCGGGCCGGCCCTACATGGGCATCGAGCCTGGCGACGTGTCCGTCGAGGTCGTTGCGATCAACGGGAGCACCGGCCTGCTCGTTACGGCCCGGGGGCGGGTCATCGCGGCGGCCACGACAGTGGTCGCCGATGACAAGATCACGGCGATCCAGCTGGTGGCCAATCCGGACAAGCTGCAGGCCATCTCGGCGGGGCGTCGGCTACCGATGTAAGCGACCCGGGCTGGCCGTATGCAGGGGACCTGGCCAGCGCGTCGCTGGTCGTCGGCGGGCCGGCGGGCGTCGGCGGCCGAGGCCACCTGCGCCCGGTTCGCCAGCCGTGTTGGCGTTGCGCTCCGTACCTGCGGTCATACGAGCTGTATTCCCGTTACGCGTTGTAAGTGAAGCACGCGGCACTAACCCCGGGATGAGCAGCGATCCCGGGCATCCCCCGCGCTCCCGTCACCCCCGGCGGGATCGCGGGCCGGGACCCCGCCGGGTCCCGTGGCACAACCCGCGTCCCGCCGTCACCCCCCGGCGGGACCGGCCCGGGGCCACCCCCAGCCCCGGGCACACCGCGCGTCCCGTCCGCCTCCCCGCGCGGGCGGGACGCGCAGGCAACTCGGAGGTCCTCGGGCCGTGCCGCACATTCTGCAGGTTCGCATGCGGTACAACAGAGAGCCATGGAGAGCTTTCTGAGTCATGCGTTGACTCACGCCGGTTACGGCGCGCTGATCATCCTCGGGTTTCTTGAGGCCTGCTGCGTCCCGATCTCGTCGGAAATCACATTCGGGTTCGCGGGCGTCCTGGCCTACGAAGGCCACCTGAATCTGGTCCTGGTCATCGTCATCGGCTCGCTCGCCGAACTCGGCGGCTCTTACTTTTCCTACGCGGTCGGACGCATCGGCGGTCGGCCGCTGGTCGAACGGCTGGCCAGGTACGTCTTGATCACCCGCTCGGACATCCAGCGTGCCGAGCGCTTCTTCGCCGGCCGGGGCGCCTGGGCGGTGGCCGTCGGCCGGGCGCTGCCCTTCGTGCGCGCCTTCACCTCGCTGGTCGCTGGCCTCATCGAGGTGCCGGCGGTGCAGTTCGGCCTGTTCAGCCTGCTGGGCACGGTGGTCTACGTCACCGTCCTGACGCTGATCGGTTACCAGCTGGGCAGCGCCTGGGGCACCCTGTCGCGCTACCTCTCGATCGGCAGCTATGTGTTGGTGGCCGTGGTGGTGATCGCGGTCGTCGGGTTCGTGATCTACCGGCTCAGGGAGTTCAGGAAGGAAGCGGCGGGTGATCGCGCCCGGCACGCGGCCGGCTCGCACGGCGGGCGGCCGCGGGTCTGAGCCGGGCTAGTCGATGACCGCCTGGTAGACGAGCTGACGCAGCTGCGAGCGGAGCCGGTGGGTACTGGACGGGAGCAGCTGAGTAAAGAACATGGCGGTCAGCCCCTCAGCGTTATCGATCCAGAATGCCGTGCTCGCGGCGCCGCCCCAGGACAACTCGCCCGCAGAACCGGGCGTCTTGCCGGAGATCGGATCAAGCATCACCGCGAAACCCAGGCCGAAGCCGACCCCGCGGAACGGCGTTTCCGCGTAGAGTGGCCGGCCGAACCGCTCCAGGTCCGCGCCGCCCGGCAGATGATTGCTGGCCATATAGCTCACGGTCCGCGGCCCGAGCAGCCGGGTACCGTCCAGTTCTCCGGCCGGGCTGTCCGGCCGGTCGGCCATCAGCTGGGTGAACCGGTGATAGTCGGCGGCCGTGCCGATAGCCCGCCGCCTCCGCTGAGCGCGGCCGGCGGGCTGAGGGCATGGTTGCCAAACGCGTCGATCCGCGCCGCGCGGCCATCGGGGCCAGGCATGTAGAGGGCGGCCAGCCCGGCCTGCGTCCGGCGGCGCGACATGAAAGGCGGTGTCGGTCATGCCGAGCGGCTGGAAGATCCGGCTGGCCAGGAACTCATCCAGGCGCTGGCCTGAGGCCACCTCGATCACCCGGCCGAGCACATCGGTGGCCACCGAGTAGTTCCACTCGGTCCCCGGCTGGAAGAGCAGCGGAATGGCCGCCCAGGCGTCGCAGCACTGGGCCAGGTCGGCGCCGGGCGGCGTGCCCCACTCGAATCCCCTGGCCCGGTACACGGCATCGACCGGGTGCGCCCGGAGGAAACCGTAGGTCAGCCCGGCCGTGTGGGTGAGCAGGTGCCAGATGCGGACCGGCTCGGCGGCCGGAACGGTGATCTGCTTGAGATCGGATCCTCCGGCGTAAACTCGTACCGCGCCGAACGCAGGGATGAAGTCGCTGACCGGGTCGGTCAGCTCGAAGGCGCCCTCTTCGTAGAGCATCATCGCGGCGACCGAGGTGATCGGCTTAGTCATCGAGTAGATCCGCCACAGAGTGTCGGTCTCGACCGGGAGATCAGCTTCCATATCGCGGGCTCCGTTGCTGGCGACATGGGCCACCCGGCCATGCCTGGCTGACCGCCAGCAGCCAGCCGGGCAGCCGCACGTCATCGACATAACGGGCGAAATGCCGGTCGATCCGGCTCAGCCGTCCCTGGTCAAGCCCGACCTCCGCCGGGTCCACTTCCGCTTTCAAGCCCGTCACCGCGGCCACCTTCCCGGCCGCCGGACGGCGGCACCTGCCCTGATCCTGCAGGGGAATCCGGCCCGCGGTCCAGTGTCGGCCTCCGGCCGCCGGACCGTGCCGGGTTCCGACAAAGCCATGTATGTCGCGTTAATAATTTGAAATATGTTTCAAGCGGGATTTACCCAGTCGCTATTTACTTTCGAAGAACTGCGGCTTGACCATGACTTGACACTTGACTGAATGCCTGTTTAACTGATTTGCAGTTGCTATGGCGTTGAATTGATCCGGCTGTTGCGTAATCCGGGCCGGTCAGCGCCAGATCGCACAGAGCAGGCAAGGAGCAGGCAAGATGAGGGCAGGAATTTCTGTCCCCCGTTACCTGCGTGGGGGCATTGTCATCGCGGGCAGCGTCGGCGCGGCAGCCGCGCTAGCCGGGACTAACTGCCGGCGCGCGGACCGCTGGTGCTGCTGTTTCTGCTAGCGGCGCCCGGACTGGCCGTAGCCAGCCTGCTGCCCCGCCTCGACCGCGCAGCCAGGATCGTCGTCGCGGTAACCGCGGCGATCGCGATCAATGCGCTGGTCGCGGCGACCATGGTGGCGGTCGGCGCCTGGTGGCCAGCCGGCGGGCTCCTGGCCATCGCCGTGATCAGCCCCGTCATCTGGGCGGTCGGGCTAGGGGCCATCCATCACGGACCTGTCCCGCCGGTCCAGGCGGCAGTCCCGCGGGGACCTGACCGCGGGATCTCAGCCTGCCAGTAAGCAGCCGGCCTGAGGCAGCACGGTAAAACTACCCGCTGATTAAGCACATAGCACTGCGGCGTCGCATACCCGGCGCGGCGGAAGTTCAGTTCTTCGAACGCACAAACAGGCGCACGGGTTCATCGCGCCCAAATTACCGACCTTGACACCATCTCGGGGGGGGATTGTCATGTCTATTGCCTTCCAGCGTGAATTCGCTAGGCGGCAGGCCACGCAGAGCGGCGCCGACACGGCAGAAGTGCCCACGCCGCGTAACGGCGGCACGCTGCCACGCGAGCCGGGCACCGAGCTTGAGCCAGGCACTGGCCTTGACTCAAGTCGATGCTCCACAGCCTGCCTCGGTCGTTGCGGAGCATCGCCTCCAGGACGATCCGGCTGGTGACGCCGCGCGCGACACCGGTCTCGATGACCACATCGGGCCGGGTATGCAGCACCGTGCACCAGGCCGCCCGGCCCAGCGAGCGGTCGGCGTCGCTGTAGCCGCCATAACTGTGCCGGCCGTAGGCGAGGCCGCGAGCGCTCAGCCGGGCCCCGATATCGGTGACCAGGTCATCAAGCCGCTGGCGCTGCGGGCAGGGCCAGGGGGCCCCGAGCAGCCCATGCAGGTGCTCGTCCCGGCTTCATCGACCTCGTAGTGCGGCTTGCCTTTCAGCTGCATCCGGGCGTGTCCGGGCAGGGCGCGGGCCACTCCGACGGGGTCGACGGCGAAAGCGCGCAGCAGGCTCGTGATCCTGCCCTGGCGTGACTGTCCCCCCGAAACCACCTCAGCAGCCTAAACCGGGCGCCCCCGTAGGCAGTGACCGGGTGGTAGCGCAATGCTACGCAGCGGCCCAGTTACCCGGATCGGGGGCGCCGAGCGGCGCGTGCGCCGGCGCGGGCAGCGACGCCGGGTCGACGAAGGTGCTGCCGCTCGGCCCGGCCTGCACGGCCATGTGCAGCGCGCTGCCCTTCACGTACCTCCGCCAGCTCAGGAACCACTCGGTCCAGCCGTTGTCCCACTGGCCCGCGCGCGGGCTGCCGGTGACCGTGACCGGGTCCCCCGGCACCGACATCCTGTAGTACATCTCGGCGTCGGCCGGCGCCATGTTCACGCAGCCGTGGCTGACGTTGGTGAAGCCCTGCTCGCCCACCGACCAGTAGGCGTCGTGCAGGTAGTCGCCGCTCCAGGTGAACCGGACCGACCAGGGCACCTCGATGGAGTACCCCGGCCCCTTCATCAGCACCGGGTTGCCCTTCTCGATGGTCAGGTAGGTGCCGTTCGGCGTGTTGTCGCCCGGCTTCCCGGTACTGATCGGCCAGCGGTGCAGCAGCTTCCCGTTCCGGTACAGGTCCATGCGGTGGGTGGCCGTGCTCGCCACCACGATCAGCGACCTGCCGATCGCGAACGACTGCGTGAGCGTGTGGCTGCCGTAAACGCCCGGGGCCATTTCGACGCCGTTCAGGTGCCCGGTAAAGCTCACCTCGGTGTGCGCCGGCCAGTAGTTCTGCGGCCGGAAGTCGAGGGTCTGGTTGCCGTCCCAGTACCAGGCGCCTGCTACCGGCTTGGAGGTACGCAGCTGCAGGGCCCGCTCGACCGCCGCCTTGTTCACGACCGGCTGGCTGAAGGTGAGGATAATCGGCATGCCGACGCCGTAGGTCTGGTGGTAGCCCTCGAAGATCATGGTCTGGGCCGTCTGCGCAGGCGTCAGCGTGCGGAACGAGCTCGTCTGGGTCAGCTTCCGGCCAGCGGAGTCGATCCCGGTGGCGGCGACCGTGTACCGCTGCGAGACGCCCAGGGCCCAGGTGCTGTGCCAGGCGGTGCCGGCCGCGTTGAGCGCGCCGGTCACGGCGTCGCCCGAGGTGCGCACCGTCACGTTGGTGATCTTGCCGTCGGTGGCCGTGACGGTGATCCCCTTGGACGGCGCGGCGTGATGAGCGCCGTTACCGGGCGTGATGGACAGCCGGACGTCCGATGTCGGGCTCGGGCTCGGGCTGGAGTTGCCGCCGCCTGCCGAGCCCGAACCGCCGGGCGTACTGCTCGCCGCGCAGGCCGTCAGGAGCAGGCCGGCCGCGGCGCAGATCGCCGTTATCACCAGCCGGCGCGCCGCGGTGCCCGGACGGCGGAGTGGCTCGCGGCGGATGCGGGGCGGAGATCGCGATCGCGGTCTGACGGCTCACCCGTGTCTCCTCAAAGGACAGGACTCAATGATCTGCCCGCGGCGCCCGGGGCGGTGCGCTGCCGCCCTCCCCGACCCGGGTAACGGCAGTTCCCGTGCTGAAGTTCCCACCGCAGAACCAGAACGATGACGCCGGCCGCTGCCGTTCCACCCTATGCCGCCGCCGCCGCGCGGACGAATCCGGAGCTGGCCGGCCCGGCGGCTGCGGCCCATGGCGATCGCCGCCGCGAGCGCCGCGATGCCCAGGGCGGTCCACGGGACGTAGTCACCCAGCCGGTCGTAGAGCGTCCGGGCGGAGACCGGCGGCACGGCCGAGCCGGACACCCATTACCCCGCGGTAGGAGGGCCGGCCCACCCCAGCAGCCGGCCGCGGGGGTCAAATGCCGCCGAGTCGCCGGTCAGGGCGGCCTGGATAACCGGGCGGCCGGTCTCGGCGGCGCGTACCGCGCCCAGCGCGGCGTGCTGGGCCAGCACCCATTCCCAGCTGGCCTGCCAGGTGGAGTCGGAGGTCTGGTAGATGATCAGCTGGGCGCCCTGATCGGTGTCGACCCGGGACATGTCGGGGAACGCGGACTCGAAGCAGATCAGCACCCCGATGGTGAGCGGTCGGCCGTCCGCCGGGGTGACCCGCATGACGTGCGCGCCGGTCCCGGGGATCATGTTCTGCGGCGCGGCCTTGCTGATCTTGGCGAGCCAGCCGAGCTGCTGCCGGAACGGGATGTACTCGCCGAACGGCACCAGCCGGGTCTTGACGTACCTGCCGTCGATCCCGGTGCGGCCAATCAGCACCGCCACCTTGGATTTCCCGGCCGGCGTGATCGAGTCCTGGTTCACCAGCAGCGGCGCCCGGTCCGCGGCCGACAGCCTGGTCAGCTGACCCAGCAGCGCGGCGTCGGTATCGAGGTCGTAGGCCACGCTGCTCTCGCCCCATACGATCAGGTCGGCGTGGTCGGCGGACAGGCCGGCCGACAGCCGCTGGCTCGCGTCGACCCGCAGGGCCGGATTGTGCACGACTCCCGGCTGGACCAGCGCCACCGTGACCTGGCGCGCCGCGGGCGCCGCCGGGGTGAGCGCGAACGCGACCGGCCCGGCGGCTATCGCGACCACGGCCGCGGCCGCGCCGAGCAGCCGGACCCGGACCGGACGGGCGACCAGCGTAATCAGGATCCGGTATTGGCGGCCACGAGCGCGAAACTGACCAGCCACACCCCGCCCACCGCGGCCAGGGCCAGGATCGCCGGGTGCTGCCACTGGCTGGTCCCGTAGACCGCCCACGGGCCGCCGAAGCCCTGCCAGGACCGGACCCAGTCCACGGCCACCCAGCAGCTCGGCACGACCACCAGGGCCGCCGCGGCCCGCCCCGGGCTGACCGGCGGCCGCAGCAGCCCCCAGACGGCGGCCCCCACGCTGGCCCACAGGGCCCCCAGGACGGCGACGACCAGCAGCAGCCCGGGGCCCAGGTTCGGCACCAGCCAGTAGAGCGCGGCGAGCAGGAAACCGGCGCCGAACCACCAGCCACGCGCCGCCGCCTCGCGCTGCGTGGGCGCCGCGTGCATCAGCAGCAGGCCGGGGACCAGCCCGAACCAGGCGACGAACTCCAGGTTCGGGACCGGGAACGCCAGTACCGGCAGGGCGCCGCAGACCAGCGGCGCATAGCGGAGCGGCTGAGCGAAGCCACGCCAGAATCCCATCTGACCATTGTGCTGCTAGGAATGGTCGCGCCGGTACCGGGCGCTGATCCCGGCCGCGCCCACCGCCCAGGCCAGCGCGGCGATGGTGAGACCGGTGAGTACGATTTCGGGCCAGCCGCCCAGACGGCCGGCCAGCGTGAGCCCGTTGCGCAGCGGGACCCGGGCGTCCAGCACGGCGCGCTGCCAGGTGCTGCTGTGGGCGAGCAGGGAGCCGTCCGGCGCGATGATCGCGCTCACCCCGGTGGTCGAGGCCACCACCACGGCGCGGTCGTACTCCATGGCCCGGATCCGCGCCATGGCGAGCTGCTGCAGGGTCTCGCCGAGCTGGCCGTCCAGCTCGAAGTCCGCGTCGTTGGTCTGCACGGTGAGCAGGTTTGCGCCCGCGCTCACCTCGGAGCCGACCAGGTTGTCGAAGCCGACCTCATAGCAGATCACGTCGCCGAGCCTGACCTGGCCGATCCGGAATACGACCGCGCGGTGACCGGCGGTGAAGTTGACCGGCTGGAGCGAAGGCAGCGACGTGACCTTGTCCAGCAGGCCGCGGAACGGGATGACCTCCCCGAACGGGACGAGCTGGCGCTTGGCATAGATCGCTACCGGGCCGCGGCCCGGCAGCCAGAGCTGGCCGACGTTGCGCTGCGGATGCTGCAGGACCGCGCCGACCAGCACCGGCCTGCCGATCGCGTTGACCGCCCCGGCGATGGTGGCGTAGGTGAACGGATCGAGGCTTGGATCGATGTCGGTGGAGTTCTCCGGCCAGATCACCACGTCGGGCCTGGCCAGCAAGCCCGCCCTGACCTGCGCTGCGAGCTGATCGGTGGCGATGACGTGATTGCGGGTCACGGTGGTCTCCCTGACCAGCTTCTGCAGGGTCGGTGTATGCGGGACGCTGCCCTGCACCGCCGCCACCACAGCGGTCGCGGTGTCCGCGCCCGGCTGGCCGGCCGGCAGCGCCCGGCCGGCCAGGGCCACCCCCGCCGTCGCGACGAAGGCGAGCGCCGGAAGCAGGCGGGTGCGCAACGTCCCGGTCCACCGGCTCGATCCCGCCGCCGGCGGACCGGCCGCAGGCTGGCGCGACGGCCGGCCCAGCAGCAGCCAGGCGAGCGTGGTGCCAGCCAGCGCGACCAGGAAGGTCAGCCAGGCCGGGCCGCCGACCGCGACCCACCGGGCGGTCGGCGCCTGCGCCTGGCTCATGGCGAGCCTGCCCCAGGGAAAGGCCCAGGGCCACCTGTCCCGGAGCGCCTCGGCCGCCACCCACCAGCCAGCCACCGCCACCGGCCACGCCCGCAGCCGGAGCAGCAGGCGCTGGCCCACGGCGAGGACCGCGAAGACGATGGCCTCGGCGATGGCGAGCGCCGCCCAGGCGTACCAGGCGACGTTGACCAGCCAGGAAAGCAACGGCACGAAGAACGCGAGGCCGAACGCCAGGCCGACGAGCGCGGCGCCGCGCAGCGACCGGCGCCAGAGCGCGACGGCCAGCAGAGCCGGCCCGGCCGCCGCCAGCGGCCACGCGCCGACCGGCGGGAACGCGGCGGCCAGGGCCAGACCACCAATGACCGCGACCGGGACGGCCAGCCGGGTCCGCAGGCCGCCGGGCGCACCGGCCGTTCCGGCGCCGGAGCCGGGCACCGCGCCATCGGCCGGCCGGACCTGCGGCCAGCGGTGGCGGGCTGGTCCAGCACGGCTCCTCCAGCTTGCTTCCGAAAGCCCTCGATCATGTGAGCGTAGCCCGGCCCGGCGCCAGCAGGGGCCGTCGGATGGATCACGGCTCAGGTGGGTTCAGATAGGTTCGTGGGATTGCAGCTATTTAACGTGATACTCTTGTCACTGTTTGTAGAGCACGAACGGGCTAATACCTCCTATAGCGAACAATTACGGGGTCTAGCCGTGATCAAGATCCGATACTCAGACTTGCCGGCCGGATTATGTCCGGACCGTCCTCCAGGACGGGCACACTATGCTCTACCTGCTCCCGGGGCTGAGCGCCGCGGAGCGGCGGGCCGCGATTCACCGGGCCCGGAGCAACGCGCGGGTGGGCTACGGCCCGCGTGTTCCGGCCGCCAGGCTGGCCGCTGCCCTCGTCGCGGACCGGGTCCGCACCACGCTCAGGAACGGCCTGGCGGCGGCGCGGCTGCATCCCGTCTTGTTCCTGCCGGCCACGGGCTCGTCACCGGCTCCATCGCCGGCCCGAGCCCGTCGCCGACCAGCAGCGGATTGTGCGCGCAGGCGGGACCGCTCGGCGTGTGCCTCAAGGCGTAGACCGGCTGGGCGGGACGGAATACCCGCAGGCCCGGGCGGGACGGAATATTCGCTTGCCCGGGCGGGTCAGACTGGTATGAGCGTCGCGCCCGGCCGATGTGACCCGGGGAAGGTGACCGGCGCTGGACCGGAATCCGTCAGCCGGCCGGAGGGAGACACGCGGTGAGCCGCCGGGGCTGGGTGTTGTTCGCAGCGATGAGCGTGATCTGGGGCTTGCCGTACCTGCTGATCAAGGTGGCGGTGGGCGGTGTCCCGGTTCCCGTTCTCGTCCTGGCCAGGGTGGCCATCGGGGCGGCGCTGCTGCTGCCGATCGCACTGCGGAGGCGCCAGCTTGGCGCTCTGCGCCCGTACTGGGGCTGGCTGACGGTGTTCGCGGTGGTAGAGATCATCACCCCGTGGCTGCTGCTGTCCGAGGCCGAACGCAAGCTCACCAGCTCGATGAGCGGCCTGCTGGTCGCCTCGGTGCCGATCATCGGCGCGGTGCTGGCCATGCTGACCGGCGACCGGGACCGGGTCACGCCAGCCCGGTGGATCGGGCTGCTGGCCGGGCTGGCCGGCGTGGCGCTGCTGGTGGGTCCGGCCGCTTCCGGTGGTGATGCCCTGTCCATCGGCGAGGTCCTGCTCGTGGCGGTGTGCTACGCGATCGGCCCGCTGATCGCCAGCCGGAAGCTCAGTGGCGTCCCGCCGCTGGCCATGACGGCGGTCTGCCTGTCCATGGCGGCGGTCGTCTACGCGCCGGCCGCCGCGCTGGCCTGGCCGGCCGCCCTGCCCTCCGCGCGGGTGCTCGCCGCGCTGGCCACGCTCGCGGTGGTCTGCACAGCGGTGGCCTTCCTGGTGTTCTTCCGGCTGATCGCTGAGATCGGCCCGGCCCGGGCGACCGTGATCACCTACGTCAATCCCGCGGTCGCGGTCACCCTGGGTGTGCTGATCCTGGGGGAACGGCTGACCGTGGCGATGGCCGGGGCATTCGCGCTGATCCTCGCCGGATCGGTGCTCGCGGCCCGGTCGGGCCGCGCCCGGCCGCAGGCGGCCGAGCCGGAGCCGGTCCTGATGCTGGCGGGCCGGGCCGGCCCTGGATCGGCCGGGCCTGCAGGCGGTTAATTGCGGTGCGGCTGCGGCCGCGCCGCTAGACTCGCCCGAGTGATTGACCTCAAGGCGGCGCGGCAGGAGCCCGACAGATACCGGGCCGCGCTGGCCCGGCGCGGCGCCGGTGCCGATTTCGACGCCCTGCTGAGCGCGGACGCCAGCTGGCGGGAGCATACCGAGCGGGCCGAAGCCCTGCGCGCCACGCAAAAGAGGATGTCGAAGGGCAAGCCGCCGGGACCCGACGAGCTGGAATCGCTGCGGCAACTGGCCGCTGAGCTGGCCGTCGCGACGCAGGAGCAGGCGGATGCCGCGCGCACCCGCGACGCGCTGCTGGCCCGGATTCCGAACCTGCCCGACCCGGCCGCCGCCGACGGGATGGCCGAGGAGGACGCGGAAGTGGTCCGTGTCTGGGGCACCAAGCCGGCCTTCAGCTTCGAGCCCCGGGATGCGCTGGACCTTGGCTCGCGCGCCGGCTGGATCGACATGGCGCGCGGGGCAAGGCTGTCCGGTTCCAGGTTCGCCTACCGGATCGGCGATGTGGCGCTGGCCGAGATGGCCATCTACCGCTTCGTCCTGGACCGGCTGGTAGCCAAGGGGTTCCTGCCGGTGCTGCCGCCGGTCCTGGCCGGCGAACGGGCCATGTACGGGACCGGCTTCCTGCCGACCGAGGCGTCCAACCTCTATCACCTGGAGAAGGACGACCTGTACCTGACCGGGACCTCCGAGGTGGCGCTGGCCGGGATCCACACCGACGAGCGGCTGGAGGAAGCCGACCTGCCCGCCAAGTACGCGGCCTTCACGACCAATTTCCGGCGGGAGGCCGGTGCGGCGGGAAAGGACACCAAGGGCATGTTCCGCGTGCACCAGTTCGACAAGGTCGAGATGTATGTCTACTGCGTTCCCGAGCAGTCGGCCGACTTCCATGAGCAGCTCTTGGCCCACGAGGAGGAAATCGTTCAGGCCCTCGGTCTTCCGTACCGGGTGATGAACATCGCCGTCGGCGACCTCGGCGCGCCCGCGGCCAAGAAGTACGACATCGAGGCGTGGTTCCCGACCCAGCAGCGGTACCGCGAGATCACCTCGTGCTCGAACACCACTGATTACCAGGCCAGGCGGCTGAACATCCGGTTCCGGCGGGACAACAGGCTGGAGTTCGTGCACACCCTCAACGGCACCGGCGCCACGGCGCGGGCCCTGCTGTCGCTGATGGAGAACTTCCAGGACGAGCGCGGCGTGGTCACCGTCCCCGAGGCGCTGCGCCGCCACGGCGCGCCGGCGACGCTCGGCGCCGCCCGCTAGCACCCATCCGGGCGGCCCGCGCTCAGCGCAGGTTGGCTCCACCTCGATGGTGATCTTTATGGTGTCGCCGACCACCGCTCCGGCCGGGCCCGCGGTGACGCCGAACGCCGAGCGGCTGAGCTCGGTCGTTGCGGACAAGCCGACGGCGGGCTGGCCCCCGAAGCCGGTGCCGAAGCCGTTCACTTCGACGGCGAGGGTGACGGGCCGGGTGGTGCCGCGCAGGGTCAGCTGCCCGTCGACCAGGAAACCCTGATCACCGGCGCGCACGGCGGTCGAGCTGAAGGTCATGGCCGGGAACTGCCGCGCGGACAGGAAATCCTCCCCCCGGACGTGCTCGTCACGCTGACTGTGGCCGGTGGAGACCGATGCGGTGTGGATGATCGCGGTCACCGAGGATTCCAGCGGGTCGGCCGCGGTGCGGATGATCCCCTCGAAAGAGTCGAAGCGGCCGCGCACCTTGGCGATGCCCAGGTGCCTGACCGTGAAGGCGACCTCGGAGTGGGCGGGATCGATCTCCCAGGTTCCTGCGGTCTAGCCGGGCAGGGCGGCCAGGAGAGCCATGACGGAGCAGGCGCGGACCCGCTGGCTGACCGCTCGCGAACAGCAGATCTGGCGTTCGTACATGACGGCCAGCATCGAGCTCCAGGCGCAGCTTGATCGCCAGCTGCGGGCCGAGGCCGGGTCAGGGAGATCCTGTTCGATGCCCTTACCCCCGCTCAGCTCGACGCCCTTGACGAGATCAGCCAGACGCTCAGGGCCAGGCTCAAGCAGCGCCGTCAGGCCGGTCAGGCGAGCTGAGCAGCGCTGCCCGGCCCGCCGCCGGGCTGGGGGCTAACCGCCCGGGAGCGCGACTTCCAGGCAGGTGATACCGCGCAGGTCAAGCCAGGCGCGACCGGGAGAACGCACCAGCCGGAGTACCACCTGCCCGCAGGCCGGGCAGCGCGCGACCAGGCCGGGCGCGTCGGCATAGACGCGCGCCTGCCCGATCGCCCCGAAGGTGCCGCACGAGACGCACTGGCCGGTCGCGCTGGTGATGTCGATGGTGAACAGCTCGCTCAGTGCCCCCGCGAGCACGTTCCCGTCCAGGCTGGCGTTCACTGCTGGCCTCCGGAAGGTCCGAATCGTTCGGTCTTGATCTTGCCGGGCTGGTGACCGGCGTCGACCAGCAGGTCGGCGACGGTCTCCACGAACCCGGTGGGCCCGCAAACGAATACCGCCGGCTTGCTCTGCGCGGGCCAGCCCGGCTGCGGCGAGGATCTCGCCGGTGACCCGGCCGGGCGGATCTGGCCAGCCGGGCGGCGGCGTTCTGGTGTAGACCCGGGTCACCTGGAGGCCGGGGTCGGTGCGCTCAGTGTCGGCCAGTTCGTCGGCGAACAGCGCGGTCTGGGGGCTGCGAGCGGAGTACACCATCCGGAACGGCGCGCGGCTCCCCGCCGCATGACGCGTCCTGATCATCGCCATCAGCGGTACCACGCCGCTGCCGCCGCCGACCAGCAGCACCGGTCCGGGGTCGTCAGGGTCCCAGACGAACCAGCCGCCGATCGGCCCGCGCAGCTCGACCGGATCGCCCACCGACAGGACCTGCGTCAGGTAGGGGGAGACCTCGCCGTCGGCCAGCCGCTGCACCGTCAGCTCGACCCGCGTTCCGCCCGGCGGCGACGCGATCGAGTAGGACCGCTGGGCCGAGTAGCCATCCGGGGCCGTCAGCCGCACGTCAACGTGCTGCCCGGCCAGGTGACCCCGCCATTGCGGCACATCCAGGGCGATCGTTCGGGCGGTCGGTGTCTCGTCGCGGACCGCCGCCACCGTGCCCAGCTGCCAGGTCAGTCTCCCCAGTACCGCTGCTCGCGCCATGGGTCTCCGTAGTTGTGGTAACCGAGGGTCTCCCAGAAGCCGGGTTCATCGGTGTCGGAGAGCTGAATGCCCTGTACCCACTTCGCCGACTTCCACAGGTACAGGTGCGGCACAAGCAACCGGGCCGGGCCGCCGTGCTCGGGGTCCAGGTCCTCGCCGTCATAGCGGAAGGTCACCCAGGCCTTGCCGTCGACCAGGTCCTCCAGCGGCAGGTTGGTCGTGTACCCGCCGTAGGACCGCACCAGGGCGTAGCCGGCGCTGGTCTCCACGTCCGCGAGCAGGGTATCCAGGGATACCCCCTGCCATCCGGTGCCCAGTTTCGACCACTTGGTCACGCAGTGCAGGTCGACCGTGATCTCCTCGGCCGGCAGCGCCCGGAACGCCGCCCAGTCCCAGCTGTGCGCCGCACCGGTCTCACTGGTGATGCTCAGCTGCCACCTGCCGGTGTCCAGCCGTGGCGTGGGTCCGGCAGACAGCACCGGAAAGTCGGTGACCAGATACTGGCCGGGCGGAAGCTTCTCATTGGCGGCGCGCTTGCGGCCGAAGAAGCCGGGCGACACGACTCCCATATCGCTCCCCCTTCTGTCCGGGCAGCTGCCTGTTCTGTCCGGGCAGCTGCCTGCCCAGGCAGGTGCCTAAGCCGGTCAGTTCAGGTGTCGTTGCCAGTCTGCGGGAACTCGCCCGGCAGGTCCAGGTGTCGGCTGGTCCACCGGATGGTGCTCGGGCGGCGCGAGCGCGGGCCCATCGTAGAATTCCTCGGTCTGATAGCTCCAGAACCACGACTCGCCTGGCTCAAAGCTGGCGACGATCGGGTGCCCGGTGTCGGCCGCGTGCGCGCTCGCATGCTGGGACGGTGAGCTGTCGCAGCAGCCGACGTGCCCGCACTGAGCGCACCGGCGCAGGTGCAGCCACCAGCCCCCGGCCGCTTCGCACTCGGCGCAGCCGGGCCCGGACGGCGCTGCAGTCGGGTCAATTCCCCGTATCTCGGTCATACGACCCCGCCTTTCTCGTCGGCGCCTCGAATCGGGCGTACCCGTAGTTCCGGCTCGCGCACCTGCCTGCCGCGCCTAATGCGGCGCCGCCCTCCGCGCGGCCGCCCCCAGTGCGGCCGCGCTCAATGTGCCACGCACCCGCCGCCCTTGGCGTAGAAGCCAGGCCCGGCCAGGCCCGGCCCGGTGATCTGCGGCCGGTGCGCGCCGCCGCCGGGCTGGTAGGCCGTGTCGAACCATTCGGTGAAGAAGTGGTCCAGCCGGGCCGAGCAGGCCGCGCTCCGGTTCGGCAGCCACGCGCGGAAGCTCGCCTCAAGCTCCGGCTCGGTGATGGTGCCGCCGCCGTACCGCAGCTGAATCTGCTGGAGCGCCTGAGTGAAGTTGGTCTTGCCGAGGATCTGCCGTAGCGCGATGTAGGCGACCCCCGGGCGGTCATAGGTGGGGTCGGAGTTGAACAGCTGGTAGGGGGTGGGGTTCGACGGTGCGAGAGTCCAGAACGAGCCCTTGCTCGCGTAGGTCGCGTCGAACTGCTTGACCAGGCTGCGCTCGAACGCGCGCTGGCCGGCTCGGGAGTACGGGCCGCCTGCCTTGCTCTCCGCGATCCGGGCGGCGTAGAGGAACTCGCCGAGGGTGGCCAGGCCCTCCTTGAAGAACGTCAGGTCGTAGTTGCCCTCGGTGACATGGTCGCCCCACCACTGGTGCATGTTCTCGTGGTAGAGCGTGTCGGTATCGATCTGGCCGCCGGAGAAGGTGATCATGGTCTCCATCTCCTCCTCGAAGCTGGCCGACGGCCTCCCGACCACCACTCCGTCCGAGGTGAACGGGTAGGTCCCGTTGAACAGGCTCTCGAAGTCAGTGATGTTCTCCTGCATGTTCATGACCGCGAGGTTCTTCTTCTTCCGCGCCGCGCTGAGCGAACTGGCCTGCGCCTCGTAGAACCTGACGCTGTTGTCGGCGGTACGGACCGATAGGTCGTACCGGCCGACGCTGTCCTCGACGAGATAGCTCGCCACCGGTGCGGCCATGTGCCAGTGCCAGGTCACCGAGCCGTGCGGGAACTGGGCATCGGGCCGGTTACGCCGGTGAGAGATCAGCACGCCGTTGGCCAGGACCGTGCGGCCCGCGGTCACGGTGTCAATGAAGTCATAGGTCGGCTTGGCGCTCGGGTGGTCGTTGAGCGGCATCCAGTCCTCGGTGCCGACCGGCTCGGTGGTGACGAAACCGCCGTCCCCGGCCGGCTGATCGGACCTGAACCATCCCTCGGTCGTGCCGTCGCCGTCGGTGTGCACGCCGGGCCGGCCGGTGTAGTAGACCGTGACGGTGAAGTCCGCCCCGTCAGGGATCGGGGCGGCGGGCGTGATCACGAGCTTGTTGGCCGGGCACTGCTGACCGTTCTGCGCGTTGCGCTGCGCGAAGCTGGTGGACTTCAGCTGCGGCGAGCAGGCGGGCGGCAGCGGGTTGTGGTCCGGGCCGCCGACCGGATTGTTCTGGGATGCCTCGTGCGCCCGGGGGTCCGGGTCGTTGACGCCCAGCGGATCGCCCGGGTAGGTGGGCTGGGCGAACGAGAACGCGGCCGGCTGGCCGTCGACGAGGACCGAGCCGACCTTCATGTCCGGCCCGGCTGACACGTTGGCCAGCGACCTGCGCTCGAAGTCGAGGCTGAACTGGGACAGGCACTGGGTGGCCCGGTCGGTGAGGGTGACGTGGTTACCCGGCAGGAACCGGTTGGCGATGGCGTTATACACCAGGCGGACATCGGTGTGCAGGCTGGCGTAGCCGCCGTTGCCGGTGTCCGGGTACACGTGGTCGCCGTGGCGGGACAGCGTGCGGGCGCCCGGGGAGCACAGGCCATCAGCCGGCGACGAGCCCCGGCGGGCCGTCGCCGTAGTCCCCGTTCTCGCGGCCGTTGCCACCCCCGTGCGCACGGCCGCCGCCTTGTCCCCGGCGCTGGCCAGGGCGGGAGCCATCAATCCCAGGCCAGGCAGGATGAACGCCAGGCTGATGATCACGGTGGTACCTGAACGGACGGCGGATTTCGTCAACGGTCCGCTCCCTTCCCGGTTAGCTGCTGGGTTCCACCCCGACCTATCGTGATCTTTCCGGGCAGAAAGGTCCAGTCTGATCGCACCCGAAACACCGGAGAAATTGCCCGGCGCGCCGTTTGCCGCGGCGCGGGCTCCTATCCGGGACCGGGCAGCCAGCAGCGCGCCGCGGACACCAGCGCGGCGACGCCAGTACCGAGCGTCGGCTCGATCACCGGCGCGAACCGCGGCGAATGGTTGGACGGCAGGTCGCGCACGATCCTGGCCACCTCATTGATCCTGGCCGCCTCATCGATCCCGGCCGCCCCGGCGAACGCGGCCGGGTCGCCCCCGCCCAGCAGCCAGTAGACACACGGCGCCGGGCGCTGGCCAGGATCCCGACGTCCTCACTGCCGGTGACCACGCCGGGGTCGACGACCATTCCCTGGCCGAGGTCGGCCTCGAAGCAGGCCCTGGTGGGCGCGCAGGCGCCGGGCTCATTGACCACGGCCGGGAACGACTCGACCAGCGTGATGTCCGGATCGGCCACGGCAGGCCCGCAGTGCCCCCACGGTGACCACGGCGGCCTCGGTGCCTGCGATCTCCCGGGACACGATGCCCTGCAGCCGCATCACCGTGGCGGCGGCCATCACGACCGGATCCACCGCGGTCTCCGGCCGGGAACCGTGTCCGCCCCGGCCGTGCAGGACGATCCGCAGCGCATCGGCGGCGGCGAAGCCGGCCCCGGGCCGCAGCGCGAGCAGCCCCGCGGGCAGCGGCGCGACGTGCTGCGCGAGGACCACCGCGGGCGGCCCGAACCGGTCGAACAGGCCATCGTCGAGCATCGCCCGCGCCCCGCCGCCGGACTCCTCGGCAGGCTGGAAGACCAGCATCAGCGTGCCCTGCCACGAGCCCCGGTCCGCAGCGAGCGCGGCCGCCGCGCCCAGCAGGCAGGTCACGTGCATGTCGTGCCCGCAGGCGTGCATCAGCGGCACATTGCGGCCGTCGCTGTCGACCCCCCTGGCCGTGCTCGCATAGTCCAGTCCGGTCTGCTCGTGCACGGGCAGCGCATCCATGTCCGCGCGCAGCAGCGCGGCAGGCCCGGTGCCATTGCGGAGCACGCCGACCACCCGGTGCCGCCCACCCCGGTCACCGTCTGGTAACCCAGCGAGCTGAGGCGGTGGGCTACGATCCCGGCGGTGCGCGTTTCGGTGAACGCGAGTTCCGGATGGGCGTGCAGGTCCCGGTAGACCTCGGCCAGATCCACATCCGCCGTTGTATCCGTCACGGCCAACCGGCACCTCCCGCGAGCGAGCCCCATAACAGGGGTTTGCCAAGATGATTCCATGCGCGCCGTGGTGGTGGACAAGCACGGAGGCCCCGAAGTCCTGCAGGCGGCCGAGCGCCAGGACCCGAGCCCGGATCCTGGCCAGTTGCTGGTCGAGGTCGCCGCGGCCGGGGTCAATTTCATGGACATCTATCAACGGGAGGGCCGGGCGTCCTATCGCCGGGACCTACCGTTCGTCCCGGGCGCCGAGGGCGCGGGAACGGTGACAGCGGTGGGGCCGGGGGTGTCCGGCTTGGCGGTCGGCGACCGGGTCGCCTGGACCGGTGTGCCAGGCAGCTACGCTGAACTGGCCGTCATCCCGGCCGATCGCGCCGTGGCGGTGCCGGGCGGGATGGAGCTGGAGACCGCGGCGGCCGTCATGCTGCAGGGGCTGACCGCCCATTACCTGTGCCACAGCACCTACCCGGTTGGGCCGGGCGAGCAGGTGGTGGTGCACGCGGCGGCGGGCGGGGTGGGCCTGCTGCTCACCCAGATGATCGTCATGCGCGGCGGCAGCGTCATCGCGACGACCTCCACCGACGCCAAGGCCCAGCTGGCCAAGGCGGCGGGCGCGGCGCGGGTGACCGGCTATGCGGACTTCGGCGCGGTGGTCGGCGAGGTGACCGGGGGAACCGGCGCGGCGGCCGTCTACGACGGTGTCGGGCAGGCCACCTTCGACGCCAGCCTGGCGGCCCTGCGACCGCGCGGGTACCTGGTCCTGTACGGCGCCTCCAGCGGGCCGGTGCCCCCGTTCGAGCTGCAGCGGCTGGCCGCGGGCGGGTCGCTGTTCATCACCCGGCCGACCCTCGTCCATTACATCGCCAGCCGCGACGAACTGGCCCGGCGCTCCGACGACCTGTTCAGCTGGATCACATCGGGCCGGCTGACGGTCCGGATCGGCGGCCGGTACCCGCTGGCGCAGGCGGCCCGGGCGCACGCCGACCTGGCCGCCCGGCGCACCACGGGCAAGCTACTCCTGCTACCCCGCTGACCGCGGTGCCGTCCAGGCATACTGGCGGGTCGTCTGGCCGAACCAGCGGCCGGTCAGGCCCTCGTCGGCCAGGCCCAGCCCGGCCACCGCCTGCGAGGCCGCGTTGTCCGGGTCGGTCAGGGCGAGCACGCGTTCGTATCCGGCCCGGGCCGCCGCGCCGAGCAAGGCCCGCGCCGCCTCGGTGACCAGCCCGCGGCCCTGATGGCCAGGATGCAGATGCCAGCCGATCTCCACCTCCGGAGTCGGCCCAGTGGCGTCGTCGAGGGGCAGCAGCAGGACCGTGCCCACCGGGCCGGCTGGCCGTTCGGCGGGACCGGTGCGCAGGACGAGAGCCCACAGCCCCTGCGGTACGCTCAGCTCGGCTTGCCGCTGTTGCCAGCGCCCGAGTCGCTCGCGCGCTTCGGCCAGGTCCGTGATCGCCCGGCGCGGCTGCTGGCCAAGCCAGCGCATAACCTCCCACCGGGAGTAGATGTCGAAATAGGCCAGCAGGTCATCCTGGCGCCAGCTCCGCAGCACGGTCCGCGGGGTCCGCAGCAGTTCCACACCGGGATGGTAATCATCGGCCTGGCTCGCACCGGGCGCCGGACTCGGGTGCCGCTCGCTCACCGGTAGAGTCCGGTGCCGTTGCCGACCCGGATACCGGATCATGAAAGCCCGGCGCGCGGGTGTCGAGATCCGCTCGGCCGCTCCGACGTCCCCGGTGAGATATTTCCCGAGGGAGGTTCAGGCGAGACGTGGAGATGACGCCAGGCGACCGGCGCATCGAGGATCTGCTCCGGCCGCTCGCGCCGCAGCTGATCGGCGCGCTGGTGCGCAGGTACGGGCACTTCGACGCGTGCGAGGACGCGGCGCAGGAGGCGCTGCTGGCCGCCGCTGTCCAGTGGCCGGATCAGGGCGTCCCGGCCAGCCCGCGGGGCTGGCTGATCACGGTCGCGTCCCGCAGGCTGGCCGATGAGTGGCGCAGCGACCAGGCGCGCCGGCGCCGGGAGATCACCGCCGCGACCCTGGCCCCGCCGGACGAGCTCGTCGCGCCGCCGTCCGGCGAGCCGCCGCCGTCGGCAGACGACACCCTGACCTTGCTGTTCCTGTGCTGCCATCCCGCACCGTCGGCGCCCTCCCAGGTCGCCCTGACCCTGCGCGCGGCGGGCGGGCTGAGCACCGCCGAGATCGCCAGCGCGTTCCTGGTGCCGGAGCCGACCATGGCGCAGCGGATCAGCCGCGCCAAGCAGAGCATCAGGGCCGCCGGGATGACCTTCGCCGTGCCACCGGAGCGGGAGCGAGCAGCCCGGCTGCGGGTCGTCCTGCACGTGCTCTACCTGATCTTTAACGAGGGCTACACCGTGACCTCCGGCCCGGGGCTGCAGCGCCCCGAGCTGACCAGCGAGGCGATCCGGCTCACTCGGACGGTCCGCCGGCTGCTCCCCGGCGACGGGGAGGTCACCGGACTGCTCGCCCTGATGCTGCTCACCGACGCTCGGCGGCCCGCCCGCACCCGGCCCGACGGCTCTTTGGTCCCGCTCGCCGAGCAGGACCGCAGCCGCTGGGACCGCACCGCCATCAGCGAAGGGGTAGCCCTGATCAGCACGGCCCTGACCGGGACCCCGCTGGGGCCCTATCAGCTCCAGGCGGCGATCGCCGCGATTCACGACGAATCGAGCCGGGCGGAAGATACCGACTGGCCGCAGATCCTCGTTCTGTATGAACTTCTGGAACGCATCTCGCCCAATCCCGTCGTCACGCTCAACCACGCCGTGGCGGCGGCGATGGTCCACGGGCCGCAGGCCGGCCTGGGCCTGCTGGCGACCCTGGACGCCGACGCCCGGATGTCCGGCCATCACCGCCTGCCTGCAGTCCGCGCGCATCTGCTGGAGATGGCCGGCGACCTGCCCGCCGCACGGTCCTGCTACCAGCGGGCGGCGCAGCTCAGCACCAGCCTTCCCGAGCGGCGGTACCTTCAGCAGCAGGCCGCCCGGCTCGCGGATGGCGGCTAGCCCGCCCCGGCCTGCGGGCTCAGGCGGTGATGGTGAGCGGCAGGATCGGGGTGCAGACCGCGATGTCGGCCGAGGGCCGGGCGGCGGCCGTGGCGGCGGCGCCAGACCCGGGCGGGCCGGGCGGCGGCCGTGGCGGGCGCGCCGGAATAAATCGCAAGTGGTAACGACGGCGTGACACTCGGTCCTGCCGGTGGGACGTTCGGCACTGCCGCCTCCGCCCGGCCGCGACCAGCGTGGGCAGCGACCAGCGTGGGCAGGTTCCCGGGTGGTGGCCCGGATAGGAAGAAGTGGAGACACTCTATGAAAGCGGTTGTCTATCACGGTCCAGGCCGCAAGGCCTGGGAGGAAGTACCGAAGCCGGAGATCGCGGCCGACACGGACGCGATAGTACGTGTGGATTCCGTCACGATCTGCGGCACGGACCTGCACATTCTCAAGGGCGATGTCCCGGCCGTGACGGATGGCCGGATCCTCGGTCACGAGGCGGTCGGCACCGTCGAGGCTGTCGGCAGCGGCGTCAAGACGGTCAAGACCGGCGACCGGGTCCTCGTCTCCTGCATCTCGGCCTGCGGGACCTGCAGGTATTGCCGCGACGGCAGCTACGGGCAGTGCCTGGGCGGCGGCGGGTGGATCCTCGGGCACAAGATCGACGGAACCCAGGCCGAGTATGTCCGGGTGCCGTTCGCCGACACCTCGACCTACCAGGTGCCCGAGGGTGTCTCCGACGAGCAGATCCTCATGCTGGCGGACATCCTGCCCACCGGTTATGAGGTCGGGGTCCTGAACGGCGGCGTGCGGCCCGGCGATGTGGTCGCGGTGGTCGGGTCCGGGCCGGTCGGCTTGGCCGCCATCATGGGATCCCGGCTGTACAGCCCGAGCCATGTGGTGGCGGTTGACCTGGCCGACGCCCGGCTGGAGGCGGCCAAGCAGTTCGGCGCGGATGTCACAGTCAACAACGGCCGCGAGGATGCGCTGGAAGTGATCCACTCGCTGACCGGCGGGCTGGGCGCCGATGTGACCATCGAGGCCGTCGGCGTGCCCGCCACCTTCGAGCTCGCGGTGAAGCTGGTCCGGCCCGGCGGCCGGGTCGCCAACGTGGGCGTGCACGGCGAGCCTGCGACCCTGCACCTCGAAGAGCAGTGGATCAGGAACATCACGATCACGACGGGGCTGGTTGACGCCTATTCCACCGCGACGCTGCTGCGCCTGCTTACCAGTCATCACATCGACTCTGGGCGCTTCATCACCCATCGCTTCCCGCTGGATGAGTTCGGCCAGGCCTACGACGTGTTCGCCCGGGCCGCCGACACCGGCGCGCTCAAAGTAGTCCTAACCCGCTAGCCACCCAGTCGCGGCTTTCCATGATCATGGTTGATTGGTGGGGTCCGGGCACCAGTAGATAACCATGATCACGGGAAGTGCGCGGTTTCGGGGGGAGTGGAGGCGGGTTAGCCGTTTTGGTGGTAGGCGGTTTCCAGCAGGTGCAGCAGTTCGTCATCGATCTCCGCGGCGCTGCCCAGCGAGACCTTATGGGTGGCCTGCCCGGGCGAGGTGGCCGGCTGGGCCCGGCCGGCGGCGGGTCGGTGAACCGCAGCCCGAGATCGACCCGGTTTCTGGCCGCCGGGGCGATCGCGGCGAACTGCCTGCGCCGGACGAACGGGATATACGTGCTGCGGCCCTCGATCGTGACATCATCGCCTAGGCCGGTGATGGCCGCGGCCAGCGCATCGTAGATCGGGCGCAATGCCGCCTTCGGGTCGGCGTACTGACCGTCGACGTACTCGGCGACGCTGGGCCGGACCCAGCCTGCGGCCCGCGCGGCGGCGTCCGCGATGGCCCACTGGCTGTTCTGCGGGAGGCCGTGCTCAGAGCGCAGCCAGCCGCGCACCGCCCGCTGATCAAGCGGATCGACGCCGGAGGCCTGGACGAGTGCGACCCAATCCGGCAGTGACCTCCCGGTGCGCGCCTGCAGCGACGCGGCCACCGCGGTCAGCATCTCGTCGGGGGTTTGTGCCATGCTGCCCTAGCGTAAGGAAGTCACGCCGCGGCGGGCAGCCGATCGCTCCCGGCGGTCAGCTGGCGGTCAGCGGCAGCCGGACCTGGAACCTGGTATCGCCGGGGACGGACTCCACCCGCAGGTCGCCATGGTGTTTGTTGACGACGATGCGCCAGGAGATGTCAAGCCCGAGCCCGGTGCCCTCGCCGACCGGCTTGGTGGTGAAGAACGGCTCGAAAATCCGCTGCCGGATATCGGGCGGCACGCCCAGTCCGGTGTCGCAGAATTCCACCAGCAGCTGGTCCCGGTCCTGGGCGGTCCGCACCGTCAGGGTGCCGGTGCCGTTCATGGCGGCCACCGCGTTGTCGATCAGGTTGGTCCAGACCTGGTTGAGCTCGGCCGGGTAGGCGGGGATCGGCGGCAGCGCGCGATCGTAGTCCTTGACGACCGTGATGCCGTCGCCGATCTTGCCGCCGAGCATCACCAGCGTGCTGTCGAGCAGGCCGTGCACGTCGACCACCTGGAACGGGGCCCGGTCCAGCTGGGAGTACTGCTTGGCCGCCGTGACCAGGGACGACACCCGGGTGGTGGCGTCCTCGATCTCGCTCATCAATAGCTCGGTCTCGACGCTGTAGCGCATCCAGCGGACCGCTCCGTCGAGAATCTGGTCACCTACGGCGGCAGCGACCCGGTCCAGCCAGCTGGTGTCCAGCCCAGCCTGGACGAAGACCGGCGCCAGTTCCCAGCCGTCGGAGAAGCCCCGGTCCTCCAGCCAGTCGGTGACGGTGTCCTCGGCGTCGGATGCCTCGATCGGTCCGAGCTTAGGTGCCTTCAGGGCGTGTTCCACCGCCTCTTCTTGCAGCCGGATCAGGGTCTCCAGCACGGCGGGTTCATACGATCCGGCCGCGATTATGCCCAGTTTGTTCCGCATCCCGGCGACCCGCTCGCGCAGCGCCGCAGTGGCGCGTACCGCCGCGGCCGCCGGGTTGTTGAGCTCGTGGGTGAGGCCGGCCGACAGTGAGCCCAGCGCGAGCAGCCGCTCGCGCTGGCCGACGGCCAGCTGGGTGTTCTTCGTCCCGAGGAACAGTCCCTCGAGCAGGTGCACGGGCATCGGGAACCAGTCGCGCATCAGCTGCCCGAAGGAGTCGGCGCTGAGCACGAAGAACCTGGCCGGCCCGATCGCCCGCATCGAGTTGTTGTAGACCTGCGGCCCGCGATCGATGTACGCGGTGAACGCCCCGCCGTACGCCCCCCGGTCGCCGGTCCTGGTCACCTCGATGTCGTCGCTGCCGACCCGGCGGGTCAGCACCACCTCGCCGTCCAAGAGCACGTAGAAGTGCATGGCCGGGTCATTTTCGGTGTACACCGGCCCGGCCGGAACCGACTCGACGTAGCCCTCGCGGCACAGCCAGGTCAGCTGCTCGTCGCTGAGCCTCTCGAACAGGAACAGCGTCCGGAGCTCGTCGATACTGCACGGCAGCCGGGCCTGTTCGGTGGTCACGGGCTCTCCAGGTACCTGTTGACGAACATCACGGCCATCGCGCCCTCGCCGACGGCCGAGGCCACCCGCTTGGCTGACTCCGAGCGCGCATCGCCGGCCACGAACACTCCGGGCACGCTGGTCTCCAGGTGATACGGAGCCCGGTCCAGCGGCCAGCCCTTGGGCAGGCCGCCGCCGGGCGACAGGTCAGGTCCCGCGACCACGAAGCCGCGGCCGTCCCTGTTCACCACGCCGTCCAGCCACTCGGTGCGCGGCGCGGCGCCGATGAAGACGAACAGCAGCTGGGCATCGACCAACTGCGTCTGGCCTGATGAGCTGTCCCGCAGGGTCAGTTTCTCCAGGTGCTCGGTGCCATGCGTCTGGGTTACCTCCGTGCAGGTGCGGACCGAAATGGACGGGATGTCCTCGATCTGCTGGATCAGGTAGTGCGACATCGAGGTGCGCAGCGAATTGCCCCGGACCAGGATCGTCACCGACTTGGCCGTTCTGGCCAGGTAGACGGCCGCCTGGCCCGCCGAGTTGGCGCCGCCGACGATGTAGACATCCTGGTCGGCGCAGCCGTCCGCCTCGGTGAGGGCGGAGCCGTAGAAGATCCCCCGGCCGGCCAGTTCGTCCGCGCCTGGCGCCTCCAGCTTCCGGTAGGAGACACCGGTGGCCAGGATCACCGTGTGCGCGCTGATCGTCCCGCCGTCCGCGAACCGGACGCTGCGCCCGGACCCGGTCACGTCCAGGCCGACGACGTCGCGGGTGGTGAGCACCTCGGCGCCGAACTTGCGGGCCTGCCGCCGCGCCCGGTCGGTCAGCTGCGCGCCGGAAACCCCGTCGGGGAAACCCAGGTAGTTCTCGATCCGCGAGCTCTGCCCCGCCTGGCCGCCGGTGGCCGTGCGCTCGACCAGGACCGTGCGCAGGCCCTCGGACGCGCCGTACACGGCGGCGCCCAGGCCGGCCTGCCCGCCGCCGATGATGATCAGGTCGTAGAAGTCGGCGGCCGGCACCGTGCTGAGCCCCACCCTGGCGGCCAACTCCGCATCGGCCGGCGCCACCAGCGCCTCGCCATCGGAGGTGATCACCACCGGCAGCGTTAGCCCGTCGGCGTCCGCCGCGGCGAGCAGCCGCTCCCCTTCGGGCTCATCGGAGGAGTACCAGCGGTAGGGGACCTGGTTGCGGGCCAGGAATTCCCGCACCTCATTGGAACGGGCCGACCACCGGTGCCCGACCAGCTTGGTCTCGGTCACCGGCCGGTGATCGGTGGCCAGCCACGCCTCCAGCATGGCGTCGACCACCGGGTAGAGCTTCTCCTCGGGCGGATCCCACGGCTTGAGCAGGTAGTGGTCGAGGTCGACGATGTTAATCGCGTCGATGGCCGCGCCGGTGTCGGCGTAGGCGGTCAGCAGCACCCGCCGGGCCGTCGGATATACGTCCATGGCCCGCTCGAGGAACTCGATGCCGTTCATCTCAGGCATCCGGTAGTCGGCCAGAATCACCGAGACCAGCTCCCCGCGCAGCTTCATCTGGCGCAGCGCGTCGAGCGCCGACTCCCCGGATTCGGCGCGCACGATCCGGTGGCGCTCGCCGTAGCGGCGCCTCAGGTCGCGGGCGACCGCACGGGACACGCCGGGATCATCGTCGACGGTCAGGATGGCCGCGCGCGACGCACCGTTCTGGGCGGTCACGGGCATGCGGGCGATACCGCGATGTCGGACTCCGGACGGGGCAGCTGCACAAACCCATCGTAAAGGCCGCCGCCGGGTGGCCGGTAGCCGCCGGAGCCGATGCACCAGCAAGTTCCATGATCATGGTTGTTAGCTGGGGGGCGGGTTCCCCTAATCCGCCATGATCATGAAACGGCTGGGTTTTGGCCGGCTTCGCGACGAGCTCCAGGGGCTACCGATGACGGCTTCGCTTCGGCCTGGATGTCGAGCATCTTCGGCTTTGGTCTCCGGTGCGCTTGGTGCGCCTGGTGCGTCGGGGACCCGGGGTGCGCTAGTCTCCGGTCGCGAGGATCACGTCGGATGCCTTGACCACCGCGATGACTTCGCTGCCCTGGGCCAGGCCCAGCTGCCGGACCGCCTCCACGGTGATCGAGGCCACCAGCCGTACCCCGCTCGCGTCCAGCTCGACGTTGGCGATGGCCTCCCCGGCGTTGATTCCGGTGACCCGGGCCGGGATCTGGTTTCGCGCGCTCAGCTGCATGGTGTGGCTTCCTTCAGAATGATTGGCTCGGTAGCCACCTCACGGTAGCCGCTGGTCTGGCGGGCTAGCCGCAACTCCCAGCTATAGGCGTGTCCGTTCGCCCGGATCGGCAGGCGTTTCCGCCCGTGCCGCCGCGGGCCTGCTGGCCGGTTGACCTGTCCGAGCCGACCCGCCGGGTGTCCTGTCCCGAGCCGGCCCGCCGGTTGTCCTGTCCCGAGCGGCCTGCCGGTAGACCTGTCCCAAACCGAGTGGATTCGGCATTCGGTACGGAATAGCCTGACCGAATCCCGAATCCACTCGGCGCGGTGCGGGCCGTAGGTTCCCGCGTCGGGCCCGGCGGAGGGCTGTCGCCCCTCGCTGGGCGCGGTAGGGCATGTTGATCGCTCGTCGGCGCGGTGCCAGGGCAACCGGGCCCTTCGGGGCGGCCGACGGTGCATGATCTGAGCCTGCGGTGGCAGGAAGCACAGATACAACTGGGAGGTAGGGGTGAAGGAAACAGGGTGGCGGCAGGTACCCGATGGCTCCTAGGCGGCGGCCGAGACAGGCGGTGGCCGCCGGGCGGCCGGGACAGCCGATAGCGGCAAGGCGGCCGGGACAGCCGGTGGGCCGGCTGGACAGCCGGGACAGCCGGTGGCGGCCGGGCAGCCGGGACAGCCGGTGGCCGCCGGGCAGCCGGGACAGCCGGTGGCCGCCGGGCGGCAGACCGGACGTCCCACGGTTCATCGGAGGCAGACCGGACGTCCGACGGTTCATCGGCGGCGAAAGAGTGGCGGCGTCCTGTTTGACGTGGACGGCACCCTGCTCGACACCAACTACCTGCATGTCGTCGCCTGGTGGGAGGCATTCAGGGAGCGCGGGCATGACGTCAGGTGCGCCGACATCCACCGGGCCCTCGGGCTCGGCTCGGGCGAGCTGATCAAGCGGGTGCTCGGCACGAACGACCCGTCGGTGAGTGACGCGCACAGCAGGCATTACGCACCGTATCTGGGCCGCATGCGGCCGCTGCCCGGAGCCAGGGAGCTGCTCATCGCGACCGCGAAGCTCGGGCTGAGCGTGGTCATCGCCACTAGCGCCAAAGGCGACGAGGTGGACCTCATGCTGGACGCGCTGGATGCCGGCGGCGCGATTACCAGCGTGGTCAGCTCGGCCGATGTCGAACGGGCCAAACCTGATCCGGGACTTGTCGAGCGGGCCCTGGCTGAGTCGGGCACCGCACCGGGGGAGGCCGTCATGGTCGGCGACACGGTCTGGGATGTCATCGCGGCCCGCCGGGCCGGTGTCCCGTGCATCGGGCTGCTGTCGGGCGGGATCGAGGCCGAGCAACTCCGCGACGCCGGCGCGGCCGAGATCTACCGCGATGCCGCCGCACTGCTGGAGGACCTCGCCCCCAGCGGCATCGGGCGGCTCGCGTCCTGAAGCCAACGGCGGAGGCTGGTCTGGCCGGGCTGTGGTCTCGCCGGGCCGCGATAACACCTGTCCGCGTCCCGCCGGGCCGCGGCGCCGCCTGGTTAGCGCGGTGCCGCCCGGATAGCGACCTGGCTGATCGGCGGCAGCGCGATGCCAAGGCCGCTGACCTGCCCGGTGCCCGCCTGCACGGCGAGCACCTTCCCGTCCGCCGCGACCACGAACAGCCACCGGCCATCGGGCGACCAGGCCAGCGTCTGGGCGCCGAGGGAAGCCTCGTCCAGCGGCACGGCGAGGGGCAGGTCAGCGCCGGAACGCAAGGTGATCAGGTCCAGCGTGACCGGCCCGGCCGCATGGCTCCGGAAGATCGCGGCGACGGAGCCGTCGGGAGAGATGAGCCCGGGGCCCGCCGCCGGGTCCGCCGGCGGGGCCCGGCAAGGCGCGCTGGGTGTCAGTGGCGGGATCGATGAGAACGTTCGAGCAGCGCCGGCGATGACAAAGCACGGTCAGCAACCGGCCCGCTCCGGTGGCGGCTACTGTGCCGCGGACGGCGCGGAGCGTGTCCGGCCGGGCGTCATAGCCGCCCGTCGGCGAGATGCCGTGGATCAGGGCGTAGCCGCCGCCATCCGGCGTCACCAGCCAGGGACCGCCCGCGGGCAACGGGATCGACGGGCCCTGCGCGGTGCCATTCAGCCGGTCCAGCGTCAGCGTGCGGACCTGGTAGCCAGCCTGAAACCAGACCAGGCCAGGCGACGGTCCCGGGATCGCGATGCCACCATGGCTCAGGGCTGCGACCAGCGGCCTGGCCGACTGTCCGTCGGGTACAAAATAACCAGGCACATTGTCCAGCGGCAGGATGATCACCTGGCCAGGACCGACGATCAGGGACACTGGCCCGGTGGACTGTACCGGCGGTACCGTCGTGCGGGTCACCCGTCCGAGGGCCAACTGAACACGGACGACCCGGCCCGGGCTGAAGCCGAACAGATCCCAGCCGGCCGTCACCCCGAGCAGGCGGTGCCCGGCCTCGGTCACCGTGACCGGAGCCCGGGCGCCAGGCCGTCGGCCCGCGTGCTCGATTTTCGCCACCGCCGCGAGCACGAGCAGCGCCACCAGGATGACCGGCAGCCAGCGGCCCAGGCGCCCCCGGCCGGCGCACAACGAACCGGATTGCAGCACATCGCGCGGCTCCCGGCGACGGGGCGGGCCAGCCGGGTGAGCACCCATACTCCATCATCCGCTGGCTGGCCAGCGGCCGCCACGCTCAGCTGGGCTTGGTCGGCACCGGCGGCTGGTCGTGGCGGCCGGTGAGCAGGTCCTGGATCCAGATCTTGGCGCGCATCACCGGCAGCCGCAGGCGCTGCTCGCGGCGGCTGGCCCGGGCCAGCTTTCCGGGCCGCTCCCGATAGCGCCAGCGGGCCCAGGGCGAGCCGGGCCGGGCCAGCCGGATCGCTCCGGCAATGAACAGCAGCGGCATGATCAGGCCGAACAGCCCGGTCCAGACCTTGCCCTTGAGCAGGGTGACGGCGGCCAGCGCGAACGCCGCGGCCACCAGCACGGTGATCGTCACGACCGCGCCGGTGCTGCCCGGCAGCGGATGGTAGTCCGCCACGCTCTGCACCCCGATCGGGCTGGCCCCGATCAGCAGCAGCGCCGTCACCCCGGCGGCGACGAACACGGCATCGATCGACAGCCGTCCCTCGTTGGTCCAGTACACGTCGCGCAGGTGCAGGATGAGCGCGAACTCGTCCAGCACCAGCGCGGTACCCAGGCCGAACAGGGCCGCCGGGGCGGCTCGCCAGGCGAGCGAGTACACCGGAGCGGCCAGCTCGGCTACCCCGCCAATGCCCATGAAGACCACGCCGAAGACCATGTGGTGAACATGCACCGTGCCCGCGACGACGTTGCCCGGCCACCACCGGACCTGGGCGCGGATCAGCCGGGCCGAGAGCCTGATGAACCCGAAGCCGGCCACGAACGCCACGAAGAAGCAAAACAGCGGCAGCCGTCCGGTGTGCACGATCTGTGCATCAAACCAACCGGACATCGCAACCCCCACCGGCGCGTCCTACGGCTTGCGGCTCACTTCACCGTAATTGGCGAGGACGTGGCTGGGTACCCAGTCAGGGCCGCCATCGGCTTATGTTCGCGCGATGAACCTGCCCGACGCTATCGCGATCGGCCGCCGCGAGCGCACACAGATCCGCGAGGATATCCCCATGGGAATCGAGGCAGCGGAGGAGTCGTGCGTGTTCTGCGCCATCGTGGCCGGCCGTTCGGAATCGAGCCGGGTACACGAAGACGAGCACGTCATCGCCTTCATGGACGTCCGGCCGGTGACCACAGGTCATCTGCTCGTCGTGCCGCGCGCGCACGCCGAGTCGCTGGAGACTCTCGCCGAGGATCTGGGTGCCCGGCTGTTCCGGGTGGCGCACCGGCTGGCCCGCACGCTGCGCCGGTCCGGACTGCCCTGTGAGGGGGTGAACATCTTCGTGGCCGACGGCACGGTGGCCGGCCAGGAAGTCTTCCACGTGCACCTGCATGTGGTGCCGCGGACGGCCGGTGACGGGTTCGCGGTCAGCGCCCGGCGCGGCACCCCGAGCAGACCGGAGCTCGACGCGGCGGCCGGGCAGATCCGGGGAGCCGTCACCAGCCCTGACCTGACCGGCACGGATGGAATCTGACCGGAGGGGGCGGAATCTGACCGGATGGGGCGATCCCTGACCGGAGGCGGCGGAACCTGACCGGGGCGGGCGGTGGCCGAAGCCCCCGGCCCGGCCCGCTCCCGGACCGGGCCGCTGACCAGGTTCGGCTCGGCCCGATCTCTCTCCGGTCGCCGCTGGCACGACATCGGGCCGGGCGCTAGGCCAGACCACGGAGCTGGCCAGGCGCGCTGAGGAACTGGGCTACCGGCGGTTCTGGGTCGCCGAGCACCACAACATGCCGGCGATCGCCAGCTCCGCCCCGGCCGTCCTGATCGCGCACCTGGCCGCGGCCACCTCCAGGATCCGGGTCGGGTCCGGAGGCGTGATGCTGCCCAACCACGCCCCGCTGGTGGTGGCCGAGCAGTTCGGCACCCTGGAAGCGCTGCATCCGGGCCGGATCGACCTGGGCATCGGCCGGGCGCTAGGCACCGATCAGCTCACCGCGCTGGCGCTGCGCCGCACGATGGCGGGGCTGTCGGCTGAGGCGTTCCCCGACGAGCTCGCCGACCTGATCGAGTTGTTCACCGGAGCCGATCCCGGGGCGCGAATCACCGCGACGCCGGGCCGGGGTGACATGCCGGCGATCTGGCTGCTCGGCTCCAGCGGGTTCAGCGCTCAGCTGGCCGGGCTGCTCGGATTGCCGTTCACCTTCGCGCACCATTTCAGCTCGGCCAACACGGTGCCTGCGCTGGCGCTGTACCGGCAGAGCTTCCGGCCGTCGCGCTGGCTGGACCGACCGCTGGCGATGGTGGCCCTGAGCGTGATCTGCGCTGACACCGATGAGAGGGCGCGCTGGCTGTCGGGTCCGGCCGCCCTGTCGTTCCTGCAGCTGCGCGCCGGCCGGCCGCAGCCGCTGGCCAGCCCGGCCGGCGCCGCCGCCTATCCGTACACCGAGCGGGAGCGGGAGTTCGCCGCGGAACGTTTCTCGGGCCAGGCGGTCGGCTCTCCGGAGACGGTCGGCCGTCAGCTGGCCGGCCTGCTCGACCGCACCGGCGCCGATGAGCTGATGCTCACCACGATGGTGTACGACATTGACGACCGGATCCGGTCATTTGAGCTGGTCGCCGAGAAGGTCGCCGGCGGCGCCCTGGGCGCGGGCGCGTAGCGTGTCGAACGGGACGCCCGCGGCGCCCCCAGATGTGACAAGGTTTCTGGCAGCTACACAGACCGGAGACAGACATGCCAGACCAACCGATGGATCACGCCGGGCTTGAGACGCTGCCGTTTGACACCTGCCTGGAGCTGCTCGCATCGGTCCACCTGGGCCGGATCGGCTTCCAGGCGGACGGCGAGCTGGTGATCTTGCCGGTCAACCACGTGATGGACGGGCAGGACGTGGTGTTCCGGACCTCCCGCGGGTCGAAGCTGGCGGCGGCCGGTGAGCAGGGGCTGGTCGCCTTCGAGGTCGACTCCTATGACCCGCCGAGCCGGTCCGGGTGGAGCGTGCTGGTCACCGGCCGGGCCATCGTGGTCTACGAGGACCCCGAGATCCGGCGGCTGGACCAGCTCGGCCTGGACCAGTGGGCGGCCGACGTGGCGCACCCGTTCTGGGTCAGGATCAGGCCCACCTCGGTGACGGGACGGCGGACGCCCCAGCGGTAGCCCGCCGGGGCGCCCGTGCGGGGCGCTAGCCGATGAGGCAGCTGCTGCTGCGGCCGTTCTGCGGGAACGCGGCGGCCAGCGCGTCAGCGATCATCCTGGCGCGGGCCGCGTAACCGGGGGAGGTGAAGTGGATCCCGTCCGCGATGTACCACTTGTTCTTCACCACTGGGGCCAGTCGAAAATCCGCATGTTCGGGTACCTGGCGCACGCCTTGAGCAGCGTGTCATCCCAGTGCAGCATGTTCGATTCCGCATAGGGACCGCTGACCAGCAGCGACTTCAGGTTGACCCACATCACCGGCTCGCCGCGCGCGACCGACATCATCCGGCCGATCCTGGTCATCAGCGACCTGCGAGCCGACGGCCACGTCAGCGGTATCGTTCGTGCCCAGCGCGATCAGCCATCAGCCGCTGAATCCCGCCGCCACCATCGCGCGGGCCGCGTCGTAGCCGTTGACCTGGCCGGGCAGCACCTCGACCACCGACCGGGCACCGGAAATGTCGGTGCGGACGGTCTGCACGCCGGCATCCTCATACCGCTCCGGCATGCGCTTGGCCGGGTTGGGCAGATAGTCAGCCGAGACCAGGCCCTCGGAGGTCGAGTCGCCGATATGTGGGACGGAGCGGCACGAGGTGCGCGGCGGCCCGGATGGTGGCCCTCCGGCCGCGGCTGAGGGCGGCGCGCCGGCGAACTTCGGGTGCGCGCCGGCCCGGATGACGGACTTGGTGGCAGGCGCGGGCGCGGCGCTGGCGGCCAGTGTGCCCGCGCTGCCCAGGCCCGGGGCCTGCCGCGATGCCGGGAAGGCCCCGGCCAGCAGCACGCTCGCGGTCACCTGGGCCGCGGCCCGGGTGAGGTCCTCGCCGGTGGCGCGAACCTGGCGAAGTAGGACTGGTTCGCTGCGATGAGGTACCAGTTGCTTGAGTAGCTGGCGGCCGCGGCCACCGCGCCGCGCAGGCCGGCCAGCCGGGCCCGGTCGGCGACCGTGACCCACGCGGTCACCACGGTCAGCATCACGAACACGGCCGGCAGCAGCCGGCGGGCGCGCCGCAGCCAGAAGTCGCCCAGCCGAAGCCGCCGGTCGGCGGTCCACTGCGCAAGCAGCAGATCGGTGATGAGGTAGCCGCTCAGGGTGAAGAACACCCCGACGCCGAGCATTCCTCCCGGAGCCCAGCCCAGTTGCTCGTGATAGGCGATGACAGCGAGTACGGCCAGGGCCCGCGGCCCATCTAGGCCGGGCAGGTAACGCTGGCCGGTGCTAACCGGTTCCGGCATGGTTCTTCCCCCTTGCCGCGATCCGGCCCGCCGGAAACCGACTGTCCGGCGCGCCCCGGTTTCGCGCGGCAGAAGGGTCACTACCCAGAGTTACATAATGAATACGTATTGTAGTTGGTAAGATACGGAACCGGATTGGCGCCGCCGCAACGGCCTATCCGCCGTTTATGTCCGTGCCGTTCAGCGCGGCCGGGCCGCTAGCGGACCCTGCAGCGGATGCTCGCGCCGCCGGGACGAAACGCCCTGGCCAAGGCGTCCGCAATGGCCAGCGCGCGAGCCGCGTACCCGGCCGAGGTGTAGTGGATCCCGTCCGAGATGTACCAGCCCGGATTGGCCACCGACGACCAGTCGAAGATCCGCATGTTCGGGTAAATGGCGCAGGCGCGCCACAGCGTGTCATTCCAGATCCGCATGTTGGACTCAGACCAGGGACCGTTGCCCAGAAGGGTCCGCACATTGACCCACAAGACCGGCTCCCCATGGGCCACCGACATCATGCGCTCGACCCGCGCCATCCGGCCGACCTGCGAGCCGACGGCCACGTTGGCCGTGTCGTTGGTGCCGAGCGCGAAGACCCAGCAGCCCCGGTATCCCTCGCTGGCCGGCCCGGCGGAGCGGTTTCCGGGACCGCATCCGCCGGCGCCGGTCATGGTGCAAGTGATAGATCATCGCGCCCGGGCGCCTATTGGCTCAGCTGTGCGCTGGCCGCTACGTGCGCAGCGCGCCCCGGACCCGGTAGTAGGCAGTGGGATGCCAGTACGCGCTGGTCTTGATCCAGCCGATCCGGGAGCCGGCGTCATGCGCGCCGAACGTGCTGTTCGGGCCGGAGACGAGTTCCACATGCCCGCTGCCGTAAAAGGCCAGGTCCCCAGGGTGCGCCTGGGAGTGGCGGATGTGGATTAGCCGGCCGCTGTGGAGCATGTCGTAGGTAGTACGGCCCAGCCAGATGTGAACGTGCCGATAGGCGGTAAAGACGAGTCCAGAGCAGTCGTAACAGGACGGCCCGGTGCCTCCCCAGCAGTACCACTTGCCGCGCTGAGCGGTGGCGTACTTGTAGGCGAGGAAACGCATGGTGTGCCGTGCTGTACGGGTCGTGGCCTGGGCGGGCCCGGCGGCAAAGGTCACGGCAAAAGCCAGCGACGTCAGCGCCAGGGACACCATGATCACGAACTTGCGGTGGAGCATCAGTTCTCCTTCGTTAGGGTGCAATGACCGCTACGGCCCAGCGGCGACCTCCTTCCCCTCCGCGCTCTCCGGAGCCCGGGCAGCACGCTTCGCCCTGTCCGGATTCCTGGTCATGACCGAGGCGGAATGATCGGTGCTTGCGGCGCCAGCAGGGGCGCGCTCCGCTCGCCTCGTGGGTGATTCATACCCTGCTGCCCGTATCTACGGTGCTTGGTCAGGGCGGGCCTTGTCTGTGGTTTCCAGAAAGAGCCAGCTCAGAGGGGGTGCCACCCGGCGGGCTTTGTATCAGCCCAGGTCAGCGAAGGCAGTAGCCACGGCGCTCGCCGGGGCGCCCTGGGCGACCAGCAGGCGCAGGAGTACGCGGGCTTTGTAGGGGTGCACGAAGCCGCCGTTGATCAAGCCACGGCTGGCCAGGTCGCGCTCGGAGCCGATCGCGCCGTAGGTGTCGCTGAGCACCGGTCCCGCGCCGGTCCGCGAGGTCAGGACGACCGGGATGGCGGCGGCCAGGTCGCCGAGGACCGGTGCGAGGAGAGCCGGGACATGGCCGACGCCGAAACCAGCTACGACCAGACCGTGATAGTGACCGGCGATCTGGCCGAGCAGCGTTCCGTCGTCATCAAGCGTCATCGTGTAGAGGGAGATCCTGGTCGCGGCGAGCCGGTCCCGGGAGATCCCAGTGATCGGCGGGCGGCGGCTGACCTGCACCAGGAACCGGGGAACCCGCTCGACCACCTGGCCGATCGCGCCAGTGTCGGGAGATCTGAACGTCGCGGTGCTCGTGCTATGCGTCTTGCGGACGTGCCTGGCGGCGTGGATGTCGTCGTTGAATACCACGAGCGCGCCGCGGCCGCGGGCCGCACCGGACCCGGCGACCAGGACGGCGGCCTGCAGGTTCGCGGGGCCGTCGGCACCCGGCAGGGTCGGATTGCGCATCGCGCCGGTCAGCACGAACGGCGCGTCGTGCGGCCACACCGAGTCGACGAGGAAGGCGGTCTCCTCGAGCGTGTCGGTGCCCTGGGTGAGCACGATGCCGTCAGCGCCATCGGCCACCGCGGCCGCCGCCTGCCCGACCACGTCAAGGATGTCGCCGAACGACAGGTTCGCGCTGGGCACGGCCGCCGCGTCGCGGACCTCGATCCGGCCCGAGTTCGGCCCGTCGATGCCGCCGACCAGGTCGCGCCCGGTCAGGCGGGCCACCACGCCGCGTCCGCCCTGGCCGGCCATCGAGATCGTGCCGCCGAGCGCGAAGAGCACGACCCGGGGCCCGGCCCGATCATGACCGGTGCTCACGGCGGCGTCACGGGATGAGCGCGATCTTGCCGGTGGTGTGACCGGTCCTGATCTCGCGGTGGGCGGCTGCGGCGTCCGCGAGCGGGAAGCTCTTAGTGACGAACACCCGCAAGGTCCCGGCCTGGGCCAGCTTCGTCAGCTCCTGGCGGGCCGCGTCGCGGATCTCGGTGCCCGGGTCGGCGCCTGGCCCGCCGCCGAGGACCTTAAGGCCAGCCTGCTGCCCGCGCGCGAACGCGGCTATGGTGGCGATCCGCGCCCGGTCGGCGACCAGCTCGAGCGAGACATCGACCGCCTCATCGGTCCCGACCAGATCCAGCGCGGCGCCAACGGTGCCCGGCGCGGTGGCCCGGACCCGCTCCGCCAGTCCGGGGCCGTAGGCCACCGGCCGGGCTCCCAGGCTGCGCAGGAAATCGTGGTGCGCCGGGCTGGCCGTGGCGACGACCGTCGCGCCCCGGCTCACGGCGAGCTGCACAGCCATGACGCCCACACCGCCGGCTCCGCCGTGGATCAGCACCGTGTCGCCCTGGCCCACGCCCGCGGCGGCCAGCGCATGCCACGCGGTCACGCCGGTGAGCATCAGGCCGCCGGCCTGCGCCCAGTCCAGCGCGGACGGCTTGGGAACGAGGGCGCGGGCCGTGGTCACCAGCTCCGCGGCGTAGGCACCGGGCGCGCGGAACGCGATCACTTCATCGCCGGGTTTGACCGCCCCCGCTGGGCCCACGGCGTCCCGGCCCACGGCTGTCACGACCCCGGCTGCCTCGGCGCCGATCCGGATCGGCAGCTGCGCAGGATCAGTGCCGAATGCTCCGCTGTAGGACTTCCAGTCCACGGGGTTGACGCCCGCAGCCCGGACCGCGATACGGGCCTCGCCCGCGCCGGGCTCCGGGGTGGGCTGATCGGCGACGGACAGTACTTCCGGGCCGCCGAATGCGGTCGCGATCACGACAGCTGGCATGGCAGGCCGAACACCGGCGGCGGCATGTCCATTCCGGCCCATTCTGGCTGGGCTGGGCCCGGCGGAGTGGCAGACCAGGCCCAGGGTGCTCGGTGCGGTATCTTCCTGGCCCGGGGCCCGATCGTCGAGGAGGGCTGGGCGGAGTGCGGAGCAGGCAGTACGACCCGGACGTCGTCGGGGCGGGCCGCCGCCGGTTCGAGCCGCCGCAGCGGCCGGCGGTGCCCGCCGATCGCGGGCTGGTTGTCGAGGATGCCGCGGGCGAGTTCTGCGGGGCCGTGGTCTGCTGCGAGAAGGACGCGGTCACCCTGGAGGATCGGCAGGGCAGGCAGCGGGTGTTCCCGCTCGGCCCAGCACCGTTCCTGCTGGAGGGCCAGCCGGTGAGGCTGGTCAGGCCCGCTCAGGCCGGCGCGGCGGGCGCTCCTGGCGGTGCGGCGGGCGCTCCTGGCGGCGCGGCGAGCAGGACACCGCGGACCGCCTCGGGGTCGATCGCGCCGCCGCTGGCCCGCGCCAAGGTCGCCCGGGCCAGCCGGATCTACGTGGAGGGCCGCCACGACGCGGAGCTCGTCGAGCGGATCTGGGGCGATGACCTGCGCGAGGTCGGGGTGGTCGTCGAGTATCTCGGCGGCATCGACGACCTGCCCGCGATCGTCGCTGATTTCGCGCCCGGGGCGCAGCGCAGGCTCGGTGTTCTCGTGGATCACCTGGTGCCCGGCTCGAAGGAGAGCCGGATCGCCGCCCTGGTGCGGTCGCCGCACGTCCTGATGTCGGGCACCCGTTCATCGACGTCTGGGCGGCGGTCAAGCCGTCCGTGCTGGGCATCGGCAGCTGGCCGCAGATTCCGCCCGGCTCGCCCTGGAAGGAGGGGGTGGCGCGGGCGCTGGGGTGGCGGCCGGACACCGCCGCGGCCTGGCGGCACATCCTGGGCTCGGTGCGAAGTTTCGCGGACCTGGAACCTCAGTTCCTCGGCCGGGTCGAGGAGCTGATCGACTTTGTTACCGCGGCGGGTTGTCAGTAACAGAGTCGATGGGCCAACTATGATTACTATGATTACATGAATAATACTTATACTCTAAGTAGGGCCAACTTCCGCCGGACGCCGGGGCGGCGAGCGTGGCGCGGGACCTGACCGACCGCACCGAGGCCGCGCGCCGCGCCAGCGAGGCGCAGCTTCGCCAGGCCGAGCGGATGGAGAGGGTAGGCCAGCTCGCGGGCGGGGTCGCGCATGACTTCAACTACCTGCTGAGCGCCATGATGGGCTATGTGGGCTTCCTGGCCGATGGGACAGCCGACCTGCCTGACCTGAATGCGGATGTTGAGCAGCTCGAGGCGGTGGTGCAGCGGGCCGCCGACCTCGTCAGGCAGCTGCTCGTGTTCAGCCGGCGAGCGCCCGGCAAATCGGAGCCCGCCAATCTCGATGCCGTCATCGAAGGCACACGTGACCTGCTGTCGGCCAGCCTCGGCGGGATCAGCCTACGGGTGACGTCTGGCCGGGCCCTGCCGCTCATCATGGCCGATCACGGCCAGCTGGAGCAGGTGCTCGTCAACCTGGCGGTCAACGCTCGCGACGCGATGCCCGATGGCGGCACTGTGACCATCGGCACCAGGGAAGCAGAACTCACCGAGGTCGACGCCGCGCGTCACCACGGGGTCACGTCCGGCCGCTATGTGGAACTGGAAGTCAGCGACACGGGTACCGGGATGAGCCCAGAGGTGGCAGGCCGTATCTTTGAGCCCTTCTTCACCATCCACGTGCCAGCCACCTCCCGCGCGCCGGCGTCCACCGGGCCCGCTGCCGTGCAGGGATCCGGCGAGATGATCCTGGTTGTCGACGACGAGCCCACCGTCCTGGCGGCAACCTCACGCATGCTCCGCCAGGAGGGATACGCGGTGTGCGCCGCGGGTGGCCGCGACGAAGCCATGGCCAAGGCGTCCGAGTACGACTTCCAGCTGCTGCTCACCGACACGGTCATAGCCGACATCACCGGCTCCGCGCTAGCCACCCGTATCCGCCAGATGAAGCCAGGGATACGGGTCTTGCACATGTCTGGCTATGCCGCCGGCGACCCGGGCGCCGACGAAGCAGACCCGGAGTTCATTCAGAAGCCGTTCACCGCCGCGGCGCTCACGGCCAAGGTGCGCGCCGCGCTCAGCACAACACCGGCCTGACCTCGGCCTGACCCCGGGCCGGCCCGGTGCGGCAGGATGTCGGTCATGCCCGTCATCGATGTGTGGATGCAGCACCCGACGCCGCGGTTCGCCCAGCAGGAAATGTTCGAGTCGTTGCGGCGCTGGACTGGTCAGCCGGTCGCTGGCGCTGAGCTGCCGCTGGCGGCGACGATCGCGGCCATGGATGAGGGCGGCGTTGATCGCGGCCTGATCTGTGCCTGGTATGGCCCATCGGGCGCGCTGATCAGTAATGACGAGGTGGCGTCGTTCGTCGCCCGTTACCCGGGTCGGCTGACCGGCGTCGCGTCGGCCGACCTGCGCGAGCCGGTCAAGGCAATCGGCGAGTTGCGCCGCGCCGTGCATGACCTCGGTTTCCGAGGGCTGCGCATCGTGCCCTGGCTGTGGGGCCTGCCGCCGAACCACCGGCTCTACTATCCGCTGCTGGCCGAGTGCGTCCAGCTCGGGATCCCGTTCCTGACGCAGGTGGGCCACACCGGGCCGCTGCGGTCCTCCGAGACCGGCCGCCCCATTCCCTACCTGGACGATGTCGCGCTGGAATTCCCCGACCTGGTCATCATCGCCGGCCACATCGGCTATCCCTGGACCGCGGAGATGATCGCCCTGGCCACGAAATACCCGAACGTATACATCGACACCTCGGCCTACGCCTGCCATCGGTACCCGCCCGAGCTGGTCAGCTACCTGCGCGGACACGGCCGCGTCAAGGTCATGTTCGGCACGAACTACCCAATGATCACCGCTAGCGCGGCCCTGGCCAGGCTCGGTGAACTCGGTCTCGACGACCAGGCCCGCGAGCTGTTCCTGCACGCGACGGCGGAACGCCTGTTCTCGCTCTAGGTACTCGCGCGGGTGGCTACCGTCCCTCGTACGCCTGCTTGAGCGCGGCGATATCGAACTTGGTCATCTTCGGCATCGCCGCGGTGACCCGGCTCGCCTTTTCCGGGTCCGGGTCGCTGATCATGTCGATGAGCTCGGTCGGGACGACCTGCCAGGACAGTCCGTACCTGTCCTTGACCCAGCCGCATGCGACTTCCTGCCCGCCGTCGGACAGCCTGCTCCAGTAGTAGTCAACCTCGTCCTGGTTCGCGCACCGGATCTGGAATGAGATGGCCTCGCTGAAAGTGAACTGGGGGCCGCCGTTGAGGGCTACGAACTTCTGGCCGTTGAGCTCGAATTCGACGACCATCACCGAGCCGGCCGGTCCTGGTCCGGCTTCGGTGTAGCGGACGATTCTGCCGAGTCGGGAATCGGTGAAGATGCTGAGGTAGAAGCTGGCTGCCGCCTCGCCTTCGGTATCGAACCACAGGCAGGTCGTGAACGCCTGATCAGTCATGCGTCCTCCCGGAGTTGGCGCTTGTTGCCGGTGCTGACCGGAGGCAGGATCCAAACTAATCGGCGATCGCGCCGGCTACACATCGCGGCGGCTGATCACGAAGGCCGTGCCGAGGAGTGCGGCTGCCGCCTGGGCTGCCGCTAGGGTGGTCACTGGCGAGCAGGCTGCGCGGCTCGGAGGCAGCAGATGAGCGGAACTACCGGCGACGCCGAGCCGGGCTCGGGCATCCGGGCCTCGGATGCCGAACGGGACGCGACCGTTGAGCGGCTGAGCGCGGCGGCCGGGGAGGGGCGCCTGACGCTGGAGGAATTCAGCCAGCGCATGGACCGCGCTACCGCAGCCCGGACGCGCGCCGAGCTGGACGGACTGGTGACTGATCTGCCCGCCCCCTCGGGCGCAGCCGGGACGGCGGCCGTCGCCACTCGCGTTTCCGGCGAGACGTCCTGGCACGTTTCGCCGGTCGGCGGCCTGCGCGTCTACGGACCGTGGCGGATGGACCGCCACGTCGTCGTGATCAGCATCGTCGGCGGGGCCCGCCTTGACCTGAGCCAGGCCGAGCTGGCTGCCCCCGAGGTCACCATGACCAAGGTGTCGCTGGTGGGCGGGGTCAGGGTCCGGGTCCCGCCAGGCATCCGGGTCGAGGTCTCGGGTTTCAGACTGATCGGCGGCACCAGGGTCCAGGGCGGCCCGGAGCCGGGCCCCGGCGCGCCGACGGTCCGCATCCGCGCGTTCTCCCTGGTGGGCGGGGTCCGGGTGAGCCGGGGCGGGCCGGGCAGCGACCTGCCTGCCGATTGGCGGTCGCAGCAGCGGTCGCAGCGGCGGTCGGAACGGAGCGCGCGACGGAATCGCTCCGCGGGTCGGTGAACCAGTAGCCCGGGCACGACGCGCGTCAGCTGCGGTCATTCTTGCGGGCGAGCCTGGTGGCCAGGCCGTCCAGGATCAGGTCCAGCCCGTACCCGAAGCCGTCCTCGCAGGCCCGGCCCGGTTCGGCGCCCCGTTGCGCGTACCGTTCCCGCAGCCGGGGTGGGGCTGCGCCGCCTGCTCGGCGGCGGGCCAGAGGCGCTCCACCCAAGCGTGCTCGCTCTGGCCGCGGTAGCCATCCTGGGCAGCATCGTGTCCGGCAGCTACACCGCTGCCATGTCCAGGTCGGCCGCTGGCCCGGCCCGGCTGTCGATCCAGGGCGCACTCAGCGTGGCCGCCCGGACCGCGGACCACGGGCTGGTCCACACCGCCCGCGACGCCTTCACCACCGCCATGTCCACCAGTTTCATCGCCGCGGCCTGCAGCGTGCTGGGCGGCGTCGTGCTGGCTCTGCTGCGCGCCGGCCAGCCCGGCCGGGCCGATCTGGCGCCGGCCAGCGTGGTGCGGGAGCCGGTCACGGCCGGGAGCGGAGCCGCTGGTCCCGCCCATTGACGGGCCGGCCGAGCCGGACGGCGAAGTCAGCGGCCCGTTCTGTTTCGGAGCGGGCCGCTGAGCTGCGTGCCGCGTCTTGTCCAGCCCGGCTAGCCGGCGATGGCGGTCACCGCGGTGTAGATGCCGAGGCCGAGCAGGATCGCTGCGGTGATCCGGCGGACCCACGCCATCGGGATCAGGCTCAGGCTCTTGGCGCCGATGCTGACGGCCACGGCCGCGACCGTCCACAGGCCCAGTGTCGCCCCTGCGAACACCAGCAGCGGGTTGTACCTGGCGGCCAGGCTGGCCGTGCTGAGCTGCGTGATGTCGCCCCATTCGGCCAGGAACACGATCCCGAAGCTCATCCCGGCCACGTGCGGGAATGAGGGGGCGCGGCCGCCCTGACGGGCGTCGTCAACGCCGTCGTGATGGCCCGAGCGCAGGCTCGCCCACCACAGGTACGCCAGCCGGCCAGGAACAGGGCTGCGGTTACCCCGAGCACCAGCCGGTGCGGCAGCAGCGTGAGCAGCCGCCCGGCGGTAACGGCTATCGCCATCTGCACCGCGAAGGCCGCGGCCACCCCGGTCCACACCCACGCAGGCTGGTAGCGGGTCCCCAGCACCAGGGAAGCGACCATGGACTTATCGGGCAGCTCAGCCAGGAACGTGAGCGCGAACGCAGAGCCGATCACCGCGAGGTAGGGCATGCGGGCGTCCTTTGGTCGGTGTAACCGGCCGAGGATCTCAGGGAGAGGCTTCGGCCGGATGTGCTCAACAGCCGAAGGTCTCGTCCGCCACGAACCGTGGCCCGGCGGCCGGGCGCAGGTGCGCCGGTATGTCGACCAGCCGACGAAAGGACTACTCCCCTTCATGTTCAGGGTACCGGAGTTCACCGTTCCTGCGCGGACCAATACGCAACCGGCGGGCGGCCCGGGGTGCTGCGGCGACGCTGCGTCCAGCTCGGCTGCTGTGGGCCCGCGGCAGCTGCCGCGGGCCCACAGCGTTTGCCGGCCGGTTCAGTGCATCTCGCGGGCCCGGCGGGGCAGCAGCCAGCCGACGGCGAACGCGACCCCGATCATGACGAGGGTCACCAGCAGGGTGCGCTCGGCGGCCAGCAGGCCATGCCCGGCGGCCATCGCGGCGTGCGGGCCGGCCTTGGTCAGCGAGATCGTGCTGAAGAACAGCGTGGCCAGGACGGCGACCCCGAGCGAGGCACCGAGCTGCTGGACTGACTCGAGCAGACCGGACGCCGAGCCGACCTCGTGATCGCCGACCTCGCCCATGATGATGCTGAATAGCGGGACGAAGATCATTCCCATCCCGATCCCGAAGACCGCCAAGCCCGGGACCAGGCTGAGCGTCCCCACTACGCCGTGGACCGCATGCAGGGACAGGTAGAGCACCAGCGTCCCGATCGCCATGATCGTCAGCCCGATGTGCAGGATCGGGCGCCCCACCGCCGTCGCGGCCCAGGCGCCGACCCCGGAACCGACGAACGCGCCGGCCGCCGTCGCGGCGAGCAACAGGCTGGCGTGGAGCGGGGTGAAGCCGAGCCCGATCTGCAGGAACAGGCCCATCGTCAGGGAGAACCCGACGATACTGGCGAAGAAGACCAGTACGAAGACGACGCCGGAGACGTAGGACCGCTTGCGCAGCACGCTGAACTCGACCAGCGGGGTGCGCCCGGCCCGCAGCCGGTACCGCTGGTGCGCGGCGAACAAGGCAAACATCGGGACTGTCGCGCCGAGCACGCCGAAGACCCACGCCGGCCAGCCCAGCGTCCGGCCGTCAACCAGCGGGAAGACGAGCAGGAAGCTCACCGCGGCCAGCAGCACCGTGGCCACGCCGTCGAGCCGGATCTGGGCGGCTGCAGCGGGGCGCGACGGCAGCACCCGCCCGCCCACCAGGAGGGCGAAGACGCCCAGCGGGAGGTTGATCAGGAACAACGCTCGCCAGTCCGTACCGAACAGGTCGGCCTTGATCAGCAGCCCGGCCACGATCGGCCCGGCGACCGTCGACAGCCCGATGACCGGGCCGAGCGCGGCGAAGGCCTTGTTCATCTGCGCGGGCGGGAAGAGGTCGCGGATCAGTCCGAACGCCTGAGGGGTCAGCATCGCGGCCGACAGGCCCTGTATCACGCGCGCCGCGATCAGGGACCCAGGCGACCACGCCACGGCGCATGCGGCGGAGGCGAGCACGAAGCCAGTCAGCCCGACCATCAGCATCCGCTTGCGGCCGAACATGTCGCCGAGCCGTCCGCCGGTCATCAGCCCGACGGCGATGGCCAGCGTGTACGCCGCTGCGATCCACTCCAGGGCGGAGCTCGACATGCCCAGGTCGCGCTGGATGGAGGGCGCGGCCACGTTCACGATCGTGGAGTCGAGCAGATTCATGATCATTGCGGCCAGGACGACGGCGAAGCCGGTCCAGGCGTGTCTGGTGATACTCGTCTCGATCACTGCGGGCCGGTCAGCTACGGCGGGCAGATCGACGGCGGTCGCCATGATTTCTCCCTCATCTCGTGGTCGGACAGGTCTGACGTTACGGCGCCATCAGGAACGTTTCGTTCCGCTTAGACGGCTATTCTTGAAGTCATGGCAGAAACCTCGGCGCGGCTGCTTTCCTTGCTCTCGCTGCTGCAGACCCCGCGCGAATGGCCTGGTCCAGAGCTGGCGCGCCGGCTGGATGTCACGACGCGCACCGTGCGCAACGACGTTGAGCGGCTGCGACGGATGGGCTATCCGGTAGTAGCCACCCGCGGTGCGATCGGCGGCTACCGGCTGTCCGCCGGAGCGGCGATGCCGCCCCTGCTGCTTGAAGACGATGAAGCCGTCGCCGTGGCCGTCAGCCTGCGCACCGCGAGCGGCGGGGCCGTCGAGGGCCTGGAGGAGACGGCGCTGCGCGCGCTCACCAAGCTGCAGCAGGTGCTCCCTCCTCGGCTCGGGCGCCGCGTCGACGCGCTGCAGTCACACACCGTGCGCGTGCCGGGTCATGGCCGCGGGCCGCAGGTCGAGGGGAAGTTGCTGGCCTTCATCGCGGCCACGGCCCGGGACCGGGAGATCATGCGCTTCCGTTACTCCGATTTCTCCCGCACGGGCACTGAGCGCCGGGTCGAGCCCTACCGGCTGGTCAACTGGGGGCGCCGCTGGTACCTCGTGGCGTTCGACCTCGAGCGCGCCGATTGGCGCACGTTCCGCGTTGATCGCATCGCCGAGCCTCGCTCGATCGGGCATCGGTTCGCCCTGCGGGCACTGCCTGCCGATGACATCGCCGCCTACGTCGCGGCCAAGACGCGGCAGGTGCAGATGAAGGTGCGGGGACGAGTGATCGTGCACGCTCCAGCGCAGGAGGTCGCGGCGCGCATGGGTTCCTGGAGCGGCAGCATCGAACCGCAGGGGCCGGATCGCTGCCTTATGCAGCTCGGCGGCCGCTCGGTCGACGACATCGCCTTCTGGCTGGGCGTCCTGGAGGCCGACTTCGAGGTCGTGGACTCGCCGGAACTCGCCGCGGCGGTACGGCGGATCGCCGACCGGTACGCGCGCGCCGCCAGCTGAGGGCCGCCCGCGTCAGGGGCCTGGACTAGCTACCCTCCGGCGGAGGCCGTCGTCGGCCTGGACGTGTCCCGAATCAGGACGGCCGCGTCGCGGCAGGCGCGGACGACGTCCCGGACGGCGGCCCGCCGGTCGTCGCGGCGCCAGGCGATACTAGACCTCCCACCCGGTCAGTCACGCCACGGCTGAGCCGCAGGACCGCGAACGCTCACCGGCTGATGAAGAACTCCGTCAACGCCGGTGCGAGGTGTTCAGCGGATACCCCGTGCCAGATGCCCGGCAGGAACAGCGCAGCCGCGTTCGGAAGAGCCTCAGCTACTCCCCGAGCCCAATTGCGCAACTTGTCACTACTGCCTTCGCTGCCCACCACGAGGGTCGGGGTGCTGATAGCGGCTAGCCGATCCGGTGGCATGGAGCCGGGGATGAGGCTGTCGTAGATGAGCGTATGCGCGGTGGCCTCCAGGGCGGGCCAGATGGAACTCTCGCGCATCCCGGCGATCATCTCTGCTGGCACCCCGATGCCCCTCAGCCAGTGCTCGTACGCGTCCCCTCGCCGGCCCGTTATGACGAGCTTGGCGACCTCGCCGCTGATGCCTGACGGGGGTGGCTGCGCGGCTTCGACTCGGAGCGGCGGTTCGAGGAGGGAAAGCTTCGGAATACCGATCCCGCTCTCGGCTCCGAGCAGCGCCAGCACCGCCCCCGAAGAGAACCCGTGTACGAACGCGGATCCGCCGGCGACCTCAATGAGCGCCCGCAGATCATCGATCTCTCGATCGACGGCATAGGGCAGCGTGTCGGTGCTCGCTCCCTTCCCGCGACGGTCATAGGTAAAGACCGTAAAGCTCTGCGAGAGCGCTTCAGCCAGCTCCGGCATAGGACTGAACCCACGGAAGTTCCCCGCGGCGTCCACCAGGATTACCGCGGGACCGGTGCCTACGCGCTCGAATGCAATTGACGTGCCGTCACTGGACGTAACTCTGCCGATTTCCGTGCCGTTCATCGAAGTGGCTCCTATGTCTGGTCGGGTCGTCATTCCTGGTGGTGTACGGCGGCCTCGCCGGCGACGAGGCCATCCCGGGCCGGGCGGGGAGACAGGTCGCGGCGGCGCAATACCGCGATCGCGACGGCGGCCAGCCCCGCGGCGAAGGCGAACAGGTAGCCGGCGGACGCGCCGTATGTGTCGATCAGGCGGCCGGCCAGCGGCGCGCCCAACGCGGTCCCGGTGGCCGCGGCGGTGGTCAGCCACGACATTGCCTCGGTCCGCTGCCCGGCCGGCACGGTCATCTCAGCGACCCGGTAGGAGCTGGCCAAAGTGGCGGAGATGCCCAGCCCGGCGGCGGTGATGGCGGCGGCCATCGGCCAGATGCCCGGCATGAAGGCCAGCGGCGCGACGCCCAGCACGGTCGCGGTGATGGCTACGGCCAGCCGGGAGGCATGGGGTGCCTGCCAGCGCCTGGTCCCGTACCACACGCCGGCGACCGCGCTGCCCAGTCCGTACAGCCCGAGCAGCGGTCCGGCGAGTGCCTTGTCGCCGTGGTGCTGGGCGAACGCGATGGTCGCCAGGTCGACCGTGACGAACATCGCTCCGAGGCAGGTACTTATCCCGGCCACGACCCGCAGTCCGGCGCTGCGAAGCACCGGCACCTGGGCGCGGGTGACCGGCGCGGCCGGCGGCTCGCTGCGCCGCTGCCCGGTGAGGCCCAGCACGCCAGCGATGCTGAGCGCGGCGGTGACCAGCACGCCCGTGACCGGCTTGAAGCCGACGGCCAGCGCGGCGACCAGCACCGGGCCAGTGATGAAGATCAGCTCGTCGGCGATGCCCTCCAGCGAGAACGCCGCATCCACCAGTGCCGTGCCGCCCAGCAGCCGGCTCCACCGGGAGCGCACCACCGGGCCAAGGGAGGGCATGGTGGCGCGGCTGAGACCGCCGGTGACAAACAGCGCCCACACCGGTGCCCGGCCCATGGCGCAGGCCGCCAGCGCGGTGGTGACCGCGGCGAAGACTGCCACCTGCGGGCGCAGTACCCGGGCCTGCCCGTAGCGGTCGGCCAGCCGGGCCACCCTGGGGGTCACCGCGGCATACAGCACGGCCCCGGCAGCCGAGACGGCGCCGGCGATGCCGTAGCTTCCGGTGACGGCCGTGACCAGCATCACCAGGGCCAGGCTGAGCATGGCCATCGGCATCCGTCCCACCACGCCCGGGATGGCGAAGGCCAGCGCGCCCGGGGTGCGCAGGACGTCCCGGTAGCGGCCCAGCCCCGAACCAGCCGTCCCGGTCGGCCCTGCTTGGGTTATGGCTGTCATACTGGCGACACTAAGAGCCGACCGGACTTTCGGTAAGGTCCAATTGCGTGGCTGTGGAGTGGTCCAGTTTGGCGGCTGAGGTGGCATGAGCTATCGCGTTAGCCGGCCCGCCGTTACCGGCGTGATCTTGATGGTCGCCGTGGGCCTGGCCGTGGGCGGCTGCGGGGGCAGCGCCAAGTCGGGTGTGGCGAGTTGCCTCGCTAAGCAGGCGGGTTCGGGCACGTTACGTAGCGCGCCGGGTGTTTCGCCGAATCCGGCGGTGCCCGCGGGCTGGACGCTGCCGGGCGGCAACCTGGCGAACACCCGGGACGTCGCGAGCGCGATCACTAGTTCTAATGTCTCGACGCTTAGAGTGGCGTGGTGCGTGCCAGTCGAGTCGACGGGTTCAACCCGTGCCGCTGGGTTCGCGGATGGCTACGCGACGACGCCGGTCGTAGTGAATGGCGTGGTGTACACCCAGGACCAAGAGTCGAACGTGATGGCGATCAGGCTCGCCACCGGCAAGGTCTTGTGGACGCACAACTACAACTCACTGAATGGCGGCCCTGACGGCGTCAATGTCGTCGGCGGAACCGTGTACGCGGCGACGGACAGCGCCGCGGTCGCGCTCTCGGCGGCCACCGGCCGGCAGCTATGGAGCCGGACCCTGATCGGCAACGACCACGAGGGCATCGACATGGCTCCCGGCTACAACGACGGTGCGGTTTACGTGTCGACGGTCCCGGTCAACCCGAACAAGGGCCAGTATCTCGGCGGCGCCAAGGCGACCCTGTGGGCGCTGAACGCCGCCACGGGCGCGCCGGATTGGTCCTGGGACGAGGTGCAGAACCTGTGGGGGAACCCAGGCATCAACTCCGGCGGCGGCTTGTGGGATCCGCCGTCGTTCGACAGCCAGGGCAACATCTACATCGGAATATCGAATCCCGGCCCGATCGGCCAGACCGGATGGCCCCGCGGCTTTCCGTGGGGAACCAGCCGGCCAGGCCCGGACCTGTACACCGACTCGGTTGTCAAGCTCAGCCCGCGCGGCAAACTGCTGTGGTACTACCAGCTCACCCCGCACGATCTGTTCGACTGGGACCTGCAGAACTCGCCGGTGCTCACGACCGCTCACGGGCAGCAGGTGGTGATCGATGGCGGCAAGGCCGGCATCCTGATCGAGCTGAACGCGCAGACCGGCAGGCTGCTGTGGAAGCTCCCGGTCGGCGTGCACGCCGGACCCGGCGACGCGGGACTGCTCACCGAAAACGCCACGCCGACCTCGCCCATCCCGCTGCCGGCCAAGTTCATCCTCGAGCCCGGCGTGTTCGGCGGCGTCGAGTCCCAGCTGGCGACCAACGGCTCGACGACCTTCGCCGCAGTCAACAACCTCGCCGTGCCGCTCTCGGTGAAGGGCGTGACGGAGACCTCTCAGGCATTCCAGGCCTCTATCCCCAAGGCAACAGGCGAGATGATCGCGGTCAACCAGGCCACCGGAAAGGTCGAATGGGACGACAAGCTCCCCTCGTCGCCCTACGGCGCCGCCGCGGTGACCGGCAACGTCGTCTTCACCACCACCTACAGCGGTCACCTGTACGCGTTCAACGCCACCACCGGCGCGATCCTGCTGAACACCCCTCTGTCCGCCGGCTCGAACGCCCCGGTCACCATCGACGGTGACTACGTCATCACCGGAGCAGCCGTGCCGCTATCGGGCCAGGCACTGATCATTGCCTACCAGCTCGGAGCAAAGGGCAAGCTGCCCGCCACCGTGCACTAATCCGGGTTGTGGACGGTTCCGGCGATCTTGCGTTCGATGCAGTCCAGCAGTTGGTGGTAGGAGTCGCAGAACGAGCGGACGCCCTCGCGCTCGAGCTGGGCGGTGACGCCGGCGAGGTCGATCCCGGCGGCGGCGAGCGTCCGCTCAGCGGCGGCCGGGTCGGCGTCAATGGTGCGGGCGGTCGTCCCGTGGTCGCCGAACGCGCGCAGCGTGTGTTCGGGCATGGTGTTGATCACGCCGGGGCCGATGAGCTCGAAGACGTAGCGCACGTCAGAGTAGGCAGGGTTCTTGGTGCCGGTGCTGGCCCATAGCGGCTGCTGCCGCTGGGCGCCAAGCTCCCTGAGGCGTTCCCATTCGGGACCGGAGAACTTTGCCTGGTAGCGCTGGTAGGCGACGCGGGCGCTGGCTATCGCGAGTCGGCCGCGGAGCGGGGAGGCCTCATCGAGCAGCGCGTCGGCCTTGGTGTCGATGCGGGACAGGAAAAACGACGCGACCGAGGCAATCTCGTTCACCGGCTCGCCCGCGTCGGCTCGTGCCGACAGGCCGCGCAGGTAGGCGTCGATCACCTGCTGGTAGCGCTCGATCGAGAACAGCAGCGTGACGTTGATATTCATGCCACGGCGGGTCAGCTCCTCGATCGCGGGCAGTCCCGCGGCGGTGCCGGGGACCTTGATCATCACGTTGGGCTGGGCGAGCCGGTGCCAGAGGCTCGTGGCCTGGGCAATGGTCGCCTCGGTATCGTCGGCCAGGTCGGGCGTGCACTCGAACGAAATGAGTCCGTCGCTGCCCCGGCTTTGCTCATACGCAGGCCGCAGCAGGCGGGCGGCGGCGCGGACGTCGTCGAGCGCCAGGGCGAAGAACAGCTCCTGCGGATCACGTTCTCCGGCGGTGACCAGTTTTCGCAGCTGGTCGTCATAGCGGTCCGAGCCGGTGATCGCCTTGGCGAAAATCGTGGGATTGGACGTCGCGCCGGTGACGCCCCAGTCGCGGATGAGCTCGGCGAACCCGCCGCTGTCGAGTAGCTCGCGGGAGAGTGTGTCCAGCCAGACGCTGACGCCTGCCTCGCGAAGCCGTAGCAGGTTGCGGTTTGGTGCCATCGTGGTTCTCCTCGCTCAGCTTTCCGCTGCAGGTTCGCCCGCCAGCGAGTCAAGCGGGATGCAGGGATCGGTCAGGGCCGCCGCGTTGACCTGCTGACGGGAGCGGATCAGGGCCCGGATGTGCTCGTTGACGTCCCAGACGTTGACGTTCATTCCGGCTGCAACGCGCCCGTCGCGCAGCCAGAACGCGATGAACTCGCCACCGGCGCGATCGCCGCGGAAGAGGACCTCATCCCATTGCGGCGCGTATCCGGAGTACTCCATCCCCACGTCGTACTGGTCGGAGTAGAAGTACGGGATGTGGTCGTAGCTGACTTGCTGGCCGAGCATCGCCCGGGCCGCGGCGGGCCCCTGATGGAGTGCGTTCGCCCAGTGCTCGACGCGGATCGGCCGCTGATAGAACGGATGCCAGGCGTTCGCGACGTCGCCGGCCGCGAAGATGCCCGGCGCGGAGGTCTGCAGCTTCGCGTCGGTGACGATGCCATTGCCGGTCTGCAGTCCGGCGTCGCTGGCCAGTCCGGCGCGCGGCGCGACACCGACGCCGGCCACGGCGAAGTCGCACTCGATCCTGCGGCCACCGGTGGTCCAAACCTGCGCGACCGCGCCGTGGCCCTCGAAAGAAGAGATCGCCTCGCCCAGCAGCAGGTCAATGCCATGCTGCGCGTGCACGTCTCGGTAGAAGGCTCCGATGTCGCTGCCGAAGATCCGCTCATTCGGCAGCGGTTGCGGATCGACGACCGTGACCTCAAGCCCGCGCTGCCGGGCCGAGGCGGCGAACTCACTGCCGATCCAGCCCGCGCCGACCACGACCACCCGCCCGCCGGCGTCGAGCCGCGCCCGCAGCAGATCGCAGTCGGCCAGCGTACGCAGGTAGTAAAGACCGTCGAGGCTCGCGCCAGGAACCTGCACGCGGCGCGGCTCGGCACCGGTGGCCAGCAGCAGCCGGTCGTAACTGAGCTGGCGGCCGTCGTCCAGCGTCAGCCGTGATCGACCGGGGTCGATCGCGGTCACTGTCACGCCGGTCACCAGCTCGATCTCGTGTTGTGCGTAGAAGTCGTCCGGGTGGACGTAGGCCTTCGCCCGCTCGGACTCACCGCGCAGGTAGTCCTTGGTCAGCGGCGGGCGCTCATACGGGCGCTCCGGCTCAGCGCCGATGAGCATCACCCGGCCGTCAAAGCCCTGCGCGCGCAACTCCTCCGCGGCCTTAGCACCGGCCAGGCTGGCCCCCACGACCACGAATGTCTGAGTCTGTGGCACGTGCCGTCTCCTCTCCAGCCGACCGCCGCTCCAGCCGACCGCCGCTCCAGCCGACCGCCGCAGGCCCTGGTCAGAGGCGGCCAAGGGCAAGGGCGAGAACGCAGCCAAACGGGCAAGCCCGGCACGGCACGCATGAGTCCCGAAGTTCCGCAGCGCGATGTCCGGTCGGATCTCCCGTTTCTAACACCTACTCATATGAACTTTAGAAGCGGAGCACCGATTACGTCAACATGGATCTGCTTTAGAATGTGGTCGTGACCGATCGCGAGGCCCGGCTGGCCGCCCTGACTATGCTGGCCGAACCGCTGCGCCGGCGCCTCTACGTGTACGTGATCACTCAGGCCGCGCCGGTGAGCCGCGATGGGGCCGCCGCGGCACTCGACGTGCCCCGCTCGGTAGCGGCGTTCCACCTCGACAAGCTGACCGCCGCAGGCTTGCTGGAAGTCGAGTATCACCGTCCGCCCGGGCGCGGGGGACCCGGTGCAGGCAGGCCGGCCAAGTGGTACCGACCGGCCGCCGCCGAGATTGCCCTGTCCGTGCCCGAACGGCACTACGACGTGGCGGCGTCACTCCTTACCCAGGCGCTGGCGGAGGCGGGCGAGGATCTGGCTCAGGCCCGTCGCGCGCTCGGCGGGATCGCCCGCAGCTACGGGCGCGCCATAACGGCCGAACTGGAATGGCCGGCCCGGGGCAGCCGACAGCAGCGGCTGGCCCGCCTGGCCGCCCTCCTCGTCAACCACGGCTACGAGCCGCGAGTAGCTGGATCCGAGATCACCCTCGGGAACTGCCCCTTTCATAAGATCGCCGAGCTTCAGCCCGGCCTGGTGTGTTCGATGAATGTCGATCTCATCGACGGTGTCCTCGAGGGAATCGGTGAACCGGGTATCTCGGCTCGTTTCGATCCAGCGCCGGGTCGGTGCTGCGTGACCATCCTGGCCCGCTAACTGCCGCATGGGAGCACGGGCCGGGTTCAAGCCGGCCAGCAGGACGCCGAGGAACAGCGCGGCCAGGGCGCTGACGCCGGTCAGCGCACCGAAAACCGCGAGGCCGACGGTGCTGCGGGCCCGCGCATGCAGCGCCGCCGTGACACCGGAGATGCCCACGACCGAGAGCTTGACGATCAGGGTGTCCTCGTAGCTGGCACTGTGGCTGACGGCGGGCCAGACGGCAGCGACGTTCCATATCCCGGTGACGATCAGCACAGCGAACGCGATCCAGGCGACCTGGTTAAAGCGCCGGGCGGCCGCGCGCGGCACCTCAGCGCCGAAACGGCGCAGGACCGGGACCAAAGCGGCCAGTGTCAGCTGGCCGCCCACCCAGATGGTGGCCGCGAGGACGTGACAGAACAGCCGGATGGTATCCCAGCTGACCGGCAGCATCCTGCCCCATCCCTTCTGCTCGTCACCGGAGCCTAGCGACTGTTCCAGCACGGTAAGCCGACCGGTAACTTGAGGTCGTGACCGACTGGGTACCAGCGGCGCAGACCGCGGGCATCCGTGAGGCTCGCCGACAGTTCCCGGCGACCGCGGGCCGGGCGTACTTCAACACTGCCGCGGTCGGCCTGGCCAGCCTGCGGCTCGCGGACGCCTATCACGAGTTCATCGATGAGTGGGCCACCGTCGGCCTCGACTACGGCCGCGGTGAGCAGGCCGCGGGCGGCGCGCGATCGGCGGCGGCGAGCCTGATCGGCGCGGACGCCTCCGACGTCGCGCTGATCCCTTCGGTGTCGTCTGCGGCGGGGCTGGTTGCTGCCCAGTTCGGCCCGGCCAGCCCGGGCGACAACATCGTGATCGGGCAGCGGGAGTACAGCTCGAACCACTTCCCCTGGCGTCAGCTGGCCGGAAAGGGATACGAAGTCCGTCAGGTCCCGTTCCGCAATGGCGGACTCGAGGCCGAAGACATCGGCGAGCGAGTCGACGCCGGCACCCAGCTGGTCGCCTTCAGCGGCGTGCAGACAGCAACCGGCCACCGTTCTGACATTGCTGCGATCAGCGGCCTGGCCCGGAAGGCTGGGGCGATCGTGTTCGTTGACGGCGCGCAGATGGTCGGGGCGCTCCCGGTTGCCCACGATCTCCGAGCACGTCGACGTGCTGGTGGCACCTGACCACAAGTTCCTGCTCAACGCGGGCCGGGGCATGGGCTACTGCTACCTGTCACCCGCCGTGCAAAAACGATTCACCCCGATCAACGCGGGCTGGAGGGCGGGCAGTGTCCCCCTGGACAGCTTCTTCGGCCCCCGGATGAGCCTCTCGGCCACGGCGTCGCGCTTCGACAATTCCATCAGCTGGCTCGCCGCGGTCGGCAACCAAGCCGCGCTCACCATCTTCGACGACTTCGGGCCCGCCAGCATCTACGCTCGTAACCACGAGCTCACCGCCAAGCTCCGGGCCGCGCTCGCCAGCATCGGATGGGACCCTGTGGACCTGCCCGAGCAGAACCGCAGCACGATCGTCAGCGTTCCGCTCGGCGACCTCGAGCCAGCGCGGCTTCTTAGCGCACTGTCCGGGCAGGGGATCATCTGCTCAGCACGGGACGGCCACCTGCGGCTGGCGATCCACTTTTACAACCACGAAGACGATATTGAGCGACTTGTCACGACCCTCGCGTCCGCCAGCTGGAAGAGCGGCTCCGCGGGGAGCCGGTGAGCGCACCCGCGCGTGCTACGGCGGTCCGTAAGCGGTCACGCCCAAGCCGCCGGCCGTGACGAAGACATAACCGTCGGCGAAGACGGGCTGCGCGAAGACGCTTCCCCCGGTCTGAAGAGTGCGGATGATCTGCCCTGTCGCCGCGTTCACCAGGTACACCGCGTTGGGCACGGTGGTGGAATCGTACGTTCCGACGGCGACGACGCCGGCGCCGTTCTTGGTCGGGCTACCCAGGGCGGAATTCGGGAGGCCGGTCGCCCACATGACCTGGCCCGTGGTGGGATCCAGCTGGCGGATCGAGCCGCGGTAGGCGACACCGCCGATCGTGGTGGGATTGCCAGCGATGTACAGCGACGTGCCGTCATAGATGGCGGCCGAGGCGCACTGTGCCGGGTCCGCGGAGGACGACTTCGCCCCGATCCGCAACTTCCAGACCAGGGCCATCGTGGCCTGGTTGAGCACGTAATAGATGCCGTTCTTGTTGCAGGCGCCCACATAGGGCCCGAAGATGGTCGGCGAGCCGCCGAAGTCACCGTCGCCGCCGAGCTCGGAGTTGGGCACGGTGAAGGACCCCAGCTTGGTCAGCGTGGCCCCGTCGAGCTTGACGATCGAGACCGCGTCAAACCGGTTGCTGGTGTTCTTGGGCTGACTCCCTGTGCTGGCGTACACGTTGCCGACGCTGTCCACGGCCACGCTGGACCAGACACCACCGCCCAGGTAGCCCTGGGGGACGGTAAAGAACCTGGCAAACTCTTGCCCGGTCGCCTGGTCGAAACCCACCACCGCGCCGCGCGTCAGCGGCTTGTCGCAGTGTGAGGCACTGCCGATGTAGATCTTGCCATTCGCCACCGTGGGGGACGACCACTGGAAGTAGTCGCTGACGGTGGTCGAAGGGAGATCGATCACCGAGCGCCACTTTGTCGTGAGGTCGCTGGCCCGCAGCGCATACAGGTAGCCGTCCGGTCCGCCGACGTACACAGTGTCCTGGCCATCAGCGGGATCGGGGGCGACGGTGGCGCTGGAGATGAACCCGCGGGCCGCGCAGGTCAGCTTCGGCTGGTAACCAATGAAGGTCTTGTGCAGGACGGCGCCGGTGCTTTCGCTGAGCATGTAGAAATAGCCGTTGTTGGAGCCGACATATACCGCGCCGTCGGCGACGGCTGGGGTGGCATAGACCGCTGGGCCCGGCTGGCCGGTCATCGTGGCCGCGTCGCCTTTCCAGCGCCATTTCTTCACCAGCCCGGGCGCGTTCGTGGGCGTGATCGCGGTGTCTGCGGCGTTGTACGACGAGTGGCTGCTGTTGTAGAGGTACCCAGGCCAGTCTGTCGGGTTGACCGCCGATGCGGGTGACCCGGCGACGGCCAGGGCGACGGCGGCGACGGCGGCTAAGGTCGCCGCTCGTGTCGTTTTGCGATGCGATATCGGCCACTGCATGGCGCCCCCTAGAAATCAGCAGAAGTATAGAGTCTCAGCACCCGGCTTCGCGGCATGTTCCCTGGTATCACACTTTTCGGTGGCTGCGGCCAGCCGGGCGATGGCTGCGGCACATGTGTCCGCTTTGGCGATGAACTGGTGACCGTCTAGCCCGGCGCCGAACTCGGTGCGGTCGGTGCTGGAGGTGAAGATGACGATGGGCGGGGTGGGCAGGGCGCGTCGGTCCTCGGTGGGTACGCGGTGCTGTTGCTCGCGGTCGCCTCGCGGCTCGTGCTGCGGCGAGACGTGGCCTGACCCGCCCTCTGGCGTTAGGCGGCGGGCTTGTGTCATGGCGCCGGGGGCAGGCCGGGGAAGCCGCTGGGGCCAGACCGTGCAGACGGCGGGGGCAGCACCGGCGAGGCGTTGGTCCAGCTCTCGTTGACCACGGCCACGTAGTCGTCCACCTGGCGCGGGTAACTCCGGCCGTCATACGCCGAGCCGGTGCACTTGGTGATGACATCCTTCGGCTTGGGCAGCCGTTCCCCTGGCCTGACCGGTTTCCCCGCGAGCGCGCGTGATCGCGGATTGCGGTTGACCACATCGAAGGACAAGCAGGCCAATGTGCGCGGCATGCTTCCGATGTCCTCAGTGGCCAGCAGCGAGCCGGTGCGCGGGTCGATCACCACGACCTTGGTCGGGTTGAACTGCCCGTAGTTCGGTTCCTGCGAGCCGGGGGCGAGCCCGTACCCGCGGCGGCCGAGCGGATCGGTCATCTCGCCGAGCAGCCGGACCCCGGGTAGCGCCGCCATCACCTTGAATGTCGCGGACCGTACCTGCGCGGGTACCGGGTCCCGCAGCAGAGCCACCGTCTCGGACCAGATGATCTGGTCCACTGTCGAGCAGCCACCGGCGGGGTGCTGGACGCACCAGGTCAGCTTTGCGTAATGACGCAGCCTGGCCTCGATTAGCCTCGGCACGGCCGGCATCCGGCGGAACTGCGCTGCCGTCAGCCCGGCCTCGTCACCTTCCATATACCCGACGGTGCCGTCACTGACCTGCCAGGTCGCGCTCGGGGCTGATGCGGCCGTGGTAGCGGCCAGCGGGCCATACCAATCCAGAGGGTACCCGGCCAGCGACGCATTGCTCCGATAAGCCGGCTCCCCGCTGTGCCACCTGGCCGGGGAACCGGCCGCGCGCCACCCGGCCGCATCCGCTGCCGTCGCGGGCCGCGCACCGAGCTGGCGGGAAATGGTCCATTCTCTCGTACCGGCCGAGCTCGGGTTCCACTGGTCGAAGCTGGTCGTCAGCGATACGTCATACGGATCGGCTTTGGTCCCGGCCGGGAAGGTAATCCCGCTGATCTCCTGGACCCGCCAGTACCTGCCGGTCACCGGGCCGCTGGCGACATGGGCCGCCGCAGCCAGCAGGATCTGGCGGGCGGTCGTCGGCTGAGCTGGCCTGGCGTGAGCTGGCCGCGCGGGCGCGACTTCTGGAGCCGCATGAGGCGCCGCGCCTAGCACGCCTGACGCCAGGACCACGACCGCCGCCGCCGCGGCCGCGATGGCCGTTCCGGCCGCCGCCATCGTCCGCTTCCTGACCCGGCGGGGCCGCACGCTGTGGTCCGCCCCCAGTTCGCCGGCCGGCTGGGTCGCGGCCAGGGCAGCAGCCACGGCACCGGCGGCCCGCAGGGGCGGCGGCTCAATGCTCGCTGGCCTATTGCGAGCGAGCAGCTCCAGCACATCCCGCCGGCGTGCGCGCGGCTTCTCACGATGCTGGCTCACCGGTCGTTCCTCTCCTCGGCGCTGGTGTACTCAACGGTGGCGGCGGGCCGGGGCGGGCGCTTCGAGCTGCCGGGATCCGGGCCCCCGCGTCCGGATCCCGGCATCACCCTCAGTGGACTCAGCGGCCTCGTCCATGGCGTGCTCGAGGCGCCGCCGGGCCCGGTGCAGCCGGACAAACAAGGTGGGGGTCGAACAGCCCACCACCTGAGCAGCCTGCCGGGGCGTCAAACCGTGCCAGGCCAGGAGCGTGACCAGCTCGCGGTCCGCCTCTGACAGCCTGGCTAGGGCAGTGAGCACGGTAAGCCGTTCGGTGACCTGGTCGGCCACATCGCCTGATCCGGGCTGCGGCGCTAATGTCCAGGTTTGCAGTTCTGCGGCGAGCGATTGCTGCCTGGCGGCGGCCCGGAACTGGTCGATCACGACATTCCTCGCGACGGTCAGCAGCCACGGCAGTGCCGGCGCCGGTACCTCAGTCAGCCGCCGCCAGGCGATCAGGAAGACCTCGCTCACGACCTCTTCCGCCAGCTGGCGCCCGGCACGGCTGACGGCATACGCGTAGACCTGCCGGCAGTGCTGGTCGTAGAGGACCGTGAATCGCTCGATCGCCTCAGGGTCGGTCAAGGTGGCGGCCTCCCTTACTGCGGCGGATGCTGGCCAGCCTTCCCTGGGGAAACGGGTTGCTCAGCAGTTTCTTACATGACCGGGATGAAAAGTCGTTGCGGCTGTTGATGGCCAGGCCGCGCAGTGCCGGCCGTCGGCACGACGGTTGTGAACGTGCCTGGCCGCCGGGTTACGAGCCCGGAAGCCAGGCGGTCATGGCGCCAGCGCTGGCGGTGTCACCTGGACCGTTATCGCTGGCGGAACTGGAACGAGGCTGACGTCCTGGAAAAGGATGGCGTGGTAGTCACCGGGAGGAAGCGGGAGTGGTCGCCGACTGGGCAGGCAAGCCCGGACGGCACAGTGCGGTCGGCCTGGACCGCTTCCGCTGTAGATCGCGTCGATCGTTACTGGATAGCTGGACTCGCCGAACACCCTGCCACCAGAAGCGCCAGAACAATGACGAGTGACTTCACGTCGGTGTGACGCGGCCAGATCATGTTCCGGTTCCAGCGGCATTGCGGTCGGCGCGCGCCCTGCCTGACCTTACCGGCCACTCGGCTGATGCAGCGTGGGCGCCCGGCCAGCGGGTAACCGCGATCGGCCTGAGTGCCTGAGCAGAGCCCGCGCGGCTGGTCTCGATACGGGCCCGGATGCCTTGCTAGCGTCGCGGTGTGACGGTCGAGCGAGTCATCCCGGCGCCGGAGGCGGGCGAGCGGCAGATGCTGGCGGCCTGGCTGGATCTGCAGCGAGCCACGCTGGCCATGAAGTGCGAGGGCCTGACCGATACGCAGTTGCGCGACCGGGCGGTCCCGCCGTCGAAGTTGTCGCTGCTGGGCCTGGTCAGGCACATGGCCGAGGTGGAACGCAACTGGTTCGGTCCGCTGCTGGCCGGGACGCGTTTCTCGCTGCGCTGGGTCATGGTTCACATGATCGAGGAGTACGCCCGCCACAATGGCCATGCTGACCTGCTGCGCGAGCGCATCGACGGCTCAACGGGAGCTTGACTGCCCGGCTGGCCCGAGCCATCGGGCGGCTCCGTTTCGGCCAAGAATTTACCGACGGGCCATTGACCATTACCGCTACATGATCCTGGTCCGGCTCGCCGACCGCGGCCTGCTTGATGTTTATTCTCAGGATGTGCCTGCTTGACATCGGGATAGCGATGTTCCGGCGATCCCCGCAGGCCTTCCTGGATGGCCGTCCGAGGATATGCCCACCCGGCTGCTGCGATGGGCGGTCGGCCTGCTGTCCCCGCAGCGCGGCGAGTGGGGTCAGGCGATGCTCGGCGAACTCGACCACCTCGACGGCTGGGGTACGAATCGCGCGCAGAACCGTGCGCATCGTGCTGCGTGTGTGTGTGTGTCGTCGTCGCAGCGATGCTTTCCCTCGCCGCCACGAGCTGGCTCAGGGGCTAGCGCCCAGCCTGGCCAGCGCGGCGCAGGGGCCTCTCCCTTGCTAAGGACAGTTCAACGGTATATAACGTCTGCATGAGTCAGCGTGCGATGCAGGAAGCGACCTTCCTGATCCTCACTGCGCTGGCCGCTGGCAGCCAGCACGGCTACGGGATCATCACCGACGTCAAGGCGATCTCCGGCGGGCGGGTGCGGCTGCGCGCCGGAACGCTCTACGCCGCGCTGGACCGGCTCCGCGCCGAAGACCTGGTCAGGGTGGACCGGGAGGAGATCGTGGACGGCCGGTTGCGCCGTTACTACCGGCTGACCTCCAGGGGCTCGGGCCTGCTGGCCGTCGAGGCGGGCCGGCTGCACGCCAACGCCACCGCCGCGCTGTCACGGCTGAACCTGGCCGGGGGGACCACGTGAGCGAATCGGCCCTCGAGAGCCGGTACCGGCGGTTGCTGGCCTGGTATCCGGCGGCGTTTCGGCACCAGCAGCAGGACGAGATGCTGGCTGTGCTGATGGCCGGTGCGCGGCGGGGTCAGCGGCGGCCGGGACTGCATGAGTCAGCGGACCTGATCCGCAACGCGCTTGTGATGCGGGTCCGGCTGATCGGGTCCCGGTCGGAGAGCGGGCCGTGGGCAGATGGGCTCGCCCTGTTTGGTCTTACCGCGCCGCTGTTCTTGTTGCTGGCCTCGATCCTCGAGGTAGCCATGCCGTACAGACTCCCGTCCCCGCCCGGGATTCCTATCGGGGCGCGCATGCTGTCTCGCCATCCGGAGATCGGCGGCCTGCATCTGCTCAGCTTCCCCGCTTTCGACATCGCTCTGGCCTGCCAGGCGGTCATCGCCGCCCTGGTGCTGCTGGGCCTACGGTGGCTGGCACTGGCCGCCATCGCCGGGTCGGCTGGCTGCTGGATCGCCGGCCTTTACCTGGTCCCGGAGCTGCTGCAGGTGCTCTCCGCGAGTGTCTTCCTGCTGGCCGGAGCCGCTCTGATCGCCTCGCCGGGCCCGCGCCGCGGCCGCCAGCTGCTGACCTGGCGTCACGGGGCTGTGCTGCTGCTGGCCGCGGCCGCCGTCCAGGTCTCCACGGTGATGTATGACGCGGTGAGCCCCGTCACGCGGATCCTGGCCCGGACTCCGCCCGGCACCACGGTTTACTTCGCGGTAAGCGTTGCGCTCGCGGTCGCGGTGGCGAGCCTGGCGGTCGTGTTCCGGCTGAACCGGTATTTCCTGCTGTTCCTCGCGGCCATGTTCTACCCGTACGTGCTCCAGCTGGTTCCGCGGAACAGTTCCAGCGGTAACCTGATCGGACTCCCAACACCCCGGCACTTGACGCTGCTGTTTCTGCCCGGGCTGCTGCTGGCCTTCGCCGCCATACTCAGCGCGGTCATTCCGCGCCACCCCCGCCCGCTGGCCTCACCAGAACCAAAGGAAACCCGGCCGACTTGACGGAGCCCGGGTGGACCGGGCCAAGCGGCAGGCGCGTGACGCCGGGGAGGCTGGTATGGGGACCTTACCGGCCAGAATCGCCGCTGAGCCGGCGCAATAGCGAACATACTTGTTGCATGCGCTTATTACGCACCGACGAGGCGGTCCGCGCCGCCGCCCGGCGGCTGGCCGCGGAGCTTGCCGCGGCTGGCCTGGGCCGGGCCATCGCCGCTTATTTCCGCGAGCCGGGCTTTGCCGGGATGACGTTCAGCGACCTGGGCCGCAATCCGCCCGGTCAGATCGTTGCCGACGACCTGCTGGCCGTGGCGCTGCTGGACATCACCTGGCGCCCGCAGGTAGTCCGCATCCTGCTCGGCAGCGACGGGCAGCGGCTGTCGGCGATGCTGGCGGCCATCCCGCAGGACACTGACTTGTGGGATGCCGGGGATGACATTCTAGAGCGCATCGATGTCCTGTGGGATGCGCTGACGGCGATCGAGGGCATCGGCACGGCCAGCGCCACCAAGCTGCTGGCCCGCAAGCGCCCGCGGCTGTGCCCGATCAGCGACAGCGTGGTCATCAAGGCCGTCGGGGTCCCCGGCAGGACCCTGGACGTCCTGCGCTGCATGATGCAAGATCCGGCCGCCCGGGCCCAGGTCGAGTCACTCCGACCCGCCGTCGCCGCCGGGGCCACCTTGCTGCGCATCCTTGATGTTGCCCTGTGGGTATCTCACAGCGATTCCGCAGCAGCCCACTGGGTACGGGAGCAAGCCGGGATGACCCTCCCGTAACGCGACAGCGCTCGCCAGCGCGTCGGATCCAGGAGCCGCCTCTCGATTCGGAGCCAGGCGATCAGTTACCTTGGCGGTACGAGCGGGCCGCTGTCGAAGCCCTTGCGGCGCCAGACGGACCAGGTCCGCCCAGCGACCGAAGGAGCACCTATGCGATCAGGGCTAAGCCGACGCCGCTTATTATCGTCCGCAGGTGCCGGTGCGCTGATAGCGGGCTTCGACCCCGCGCGGCGGACGTGGCTGAGCGACTTGACCGCCACCAGACACGCATGGCCGGTACCCAAGCTCAAAGGGCGCCTGGTGTTCAGCGGGCCGCGCTCGCAGCCGCGGCCGATGACTTCGGCCATATCGTCCATCGCCTCCCCTATGCCGTGCTTGAGCCCGGCGACATCGATGACATCGCGCTGATGCTGCGTTTCTGCAGCAGACACCGGATCCCCGCGGCACCACGCGGCCAAGGGCACGCCACGTTCGGCCAAGCCGAGGCCGGGCACGGGCTTTGTCATCGACATGTCCCCGCTGCGCGCCATCGACCTCGACCACCATGCCGGTATCGGTGGCCGCACCGTCTGAGCGCAAGCCGGCGCGCGCTGGAGCGAGGTAGCCCGCGTGACCTTGGCGCACGGGCTGACGCCGCCGGTCTTCACCGACTACCTGGAACTGTCGGTCGGCGGGACGCTGTCGGCTGGCGGGATCGGCGGCACGTCGCCGCGCTTTGGCGGGCAGGTCGACAATGTCGCTGAACTGGAAGTCGTCACGGGCGCTGGGGAGCGGATGGTCTGCTCGCCGCATCGGCGCGCCGACCTTTTCTACGCCGCACAGGCTGGTCTCGGGCAATGCGCCGTCATCGTCCGGGCGCGCCTACGACTGCTGCCCGCACGGCGGCACGTGCGGCACTACATCCTGTTTTACCCGACCGTCGACGCGCTGACCGCGGACCAGAAGCTAGTCCACGCGGACGGCCGGTTCTCCTTCGTCGAAGGAGAGGCCGAGCTCAATCCGAACGGCCCCGGCTGGCTGTACTACATGGAAGCGGGCGCCTACTATGACTCGGTCCCGCCCGATGACGACAAGCTCATCGGTGACCTGCACTACGAGAGGGGCTCACAGCAGATCACCGATCTCGGCTACTTCGACTTCCTCAACCGGCTCGCGTCGCCGATTGCCTTCCTGAAGTCGACCGGCGAATGGTACGACCCGCATCCGTGGTGGAACATGTTCCTGCCGGGCAGTGCCACCGATCCATTCGTCACCGCAGTGATGGCCGGCCTGACCGAAGCCGACATCGGCGCGAGCGGTGTCATCTTGCTCTATCCGCTGCGCCGGGCCGGGCTCCGGGTTCCCCTGCTGCGACTCCCTGACGAGCAGGTCGTCTTCCTGTTCGCCGTGCTGCGCACCGCCGCACCAGACACCGGCGGCGCGATCAGCGCTCAAGCGATGCTGGCCGGCAATCGCGAGCTATTCGACCGGGCGCGCCGGCTCGGCGGCTACGCCTATCCGGTCGGCTCGATCCCGGTCACGCCACGAGACTGGCGCCAGCACTACGGTCCGCTCTGGCCGTTCCTCACGACCGCAAGGCACCGCTACGACCCAGCCGGAATCCTGACCCCGGGCCAGGGAATCTTCGGCCATCGACACCAACCCAGGCCGAATGAGGAGACTGGATTCAGCCGCGCCAGCGGAAGAAGGCTACGGCTAGGGCATAGGCGAGGCCGCCGATCGCGCAGAGCCAGTAGTACGGGCTCCCGCTGTGCCCGCGGGCCACCTCGACCAGCCAGCTCACGATCAAGGTGATGATCAGTACCAGGCCGGCGACTGCGGTCGCGCGCAGGTCGATCTGGGCGAACCGCTCGTCGCGACCGTCGCCCCGGAGGCCGCGGATAGTTTCGCTGCGGCCAGCCAAGAGGATGAACAGGGCGAAGCCGGCCATGATCGCGAGCGAATAAGCGCCTTCGCCAGGGTGACCGCCGAGCCAGCTCGCCGCGAGCACTACGACGCCGAGCCCGATCGAGAACAGTGGCAGAAACCACTTGGACCGGGTGATCGTTTGGCTACGTTCCTTGATCATCGAACATCTCCTCGACCGTGACGCCAAAGTAGCGGGCGAGCGCGATCGCCAGCGGAAGCGATGGGGTGTAGCGCTCGTTCTCGATCGAGTTGATCGTCTGGCGTGACACCCCCATCGCCTCGGCTAGCTGGCCCTGGGCCAGGCTCTGCCGTGTCCGCAATGTGCGCACCTGGTTCTTCATTGCCCCGCGTATCGCTTTAGTTGGCCTGGCCGCGCCGGCGGGGCAGGCATCGGCGATACCTGCCAGGCCAGGTCGCCACGATGACCGCCGGGATCCAGCCCACCGACATGATCGGCGCCCAGTTGCCCTGCCTGACTGCAAGCGCGGTCGCGCTGCCGGCAACGAACATCGCGGCGAGTCCCGCGATCAGGGCGATCCAGCTGTTAAGCGACCTCATGACGAGCCTGGCCCTACGGGCGCATCCCCGTCCCACCCCGGCCGGGAAAGGGCCTGCGTTTAACGACCGGTGGTGTCCATGCCCACCTCTGTCCCCGACGTCGCGGTTGTCGTCGCCGGGTCCACCACCGCCCCGTTCAAGCCCTTCAGGCCCGCCAGCATGTAGGTGCCGTCAGCCTGAGCCGAGCCGAAGTCGCGGAACTCCTGCTGGCTCAGCCCGCCGAGGATGGCCGCTCCCACCACCGCCCCCGCGATCGGGAAGAACAGCGTCGGTCCGAGGTGGTGCACCAGGATGCCGGTGAGCACGACCGACGCCGGGAACGCGCCCAGCGCGCAGATCATCATCATCCCCATGACCCGCCCGAGCAGGTACGGCGGCGTCCACTTCTGGCCCGCGGTGACGAGGATGACGTTGCCCAGCCCGTTGCATCCGCCGAACACGAACAGCGCCGCCGCCGCCCCGGCCTCGCCGCCCAGGTAGGGCACCAGGCACATGGCCACCGCTTGCACGATGAACGCCAGCGCCGCGACATGCACCGGCTTGCGCAGCTGCCCGGTGCGCGCGGCCAGTAGCGTGCCGACCACGCCGCCCGCCGCGAGGCACGCCAGCAGGGCGCCGTACCCGGCCGCCCCGTAATGGGCGTGCGCCAGCGCCGGCAGCGCCACCTCCCCCAGCCCGCCGCTGGTCAGGTTGGCCACGATGACCACCATGACCATGACCTGCATCGCCCGCGACCGCCGCAGCAGGTCCAGCACCCCCAGCTTGCCCAGGCCGCCGTTCGTGCCCGTGTTCGGGTCAGTATCGATAGCCTCTTCAGTAACACCAGCAAGTGCGGAGTCGGTAGCCCCTCCAGGCCGGGCATCCACGGCCGTCGCTCGGTGCCGCGGGATGAGCGCCAGTGTCAGCGCCGACACCGCGAACGAGCAGGCGTCGACCGCGAACGCCGGACCCGACCCCACGGTCGCGACCAGCACGCCGCCGAGCGCCGGCCCGAACAGCGAGCCCGCCTGGACCGCCGCCGAGGACACGGCGTTGCCCGCCGCGAGCTGGCCGGGCTCCAGCAACGAGGGCATGATCGCGTAGGAGGCTGGGATGAACAGGCCTTCGCCAGCGCCGATCAGCGCGGCCAGCGGTCCCAGCGTCGCCAGCGACGCGATGTGGCGCGTCGCCAGCAGCGCCAGCACCGCCACCAGCACGCAACGCACGACGTCGGCCACCAGCATCAGCGTGCGGGCCCCGATCTTGTCGGTCAGCGCCCCGCCCACCGGGATCACCACCGTGCGCGGCACCCCGTAGCACGCCAGCACGGTGCCGAGCAGGACCGGCCCACCGTGCGTGGACAGCACCAGCCAGGGCAGAGCCACCGCGTAGCAGAAGTCGCCCACCGTCGAGGCGAACTGGCCGCCCGCCAGCAACCGGAAGCTCCGCACCGCCAGCGGTCCCGACCGCCACGCCGCCGACATCCGCTGCCACGCCCTCCGGGGTACCGGACGGGTCCCAGCCGCCGGTTCCGGTCCTGCCATCATCGCTCCTCCTCGGATCGGTCCTCGGCACCTTCGCCAATGGCCCCGCTCGCCGCCGTGGCCGGCGACCGACTGCTGACCCGGGACGCGACCCGGTACCGTCCGTACTTTCCCACCGTGGACTTCATCGTGCCGTAGGGTCGCGCGGGCATGCTTCGGCCTGGATCGCTAGCCGCCGGTGAGGTCGAGCCGGTGGAGCAGTCCAGTGGCCGGGTCGATGGTGATGGCCAGGGTCAAGCTGGCGTGTTCGCCGGTGAGGTCCACGGTGACCGTCGAGGTGCCGTCGCCCGCGCGGTACGGGCCGGGACGGCAGGTCCCGGCCCACGCGGCGGCGGACCGGACGCGGCGCAAGGCCAGGCCGGAGTCGAGCCCTTCGCCTGCGGGGACGGGCTGGCCGCCGTTGAGCCAGCCGATGACGCGGGTCAGCGCGTCGGCCAGCGCGGACCCGGGGGCGGGCGGGACGGCCAGGCTGAGCGACTGGACGCGGGGTGGTTTCTCGGGGCTGAGCATGATCTCGGCTGGGGCCGCGCCGCGGTCGCCGGTGAGCCACCAGCGGCAGCGCGCCGGGGAGACGAACTCGGCCGGGCGGTCCGGGTCGTCGCCGAACGCGCCGATGCGCTCGCGGATCAGCTCGATGGCGCGCCGCCGTTGCGGGTACGGCGCGTCCTGGGCCACGTTCGGCGTGAACAGCCGGTCCGCCTCGGCGTCGTCCCAGTCCCGCAGCAGGCGGTTCACCGCGTCCCGCGCTGCCGCCGTCTCCGGCCAGGGCTCGCCGCGGGGGGCCACTGCCGAACCGCTGGCCGCCGGGGTGATCTTCTCCTGGCGGACCACCGCCTCCAGCAGCTTGACTGTCAGCGGGTACGGGGTGGCGTAGGTGCTGTTGGCCAGGGCGATGACGCCGGTGCCGGTGGCCGGATGCCACCGCATGTGGCTGCCGAAGCCGGGATATCCGCCGGCGTGGTGCACGATCCGGCCCAGCGCGGGGTCCTGGTCGATGAGCAGGCCGAACCCGTACGACATCGGGAAGCCGCCCGCCGGGAACCCGGGCCCGGGAAACGAGCCGGTGAAGACCTGGGGCAGTTGCATCTGCCGACGGCTGGCGGCGGACAGCGGGTGGGGGGCGCCGTCGTCGGCGGGCGGGAACACGGCCAGGAACCCCGCCACCCAGCGAGCCAGGTCACGCACGCTGCTGAACACCCCGCCCATCGGGGCGAACGCGCCGCACGGTTCCATCGGCAGCTCGGCCCAGCCCTCAGGCGCGGGGCCGTAACCCAGGGCCAGGCCGTCGGCCGCGAACGCGGCCGCCTCGTAGCCGGTGCGGGTCAGGCCAAGCGGGTTCAGCAGCCGCCGCCGGATGAACTCCGGGTACGCCAGGCCCGACACTGCCGTGATGATCCGGCCCAAGATCGCGTACCCGAGGCTGGCGTACTCGAACTTGGTGTCCGGCGCCCAGGCGAAGCTGACGCCACCGGAAAGCAGTGCGGAGAAGTCTCCCAGCGGCAGCCCTTGCTGCCGGTCGGCCCACGGATCGTCCGCGGGGAAGCCCGCGGTCATGGTGAGCAGGTGCCGCACCGTGACCCGGGCCGAATCCGCGGTGACCGGCGGCCAGCCGCGCATCTCGGGCACATACTCCTCGGCCAGATCGTCCAGGGCGAGCAGGCCCTCATCACGCAGCAGCATGATGGCCGCGGCGGTGAAGCTCTTGGTCATCGACGAGATGCAGAACACAGTGTCCGCGTCCGGCGCTGGCCCCCCGAGGAACCTCTGGCCGAACCCGCCCCCGTGCACGAGTTCCCCGTCACGCACCACGCCGAACGCCAGGCCGGGCTGGCCGCCCGGCCGCCAGTATTCCCCCGCGATGACATCCAGCTCCGCGAAATCCACCATGTCCCCATTCTTTCCAATAAGAGCGGTCAGGCGAAAATGAGCGGCATAAGAACATTATTTTCCTGAATGCGCAGGCTGTGACCGGCACTGATGGGATTCATACCTTGAGGGCGAAGTTAGCAGGCAGTACGTTCAGGCGCATCTCCCGGATTGCGGACGGCGGCGCGGCGGAATGAGGGAGATGTAATGGAGGGAACAGCGCATGAGACCGGCACCTACGGGCTGATCCGGGTCCGTGACGGCATCACGCTGCGCCGGGCCGGGGACTTCCTGCCCGACGGCTCCTACGCTCGGCGCGCGTAAACACCGGGCAGGAACGGTGACCGTTATGCGGCGGCGTTCGGGGCGGTGTCGTTTACAGGGAGCCTGACGGTCCGATCGCCGAAGTCGGCGACCAGGTCAAGACGCCCGCCCAGGGCTTCGACGTAACGGGCGATGACCTCAAACGAGGCCACCTCACCGTGCTCGATCTGAGACACCCGGGCGATGCTCACGCCCACCACTGCGCCGAGTCGCGGCCTTGTCGTAGACCACTGTGCCGCCGGCCACCGTCAGCGTGCAATGGCCCTCGCCCTGCGCCACCAGCGCCGTCTCGACCGCGTGATCGACGACCGTGACGTCGAAGACGGCCAGGTCGGCAGGAGCGCCAGGCACCAAGGTGCCGTAGCCGTCGCCCGCCAGCCCCATCGCCTCAGCTCCGCCGAGCGTTGCTGCTCGCATCAACCGGGCAGCCAGGTCCTCGCCCTGGTAGCCCTGCTGGCGAGCGATCTTCGCCAGCATCGCCACATCAGCCATCAGATCCAGCGACGGTGCTGACGCCGGCGAGTCAGTCCCGACCGCGATCTGGTGGCCCTCGGACAAGTACGCCGCGACCGGAGCCGGGCCAAGGCCGAGGACCGCATTGGACCTCGGGCACAGCGCGACCCGGGCACCACGCTGCAGCAGCAAGTCTCGCCCGGCGAGGTCAAGATAGATTGCATGCGCGAGATGGGCCGTGGGGCCGAGCACGCCGACCGAGTCGGCGTAGAAAGCCGTGTCCAGCCCCGCTCCGCCGCGGCGGACGAGATCGAATTTGTCGCGCAGGTCCCCGTAAATCTCAAGCATCGATCGGTCGCCGTGCCGGTAGAGGTTAACTTCGAGCGCGGACTCGCCGAGATGCAGATGTGCCCGCGCGTTATGCTCGGCGGCAATGGCCATGAGGTCCTTGATCACTGCGCCGTCCAGGCTGTAGGGCGCATGCGGCGATATGCCGAACGGGGTCACGCTCGCCGGTTTGAGCCGGGCCAGGTACACCTCCCTGGCGCCGTCGCGCCAGGTCTCCTCCAGATGCCCAATCGCCTCGAGATACTCGATCCCGGTGACGCCGCAGGCGGCAAGGGTGCCACGCGCTTCATCGTCGGTGATGATGTCAGCGAACACGGTGGTTCCCGCGGCGACTGCCTGGCGCACGCCGTCAAGCGCGGACAATGCCCAGAAGCCAGGATCGGTGACCGCACGGTAAGCGGCCTCGAATTCAAACGACCATTGCTCGAAACCGGCGTACTGCGCCTGCCCGAGCTGCGCGAAGGCCGTGTACTGGAGATGCGTGTGCGCATTCACCAGGCCGGGGGTGATGATCCCCGGCCGCCGGTCAACGGGCAATGCCGACCACGGCCGGGTCAGTTGCGAGAGCGGCCCGACCCAGGCGACCTTCACATCGTCGATAGCGACAGCGCCATCGCGTATCGGTGGCGATGCCATGGGAGCAACCCAGTCAGCGGCGAAGACGCTACCCGGCGCTGGCGGCACCGAAACCCCTGGCCAGCGCCTTCTGGGCGAAGAGGAAGACGACCAGCGTCGGGAGAAGCGCGACCATCGCGGCCGCGGCCTGTTCTTGCAGGTTCAGGTTCTCCTTCGTAGCTAGGAATGCCGTGGCCAGCGTCAGGGTATTCACCGACGGGTCTTGGAGCAGGGTCGCCGCGATCAGCAGGTCGCCGAAGGTCCAGACGAACACCAGGGCGGTTACCGACGCCAGTACCGGCGTGGCAATCGGGACCGCTATGCGGCGGAACGTCGAAAGTACAGTCGCCCCGTCCAGGGTGGCGGCTTCGAGAAGATCCGTTGTCAGCGCCTGCCGGAAGTACGTGTGCACGAGATAGAAGGCGAACGGCAAGCTCGAAACACCGTCGACTGCGCCCGTGATCACTCTGCTGTTGCTCAGCCCGACCTGAGACACGGCGACGAACACCGGGATCAGCCAGGCCACAGTCGGGATCGCGTAGCAGGCCACCAGGATCCACCGCAGCCACCCTGCCGTGCGGCTCTGGTGGATGTGGAACCAGTAAGCCCCCGCAAGTGCGACAAGGCCGCAGACGACACAGGCAACGACACAGGTAATCAGCGTGGACAGCACCGCCAGCCCGAGGTTCGCGCCGTTCCATGCACTAGTCAGGTTGCTGAGGGTAACGGACCGAGGCAGTCCGCCCGGGTTATCGAGGTAGTCCTTTGGCGTACGGAAGGCCGTCGCGATCAGCATCAGGAACGGCACAATGAACGGGATCGTGATGACCAGGGCGATCGCTGTTTTCAGTCGTCGCCCTGCGTGGACCGACCTCATCGCTGCCCGTCCGCGGTCGCGGCGGCTCGCCGGCTGACGGCGTGACGGACAAGCCACGGAATCAGCACGAAGACCAGCGCGATCAGGATGATCATGATCACGAGGACGACCGACTGCGCGGCCGCTGCGCCGAAAAAGCCGAAGGTGATAAAGGTCTGGTAGATCGAGAAATCCATCGTCGTGCTCGCCAGCCCAGGACCGCCGTTGGTCAGCACGAAGATCCACGAAAACATGAACAAGAAAATGGACAGGACCTGGAACATGGTCCACAGCAGCACAGTGGGCCAGATGCTCGGCAGCGCAAGGCGCCAGAGCTCGGTCCAGAATCCCGCGCCGTCGAGACGACTCGCCTCAAAGATCTCGTGCGGTACCGCGCCCAGTGCCGCAGAGAAGATCAGCACCCCGGTGCCGAACCCACCCCATAGCACGAGCATGATGATGACCGGCTTGACGAGGGCCGCGTCGGTCAGCCACGGCTTCGCCAGGAAGCCAAGACCGGTCTTCTGCAGTGACTCATCGATTGGGCCGTTGTTGGCCAGCAAGGATCTGAACACCAGCCCGACGATGGCCGGCGACATCACCGCGGGGATGAAGTAGATCGTCCGGAACACTCCGGCGAACCGCACATGCTCCCGGAGCATGTAGGCGATGAGCAATGGTGCGACGACCCACAGCGGAACTCCCAACAGGTAGAACAGCTGGTTGCGGACCACCTGCCAGAATGCGGCCTGCCTGAAGAGGGTGGTGTAGTTGGTGAGGCCGACGAACGGGGAGGCGGCACCCGGCTGCCAGTTATAGAACGACTTGACTGTGATGAAAATGAGTGGCAGGAAGAAGACCGCGATCTCGAGGACCAGGAGCGGGATAAGCAGCACAAGGCTCGGGCTGAGGATCCTGTCTCTGTTCAGTGAGAAACCGGTCCGGCGTCTGCGCACCGGTCTGGTCACCCTCTCTGCGACGTTCGCTGTCATCGAATGGCCGATGCCGTTCTGTGCTACTGGCTCTGCTGGAAGGCGGTCTGTGCCTGGCTGGTGAAGGTGGCGACTGACATTGAACCGGAGATCAGCGGTGCCGCGTTCCGCTCATAGACCGCGAGCACGGTCAGCGGGAATGCCTCGAAGCCCGTGTGATTGACCGGGGTGTCGACCAGCGGTATATACGCCTGCTGCGCGGCGTTCGTGCCCTGAACAGTGAGGCTTTTGAGGTTTGGTGGCACGCCGACCGTGTTGAAAATGATCTGCTGGGCCTGCGGGCCGGCGAGGAAGTTCACGAACGCGTCGGCGGCCTGCGGTAGCTTCGTCCACTTGGTAATTCCCCAGCCGGTCTCCGCGCCGGAGTCGATCAGGTTGGTGTACTTCGACCCGGGGACCTGCGGCAGTCGCATGATCGTGGAGTTGGGGACGTGCTGGAACGCCGTCTCGGCGGTGCTGATGTCGCCTGTCACCATCAGGGCCGTCTGGCCTGCGTAGTACTGGTTGAAGGAGTCGTCGTACATGTTGCGCCCAAGCGATGCGGCGACATTGCCGAAGCAGCCCGCCTTTTTCATGGCGAGGATGTCGTTCGTTGCAGACACGAACATCGGCGCGTTGATGGGGATCTTGCCGGGCAATCCACTTAGCGAGTGTGGTCGTGTCCATCATCTGGCTAGACATCATGTACATGAGCGTCTCGAACATGTAGCCGTCTTTCCAGCCGGACGCAATGGGCTGAATGCCGTGGGCGCTGAACTGCCGGCAAGCGGCCAGGAGGTTCGGCCACGTAGCCAGCGCGGTGTCCGGGCTGATGTGTGCCTTGGCGAACAGATTCTTGTTCACCATCAGCGCGTACCCGTAAGTGCCGGTCGGCAGGATATAGAGGTTGCCGTCCTTGGAGTAATTGTCCTGGACAAACCGCAGATTCGCCTTGATCGACGGCTGCATGGAGTTCTGCAGCGGATCCATTCCGTTGCGGTAGCTGTACGCCTGGGCACCGCCGTACATCGTGATGACGTCTGGGCCTCTTCTCGCGATCGTCGCGTCCCTGATCCTCTGGAAGTATGTCGGATAAGGGATATTCACCAAGTTGACCGTGACCTGCGGATACTTGGCCTCGAACGCCTTGACGACGTCGTTGTACGCTGTCGGCCCGTTCGAGTACTCGCCTGGCATGAACGACCACACGGTGAGCGTGACCTTGGTCTTGGGGACTGGTCCGGTCAGGCCAGCCTTGCTGGCTGTTGCGCTGCCGCTGGAGCATGCCGTTAGGAGCAGCGCCAGGCAGGAGATCGCGGTCAGGGTGACCGGAGCCCGGTTACGACAGATGTTGCGGAACATGAGTTGTCCTTCCTGTCACCAGCTACGCATGGCGGCGGACAGCTTGTCGGTGATCTGCTCGAGGCTGGCTCCCTCGTGCTGGAGGCGGGCCTGCGCCACGGCCGCCTCCATCTGGGCCGTGACTGGATAAATGCCAGGCCCCCAGTTCCTGGCTTCGGCGGCGACGCACTCGACGGCGAGCGCCTGCAGCGACAGCGACAGGTCCATGACCTCGATCGGGTTGCCCTCGGCAGCCGCACAGTTCAGGCACTCGCCGTGGCCGATTACGAGCACACGGCGGTCAGTTGGCAGCACATACTCGGTGACTGCCTGCCGGACCTCTCTCTCGGTTCCGAGCGAGTCGAGGTACTCCATCGGCAGTTCGAACGAACCGCCACCCGCGGTGCACATGATGACACCGTCGGGCATGCGCGCCAGGTGGTCGGCCGTGATGGCGCCGGGGATGCCAGTCGCGGCGAAGACGACCTCGGCCGTCAGCGCGGCGTCGGCGACGCTTTGCGCGACGTAGCCCTCGTGGACTGCCTGCAGTGCCCGGACCGGGTCGATCTCGGACACGATGACCCTGGCGCCCAGCGCGGCCGCATGCCGAGCCACGCCCTGGCCGACTGGGCCGAACCCGATCACAACCACCACCCGGCCAGCCAACTGCAGGTTCGTGATATCCAGGAGGCCCATGACGCACGACTGCCCGGTTCCGTACACGTTGTCGAATAGGTACTTCGTCCGGGCATCGTTGACCGCGATCACAGGCAGGCGAAGCTGGCGCGCATCGTGCATAGCGCGCAGCGGCCGTACCCCGCTCGTGGTCTCCTCGGCGGCGCCGAGCATGGCGGACACCAGGTCAGGGAACTCGCGGTGCGCCATCCGGATCAGCGTTGCGCCGTCGTCGATCAGGATGTCAGGCCGGGTCCTCAGGAATGCGCGCGCCAGCTCGTCGTCCTCAGCGCCGGACGCGTTCTCGTCGGCGAAAACTTGCAGTCCGGCTTGGCGAAGCGCGAGCGCAACCACCCCTGTCGTCGACCTTGCGGGACAGTAGACGCTGACCCTGGCCCCAGCTGCCTGCAACGCAAGAGCCAGATTCGCCGTCTTCGGCTCCAGTACCAGCCCGACCCCCACATGCAGTCCGCCCAGCACCTTCGCGGCGGCGAACCGGCGGCTGATCGAGGTGAGAACAGGCATGGCGCGGCCAGCCCAAGCGATCCGGTGGCGGCCTTCGGCAGCATGATCGGCCGCATGGTCGGCGGTCGGCTCGGGCGTCCGGCCGGCGCCAGCGATCGAGGAGAAATCGTCCTGCTGGTCGGGCCGCGCCCGGTCCAGCTTGACCCCGAGGCTGGTGAGCTTAGCCGCCGCGATGGCGTCGTCCAGTTCCTGCGGGATTATGTGCAAGCCCGGCGGCAGTTTCATGGTGACCAGGTAATGCGCGCCAACGCCCTGGACCGCAAAGGACAGGTCCATGATCTCGACCGGGTGGCCCATGCCCCCGGCGATGTTGACGAGCGCACCGCCGACCAGCAGATGTATCTCTTTGTCACCGAGCCTGTACGTCATGACGCCATCACGCGCTTGCTCGTGGGCCGAGGCGGCCGTGTCCAGCGCCTCGACGTCGATCTCGAGGTCGTGGTGCCCGGCGTTGGCCAGGATGACGTCATCTCGGAGCAGCGGGAAGTCGGCCGCGCCTATCGCGCGTACTCCTCCCGTAGCGGTCACGACCATGGTCGCCGCCGGGAGCACGTCGTGCGCGGATCCCACCGCATGCCCGTCCATGTGAGCTTCGAGCGCGCGCACGGGATCGATCTCGACGACATAAGTCCTGGCGCCCATAGCGCGGGCGTATCGGGCGATGCCGCGGCCGACGAATCCGTACCCGATGACGGCTACATGGGCACCGGCGAGTTGTCTGTTGGTCAGCCTCAGCAGCGCTTGCAGGCTGGTCTGGCCGGTGCCGTAGACATTGTCGAAGAGGTGCTTGCAGCGCGCGTTATTCGCGGTCAGCGCGGGGAACGGCAGCAACCCGTCGCGGGCCAGGGCGCGCAGCCTCGAGGTTCCTGTCGTGGTCTGCTCGGTTACTCCCTTCAGCCGCGCGAACAAGTCAGGCCGGTAGCGCGCCATCCGCAAGGTGAGCTCAGCGCCGTCGTCTATGACGAATTCAGGCTCGGTGTCGGCTGCCGCAAGAAGTTCGGCGTGCCAGCTTTCGTGGTCGCCGCCGGGAGCAGCCACGACCGTCAGGCCACGCTCGATGAGTGCCTGTACCACCTCCCCCCGCGTGGTGCGAGGGTTGCTTCCGGCGACGACGACGTCCGCTCCGGCATCGGCGAGCACCGTGGCCAGGAACGCGGTCTTCGCTTCGAGATGCACGACCACGGCGAGCCTGACGCCGGCGAGGGCGCCATCGGCTAGCTTCTCGCGCACGAAGCCTTCCAGTACCGGCGAGTGCCGCTGCACCCACTCGATCTGGGCGTGGCCGATGGCGGCGCTGGCCCGGCCTGAGCGAGGTAGCCCTGGATCTATCGCCGCGTCGTGCCGGACCTCATCCACGATCACAAGCTCCATTTGCTGTCGCCCATGGTGGCCTGGCTCGACCCAAGGGCCCGCTACTCGAGCGCCCCGGCACCGGCCGGTCCGCCTGGACCGGGCCAGGATTTCGAATAGTCTAAGCGCATAGAACTTTAGCGGGTCAATAGATTCTGTTCCCGGTTTCCGGTGTCATCCGGGGAACACTGAAGCAATCGGCCAGGGCTATCTCGCCGGAAGGTACCGATGACGACGCAGTCGCGCCGCCGACCCACAATGGCCGACGTCGCGCGGCGGGCCGGAACCTCAACAGCGGTCGTGAGCTACGTCGTCAATGGCGGGCCGCGTCCGGTGGCGGCAGGCACCAGGTTGCTCGTCGAACAAGCGATCACCGAACTCGGCTATCGCCGCGATCCGCTGGCGGGAGCGCTGAGCGCGGGGCGGACAAACCTGGTCGGCCTGCTAGTCCCAGATTCCGCGAACGCATTCTTCAGCGAGATGGCACGCCGCATCGAGCAGCAGGCACGGCGCCGCGGGCTGCTGATGCTGCTGGGCAATACTAGCTACGATCCTGCCGTCGAGCAGGAATATGAAGCTGCGTTCGCTGACCTGCGCGCAGTCGGAACCCTGGTGACCAGCATCTCCGCCGACGCGCAGCCAGAAGATGACTGCCCGCGCGTTTACGTGCACTCCAAGCCCACCGGAACGCTGGGCCCATCCGTCGTGTTCGACGACCTGAACGGAGCGGCCCAGGCTGTAGCGCACCTGCGGTGGCACGGATACAGCGACATTCAATGCGTCACCGGTCCTGATGACTTCGGTCCAGCCGGCCGACGGAAGGAAGGCTGGGTACGCGCGCTGGCCGACGCAGGCCTGCCCCGCCGCGGCAGGCTGCACCGCGTCCCCTTCGAGCGGATGCGGGCTGAGGAGCGTCTGGAGAAGATGCTCAGCTCGGTGGACCGTTTGCCCGGCGCCGTCTTCGCCACCACTGACGAGCTAGCTCTTGCCACCATCCGGGCCGCCGTCAGCCTGCGGCTTGGCGTGCCAGAGGACCTGGCAGTGATCGGCTTTGACGGCGTGCAGGAGGCGCTACACGGCCGCGTAAGGCTCACGACCGTCTCGGTGCCCCTGGATGAACTGGCCGAACAGGCGCTGGACGCACTGGAGGAGTGGGATACGGGCGGTCAGCAGCTGAGCGCCGTGCTTCCTACCACGCTAGTGGTGGGCGAGACATGCGGCTGCGGCTGATCAGCTACCAGGCGCGTCCTGCCTGACCTTACCGGTCACTCACGGTGATGCCGTCTATCGACATGGTTCGACGCCAACTGCCAACCAGGGCGGCGTGACTGATCTGGAGGTCGCCGTCCTTACTTTCGACGCGAAGGCACGCTTCGGCGATCTTCCTGGCGTGAGCTCCACTGAGGCGTGAAGCGGGTTCTTCTGACCGGGATGTCAGGGACCGGAGAGTCGAGCGTTGTCCGCGCGCTGGCCGCTCGCGGGTACAAGGCCATCGACACCGACGCCGGGTGGTCCGAGCCCCTTCCAGACGGCCTTATGCCGGCCAGCCAGTGCCGGGTTCCCGGTGATCTGGGCTAGGCGCCAACCGGGTCGCCGCCGTTGCTGGCCTTCGCCTCGCGGAACATCTCCAGCAGCACGCCGCGCACGTACGGATAGCGGACCCGGGTCGGCGAGTAAGGTGTACCAGGAGAAGTGCGTGGACCGCACGACCTTGTCGTAGCTCCAGCGGTCCCGGTAGAAGCGGTCAGCTTCCCGGCCACCCGACTTCGGCAGCGTCCGCAGGTCAGCCGAGACCACGCCCTTGCGCAGGTAGCGCCCCGCGCGGACGAGTGCCTCGTCGAGGTCGGTGCCGATACCGGCCCGCCCCGCGCCAAGCTGCCATCCTCAGCTCCTCCCGCCAAAGCCAGGCCGCAATCAGCCGGCCGCCGCCAGTCTGTCAAGCATGACAACCGGCCAACAGGAACTAAAAGCATGGGCAGGGCCGCCCTGGCATCGGTCAGCCTGCACGGCCAGATCCGGTCGACTAGCACCCTGGTGCCGCACCTGCCGGACCAATGACGTGGTCACAGCCGCTTGGCGACCGTCAGCAGCACCGCCGAGGCCTCCAGCGCCTCGAGGCTGTGGCGCGCGTCGGGCACGAGAAGCAGATCACCAGGCCGCCCCTCCCAGGACAGGTCCCCAGCCGACAACCGGATTCGTCCGCGCAATACGTGCACGGTCGCCTCGCCCGGGTTCTCGTGCTCGGCGAGGACGGCCCCCTTGAGCATCGCAATGACTGTCTGGCGCAGTAGGCGCTCGTGCCCGCCGACAACCGTATCCGCAGCGTGGCCCCCGGGCGCATCGTCGGCCCGTTCCAGCAGCTGACGACCCAGGGCTTCCAGCGAGAACTTCTGCATGTCGGACGACCCATCCAATCTGGCCAGGGACCGTGACCGCGAGAGTAGCCGCCCGGGCCGCCCGACGCATGGCGCCCATCGAGATCAGCCGACCTTCCGCGCGTGCTGCCCGGCAAGTCCCGGGCCGTGCTGCTCGACATGGAGCACTGGACGTTCACCCCGCGCTCCGAGCAGATCAACCCCGCGAAGTACGAGCAGCTGGCCGCCAGCCTCGTGCACAACCACAAGGTGGACGGGCACACGATGCTGCTCATCGACGTGCCGGCCGTCGACATCGTTCAGGCCCGCTGCGGCTGCCCCGGTGATTCGGCACGGCAGCACTATCTCCAGTGGGACATCGCAGGCGGCGCCGCCCGGGTACGCCGACGTTATCGATATTCAAGCCCAGAACGACGAACGAGACCTGCTCAGCTACAAGCAGTTCGTGGCGGCAGCGGCCAGGCAGGCCCGGGCGGCGCATGCGTCGGTCGTCGAGCTCGCCGGGCTGTCCACCGACAACGGGACCAGGAAGTCTGTGGCAGCCAGCTTTACCAGGCCTACCTCGACGTCCGCGCGCTGGTGGCCGGGTACTGGCTGAACGGACCGGGTAAGTCACCCGAACTGCGGGGCCCCTATCCCAAGCCCGCCCTCTCGCCTTGCTGCAGAAGATCTACGGGTGAGCCCGGCCGTCGGCACGGCGCCACAGCCGGGGAAAGCCGAGGGTCTCGGTGCCCGAGCCCGCGGCCTCGTGGCACGCTTGTTACATGAGCGTCGGGCTCGCCAGCCCCGTGATGGTCGGGCGCGGCGAACAGCTGGCCACGCTGGAACAGGTCTTTGACCGGGCCCGCTCGGGCTCGCCAGCCACCGTGCTGCTCGGCGGTGACGCGGGCGCCGGGAAGACCCGCCTGATCACGGAGTTCGGCGCCCGGCACGCCGACGAGGTCCTGCTGCTCAGCGGCGGCTGCGTGGACCTAGGCAGCAGCGGCCTGGCGTTCGCGCCGTTCACGGCGGCCTTGCGCGGGCTGCTCCGGAAGACCGGCATCGCCGGCGTCGCGTCGCTGCTCCCGGGCGGCGCCCCACTCGAGCTCGGCCGGCTGCTGCCCGCCCTCGCCGGCCCCGGTTCGCGTGATCCCGAGGCACATGACCGCGCAGCGCACCGCGATGACGCCGCCGCCCGCGCGCGGCTATTCGAGGAGCTGCTCGGCCTGCTGGAGAGCCTCGCCGACCAGCAGCCGGTGGTTCTGGTCATCGAGGACGTGCACTGGGCGGATCAGTCCAGCCGTGATCTCCTCGCGTTCCTGGCCCGTAACCTCCAGCCCGCCACCCCGCTGCTGATGATGGTCAGCTACCGCACCGACGACCTGGGCCGCGGCCACCCGCTGCGGTCGCTGCTCGCCGAGCTGGACCGGCTGCCGTCGGTGCAGCGGGTTCAGCTGCCGCGGCTGTCGCGGGGCGAGGTGATCGCGCAGGTCCGCGGCATCCTGGGCCGGCCGGCGCCGACCGGTCTCATCGAGGAGGTCGTCCGCCGCAGCGACGGTAACCCGCTGTTCGTCGAGGCGCTGCTGGATTCCCGCGGACAGCTTCCCGAGTCGCTGCGGGACCTGCTGATCGCCCGGGTGGAGCGGCTGCCGGACGACGCGCAGCAAGTCCTCGGCGCGGCCGCCGTGGCCGGCGCGCGGTTCGCGCAGCCACTGCTGGAAGCCGCGACCGGCCTCGGTGAGGCGGTGCTGTCCGATGCGCTGCGCCCGGCGGTGGCCGCGGGCGTACTGGTCACCGACGATGACGTGTACGCCTTCCGGCATGCGCTGATCCGGGAGGCCGTGCAGGACGCCCAGTTGCCGGGCGAGCGCAGCCGCAGGCACGCGCAGCTCGCGCAGGCGCTCGAGGCCGATCCCGCGCTCGCGCCGGACGGCAGGGCAGCGCCCGAGATCGCGCATCACTGGCACGCGGCGGGCGACGCGGCCCGCGCGCTCCCGGCCGCCTGGCGGGCCGCCGCGGATGCGGCCGCCGTGCTCGCGTACGCCGAGCAGTTGGCCATGCTGGACCGGGTGCTCGAGCTGTGGCACGCGGTACCGGATGCCGCCGCGCTGGTCGGCGCCGACCACCTCGTGGTGCTGGAGCAGGCGGTCATCGCCGCGCACCTGGCTGGCGAGCCTGAGCGCGGCCTGCCGCTGGCCGACGCCGCGCTGGCTGAGCTCGGTGCGGGGGCCCACCCGGTGCGGGCGTTTTACCTGAACGAGCGGCGAAGCGCGATGAGCTTCCAGCTTCGCCGCGCGGACGTGGCGGGGCTCCGTGCGGCCGCGGACAAGGTCGCGGATGACGATCCAGCCCGGCCGCGGGTCCTCGCCGCGCTCGCGGAACAGCTCATGGACGCCCAAATGACCGACGAGGCGCGCGAGCGCGGCGAGGAAGCGCTGGCCGCCACCCGCCGCCGCCGCGACCTGGTCGCCGAGGCGGGCGCGCTCGCTACGGTCGCGGCCTTGGCGGCCCGGCGCGGGGAGCTCGCCGCTGCGCTTGCCGGGCTCGCCGAGGCGCGGGCCATCGCCGAGCAGGCCGATGCGGAGCTACTGCTCATGCGCGTCCTGCAATGGGAAGCTTCGGTGCTGGAGGCCTACGGCCAGCACGAGCGGTCGGCGTCGGCCGCCCGCCGCGGCATCAGAGCGGCGGCCGCCGCCGGGCTGGCCCGGACTTCCGGCGCGACGCACGCCGCGTACCTGGCCGAGGCGCTCACCTCGCTCGGCCGCTGGGACGAGGCGTTGGAGGTCATCGAGCACGCTCTCGGCCTGCTGCCTGCCGCCGCCCAACGCCTGCAGTTGCTGCGCTCGCTCTGCTACATCGCGCTCGGCCGCGGCGACTTCGACGCCGCGGCCGCCGCGCTCCGCCAGGCCCACGACGAGGCGCAGGCCAGCAGCGGGTCCATCGAGACCGTCGAGGCCCTGATGCTGACCGACCTGGACGTCTCGCTCCTGGACGCGCAGGGCGAGACTGGCGCCGCGCTGGCCGCCGCCGGGCGCGCTCTGGAAGCCGAGACCGCCCGCACCTCTCGCCTGCACCGCTTCGTCTGGCCGCTGCTGGCGGCCACGGCGCGTGTCGCCAGCGCGGCCCTCGCGCCGGGCTCGCCCAGTGAGCTAGCCGTGCCAGCCCGCGAGGTGCTTGAGCTGGCGGCCGAGCACGTCGCATCCGTCCAGCCGATCGGACCGGTGCAGCGTGCGCATGCCGCGACCTACGCGGTCGCCGCCCGCCAGGCGGCCAGCCATCGCGTCGGTGACGGCTGGGATGGCGTCGCGTCGGCCTGGGAGCAGCTCTGTGAGCCGTACCGCCGGGCGCGGGCCCTGCTGCGCGCGGCCGATGCCGCGCTGGCTGAGGGCGGGGACCGCGGGGCGGCGGCCGAGCGCCTCCGCCAGGCTGCCGCCGTGGCCGACGCGCTCGCCGCGCGGCCGCTGCACGAGGACATCGAGGCGCTGGCCCGGCGGGCCCGCCTGGACGTCGCGCGCGGCGAGGCGGGCGGCCAGGTCTCCGCCCGCCTTGGCCTCACCGACCGCGAGCTTGAGGTGTTGCGCCTGGTCGCCGCCGGTCGCGGCAACCGGGACATCGCCGCCGAGCTGTTCATCTCGGCCAAGACCGCGAGCGTCCATGTCTCGAACATCCTGGCCAAGCTCGGCGTGCACAGCCGGGTCGAGGCGGCGGCCATCGCCCACCGTGCCGGCCTCACCAGCACCGCCTAGGAAGCGGCCTAGCCGCGGCCAGTGACTCTGACCCGGAAATAAGGTCGCAGCCCGACGCGGGCCGGCCGTGCTTATCGCGACCCTCGGAAGTGGCAGCCGGAAGCCGCCGGCCGCCGGAGAACCGAGGAGACCGAGATGCCTACCAAGATCGCCGGGATCGTCGGCAGCCTGCGCCGCGAGTCGCTCAACCGCATGCTGCTGCAAGCCGCCGCCGGGCTAATGCCGCCGGACGCGGATCTGGTCACCTGGGACGAGCTGGACCGGGTACCGCCGTTCAACGAGGACTGGGAAGCCGACCCCGCCCCGCTTACGATCGCCACGCTGCGTCAGGCGATCGCCGACGCCGACGGGCTGCTGATCGCCACGCCCGAGTACAACGGGTCCATCCCCGGCCAGCTCAAGAACGCGATCGACTGGGCGTCCCGCCCCTATGGCCGCGCGGTACTGCAGGGCAAGCCGGCCGCCGTGATCAGCGCCAGCCCTCTCCCCAGCGGAGCGGCCGGGGCCGCCGCGGAGCTGCGCAAGGTGCTGACCCGCGCGCGCGCCAGCGTCGCCGACGCCGGGCTCGTCGTGCCAAGCGCGTTCACCCAGTTCGGCCCCGACGGGCAGCTGGCCGACCCCGGCCTGAGCGGACAGCTCCGCGCAGTGATCGACGCGCTGATCCAGGCCGGCCGCACCCATCAGGCGGCAGCCTGACCCTTCCCCGGCAGCTTTGCAGAGAGGCAAGTCATGAACAGCACCAGTGACATCACCCAGCTAATCGAACTCCCGACCGCAGGCCGGTACGTTCTCGATCCAGGCCGGTCCGCGGTCACCTTCCGCACCCGGCACCTGTTCGGCCTGCTCGCGGTCTCCGGAACGATGCGCGTCGCCGCCGGCGAGATCGTCGTCGACCCGGCGGTCCCGGAGGCGTCCGTGACGGCCAGCGTCAGCGCGTCGTCGTTCACCACGGGCAGCCGCCCCCGGGACCGCGACGTCCGCTCGGCCAGGTTCCTGCACGTGGAGGAGTATCCCGAGCTCGCCTTCCGGGCCGGGACACTCAGCCAGGATCACGGCCGCTGGACCCTGACCGGTGAGCTGGAGGTACGGGGAGTGAGCAAGCCGGTGACGCTCGCGATCGACTCGGTTGAGGCGGTCGGCCACGGGTTCTCCGCGCGCGCCACCGCGCGCATCGACCGGTACGCCGTCGGCGTGACCGCGGCCAAGGGAATGGCGGCCCGGTTCCTCGACATTGAGCTGACCGCGGCGGCCGAGTCGCGGTAAGACCGGATTGTCCCGAGCAGGCTTCCACCCGACCGAGGCGGGTCAGGAGAACTTGGTGTCACTTCTTGCTCATACAGTACGCACAAAGTGAGGCCCCAGATTGCAGCCGCCACGAGAAGATACTGCGCGTACCGGTGTAACTGCATTGGCACCGCACCAGTCGATAGCGAAAGCTTGTCGAATGGCTGAGTAGCGGGCCGTGCCCTTTATCGTCACTGGCACCTGCCCGCCGGTCGGCCGCGCGTCCCGCATAGCCATACAGTACGTCCGGCGCGTACAAGCCCGCGCCCGGCGAGCACGTCGCCGTCATCATCAGCAGCGCCAACATGACCCCCTCGCAGCTGGACGGCTGAACCCGGGTGCCCGGGAGCAAGGAGGAATGCTCGTGTCCGCCTCAGCCGGGCTGCGGTTCCGGGCGGCCAGCCTGGGTGACGCCCAGGCCATCGCCGCACTGCACGCCGGCAGCTGGCAGCGGCATTACCGTGGCGCCCTCTCCGACGCCTTCCTCGACCATGACGCCGCCCGGTACGTGCTGCCGCTGTGGACCGGGCGGCTGGTCACCCCCGGACCCGCGGGCACGCACGATTCTCGCGGAGCACGACGGCGCAGTCGTGGGCCTTGCCCACATGCTCCTCTGCCAGGACGCCACCTGGGGCGCGTTCCTCGACAACCTTCACGTCGCACACGAGCTGAAGAGACAAGGGATCGGCACTCGGCTGCTGACCCTGACCACGCAGGCTGTCCTGGACGCCTCACCCGCCTCCGGCCTGTACCTGTGGGTCCTGGAGCAGAACAGCGACGCCCGCGCCTTCTACACCGCGCGGGGCGGCGCATGCGTAGAACGCGACGCAGTCTCGCCGCCAGGCGGAGACGCCTCCCGGCTCAACGGCAACCCGATGGGCCTGAGATATGCATGGCGGGACCCATCGAAACGCAGATGACCCCGTTCGGCACGCACCAGGACGATCAAGTGCTAACCAGAATCGCCGACCAGAACGTCGGTGCTGCGGGTGCCCGCCCGGGCGGCGGTCAGCGGAGCGTGATGACATTAGCGGTGATCAAGGCGGCGGCATCCGAGGCCAGGTAGGCGATGACCTCGGCAACGTCGGCCGGCTCGGCGACGTGGATCAGGGACGGGCTGGCGGCGACGGCCTCGCGGACTTCCGCGGTGACCCAGCCGGTGTCGGTGACGGGCGGGTGCACCATGTTGGCGGTGATCCCGTGCGCAGCCAGCTCCAAGGCGGCGGACATGGTGTAGTTCTCCTGTGCTGCCTTCGCGGCGCCGTAGGAGACTTCCTCGGGGAAGCCCGTCTCCCCGCCGGAGGTAAGCCCGATGATCCGGCCCCAGTCCGCTCCGCGGGTGATGTGCCGTCGCGCGAACTCGGCGATCAGCAAGGCAGCGGCCATCGCATCGACGGTGAACTGCTGCCGCCAGGTCGCCGCGCTGACCGGCTGCAGTGCCCGGCCGAGCCGGTCGGTGTCTGTGGCCGCGAAGGTGTCGGCGACCCAGCCCGTGGCGTTGTTGACCAGGATGTCCACCGGGCCCAGCTGCGCCTCGGCCGCGTTAAAGAGCACGGCCGGGCTGGCGGGATCCGACAGGTCAGCCTCCACGGCCAGGGCCCGCCCGCCGGCGGCCCGGATCTGGGCGGCGACGGGTCCGGCGTCTTGCCTGCGCCGGTCCCGGACGGCGTCTGGCGTGCCCGGATCAGCCGGAGCATCGATCCGGAGGTAGGCGCACAGTACCGCGCATCCGCGCTGCCCGAGCGCCAGCGCCGTGGCTGCCCCGATGCCATGGTTGGCACCCGTAATGACCGCCGTGTGTGATTCCATCGAGGCCTGCGCCATTACCCCGCCTCTCCGCACCGCCGCCGCCACCTGACCGTAGCCGCGGACGGCCCCTAGAGGCTACCGGATATCACTCTGCGGCCTGGGAAGCCCCATGAGCTCGCCGCGGACCGGGCAGCGCGCAGTCACGAGTGACCTGATCTGAACAACCCAGCCAAGCAGCATCAACCGACCCGTGGACGCGCAGAACGAATCGGCTCGGCGCGTCCTGCCTGACCCTACCGGTCACCCAGGGTGATGCCGTCTACCGACATGGCTCGACGCCAACTGGCGACCAGGGGCGGCGTGACTGATCTGGAGGCCGCCGTCGGCGAGGTGGCCACGATGCTGCGAATTGACGCCCAACTGCACAGGAGGGGGCGGACAAGCATGCAAAGCGCTTTCTGGTTCCTGATAGGCCGACCTGACGCTGTGACGACTGCCGGGGCAGGAGGACTCGGCTTGCCCGAGCGCGCGGAACCGGCAGTCCGTCGCGAGTAGCCCGGTTGCTTCATATCGGGTCTCAACTGACATGACGGGGGCGGGTCGCAGTGGCCGTCCAGGACCGGGCAATGTCACTCATCGTCGCCTGATCCGGGTGACAACTGAGTGACAAATGATCTTCGAGTGCCTCATCACAGACCAGAATGTGCCTCTGACCTGCAGTTCTGGGTGGGTGGAGCTGATGGGATTTGAACCCCTGAGCCCCTCGATGCGAACTGAAGTGTCCCTGGGTTCAACGTGCCAGGGAGCTTTGGGAAGGGTTCTGCCTTGGCGCTCATGGGATCAAGTTGACGGTGCACTGGATACCTGCCGCTCGTGCCAGCCGCGCGTCGGTGGTCACCAGCGCGCAGCGGTATCGCTCGGCGGCCGCGACGTAGGCCGCGTCGTAGGTCGTCAGGTTGTTGCGGAGTTCCCAGATCCGGGCAGCGAGCAGCCGCGTGCGCACTGCGACGGGGTCCAGCTCGGCCACCGCCGCGGCGGCTTGTGCTGCGTGGTCGGGCTTGATTTTCCCGCCGAGCAGGGTTCCCCGGATCACCGACAGGACTTCTATCAGCCAGTGCTCGGGGACCAGCCACTGGGAGTCGGCCTGCATGGCCGCGCGGCACCGATCGCCGGTTTCCCCTTCGTCCAGGAGCGCGAAGGCGGTCGCCGACGCATCGAGGACTATCACCCTCCGGCCTCGCCGAGCCCGAGTTCCGTGTCGCGTTCCGCCCGGGCTGTGCGCAGGGCGCCGTCTATGTCGGCCGGGCTGAGCCGGGTGCCGTACACGCCTTTCCCGAAGCGGTCGAGGACCGCCAGGTTGTCCTGGCGGCGCGCCTCGTCGCTGACGACGTCGAACAGGTAGGCCTGGAGCGACTGCCCGCGCTGACTGGCCAGCTCACTGAGCCGGTCGCGCAGTTCTTCGGGCACGTCACGAATCTGAAGGGCAACCATGCATGCAATAATACATGCAACGGGCATGGCCGGGCGCTGGCCGATACGACCTGCCCGCGCCAGATGGCAGACCAGCTGGCCAGGTCGTTCGAGAGCCACCGGATCGGCCAGCTTTATGTCTGGCTGGACGAGCTCGCCTCCCTGTTGCCCGACCACGCCGCCCGGGCTGTGGCGCAATCTCTCGACTGGTGGCAGCAAGCAGTCACGGGCGCCATAGCTGGCTCGAAACTGAGCTCTAGCTCCCTGCCGGCCAGCTACCTGAGCAGCTCCGCCAGCCGGCGATCCCGCTGGAAGCAGGCCGCTGCGGCACCGTCGCCACACCGCCAGCGTGCCCGGACCAGCCAAATTGATCCGCCCACTGTAGGAAGCCTCGCGGCGGCAGTAGCCCGCCAGGGAGCTGTGTGGCGGGGCGTACTCGACGGGGACAAGCTGTGTACCGACCTGCTCACCCAGCAGGACTACCTGCGTGCCGGAGACCGGCTAGCCCGCCGCTATGCCGACTGGTGGCCGTGTCAACCCCAAGTGGCCCCGGTGTTCTCTTCTGATTTGGCCCCACCCGGTCTCCGGCGCGCTGGGCGCTGGTTCAGGGTCAGAACTGGACGGGTCCTGCCGGGCTGCTGGAAGGCGGGTCGATGCGATGGACGGCGTCGCGCATTGCCCAGGTGAGCTGGTTGATGAGGCTGCCGAGGGCGTCGATCATGGCGGGCAGGGTGTAGTTGCTGCCGGATTCGCGCAGGTAGTCCTCGGCGGGGGCAGTGATGTGAGGTGCGGTGCCGTCGAGGTAGAGATGGCCGGGGGCGGAGTGGACGTCGATGAGCAGGTGGATGATGTCGCGGGTGCGGCAGGGGCCGGGGCTGATGTCGGCGATCTGCTAGTCGCCGGGTGGGCAGGGCATGGGCCGGCGCCTCCGTCGGGTGCGGGAGTTCAGGGTCCGCTGTTGCCGCGGCGGGTCTTGGTGGTGCGCAGCCGGTAGGAGTCGGTGCCGGTCTGGATGATGTGGGCGTCGAAGGTGAGCCGGTCGACGATGGCGGCGCACAGCCTGGGGTCGGTGAAGGTCCGGGTCCATTCGCTGAAGGCGGCGTTGGAGGCGATCGCGATGGAGGCGCGTTCCTCGCGTTCGGTAAAGACCTGGAACAGCAGTTCTGCGCCGCGGCGGTCGAGCTCGAGGTAGCCCAGCTCGTCCAGGCATAGCAGGTCGACGCGGCCGTAGCGGGCGATGGTGCGGGACAGGGTCTTGTCGTCGGCGGCCTCGACCAGCTCGTTGACCAGCGCGGCGGCGGTGGTGTATTTCACCCGGTAGCCGTTCTCGGCGGCGGCGGTGCCCAGGCCGATCAGCAGGTGCGACTTGCCGGTGCCCGAGTCGCCGATCAGGCAGGCGGGCTGCCCGGCGCCGACCCAGGCGCAGCGGCCGAGGGTATGGATCAGCGCGGCGGGAACGCCGGGGTTGGCGTCAAAGTCGAAGTCCTCGAGCCGCTTGGCCCTCGGGAAACCGGCGTCACGGACGAGGCGGGCCTTGCGGCGCTGCTCACGGTCGTCGCATTCGACCGACAGCAGCTCGACCAGGAAGCCCTTGTAGCTGGCCTGCTGGCGGGACGCCGCGGCGGCGATCTCGCCGTGCCGTTCCCGGATGGTGGGCAGCCGCAGGATCCGGCAGGCCTGTTCGATCGCCGCGTCGGCGGCGGTGTCGGTCAGCTCGTCACGGGCGGCGGCGCGTGCCATCACGCGTTCCCCGTGCTGGCGGCGGGCGGGACGGTGAGCAGCTGGTCGTAGGCGGCCACCGACGGTGCCGGGCGCTGGTCGGCCGGCAGCCGTGCCTCGCGCCGGGGCAGGGTGACCACTGCCGCCCGCGACGGCCGCGGGCGCAGCGCCGGCCAGGGATCTTCGCTGGCCTGGCCGGGGCTGGCCAGGCCAGCGTGCTTGCGGGCCTCGATCGCGACCACATCCGGCGAGCAGCTGCCGGCCTCCAGCGCGGCGCGGATCCCGGCGGTGACCTGCGCGGCGGGCATCCGCCGGTGCAGCAGCAGCACCTCGATCAGCGCCCTGGTGCCCGCGCCGTCACCGAGCCTGGCCCGCGCCCGGTCCCAGAACCCCTGGTGGGCGGCGGTGAACGCGCCGCTGGCGCGGGCCTGGGCCAGCGCGGCCGCGCCGGGCAGCGCGCCCGGCTTGCGGGACAAGATCTCCAGGTAGTGATCCAGCTCCAGGTGCTCGGCCCCGGCCGCGATCAGCCGCGGATGGACCGCGGCCAGCCGCGACCCGTCGAAGACCTCCAGCTGGTTAGCCGACAGCCTTACCCGGACCCGGGCATCAATCAGCCGGGCGGGCACCGAGTACCGGCACTTGCCGACGGCGATCCGCGCATACCGGTCCACCCGCGGCCACAGCGTCGCCGCGGTGTCGAACGCCTCCGAGGGCAGCGGCAGCAGGAACGGCGCCTCGGCGGCGAAGTCCTCGCCGACCGTCGCGGCCCGGTGCTCGATGTGGCGGGCGTCCTCGGCGGCATCAGCCTCGGCCAGCCGGGCATTCAGCTCCGCCAGCGAAGCGGCCCGCGGGACCGGGACGAACCAGCGGCGGCGGAACCTGCCGATCTCTCCCTCGACGCCGCCCTTCTCATGGGCTCCGGCCAGTCCCGGCTCGCAGTAGAACGCCTCGAACCCGTAGGACGCGCGAAAGCCAAGCCACCGGGCCGTCTCGCCGCGGTTGCGGCCGGTCAGCACCTTAGCCACGGCCGCGGACAGGTTGTCGTAGCGGATCTGCCGGGCAGGCACCCCTCCGATGGCCTCGAACGCCGCCACGTGCCCCTCCAGGAACGCCTCCTGCGCCTGGCTGGCATACACCCGGTGCACCGCCTTGCCCGAGCACGACAGCCGGAACGCGAACATGAAGCACCGGGCCTGCTCGCCCGCCAGGCAGACCGTCACGTCACCGAAATCGACCTGCGCCTCGGCACCCGGCTCCCTGGCCTGCGGCACGAAACCCGCCAGCCCCCCGCCGTCGGCACGCCCCTCCGCGGCGATCTCGGCCCGGCGCCCGTGCACGTACTTGGCCACATACGAATACGACACCCGCGCGTCATGCTCATCGCACAACCGCTCGAAGACCCGCCTGGCGGTATGCCGCTGCTTACGCGGCGCTGCCAGGTCCTCGCGCAACATGTCATCGATCACCCCCCGGACCCCATCCAGAACCGTGGCCGCCCGCTCCGGCGCCTTACGATCCGGCGGGACCGGCGAGGCGATCGCCTGGCGCACCGTCCGCCGGTGCACGTCGTACTTGCGAGCCAGCGCCCGGACCGACATCTGGTTCCGCTGCCAGTCAAAACGGATCGCCGCGAACAGCTCCACTCTCCTCGGCCCCATCCCGGCCCCACCCGACGCGGAGGAAAACCCGATGTGGCCAACAATCCACCCGGGAACCCCATCCATCCCGCAACCGGACGGCGTGTCGCCACGCAGCCCGACCCGGGCGGGGCCAGATCAGAGTGCTACACCACCACCGCGACCGCCCCCCGGTGGGGCCAGATCAAAGGAGAACAGTGGGGCCACTTCAGAGTGCTACGGCCAGCCGACTTGGCCGTCCGGGCTTGCGGACCATGCCATGGCTCCTCATCCTGCTGCTGTTTCTCCTAGTAGCGGTTGTCCTCGTGCTCGTGTTCATCCCTGGTTCGGCTGTGGCGAGGACCGCCACGGCCGTCGTGGCGATCGCAGGCACCTTCTCCGGGATCTGGAAGGTCGCCCGAACCCGCGTTGCCCCGGTCGCGGCGCAACTGGAACGGCCCATGTGGGGCGCTGAGCTGAACACCGCTGCCGCCGAGGCGGTCACAGTCCCGCCCGTAGGGATACCTCAGGACCCGGCGTGGGAGGAGGCCTTCGAGCAAGTGGCTGCCCAGGTGATCACGGCAGCCACTGAGGCGCAGCCAAACCCCGTCGCTGGTTCATAGACCTGCGAGGCAGCGCTCCGGCCTGAAGCCAGCGTGCAGGCCAGGAGTTCCGGCGGCATGAGCCCGGCGTGGGCTGCTGAGCTGCGGTGTCGGTGGGCAGTTAGCTTCAATGGCGGCATGGCTCGCAACGATCCACAAGGTAGGGTCGGTGCCGGCCTGTGATCACTCCGGATGCGACCGGGCGGCCGGGTCGATGACCTGAGCGTCGATCACGTAAGCCGCTAGGAAGAAGAACGTGACGGCGATGACCCGCGGTGCCCAGAGCTTGGCCGGTAACTGGGCTGGCCGCTGCCTACAGTAGCTCGGCGCTGGCCGAGGCCGGAGGAGCGGATCTCGCCGGGCTGCGGCAATGCCGATCGCAAACGCGGATTTTCTCGCCGATCGTCGTGAATCTGCCAGGCCGAACGGGTCTGCCGTGTCGTCAGGGCGGGCTGCGTTGCGGTTCTTGCCGTCAGGTGATGCTCTTCCCGCCAACGAGTCGCTAACAAATGATCTTCGGGGCAATACGCAAGATAGATCAACAGGCTCGTGACCTGCAGTTCTGGGTGGAGCTGAGGGGATTTGAACCCCTGACCCCCTCGATGCGAATGGTGGCGTGGCCGGTTCATATGGGTGCCTGCCTGTGCCGCCGGATAGCCCTGGACGTCGGGCGGTGCCGCTGCGGCCGTGATGCCCACTGGGCGCACCTGGCGACTCCCTCATCGCAGGCGGATCTGACGGGAGGCTCCGGGGGGTGGCTACGGAGGCTTTCAGGAGCGAAGTTGCGGCGTACTCCTGTTTAAAATCTATTTCCTGCCGGGTGCGGCAGGTGCCGTGTTTTTCGCAGGCCGATGCTGGCCTAGATTCTCATTCTCCTGCGTATAATTGACTTCCTGCGTGAGTTCGCAGGAGGTGGTTTTAGTGCAGGGCGGTGCTGCGGCGGTCGAACGTGAGGCACGCCATCGTCTCCCTCGCTTGCTCGCTGAACTGCTTGATGAGTCAGTAGTGCAAGTCGAGGCGCCACGCGACGACGCTCGGCAGGCTGACTTTATCGCGACTGATGGCCAGGGGCGGGTCCTGATGATGGAGGTCAAGAACTCGAGCCGCCCGGGCCAGGTTGCGCGTGCAGCCGAGCAGCTCCTCGCCTACGAGGACGAAGGTGTCATCCCAGTCCTGGTCGTGCCGTTCATGTCTCGCGCGGGCGCGGAGACCGCTGACCGCATGCGGCTTAACTGGATCGACCTGTCGGGTAACGCGCACGTCCGCACCGAGAACCTTCACTTGTGGGTGCAGGGGCGTCCCAATGAGCTGGGCTCCCGGGGTCGGCCCTCTTCGCCCTTTGCGCCTAAAAGCGCTCGCGTGACGCGGGCACTACTGCTCGACCCGGCACGCTGGTGGGTGCAGAAGGATCTCGCCGCGGTTACTGGGCTCGATGATGGCAACGTATCCCGCATCGTTCGGCGGCTTGATGACGAGTTCCTGCTGGAGCGGCGAGGCCGGGAACTGCGCCCTCGTGATCCGGACTTGCTGCTTGATGCCTGGGCTCAGGACTACCGTTTCTATAGCCATGACATCTTGCCCGGTCACCTAAGCGGCAGCGGCGTCGAGCTCGCACGGGTCCTTGCTGAGCGCCTAGAGTCGTTGAACATCCACCACGCGTTCACTGGGCTGCCAGCAGCCTGGGTGATGGACCAGTTCGCCCGCTTCCGGCTCGCGACCGTTTACGTCGACGGCGACCCGCGGGAGGCTGCCGAGCGCCTTGGCATCCGGCGGGCAGCCAAGGGTGCGAACCTGCAGTTGGTCGGCCCTAATGACGCAGGCGTCTTCAGCGGCGAACAAGACCACCGAGGGCTCCACTGCGTGGCACCCGTGCAGGTTTACCTGGACTTGCTCCAACTCCCCGAACGGGCGACGGAAGCTGCCCAGCATCTGCGCACCCATCAACTGCGGTGGCGACATGACGCCGCCGGCTAAGCCGCGCCACCGCGGCGGCTATTCACCTGAGGAGACTGAGCAGGTCAAGTCGGTATGCCTGACTGTCGCGGTGACACTCGGTGCCTTGATGGGCGAGCTGTGCATCGTCGGCGGCCTGGTCCCCAGCCTGCTCATCGACGAGCAGATCGGCCCTGACCCTGAAGTTTCGCCATTTTCGTGATCGCCTGACGGGCTGCGGGTGACGCTGTGTGAGGGTTGCTGGTCAGCGCTCGGGTGGGCCGATCCAGAAGCCGAGGGTGTGGTCCATGCCCTGTTCGGGGGTGCCGATGGTGGGGCCGAAGCGGGTGGGCAGTTCGCTCTCGCTCCAGCTCTCGCTGCTGGCCTTGTAGATCGCGATGAGCCAGCGGTCGGCACTGCCCTGGTAGCGCAGGCGGAGCACGGGGAAGGGTTCGCGTTCGCCGGGATTGGTGGTGAACAGGCGCCGGCGGCGGGTCCTGGCGGGTTCGAGGACGGCGACGTAGCAGAAGGCGCCGCTGTGGCGTACGAAAACCTCGATCCGGGGCCAGTTCTCGCGGGCGTGCGCGAAGATGCGCTCGGTGACGGCCTCCCTCGTCGCCTGGTCCGGGCGCGGTCGGGTGCTTCGGGCCATGGGGGTGTCCTTGCCGGGAGTTGACGATGCGCCGCCGTCCGGGCGGCGCCCTGCTGGGAGGTCCCGATGCCGGTGACCGTACCGCCGTCCCTGCTGATCGTGCTGCAAGCCCTGCGGCCGTGCTTCACCGCGCCCTCGTTCGCGACCCTGGCCGCGCTGGTCACCGGCGCCCTGTCGGGTGCCGGCCGGCGAACCGTCACCGGGATGTGGCAGGCCGCGGGTCTGGCCGGGAGTGTGCACTGGTCGCGCGCGCACCGCTTCTTCTCTCGCGCGGTGTGGGACCTGGACCAGGTCGGCCTGGCGCTGGCCCGCGCGGTCGTGGCCCGCCTTGTGCCCGACGGCGGCGCGGTCACCGTCGCGGTGGACGACACCTTATTCCACCGCTACGGCAAGAAGGTGCACGGCGCGAGGTACCAGCACGACGGCTCGGCCAGGGGGCACGACGGCATCGGGCGCGGCAACTGCTTCGTGATCGCCGGGATCGTGGTGGCGGTGCCGTTCCTGGCCCGCCAGGTCTGCCTGCCGGTCCTGTTCCGCCTGCATATCCCCAAGACCAGCGCGTCCAAGACCGAGCAGGCCCGCGCCCTGGCCGGCCTGCTCGCCGCCGCGCTGGACGGGCGCACCGTCCACGTAGTGGGCGATGCCCTGTACCGCGGGCCAGCCTGGCGCCATCTGCCCGCCCACGTCACCTTCACCACCCGCCTGGCCGCCAACGCGGTCCTGTACCGGCCCGAGCCGCCGCGCACCGGCAAGCGAGGACACCCCGCCTGGAAGGGCCAGCGGCTGGGCACCGCCGCCGAGATCGCAGTCGCTGCCACCTGGCGACGCACCCGGGTGACCCGCTACGGGACGACCGAGACCGTGGACCTCGCCGTTGTCACCTGCCTGTGGTGGGGCAGCCTGCACCGCACCCCCATCCGCGTGGTCCTGGTCCGCGACCTGGACGAGGCCCGCCCTTACACCCTGGCCCTGGCCACCACCGACCTGGCCGCCACCGGCGAGCAGGTAGTGGCCCGGTACGCTTCCCGCTGGTCCGTCGAGCAGTCGATCAAGGACGGCAAGGACCTCCTCGGCGCGGGCGACGCCCAGAACCGCCTGCCCGCCGCCGTCGAGCGCACCACACCCCTGGGCCTGGCGAACCTGACCATCCTGGTCCTGTGGTACGACCTGGCCGGCCCGCCGCCGACCTCAACTCCCGCCGCCAGGCCGCCCCGTGGTACCGGCACAAGCGACACGTGTCCGTCGAGGACATGATCATCGCCTTCCGCCGGGCCCGGATAACCGGGAACACCGCAGCCCAGGAAACACCCGCCCTATTCGACGCCCCTGCCTCGACCAGCCAAGCTACCGCCGCGTAGCGGCGAAACTTCAGCTGACCCTGACACCGGCGATATGCATCCGGGCACTAACGACCTCGATGTCGGGCTGGCAATTGGGCTGCTCAACGATGAGCAATACGCCGAGATCAGTCGCCGCCTGCGCCAGGAGGGCTTCGCACCCGACCACAACGAGAACGGCAACCCCACACCGCAGCGCTGGAAGCTCGCGGACTTCAGCGTCACAGTCGACTTCCTGCTGCCACCGATCCCAGGCGCTGTCACGGGTGGCCGCGTCCACAACCTTGAAGGCGACTTTGGTGCTCTCATAGCACCCGGACTGGAACTCGCCTTCGATGAACGCCACGAAATCATCCTGAAAGGTCACACATTGACCGGGGAAGTCGTGCGCCGCCGCATTCCCGTGTGCGGACCGGCTACCTTCGTCGTGCTCAAGTCGTTCGCATTCGCCGACCGCGGCGAGCCCTCGACACCGCCTGCGCAGTACACCTCGCCGACCACGACAGCTAGACCACCGACCTCGCAGCCGTCAACCCCCCAGTTACTTCCGGGGCCAGCCACCTAGGCGTCGGACTGCCCCCAGGGAGGCGACCCTCCCGAGCACGCCGGCAACCCGGCAGGCGAGGGACCCACAAATCACCGAAAGGCGATGCCAGGGCGTGATGGAAGAGCCGTCTGGTATCGCGCAGTGTCACCCATCGCTACCCGATCCGGGTGACATCTGGGTGACGAATGATCTTCGATGCCGTACGGACCGACTTCTGCGGGCTTTTGACCTGCGGTTCTGGGTGGAGCTGAGGGGATTTGAACCCCTGACCCCCTCGATGCGAACGAGGTGCGCTACCGGACTGCGCTACAGCCCCAGGACCGGCAGTCAGCGTAGCAAATCTACGCGCCCAACGTTGCGGGCGTCAGTCGCCGACGGCCCGGACGGCGGCGTCGGCGTACTGATCGTAGAGCTGGTCGGTGACCCGGGCCGAGATGTCGATGATCTCCGCGGTCGGCTGCGGCCGACTGGCTTCCCGGGCGCGGCGGGCGGGCAGCCGGGCCGATTCCTCCTCGGCCACCCGCTCCTGGGCCAGCCATCGCCCCTGCTCGGCAGCGGCTTGCTCGGCGTCGGCATGCGCGGCCTCGCGAAGCACCAAGACGTACATGCCGAGCATGCCGACGGGGGGCACCAGGATCCACCACGGCGCGAGGTTGGCCGCGGTGCAGGCCAGCGCGGCGAGGGCCAGCGTGACCAGCATGGTCAGCAGCCGTCGGCGGGCCTGCAGGATGCGCGCTCGCCCCGGCGTCAGTGGCACCTGGTGTCCCTGGGCCAGCTGATGTTCACTGTGGTAGCTGCGCGTGACCCGGTGCCACGCGACGCTCTCCTCGACGGCTGGCGGCTGTGCCGCCGGGTTGTCTCCAGCCTCGACCCGGTCATCTCCGTCCCGGCCACCGCCGGGCTCAGCGCTGGCCACAGCGGCACTGGCGGTAGCGGCGCCGGCGGTAGCAGCAGCGGCGGTGGCCCAAGCCGCGGGCGGCGCGTCGCCGCTGACGCTGGCGTGGCCGGGCCCGGAGCCTGGCGGCCCGGTCACGCCGACATATTGCAGGCCGGGCAGTTCGTCGGCCTCCGGCACGCGATGCGGCCGGTGTATCCACCGCGGGACGAGCACGCAGGCCCAGATGGCGATGATCGCGAGATAGAGAATCGCGCTGCTCAACTGATCACCCCGGCGATCGTGCACGGGCCGGCCGGGCAGCGTCCCCGGCTGCCTGCGGCGGTGATCGCAAGCGTGCTCACGTCACGCACGGTAAGGCCCCGGGTCCGTGTTGACGAGCATTCGGCCCGGTGTGTCGCGAGATCGCTTATCTGGCGTCATCTCTTGACGACCCGGAACATCCAACCTGCCGGGCAGCGTAATTACGATATAGCTTGTCTTTGTGAGCAGTTCATCATTTTCGCGCGACGAGATACGCGCGGCGCCCGGTCACACCGCGAGCTCGGGCCCGACTACCAGGAGGCGGTCATCGAGTCTTTCCTGGACAAGGTCGGGAAGGAGATCGACGCCCGCGTCGACGCGCGACTTGGCCAAAGCCGCGGTGACTGGCGGCCGCAGCCAGCGGCGCCCAAGCAGCAGCACGGAGCGGCCATGGCCCTGGCCATCGAGTAGATGGTGCTGGGCATCCCGCTCACCGCGATCGTGCTCGCGGTCGGCTCGCGCCCGGCGGGCCTGGCTGGACTGCTCATCGTGTGGGCAGGCGGTGGCGATCAACATCGCCTATGCGATCAGGCTGCGGCCGCCGGGTCGCTGAGCCGCGGGCGGCCAGGTCGATGAGCCGGGGCGGCCGGTGCGGGCGCCGTCCCGCGGCCGATGACGGCCCGGCTAGATCGCGCGGGTGCGGGTCGCTGACAGCGCGCTCCGCCAGCGGGGCAGCAGCCCGTTCTGGATGTCCTCGGCGGTCAGCGCGTAACACAAATGGTCGCGCCAGGAACCGTCGATGTGCAGGCTCCGGCGGCGCAGGCCCTCGTCGCGGAAGCCGAGTTTCTCCACCACCCGGCGGCTGGCGTGATTCTCGGGCCTGATGGTCGCCTCGACGCGGTGCAGCCCGACGACGAAGAAACAATGGTCCATCGCCATCGCCAGCGCCGTCGGTGTCACGCCGCGGCCGGCATACGCCTCATCGATCCAGTACCCCACCTGCCCGGATCGCGCCGAGCCCCAGACAATGCTGCCCACGGTCAGCTGCCCGGCGAACTGCCCGCCGTAGGTGATCACCCAGGGCAGCGTCAGTCCCTGCCTGGCCTCCTTGCGCATCGTGCGGGCCATGGCCACGTACGGGCCCAGGCTGGACCGGTAGAGCGGGGTCTCCGGGTTGGTCGGTTCCCAGGGCCGCAGCCAGGCGGCGTTGCGCAGCCGGGTCTCCCGCCAGATCGAGGCGTCCTTCACTTTGACCGGGCGAAGCCCCACGGGCGCGTCCAGCAGGCCGGGCTCTGTCAGGGTGGTCGGCCATCCCCGCATGCGTCCCACGACACCATCATTCCCTGGTAAGCGGGCGCCGCGCCATTCGGTCCCGTTATGAATACGACTGGATACCCCGCGCTTGCTCAGCCTGCCCGGGGATGGTCGCCTCCTGCTGCCTGATCGACCGCGTGCCCGAGCACCCCGGCCAGCACCGACATCCCGTCCCTGACCCCGCCCGCCGAGCCGGGCAGGTTGACGATCAGCGTCCGGCCCGCCAGCCCGGCCAGCCCGCGCGACAACATCGCCGCGGGCACCCCGGCCGCGGTACCGGCCGCCCGGATCGCCTCGGCGATCCCTGGTACCTCGCGGTCGATCACCTTCCTGGTCATCTCCGGGGTCAGGTCCCCGGGCGTCAGCCCGGTCCCGCCGGTGGTCACCACGACCTCGTAACCCGCCAGGACCGCATCCCGCAGCGCCACCTCAACCGCGTCACCGTCTGGGATCACTGTCGGCCCGTCGACCTCGCAGCCCGCCTCGCGCAGCAGGCCGGCCAGCACCGGGCCCGACCTGTCGGGGTAGATACCGGCGGACGCCCGGTTGGAAATGGTGATGGCCAGCGCCCTGATCACGGCCGGGTCCAGGTGCCGGTCTTGCCGCCCGACTTCTCCTCGACCTTGATGTCGCTTATCACCGCGGCTGGGTCGATCGCCTTGACCATGTCGACCAGCGCCAGCGCCGCGACCGCCACCGCGGTCAGCGCCTCCATCTCGACGCCGGTCCGGTCGGCGGTGCCCGTGGTGGCCTCGATCCGCACGCCGTCGTCGTGCACTTCCGCCTCGACGGTCACCGCGTGCAGCCCGATCGGGTGGCACAGCGGCACCAGGTCCGGCGTCCGCTTGGCCCCCTGGATCCCGGCGATCCTCGCCACCGCGAGCGCATCCCCCTTCGGCACGGTCCCGTCCCGCAGCGCCAGCACCGCCGCCGCCGACAGCTGCACCCGCCCCGAGGCCCGCGCCTGGCGGCTGGTCACGTCCTTGCCCGATACGTCAACCATCCGGGCGCGGCCCGCTGAGTCGAGGTGGGTCAGCCGCCTGGCCTGGTCATCGGGCTGGTTCATGGCAGCTCCAGCACATCGGCAGTCTCACCCGCAGCCATCTGGGAAACCAGCTCCGGAACGATGATCAGGGCGTTGGCCTTGGCCAGCGAGGCAATCTGATGGGAGGCCTGGCCAGAAACCGGCCTGACCGTCCCGGTCGCTGAGTCCAGGATGCCGCGCAGGTAGGAGCGCCGACCAGCCGGGGAGCGGACCGGCGCTCCGAGCACGGCACGGGCCCGCGGCAACCGTTCAGGCTCCAGGTTTTGCAAGGCACCGACGGCAGGCCGGACAAACAGCTGAAACGAGACATACGCGCTGACCGGGTTGCCAGGCAACGTGAAGATCGGCACTGCGCCGGCACCGACCGTGCCGAAGCCCTGCGGCATCCCCGGCTGCATGGCCACCTTCGTGAACCTGACCGTGCCCAGCCGCTGCAGGGCCGCCTTGACGGCGTCGTGCTCGCCGCCCATGCTGACGCCCCCGCTGGTCACCAGCAGGTCAGTCCCGGGCAGCCCGCTTTCGATCGCGGCCAGCACCGCGTCGATGTCGTCGCGCACCATCGGGAGCCTGCGGGCCGGGCAGCCGAGCTGGCGGGCCGCGGCGGCCAGCATGACGCTGTTGGACTCCCAGATCTGGCCGGGCAGCACCGGCGCGCCTGGCTCGGCGAGCTCGTTGCCGGTCGAGATGACCGTGATCCGCGGCCGCGGGCGGGCCAGCGCGCTGCTGTGGCCGGCCGCGGCGAGCAGCCCGAGCGCGGCGGGCCCGAGCCGGCTCCCGGCGGCCAGCAGCACGTCACCTGGGACCGCGTCGCCGCCGGTCCGCTTGACGGCATTTCCGGCGGGCGCGGGCCGGCGGATCGTCACGTGATCGGTTCCGCCGTCGGTCCACTCCACCGGTACGATCGCGTCGGTGCCCGCCGGCAGCATCGCGCCGGTCATGATCCGCAGGCAGCTGCCGGGAACCAGCTGCAGGGTCCGGGTGTCGCCGGCCGGCACTTCGCCGCGAACCGGCAGCGTCACCGGGTTGTCCTCGCTGGCCCCGGCCACGTCCGCGGCGCGCACCGCGTATCCGTCCATCGCCGAGTTGTCGAACGGCGGCAGCGGCCAGCGGGCGGTTACGTCGCTGGTCAGAACGGCGCCGTCGGCTTCGTCCAGGTTCAGCTCCCGGGCCGCGACGGGACGGATCGACGACAGCACCCGGGCCAGATAACTGTCCACCGGTTCCATGGCGGTCTGCTCGCTGGGCGCTGCGGTGGTCATCGGGGCTATCCGGTCACGCGCCGGAGCGCGCCGGGCCGGCGACGATCAGGTTCACGGCAGGTTGTCCAGGTAATCGCGGAGCCAGGGCACGAACTCGTCGGCGACATCCGGCCGCTCGCACGCGAACTGGACCAGGGTGCGCAGGTAGTCCAGCTTGTTGCCGGTGTCGTAACGGCGCCCGCGAAACAGCACACCGTGCACCCCGCCACCGTCGATGCCGGAGCCCCGGTCGGCCTTGGCCAGGGCCCGCAGCGCGTCGGTGAGCTGGATCTCGCCGCCCTTGCCCGGCTCAGTCTGGGCCAGCACGTCGAACACCGCCGGGTCGCAGACGTAGCGGCCGATGACGATCCAGTTGGACGGCGCCTCGCTGGGATCCGGTTTTTCCACCATGTCGGTCACGGCGACGACATCGGCCACGTCGGTGGGCTTGATCGCCACGCAGCCATAGCTGGAGATCTGGCTGGGCTCCACCTCCATCAGCGCGACGACGCTGCCGCCGAACTGCCGCCTGACCTCGATCATGCGCCGCAGCAGCGGGTCCCGCTCGTCAATGAGATCGTCGCCGAGCAGCACCGCGAACGGCGCGTTCCCGACGTGCTGGGCGGCGCACAGCACCGCGTGACCCAGGCCCTTGGGCGCGCCCTGGCGCACGTAGTGGATGGTAGCCATCTCGTTGGAGGCCTGGACCTCGGCCAGCGCGTCGTTGTCGCCCTTGGCGGTGAGGGCTTCCTCGAGTTCGTAATTGCGGTCGAAGTGATCCTCGATCTGGCGCTTGCCCCGGCCGGTGATCATGAGCACGTCACGCAGGCCGGCGTCCACCGCTTCCTCGACGACATACTGGATCGCCGGGGTGTCGAGGATGGGCAGCATCTCCTTGGGAGTGGCCTTGGTGGCGGGCAGGAACCTGGTTCCGAGGCCCGCGGCGGGGATGACAGCTTTGGTGACCGCTGTGGTGTCAGCCATGGCGAAGAGCCCGTCTCCCTGGATAGACGCCAATGATCCTGCCCATTTTGTCCCCGCTTGTTCGTGTCAAGGAACTGGCGAAACCTTGAGTATGCCATCTGGGCGGTTGCGGCTAGCGCACCGGCTAGTTCTGCCCGGACAACATCCCGCTAACCTCGAGTTCTGGCGCTTGCGACACTGCACGCCCAGCAGGCTCAGCAGCCTCGCGCTTACCGGGCCGACGTCAGGCCCGCTTCGAGCCCGGTCCGGTTCTCGTTGGTCGTCCGGTGTCGTTGGTGGTCAGGTGTCGTTGGCTGGCCCGTGTCGTTGGCTGGCCCGTGTCGTTGGCTGGCCCGTGTCGTTGGCTGGCCGGCCTCGGTGGGTCGGCCGGACCCGGTGGGTCGGCCGGACCCGGTGGGTCGGCCGGACCCGGTGGATCGGCCGGGCCCGGGTCTGGCTCCCGTCGTCGGCCCGGCCCCTCCCCGTCGGCGCTACTCTGCCGGGGGAGGTGCGCGATCTCATGCCAGTCGACGCCGGGACCGGAGCCGGAGGCGGGACCGGGACTGGAGCCGGGGTTCCGGCCGGAGCCGGGGTTCCGGCCGGAACCGGAACCGGAGCCGGAGCTGCGGCTGAGTTGCGGCTGGCCAAAGCGGCGCTGCGCAAGCGGCTGGTCGCCGCCCGGGCCACCTTGCCCGACGAGCGCCGCGCCGAGGCTGGCCGGCTGCTCCGCGACGCGGTGCTCGCCCTGCCCGAAACCCAGATGGCCGGCACCGTCGCCGCCTACGTTTCGGTCGGAACCGAGCCCGGCACGCGCAGCCTGGTCTACGCGCTCTGGAAGCGCGGCACATACGTGCTGCTGCCGTTGCTGCGCCCGGACGACGATCTCGACTGGGCCTCGTATGAGGGCCCGGACTCGCTCGCGCCCGCGGCCCGCGGCCTGCTCGAGCCGACCCAGCCGCCCCGCGGCCTCGGTGCCGTGGCCAGCGCTGACCTGGTGATCGTTCCTGCGCTGGCCGTTGACCGGCGCGGGCACCGGCTCGGCCGGGGCGGCGGGTCCTATGATCGCGCGCTGGCGCGGGTCGGCGACTCGGTGCCCACGGTTGCGCTGCTCTACGACGGCGAACTGCTCGACGAGGTCCCGGCCGGCCCGCACGACCAGCCGGTTCGCCTGATCGCCCAACCGGCCCAAGGAATCATCAGACTGCCTTAGCGGTTGCTACATTTAGCAGTTGACGGTGGCGAGTGCTAACGCCGCGAGGAGGTACCAGTGCCGACCTACCAGTACGCCTGCACCGATTGCGCAGAGCGGCTTGAGGTGGTGCAGAGCTTCACGGACGACCCGTTGTCGGTCTGCTCCTCCTGCGGGGGCAGGCTGCGCAAGGTCTTCTCGCCGGTCGGCATCGTCTTCAAGGGCTCCGGTTTCTACCGGACGGACAGCCGCAATAGCCAGAAGGGCGCTGACGCCAGCCGGGCCGCGGCCAACGGCGCTGGCGGGGCGAAGTCGGAGTCCGGCTCCGGCGGATCAGGGTCGGGCGACTCCGGGTCATCGTCTGCGGATAAGAAGGCCGCGGGCTCGTCCTCGGCAGGCGCCGGCTCGGGCTCATCGTCCGGCTCCAGCTCATCTGGCTCATCGTCTGGCTCGTCTACCTCATCTTCCTCAACCTCCTCATCCTCTGGTTCGAAGGTCGCCTGACCGACCGTGGCCGACCTGGATGGCCTGGCCAGCATCGGCGTCATCGGCGGGTCGGGCTTGTATGAGTTCCTGGATTCCGCAGACGAGGTTTCGGTACCGACCCCGTTCGGACCGGCGAGCGACCCGCTGGTGATCGGCGAAGTGGCCGGGCGCCGGGTGGCCTTCGTGCCGCGGCACGGCCGCGATCACAGGTTCCCGCCGCATCGCATCCCCTATCGCGCCAACCTCTGGGCACTGCGGTCGGCGGGCGTCCGCCAGGTCATCGCGCCCAGTGCGGTCGGCTCGCTGACCTCCGCCTACGGGCCGGGCACGCTGGTCATCCCGGACCAGCTGGTGGACCGGACCGGCGGCCGAATACAGACCTACTACGACGAGGGCGCCGTCCACGTTCAGTTCGCTGACCCCTACTGCCCGGTGGGCCGGTCGGTCGCGATCGCCGCCGCCCGGGCGGCAGGCTGGCCGCCCGTCGAGTCCGGAACGCTGGTCGTGATCGGCGGTCCGCGCTTCTCGACCAGGGCCGAGTCGCGCTGGTATGCCGCGCAGGGCTGGACCCTGATCGGCATGACCGGCCATCCCGAAGCCGTGCTCGCCCGTGAGCTCGCGCTCTGCTACACGACGATCGCGCTGGTGACGGACACCGACGCGGGCGTCGAGGAGGGGGAGGGGGTCACGCACGCTGAGGTGTTCCGCGTGTTCGCGGCGAACCTGACAGGGCTGCGGGACCTGCTCCTGAAGGTCATCGAGAACCTGCCCGCCGAACGCGATTGCCCCTGCCCGCACGCCCTCGACGACCTGCCGCTCCCCATAGACCTGCCCTGACGCCCGCGCCTCGCCTGCGGAGCCGGCCCGCGCCTGGCCTGCGGACCTGGCTCCGCCTCGCCTGCCCCGCGCGCCGCCTGCCCCGCGGTCTTGGGCGAGCACCTGAAGGTCACAAAGGTCGCAAACCACACCTTTTTGGACCTCCACCTTGGCTACTTTGTCAAGATCAACTCAACTTGTACCGGATTTGTTGAGGACATACCACGCAAACAGGTCAGTGAAACGGTCATAACCCGGTATAAGTGGGTTCGTAGCCTCATGCTCCACGCTGACCCGCCCGGAGAAAGCGCGGCAAAGACCCCTGTGACATCGCGCATGCTGACCACGGCGAGGACCTGGCCGTCCTGGACCACGGGAAGATGCCGGATCCAGCGTTTGGCCATCTCCCGCGCAGCGTCCTGGAGCGGCATGTCCGGATCGACGGTGAAGACCTCGGCGGTCATGACCTCGTCGACCGAGCTGCGGTCCGGGTCGACGCCCAGTGCCACGGCCCTGAGCACGTCCCGTTCGGTGATGATGCCGGTGAGCTCGCCGCCCGAGGTGACCAGGAGTGAGCCTGTCTGCTGCCGCCACATCCGCTCGGCGGCGCGGCGGAGGCTGTCGGCCGCCGACTCGGTGACTGTGGCCTCAGTCATAACGTCCTTTGGGGTATCCATTTAACCGGAGTGGCCTGGGCGGGTGGAGCAGCTCCGAGCTGGCGTGCATTACCCGGGGTCAACGGGCGAGTTCCGGGCCTGGTTCCGCACCGACTAGGACTGTCTGGACTACCTGGAGTGGCTGCGCTGGCCAGGCGGTTTCAGCTGCCCGCGCTGCGGACACGGCATGGGCTGGCGGCTTGGCGATGCCCGCTTCGAATGCGCCAGGTGCGGTGCGCGGACCTCGGTGACGGCGGGGACGATCTTTGACCGGACGCGGACGCCGCTGACGGTGTGGTTCACCGCGTGCTGGCTGTTCGCCACGCAGAAGGACGGCATCTCGGCGCTGAGCCTGCAGCGGGCGCTGGAGATCGGCTCGTACCAGACCGCGTGGGCGATGCTGCGCCGGCTGCGGTCGGTGCTGGTGCGGCCGGGCCGGGACCGGCTGGCCGGGACGGTGGAGGTGGACGAGACCTACATCGGCGGCGACGAGCCGGGGCTGCGCGGCGGCCGGGCCACGGGCAAGAAGGTGCTCACCGTCATCGCGGTGGAGGTCAGGGAGCCGAAGGGGATCGGCCGGTGCCGCATGGCGGCCGCTGGCTGACGGGTCCTCCGCCTCGCTGCACCCCTTCGTCACCGGGCACCTCCGGCCGGGCGCGACGGTCATCACCGACGCCTGGATGGGCTACTACGGGCTGGACGGGCTCGGCTACGTCCACCAGCGGCGCAGCCAGCGAGCCGCCCGCGCCCGCGGTGATGACCCGGGCGAGCTGCTGCCCGCCGTGCACCGGGTCGCCTCGCTGGCCAAGCGGTGGCTGCTGGGCACCCACCAGGGCTCGGTCGATGAGGCGCACCTGCCCGGCTACCTCAACGAGTTCGCGTTCCGCTTCAACCGCCGCCGCTCCCGCCGCCGCGGGCTGGTGTTCTACCGGGTGCTGAGCTCGTCGCCGGCCACGACCCGGTCCGCTACCACGACCTGATCGTCCGGCAGCGAACATCGGGATCTCGTTCGTCTTGGCCTACATATCGACCTGGCCCAGGACCACGCCGCAAGCGTAGTCGAGTACGGCCAGCAGGTGCCGGCCAGGCTCCCCGCCTGCGCCGGATCCGCGCAGTGTCTTGCCGTCGACGGCGATCACCCGCAGCGCCGGGCGCGGGAGCGTTGCTCTGCTGGGCCTAGGCGCCGGCCGCGTTATCCAGCGCGTCGGCGTCCAGGCTCTGCAGGGTCCGCCGGAACGTGGATTCGCACGGCCACCACGCCGGTGACCCGAGCGCATCCCGAGTTGCCTGGGCGGTCGGCAGCCCATTCCGCGATCGCGGTAAACGAGTGGGCGCCGGACAGCACCGCGCACACCGCCAGGCCCAAGATCACCGCCAGCCGTGACGCACCCCGCGGCGTGCGCGCGGGTCGGGGACCGCGGCGAGCACCGGCAGCAGGCGCACCTGATCGCTTCCGACGGCCTTTGCAACGGTGAGCAACTGGCCAATCGCAGGGCCGGTCAGGGATGCTGGCGCGGCGGCATGGCCCCTCGGCAGTGGTCCGACAGGTGTGGGAACCACCATGATCACGTCTGGGGCCGTGCCCGCGCCGCTACCGGCCCTGTCGGCATGTCGCAAATCAGCCAGATCACTGCCAGCCAGGATTTTGCCGACCCCTGGGGTCCCCGGTGTCCCGGCATCGATGGACTCGCCTAGCGGCCGGGGCCCGGACATCTCCCGACTGGTCAGCGGTCGGCGGCCGTCCGTTTCAGCGCGGCCTGGAATCGCTTGAACTCGGCAATCGGCAGAGCTGGGTTGCCAACCACGGTTTGGCCGTCAGAGACCGACTTCGTCACGACCGACCCGAGGCCGACCAAGGCGTCGTCGCCGACGGCGATCCCGTCGCGTATCGAGACGTTCGGGGCGACCCATGCACGCGCGCCGATTACGGTGCTTCCACCGATCATCGCGTGGGCGATGACGAACGCATGGGCACCCACGCGCACGTTGTGTGCAACGTGGACCAAGTTATCGATCTTGGCACCGTTCTCGATAACCGTGTCGCCCAGCGTTCCGCGATCGATGCTCGTGTTGGCGCCGATCTCTACGTCGTCGCCGACGAGGACCCCGCCGTAGTGGGGGAAGCGCTTGGCCGTACCGTCGGGGTGGCGCGTGTAGCCGAAGCCGTCGAAGCCGAGGACGCTGCCGGGGCCGATGACCGAGCGTGCGCCGATCCGGACGTTGGCGCCGATGACCACATTGGCTCCTATGATGGCGTGTGCCCCGACGGAGGAGCCGACGCCGACGACGACGTTGGGTCCGATCGAGCAGGAGTCCGCAAGCGTCGCCGACGAGTCGACCACCGCAGTCGGGTGGACGCCGACCGGCGGCGGTTGCGGCCGGAAGCAGTGATTGAGCACCTCCACGTACGCGAGCCTTGGGTCGTCTAGAACGACCACGGCGCGGGATGAGGGCACGGTGAACCCGTCATCAAGTTCAGCGTTGGTGAGAATCACCGCCGCCGCCGAGTCGGTCAGCACCTGCTCGGGGTTCTCGACTCGACCTGCTAGGCAGAACGTGATCGCGCCCGAGTCGGCCGCCCAGACCGTTGCCGGATGGTCGAACCGGGCACCCGTAGCGCCGTGTACGCGGTTCGGGGTAATGCCGAGGTCGGCGAGCACCTCGGCGAGAACGTAGGAGCTCTCAGGCATACAGCCATCTCGGGTCAGGTGTCGGCAGTGGGCTTGCGCCCGCACGGAGGTTGAGCGACCTCGACGAGGCACCGCCCCGCTCGCTGACGTACGTCGAGTTGACTTCGAACGTCTCGTCGATCTCGTCGCAGGTGGCCACCAGGTAGCGGCGCACCATGCCTTGGTAGCCGATGCCGCCGTTGGTAATGTAGTGCTCGGGATGCATGACGATCTGCCGCGCGATGCCGTCGGTAGCCGCCGCGAGGAAGGCGAACGGGTCCTTGCCGCGAAATGAGCGGCGCGAATCAGACAGATAGTGGCGATCGACGAACAGAGCCGGGTCGTATGCGTTGACGATGTCGTCGAACATCGGATAGGTGCCATGCACCGACGGGTTGTGCAGACTTATGCTGCGCACCTCGACGCCCGCCGACCCTGCGAGCAGGTGGCGCTCGGCGTTCATCCGGTCCGCGAGTGTTTTCTCGTCGGCGTCCGTATACACGGTCGGGTCGAAGTGGAGGGCGACCTCGAAGCCGAGCGACGCGATCTCGGCCAGTCGAGCACGGGACCGGGCCGAGGTGACGTTGTACGTGTCAGCGGAGGTAAGCACGAAGAACGTCGCCGGGACGTCCAAGTCCGCGAGGGTCCGCGCGACCACCGGCGCCGACCGCAGGTCGAAGTCGACGTCGAAGCGGAGCAAGATGCCGCCGCGGCGCCAGTCGCGGAAACGGGTGTAAGCTTTCCGATCCGGGGCCGACTGGACGAACGTCCGAAGCCCGTCCAGCGTGAAGAACTCGCCGAGATGGGTCACGCCGCGCCTCCGTTCATCGTTGCTCTCGTTCACCCGGTGCACGCCGTAGACGGATCGCTCGCCAGCGACTTCGAATTGCCGGTTAACGATCGCCAGGATACACGGCGGGCAACTTACCGCCGACTGGCCCGGCGCACGCCACATCAGGTACCACGGGGTTATTCATTTAAGCGGACCAACCTCGGTCCTGGGGTCCGCAGTTAATCGGCTTCCTGGTCGGTGCTGGGTTTCCTCTCGTAGCGTGGACACATCGGTGCGCCACGAGGCGCCTCGTGGTATCCCCGGTGCTGGTCCGCTACGCCGATTTATGCCGCGTACGGCATAGATCCGCTTCGGGGGTATCCATTTACCCGGAGTAGGGCAGAAATAGCTGCATCTCAGCGGCCCGCCACGGGCGGTTCGCGCCCGGCCGCTCCAGGCTCGGCGGATGACCTCGGGTTCTTGGCGGCACGGGTGGTGCCGCCTTGGATCGCTGCCGGACGATCAGGTCGTGGTAGCGGACCGGGTCGTGGCCGGCGACGAGCTCAGCAGCCGGTAGAACACCAGGCCGCGGCGGCGGGAGCGGCGGCGGTTGAAGCGGAACGCGAACTCGTTGAGGTAGCCGGGCAGGTGCGCCTCATCGACCGAGCCCTGGTGGGTGCCCAGCAGCCACCGCTTGGCCAGCGAGGCGACCCGGTGCACGGCGGGCAGCAGCTCGCCCGGGTCATCACCGCGGGCGCGGGCGGCTCGCTGGCTGCGCCGCTGGTGGACGTAGCCGAGCCCGGCCAGCCCGTAGTAGCCCATCCAGGCGTCGGTGATGACCGTCGCGCCCGGCCGGAGGTGCCCGGTGACGAAGGGGTGCAGCGAGGCGGAGGACCCGTCAGTCACGGCCGCCAGGCGGCACCGGCCGATCCCCCTCGGCTCCCTGACCTCCACCGCGATGACGGTGAGCACCTTCTTGCCCGCGGCCCGGCCGCCGCGCAGCCCCGGCTCGTCGCCGCCGATGTAGGTCTCGTCCACCTCCACCGTCCCGGCCAGCCGGTCCCGGCCCGGCCGCGCCAGCACCGACCGCAGCCGCCCCAGCATCGCCCACGCGGTCTGGTACGAGCCGATCTCCAGCGCCCGCTGCAGGCTCAGCGCCGAGATGCCGTCCTTCTGCGTGGCGAGCAGCCAGCACGCGGTGAACCACACCGTCAGCGGCGTCCGCGTCCGGTCAAAGATCGTCCCCGCCGTCACCGAGGTCCGCGCACCGCACCTGGCGCATTCGAAGCGGGCATCGCCAAGCCGCCAGCCCATGCCGTGTCCGCAGCGCGGGCAGCTGAAACCGCCTGGCCAGCGCAGCCACTCCAGGTAGTCCAGACAGTCCTAGTCGGTGCGGAACCAGGCCCGGAACTCGCCCGTTGACCCCGGGTAATGCACGCCAGCTCGGAGCTGCTCCACCCGCCCAGGCCACTCCGGTTAAATGGATACCCCCGAACGTCCTTTACCTGAGCACTGATCCATTAGGGCGCGAGCCGTTCTCCCGCAGGCTGCCAGGACCAGGTGAATCGTGGTGATCGATGCGAGGAGAAATGAGACATTGCTGTTCGTCGGGATTGACTGGTCTGAGGAGTACCACGATGTGGAGATCCAGGACGAGGCGGGCCGCAAGCTGGCCGCTAGGCGGCTGCCGGAGGGCGCGGCCGGGATCGCGCGGCTGCATGAGCTGATCGCCGCGTACCTGGACGCTGACGGCGATCCTGGCCAGGTGGTGGTGGGGATCGAGACCGACCGGAGGCTGTGGGTGCAGGCGCTGGCCGCGGCCGGCTACCAGGTGTACGGGCTCAACCCCAAGCAGGTCGCGCGGTTCAAGGAGCGCTACGACGCCGCCGACGCACACGCCCTGGCCGACATGGTCCGCGCCGAGCGGCACCAGCTGCGTGCCGTAGCCGCCGACATCGCCGGCGGGCAGGCGATCAAGGTGGCCGCCCGCGCGCACCAGACGCGGATCTGGGAACGCACCCGGCACACGCTGCGGCTGCGCTCGGCGCTGCGGGAGTTCTTCCCCGCCGCCCTGGTGGCCTACGCCGACCTGGGCCTTACCGGCACGGACACCCTGGAACTGCTGACGCGGGCCCGCCCGGCAGCGGCGGCGAAACTAACCACTGCCCAGATCAGCGCCGCGCTCAAGCGGGCCCGCCGTCGCGACGTGCCCGCCAGGGCCCAGGCGATCAAAGACGCGCTCCGCGCCCCGCAGCTGGCCCAGCCCGCCGCGATCACCGCCGCCTACGCCGCCGCCATGCAGGCTGCCGCCGCCGTGCTGATCACGCTGAACGAGCAGATCAGCCGGCTGAGGACCAGCTGGAGGCCCATTTTCTGCAGCACCCGGACGCTGAGATCTACCTGTCCCAGCCCGGCATCGGGACCGTCAACGGCGCCCGGGTGCTCGCCGAGTTCGGGGACGCCCCGAACCGCTACGCCTCCGCCAAGACCCGCAAGAACTACGCCGGGTCCAGCCCCATCACCCGCGCGTCCGGCCGCAGCAAAATCGTCCTGGCCCGCTACATCCGCAATGACCGGCTCACCGACGCCCTGCACTCCCAGGCCCTCTCCACACTGACCGCATCACCTGGAGCCCGCGCCTACTACGACAAGCAACGCGCCCGCGGCCTCGGCCTTCCCGGCGCGCACCGCCACCGCCATGGCCAGCGCGCCGTAGCCGAGATCGGTGTCGTGGTGCTCGCCGAGGGCATGCCCGAGGATCCTGCGCGAGGCCATGTCCATGACCGAATCCAGGTAGAGCTTGCCCTCATCCGTCACGATCTGGGTGCCGTCGCCGTACCACTTGCGGTTCAGCCCGCCGGCGGGGAACTGGCGCCCGATCAGGTCCGGCGCCCGCCACCGGCCCTTGCCCTGCCGCGTTGTGGCCCTGCGGTTCCTCACCCGCCGGGCGGCCAGGCCCATCTCGCGCATCAGGGCCGCGACGGTGTTCTGGCTGACCGTCCACCCGGCATCCCTCAGCGCGGCAGTGATCCGCGGGGAGCCATCCTTGCCCTCGCGCTGCGCGAACAGCCGGGCGATCTCGGCTGTGAGCCGCTCCCGCCGCTGGTGCCGCGGCGAGCGGTCACCGTCCTTCCACTTATAGAACCAGGACTGGGACACCCCCAGCGCCCGGCAGGACACCGCCTGCGGGATGCCGCGCTGTGCCCTCTGGGCTGCGATGAACACGGCCACGGCTACCTGCTGCCCATCGCGTCGGAAACCCAGAGGGCCACGCTGCGCTTGAGCACGTCGCACCTCATGGCGAGCTCGGCGTTCTCTTTACGCAGCCGGGCCAGCTCGGCCCGCTCATCCTCGGTCAGCTCCCCGTTCCCGCCGTCCCGGCGCCGCCGGCCAGCGTTGACCCAGTTGCCCAGCGTGCCCTCGCTGACCCCGAGGTCACGGGCCACCCGCGCGATCGGCTTGCCGGTCTCCCGCACCAGCCGCACCGCGCCCTCCCGGAAGTCCCGGTCGAACTTCCTGCGCGTCTCTCCCATCAGAGAACTCCTCTCCCTTAAGAGGATCTCTCCACGCTGGGAGGGGAATCCCAGGACACCTTCAGCCCTTGGGATGTCTAGGCCGGTCATTGCCACCTAGGCTGGGCATCGCCGTGAGGCCGGGTCATGGCACCTAGGCCGGGTTTCGTCTGCGGGACCGGGGCGCCGCGGGACCGAGGCACGCCGCACCTAGGCCGAGCCTTGTCAGCAGCCGACATCGCCTTGTCAGCCGACGGAGCTTCTGAGAACCAACGCGCGGCGCTGGCGCCCGCCACCCGCGTGCGACCGGCTAGGCTTAATCCGGCCTGTCTGCGTCAGCCCAGCGTTGTACGGCCAGGCGGAACGCGCTGGCTGGCAAGGCGAAGCCGGCCCCGATAGCTCAGTGGATAGAGCGACTGCCTCCTAAGCAGTAGGCCGCAGGTTCGAGTCCTGCTCGGGGCGCACAGGGGTTACCGACAGAACTGCCGGTGTGATATCGACAGAACTGTTTCGGTGACCGTTTCTGAGTATGCCCGCGGGGTCTGACGCTGGCTCTGCCCGCTGTGTGGGTCCTGTTTACGGGTGCCGGCAGGCGGGGTGCAGCGTTCTGGCGGGTTTGGGGCGTGGCTGCCTGGCCGGGTGAAGGTGATCGGTGGCGGGCGCTTGCTAGCCGTCGGGGAGGTAGTCGCGGAGGCTTGAGCGGCGTCGGCGTGCCCGGCGGGCGGTGGTTTTCTTTTCGTCAGGGGTCAGCGCCCGCCAAGCGCGGATTTTGCGGATGTTCGCGGCGGTCAGCAGCAGCGCGGTGAAGATCGACTGGGCGGCGATGCCGCGGACGCGGCGCCGGGCTGGCTGGGCGAGGGCTTCGTGGGCAGTGTCTTTGACGTAGCCGTTGAGGCCTTCGATGGTGTTGCGCAAGGTGGCGTACCGAGCGTGCCAGGCAGGGCTGGCGTAGGGCAGGTCCTGGCGGTAGCGGGCGCCGGTGCCGGGTGCGATGGTGATGGCGGTCTGGTGGCAGAGCCTGGGCGGTTCTTGTGGTGGCTGCAGGATCTTGGGCCGGCCGTCGCGTGGTGACAGCGAGGCTGCGCGCAGCGGGCAGATCAGCCCGGGGTGGTTGCCGGTGGCGGGGCAGGCTAGCCGCTGGTATCCGTCAGCGTCGGGCCCGTCTTTGTGCTTGAGCTGGTAACAGGCGCGGGCGGCGATCTGCTGGTCGTAGAGGTCGCGGGTGATGGCGTGGTCGCGCAGCCGGGTAGTGGCGGTGATCAGCGGTTCGGGCAGGGCGGGGCAGTACCAGGTGCCCTCGACGAGTAATGCTCCGCTGGTGTTTGCCTGGATGCCGGGCTGGTCGGTGCGGTAGTCCATGACCGGCTGGTAGCCCAGCGCGCGGGCGGGGAGGTGGAACCGCGCGGGCAGGGCCTGGGTGTAGGCGCGGTCGTAGCCGAGCCACCCGGTCTTGTGGCCGCGGGCGGCGACGGAGGCCAGGACCCGGGCGCCAGTGCCGCCAGGGTCTTCGCCGGGCCGGGTGACGGCCAGGCCGGCGGCGAGGTTCGGGGTGTCGGGCGGGGCGCCGGGCGGCCGGGCGGTGGTGGCGATGGTGGCTTCCAGCGCCCAGGCGATTTTCCGCAGCGGCTTGCCCTTGTCGTCTTCGTGGTCGCGGTGGTCGCCCTCGCGGACGTACCAGCCGCCGTCGGGGTCGCTGGCCGATAGGCCGGTGCGCTTGGAAGGGCCGCGGGAGAATAGGGGCACCGGGGTGGCGTCCAGGCCGGCGGCGCCGTCGTAGGCGGCGGATTCTTCCTGGTCCAGGACAGACAGGCTGGCTTCGAGCAGGGAGTTGAGGAATGCTTCGAGCCGGCCGCGGGCTCTGGCGGTCTGGGCGGGAGTCATCGGCTTGGTGCGCTTTGCGAGGTCGTCCGCGGTGAGACGGCGGTTCTTCGGCAGGGCCGAGGGGTCCATGACCGAGCAGATGGCGCCGAAACAGTACCGGACCCGCCGGTAAGCGGCCAGGAAGCCGCGGCGGCCGCTGGCGGTGCCCGTGACCTCCAGCAGCGCCCGGGAGGTGCCGCTGAGCCGGCGGAACAGCAGCCGGCTGGCCTCGGTCAAGAACAGCGGCCGGTCCTCCAGCGCCAGGCACAAAAGCGCGGTGAGCACCGCGCGCACCGGGAGCGGGCGGGGGCGGCCGGTGCGGTGAGCCAGCGCGGCCTCAATCCCCGGGGCCTTGCCGCTGCGGTCGATGAGCTCGGCGGCGAAGGCCACCACATCGTCGCTGATACCGCCGCCACCCGGCGGCAGCCTCAGCCCGCCGGTCACGGCGCGCGCTCCGCGCGGCAGCGGGCCCGCAGCGCCGCTTTCGAGGCGTTCACGCCGCGCACGTGGCGGGCATACCGGGCCAGGGATTCAGGCTCGGTGATCCCGCTGACCTCCAGCAGCACCGGCACCGGGGTGGCGGCGGCCAGGTGGTCGCAGATGAAGCTGGCCCGGCACCGGCCCGCCGACATCCGCGGCGCGGCCGGGTCAGCGGCCAGCCGCGCGGCGAAGACATTGACGAAGTTCTTATAGCCGCGGTTCGCCGGACCGGGGCAGAACACGAACTGCCCGCCCGCCGCGCGGGCCAGCGCCAGCGCCCGGCCCGCGTAACGCGGGTGCACAGGCACTGTGCGGGCCGCCGGGCCGCCGGTGACGTGCACGATGACCTGGCCGCCGGCCCGGGCGACGTCGGCGCCGCGCAGCGCGGCCAGCTCGCCGGGCCGCAGCCCCGCGCCGATCCCGAACACCACCATCGCCAGCGCCGAGGCGCGCCGGGCCGGGTCACGCTGCGCGGCGGCCACCGCGGCCAGCTCAGCCCGCTCCGTGAGCTGGTACGGCGCCAGCGCCCCCGAGCCCGCGAACGGCGTCCCCCGCCGCCCTGCCACCCCATGCACCGGCGCGGCCAGCAGATACAGCACCGACCGGTACGTCCCGCAGGTAGAAGAAGCCCGCCCCGCGCAGCCACGGACGCAAAACGCCTCCACCACGTCAAAGTCCAGCAGCCACTCCGGCGACGCCGCGATCCCCTGACCCGCAGCGAACCGCGCCAGCCCCGCCAGCACCGACCGGGCCCGCGGCAGCTCCCGCGCCGCCATCGGCACGCCAGCCAGCAGCGCGTCCTGCCACGGCCTGGCCGCCGCCGTCATCACTGCCCGCCTCCGCCCAGCCCCCGATGACAGCCTAGATACTGACAGGCCCGGAACCCGGCAGGCGCGCGGGACAATCACCACATGGCCGAAAACCTGCCCCAGCTGCGCCGCCGCCACCACGCCCTGGCCGCCCGCATCGGCCAGATCGGCTTCGCCGTCTCCGGCAGCCTGGTCCGCCGCTACACCACCTGCGGCAAGCCCGGCTGCCACTGCCAGGCCGACCCGCCCCGCCCGCACGGCCCCTACTACCAGCTCACCCGCAAAGTCGCCGGCAAGACAGTAACCGAGCGTCTCACCGCTGGCCAGGCCGCCCGCTACGCCGAATGGATCGCCAACCAGCGCGAACTGCGCCGGCTAATCGACGAGATGGAACAAGTCTCCCGGCAGGCCGCACAGCTAATCCTCAGCAAACCCCCCAAACCACCCAAAGCATCGGGAGATCAGCCCGCTTAACCCGGGAACCCACACCCCGTCAGCGACCCATAACCACTGGCCAGCGAGTTCTGTCGTTGGCCCGCACAGACCATATCCACAGGTCAGACAGGCTGACCATCCTGGTGAAACAAGCTGCCGAAACGTACCCTCATCGGCTTCGTGCCACACTCGTGCCACGCGGCGAGCGCGGCTGGCGCCTCTGCGGCCCCTTAGCAAGCTCCGCCCGCGCCAGGGCGTCCAGGTTATTAGCGATCTTGCGCTGGCGCTCGTCGCTGCCGTGCAGGTAGATCAGCGCCGCCCTTGTACTCGCGTGACCCATGCGATCCATCAGCTCTCGCAGGCTTGCCCCGGCCTCCGCAGACAGGTTGTTGCCCGTATGGCGAAGATCGTGGACATGTACTGAAGTCATCCCAACAGCATCGGCAGCCGGGCGCCAAACACGCTGCCGGAAGTGGCTGTGCCGCAGTGGCCTACCCCCGGGACTCGCGAAAACAAGGGCGTCCGTATCCGCTCCGGTGAACTGGTCCAGGTGCAAGCGCAGCTCAGCCACGATCACCGCAGGAAGGTAGACCGTGCGCTTACCAGCTGCCGACTTGGGCGCAGTGAACGCGAACCCTCCGCCGCGCCATCTTTAGAGCCCGAACTCGCGACCTCCCCAGTTACCCTTCGGTCATCACAACACTGCTTGGAAATACACCAAGGGCCAGGCGTATGCTTAATGAGAGCCTAGGGGGGTCGTGATGGCAGACTTTGTGAAATATCAGCTTGATGATGGCTCTGACGTGTTCTTCGAGAGCGCCGAGGCATCGCTCGTGACGCTACGCGGCGGCCCCGCCGATGTTGTGAACGCAGGAAAGCTCGGAGACCGGCTGAATCACATAGCAGCCGCTGCTGATCAAGTGTCCAAGGGGTTGCGGGAGCGGTTGGCTCCAGAGGAGATCGAGCTTGAGTTCGGGGTGAAGATATCCGGTGAAGTGGGCTGGTGGTTTTTCGCCAAGTCCAGTGGTGAAGCCTCGATCAACGTGACACTTACCTGGAGGAAGCCAAGCGAGGCACCCGCAGGCTCCAGTGGACCCTGACCCGCGAACGGTCCGATGAGTCTCGATGAGCTGGCAAAAGCCAGCTGCGCGATCTACATCGATGGCCACCGCGATGGTACCGGCACGCTGGTGACCGACTTTCATGTGCTGACCGCGGCTCATGTGCTGCGGCGCAGCGGGCCGGTGACAGTCCGGTTCCGCGATGGGCTCTCAGGAGAAGCGATACCGGTAGAGCGACTCCCGCTCGGCACGGCGGCAGAGCAACTCGACATCGCGGTGCTGGAACTCGGACCTAGCACGGATGGTAAACCACCGCCTGCGAAGTTGTGGCCCTCGAAGCGGCCGCCGCTGGACACGAAGGCATTTGGCTACCCGATAGCCGATGAGCCCCCGCGAGGTGTGTGGCGGGATTCGGCAGTCAGCGGTGCTGTACAAGGTGGCAGGGTGCAGCTCGACTGGGATCCTGTCGGGACGCTGGTGGGTCATAGCGGGGGACCGGTCTGCGACAAGGAGTCGGGCCTGATGGCCGGGGTGCTGGTGGAGGGCGCGGAAGATGGTCATTTCGACCGGATGGTCACCCTAGCGGCGGTCAGGACGGTCTGGGATAGACTGCCGCGTCCGTGGCTGTTCGCCGGGGAGAAGGCGCGCACGCACTTCACCCAGCGGGCGGCGGGCCAGCGAAGCCCCGCCCGCGGCGGTGATCTCTTCCAGGGCCGCCAGGAGGCACTCACCGTCGTCCGCGGCTGGCTGTGCAATGAGGCTGGGCCTGGAGTTCCACTGGTGATCACCGCTCAACCGGGCGCAGGGAAGTCAGCGGTCCTTGCCCGCGCCGCCTTGGCGGTCGAGCGCACCGGGCAATCCTATGGGGTGGCGTTCCACACCCGGGGCGCAACCGTAGCTGATCTCGTAGATGCCATGTCGGCCGCCTGCGGTCTGGACACACCATCCTCGTGGCAGGAGCTCGTGGCAGACCTGACGGCGCAGGACACACACGATGTTCTGGCTGTGGCCGTCGATGCGCTCGACGAGGCCAAGAGCGACCAAGACCTTGCAGAACTGCGGCAGGCGCTACGTGAACTCGCCCGGCTGGAGTGGCTCCGGATCGCAGTAGCTACCCGCCCGCTCGCCGCTCGGGACGTCTACGGCCCTGGGACCCTCCTCAATGGGCTTGGCGTGACTCGCGGCGAGAACAGCCGAAACCTGGTCAATCTAGACGCCGACATATTCTTCGCCGCTGATGATCTCATCGCTTACGCCGACATCTTGCTGGCTCAGGAAGGGTTCCCGAATCCAGGGCCACCGGGCGGGGCCTGGGAGTCCTACCGGCAGAACAAGGATGCGCGTGGTCGGCTCGCCCAGGTGGTGGCGAGCCGCGCCGACCGCAACTACCTCGTCGCCGGTATGTCAGCATTCCAGCTTGGTGAAGACGACACGCCAGTCGACCCTGCGTATCCGCTGTTCGACGCCTCGGATGTGCCCGGTGGCGTCGACGATGCACTGACCAAGCATCTCAACAGGCTTCCTCCAGAGAGGCGATGGCGAGAAGAGGGCCTGCTGACGGCGCTCGCCTACGGGCGCGGAGCCGGGCTGGACGACCAGCGATGGCTGGCCTTCACCCGCGCGATCGGCTCCGACGACGTCAAGACCGGAGATCTCGCAGGACTGAGGGCCAGCGGCGCCGCCGATTATCTGCTCGAAACCAGCACCGAGGCGGGCGGGCCGGTCACAAGGCTGTTCCACCAGGCGCTCGCAGACGAGCTAATCGCCCGCCGTGACCGCCGCGGTGATGAAACCCAGATCCTGCAACTGCTCCAAGTGGAAGGCGGTGACCGTGGCTGGCTGGCCAGTTCGCCCTATGCAAGAAACCATGCACCAAATCATGCCGTCGAAGCTGGCCTGCTGGACTGCCTCGTTCGTGAGGCCGACTTCCTGGTCAGCATGATGCCTAGCGCGCTGAGGACCGCCCTGGCTAGCCTTCCGCCCGGCAATCGTGAAGACCCGGCTTCGATCTACGCTGTAGCGGTCCCGTTTTTGGGCGAAGACCTAGGTAGCAATGCGGCGGTTCTCGAACTCGCTAGCCGCACCCAAGGAAACCGCGCACTATCACAAGAACTAAGCGAACTGTCCATCAAACGACCGTACAAGATCACCGGCAACATTCGCCCTTTCGACCGGGCATTGGCCCGCTTCGACGGCCACACCGACGATGTGGGGGGGGTGGCGGCGGTGGAGTGGCCGGGGCTGGATCACCCGGTAATTGTCACCACCTCCAACGATCGCACCGCCCGGGTGTGGGACCCCCGCGACCCGACCCGGGAACTGGCCCGCTTCGACGGCCACACCGACGATGTGTGGGGGGTGGCGGCGGTGGAGTGGCCGGGGCTGGATCACCCGGTGATCGTCACCACCTCCGACGACCGCACCGCGCGGGTGTGGGACCCCCGCGACCCCGACCGGGAGCTGGCCCGCTTCCAGGGCCACACCCAAAGTGTCATGGCCGTTGCGGTCCTGGAGTGGCCGGGGCTGGATCACCCGGTGATCGTCACTACCTCCAACGATCGCACCGCCCGGGTGTGGGACCCTCGCGACCCGACGCGGGAGCTGGCCCGCTTCGACGGCCACACCGGCGGTGTGTGGGGGGTGGCGGCGCTGGAGTGGCCGGGGCTGGATCACCCGGTGATCGTCACCGCATCCCTGGACGGAACCGCCCGGGTGTGGGATCCTCGCGACCCGACCCGGGAGCTGGCCCGCTTCGACGGCCACTTCGGCATCGTGGCCTGGGTGACGGTCCTGGAGTGGCCGGGGCTGGATCACCCGGTGATCGTCACCACCTCTCGCGATCGCACTGCTCGGGTGTGGGATCCCCGCGACCCGACCCGGGAGCTGGCCCGTTTCGACGGCCACACCGAAACTGTGGTAGGGGCGGCGGCGGTGGAGTGGCCGGGGCTGGATCACCCGGTGATCGTCACCGCATCCATGGACGGAACCGCCCGGGTGTGGGACCCCCGCGACCCGACGCGGGAGCTGGCTCGCTTCGACGGCCACACCGACGATGTAATGGCGGTGACGGTCCTGGGGTGGCCGGGGCCGGATCATCCGCTGATCGTCACTACCTCCAACGATCGCACCGCCCGGGTGTGGGACCCCCGCGACCCCGACCAAGCGCTGGCCCCTTTCGACGGCCACACGGGCAGTTTGTGGGCGGTGGCGGCGGTGGAGTGGCCGGGGCTCGATCACCCGCTGATCACGACCTCCAGCGATCGCACTGCTCGGGTGTGGGATCCCCGCGACCCAACCCGGGAGCTGGCCCGTTTCCACGGCCACACGGGCCATGTGCTGGGCGTCGCGGCGCTGGAGTGGCCGGGGCTGGATCACCCGGTGATCGTCACCACCTCCATGGACGGAACCGCTCGGGTGTGGGACCCCCGCGACCCCGACCGGGAGCTGGCCCGCTTCGACGGCCACACCAGCGGTGTGTGGGGGGTGACGGCAGTCAAGTGGCCGGGGCTGGATCACCCGGTGATCGTCACCACCTCCACGGACGGAACCGCCCGGGTGTGGGACCCCCGCGACCCCGACCGGGAGCTGGCCCGCTTCGACGGCCACACCGACGAGGTAATTAGAGTGGCCGTCCTGGAGTGGCCGGGGCTGGATCACCCGGTGATCGTCACCACCTCTCGCGATCGCACCGCCCGGGTATGGGACCCCCGCGACCCCGACCGGGAGCTGGCCCGCTTCGAGGGCCACACCGACGATGTGATGGCGGTGACGGTCCTGGAGTGGCCGGGGCTGGACCACTCGGTGATCGTCACCACCTCCGACGATCGCACCGCCCGGGTGTGGGACCCCCGCGACCCCGACCGGGAGCTGGCCCGCTTCGAGGGCCACACCAGATACGTGTGGGGGGTGACGGCCCTGGAGTGGCCAGGCCTGGACCACTCGGTGATCGTCACCGCCTCCCTGGACGGAACCGGCCGGGTGTGGGACCCCTGCGACTCCGGCCGAGAGCTGGCCGTCCTCCCGCTCCTTGGGCAAGGCTTTTCCGTCATCGTCCCCAATCGAACGGCTATCGCCTTTGCGTCCTCACGCGGACTCCATGTATTCGAGTTGACGGAACAGACTCCGTAATTAACAGGCATTATGAGCTTTGTTGTAGTGAAGAAGCGATGCCGATATGAGGGTAGCCGCAAGAGCCAGTCACGCTCTCAAATGTACGTCAATATGGCCAGCTACGGTCATTCACGATCCAGTCACGAGGCAGCTGCGTCGGGCAGTGACCCAACGGGCCGCCGAGCGGTGTAATTCCCAACCCGACAACAACAGTGGCAGCAACCGCAGCAGCCAGAGGCTAGCGGCTGCAATCGGCAACCGCGCGGTACGCTCGCAAGCCATGCGGTGACTTGGGCGCTGCCAGGCCGTGAAAGCAAACGGTCGGCGCCATCTAAGACTCGCCATCCATCGGTGCGGGAGGAGCAACGCGAGCAGCAAGGCCGCCATACGGACTCGGACGACAGCTGACCAGCTCGGCGACGCGCGTCCTGCTGAGCCCAAAGACCGGACGGATTCGGATTGCTTCCTGCGGGGCCGAGCCCGCTCTTAATCCGTGGGTGCAGTCGTACCCGCTATGTGCCCGACAGGAGGAGCGTCCGCGGGTAGTCACGGTCGCGCACGGACAGACCATCAAGATCCCCGCAGGTAACAGAATCAGCAGGTGGCAGGCGGATAGCACCACAAACTTCCCAAGCTGACAGTCTGCTTCGTGCCACAGGCGTGCCAGATCGGGCGGCGAGTCGGGGCCATTTGCGGTCGCTCACGGAGAACCCGATAGCGGCCTGAGCTGGGTAATAGCTGGTGGGGGAGTAGCCCTAGACGATCTCCTAAGCAGTAGGCCGCAGGTTCGAGTCCTGCTCGGGGCGCCCACCTTCCGTCGCAGGTCAGGGTGCGGCTGCTGGCTCACGTCGATGATCTTCATAAGCGCTCCTGGACAGCACCGTGTGTCCGTTGCGTGCCCGATCGCTTATCGACAGCCGCTCTGTCCAGGCGGCCCTAGCCGTATTTCAGCCGCCCATCTAGCGTGCCCGCGTTCTGCGCCTGGCCGAAGGCAGCGTCAGTTGCCACGCTGTAGTGCATGGTAGCCCCGACTAATGTCCGGTTCCCGGAATCGTTTGACAAAGGCCTCGCCGACTATGCCCGCCAAGCGGGAGCGAAGAAGTCGACCGTTGTAGTCAGCGCGGTTCGAGAGTGGCTGCGGATGCAGGCCCACCCCGGCGTCGTGTTTGTCGTGACGACCGGTGGTGATCGCCGTGCTGCTCTGTCGGCCGGCCCGCAAATGTGGACAGTTGCCGAGGCATGGCTTCAACATGACAAGGGCGAGCGTACCGCCGCCATCGTGGCTGAAGCTCTCGGACTGACGGCTACGGACGTGGAGAACGCGCTGGCCTACTGGGCTGACTTTCCGGATGAGATCGATGACCTGATCAGCCGTCAACGCGCTAGCCAGGACGAGGCGCTGGCCGCTTGGGAACGCCGGCGGGCGCTCGATGATGCCGGAGCGCGCACAGATCCGGTTCCTGCTGGATGAGCACTATCCGGGCTGGCTTGCCGAAGACCTCGCCGCCGACGGCATCGATGCCGTCGCGTTAACGACGCACCGGCCAGGTCTCCGCGGCGTGGACGACCAGCGCGTGCTGAAGGCCGCCGTGGCGGAGCGCCGGGTTGTGGTCACCGAGGACGTCAGTAACTTTCGAGCGGCAGCGGTTCTCGTCCCGGATCATCTCGGGATCGTGTACTGCCACCATGCGCGATTCCCGCGCACCAGGCCGGGCCTGGAGAGACTCCGTAAGGCCCTGGTCGTGCTGGCCGCAGATCCCCCAGCGGGCCTCGGTGAGCATCCAGTCGTCTGGTGGCTTGCTGACGCATCTGGCTGAGGTCCGTCACCGTCGGAAGCGGCGTTGATCCGTCATGGCTCTAGCCGCGCTGGGCAGAGGTTGCCGAATTGGCCTTTAAGAGGAAACAAGGCGGCGCCGCTACGCGGCACCGCTGGCGCGCCCGCCACCGGGCTCTGCGCTGGGGACGCCCGCCCGGCGGGCGCGCCGCCACCGGCAGCTCCCCGTGATCACTCCGTCTCATCGGATCAAGCTGTCTGGTTCTGCGCAGGACCGTCTTCCGCGGCGATCCATTGTCCAGCTCCCGGCCCACTGCCCTTAACTTCTGGAACTTTCTTCCAGTTTCGGCAGATTTGACGGGGTGATCGTGATGGTGTGAGTCGCTTCCTCGGTGTGGCGGCTCCGCCGCTCCGCTGCTGTGCGCCCGGAAGTGCGACTTCGGCCGGTCCGGTTCCGGGGGTGGGCCAAGATGCCGGCTAGCAGCGGTGTGAGTGGGTCGTTTGCGCTGGCCGGGCGCCTGCCGCAGTGCCGGCAGCAGACATCGGCCATGACGTGGGCGCGGACGAGGAATAGCGTGGCGGCGAAGCTTATGGTGTCGGGATCGATGCCGCGAGCGCGGCGGCCTGGGCCGCGGCGGTGGCGATCATGTTGTGCACGATGAGGAACGCCCATGCTTCCTGGCGGACCAGCTCAACCGGCCGGCCGCGCAGGACCCGCCTGGTGCCGCGCAGCGTCTTCTTCAGGTGCAGGTAAGCCGTTTCGATTTGCCATCGCTCGGCATAAAGCGCAGCGATCTGCGTGGCGGGGAAGGAGCCAGGGTCCAGCAGCGTTGTGAGCAGCCGTATCGTGGTGGTCTTGGTCTTGCCGCGCTCGGTGCGGGTGAGGACCCTGAACTGGATCAGGCGGGAGATCGTGTCAGGCAGCCGCGGCGCCGTGGGGCCGGCGATGTCGCGGCGGCGCTTACCCAGCATGGCCGCCGATTCACGGAGCACCACCAGCTCCGACCCGCCGGGCCAGCGCTTTGACGGTCCTGAAGGGGACAGACCTGGCGCCGTTCTTGACCCGCCAGATCAGGTGGGCGCCGGTGCCAGAAAACCGCAGCCAGCGGTCCATGGAGAAAAACCCCCGGCTGGCCGGGTTGAGCATGCCGGCGCCCAGGGTGTGCTGCAGCTGATCTACCAAGGCATTCTCGCCGTCGTGGTAGCCGCCGATCGCGGCGGCCTTCCAGCGGCGGGAGCCTACTGACAGATGGGCGACCAGCCGGATCTTCGGCTTGGTGCCGCCCGTGGGCACCCCGAACTCCTCCGCGAGCTCGTCGTTGCTGAACATCTCGGCGGTGGTGCCATCAAAAGCGGTCAGCTCCATCCCGAACGCGGTGGCCCCGGCTCCGGGCACGACATCTGCGCGGGCCGCGTCCAGCTCGGAGATCTTCCGCATCACCTGCTCACCCAGCAGCGCCCGCGCCTTGGACAGCGCCGGCCCTGACGGCACCGTGGTACCCAGCTTGCGGGGAAGGCCTGGCAGCCCGAAGACCTTCGCCAGGATCGAGTCATAGCCCTGGTCAGGGAAAAGGCACCCGGCAAGAACGCAGACCGCGGTTGCCTTCGCCGTCAGCAACCGGTCAAGCTTGTGACCGTGACTGGCCTGCGCCACGCCCGCATCGATCACGCCATCATCCAGGAGCTCTTCCAGCAGCCCATCGCGCTGCAATTCCTCCAGCCAGCCCAGCCACAGGCCCGGCCCGGCAATGACCAGTTCCGCCAGGTCCCCGCGGGCCTTCTCGCTGAGCTCACCGTCACCGCCAGCGACGGCCCGCAGCAACGCGCGCTGCCCGCCCGGCCCAGCCACGGCCCGGGCCGCTTCCCTGGCAGGCGACGGTGACATGACCATGGCAGACCGCACGGACAACGAAGCTCCTGTAGTGACGTGCTGGCTTGATCACCTCACGTCCTAGCAGGGGCTTTGTTGCTTCACGGGGACCGCCACGTCAAAGATCAGCATCGTGATCAGCATGTGACCAAGTGATCAGAAACCGAACATCCAGGCACATAAGTACCGGAAGTTAAGGGCAGTGGCTCCCGGCCACTGCGTCTAGACCGCCCTCCGGACGTCGCTTCGCGATGGCTTCGCCAGCCTAGACCCAGCGACCACTCGCAAGGGATCCGTGCCTATCGAGGAAGACTCCTACGGTGACGCAATCTCGGGCAGAGCCATCACGGCCTCCTTGCGGACTTGGCCGCTGGGTTAGCGGTGCCGCCGGTACTGCAGCTCGACGATCCCGTTGCTGGAGGCGGTGCTGGAGACCAGGTCGAGCTGGTAGGACTTGGGGACGCCGTCGAACAGCCGGGTGCCCTCGCCCGCAACGTACGGGAACAAGCTCAGCTGGAGCTCGTCGATCAGGTCGAGCCGCATGAGCGACCGCCAGAGGCTGACGCCGCCCCAGACCACGATGTGGCCGCCGCCGCCTTGCCTGAGCTTGTCGATCTCTTCTGCCGTGTCACCAGCGGCGATGGTGGTGTTGGCCCAGTCGGCCGTCTTCAGGGTCCGGGAGAAGACGACCTTGCGCCCGGCGTTCAGGATGTCGGCGAACGGGTGGTCGGTGGACGTTGTCATGGACCCGGAGATGCCCTCGTAGGCGGTGCGGCCCATGATGTGCGCGTACGCGCTCTGGAGAAAGTCGAGTTGCGCCGGGTCGTCGGGCTCACGGTTTTCGGGCAAGTCGAAGCAGAACTTCCAAAACTCGGTGCCCTGGTCGGCGAGAAGGCCGTCGAGCGAGTAGTTGAACACTGTCGCTATGAGCTTCCGCATAATCAGAACTCCATGGTCTCGGGTCGTCTGGGGACCGTGCTTGCTAGGGGAACGTGCCTGTTCCGGGCCGCAGCGCTAGCCGCAGCGCTCGCGTGGCCGCGGCGTCTGTGGCCGCCGACCGGCGCTTTCGGTTGACGAACTGCGGCAGGTTCTTATGCCACGCTAGACGTCTCACAACTGTCTCACAGGCTGGGGGGACGGCGCCGGACTCAGGCATCTGCACTGGACATCTGGTAGACCCTGACCTGCGGATTCGGACTCCGGCGGACTGGCCAGACGCTCGGCTCTGATCTACGGAACAGATGGCTGGACGTGATCGTTGGAAAGGCAGGTGCTGGGCTGAACTCGACCCCAGCGCTGATCGGTGTTTTCGTCTTCGTCAGCTGCTTGCAAGCTCTCAAGATCTCGTACAAGCGTTCCATCCACGAACGAGACAAGAAGGGCAGGGTGACCGTATGAGGAGTCTGGAGATTGGGATCAGTGGCCGGAAGTCGGCGGCATCCCTCGCTGCGACGTGCTCGGCAATGGGCGGGTACGCCGCGCTAAGCGGGGGGTCGGGTTGAGCCCAGCACTATGAGCGATGCAGGGGACGACTCATACTGTCGCTCCGCCGGGTGCTGCCGCGCGCCCAGTGACTCTCCGATTTTCGATTCAGCCCGGACATGATCAAGGCGGGCGCCGCACGGCGGCGCCGCTGGCCCGGCGTCAGCGGCCCCGGGCTCAGCCTTGCGAGGCCCGCCCGGGCGCACGCCGGGCCGCTCTCACGAGCGCGCTGATCAAGGAATGGCACCCGGCAGTGGGCCAGGTACGGTGGCGGCCCCGTCTTCTTCAGCATCCGATTGGCCACTCACCAGGATTCGGCGCCTGCGAGGAGGCGGGGCGAGAGTAGAAAAAGCATGACACACCGACCTCACAAAGCAACGCGCTGCTAGAAACTGGGGTCTTCGATCTCAATAGGCCGAGGGTCCGCGAGCAAGATGGACACTTCTGCGTTCTCGACTAGCATCTGGCCGCCTTCGAATTCCTGGATAGTACGGCCGTCGGAAGTCACGGCGTCCGTTACCGGAAAGCCAAGGGGGCCGCTCTCCGAGCCCTTCTCGACATACACGGGCCAGAACGGATGGGCGACATGGAATGCACCGATACCCACCTTGAACCAAAGGCCGCTGCCCAAGCTCGAAACACCGCCCCCTGTTCGCATACGAGTGGCGCCGTTTGTATCGAGGATAGCAGTCGTCGGCGGATCATGCTGATTTCCCAGCGCTTGCTCTATCTCATCTGCCTTGATTTGGAGCGCCGAGTCACATTGATCGAAAAGGACGCAGTGAGCATCAAGGGCGCGCATCGTGCGGGGGCCAGCGAAGCCATCTATGAATCCCGTCGGATCGTCGGGCGGGAAATGTATCCCGTATTTTGTCTTGTATGAGACTACGGATTGCGTTGTGACGGGTCCGTATACACCAATTACGAACTGGGATTCGATCGAGATCGGAGGATCGGCACGCTGAGGCCATCCCAGGTCGAAGAGCGCCTTCTGAAGCAGCATTACGCTTGCGCTGGGGCTACCTGGGCCAAGCTTAACCGTCCCTGAGTCGGGGTCGTTGAGAATGGCATGCAGAAGCGGATCGCCCGCAAACCGAGGGGATGCAAACTCTAAAGTCACGGGACGACTCCCTTGGCTGAAAGTACCGGAGAACTGAGGTTGTACGAGGCCGTCTGGCCTTCTTGGTTGGAGTCTTATTCAAAAGTCTCTATACTGCTCCTCCCCGGTGGCGCTGCCGGTGCTGTTCCGGCTGTGGCGCGGCAAGGGCACCGCCTCCCCGGTGGACCTGGCCGCTGAGATGCTGGGGAAACTGGCCATGGCGTTCCCTGGCCGCACGCTCCACGGGGTCGGTGATGCCGCATTCCACGGAGAGTCCCTGATCGTGGAAGGGACCACCGGGACGACGCGGCTGCCGGCGAACGCGGTGCTGTACGGGCCGAAGCCGCCCCGCACCGGCAAGCGGGGCCGACCCCGGGTCACAGGGGCCCGGCTGGGCACCTGCGCGCAGATCGCGCAGGCCGCGGACTGGCAGGACGCGGTCATCCATGCCTACGGGCAGGACACCGCAGTGCAGGTCGCCGCCGCCGGCGCGCTGTGGCACGGCAGTTTCAAGACCGCCCCCGGCCGCGTCGTGCTGGTCGGGGACCCCGGCTCCGGCAAGGACTACGACCTGGGGCTGTTCACCCTCGACACCGAAGCTGATCCCGCCGCCATCGCCGAACGCTACTCCTGGCGGTGGCCCATCGAGCCGTCCAACGCGACCGGAAAGCAGATCCTGGGCGTCGGGGACGCCTGCAACCGGGTGGAGAAGGCCGTCGAGCGCACCGTCCCGTTCGGGTTCCTGGTGCAGTCCCTGCTGATCACCTGGTATGCCCGCGGCGCCTATGACCCCGCCGACATCGACCGCAGGCGCCGACTATGCCCGTGGTACCGCAGCAAGACCGAGCCATCGCCCGCCGACATGCTCGCCAGGTTGCGCCGCGAGTTCCTCAAAGCCCGATTTTCCGCTATCCGCCCAGGCCAGCCCGACCCAGATCAAATCGACCTGGATGCCTGGACCTGTGCCACCACCGCCGCCTAACTCGGAAACACGAGACAAGGGGCACGTTGGAATAACGAGCGGTCGCCCTTGGTCACTCTGGAGCCCCTCGCACGACGGCACGAGGAGTTGGGCTCGGGCCGGTACCACAGTCCGCGCCAGCTCATAGCGCTCTGGCCAGCTTCCTGAGCGCGTAGAGTCGCCCAGCCTAGGTGACGGCGGGCGGTGTCTCGAATCCGCATCGGGGTCCAGCTGCTCGGGCCAGTCTGCGGTCGAGTGTCGCGACGCTTGATCCAAGGAATTCTGCGAGCGCGACATACCATGCGCCATACGAGGTGACGTTGTCCCGTAGCTCCCATACCCGCGGCGCGAAGGGTGCGTATGGGAAGAGTTCCACGCGGAGGTCCAGCAGGTCTGCATGAGCCATCGAGGCGATGTCCTGGGTTATTTCACCGTTCGCAGCCGTCCGACGCAGGATGTTCGTGACTTCAACCGGCATCAGGTGCGGGGCGCTGAGCGGCCCAGACGCAAGCATTGACTCCGCCCAACTCCCCGTGTCACCTGCATCGACCAGCGCCGACACAACCAGCGATGTGTCGATGACCAGGGTCACCGGCGGTCCTCATCCAGGTAGGCCAGGATTCGATCCGCCGACAGCGTGGAACCCGTGGCCGACTTGCGGGCCCGAATCCTCGCCACCACCGTCTCTGCTTCTGGCTGGCGTGCCAGCTCCACCAGTCGGGAACGCAGGTACTCCTGGAGCGACCGGCCTGTCAGCGCGGCGCGAGCGGCAAGCTCATCCCGTGTGTCGTCTGGCACATCGCGGATGGTGATCGAGGTAGCCATGCATGCATTATGCTGCTTCTAGCACTTAAATGCAAGCGCACTCGACATGACTCGATTGTATTCCGATCGGGACGCTTCGGGCGATTGAGCGCGACTTGGAGCCTGCGTTCGGGAAGGGGTGGCTGCGATGAGCGGGCACAACTACCGGGTGGTCGTCACCCGTGAGGATGGCCAGTGGCTGGCGGACGTTCCTGAGTTGCAGGGTGGTGCCCATGCCTTAGCTCGTAGCCTGCCACGTTGGACCAAGCCCAGTTCGGGCTAACCCTTAACAAGGCTGCTTCTTATTTAGGCTTATCGTGCAGGCCTGAGTTGATACTGGCCTTCGGGGTGGGACGGGGCGTACGGGCTCCGAGGTGCGGGTGTCTCCGTCCGGGCTGGCGAGCTGGCGTTCGAGGTCGGTGAAAGCAGTGAGAATCTCGGGGGCTTCGAAGGCGCGGTTCTTCCGGCCCACGGTGAACTGGGACAGGATCCCGGGAGATACGAGTCGCCCGATGGCTGCGTTGGTCTGCGGGTAGCTGCGCCCGACCAGCGCGGCGGCGCCGCCGACGGTGAGGACTGGCGCTCCAGCGATCGACTTGATGAGCAGATCGGCGGCGGAGTTGGCGCGGACACTCCCCAGCCGTGTGCGCCATTCCGCTTTGGATCAGCTGGATGCGTTCTTCGAAGAGGGTCGCGTCGCGGACCGCACGCTGGCAGGCGCCAGCGAACCGCCCCACCCACAGGTTCAGGCCTGCCTGGGCGTCCTTACCCTTCGTCGGCCCACGGTACCGGGTTGCAGTGAGGCCATCGACGTAATCCTTGGCCAGGTCGCCAGTACCAGGGAAATGGGCGGCAGGATGCGTGTGGCCAGGTCCCGGAGCGGAGTACGAACTGGATGAGCGCACGGCCCGTCCTGCCATTGCCGTCGGCGAACGGGTGAATGGTCTCGAACTGGGCGTGCGCGATCGCGGCCTGGGCAACTGCGGCAGCGTTTCGGTGTTGCAGAAGCTGCACAAGTCTTCCATCAGTTCAGGTACCAGTTCCGGCGGGGCGGCACGAAGGCCGCGGAGCAGGGGTTACGGCGGAGACCCTTCGTCGCGCTTCCGGCGGTCGCGCAGTGCGGTCTGCCCATCCCGCCATTGCCGCAGCCCTTACCGGAGAGGCGGCCGCCAAGCTTGTCGCCAGCTGTTGTTTCTTCGCGCTCTCGTGCCCGGTCGGGTGCCCCGCTCGCGTGCCCTGCTGATCTGCCACGAGCCGCACTCCGGTCAAGCGGCGAACGTCTGCAATGAATTGCAGTAGAAGTGCGAGCTATCTATAATCGATGCTATGACCGCACAGACTCTGGGGTTCGCGATCCAGCCCGAGGATCGCCCGGTGCTTGATGAGCTCGTCGCGTATTTCGGGAACGGCAACAGGTCTGCCTACTTGCGGGCGACTCTCAAGATCATGAAATCGATCATGATTGCCGATCAGCTTCGGGAGGCGCAAGCCTACGGTCAGCAGCGCACGGCGGAATTGGGAATCGATCCCTCTGAGGTCCCGGCCAAGGTCCAGGAGTTCCTGAAGCCAAGCCGTCCAGGGCCGCACGGGTGAATCGCCTCGCGCCGGTCCCGTCGGCGGTTGTCTACGACATCAACGTCCTGGTGACGGCTGCGGCGTGCGGCAACAGTCCGTTCCGGTCCTGGCCCTCGCCGCCGCCAGTTTCCGGCACCCCATCGGCTGACTGCCTCGGCATCATCGTTGATGCAGCCGAGTTTGCCCTCTGGCTTTCTTTTCATATCACCGGCAATGTGGACAGGATCCTGAGCGACCTCTTCAAGTGGGAGCAGCGCGAGGTCAACGCCTACCTTGATGCGGTCGTGGCGGCAGCAGAGCACAGCGGCGGAGGCGTCCTAGCTGACGTGCCCCGGACGGTGCACGAGTGCCCAGATCACGAGGACAACCTGATCCTTGATCTGGCCGCGGAGGTCGGGGCACTGATCCTGGTGTCCAACGACACCGACTTGCTCTCGATGTCTCCCTGGCGCGGAACCCCGATCATCGGGCCGGCCGCGTTCGCTGCCAAGGTCGATGCCATGCGGCGACATGCGCGGCGGCGCCGGTAGCCCGAGCCCGGCGGTTACTGCTGTTCATGGGCCTGGGCACAGCACTGCGATGATTGGCTCGGCACAGTGCTGGTGACCTGACCGGAAGGGACGACCATGGCAGGCATCACGGCCGGTAGCGGAATCAAGTTCGGGTCGGCGGCGAAGAACCTGGGGCGGCGCCGCGCGGCCGGAATATACGGCGCCATCATCACCGCGGCAATCTTTGACACCGCCGGGGACCACCTGTCCACCGCTGCGCTAGCGGTCGCGGTCGTGGTTACGCTGCTGGTGTACTGGCTCGCCGAAGAGTACGCCGAGCTTCTGGGCGAGCAGGCAGAAGGCGGTCACCTGCCCAGCCGGGCATCCATCCGGGGAGCACTGGCCGCAACATGGCCCATGGTCAGCGCGTCCTTCGCGCCGCTGCTGGCACTGCTGCTGGCCCGGCTAACCGGGGCTTCGGCCCTGGCGGCCGCTAATATCGGGCTGACAGCAGCGATCGTGCTGCTGACCATCCACGGATGGTCAGCCGGTCGAGCGGCCCAGCTACGCGGCTGGCCGCTATTTCTGGCCACTTCGGTTGCGGCTGCGTTGGGGCTGCTGATGATTGCGCTCAAAGACCTGGTCCTCATCCACCTGCACTGACCCGGCCCCCCAACAGGAAGGCCAAGCCGCTGCGCGGTCGCTTCGCGAGCTTTGACGCGTCGGCCGCGGCCAAGGGCGGGCGGCTGTGCCGTCAGGGGCCGGAGCGGTAGTCGAAGTCGGTGGTGAAGGCGGCGTGGCGTCGCCCTTTCACCTCCCAGCGCAGCGCCGGGTCGGTCGATCGCAGTTTGTCGCCGTGCAGCTCGGTGCCGGGGTGGTCGTAGCCCGGGATGCCACACTGGACGTCGCCTGGTGCGGAGGCGTCGCCCTCGGCCTCGACCGTCAGGTAGCCCGCGACGCCGATGCGCTTGCGGGCGGCGGCGTGCTCCAGGGTTATCCGGGCCGGCCGCACGACGTGAACGTCGCCGATGGCTGGGCCGTACTGCTGTGCGACCGTTCCGCCGGCCCGGCCGAGGAAGATGTCAGCCATCGCGGTCCGCTGGTCGTCGTCGGCACCCTGGTCGACGTAGAGCACGACTTCCCAGCGGGTGCTCGGCTGCACCCGGTCGAGGTAGCGGAGGGACATGACGGTCCGCAGGCCGGATAGGTCGGTTCCGCCGGCGTGGCCGTCGTGGATGTGCCAGGACAGCGCGCCGAAGCATTCTCCGAAGCTGGACGGCCCGCCGGGACGGCCGCCCACGCTGCGGCACGGGCAGATCGCCTCGCAGTTGCACGCCTCGAAATAGGTACCCCGGACGTGCCAGTCCGCCGCCGGGCCTTGTGCTGATGCCGCCGGGCCCTGCGCTGATGCGGCCATCACATGCCTCCCATTCCGCCGGTATCGGCTGCGTAGCGCAGGCCGGGTGCCAGGCCCGGCTCGAAGATAACCGCGACCGCGAGGGCGAGTGCGGCGACACCCAGGGCGCGGCTGAAGCCGGCGCCCCGGGCCCAGATCTTTTCGGTAAGAACGGCACCGGCCAGAACCACCATGGCGATCACGTTCATGAGCCCGAAGGCAACCAGGAGCGCCATCAGGGCCCAGCAGCAGGCCACGCAGAATGTGCCGTGGTAGAGCCCGGCCCGCAGGTCGCGCGTGCGCCCGCGGTAGGCGCCGAGCCTGAGCATGAATCCGAGCGGTGTGCGGCAGCGGGCCAGGCACCGGTCCTTCAACGGGGTGAGCTGGTAGGCGCCGCAGGCGGCGAAGATAGCCGCCGCCAGCACGGTCGCCGTGGCGGGGTGGCCTCCCGCGAGCCGGCCGGCGAGCCACGCCAGCCCGTACGCGGGCAGGGCCGCCACGGTCCACACGATCAGGTAGCCCGAGGAGAACGCACCCAGCCGCGAGCCGCGGCTGCTGGTGAAGGTGCGTGAGTACAGCGATGCGAACGGCGCCACCGAGGGCAGCATCATTGCGGCCATCATCAACGCCCAGACGGCGGCGAACGAACCGGCACCCAGGCCCATGGTCCCGGGCATCGAGCCCATATCGCGGGCCACCAGCACCACGCCTGCCCACGCCCCGGCGGCCGCCACCAGCAGAAGCGAGGCCGCCGGCGTCAGTTGCCGCAGACTGGGCGGCGCCGGGCGGCCCGCCTGGGCTGATCCACCTATGCGGCCTTCTGCGTCCGCCGGACCCGTCGCCGGGCCGGCCGTTGCATCGCTGCTCATCTCGCCTGCTCTCACGTGCTGAAGGATGATGGGCCTGGCCCGCGCCGTCCGGTCGGCTCCGCCCGGATCGGAGCCAGCGGACCGGGATCAGCGAGGCCCTGCCGGTCCGATAGGACCCGCAAGTCTGGACGGGTGCAGCCCTCAGGCCACGTTCTTCCCCAGGCTACTGGCGGGGCTCGCCGGCGGGCTGGATGTTCTGGTTGACGTGGAAGAAGTTGTCCGGGTCGTAGCGGTTCTTGATCTGGGCGAGGCGGTCGTAGTTGCCGCGGTAGGAGGCCCTGATCCGGTCCTGGCCCTCGTCCATCATGAAGTTGACGTAGGCGCCGCCTGCTGAGGCGGGGTGCAGTTCCTGCCAGTAGTCGCGGGCCCATTGCGAGATGAGCCCGGCGTTGGCCGGGTCGGGGTCGACGCCCGCGATGATGCCGCACCAGCCGCCGTCGCGGTAGGCGAAGGCGGTGGCGTCGGCGGGTACCCGGCTGGCGGCGCCGTCGATGGGGTACAGGTGCATGGTGGAGTGGCCGGTGGGCAGCAGCGCGCCGTACTTGACGTGCACGTCGATGGCGGCGTCGGAGATCTCGTTGAAGAAGTCGGCCCGCCAGTACCATTGCAGCCCGGCCGGGTAGAGGCCGTCGAACGCGCTTTGCAGCACGCTGAACGGCATCGGCGCCAGGCCGGCCAGCAGCGGCGAGCCGTGCGTGCGGACCGGCTCGAGTACCTCGTCGGCGCGGTCGTGGGGGGATGGTGAGCAGCGCGATCCAGCCGTCCAGTTCTTCGGGCAGGGAGGGCAGCAGGTCCCGGTACCAGCGCATCACCTCGGCGGTGTCGGCGATGTCATACAGCACCGGGCCGCCGATGATGGTGCCGTGCTCGCCGATGCCGTGGCAGCGGAAGGTGAACGAGGTGACGATGCCGAAGTTGCCGCCGCCGCCGCGCAGCGCCCAGAACAGGTCGGGGTGGGAGTTCTCGCTGGCGGTGACGAAGCTGCCGTCGGCCAGCACCACGTCGGCGGACAGCAGGTTGTCGATGGTCTGGCCGAACCGGCGGGACAGGTAGCCGATGCCGCCGCCGAGGGTCAGCCCGGCCACGCCGGTGGACGCCAGGAAGCCCGACGGGGTGGCCATGCCGAACGCGACGGTGGTGTGATCGACATCGCCCCAGGTGCAGCCCGCATCGGCGCGGATGGTGTGATCGGCCGGGCCGACCGTGGTGCTGCGCAGCAGCGACAGATCGATGACCAAGGCGCCATCCCCCACCCCGAACCCGGCCGCGCTGTGGCCGCCGCCCCGGACGGTGATCTCTGCGCCGTGGCGGCGTGCGAACCGGACGCAGTTGATGACGTCGGCGGTGTTCCGGCAGCGCGCGATCGCGGCCGGATGGTTGTCGATCATCCCGTTGTACACGGCGCGCCTCGTCGTAACCCGGCGGGACCGCTGCGGCTGGGAACGCCGGAATAGCTGCGGCTGGGAACGCCGGAACGGCGGCCGCTGGCAGGAAAATTTGTCGACGGATCAACCTGACCGGGCACCTAGGAGTCTGCCAGCCACGCCAGCAAGCGGCCCTGCGACCAGCAGCGGCCAATGGCCTCGGCGCGCAGAGCCGACCGGTCGAACACCGCCAGGCCGATGATGCTGTGGCCAGAGGCGCGGCGATCGCCAAGTGTCGGTATCGTCGGCGCGACTCCGACCCCCTCCGCTGACACCCACGCCACCGCCCGGCCGGCCGCCGCTTCGTCGAGGCGGTGCAGGAAGCGCAGGCGGCTCTCGAGCGGGAAGTGCGACAGCGCCCACGTCGTGGTGACGACAGGCAGGGCGTCCGCGGGCACCCGGGCGAAGGCGTCGGGCACCACCTCGACGGCGTCACCTTGCAGCAGCAGCGGAGGGGCCGTCGCCGCCAGCGCCATCTCCGCTTCGAGCCTCGCGGCCCGCTCCGGCTGATCCGGCCACAGGCAGGCGCGCAACCATCGGGCGTCATCCGCGTCGGTCACGTCGACCGGATCGAGGTCGACGCCGACCCGGGCGACGACCTCGGGCATCGCCCGCGTCGGGATGGGCCGGTCTCCCACGATCGAAGACGACAGCTGCACGGGAGATGACGGGTCGCCCAGCGATTGTCCGTTGCTGTACGTGATGCCAACGCGATCGACATTGAGGTTGAGCCCAGCCGAACAACCCACGTCGATCAGCCCGACCGCGTTCGCGCCTACCCGGCGCGCCGCCTCGGCAATGGCCGGATACAGCACGGCGCAGCGTCCGGTCTCGTTGGTCCGCGTCTGCCGGCGCACGGCGATGGCCACGACCGAGTCGGTCATCCGCAGCAGCGTGTCGATCGCCGCGCCAGCGGCAGCGTCGCCGTCCGCAGCGGCATAGGCCGCGGCAAGCGCCGGGGCGCGTCCCGCGAGGGCGAGGTCGTGCAGCGCGGCGAGGATCACCGTAGGGTGCCGCTTGCGCGCCGGCGCCGCCTCGATGGCGCGCAGCGCCTCGTCGGACTCACTCAGGGCGACGGCGACGCGCTCGTACAGCGGCGATGTTTCGGCGGCGTCGACCTCACCGAAGTGTCGGTACACCTGAGCGAGTGTGCGGGCCCTACCCACCGGTACGGCGCTTCCCGCGGTCGGCCCTGGCATCCCGACGATTCTAGCCATTGGAACGACAACCCCCGACCCTTCACCTGGCACAAGAGCGCCGAGGAGATCCTCGACCGACTCGCCGGCGACTGCTGCTCCCTCAGCAAGTAGCGAGCGCTCCGACCTGACAGGACACTAGGAGCGCCGGAACAGCAGCCGCCCGAGCTCGCGGAACGGCGCAACCAGGTAGACCGCGATGCCGAAGTAGAGGATCACCGCCACCTGTGGCACGACGATCCCGATGATGATCGCGATGACATACCCGGTGACGACGGCCAGGAGGTTCCGCCGTTCGTAGACCTCCTCGCCATTTTCGTGAGCCGCGTAGAAGCGCTCGCGCTGGGCGTATTTGTCCACCGCCGCCCCCAGGAGGCGGATCGCCAGGAGCGTCAGCCCGTACACCGTGACCGCCACCCGTTCGGCGCCTACCGCGTGCAGGGCGTCCGCGACAAGCCTGGTCGGGAAGGGCAGGAACGCGACCACCATCAGCAGGACCAGGTTGATCTGCAGGAAGATCGGATCTGACCGGGTGAGCCGCTCGGTCATGGCCGTGTGGGCGAGCCAGCCGCCGCCTATGGTCAGGAAGCTGACGACGTAGGCCAATTAGCCCGGCCAGGCGCGAAGCACCTGCTGCAGCGGCGGGCCGGGCGGGTGCACCGCGAGGTCCAGCACCAGCAGCGTGGCGGCGATGGAGAACACTCCATCGCTGAAGCCAGCCAGCCGGGCGGTACCGAGAGCGCGACGTCCCCGCGGCGTGTCTGAGTCTGCTGGCACGGCACTCCTCCTTCGCCTCTGCGCACGGCCCGTCGGCAGGCTAGCGCTGCGGCCGGCCACCGGGCAGTGCGATGGGCCGCGATCTTGATGACCAGTCACGCTAGGGCATCGGGGACCGGGCCGCCCGCCGCACCGGGACGTAGCTGAGCAGGTCGCCCGGCTGGCAGTCCAGAACCTCGCAGAGCTTGGTCAGGGTGCTGAACCTGATCGCCCGGGCGTGGCCGTTCTTCAGGATCGACAAGTTCACGATCGTGACCCCGGCCCGTTCGGACAACTCGGTCAGGGTCATTCCGCGGGCCAGCAGGAGCTGATCCAGGTGGACCTCGATGCGCTGGTCGTCGGCGGCGGATGGCTGCTCGCTAGACCGTGACATCAAGTTCTTCGCGCATCGTCACGCCGACCCGCATCACCCGGGCCACCGTGATCAGGGCCAGCCCGGCCAGCAGCGCGCTCACCGACAGGTGCAACTTGTCGGGCTGGAACCAGTTGAGGCCCGGGTAGTGGATCTGGCTCAGCAGGATGACCAGGTTTGCCGCCGTCTGGATGATCGCGGCGGCCAGGGCGCCGGCGGTCAGGAACCAGCCGAGGCGGCGCAGGCGGGCCGCGGTCGGCAGCGAGTACAGGCCGCCCGGTTGCGATGCGATCCGCAGCAGGCCGCGGATCTGCACCAGGAACCCCACCCACAAGATCACCGACGGCCACGCCGCCAGCAGCCCGGCCAGCCGCTGCACCGTATCCGGATGACTGGCGCAGAGGATCACGTTGCCGATCATGGCCTGACTGCCCCGCACCTGCCCGCCGACGGCCACCGCCGAGACTCGCGCCGGAATCCCGTCGCCGGGACCGACGTGCAGACCGGTCCGTTGCCCCAGAGCGCCTGGTGCACGAGCAGGCTCAAGAGCAGACGACGACGGTCAGTCCGGTGAAGCATCCGACCGTGCCCCTGATTGGTTCGAGAGGATCCTGGGGCGGATGAGTTCTGCGCACGCTGCGACCGCCTTAACGATATTCGTTATTAACGATAAACGTTAACCCCGCGCCTCGCGCTGCGCAAGAGGATCGCGCCGGGCGAGAGGATCGCGCCGCGCCAGGGGACGGCGCCGCGCCAGGGATCGAGCTCGCCTTACCTGGCGCCGGTCACCGCCGCGGCCCGGGCAGCCAGCGCGTCCAGGACATCGGCGTACGCCGCGGGCACGTCGATGTCGAGCACCAGCTGGCCGACGGTCGCGGTGAGCGTGAAGGTGAAGAACGAGCAGCAGGCCGTCTCGGCGGTCACCAGCTCCGCCGCCCGCCCCGCCACCTGCGGGCTGGCCCGCAGCGGCAACCGAAGCCGGGCCGGCCCGACCCGCTCGACGCCGGTCACCACCTCGCTGAACAGGCCGTCGAACTCGGCCGCTCGCAGCGGCCGCTCGGCGGTCGGCAGCGTGCAGGCCTGCGGAGCCCAGGGGTCCTGATCGCCGATGTCGCGCGGTTTCATGCCTCGACAGTAAGCCGGCCGGGCCAGGTTCCCGCAAGCACCGGGAACCCGGTCCGGCCGGCCGGTGGCCGGATCTGGCTCGGCGACCCGCCGGGGTCCGCCGCGCGCGGCGGGACTCAGGGCGAGGGCGACCCGGTCGCGCCGGGAGTTCCCGGCCCGGCTGGCGTTCCCGGCGTTCCGGCGGCGCCCTGGCCGGTGGTTCCCGATGACCCGGTCAGCGCCACCTGGTCAGCCAGCGCGATCGCCAGCTGACCGAGCTCGGTCGGGTGGAAGGGCGCCCGGTCGCCGGCCCCTTGCACGTAGGGCTGCGCTGAGCACAGCTGATGACCGGCGAAGCTGGGCTGCACCGACAGATAACCGAACTCAGCCGCTCCGGCCGACAGGAGCTTGTTGAGCGTCGCAATCCTGGAGCTGAGGATGGCGACCTTGGCCGCGGTCAGCCCCCGGCCCGCCAGGCACCCGAGCTGTTGGCCGAACGGGTCGTAATAGAGGTTGATGATCACGTGCGGGTCACCGTGCAGGCTGGCCAGCTCGGTCAGCAGCTGAAAATAGTCCTTGCTGAATGCCGCCAGCTTCTGCTGGAAGTACGCGGTCGAGGCGCGGTCGTTACACCGCGGCGCGGTCGCGCAATACGCGACGATGGCCGCCCATTTCAGGTCGTCGGCGCCGACGCTCACGATAACGACCGACGCGTCCTGGGCCCGGAGCGTAGCGCCGAGCTGCGCTGGCACGATGAGCCGGTTCTTGTGCTCAGGTCCGAGCAGGCCGTGGCTGATGGTGGCGCTGTTACAGGCGAGATTCATGACCCGCCAGCTGTTGGCCCTGGCCAGGTCCTCAGCGTAGGAATCGGAACTGCGGCCGCAGGCCCGGTCGATGTGCGAGGCGTCGGCGATCAGCGACAGTCCGGCTCCGGCCGCCGTTGAGTCACCGATCACCACGGCCTGGACACCGGGCAGCAGCGGCCCGCCGGCGCTGACCGCGGGCGGCGCCGGGTCGCTGCCGACCAGCTGGTTCAGCGAGCGCACCTGACTGAGTGCCTTCTGCGCGCCGCGGGCGGCCAGCACGATCGACCCGAGGTTGATCAGCTGGGTGACGATCAGGCCCGCCACCAGCAGCCGCGCGGTCGGGCGGGCGGGCAGCCGCCGCCAGCCCGCGACCGCCCCGGTCAGGATCAGCGCGGCCAGCCCCGCGAGGCCCGCTTCCCAGGCGAAGTAGCGGGTCCAGCCGTCATCCAGACGCGATCCCAGCAGGTGCGTGGCGCTGCGCGGGCTGGAGTCCTGCGCAAAGTTGGCCAGTTCGCTGTCGATGGTGATCTGCGTGAGGGCGAGCCGCGGCCGGACCGGTCCGGTAAACGGCACGACCGTCGGCAGGCTCTGTCCGAACAGGTCAACTTCCCCGGGACCGGACAGGCTCAGCCGGGGCGTGGTGGTGCCCACCTTGATCACTTGCCCGGCGACCGTGACCGTCTGCATCGGGGTGACCACGAGCGCGACCCCGATCGAGACCGCCGCGACCAGAACCAGGCCCGCCAGGCAAGCCAGCAGCCAGGTCAGCCGCCGCGGCAGGCGCTGCATCATGCGCGCGTCCGGCAATGAGCATCGGCGGCCACCGGCCTGCCCCGCCCGGCGCCGCCCGCCGCATGTTCCGCGCAGAACTTCGCCATAGACGTATCCACGTGTACCCGGGGGCGGCGGGATGCATGCCAGATGCGGCCTCCGCATTTGCCAGCCGGCGGCCGGTTGACGCGGTGCGGCGCGGCGGCCAGGATCAGCGTCCGTGACTGACCAGTGGGCGACCGCCGGCCTGGGTTGGCTGCTCATCCGGGGCCGGAAGGAAAAGAAACAAGCGGAATAACGAATATTCGCCGCGATGACCAATGATCGAAATCAACTCCGCCGCACCTTCGAGTCCGCCGCGCGGCTCTATCAGCAGGCCCGGCCCGGGTACCCCGCCGAACTCTTCGCCGAGCTGGTGCGACTGGCCAGCCTGACTCGCGGCGACCGGCTGCTGGAAATCGGCTGTGCGACCGGCTTGGCCACGGTCCCGCTGGCCAGCCGCGGCTTCCTGATCAGCTGCGTGGAACTCGGGCCTGAGCTGGCCGAGCAGGCCAGGAGGAACCTCGCGCGGTTTCCGGGCGTCGACGTCATCCAGGCTGACTTCGAGACCTGGGCGCCGCCCGCCGGAGTGAGTTTCGATCTCGTCTATGCCGCCACGGCGTGGCACTGGATCGATCCCGCGCTACGGTACCGGCGAGCCTGGGAGTTGCTGCGCGCCGGCGGGTACCTGGCCTTCTGGAGCGCGCTGCACGTGTTCCCGCCCGATGGTGACCCGTTCTTCCGCGAGATCCAGGACGTCTACGACGAGATCGGCGAGTCCAAGCCGGCCGACGAGACCTGGCCGCGGCCGGGTGAGCTGCCCGACGACCGGGCCGAGGTCGAGAGCAGCGGCCTGTTCGAGGACGTGAAGGTCCGCCACTTCGACTGGGAGACCCGCTACACCGCCGAGGAGTACATCCGGCTGCTGAACACCTTCTCCGGGCACATCGCGATGGCGCCGTGGCAGCGTGATCGCCTCTACGGTGAGATCAAGCGCCGGCTCGCGGGCCGGCCCGACGGCCGCCTGCGCCGTCACTGGGGCGCCGTCCTGCACGTCGCCCGCAAACGCGCGGCGCCATGACGAGGCCGGGGGCCGCACGGTGGGGAGGTCGGGCCGCGCGGTGGCGGGCCGGCCAGGTCAGGCCAGGCCGGCGCCCCGGCCATGGGCGGGTCCCTGGCCGCGGGCGGGACGCTGGCCGCGGGCCGGACCCTGGCCGTAGGCCGGACGCTGATCGGCGACGGAACCCTGGCCATAGGCCGGGTCCTGACCGGCGACGGGACCCTGGCCGTAGGCCGGCCCTTGACCGTGGGCGGAACCCAGCCCTTGCCCGGCTGCGGGTCCCTGGCCGTGGACGGGCCCCCGGCCGGGTCCCGGCCCTCGGCCCGGGCCGGGCTGGCTGCGCATGCCGTAACTGACTGCGTCAGCCAGGACGGCGAAGGCCTGGGCGCGCCGGGCGTTCAGGTTCCCGTCGGCGCGGGCCAGGTTTCGCAGGTGCCTGAGACCGTCGAGGGACCGGACCGTCACCGCGTTGAGCAGTCCCAGCCTCAGCGCGATATCCAGCAGGCCGTCAAAATTCGCACTGGCGAGCTCACCCTCGGTCAGCGAGCCGGACGCGCGGATAACGTTCCGTAGTTCTGTCTCCAGGGCGGTCCAGCGATCATCGACCAAGGCGAGCGGTCCATCTCCGGCCCCCGCTGCCGCCGGCTGGAGGCGGTCGGCCGGGCCTGGCGGACCGGCCCCGGCGCTGGCCCCGGGCGTCCAGCCGGTGCCGACGGCCCGCCGGGCCGCAGACAGGCTCTGCCGCACGGTTTCCTCGGTCCGCTCCCAGTCGGATTCGGCTTCCTGGCTGCCAGGCCCCAGCTTGAATCGCGCCAGCCGTTCCAGCATGGTCCCGAACTGCCGGCGAAAGACCACCAGGATCGTCACCACCACAGCCGGCCAGGCGAGCGAACTGACCAGGGAGGCGATGAACTGACTGGCGCTCATGGGCTTGTCACGCCCATCACAAGGACTTTTATTCCGGACATGAACCGACAATACGGTGCCGGTCGCTCCCGCGGCGCTAGGCCATCCGAACCCGTGGCTATCCGGGGCGGCCGCGCCCCGGCCTCAGGCTCGGGCCGCCTGGCGGCTGTCGGCGTGCCCGTCGTGTCCCGACCAGCCGCGGACGATGTCGCGCATCGAGAGCAGTCCGGCCACCTCATTGCCGTCGATCACGATCAGGTGCCGGAAATTGCCGCGGACCATGGCGGAGGCCGCCTGTTCCAGGGTCCACTCGGGTGAGGCGAACACCACGTCCTCCGTGCGGTGATCGGCCACCAGCTCGGTGTCGGGATCCTGCCCGGCGCCGATCGAGTCGAGAACGTCACGCTCAGTAAGAATTCCGATACCGGAACGATCATGATCGGTTACGACTGCGGCACCGACCCGGTGCGCGGACATCAGGCGGGAGGCCTCGCGCAGCGTGTGCGCGGGACCCACGGTCAGGACCAACCGGGTCATCCCGTCCCGAACCTTCATATGGCGCTCCCGGTCTTAGCTTGTGAACTTGTGATACCTAAGGCAGTCCAGCATCGGTGATCCAGTGGCCGAGAGCAAGGCCCCACTTCACAATCAGCCGGAGGCCAGCAGGCCCAGCACCTCGCTGTGCAGGTGCGAGTTCGTGCACACCACGCTGCCGCCGTCCGGGGTGGGCTTGCCCGCCAGGTCGGTGAAGATGCCGCCTGCTTCCTCGACGATGATCTGCAGCGCGGCCAGGTCCCACAAGGACACCTCGGGCTCCGCGGAAACGTCGACCGCACCCTCTGCGACCAGCACATGCGACCAGAAGTCACCGTAGCCGCGAGTCCGCCAGACTGACTGGGCCAGGCCGAGGAACGCGGCCAGCCGCCCGCGCTGCTGCCAGCCGGTCAGGTCGGAGTAGGACAGCGATGCGTCGGCCAGGCTGGTGACCGCGGATACATGGCAGCCGGACGCCTTGGTCAGGCTGCGCCCGGTCCACGCGCCACCGTCCTGGCCCGCCCACCAGCGCCGGCCGAGCGCGGGTGCGGAGACCACCCCGACCGTCACCTCGCCGTCGGCCATCAGGCCGATCAGCGTGGCCCAGACCGGTACGCCGCGGACGAAGTTCTTGGTGCCGTCGATCGGGTCGATGATCCAGCATCGCTTGCCGGTGCCGGTCCGGCCGAACTCTTCGCCTAGCATCGCGTCCCTGGGCCTGGCCCGGCTCAGCACGTTGCGCAGGGAGTCCTCGGCGGCCAGGTCGGCGTCGGTCACCGGCGTGAGGTCGGGTTTGGACTCCACACGCAGGTCGAGAGCGCGAAACCGGCGCATGGTGATGTCGTCTGCCGCGTCCGCCAGCACGTGGGCGAAGCGCAGATCGTCATCAAAGCCCGCCATGGCGCGAAACGGTATCGCGTGCGAGGCACAGGGCCATGGCGGCACACCGCTGGGCCGGTTCTGCCGCTGGCTAGCGGCCTTCTGGGCCGGGGCCGGCCGCCGCGGCGGTGTTCCCTGCGTCATCGTCCGCCGCGCTGTCGGCTGCGCCGCCCGCCGCGCTGTCGGCTGCCCGCCCGCCGCGCCGCCGTCCGCCGCTGCGCTGTCCTGCGCACCGCTTTCGTCCGCGCCGCTGTCGCCGGACCCCAGGCCCTCCAGGCTGCGCAGCAGCCGGCGCAGCGAGTCCAGCCTGGCGGCGAGCGGACCGCCGCCGTGGGCCGCGACCCAGGAGTCCAGCGCGCAGTCGGGTTCCAGATGCGTGCAGCCGGGCGGGCAGCCGGCGGTTCCCGCCGCGATATCGCCGAACGCCTGCACGATCCGGTCCGGCGCGATATGGCCGAGCCCGAAGCTGCGCAGCCCCGGGGTGTCGATCAGCCAGCCGCCGCCGGGCAGCCGCAGCGCGACCGCCGATGACGAGGTATGCCGGCCGCGCCCGGTCACCGCACTGACCCGGCCCACCGCCCGGTCCGCGTCCGGGATGAGCGCATTGACGAGCGTGGACTTGCCCACCCCCGAATGCCCGACCAGCACGCTGATCCCGGCCAGCCAGCTTGCGCCGCAGCTCGGCCAGCATGTCATCGGTCAGCGGCCGCGCGGTGACCACGTAATCGGTGCCGAGCGGCGCGTACACCGGCCAGCAGGTCATCGGGGCTGGCGAGGTCGGACTTGGTCAGGCAGAGCAGCGGGTCAAGTCCGGCGTCGTAGGCGGCGACCAGGAACCTGTCGATCAGCCGGGGCCGGGGCGGCGGGTCGGCGAGCGCGGTGACGATCACGAGCTGGTCGGCGTTGGCGACGATCGCCCGCTCGACCGGGTCGGTGTCATCGGCCGAGCGGCGCAGGACCGTGGTGCGCGGCGCGATCCGGACGATCCGCGCGAGCGTGCCGGGGGCGCCGCTGATGTCGCCGGCCAGGCTGACCGTGTCACCGACCACGATGCTGCCGCGGCCGAGCTCACGTGCCTTCATCGCGGTGACGTCCTGGTCGCCGATCACGCACCGGTAGCGGCCCCGGTCGACGGCGGTGACGAACGCTTCGGCGGCCTCGGCTTGTGCGGGCCGCCGCCTGGTGCGCGGCCGGGAGCCGCTCCCGGGCCTGCACCCGGACGTCGTCCTCGTCCATGCCGCTGTGGCTGTCGCGCGGTGTCATTGCGACTGCGCCGCGATCCGCGCCCAGGAGCGGCTGAAGGCCGGGAACGTCTTGCCGACGGTGGCCGCGTTCTGCACCGCAGGCCGTCGGTGACCGAGGCCGAGGACGGCCGCGGCCATCACCAGCCGGTGGTCGTCGTGGCTGTCGAAGTGCCGCTGTCCCGCGTGCAGCGGCCACGGCCTGATCCGCAGGCCGTCGGCGTTCTCGGTAACGTCGCCGCCGAGCCTGCCGATCTCGCCGGCCAGCGCCGCCAGCCGGTCGCTCTCGTGAGTGCGCAGGTGACCGATCCCGGTGAACTCCGACGGCGACTGGCCAGCGCGGCCAGCGCGGTGAGCACGGGGTCGGCTCGCGGACCTCGCTAAGGTCCGCGCCGATGCCGTCGATCCGGCCCGGCCCCGCGCACGCGCAGCCCTTCGGGGGTTAGCGTGCACGTCGCGCCCATCGCCTGCAGACCGCCGATGATCCGCCCGGCGGGCTGCGTGGTCCGGCCGGGCCAGTCGCGCACCGTCACCGATCCGCCGGTCGCCAGCGCGGCCGCGAGGAACGGGACGGCATTGGACAGGTCAGGTTCGACCTCGATCAGCCGACGGCGGGAGCGGGCCAGGAAGTACTCGCCAGATATCCGCAACGGGTGACCCGGGCTGACTGCCGGCAGCCGCCCCGGCTCCCCGTCTCCACATCGGCGCCCGCATGCCCGGAGCATCCGCACCGTCATCTCGATGTGCGGGGCCGACGGGACCCGCGGCCGCAGTGCCTGATCTCGCGCCCCCTCCGGTACCGCGGCGCGGCGAGCAGCAGGCCGGAGACGAGCTGCGAGGAACGACGAGGCGTCGACCGTGACCGTTCCGCCCGCCACTGCGCCGCGGCCGTGCACGATGAAGGGGACGGCACCGGCCCGTCGTCGGAGATCACGGCGCCAAGCTCGCGCAGGGCGGCGAGCAGCGGCCCGACCGGCCGCTGCGAAGCTCTGGCGTCGCCGCGGAACGTCCACGTCCGCGCCGGTCAGGGCGGCGACCGGCGGCACGAAGCGCAGCACGGTCCCCGCGTTGCCGACGTCGATGCTGACCTGGCCGGCCCGCAGCCCGGGCGTCCCGCGCCAGGCTCGCCGGGGCCGGGGCGGCTGGCGGTTCGCTGCCGGGGCGGCTCCCGGTGGCGGGGCGGGCGCCTCCTCGATCCGGCAGCCGAGCGCGCGCGGGCGCCCGGCCATCAGCCGGGTGTCCCTGGCTGCGAGCGGGCCGGTGATCAGGGTCGGGCTATCGGCCAGCGCGGCGAGGACAAGGGCGCGGTTAGTCATCGACTTGGATCCGGGCACGGCACGAGCGCGCGGACCGGCCCGGCGCGCGCGGCGCGTGCCGAGCCGTCCGGCCCGCGGCCCGGCGCGGTGCCCGGCGCCGGTGCCCGGTTCTGCGCCTGGGGCATCGCGCCGCTCGTGTTCATGCTCCGTCTGGTCGAGGGCGCTGTCTGGTCGAGAGCGCTGTCTGGCCGGGTGCGCTGCTGGTCGGGAGCGCTATCCGGTCGGGAGCGCTGTCTGGTCGGGAGCGCTGTCTGGTCTGGAGGCGCTCGCGCGGTCGCGGGTTACCATGTTTGGCGACCTGCTGACGTGGCTATGGGCAGCGTCAGCGTTGCTCGGTGCCGGGGCAAGCCAAGGCCCCGGCCGAGGTTAAGGTCACCGCGTGACAAGGCGATGGCACCTCGGCGCAACCTGGACGCCGCCCCCCGGTCCCCGATGATCGCTTGACAAGGTGGAGGACATGTGTGGCCGGTACGCGTCAGCGCGCTCGCGCATCGAGCTCCTCGAGGAGTTCGTCTTGCAGCGCGACCGCGTCGACGAGCCACTGGAGCCGGACTACAACGTCGCGCCGACGAAGCCGGTGTACGCCGTCATGACCCGGGCTCCGCGCAGGGTCCGGCAGCGCGGACGCCCCGCAAGGCCGGAAGGGTAACGGGGCGGCTGGGCGCAGCCGGCGGCACGCCGGCCGATGGCCCGGCCCGGGAACTACGAGTCGTCCGCTGGGGCCTGGTGCCGTCGTGGGCCAAGGATCTCTCGATCGGCGGGCGCCTGATCAACGCGCGGTCCGAGACGGTTGACAGCAAGCCGGCGTTCCGGAAGGCGTTCGCCCGGCGGCGCTGCCTGCTGCCCGCCGACGGATACTACGAGTGGCAGCCACGAGAGGTCGACGGCCGCACCATCAAGCAGCCGTACTACATCAGCCGCGCCGATGGCGGCTTGCTGGCCATCGCCGGGCTCTACGAGCTGTGGCGGGACCATGCGATGCCCGAAGACGACGCGGGCCTGGCTCTGGACCGCGGCTGATCATCACGACGAACGGCGCCGGACGAACTGGGCCGAGATCCATGACCGGATGCCGATGGTCATCGGAGCGGATAGCTGGGCGGACTGGCTCGATCCGGGCAGCGACGACCCCGCCGATCTGCGCGCGCTGCTGTCTCCGGCCGTGTCCGGCGGCCTGGTCTGGCGGCCGGTCTCCACCGAGGTGAACTCGGTGCGGCACAACGGCGCGCAGCTGATCGAGCCCATCGAGCCCGGCGACGCGGACAGTCCGCACAGCGCTGCCGAGCGCGCGGATGGGAGGTAGGGGACATGATGGATACCGCAGCCGCTCGCCACCGCCTGGAGCAGATCCTGGGCGATCTCGACCGGTCGATCCTGGTCCTCACCGGCGAGCACCAGGACGAGTGGGTGCCCGAGTACCCGCAGGATCCCGCCGATGCCGGTGCCAACCTCGCCGAGACCGAACGCACCGTAGCGGTCCTCGCCCTGGCCAGACGGCAGCGTTCGGAGGTGAGTGACGCATTAGCCAGGATCGCCAAGGGCAACCTACGGGACCTGCGCCGACTGCGGCGCAGCCGTCCCTGAGGGACGGCTGGAGGCCAAGCCCGAGGCGGCCTGCTGCGTGACCTGCCAGGCCCGGCGCGACCGGCGGCGCCGCTGAGGCTCGGCGCTAGGAATGAAGCCACACCGGAGCGTGTTACACCACCCGTGCCAGTAGCCAGCCGCCAGCTCGACGACGTCTACGCGGTAGTGACGCGAGAGAAGCCTGGCTCAGGCGTTGTATCCTCCGGCCGAGGCATGTGGCAGTTCGGCCAGCCACAGCGGGCGTTCGCGGAGGAGGTGAGTCCGGTCCCCGAAACACTGCAAGAGCGCAGCGAGCGCTTTTCCCGCGATGTCCTGCCGTACCTGGATCAGCTGTATGCGGCGGCGATGCGGATGACGCGCAACCCGGCGGACGCCGAGGACCTGGTGCAGGAGACTTTCGCCAAGGCGTATGCGTCCTTCCATCAGTTCCAGGAAGGCACCAACCTGAAGGCCTGGCTGTTCCGGATTCTCACCAACACGTTTATCAATTCTTACCGTAAGCGGCAGCGCGAGCCGCAGCGGTCGGGTACCGAGGAGATCGAGGACTGGCAGCTGGCCAGGGCGGCCTCGCACACGTCGGCCGGGCTGAAGTCCGCGGAGGCCGAGGCTCTTGAACGGCTTCCCGACTCCGACATCAAAGCGGCGTTGCAGGCCCTCCCGGAGGATTTCCGCATCGCGGTGTACCTGGCCGACGTGGAGGGTTTCGCTTACAAGGAGATCGCGGACATCATGGGGACCCCGATCGGGACCGTGATGAGCCGCCTGCACCGCGGACGCAGGCAGCTCCGCGAAATGCTTCAGGACTATGCCGCGCAGCAGGGCCTGGTCAGGGCGGCCTCGACCGCTGCCGAGGCATCGTCGTCTGGTGATGTGCCCGGGAAGGACGCGCAATGAGCTGCGGCAAACCGCACGAAGTACCCTGCAGCGAGGTACTCGCGCGCGTGTACTCCTATCTGGACGGTGAGATCGAGGATCCTGGCTGCGCCCAGATCCGTCAGCATCTCGACGAGTGCGGTCCTTGCCTGCGCGAGTATGGCCTCGAGGAGGCCGTCAAGCGGCTGGTGCACAAGCACTGCGGGTATGAGGACGTGCCCAGCGATCTGCGCACCAAGGTGCTGATGCGGATACAGGTCGTGCGGGCCGAACTCGAGATTGAGATGCACGCCGAGTAGCTGACTGGCGCCCGGTTATCCGTTTCGCTAAATGTCGTATTTTTAGGCATTCTCTTAATTAGCAGTTCCAGCGGAGACCCTTCGCGATCTCGTTTGATCGCGTTAATCTGAGTGGCGGCAACGGCCGGGCGCGGCGGCGCTCCCCGGCGCAGCTGCCGCGGGCGGCGGGACCAGCGCAGCGCCTGCTGCTAGCGGCAGGCCGACAGGCGAGGAGTCATGAGCAGGGTCTCCCGGACGGCGTGGCTGTATATCGCGGCGGTGACGGTGGCCGTCGCCGTCCTTGTCGCGCCCCGGCTGACCGGCTCTATGAGCACGAACTGGTGGGTTCAGCTCGGCGTGCTGACGGCCCTGTTCCTGATCTGCGACTCGACCCCCGCGCAGCTCGCGGCCCGGCAGTCGGCCTGGTCGCCAAGCTCGGCCGCCACGTTGGCCGCGGTGGTGCTGCTGGGCCCGGTCGGAGCCACGCTGGTGGGTGCCGTTTCGGTGCTGAGCCCGCGGCGCCAGCTGCTGCTGGCCGAACGAGTATTCAACGGCGGGATGTACGCGCTGTCGGGGTACCTCGCCGGACGGGCCTTCGTGGCCCTGGACGGCCACGTCGGGATACCCGGGGTGGCCTCGTTTCCCGCCATCATCGGGCCGTTCGCGGCGGCCGCCGTGGTGCACGTGCTGGCCAATCAGGGCCTGCTGTGGGGCATGCTGGAGCTGATCGGCGGCGAGGGCAGGCCGCGGCGCCGGATCAGGCTGGAAGCCAGCCTGCCGCTGCTGCTCGTCTCCGATCTGGGCTACGCGGCGCTCGGCCTGGTCATCGCGGCGCTGTGGGCCGTGATGGGCCCGTACGCGGCCGCTTTGGTGCTGGTCCCGTTGTTCGTGGCGCGCTGGGCGATGGCCCAGTTCGCCGAGCAGCAGCGGGCCTACGCGGCCACCATGGCGGCGCTCTGCCAGGCGGTCGAGACCAAGGATTTCTACACCAGGGGCCACAGCGAGCGGGTCTCGCGCGGGTCGGGGATGATCGCCCGCCAGATCGGCATGCGGGCCGACCGCGCGGAGGCGATCAGGTTCGCCGGCATGCTGCACGACGTGGGCAAGCTGGGCGTGCCCACCAAGGTGCTGCAGAAGACCGGCGTGCTGACCGAGGAAGAGTACGCGGCTATCCAGTTGCACCCGATGCGCGGCCTGGAGATCGTCCGGGAGATCGGCTTCCTGAACGAGGCGCTCACCGGCATCATGCATCATCACGAGCGGATCGACGGCCGCGGCTATCCGATGGGCTTCGCTGGCGATGAGATCCCCGAGTTCGCGCGCATCATCGCGGTGGCCGACGCCTTCGACTCGATGACCTCGACCCGTTCTTACCGGCAGGCCCGCCGGATCGACGAGGCTGTCGACGAGCTCCGCAAGGGCTCGGGCACTCAGTTCGACCCGGCTCTCGTGGACGCCTTCGCGACCGCGCTGCGGCGGGACGGCTGGGCGCTGCCCGACCCGCCGTCAGCACCGCTTGACCGCGACCTGGTGACCGCCCAGGACCATGACGACCCGACCGCCCCGCTACGGGTCGTCGAGCCCTTCTGACCGCCAGGGAGGCACTATGACGGCGCGCCAGCCCGCTGAGCGCTGGGCCTCCTGGCAGGACCTGGACTCCGGGCGGCTGCCTGCTGGCGGTAGCCGGGATGCTGGTGGTGGCCGGCCTGGCGCAGACCGCCGCGGTCAAGGTCCAGCAGCCCGCGACCGCGGTGGCCTTCGGCTGCCTGATCGCGTTCGGCGAACTGCTGCGGCTTGCGCTGCCCGGAAACCGGGAAGCCGCCCCGATCGCGACCACCGGGGCGCTGGCGTACGCGCTGCTGCTGCGGGTAGCCAGGCAAGGCAGCGGCCTGCCGCCGCACATCGCCGCCCTGCAGGTGATCGCGGTGACGGCGGTCGGTATGACGCTCGGCGCGCTGCCGCACATCGCGGCGGGCCGCCGGCCGGCGGTGACCGGGATGGCGTCCCGCCTGGTCGCGGTGGGCTGCGTGGCGTTCATTTTCCGCCCGTTCGCGACCAGCCCGGTCCTGAACGCTCCCCGTAACTGGTGGATCGCGTTGGCCGCGATGGTGCTCATGGCCGCGATCTGCTGGCTGGTCGAGGCGGTGATCGGCGCCCTGATCAGGGCGGACGACCTGGGCGCCAGGTTCTCTGTCGCGCTGTGGGACGAGATGCGCGCGCTGCTGCCGCTCGGCGTGGCGGTCGGTGCTTCTGCGGTGATCACCGTTTTCGCGGCCGAGGTCATGGGCCTGTGGGAGCTGGCCGTCTTCATCGGGCCGTTGCTGGTCACCCAGGTGGCGTTCCGCAGGTATGCCGGGATCCAGGCCACCTATCTGCAGACCGTCCGCGCCCTGGCCCGGGTCACCGAGGTGGGCGGCTACGTCGAAGGCGGGCATTCCCGCCGGGTGAGCAGGCTCGCGGTGGCGGTCGGCCGGGAGCTGGGCATGCCCGAGCTTGACCTGCTCGACCTGGAGTACGCGGCCCTGATGCACGACATCGGCCAGCTCTCGCTCCCTGATCCGATCCCCGGCGGGGCTACCGTCCTGGTCTCCCCGGATGACCAGCGGCGCATCGCGGAGCTGGGCTCCGACGTGATCCGCCAGGCGGGCGTCCTGGACAAGGTGGCCGAGCTGGTCCGCTGCCAGAGCTGGCCGGCCCGCGGAGGAGATCCTGAGCCGCCGGTGGGCAGCAGGATCATCCGGGCCGTCAACGCGTTCGACGACCTGGTCGGCGGGTCAACCGACCGGGACCGCACCTCGGCGGCGCTGGAGCGGCTGCGGCTCGACACCGCGGCCGAGTACGACCCCGGGGTGGTCGAGGCCCTCAGCGAGGTCAAGAGCCGGGACTGGCCAGCCGCCGGTAGGCTGCGGGCGTGCTCGAATCGGTCATGATCGCCAATCGCGGCGAAATCGCGCGGCGGGTGATCAGGACCGCCGCGCGGATGGGTATCAGGACCATCGCGGTGCACTCCGACGCCGACACGCAGCTGCCCTACGTGCGCGAGGCCGACCACGCGGTATATCTCGGGCCGGCCCCGCCCGCCAGCAGCTACCTCGACGCCGACCGCCTGATGGCGGCCGCGCTGGCCAGCGGCGCGCAGGCGGTCCATCCCGGTTACGGCTTCCTGGCCGAGAATGCGCAGTTCGCGGCCGCGGGTCATCGAGGCCGGCCTGACCTGGATCGGGCCGCCGCCGGACGCGATCGAGCAGATGGGCGACAAGATCAACGCCCGGAACCTGATGGAAAAGGCGGGCGTGCCGGTGGCGGCACGGCAGCCGCGAGCCGGTCCTGGACGTGGCGGCGGCGGTCGCGGAGGCGGACCGGATCGGCTATCCGGTGATGATCAAGGCGGCCGCGGGCGGCGGCGGTATCGGCATGAGCGCCGCCGCCAGCGAAGCCGAGCTGCGCGCGGGCTTCGAGACCGCGCGATCACGCGCCGAGCGGTTCTTCGGCAGTGCGGCCATCTTGCTGGAGCGTTATCAGCCGGGCCCGCCACGTCGAGGTGCAGATCCTCGGGCTGAACGACTCGCGGGTCGTGGCACTGGGCGAACGGGACTGCTCGGTGCAGCGGCGCCACCAGAAGGTCGCCGAGGAGACGCCATCACCCGGCGTGGGCCCGCAGTTGCGGGAGCGGATGCTGCGGGCCGCGGTCCGGGCCGGAGAGGCGGTCGGCTACCGGGGCGCGGGGACCGTGGAGTGCCTGGTCGACAGCGCCGGCCAGGACTTCGTGTTCCTGGAGATGAACACCAGGCTCCAGGTCGAGCACCCGGTCACCGAGATGGTCACCGGGATCGACCTGGTCGAGCAGCAGTTCCTGATCGCGGCCGGTCGCGACATCAGCTTCGACCCGGCGGCCGTCAGCCGGCCGGGCACGCACTGGAGCTGCGGATCTACGCCGAGGATGCGAAGCGGTTCCTGCCCAGCCCGGGCCTGATCACCGAGTGGGCGGAGCCATCGGGCCCCGGCATCCGGGTCGACGCGGGTTATGAAGCGGGCAACCAGGTGACCCCGTTCTACGATCCGCTCCTGGCCAAGCTGTGCGTGCACGGCGTCAGCCGGGAGCAGGCCCTGGACCGCGCCCGCGGCGCGGTGGCCTCGTTCGCGATCGCCGGGCCCAAGACGAACCTGGAGTTTCACGCTGAGCTGCTCGATAGCGGCGAGTTCGCCAGCGGGCGCTACGATACGTCGGTCGTGGCGCAACGGGCTGAGATGATGAACGTGCTGGTGGCGCAGCCCTGGCCCCGATCGCCGGGCCATGACGCGAAAGGAGGTGCGCGTGACCGAGGTCCGCGCCGAGATGGTCGCGAACGTATGGAAGGTCGTGGCTGCCGAGGGTGGCGCGGTAGCTGATGGCGACACGCTGGTGATCCTGGAGTCGATGAAGATGGAGATCCCGGTCCTGGCGGAAAGCTCCGGCACGATCACGAAGCTCGCGGTTTCCGAGGGCGACGTGGTCCAGGAGGGCGACCTCATCGCGGTCATCGAATGAAGCCCGAC